>NZ_QGTM01000005.1 GCF_003182195.1 Halomonas sp. A11-A
TGGTCACCCAGCACCGTGTCGATGTGGGCCTTGGCGCGTGACGGGGAAAAGGTGAAGCTGATCTCGTCGTGGTCACCGTACAGCGGCCAGAACCATGCCTCCTGCATCTTGCCCTTGATCTTGCGGCCCGCCTTGATCGGCGTCTCGTCCATGGCCAGCACCTGGCTTTGCAGCACGTGCTCCAGCTGGGCCAGGTGGATCGGCGACAGCAACGCCGCAGCTCGCGCCACCTGCTGAGTCAGTGTGGTGCGACTGAGCTGGATGCCGGCCTGCTGCAGGCGCTGATGCTGGCGATAGAGCGGCAGGTGGTAGCAGAACTTGTCGACCAGCAGGCCGGCGATGAAGCTGACGTCGGCCAGTGAGCCGTCGAACAGCGTGGCCGGCGCTGACGTTGCCTGGGGCGGCGCCGCCTTGCTGACCTTGAACACCGGGCAACGATACTCCAGCACCTCGAAGCTGGCCCGGCGCTGCGCCAGGCGGAAGGTGCTGCGCGTGGCGATCACCTCGACGTCGTCCAGGCTCATGCCCTCGGGCAGGTCCGGTGCCACCTCAATCACCTTGACCGGCACCGAGGCATCGAAGCGCAGCCCGGTGTCGTTGACGGCATCACGACGCGTCTTGCGTGACGGCGTCTTGGCGGGTGAGGCGTCTTCATCAGGCTCGGGCGGCGGCGGAGCCGGCAGATCCTGCATACTGCCGAGCAGGCTCTGTTGCACGGCCGGGTCGATCGCCAGCAGGCGCTCCGACTTGCGACCGAACAGCTGCCGCTTGAACCAGTCGAGCTGGCGTTGGAGCGACGCATTCTCTTCCCTGAGGACCGAGTTTTCGGCCAGAGATTGCTGGTATTTCTGCTCCAGAGACGGCGACGACACGAGGCGATATTTCCTGGTGAATCAGGCCGTTATTTTACCATGCCATCAGGCCGCTGACACCTTGGGATGCCAGCGTTTGCGGCGTTTCGTGACCACCAGATCGAGTCCCTCGATCAGGGCTTCGAGCTCGGCAGGGCTGAGCGTGATCGCCTGGCCGGCGGTGGACGACGACAGGGTGGCGAAACGTCCGCGCTCCAGGCGCTTGCTCCACACGCAGTAGCCGCCGGCCTGGAAGTACAGGCACTTGAGCTGGGTGCGCCGCCGGTTGATGAAGATGAAACCGTGCCCGCTCAGCGGATTCTGACCCAGCTGTCGGCGAACCAGGGCGGCCAGCCCATCATACGAGCAACGCATGTCGGTGGGCTGGGTGCACAGCCAGAGCGTGATCGGCGGGCGCATCATGCCCCCCGGCGAAAGCGCAGACAGACACCATCCCCCAGGTCGAGCTCGATCTCCCAGCCGCGTGGCTCGTCACTAATGGCATCTTCCTCTGGCACTGACACGGGTGCGAAGAGCGCCGGCTCGGCAGCCCTGTGATAAGGCATTGGTGCGTCGCCGGCCAGTCGCCGCTTCCAGAGCTTGAAGGAACTGACGGGAAGCCCTACCTGCCGACAGAAGGCTTGCTGGGAGAGCCCGCTTTGGGCCTGTTCGTCGACCCAGGCCTGCCATTGCGAGGCGGGGTGGCGGGAGTGGCGTCGCTTCGACATGGGGACTGATGCTCCGTCGGTGAATGACGGGATCAGCGTAGGGGGTCAGGCCATTTCAAGAAACGACGCGCCAGGATGGCCGCTTACTGTTGAACAGCCAGTATCCGGAGCAGGACCTCTTCCTGATGTTGGCCAGCAAGCTGGTGCCGGGATAGCGTCGCGGCGTGCTGTCCCCGGCACAGAAAAGACATGGGGGTGGGGGGAGGTGCGCCCTGAGCACAGGAACTTGATCAAAAAACAGCCAAACTCCACCCCAGATCCCTTTTATCCCCACCGAGCCTGGCATCTGAGGACTTCTGACTGACCCGGTGCAACATCCGGGCTAACCCCTGAGGCCAACTCTCCAAGACTGCCACGTACCCACTCAGACATACCCAAGCCCCTCCAGGTACAGCTGCAGCTCCCGGGCAGCGGCATCCCGCTCTTTCTCGATGTCGGCCAGCGTCACCCGATACTTGTCCCACCAGGTCTCGAAGGCGGCGATCACCTGCTGGCGCTGCTGGCGGATATAGCGCTCGAGGATGCCCTTGAGATCGTTATGCAGGATGTCTCCCACCAGCTTGGCGGCGTCGGGCTCGTCGAGGGCGTCCACGGCGGCGTTGAGGTGGGTCTCGAAGCTGGCGATCTTGGCCTTGTGCTGCTTCTTCACCTGGGTGCGCTGGCTCTTCCAGGCCTTGATCTGCTCCGGGGTTGGGGCGTCGTCGCCATCGCCGCTATCGGCGTCGGCTTCGTCGCCGTCATCGCCCTCGGGCTTGGCCTCGGCGGCCTTGATCTGGGCGTCCAGCTCCGCCTTGCGGGCGGCGAGTTCCTCCAGCTCGGCGACGTACTCCTCCAGCAGGAAGTGGACCAGGCGGTGATCCAGCGGGTTGGCCTTGCTCTGCTCGTCCTCCAGCAGGCTCACGATGCTGGTGCGCCAGGCATCCACCACGCCCAGGCAGCCGCGGGCCTGCAGGGTGCGGAACTCGTTCTTGTTGTCGAACCAGAAGCCCGCGATGATGCCGCGCACCGCGAAGCGATCGAGCATGGCGGTGGGCTCCAGGGCCGCTGTGAAGCTGCCCAGCAGCTCGTCGCGCAGTTGGGTGAGGCGACCGCCGTTGCCGGTCAGCCCGGTGATGCTGGCGCCGTGCTCGGCCCACCAGGCCTCGAAGGCGGCCATCACGCTGGCCTCCTTCTGTCGCAGGCCGGCGTCGGCCTCGATGGCAGGCTTGAGGTCGCGCTTCTCGCTCAGATGCTCGGCGAAATCCACATAGTCGGGGTCGTTCGCCCTGTGGATAAAGAGCGCCATGGGGTCGAGGCCCTGGGCGTCGAAGAGCGGGCGCTTGGCGTCGATCTCGGCCACCGGCACGCCGCCCTTGAGGTGGGCGTGCACGTCCTGGGGCTCCGGCGGCGGGGTGTTGTCGGCGTAGCGGCGGATGTTGAGGTTGTAGTCGTTATCGCGCAGCTCGTTGATGGGCACCACCCGGGCGAAGCCGGGCACGTCCTCGAAGGCGTCGTAGGTGCTGGCGATCTTTTCGATGTGCTCGGGCAGCAGGTGGTTCTGGGCGCGGCCTTCAAAGAACTCGCGGTCGGCGTTGATGAACAGCACCTTGCCCCGGCGCTCCTCGGGCTTGGCGCCCTTGGCGCGCAGCACCAGGATGCTCGCCGGGATGCCGGTGCCGTAGAAGAGGTTGGGGGCGAGGCCGATCACCGCCTCCACCAGGTCGTCCTCCAGCATGCCGGCGCGGATGCGCTTCTCGTCGCCGCCGCGGAACAGCACGCCATGGGGCATGACGGTGGCCAGGCGGCCGTCGGACTTGAGGCAGGCGACCATGTGCTGCAGGAACATCAGGTCAGCCTTCTTGGCTCCCTCCGGCACGCTGCCGTAGTGGAAGCGCTCCGGGAAGTGCTGGCTCGGCGTGAAGCCGATGGAGAAGGGCGGGTTGGTGAGGATGCGGTCGAAGCGCGTCAGCTCGCCGCCCTCGACGTGCTGCGGGTCGGTGAGGGTGTCGTCGTTGCGCAGGTCGGCGCTATTCACCCCGTGCAGCAGCATGTTCATTTTGGCGATGGCCCACACCGAGCCGGAGGCCTCCTGGCCGAAGAGGTTGAGCCGGCGCGGGTCGCCACCCTGCTCCTCCAGGTACTCCTTGGAAAGGATCAGCATACCGCCCGAGCCCATACATGGGTCATAGACGCTGTGGCCCTCCTGGGGGTCCATCAGCTGCACCATCATGCGGACCACTGGGCGCGGGGTATAGAACTCGCCGCCCTTCTTGCCGGCGGAGTCGGCGAAGTCGCGGATCAGGTACTCGTAGGCCGCACCCAGCAGGTCGGGGAACTCGAAGTCCTCGTTGCGCAGCCGGTACTCGCTGAAGTGGACGATCAGATCCCGGAGCTTCTTGTCCGGCAGGGTGGTGGAGCCTACCTTGCGGGTGAAGTCGATGTGCTCCAACACCCCGGCGAGGCTGGGGTTGTGCTCCTCCAGGCCCGCCAGTGCCTTGTTGAGGGCGCTGCCGACGCCCTGGTGGGCCTCCTTCAGCAGGTGCGACCAGCGCGACTGCGGTGGCACGTAGAAGGTGGCGCGATACCAGTCGGGAAACTCGACCTGGTGGGCGATATCGATCTCGCCTGCGCCGGCCTGCTTGAGCTGGTCGCGGACTTCCTCCTGGCGCTGCTCGAAGACGTCCGAGCAGCGTTTCAGGAAGAGCATGCCGAAGATGTACTCCTTGAACTCCGAGGCGTCCATACGCCCGCGCAGGATATCGGCGGCCTTGAAGAGGTGCCGCTCCAGCTGGTTGAGGGTGAGGATCATGTACAGCGGTTCCCTTTGCGATGAGCCGGCCGCATCGAGCGGCCGTGGTGACAGGCACCTATCTCATCAAACTTGGGGCGGGAAGGCCACGGGCGATTGGTGGGGTAGATGAAGTGGACGGGGTGGACGAAAGCGATCGCGACGACCCCGGCGGGGCTGAACTATGATGAGGGCTCACCCAAGGAGGGACCATGAAGAAATTACTCATCATCGCCGGCATCGCACTGTTCTCTGCCACTGCCGCGGCCCAGAGCCTGCTCCACGGCCAGCCCGGGACCAACTATCAGAACATCGGCGGCAACACCTACGGCTCGGATGGCTCGACCTACCAGAACATCGGCAATACCACCTATGGGCCCGGTGGCAGCACCTCGCAAAGGATCGGCAACACCACCTACCACTCTGGTGGCCAAACCTCTCAGCAGATCGGTAACACGCTCTACAACTCGGATGGCACGACCGTGCAGAGAATCGGCAACACGACCTATGGGTCCGACGGCACCACCTGCCAGCGAATCGGCAATCAGACCTACTGCAACTGAGCCGGCTCTCCCGAGGGGGTAGAACCTTCTCGAAGGGGGCATATATGGGGGCATAAAGCCAAACTTAGAAAAATAAAAACATTTTACATCAAATGGTTGTGCGGTTTTTTGGTTGGACGCCGCCTCCACCAAACAGTCGACGAATCAAGCACCTACGGGTGCTTTTTTCGTTTCTGGCCCTGCCGGGCGGCTGCCATCGGCCCGTCATGATGCGCGCGGCAGAATGACCTGGCCTCCCCTGAGCACCCTGGCCTGCGACTTTGGTCGCAGGCTTGACTCGAAAACCACTTGATACCAGCCTCAGGGGGAGCCATTATCTGCGCCCACTCGTCATCCCCCCCTGCGGGGAGCCGGGCGAGGCCAAGACCGGGGTGGCATCGGGTCGGGGGCGCCGAGGCGCTTCACTACCGATAAGACCCTACCACTGTTGACATTTCCCGATCTGGATTCGAAACCCCATGAGCAAAGTCCTGATTATTGGCGCCGGCGGCGTCGGCGGCGTGGTGACCCACAAGTGCGCCCAGCACCCCGAGGTCTTCAGCGAGATCATGCTGGCCAGCCGCAACGAAGCGAAGTGCAAGGCGATCGCCGCCCAGCTGGATCGCCAGATCCAGACCGCCCAGGTGGACGCCGACAGCGTCGATGATCTGGTCAAGCTGATCGAGTCGTTCAAGCCCGACGTGCTGATCCACGTGGCCCTGCCCTATCAGGACCTGACCATCATGGAGGCCTGCCTGAAGACCGGCGTGCCCTACCTCGACACCGCCAACTACGAGCATCCCGACGAGGCGAAGTTCGAGTACAAGGAGCAATGGGCCTTCCAGGAGCGCTACCAGGCGGCCGGCAACATGGCCACCCTGGGCTGCGGCTTCGACCCGGGCATGACCAACATCTACTGCGCCTACGCCCAGAAGAACCTGTTCGACGAGATCCACCGCATCGACATCCTGGACGCCAACGGCGGCGACCACGGCTACCCCTTCGCCACCAACTTCAACCCGGAGATCAACATTCGCGAGATCACCGCGAAGGGTCGCTACTGGGAGAAGGGCGAGTGGAAGGAGACCGACCCGCTGGCCGTGAAGCGCAAGTTCGACTTCGACGGCATCGGCGAGAAGGACATCTACCTCCTCTACCACGAGGAGCTCGAGTCCCTGTGCCGGAACATCAAGGGGCTGGAGCGCATCCGCTTCTGGATGACCTTCTCCGAGAAGTACATCACTCACCTCAAGGTGCTCGAGAACGTCGGCATGACCAGCATCGAGCCGATCGAGGTAGGTGGCGCCAAGATCGCCCCGCTGGAGTTCCTCAAGGCGGTGCTGCCCGACCCGGCCTCGCTGGGCCCGCGCACCAAGGGCAAGACCAACATCGGCATCATCGCCGACGGCATCAAGGACGGTAAGCGTCGCAAGGTGTACATCTACAACATCTGCGACCACGAGAAGTGCTACGAGGAGGTCAAGTCCCAGGCGATCTCCTACACCACCGGCGTGCCGGCGGTGACCGGCGCCATGCTGATGCTGGAAGGGATCTGGAAGGGCGCGGGCGTGTTCAACGTCGAGCAGCTCGACCCCGACCCCTTCATGGCGCGCATCGGCGAGATGGGGCTGCCCTGGCAGGTGGTCGAGCTCGACCCCGACCACGACCCCCTGGCCTGAGCCATGGCGAACGCACGCGAGCAGAGCCCGGACTTCGATCTCAATTTCGACGTTATGGCCTGCCCCTCACCGGCCTATGTGGTGGACGACGCCCTGCTGCGCAAGAACCTGGAGCTGCTCGGGCAGGTCCAGGCGCGCAGCGGTGCGCGCATCCTGCTGGCCCTGAAGGGCTTCGCCATGTGGAACACCTTCCCGCTGGTGCGCCAGTACCTGGTGGGCACCACGGCCAGCGGGCAGGACGAGGCGCGCCTGGGGGCGGAGACCTTCGGCGGCGAGGTGCACTGCTACTCGCCGGCCTTCACCGAAGAGGAGATGTCGGTGGTGCTGCGCTACGCCGACCACCTGAGCTTCAACTCCCCGGGCCAGTGGCGGCGCTTCCGCGAGACCATCGCGGGCGCGCCGCGCCGGGTCTCCTGCGGCATGCGGGTCAACCCCGAGCACTCCACCGGTTCGGTGCCGCTCTATGACCCCTGCGCGCCGGGTTCGCGGCTCGGCACCCGGGCGGCCGACCTCACCCCGGAGGTGATGGAAGGGCTCGAGGGGCTGCACTTCCACACCCTGTGCGAGCAGAACAGCGACGACCTGGAGTCGACCCTGGCGGCCTTCGAGGAGCGCTTCGGCCACTACCTCGCCGGCCTGAAGTGGGTCAACTTCGGCGGAGGCCACCACATCACTCGCGCCGACTACGACGTCGAGCGGCTGGTGCGGGTGATACAGGGCTTCCGGGAGCGCCATCCGCACCTCACCGTCTACCTGGAGCCGGGGGAGGCGATCGCGCTGAACACCGGCTACCTGGTCTGCAGCGTGCTGGATATCGTCGAGAATGAAGGCCCCATCGCCATCCTCGACACCTCCGCTACGGCGCACATGCCCGACGTGCTGGAGATGCCCTACCGCCCGCACATCATCGGCGGCGGCGAGCCGAACGAGAAGGCCCACACCTACCGCCTGGGGGGCATGACCTGCCTCGCCGGCGACGTGATCGGCGACTACTCGTTCGATGCGCCGCTTGAGATCGGCGACCGCCTGGTGTTCACCGACATGGCCCACTACACCATGGTCAAGACCACCACCTTCAACGGCATCCGCCTGCCGTCGATCTGCCGCATCGACGAGGCGAGCCGCGAGGTGAGCACGGTCCGCACCTTCGGCTACGTGGACTACATGCAGCGGCTCAGCTGAGCCGAAGCCGGCCCTGGCACCGCCACCGTCCCGCCCCCCCCCTGGCGCCCGCCATAGCAGGTCAGCGCAGCGCCAGGATGCCCAGCCCCAAGGTAATCACCACCATGCCCAGCACGCGCCGCCGCCAGGCGGCGCGCTCCCTGAACAGGAAGATTGACAGCAGAGTGGCAAACACGATGCCGGCGTTGGTGTAGGCCACCACCTCAGCCGCCGGCAGCTCGCGCATGGCGTGGATGACAAGGGCATAGGCCAGGCCGATGCAGCTGCCACCGACCAGCCCCGCCACGGCGCCGATCCGCTGTGGCGGTCGCCAGCGCCGGGTCTGGCCATGCATACGCCAGGTCAGGCACAGCCAGGCGGCCAGGTAACCCACCGAGAGGAACCCGACCAGCGCCATGAACGTCGGCAGGTGCGGCGTGGCCGCCTTGTCGCTAAGCGAATAGAGGCTGGTCGCCAGCATGGCCAGCAGGGCCCACGGCAGCGCGCGACGGTCCGTGGCATGGCGCGCCGTCGAGGCCATGATCCAGAGGCCGAACACGCTGACGCCGATGCCCACCCAGGCCAGCAGCGGGAGCGACTGTCCCAGCAGCAGCGAACCCCATAGCGCGATGAGCAGCGGAGAGCTGCGCACCAGCGGGTAGACCAGCGCCACCGGAGCCTGCTCATAGGCACGGGCCAGGCCCAGGAAGTAGATCGCATTGGCCGTCGCCGAGACCGCCAGCAAGGCCACCAGCTCCAGCGACCACGCCGCGCGGCTTGCCAGTTCCCAGAAACCCCAGGGGGCAAACAGCAGCAGGTGCGCGAGCAGCACCCACCATAGCGGGTTGGCCTCCCGCGGCAGATGGCGCGCCATCAGGTTCCAGATCACGTGCATCGTCACGGACAGCGCCAGCGCCAGCGAGGCGCTCATCGATCATCCGCCGAGATCTCCACGATATCGCCATCGCCGGCCACCGCCACCCCTGGCGGCGTGTCGGCGCCTTCGGCGATCCGCCACGCGTCCAGCTCATGGCCGATATGGGTGAGCCAGGTACGGTGTGCTCCCGCCTCGGTGGCGAGCCGCCGGGCCAGGTGCCAGTCGTTGTGGTTGCGCGGCTCGTCCCGGGGAGGGAAGGTGCAGTCGAGCGCCATCTCGAACGCCCCCCACCCCTGCAGGAAACCCATGGTCCCGGGTGGCAGGCCGAGGGTGTCGGTGAGGTAGGCGAAGCGCCCGCCCTGGCCATCCTCGATGGCATAGCCCAGGGTGGGCTTGGAGTGGATGAGCGGCAGAGGCGTGAAGCGCAGCCCCCCAACCTCGAAGGGCGCGTACTTGCGGGCCGTCTCGAAGGCCAGCAGGCCGGGGTGCTTGAAGAGGTCGGCACACCCCTCGCTGTCCGGCGGGCCGAAGACGGGAATCGCGTCACCGCGCCCCCAGCGCAGATGCAACAGTCCCTGCACATGGTCGGCATGGTAGTGAGTGAGCACGATGGCATCCAGCCAGCCAGGCGGGAAGCGCTCGTGGAGATCCATCAGCCCGGCATCGATCAGCACCCGGGTACCGCCGCTCTCGACCAGTGCGCTGGACGGCAGACGCACATGTCGCGGGTCAACCCTCGCCCGCTCGCAGGCCGGGCAGTCACAGCCGAAGAGGGGCACGCCCCCCACGGCCCCGGTACCGAGAAAGGTCACGCGCATGGCAGCACCTCCCGGTGGCCTTCCCGGATCAGCCGCACCAGGGCCTCGCCGGCATCCTCGATCGTGCCGTCGTTGTCGATCCGGTGGCCCGCGAGACCCTCCGTGCGCAGCGCCGCGTGGCGCGCCAGACGCTGCTCGATGGCCACCGGCGTCTCACGGCCACGCGCCAGCAGGCGCTCGCGCAGGGTCTCGGTGGAGACCTCGATGGAAACCGGCACCAGCCGCGGATAGCGCGCTCGAGCCTGTTCCAGATAGCCCCGCGAGCCGTTGACCACCACGCTGATGTCGCCCGCCAGCCAGGCATCGATCTCGATGCCGATGGCGTAGCGCAGGCCGTGGCTCTCCCAGTGCATGGCGAACATCCCGCGCACCAGCCGTGCGGCGAACTCCACCTCGCTCAGCGCCACGTGGTTCTCGCCACCGGCCCCGGCCTCCCGGGTGATGTAGCGGTGGGCGAAGCACGCCGCGCCCGTATCCGCCAGTCGCTGCCTGGCGTAGCTCATCAGGGTATCCTTGCCGCTGCCCGAGGCGCCCATCACGTAGATCAGGCGTGCCTCGCTGCCGTTCTCCCTGCCCATGCCCCTGCTCCTCATCCGTGGTCGAAGTGGGCGACCAGTGCCGGCACGCCCCCCGACCAGACCCGCTCGGCCTGAGGCAGCCCGCCCAGGGTCTTCACCGCCACCAGGTCGGCGCGCTGGCCCACGGCAATCTCGCCGCGATCGGCCAGGCCCGCCGCCCGGGCCGGATTTCGCGTCACCAGCGCCACCGCCTCGGCCAGCGAGATGCCGGCCAGGTCGGGGAGGCGCATCACCGAGGGCAGCAGGGCCGCCGGCGAGTAGTCACCGCACAGGCAGTCGGCCACCTCCGCCAGCACCGCATCCAGCGCGCGCATGTTGCCGGACTGGGACTGGCCACGCAGGATGTTGGGCGCACCGAACAGGGTCGCCATGCCCTGCCTGCGGGCCGCCTGGGCGGTCTCAAGATTGACCGGGAACTCGGAGATGGCCGCTCCCAGCGTCCTGACGGTCGCCACCTTCTCGGGCGTGTCATCGTCGTGGCTTGCGATGGCCACGCGCTGCTCGCGAGCCAGCTCGGCAAGCCCTTTCATCCGCTGCATGGCCCCCTCGGCGGCGGCCGCCTTCTGGGCCAGGAGCGCATCGATCTGTGCCCCGTCGGTTCGGTAGGTGCGGGACAGGTAGGTGCGGTAGGCCTCGACATCGCGGAACTGCCCCTGGCCAGGGCTGTGGTCCATGAACGAGATCAGGTGGGCATGCCCCTCGTTCAACAGGGCCGCGATGACCGGCGGCGCCGAGTCGTCGGTGACCTCATAGCGAACGTGGACACGGTTGTCGATCAGGGCGTGGGCGCGCCAGTCGCCGATGGCCCGGGCGATCTCGGCGGCGAAGGCGTTGTTGCGCACCCCCAGCTCATGGTTGGCGAACGACAGGGCGTGGTACACGGTGGTGACGCCGGCCGTGGCGTTGCGCTTGTCGGCCTGGGCGCAGGCGAACTCCAGCGGGAAATGCACACCGGGGCGAGGCTCCACCTCCTTCTCCATGGCATCGCAGTGCAGGTCGATCATCCCGGGCATCAGCACCCGGCCGCGCAGGTCGAGCTCGATGGCCCCGGCATGGCCGGCGGGGTCCAGGGCGGCGATGCGCCCCTCCTCGATCAGCACGGCGACATCGTCACGCACTTCGTCGGGCAGCACCACGCGGGCATGGGTCAGCAGGATCGCGGTCATGGGGTCGTCTCCTCCAGCAGGGCGGAAGCAGCAACCGGCGAGGAGAGCGTCACCACACGGTCGGCCAGCCGCTCCACCAGTTGCGGCTGGTGGAAGATGGCGAGCATTCCCACCCCCTCCGCCTTGATGGCGTTGAGCAGGTCCACCACGCGGTCGGTGGTGGCAGGGTCGAGGCTCGCGGTGGGCTCGTCGAGGAGCAGCAGCCGCGGCCTGGCGATCAGGCCCCGGGCGAGGTTTACGCGCTGTTTCTCGCCCCCCGAGAAGGTCGCCGGCGGCACCCGCCACAGGCGCTCGGGCACGTTGAGCAGTTCGAGCAGCCCGCAGGCGCGTTCGACGGCGAGCTCGCGGGAGGTGCCGCGCATCACCAGGGGCTCGGCCACCACCTCCATCGCCGACTTGCGCGGCAGGCAGTGCAGGAACTGGGTCACGAAGCCCAGGTCCTGGCGACGCAGTTCCAGTATGCGGTGTTCGCTGGCCAGTGCCAGGTCGGTGATGGCGCCGTTGGCATCGCGATAGAGGATGCGGCCGCTGCTCGGCAGGTAGGTGCGGTAGATGGCCTTGAGCACCGAGGACTTGCCGGCGCCGGTGGGGCCCACCAGGGCGGTCAGCTCGCCCGCATGGACCGCCAGGTCGACCCGAGCGCAGGAGGGAATCAGCGCATTCTGGTCATGCAGCTGGAACTGCTTGGAGAGACCTTCGATCTCGAGAATAGGAGGGTGCACGTCGGGCTCCTTACAGCGCAGAGGCCACCAGACGCTGGGTATAGGCGTGCTGGGGGTCTTCGAGGATTTGGTCGGTCAGGCCGGATTCGATGATGCGGCCATACTTCATGACGATGGTGCGCCCCGCCAGGAGCCGGATAACGCCCAGGTCGTGGGTTACCACGATCATGGCGGTGCCCAGCTCCTGCTGGATCTCCAGGATCAGGTCGAGGATGCGCGCCTGCACCGAGAGGTCGAGCCCGGTGGTCACCTCGTCGAGGTAGAGCAGCGGGGGCTGGGTGGCCAGCGCCTTGGCGATCTGCACGCGCTGCTGCATGCCACCGGAAAACTGCCTGGGAGACTCGTCCATGCGCTCCGGCAGCACCTCGGTACGCGCCAGCAGCCGTCGGGCACGCTGACGAATCTCGCCGTAGTGGGTCAGGTCGCTCATCAACAGGCGCTCGGCGATGTTGCCGCCGGACGACACATTGAAGTTCAGCCCCAGGTGGGGGTTCTGGTAGACCATGCCCAGGCGGTGGTTGCGCAGCCAGCGTTGCTGGGCGGCATTCAGGCTGAACAGGTCCCACTGGCGCGCCTCATCGAAGAGCAGCGCCTCTCCCGCGGTGGGCTGGTCATCGAAGTACAGCGTCTTGACCACGGTGGACTTGCCACTGCCGGATTCGCCCATGATCCCCAGGATCTCGCCCTGGTGCAGATCGAAGTCGATCCCGTGGCAGGCCACGACCGAGTGACAGTGCGGACAGATGTTGGTGTCCATCTCCGGGCCGGTGCTGTCGGTACACTGGGCGCAGCCGTGACCGTGAATCTTGGTCAGGCCGCGCACCTCGAGAATCTTCTTCATGACATCGCCTCCCCGGGGATGGTGTCGTGTTCGGCCAGGCGCGAGTGGCAGTAGTCGGAATCGGAGCACTGCCACTGCTTGTTGCCGTCGTCGTCGATCAGCTCATCGAGGAAGCTGTCGGTGGCGCCGCAACGGGCACAGGGTCGGCGCGCCCCCTGGGCATCGCGGAACTCCTCGACGCGAAACGGCACATCATCGAAGGCCAGCGGCTCGGCCCGGGTGTAGGGCGGCACGGCGTAGATCTTCTTCTCGCGACCGGCACCAAGCAGGATCAGCGCCGGGCTGTTGTCCAGGCGCGGTACGTCATAGCGCGGGATCGGGCTGGGGTCGATCACGTAGTGGCCGTTGATGCGCGTCGGATAGCGGTGCGAGATGGTGATCTCGTCGAACTGCACGATGTCCTCGTAGAGCTTGGTGAGCAGCCGCGAGTAGTCGGCCTCGCCGTGCATCACCTTGCGCCGCGCCTCTGAGGGCTCCACCACCACCAGCGGGTCGGGATAGGGCACCTGCAGGATCATCACCTGGGACTCGCTCAGCGCCACTTCGGGGATACGGTGGCGGGACTGGATCAGGCTCGCCTCGGTAGTGCGTTCGGTGGTGTCGACGCCCGGGCAGGTCAGCTCGACGAAGTGACGAAGGTTGACCGCGTTGACCGAGTCGTCGGCACCTTGGTCGATTACCTTGAGGGTGTCGCCCTCGCCGATCAGCGACAGCGTCACCTGCAGGCCACCGGTGCCGAAGCCACGCCCCATGGGCATCTCCCGCGAGGCGTAGGGGGTCTGGTAGCCGGGAATGCAGATCGCCTTGAGGATGGTGCGGCGCACCTCGCGCTTGGCGTACTCGTCAAGGAAACCGAAGCTGTAGGCCGCATCATCCAGCGGCAGTTCATAGCTCACGTTCATGACTCGACTCCTTGCGAGGACTGAGCGGCATCGGCCTTGCCCTGGGTGGTGCGCAGGCGGTCCATGTCGGACTGGAAGGTGACGTAGTGCGGCATCTTGTAGTGACTGGCAAAGCCCATCGAATCAACAC
This sequence comes from Halomonas sp. A11-A, assembly GCF_003182195.1. Lineage (GTDB taxonomy): Bacteria > Pseudomonadota > Gammaproteobacteria > Pseudomonadales > Halomonadaceae > Halomonas > Halomonas alkalicola. The sequence goes on from NZ_QGTM01000005.1 coordinate 13,763, forward strand.
CGTCCACGTGCAGCAGCACGAACTCCGGGTCCTCCGAGGGGTTGGCGGGGCCGTCACGCATGCCCTTCTGCAGGGCCCGGTCAAGGATCGCCATGGAGATGGCCTTGACCTCGTTGTGGCCGAAGCAGGCGCCATAGCCGAGGGTGAAGGTGGGGGGGCCATCGCTGTCGGCGCCCTCGTACATCGCCACCACCTCACACTCGGTGACCAGCACCTCGCCGGCCTCGACCGGCTCCCCGGTGACCGGATGCGGCAGCACCACGGGCAGGTAGCCCACGCGAAGCTCGGCAATGGTGGGGTGCACGTCGCCGTAACCGCGCATGTTCGAGTAGGCGATGGCCAGCAGCGAGCCGGTCTCGGCGCGCGCCATGGTGGCCAGCGCCGCCGAACGTGGCACCGGGAACACCAGCGGGTCACGGGTGATATCGAAGGCAGCCTCCCGCGAGCGCGTGAGCGGCGGCAACAGCCCCTCCTCGCGCAGGGCGTCGACCACCTTGGGGTAGCTGTCGGGCAAGTCGCTGTCGGCAACCCCTTCCATGAAGCGCCGCGAGACGGAGCGGAACGCCTCGGGTGACTCGTCGGCCAGATCGAGGCGCATCAGCCGCAGCGCGTAGTCGGTGGTGGGGCCGAGCATCTGCCCACCGGGGATGTCCTTGAAGGCACTCGAGATGCGTCGGATCAGCCGCATCTGGCGTGTCTCCTGCACCGGCAGGTCGAGCAAGCGCGGCTTGGTGGAGCGGTAGGCACGCAGCGCGAAGGCCGCCTCCAGGGTATCGCCCTGCATCTGCTTGATGGCCAGCGCCGCCAGGCGCGGATGATAGAGCCCCCCCTCGGAGACTACCCGGGAGGTGAGCAGCCGCAACTGCTGCTCGATAGCAGTAAGGCTCAGCGGTGTGCCGGCCTCGCCTTCGGCGCAGCGCAGCGCCTCCATGGCGGCCTCGGCCCCGGCGATCGCCCGGCCGCCGCCCTTGATGGCAACATATCCCATCAGTGCACTCCTTCTACAGTCAGCCGAGTGGTACGCGGTAGCACCGCCACCGCCTGCTCACTCGCCAGGACCAGGTCCACGCCCAGGGGGAAGTGGACGTTCCACTCGTCGCGCAGTCGCCACCAGGCGGGATCGACGCCGGCTACCCGCAGCGTCTGCTCGGCCTGGATTCCCGGGCCGGTCAGGTGCAGTTCGATGCCCTCCTCCAGCGCCGGCACCTGGATGATCAGGGTGGCGCCCTGCTCGGGGTTCTCCAGCGAGCCTAGGCGGGGCGTCACCTCCGGCGGATGGGCGCCGGTGCAGAGCACGAAATCGGCGGATTCGACCGCGCTGCTGCGCACGCCCAGGCGCCTGACATCATCCTCCGACAGGCGCCGCTCGGGATCGGCCAGGCGGGAGGCACCATCGGTGAGGGTCGCCAGCAGCAGTAGGGTGGCCAACTCACCGTCGTCGGCCAGGCGCACGACCCGTCCCGGGTAGGAGAACGCCGTCAGCAATCCCCGGAAGGCTCGCTGCTGGCGTGGCGGCTGCCAGACGCCCATGCGGACATCGCCAGGGGCATCGAGGGTCATGGGATCATTCATCGCCATCCTCCTCGGCAGTGCCCAGCAGGGCGAAATCCACGCGGGTGGCGGCCAGCAGGGCGCGCCGCTGGTGGTCGCTTTCGGCCACCACCGTCGCCCCCTGCGCCAGCAGCTCGACGGCGCTCTCGTGGCCCGGCAGGCGGGCACTCACGGCGGCGTCGAGAATGGCCAGGTCACGCACCAGGCCCACCCGGTCGTCGACCAGGGTGGCCGCCCCCTCTACCGGGCCCTGTGCCGGACTGGCCAGTCGCACCTGCGAGCGGGCCAGGGGCACCTCGCCGATGAAGTAGGTCTCGCCCAAGGCGCTGTCGGCGAGCGGCATCAGCCCAAGGCCGGACTGCGCCAGCTCCAGGTCCTCGACCTCGTAACGCTCGGCCAGCTGTCGTGCCGTGGCCCGCACCAGCGTCGCAGGGAGCGCCGACCAGAGCCGCAGCCACTGCCCTCTGGGCCATTCATTCATTGAATTCATGGGATTGCCTTGCATGTCGGTTGGCGATCAGATCAGTCGGGCACGGATGCGCGCCTGCAGCTGATCGAGCAGGAAGACGAAGATGAAGATGGCGATCAGGATGGTCATCACATGGCCATACTGGAACATGTCGAAGCGGCCCTTGAGCTCCTGGCCGATGCCGCCTGCCCCCACCAGCCCCACCACCGTGGCCATGCGCAGGTTGCGGTCCATGATGTAGGCGGTGTAGGCGATGTACTGCGGCAGCACCTGGGGCAGCACGCCGTACCACAATGTCTTGATCTTGCCGGCACCGATGGCCTCCAGTGCCTCCTGGGGCTTCTTGTCGGCGTTCTCGATGTCCTCGGCGTAGAACTTGCCGAGGAAGCCCGCGGCATGCAGGCCCAGGGCCAGCACCCCGGCAATCGGGCCGAAGCCATAGGCCAGCACCAGAAACAGGGCCACGATCAGCTCGGGAACGGAGCGCAGCAGGCTGATGAACCCTCGGGCGGCGGTGTAGGTGAAGCGGTTGGCGCTGTAGTTGCGCGCCGCGAAGTAGGCCAGGGGAATGGAGAGCACCACCGAGAGCAGCGTTCCCCACAGGGCGATCTCCAGGGTCTCGACCATCTTGACGAAGACGGTCCAGACGTAGCCGAGCGGCTTGACCAGCACCTCGACCTGCTCGGTGGCCGCCTCCAGTTGCAGCGTCTCGAGGTTCATGCGCTGCTCGACACGCTCCTGCACCTCGATGTAGGAGAACAGGGGCAGGCGGTCGCGATCGAGGTCGCCCATGCGGTTGACCTCCTCGACCTCGCCGATCACCGGGGGCCACATCGCCGTGCCGACTCGCGAGAGGCCGCGCACCACCTGGGAGTCATCCGCCACGCCGATCAGGTTGCCCACCGCCTGGGTGGTCATCGCCACCATGCGATCCATGTCGGTACGCTGGCCGGTCACCAGCAGCAGGGCAACGATCAGCACCAGCCACAGCAGGTGCCTGGCGCTGTAGGGGGGCGACAGGTGCCACTTCACTTCCGCCCCCTTGGGGGGCACGGGAATAGGTCGCGTCGTCATGGCTCTCTCCTTACGCCAGGGAGACATTGGTCGTGCCCAGAGCCAGCGATGACCCGTCCGCTTCTTCCGATGTGGTGTCGTCCCACACCGCGCCGTGGTAGAGCGATTCCACGCACTCGTCGGTGAAGGCCTCCGGCGAGCCATCGAAGACGACCTGGCCATCGCGCATGCCGACGATGCGGTCACCGAACTCCCGCGCCAGCTCGACCTGGTGCAGGCTGCACAGCACGGTGGCATTGCGCTCCCGCGCCGCGTCGCGAATCAGGCTCAGGATGTCGCTGGAGATCTTGGGGTCGAGGCTGGCGACCGGCTCGTCGGCCAGCACCACCTCGGGGTCGAGCATGAAGGCCCGGGCGATACCGACGCGCTGCTGCTGCCCGCCGGAGAGATCCACGGCGCGGCGCTTGAGGTGTGCCGGGGAGAGCCCCACCTGGGCGAGCAGCTCGCAGGCCTTCTGGCGCTGCTCCGGCCGGAACCAGCCCGACATCGCCCGCATGGTGGATACCGTGGGCAGCAGCCCGGCAAGCACGTTGGCGGCCACGCTCATGCGGTTGGTCAGGTTGAAGTGCTGGTGGACCATGGCCACGCGACGGCGCAGCGCCGACTGGGTCCTGACACTGAGCTCGGTGCCATCGATCACCACCCGCCCCGAGGAAGGCTGCATCAGGCCGTTGACGGCCCGTAGCAGGGTGGACTTGCCCGCCCCGGAGGGGCCCAGGATCACGCAGAACTGCCCACGGGGTACCTCGAGGGAGACATCGCGAATGGCGTGGGTGCCGTCGGGCCATACCTTGTTGAGTGACTCGAAGCGAATCATGTCATTGCCTCTTGCTGACGCCCGGGCGGTGCCGGCCCGTGGTAACGGGCCGGCCTCCCGGGGCGTGAAGGGGGAACCGGCCGCTCAGCGGACGCTGCTCTTGCGGATGATGTCCTGCTTGAGGGGATCGTTGACCCGCTCGAACATCTCGCCGGCCTTGGTCATCACCTCTTCGCTGACGTCGGCGGTGTAGCCGTCCACCCGGCCGCCGCCGTAGCCGCGAATCTGCTCTGGGGTGATGCCCGGCAGCTGGTCGATGCGGTTGAAGACGTCGCGCAGGGTCGCCTTGACTCCCCCATCGACATCGGGATGGATGGCCAGCGGCGGGTAGGGAATCGGCTCGCTCTTGGCCACCACGGTGATCCGGCTCGGGTCGATCGACCCGCCGTTGACCGCGCGCTCGTAGGAATCGAAGGAGGCACCGCCGGCATCCACCAGGCCCTCGGCCAGGGCCTGGAGCACGTTGGCGTGGCTGCCGGCCATGTTGATGGCACCGAGATCGTTCACCGGGTCGATCTCCGCCTCGAGCATCATCGCCAACGGCACCGCGAAGCTGGAGGTGGAGTTGACGTCGCCCAGCGCCACCCGCTTGCCGGGGAAGTCGGCCAGTGTCTCGATGCCGCTGTCGGCATGGGCGAAGAGGCCGGAGTAGTAAACGGAGCCGCCGTCGCGCACGGCCAGCGCCAGCAGTTCGGCGCAGCCCTGATCGCGGGCCTGCAGGTAGCTCAGCGGGCCAAACCAGGCGATGTCGGCCACGCCGTTGCACATCGCCTCCACCACCGAGCCGTAGCTCTGGCCCACCTTGATGTCGAAATGCAGGCCGGTCACCTGCTCGATGGCCGAGAAGACCGGCTGGAAGTCGCGGCGTGTGCCGTCCTCGGTTCCGCCATCGGCGGGCACCAGGATCACCCGCAGGGGGCTGCCGGCGCTGCCGTCGTTCTGCGTGGCCATGGCGGCAAGCGGAAGCGCCAGCAGCAGGGTGGCAGCGGCAAGCGGTTTGATCGAGGCAAGAGGTTTCAGATACATTGCAGGAGCTCCTGTGGGGGGAATGACGTTCAGCGAGGTTTGCGAGACCTTCATGGGTTGAGGCGCAGTTGGATCCGGTCTGCGCGGAACCGGGTGATGGCGTACTCGACCGGGGTACCATCCCGGTCATTCACGTTCACGCTCTTGACCCGCAGCACCGGTCGGTTCTGCGGCATGCCCAGCATCCTGGCGTCGTCCCCTTGCGGGAGCACCGCCGTCACCAGGCTCTCGGTACGACGCAGTCGGCAGCCGTAGCCCGCCTCCAGCAACGCATGCAGCGAATCGCGCTCGAAGCGCTCCAGCAGATCGGGAAAGCGCTCGGCCGGAGCGAAGTGCGAGATCACACACAGCGGGCGCCCCTCCACCAACCGCAGCGTCTCGATCCAGTGCACCGCCTCTCCCACGCCAATATCCAGCCGCTCGGCCACTCCTGCGATGGCGCCGAGGGTCTGCTTGCGCAGGATGCGCAGGTCGGTCATCAGGCCGAGCGAGGCCAGGTTCTCGGTGAAGCGGGTCGCCTGGGTGATCCGGTAGTCCAGTTGGGTATCCAGCACGAACACGCCGAGCCCATGGCGCCGCTCCAGCAGCCCCGCCTCGACCAGCTCATCCACGGCACGGCGCAAGGTATGGCGATTGACGCCGAACTGTTCGGCGAGGGCGGTCTCGGAGGGCAGGCCGTCACCCGGGACGAAACGGTGACGCACCTCCTGTTCGAGTCGGCTGGCGATCTGGCGGTAAAGGGCCAGCCCGGACTCACGGTCAACGGCGTAGAGGCTCATGTGTAGTCGTCTAGATAAGTGGACAGGTGCCACACTAGCGACGCTTGATGACGGCAAGGTGTCGGTTACGTGATAGTTGCCTTGCGCACCGCGGCACTTTCCAGCGGCGGCCCTGGCCTCTAAGGTGGAGGAAACCCATCGTGAAGGGAGTCAGTGATGCCCCGGGTCTACAAGTTCGGCGGCGCCTCGATCCAGGATGCCGACGCCATTCGCCGCCTGGGCGCGCTGCTCGCCGAGGGGGTGGCGCGCCCCCGCGCCATGGTGGTCTCGGCCATGGGCAAGACCACCAACGCCCTGGAGGCGCTGCTCGCGGCGGCCCGCCGGGATGACCAGGCCGACTACCGCCGGTGGCTCGCGGCGATCCGCGACGACCACCTGGCCGTGGCCCGCGCGCTGTTCGGCCCGGACAGCCAGGTGGCGGCCGAGCTGTCACGGCTTGTCGATGAGCTGGACGCCGCCCATGGCGCCCACCGCGAGGCCCCCTACCCCTTTCACTACGATCAGACCGTGGGCATGGGCGAGCTGCTCTCCACCACCCTGGTGGCCGCCTGGCTCAACGAGATCGGCGTGGCGACCCGCTGGTGCGACGCCCGGGCGCTGATCGTCACCGACGACCGCCACCAGACGGCCGAGATCGACTGGGCGGCCACCCACGAGCGCATCGCCTCGCTTGCCGCCGAGAGCGACGAGGTGCTGCTGACCCAGGGCTTCATCGGTGCCACCGAGGGCGGCGCCATGACCACCCTGGGCCGCGAGGGCTCCGACTTCAGCGCGGCGATCCTCGCCGAGGCCCTGGGCGCCGACGAGCTGACCATCTGGAAGGACGTGACGGGGCTCTTCAACGCCGACCCGAGGCGCTTCACCAACGCGCGCCAGATTGCCCGCCTCAGCTATGACGAGGCCCTGGAGCAGACCTGGTACGGCGCCAAGGTGATCCACCCCCGCACCCTGGCCCCGCTGCAGCGGGCCGGCATTCCGCTGACGGTGCGCTCCTTCCTGGAGCCCGAGGCCCCGCCCAGCACCATCGGCCCCGAGCCGGGCGAGGGCGACCGCCAGCCCGCCTTCATGCTGCGCGACGACCAGGTGCTGCTCGATGTCAGCCCCCGGGACGGCGGCTTCCTGGACGAAGCGCGCATGGCGGAGATACTGGCTCGGCTCGCCGAGGCCGGCCTGCATGCCAACCTGCTCGACGTCGAGGCCCTGCGGCTGCGGCTCTGCGTCGACCCGGCGCCCGAGAAGCTCGAACCGCTGGCCGACGCCTTGGCCACCGACTACCGCGTCCGTCGCCATGAGAAGCTGACGCTGCTCACCGTGCGCCACCCCGACAAGGCACTGCTGGCCCGCCTGGACGGGCACAGGACGCGACTCGCCGAGCGCTGCAGCGCCACCACCGCCCAGCGCCTCTATCCCGCCGCCGAGTGTCCCGATACCTGGCAGATCCCGGAGTGAGCCCTCAGGCCCCGGCCAGCCGCCGCCCCACGCCGTGGCCGTGCCAGGCGGCGGCCAGCCACAGCAGCAGGCTGGCCAGGCCGTAGCCCAGCGCGGCCAGCGGCCGCGCCTGGGTCAGCAGCGCCATGACCTCCAGCCCGAACAGCGAGAAGGTGGTGAAGCCGCCACAGAAGCCGGCCACCAGGAAGGGCTGCCAGCGCGCCACCCGACCGTGCCGTCGGCCGACGGCATAGGCCGCGAAGAGGGCGATCAGCCAGGAGCCCAGCCCATTGACCGCGAGCGTCGCCCAGGGGAACCAGGGCCCCGGCACCGCCAGCAGCGCCAGGCTGAGCTGGTAGCGCAGCGAGGTGCCGAGGGCACTGCCGGCCCCCACGGCGGCATAGGCACGCCAGTCGATCATGCCAGGCCTCCCGCCAGCCAGGCGCCCAGGGCCACCGCGACAAGCCCCATCCCCAGGGTGGCCGCCACATTGGCCAGTGCCGCCGTGGCCCGCCCCTGCTGCCACAGGGTCAGGGTCTGCAGGCTGAAGGACGACACCGTGGTATAGCCGCCCAGCAGGCCAATCGCCGCCAGGGACCAGGCGCGGCTCTCCTCGCCGACCGTTGGCAGCCCCATGAGCCCCGCCAGCAGGCCGATCACCAGGGCACCGCTGAGGTTGACCGCCAGGGTGCCAAAGGGAAAGGCGCTGCCGAGCCTTCGGCTCACCGCATTGCCGACCGCCAGGCGCGCCATGCCCCCCAAGGCCCCTCCGGCCGCCACCAGCAGCAGGCTGATCGCCATCCCCATCTCCTCTTCCTTCGCCTGAAATCGCGCGCCCTGCGCGCGCCTGCCCCCCAGTATCGCATGCCATGAACGGTCTACATGACCTGTACAGCGCTGTGCCGCCGCGACAGGTCGGGTCGAGGTCTCGCCGCAAAGCCCGTATCATGCCAAACCAGCGTTACCCCTGGATTCACACGACACGACACATCGCCAACACGCAAGAGACGGAGGTCACAGCGTGAACCCCATGCGAGCCCTACCCCTGATGCTCGGCTGGCTGCTGATCGCCCTGCTGGCGCTGGCCGGCCCGGCCCAGGCCCAGCCGGCCGACGCAGCGGGCAGCCAGCCGGCGAATGCCACCCTGGCCGACCTGCTCGAGAACGAGGAGACCCGCCGGCAGCTGATCGAGCAGCTGCGCGGCATGGCCGAGGCGCCCGCCGCCGAGCCACCCGCGGAGGAGGCCGCCACGGCCTCGCTGCCCCGTCAGCTGGCCGAGCTGACCAGCCGCATCGCCAGCGACATCGGCGGCCAGTTCGGCAGTGCCGTGGAGGCGGTCGGCGACCTCTTCACCGGCGGCCTGGAAGACAGCACCTTCGACACCGCGGCCTTCACCAGCGCGACCATCAACCTGGGCCTGGTGATCCTGGCGACCCTCGTGCTGTTCATGGCCTTCCGGCGCCTGGCCAAGCCGCTGTTCACCGGGATCAGTCAGTGGTCGCTCAACGGCGAGGGGCTCACCCCGGTACTGCGTCTGGTGATCTGCGTGGCCCTGGCCGCCCTGGTGGACGTGCTGGTGGTGGCGCTGGCCTATGTGGGCGGCAACCTGGTTGCCACCTTCGCCATCGGCGAGACCGGCGAGCTCTCCACCCGCGCCTCGCTGTTCCTCAACGCCTTCCTGGTGATCGAGCTGCTCAAGGCGGCGCTGCGGGTGCTCTTCTCGTCGCGCTACGAGGGGCTGCGCCTGCTGCCGATCACCGCCGCCGAGGCCTCCTACTGGAACCGCTGGATCGCCCGGCTGATCGGCCTGGTGGGCTACGGCCTGATGGTGGTGGTCCCGCTGATCAACGTCTACATCGCCCCGGCCCTGGGCCAGGGGGTCGGCACCCTGATCATGTTCGGCGCCTTCCTCTACGCGGTGATCGTGGTGATGAAGAACCGCCTGCGCCTGCGCGACGCCATCAACGACAAGGCCAACCGCGCCACCATGGCCGCCACCCGGGTGAGCCTGCAGCTCTTCGCCCGCACCTGGCACCTGTTCGCCCTGGCCTACTTCGTGATGGTGCTGGTGGTGACCCTGACGCGCCCGGTGGATGCCCTGCCCTTCGTACTCTTCGCCACCCTCAGGACCATCGCCGCGGTGGTGGTGGGCATGCTGCTCTCCAGCTTCCTGACCCAGACCATCGGCCGACGCATCACCCTCTCCGATGACCTGCGCCGCAAGCTGCCGCTGCTGGAGCCGCGCCTCAACAGCTACGTACCCAACGCCCTGCGGGTGATCCGCACCGTGATCCTGATCCTGGTGATCATGCTGGTGCTCAGCGCCTGGGGCGCCTTCGACCTGGCGGGCTGGTACGCCTCCGAGGCGGGCCGCGGTCTGGTCGGCAAGGTAGTCAGCGTGGCGATGATCCTGGTGATCGCCATCGGCGCCTGGCTCGGCCTGGCCAGCCTGATCGAGCACAAGCTCAACCCAGAGACGGGCGCCGGCGAGCCCGACGCCCGCGCCAAGACCCTGCTGACGCTGTTCCGCAACGCCCTGGCCATCGCCCTGATCACCATGACGGCGATGATCGTGCTGGCCGAGATCGGCATCAACATCGGCCCGCTGATCGCCGGTGCCGGTGTGCTGGGTCTGGCCATCGGCTTCGGCGCCCAGAAGCTGGTCCAGGACATCATCACCGGCATCTTCATCCAGGTGGAGAACGCCATGAACACCGGGGACGTGGTGACCGTGGGCGGCATCACCGGCACCGCCGAGCGCCTGAGCATCCGCTCGGTGGGCATCCGCGACCTCAACGGCACCTACCACATCGTGCCCTTCTCCAGCGTGGATACCGTCTCCAACTACATGCGCGAGTTCGGCTACCACGTGGGCGAGTACGGCATCGCCTATCGCGAGAGCATCGATGACGCCATCGTGGCGCTGCGCGAGGCCTTCGACGAGCTGGCCGGCGACGAGGAGCACAAGATGAACATCCTCGCCCCGCTGGAGGTCGCCGGCGTCACCGCCCTGGCCGACAGCTCGGTGAACATCCGGGTGCGCATCAAGACCACCCCGGGCACCCAGTGGGCCACCGGCCGCGCCTACAACCGCCTGGTCAAGCTGCACTTCGACGGCAAGGGCATCGAGATCCCCTTCCCCCACACCACCCTCTACTTCGGGGTCGGCAAGGAGGGCGAGGCGCCCCCCGCGAACCTGCGCCTCATGCAGCAGAACTTCGATATCGACGGGCGCCCCGGTGGGCAGCCGCGCTCCGGCGAGAGCAGCCGCGCCGGCGAGGAGGACCCGCGCTCGAAGCCCAACCCCGAGTTCAAGGGGGACTTCGACGAGGACTGAGCCGCCGGCTCAGCACCCTCGCAAGGCAAGGCGGGGCTGCCATCGGCAGCCCCGCTTTTTTTCGGCTGCACGGCGTCGCCCCCTGGCCTCGCCGCGGCCGTGTCCCGCGGGCTCATGCCGGCAACAACGAAGAAGCAGGAAGCAGAAGCAAGGAAGAAACAGGAAGCTGAAAGCAGGAAGGGGGCGCCGGATGGCGCCCCCTTCTCGGGTGGTGGCAGGGCGGCCGGAGCCGCCCGGCCTCAGGCCGGCTTCTTCTCGCCGGCCTGCGCTCCTGCAGGCGTGTCGCCCTTGTCCGCGCTGCCCTCGGACTTCGCCTTCGAGGGCCGCTTCTCGGCCAGCACGTCCTTGTCCTCGCGGGGCTGGGGCAGCGAGGGCAGTGACTTGTCGAGCAGCTCCACGCTCTGGCGGTAGTAGAGCTGGCTCTTGTTGTGCTCGCCAAGGTTGGCGTAGAGCCGCGCCAGCTCGGCACAGACCACGCCGCTGGGACGCTGGCGCTGGCTCGCCTCGAAGTACTCCTGGGCCTTGCCCCAGTAGGCGTTGCGCAGCGACAGGCGGCCCAGGGTGAGCAGCAGGTCCGGGTCGTTGGGCCGCTCCTGCAGCCACTTCTCGGCGGTGACCAGCTGGCGGGCGGCATCCACGTCGAGCAGGCCGTAGCGCAGCACCAGGCGGCTGTCCCAGTGCTCCTTGAGGGAGTGACGCAGCAGGCGCTCGGCGATGGGCTCCTGGCGACCACGCACCAGCGCCTCGGCGTAGAGCACGATCAGGTCGATATTGCCGCGCAGGTGGTCAGGCATGTCGGCCCACAGGCTGCGTACCCTCTCGATATCGCTGCCCTCGCGGGCCTCGCGCACGATCAGCTCGCGGTAGGCGCGCTGCTCGAGCTGGTCGCGCTCCTCCTTCGAGATCAGCTGCTGGGCGCCGAGGCGCGGCATCAGGCGGCGCAGGCCGTCCCAGTCGCTGACGCTGAGGTAGGCCTGCTTGAGCTGCTTGAGCACCTGGGGGTGGTTGGGCAGCTGGCGATCCAGGCGGGTGAGGATGGCCAGGGCCTCCTCGTACTGCTGGCGGTCCAGCATCAGCTGGGCCTGCATCATGCCCACCGCGGTATCGGCGCCCTCGGTGCTCAGGTGCGCCCGCTTGAGCAGGGTGTCGGCCTGGTCGAAGCGGCCCTGGTAGTGGGCCGCCAGCGCCGCGGAGAGGTAGTTGACCAGCGGGGTGCTGGAGTCGTCCGCCGCCTTGACCAGCGACTTCTCGGCCTTCTTCCAACGCCCCTCGGCCAGCGCCACCAGGCCGCGCACGGTGCGCTTCATGGCGTTGCGGTTGCGGGCGCGGCTGTTCCACACCTTGAAGCGCGAGACCGGGCGGGTCAGGCGCATCAGCACGCGCAGGGCGAAGTGCAGCACCAGGAAGCCGGCCAGCAGGATCACCAGACCGAACCAGAAGGAGGTCTGCACCGAGGTGTCGCCGACGCGCACCAGCCAGTAGCCAGGCACGGACATCATCAGCTGGCCGAACAGCGCGCCGAGCGCCAGGCCCAGGACGACGATCAGGATCAGCTTTCTCATGCGTCATCTCCCCGGCGCGACTCGAAGCGGCGCTCGATGAAGGTGGCCAGGGCCTGCTGGGAGCCACTGATATCCGGAAGCTCCGGGCGAATCGCCTGGGCCTTGAGCTCGCGCAGGCGCTCGACGACCGACTGGACGCCGGAGGCGTCGGTGTCGTAGTAGCCCTCGATCAGGGTCAGCGCCTTGTCGAGGCTCGCCTCGAAGAGTTCCTGCTCCTCCTTGAGCAGCGCCAGCTGAGACTGCTCCAGCACCAGGCGCACGCTCTGGCGCAGGTAGGACTCCTGCTCCGGGGTAATCAGCGCCTCCAGGTCGGCGTCGTGGTGGCGGATGGTGACCAGCTCCTTGAGCTCCTGGCCGAAGCGTGAAAGCTGCTGCTGCCAGGTGCCGCTGGGCGCTTCCGTGATGCCGGAGCGCACGGTGACCTCCTCGATCTCCTGGGAGAGCGGCTGGCGGGCGATCTGCTGCTGCTGGGCGTTGAGGGCCAGCCACAGGCCGGTGCGGTCGACCCGCGGTACGGCATCCAGGGCGGCCAGCTCGCTGGCGATCTCGCGGCGCACCGGCACCAGGGCGGGGTTGTCCGCCTCGCGCAGGCGATCATCGGCGGTACGCAGCAGGGCCGCGGCGCCCTGGACATCGCGCTCCAGCTGCAGGCGCTGGTTGGCCAGGCGCAGCAGGTAGGCGGCCTCGGCGTGGAGCCAGTCGCGCTCGTCGGCCTCCTGCTCGCTGGAGAGCTCGTCGAGCACCCGGTCGAGGGTCTGGTTGACCTCGTCGCGATAGTCGGCGAACTCGCCCTGCAGGCTGGCGATGGCGGCGTCGCGCTCGCGCTCGCCCTCGTCCAGGCGGCTCTCCAGGCCCGCCAGGTCGGCGGCGCTGGCGAACTGACCGGAGGCGGACTCCAGCTCGGCGATGCGCGCCTGCTGGGCCTCGAGCTTCTGCCACGCCTGCCAGCCAAACAGCACCACGGCGATGGCCAGCAGGATCACCAGCACGATGGCGGCGAGGCCCGCCTTGCCGCCCTTGCCGTCACCGCCGCCAGCCGGGGGAGCCGCGGCACCCGCGCCGCTGCCGCCGGATACCGGCCGGGGCTCGGCGGGCTTAACCTTGTCGTCGGCAGCGCCAGCGGCCTTGGAGGCAGCGGTCGGCTTGGCCGGCGCGGCGACGCTGTTCGCCGCCGGCTGCGCCGAGTCCTGGGTGGTCTTGTCGTAGCGCCGCGAACGACGCCGGTTCTGGTGATTGCCCTTGCCGGCGTCGCCGCCCGAGGTCGCCGCTTGCGCGCCGTCAGACGCCTTCTGCTCATCCTGCTCGTGTGGTTGCTTGCTCATCTTGTCGCTAGCCCTTTTCGAGATCGTCTTGATCGACATCGGCTTCCTGCGGGTGGCAGGCGGCGGCCAAGGCCGTCGTCAGCGCGGTCGGCGTGGCGCCGGACGCCACGACAGGGGCACGAAACCCCAGTTTGCCGGCCAGTGTAGCCAACCGGGCGCTGGAAACGATTAGCGGTTGGTTCAAGGCGGCACCTGTGCACCATCTTGCCAGATGTTCGAGGATTTCTCCGCTGCTGACCACCAGGGCACGAAAGTCGCCCCGGGCCAGGCGGCGCTGCATGTCGGGAGAGGGGGGGAGCGGGGTGCGGCGATAGACCGCCAGGCGGGTCAGGCGGGCGCCGCGTTCGGCGAGGGTCTCGGCCAGCAGGGTGCGCCCCCCCTCGCCGGCCACCAGCAGGACCTTCTCGCCATCGAGGCGCTGCAGGGAGCCCAGCCGCAGCAGCGCCTCGCTGGTGTCCTCGCCGGCCGCGGCAGGCGGCACATGCACCCGCACGCCGAGCGCCTGGTGCAGGGCGGCGGCGGTGGCCGCCCCCACGGCGTAGTAGTCGATGCCCACAGGCAGCTGCGGCCAGTAGCGGTCCAGCGCCTCGGCCAGACACTCGGCGGCGAAGGGGCTCACCACCACTACCCGCCGGAACTGGTCGAAGTCGAGCCAGGCGGCGCGCTGCTCCGGCGTCTCGGGCAGCGCCTCGAGGCACAGCGCCTCGAGGCGGGCCACCGGCAGGCCCTGAGCCTCGATGGCCGCGGCCAGCACGCCGCCCCGCTCGCCGGGGCGTGTGATCACGACCGGCTGGGCGCCCATCAGCCGGCGCCGTAGACCTCGGCGAGGATCTCGCCGGCGCCCATCTCGAGCAGCTCCTCGGCGACGCGGATGCCCAGCGCCTCCGGCTCGTGGATGGAGCCGCGCCCCTCGGCGCGCAGCACCCGGCTGCCGTCCGGGGTGCCCACCAGGGCGCGCAGCCACAGGGTCTGGCCGTCATTCTCGAACACCGCATGGCCGCCGATGGGGACCTGGCAACCGCCCTCCAGGCGGGTGTTCATGGCGCGCTCGGCGCGCACCCGGGTGGCGGTATCGGGGTCGTCCAGGGGCGCCAGCAGGGCGATCAGCTCGGGGTCGCGGAGGCGGCACTCGATGCCCAGCGCCCCCTGGCCGCAGGCCGGCAGGCACACCTCGGGGGGCAGCTCCATGGCAATGCGCTCGTCGAGGCCCAGGCGGCGCAGCCCGGAGGTGGCCAGGATGATGGCGTCGAACTCGCCGGCGTCGAGCTTGGCCAGGCGGGTCTGGACGTTGCCGCGCAGGGAGAGGATCTCGAAGTCCGGGCGCGCCTCCTGCATCTGCAGGCCGCGGCGCAGGCTGGAGGTGCCGATGCGCGCCCCTTCGGGCAGCTCGTCGAGGCTCCGGTAGTGGTTGGAGACGAAGGCGTCGGTGGCCTCGGCGCCGGCGAAGATCACCGAGAGGCCGAGCCCCTCGGGGAAGTGCATCGGCACGTCCTTCATGGAGTGCACGGCGATGTCGGCGCGGCCGTCGAGCATCGCCTCCTCCAGCTCCTTCACGAACAGCCCCTTGCCCCCCACCTTGGCCAGCGGCGTATCGAGGATCTTGTCGCCGCGGGTGGACATGGCCACCAGCTCCACCTCAAGGCCGGGGTGGAGCTCCATGAGGCGGTCGCGGACATGTTCGGCCTGCCACAGGGCCAGTTGACTCTTGCGGGTGGCAATACGCAGCTTGGTGATAGCTTGCACGAAGTTCTCCCTGTCCCGGTCCCCTGCCGGCGTCCAGCGTCGCCGGCGCCCGATGATATTGGCATTCTCTAGAGCATATCGGCTGTCATCATAAAGCACCCGGCAGGGCAGGAGAAACCGACGCCCCGGACGCCCCCTCGCCAGGCCGACGGACTCTGGTACACTGCCCGGCATGTCCAGCCAGCGCCGCCGCGGCGGCGCCGGGGCCCTGTGGCCCCGCTTCACCGCAACCCGTTACGCAGGATGCAAAGTCCGATGAGCGCAGATTCCACCACCGCCGGCACCAACCAGTCCTGGGGCGGCCGCTTCAACGAGCCCACCGACGCCTTCGTCGCCCGCTTCACCGCCTCGGTCGGCTTCGACCAGCGGCTGGCCTTCCACGACATCCAGGGCTCCATCGCCCATGCCACCATGCTGGCCCGGGTCGGGGTGCTCAGCGAGGCCGAGCGCGACGCCATCGTCCAGGGCTTGACCGAGATCCGCGGAGAGATCGAGCGCGGCGAGTTCCAGTGGTCGGTGGCGCTGGAAGACGTGCACATGAACATCGAGGCACGCCTCACCGACAAGATCGGCATCACCGGCAAGAAGTTGCATACCGGCCGCTCCCGCAACGACCAGGTGGCCACCGACATCCGCCTCTTCCTGCGCGACGAGATCGACCGGGTGGCCGCCGAGCTCGCCCGCCTGCGCCGCGGCCTGATCGAACTGGCCGACCGCGAGGCCGACACCATCATGCCCGGCTTCACCCACCTGCAGACGGCCCAGCCGGTCACCTTCGGCCACCATCTGCTGGCCTGGCACGAGATGCTGGCCCGCGACCACGAGCGGCTGCTCGACTGCCGCCGCCGGCTCAACGTGATGCCCCTGGGCGCGGCCGCCCTGGCCGGCACCACCTACCCCATCGATCGCCACGTCACCGCCGAGCTGCTGGGCTTCGCGCGCCCCGCCGAGAACAGCCTGGACGCGGTGAGCGATCGGGACTTCGCCATCGAGTTCACCGCCTTCGCCAGCCTGCTGCTGATGCACCTGTCGCGGATGAGCGAGGAGCTGGTGCTGTGGACCAGCGCCCAGTTCGATTTCATCGACCTGCCCGACCGCTTCTGCACCGGCTCCTCGATCATGCCGCAGAAGAAGAACCCGGACGTGCCGGAGCTGGTGCGCGGCAAGACCGGCCGGGTCTACGGCCACCTGATGGGCCTGCTGACCCTGATGAAGTCCCAGCCGCTGGCCTACAACAAGGACAACCAGGAGGACAAGGAGCCGCTGTTCGATGCCGTGGACACCGTCAAGGACTGCCTCAAGGCGTTCGCCGACATGGTGCCGGCCATCGAGCCGAAGAAGGCGCAGATGGCCGAGGCGGCCCGCCGCGGCTTCTCCACCGCCACCGACCTGGCCGACTACCTGGTGCGCCGTGGCGTGGCATTCCGCGACGCCCACGAGATCGTCGGCCTCTCCGTGGCCTACGGCCTCAAGCAGCAGAAGGACCTCTCCGAGATGAGCCTCGAGGAGCTCCGGCAGTTCTCGGACGTCATCGAGGGTGACGTCTTCGCGGTGCTGACCCTGGAGGGCTCGGTGGCCGCCCGCAACCATATCGGCGGCACCGCCCCGGATCAGGTGCGCGCCGCCGCCCAGCGGGCCCGCGACGCCCTGGCCGCGATGGAGAGCGCCGCGGAGGCCGGCGCCTGATGCGCCGCCTGGCACTCGCCGTCCTGCCCCTGGCGCTGGTCATGGCGCTGGGCCTGGCCGGCTGCGGCCAGAAGGGCCCCCTCTACCTGCCCGATGACGAGCAGGCGGCCGAGCAGTACGGCCCCCGCGACGCCGACAACGCCCCCGACGACAGCGAGACCTAGGCATGGATCATTTCGAGTATCGCGACGGCGTGCTCTACGGCGAGGAGGTCCCCCTGACCCGCATCGCCGAGCAGTTCGGCACGCCCTGCTACGTCTACTCCAAGGCCACCCTGGCCCGGCACTTCCGCGCCTATACCGAGGCGCTGGGCGGCCACCCCCACCTGATCTGCTACGCGGTGAAGGCCAACTCCAACCTCGCCGTGCTGGGCCTGCTGGCCCGCCTGGGCGCCGGCTTCGACATCGTCTCCGTGGGCGAGCTGGAGCGGGTGCTGGCCGCCGGCGGCGACCCCGCCAAGGTGGTCTTCTCCGGTGTGGCCAAGCAGGAGGCCGAGATGGCCCGGGCGCTGGAGGTGGGCATCAAGTGCTTCAACGTGGAGTCGCGCCCCGAGCTCGAGCGTCTGAATGAGGTGGCAGGCCGGCTCGGCAAGGTGGCCCCGGTGTCGCTGCGGGTCAACCCGGACGTGGACGCCGGCACCCACCCCTACATCTCCACCGGGCTCAAGGACAACAAGTTCGGCATCCCGGTGGACGAGGCGCTGGCGGTCTACGAACTGGCCGCGAGCCTGCCCCATGTGAAGGTGACCGGCCTGGACTGCCATATCGGCTCCCAGCTCACCGAGCTCTCGCCCTTCCTGGACGCCCTGGACCGCCTGCTGGTGCTGCTCGAGCGCCTGCGCGAGCGGGGCATCGAGGTGGAGCACCTGGACCTCGGCGGCGGCCTCGGCGTGCCCTATCGCGACGAGCATCCGCCGGCGCCCTTCGACTACGCCTCGGCCCTGCTGGAGCGCCTCTCCCGCTGGGCCGGCAGCGAGCGGCTGACCCTGCTCTTCGAGCCGGGCCGCTCGATTGCCGCCAACGCCGGCGTGCTGCTGACCCGGGTGGAGTTCCTCAAGCCCGGCGAGACCCAGAACTTCGCCATCGTCGACGCCGGCATGAACGACCTGATCCGCCCCGCCCTCTACCAGGCGTGGCAGGCGATCCTGCCGGTGGATACCCGCCGCGCCCGGGAGAGCGCCACCTACGACGTGGTGGGCCCGGTGTGCGAGACCGGCGACTTCCTGGGCAAGGAGCGCGAGCTTGCCATCGCCCCGGGCGACCTGCTGGCGGTGCGCTCCGCCGGCGCCTACGGCTTCGTGATGGCCTCCAACTACAACAGCCGCCCGCGCCCCGCCGAGGTGATGGTGGACGGCGAGGCCAGCCACCTGGTGCGCCGCCGCGAGCGCCTCGAGGAGCTGTGGGCCGGCGAGGCGCTACTGCCCGACGAGGAGGGCGCTCGCTGATGCTGCTGCACTTCACCAAGATGCATGGGCTGGGCAACGACTTCATGGTGATCGACCTGGTCACCCAGCGGGCGCGTCTGCAGGACGACCAGATCCGCCGCCTGGCCGACCGCCGCTTCGGCGTCGGCTTCGACCAGCTGCTGATCGTCGAGCCGCCCCGGGACCCGGACATGGACTTCCGCTACCGGATCTTCAACGCCGACGGCAGCGAGGTGGAGAACTGCGGCAACGGGGCGCGCTGCTTCGCCCGCTTCGTGCGCGACCAGCGCCTGACCCACAAGCACGAGATCCACGTGGAGACCGCCGGCGGCCCGCTGGTGCTGCTGGTGGAGGACGACGGGCGAGTGCGGGTCGACATGGGTGAGCCGCGCTTCGCCCCCGAGGCACTGCCCTTCGATGCCGCCGAGGATCGCCCGCTGCACCCCCTGGTGGTCGACGGCGAGCGCATCGAGATCGGCGTCGTCTCCATGGGCAACCCCCACGCGGTGCTGCGGGTCGACGACGTCGACACTGCCCCCGTCGAGCGCCTGGGGCCCGCCATCGAGGCCCACCCACGCTTTCCGAAGCGGGTCAACGCGGGCTTCATGCAGATCGTCTCCCCCCACGAGATCCGCCTGAGGGTGTACGAACGCGGCAGCGGCGAGACCCTGGCCTGCGGCACCGGCGCCTGCGCCGCGGTGGCCTGCGGCATCCGCCAGGGGCTGCTCGAGAGCCCGGTCACCGTGCACCTGCCCGGAGGCGACCTGAGCATCGAATGGGGAGGCCCCGGCACCTCTCTGGCCATGAGCGGCCCCGCCGAACGCGTCTATGACGGCCGCATCATCCTGACCTGAGCCCACCGGGCCGACCGCCGAGGAATCCGCATGTCACGAGCCGCCCCCGAACCGCGCAAGACCCTCGACCCGGACCGGGTCGCCGAATGGCTGGCCACCCGCCCGGACTTCTTCGTCGGTCGCGAGGGCCTGCTGCAGCAGCTCAAGGTGCCGCATCCCGAGGCCCGCGGCGCCACCTCGCTGCTGGAGCGGCTGGTCCACGATCTGCGCACCCGCGCCGAGCAGGCCGAGTGGCGCCTCGAGCAGCTGCTGGAGTCGGCCCGCCACAACGAGGCCCAGTACCGCCGCACCCGGGAGCTGGTGCTGGCCCTGCTGGAGGCCGAGGATGGCGACGCCCTGGGCCAGGCCCTGGCCACCCAGTTCTGCGAGCGCTTCTCCACGCCGGCGGTGGCACTGTGGTGTCCAGCCAGCCTCACCGACGCCGAGCCCCAGCCGCCCCAGGCGCCGCGCCAGGTGCTCGACGAGCACGCCGGCTCACGCCTGGCGGCCCTGCTCGACGGCCGCACCAGCCGCTGCACCCGGCTCACCCCCACCGACTGGAAGCGGCTGCTGCCCCATACCACGGCGCCACGGCGCTCCGGCTCCTGCGCCATCACCCGACTGACCCTGGGCGAGCCGCTGGGCTACCTGGTGCTGGCCAGCCCCGACGCCGATCACTTCCGCGCCAGCATGGATACCCTGTTCACCGAATACGTGGGCGACGTGGTGGCCCGGCTGCTGGTGCGCCACGCCCGGCGCCATGACTGAGCGCCCCCCTGCCACGCCCCTGGCCCGCGAGGTCGAGGCCTTCCTGGCCGGGCTCGCCCGCACCGCGAGCCCGGCCACCCTGGACGCCTACCGCCGCGACCTCGCCGCCCTGCTGGCCTTCCTGGACGAGCGCGGCATCGAGGAGTGGTCACGGCTGAACGCCGCCCTGCTGCGCCGCTTCCTGGGCGATGAGCGCGCCCGGGGCCTGGCCCCGCGCAGCCTGGCCCGGCGGCGCTCGGCGATCTCGCGGCTGGCCGACCACCTGGTGGCCGCCGGTCGGCTGACCCACAATCCGGTGGCCCTGACCCGGGCGCCGCGCCAGCCGCGCCACCTGCCGCGGCCGGTGGACGTCGACCGCCTGAAGGGCTTCCTGGAGACCCCTCACGACGGCTCGCCGCTGGCGGTGCGCGACCAGGCGATGCTGGAGCTCTTCTACTCCAGCGGCCTGCGCCTGGCCGAGTTGGCGGGCCTCGACCTGACCGACCTGCAGCCCGAGCGGGTGCGGGTGCTGGGCAAGGGCGGCAAGCCCCGCCAGGTGCCGGTGGGCCGCCATGCGCGCCGCGCGCTGGACACCTGGCTCGCCCTGCGCGAGACCCTGGCGGCGCCCGGCGAGACGGCGCTCTTCGTGGGCCAGCGCGGCACCCGCCTCGGCCACCGCGCCATCCAGCAGCGCCTGGCGCTGATCGCTCGCCGCCGCGGCCTCGACGAGCACCTGCACCCCCACCGCCTGCGCCACTCCTTCGCCAGCCATCTGCTGGAGTCGAGCCAGGACCTGCGCGCCGTCCAGGAGCTGCTGGGCCACGCCAACCTGGCTACCACCCAGGTCTATACCCGCCTCGACTGGCAGCACCTGGCGGCCAGCTACGACGCTGCCCACCCGCGGGCGCGGCGCCGGCCCGCCGCGGCACCCGACGAGGAACCATCGTGAGACTCGAGGCGATCACCTTCGACCTGGACGACACCCTGTGGGACAACGGCGGGGTGATGCGGCGCACCGAGGAGGGCCACTACGCCTGGCTGGACGCGGCGCTGCACGCATGGCTGGAAGAGCGGAGGCAAGATCGGCTGGAAGAGCGCCTCGGCGGCCACGCCGACGGGGCAGAGCCGTCAGGCGCCCGCGGCCGCTTCGCCGAACGCTTCCCGCTGGCGGCCTTCATCGAGCGCCGCCTTCGCCTGGCCGGCGCCCACCCGCTGCGCCGCGGCGACTTCACCTGGCTGCGCCACCGTGCATTGACCGAACTGCTTAACGAGTATGGCCTGGCCGCGGAGCACGCCGACCATTGGGCCAGCCGTGCCATGGCGCGCTTCATGGTGCTGAGGCACGAGGTCACGCCCCACGCCGAAGTGGACGAGCTGCTGGACGAGCTGGGCAGGCGCTACCGGCTGGCCAGCATCACCAACGGCAACGTGGAGATCGCCCGCCTGGCGCTGGGGCGCCACTTCCCGGTGGCCATCGCCGCGGGCGAGCTGCTCGCCCCCAAGCCCGACCCACGCCCCTTCCTGGCCGCCCTGGCCCGGCTCGGCACCCCGCCATCACGGGCGCTGCACGTGGGAGACTCCTGGGCCGAGGATGCCCTGCCGGCGCGCCGCCTGGGCATGCAGGCGGCCTGGATCGGCCCGGACGACCGCGCCCTGCCCGCCGGCATCCACCGCCTGGACCACGTCCGCGAGCTGCCCGAGCTGATCGCCTGGCTGGAGAGGCGGCGCTAGCCCTCCTCGCTGCCCAGCAGCCAGGCGTCCAGGCGCGCATGCGCCTCCTCGATGCCCTGCCCCTTGAGGGACGAGAAGAGCTGGACGGTCACCAGGTCCTCCCACTCGCGCAGGCGCGAGCGAACCTGCTGCAGGGCGCTGGCCGCCGCGCCGCGCTTCAGCTTGTCGGCCTTGGTGAGCAGGATATGCACCGGCATCGACTGGTCGTCGGCCCAGCCCAGCAGGGTCTGGTCGAACTCGGAGAGCGGGTGGCGCACGTCCATCACCAGCACCAGGCCGCGCAGCGAGGCGCGCCGCTGCAGGTAGTCCGAGAGGTGGCGCTGCCACTCCAGCTTGACCTGCTCGGGCACCTTGGCGAAACCGTAGCCGGGCAGGTCCACCAGGCGCCGGTCGGCATCCTCGCCCAGGGTGAAGAAGTTGATCAGCTGGGTCCTGCCGGGGGTCTTGGAGGTGCGCGCCAGGGCCTTCTGACGGGTCAGGGTATTGATGGCGCTGGACTTGCCGGCGTTGGAGCGTCCGGCGAAGGCCACCTCGGCGCCGCTGTCGAGCGGACACTGGGCCAGGGTCGGGGCGCTGGTGAGGAAACGGGCAGTCTGATAGTTGAGTCGCGCCATGGCGGTGACATCCTGACGATGGTCGAAGGGAGACGGGGCGCGGCTTGCATTCCCGCCGCCGGGGTGATTCGGTATAATGCAGTGTCTTTTGTCTGCGACCCGGGGCACGCTAGTGTACCACCGCGCCCTCGACGTCCGCGAACCGCCGGCGCCTGCGCAAGGCCCCGAGCAGGCTCGCGATCCGGGCGGCTCCCAGGGTACGTACCGGTCAACAATGTAACGGCAAAGTGGATTAGCGATGAGAAAGTTACTGGCAAGCCTGGCATTTACCATGGGCGCCGTCGGCGCCGCCCACGCCGACCTGGAGGCCGACGCCGATGCGGCGGCAGGCCGCGAGAAAGCGCAGAGCTGCGCCGCCTGCCACGGCCCGTCCGGCATCAGCCCCTCCTCGGCCTTCCCGCATCTCGCCGGCCAGCAGATGTCCTACACCGCCAAGCAGATCATGGACATCCGCGACGGCCGCCGCCTGGTGCCCCAGATGGCCGGCCAGGTGGACGACTTCTCGGACCAGGACGCCTGGGATGTCGCCAAGTACTTCGCCGAGCAGGATGCGAACCTGGGCCAGGTCGATCCCGACAACACCGAGCAGCTGGCTCGCGGCGAGGAGCTTTACCGGGCCGGCGACCTCTCCAGGGGTATCCCGGCCTGCGCCGCCTGCCACACCCCCACCGGGGAAGGCATCGGCAGCGCCGCCTACCCGGCGCTCTCCGGGCAGTTCGTCGAGTACACCGTCGCCACCCTGCAGGCCTTCGCCTCCGGCGAGCGGGCCAACGACCCGGCCAACATCATGCGCGACATCGCCGCCAAGATGAGCGATGACGACATGGAAGCCGTGGCCAACTACATGTACGGCCTGCACTAAGCCCGGCCCGTCGCAGGCAGCGGCGCCACGCTCAGTTCTCGCCAGGGCGGCCCTCGGGCCGCCCTTGTCGTATCATCGAAGGCCCGGCCGCCACCGGGGAACCCTCGGTGGTGAACGCGCTCAAAGGCAGCGACGCCCGGCCTCGCCGGATCATCCAAGGAGAGAGTACGTGATGTTCAAGCCCCTGATGTTCGCCCTTGCCGGCCTCGGCCTGTCGAGCCTGGCCACCGCCTCCCCGCTGGTCGAGGGCCAGCACTACGAGGTGCTGCCCCAGCCCGTCGAGACCCGTGTCGCCGAGGGCCAGATCGAGGTCACCGAGGCGTTCTGGTACGGCTGCCCGCACTGCTACAACCTGCAGCAGCACGTCACCGCCTGGTACGAGACCCTCGATGAGGACGTCAGCGTGGTGCACCTGCCCGGCACCATGGGCGGCGACTGGAACAAGCACGCCGCGGCCTTCTACGCCGCCGAGGAGCTCGGCATCGTCGAGGCGGTCCACGCCGACTTCTTCGACGCCATCCACCAGCAGAACCGTCGCCTCACCGAGACCGATGACCTGGCCGACTTCTTCAGCGGCTATGGCGTCAGCGAGGAGGAGGCTCGCCAGGCACTCGGCTCCTTCGCGGTGAAGAGCAAGGTCAACCAGGCCCACTCGCGGCTGCGCGCCATGCGCCTGATGGGGGTGCCCGCCCTGGTGATCGACGGCCGCTACCTGGTCACGCCCAGCAGCGCCGGCAGCCTCTCCAACATGCCCCAGATCGCCGACGCGCTGATCGAGAAGGTCCGCGAGGAGCGTAGTGACAGCTGA
Organism: Halomonas sp. A11-A; assembly: GCF_003182195.1. GTDB lineage: Bacteria > Pseudomonadota > Gammaproteobacteria > Pseudomonadales > Halomonadaceae > Halomonas > Halomonas alkalicola. The sequence continues at coordinate 37,575 of NZ_QGTM01000005.1, forward strand.
GATGTCACATCTGGCCGAGGCAAGGACGCCGCCCCTCGAGGGCGGCCACCTGAAGCTGCTCACCTTCAACATGCAGGTGGGCATTCAGACCTCGGCCTATCACCACTACCTGACCCGCAGCTGGCAACACCTGCTGCCCCACCCCAAGCGCCTGCGCCGGCTGGACATGGTCAGCGAGGTGCTGGGGCGCTTCGATATCGTCGGCCTCCAGGAGGTGGACGGCGGCAGCTTTCGCTCCAGCAACGTCAACCAGGTAGAGTATCTCGCCGGCCGCGGGGGCTTCCCGCACCATTTCAAGCAGCTCAACCGCAACCTGGGCCGCATCGCGCAGCACAGCAACGGGCTGCTGTCGCGGCTAGCCCCCAGCCGGATCGAGGAGCACCGCCTGCCCGGCACCCTGCCGGGACGGGGTGCCATCCACGCCCGCTTCGGCGAGGGCCCCAACGCTCTGCACCTCTTCGTGGCCCATCTGGCGCTGGGTCATCGCACCCGAGTGCGCCAGCTCGACTATCTCTCCGAGATCATCCAGCCGCTGCGCCACGTGGTGGTGATGGGCGACCTCAACTGCACACCCGAGCAGCTCCACGGCCACCAGCGCTTCTGCGCCTCGCTGTCGCTGCATCCGGTGCGCCCGCTCCTCAGCTACCCCTCCTGGCAGCCACGCCGCGCCCTGGACCACATCTTGTTGTCGAACTCGCTGCAGGCCGACGACGTGCGGGTCCTGGACCACCTGTTCTCCGACCACCTGCCGATCGCCGTGGATGTCCGGCTGCCTGCCGCCTGCCTGCAGGCCATGACTGCCCGCCTCAAGGGCGAGCCAGGCTGAGGAGAGCCAGGCGCCGGGGGATACGCGAGAGTGACGCTCGAGGGTGACACCCAGGGTTGAGAGCCCGGATTGAGAGCCGGGGATGACGATCGTCGCCGAATCGGCGATGATGCCCGTCGTTTCCGCTTCTGCACGAGACTTCCCATGACACCCCCTGCCCGCGAACCGGCCCTGCTCCGGGGCCTGGACGCCTTTACCGACCGCATCGGCACCAGCATCGCCTGGCTGGTGCTCCTCATGATGCTGGTGCAGTTCACCATCGTGGTGATGCGCTACGTCTTCAGCATCCATAACACCGTGATGCAGGAGTCGGTGATGTACATGCACGCCGCGGTCTTCATGCTCGGCGCCGCCTGGACCCTGCGCCGCGACGGCCATGTGCGTGTGGATATCTTCTACCGCCGCCTCACTGCCCGGGGGCGCGCCTGGGTCGACCTCTGCGGCACCCTCTTCCTGCTGATCCCGGTGGTGCTCTTCATCGCCATCGGCAGCTTCGCCTATGTGCGCAGCAGCTGGGCGATCATGGAGCGCTCGCCGGACGGCGGCATTCCCGGCGTCTACCTGCTCAAGACCCTGATACTCGTGATGATGGCGCTGCTGCTGATCCAGGGCATCGCCCAGCTGATCCGCCAGGTGCTGATCATCCGCCACCGCCTGCCCAACGACACCCCGCAGCACGAGGAGCTCCTGTGATGCTGGCCACCCTCCTCGAGTTCATGCCGCTGATCATGTTCGCCGCGGTCTGCGGCGTGCTGATGCTGGGCTACCCGGTGGCGCTGTCGCTGGCCGGCACCGCCCTGATCTTCGCCGGCATCGGCTATGCGCTGATCCAGATGGGCGTGCCGGTGCCCTTCGAGACCCGCTACCTGGGCGCCATGCCCAACCGCCTCTACGGCATCATGACCAACCAGACGCTGCTGGCGGTGCCGCTCTTCGTGCTGATGGGGGTGCTGCTGGAGAAGTCGCGCATCGCCGAGACCCTGCTCGACGCCATGTCGCTAGCCTTCGGCGCCCTGCGCGGTGGGCTGGGCATCGCCGTGGTGCTGGTGGGCATGCTGCTGGCGGCCTCCACCGGCATCGTCGGCGCCACCGTGGTGACCATGGGGCTGCTCTCGCTGCCCACCATGCTCAAGCGCGGCTACTCGCCGTCGCTGGCCACCGGCAGCATCTGCGCCACCGGCACCCTGGGGCAGATCATCCCGCCCTCCATCGCCCTGGTGCTGCTGGGCGACGTGCTCAACAACGCCTACCAGCAGGCCCAGCTCTCCATGGGGGTGTGGAGCCCTCGCACCCTCTCGGTGGGCGATCTCTTCATCGGCGCCCTGGTGCCGGGCCTGCTGCTGGTGGTGGCCTATATCGTCTACCTGGTGATCACCGCCTGGGTGAAGCCCGATGCCGCCCCACCCGCCGACCGTGACTCCCTGATGAAGGAGCTGGGCCACACCGGCAGCCTCTGGCCGCTGCTGCTCAAGGGGCTGGTGCCGCCGGTGCTGCTGATCGTGGCGGTGCTGGGCTCGATCCTGGGCGGCTTCGCCACCCCCACCGAGGCCTCGGCGGTGGGTGCCTTCGGCGCCTTCCTGCTGGCGCTGGTGAACCGTCGCCTGAGCGTGCCGGTGCTGCGCGACGTGGTGCAGTCCACCGCCCAGGTCACCAGCATGGTGTTCCTGATCCTGATCGGCGCCGCGCTCTTCTCGCTGGTGTTCCGCGCCTTCGGCGGCGAGGAGCTGGTCACCGAGCTGTTCGAGGCGCTGCCCGGCGGCGTGGTGGGCGCCACCCTGGTGGTGATGCTGGTGATCTTCCTGCTGGGCTTCATCCTCGACTTCATCGAGATCACCTTCGTGGTGGTGCCCATCGTCGGGCCGGTGCTGCTGGCCATGGGGGTCGACCCGATCTGGCTCGGCATCATGATCGCGGTGAACCTGCAGACCTCCTTCCTGACGCCGCCCTTCGGCTTCGCGCTCTTCTATCTGCGCGGGGTGACGCCGGACTCCGTGCCCACCTCGGCGATCTATCGGGGGGTGACGCCCTTCATCGCCATGCAGCTGGCCATGCTGCTCGCGCTGGCGCTGATGCCGGGGCTCGCCACCTGGCTGCCCTCGGTGCTCTAGCCAAGGACTGGCGCCTCCTGCCGGCTTACTGGCAAAGCGGCGCCAGCCACTGGTGGGCGAGCAGCAGCACCACCGCGTAGCGCCCGCCCTTGGCCACGGTGATCAGCAGGATGGCCCGCCACCAGGGCAGCCGGAACACGCCGGCCAGCACGGTGAGCGGGTCGCCCACCACCGGGGCCCAGGAGAAGAGCAGGCTCCACTCGCCGAAGCGGAAGTACCAGCGCTCGGCCCGGGCCAGCCCCGCCGGCGAGGCGGGAAACCAGCGCCGGTCCTGGAAGCGGCGCGCATAGCGCCCCATCCAGACGTTGATCAGGCTGCCCAGGGTGTTGCCGGCGGTGGCCACCGCCCACAGCATCAGGGCCGGCTCGCCCAGGCACCAGAGCCGCGCCAGCCAGACCTCGGAGCCCCCCGGCAGCAGGGTGGCGCTGACCAGGGCCACCACGAACAGACTCAGCATTCTCTTCCCTTCTCAGGTGACCGCATGACCGACGCATCCGCCCCGTCCACGCGCGTGATTCCCAATGTGCTGACCATCGCCGGCTCCGACCCCAGCGGCGGCGCCGGCATCCAGGCCGATCTCAAGACCTTCTCGGCGCTGGGCGCCTATGGTACCAGCGTGATCACCGCCCTGACCGCCCAGAACACCCGCGGCGTCACCGGCGTGCACCCGGTGCCCGCCGAGTTCATCGCCGCCCAGCTCGAGACCCTGCTCGACGACGTACGCATCGACGCGGTGAAGATCGGCATGGTGGCGAGCCGCGAGGTGGCCGAGGTGATCCGCGAGGCGCTGACCCGTCGCCGCCCCCGCTGGGTGGTGCTCGACCCGGTGATGGTGGCCAAGAGCGGCGACATCCTGGTAGACGATGCCGGCATCCGCGCGGTGCGCGAGGTGCTGGTGCCGCTGGCCGACCTGGTCACCCCCAACCTGCCGGAGGCCGCGGTGCTGCTCGACGCCCCGGTGCCGGACGACCGCGACGGCATGCTGGCCCTGGCGCCGGCGCTGCGGGCGCTGGGTGCCGGTGCCACCCTGCTCAAGGGCGGCCACCTCTCCGGCGAGGAGTGCCCCGACCTCTTGATCACCGACGAGGCGACCCACTGGATCGAGGGCGCCCGGGTCGACACCGCCAACCTGCACGGCACCGGCTGCACCCCCTCCTCGGCCATCGCCGCCCGCCTGGCCCTGGGCGAGGCCCTGCCGGCCGCGGTGGCGGGCGCCAAGCAGTGGCTGGGCGCGGCCCTGGCCGCGAGCCGGCGCCTTGATGTGGGTCAAGGGCGCGGCCCGGTGCACCACTTCCACGCCTGGTGGTAGGGCGATCTCCTGGAGGTGCTGATGACCCGCCTGCGCCGCCAGCCCCCCGACCAGCTGGCCCTGGGCAGCCGCGAGCAGGAACGTGCTACGCTCTCTGCTTCCAGTCAGGCAGCAGTCGTGAATCATCGGGGAGAGCAGAGATGAAGGCACTGATCCAGCGGGTCACCCGGGCCAGCGTGGTCGTGGAGGGGCGCACGGTGGGCGCCATCGGCCACGGCCTGCTGGCCCTGGTGGGCGTGGAGAAGGGCGACGACGAGGCCGCCGCCGACCGGCTGCTGCACAAGCTGCTGCACTACCGGGTGTTCGGCGACGCCGATGACAAGATGAACCTCAACCTGCAGCAGGTCGACGGCGGGCTGCTGCTGGTCTCCCAGTTCACCCTGGCGGCCGACACCCGCAAGGGGCTCAGGCCCAGCTTCTCCAGTGCCGCCCCGCCCGACGAGGGCCACCGGCTGTTCCACTACCTGCTGGCGCGGGCCGAGACGGCCTGGCCCCGGGTGGAGAGCGGCGAGTTCGCCGCCAACATGGAGGTCTCGCTGGTCAACGACGGGCCGGTAACCTTCCTGCTGGAGAGCTAGCCGCCAAGCTCCGCCTCCATGGCCTCCAGCGCCTCCTCGGCGGCGAGCCACTCGGCCTCCAGGTCATCCAGGCGCGACTTGAGCTCGCCCTGGCGCGCCAGGGTGGCGGTAAGCTCCGCCTTGCGGGCAGCGTCGGTGTAGAGCGCGGCGTCGCTCAGCACCCCTTCCACCTCGGCCAGCTCCGCCTGGACCTTCTCCATGGCCTGCTCGGCGCGGTCGCGCTGCTTCTTGAGCGGACGCAGCTTCTCACGCAGCTCGGCGGCGGCGCGTCGTGCCGCGCGGCGATCCTCCCTGGGCGCCTCCTCGCCCCTGTCGGCACGCGCCTCGCGGCGCTCGCCCTCGAGGCGCGCCTTGAGCCAGGCCCGATAGTCCTCCAGGTCGCCGTCGAAGGGCTCGACCCGGTGGTCGGCCACCCGCCAGAACTCGTCCACGGTGGCACGCAGCAGGTGGCGATCGTGGGAGACGATGATCACCGTGCCCTCGAAGGCCGCCAGCGCCTCGGTGAGCGCCTCGCGCATCTCCAGGTCCAGGTGGTTGGTGGGCTCGTCCAGCAGCAGCAGGTTGGGCTTCTGCCAGGCCACCAGCGAGAGCGCCAGGCGCGCCTTCTCGCCGCCGGAGAAGCGCCCCACCTCGCCGAAGGCGTCGTCGCCCTGGAAACCGAAGCCGCCCAGGAAGTTGCGGATCTCCTGCTCGCTGGCCTTCGGTGAGAGCCGCTGCACGTGCATGAAGGGGGTCGAGGCGAGGTCCAGACCCTCGAGCTGGTGCTGGGCGAAGTAGCCGATGGCCAGGTGCTCGCCGGGTATGCGCTTGCCGGCCAGCAGCGCCAGCTCGCCGGTCAGCGACTTGATCAGGGTCGACTTGCCGGCCCCGTTGGGTCCCAGCAGGCCGATGCGTTGGCCGGGCAGCAGGGTCAGCCTAACCTGGTCGAGCTGGACCTTCGCCTCCCCCGCCTCGTCGCGATAGCCGAGCCGCGCCTCGTCCAGCACCAGCAGCGGGTGGGAGTTCCTGTCGGAGGCGGGAATGGTGAAGTGGAAGGGGGAGTCGGCGTGGGCCATGGCGATATCGCCCATGCGCTCCAACATCTTGAGGCGGCTCTGGGCCTGGCGCGCCTTGGTGGCCTTGGCCCGGAAGCGCGCCACGAAACGCTCGATCTCCTCGCGTCGCGCCTGCTGCTTGGCCGCCTCGGCCTGCTGCAGCGCCAGCTTCTCGGCCCGGGTACGCTCGAAGGTGGAGTAGTTGCCGCGGTAGAGCACCAGACTCTGGCGGTCGAAGTGCACGATGTGATCGCACACCGCATCCAGGAAGTCGCGGTCGTGAGAGATCAGCAGCAGGGTGCCGGGGTAGCGGGCAAGCCACTGCTCCAGCCACAGCAGGGCGTCCAGATCCAGGTGGTTGGTGGGTTCGTCCAGCAGCAGCAGATCGGAGGGCATGAAGAGGGTGCGGGCCAGGTTGACCCGCATCCGCCAGCCGCCGGAGAAGTCCGACAGCGGGCGCGCCAGGTCCGCCTGGGCAAATCCAAGCCCCACCAGCAGCTGGGCCGCGCGGGCCGGCGCGCTGTAGCCGTCCAGGGCCTCGATGGCGCCGTGCAGCTCCGCCTCGCGGTGGGCGTCGTGGGCCTCCCGGGCCGCCTCGAGCGCCGCCTGGGTGGCGCGCAGCTCGCGATCACCGTCCAGCACGTACTCGACGATGGGGCGATCGAGGGCCTCCACCTCCTGGGCCATGTGGGCGATGCGCTGGCCGCCGCTCATCTCGACCTCGCCGCGGTCCGGGGCCAGCTCGCCGAGCAGCAGCTTGAAGAGGCTCGACTTGCCGGCGCCGTTGGGGCCGACGATCCCCGCCTTGTGACCGGCGTGCAGGGTCAGGTCGGCCCCCTCCAGCAGGGCCTGGGTGCCGCGTTGCAGGGAAACTTGGCGCAGTGCGATCATGCGGGCTCCACGGGCTGTGCATGGGGGTCGCCGCCCTGTCGGCGACGACCGATGAAATGAACGATGATTCTACCGAAATGACGGCCGTCCTGCGGCGCCGTCTGAGCGAACACTCCCTGTGGGCGTTCGCCCTGGCCCTCTACGCCCGCCCCGGGGTCGAGGCGGCCTGCCTGGCGCTGCAGGACGAGGCCGGCGTCGACGTCTGCGAGCTGCTGTGGCGCTGCTGGCTGCTGCAACATGGTGCCCGGCCCGGCCCGGCAGCCGAGGCGGGAGTGGCCGAGGTGCGCCGCTGGCAGGCCGAGGTCACCGCCCCGCTGCGCACCCTGCGCCGCCGGCTCAAGCCCGAAGCGGCCAGCGATGCCGGGGTCGCCGCGCTGCGCGAGACCCTCAAGCGCGCCGAGCTCGAGGCCGAACGCGAGACCCTGACGCGACTCGAGCGACTGGTCCTCACGGGTGAAAATCGGCTGTCTCCGGCCACCGGCATAAGTACCGAAAAAGTCCTGGAAAGTGCCCTTCTCCTGCAGAAAAAAATCCATCTTTCAACGCTTCAGACGCTGATTGCCTCGCTTGACCCTCCCCCGACCCCACGCTAGCCTGAAAACCACATGTGCGAGCGAAAGGCCCGTGTCGTGCCTGTCATTTTCGCAAGAACGTAACCATCCAAACCGTAAGGGGACTACAAGAATGAAGGCAACCAAGCTGTTGACCACGGCCACCGTCGGCGCCCTGCTTTTCGGCATGTCCGCGGCGGCCCATTCCGCCAACTGGCGCTATGCCCATGAAGAGTTCGAGGGCGATGTCCAGGACGTCTTTGCGATGGCGTTCAAGGAGTATATCGAGGAGAACTCCGACAATACCGTCCAGGTCTATCGCTTCGGCGAGCTGGGCGAATCCGACGACATCATGGAGCAGACCCAGGCGGGCATCCTGCAGTTCGTCAACCAGTCACCCGGCTTTACCGGCGCGCTGATCCCCGAGGCGCAGATCTTCTTCGTGCCCTACCTGCTGCCCACCGATGAAGCGCAGGTCATCGAGTTCTTCAACACCAGCGTGGCCATCAACGAGATGTTCCCGGAGCTCTACGCCGAACAGGGCCTGGAGCTGCTCAAGATGTACCCGGAAGGCGAGATGGTCGTCACCCTCGACGAGCCCTTCACCACCCCGGAAGAGCTGCGCGGCAAGAACATCCGCACCATGACCAATCCGCTGCTCTCCGAGACCTACCGCGCCTTCGGCGCCAGCCCGACGCCGCTGCCCTGGGGCGAGGTCTACGGCGGCCTGCAGACCGGCATCCTGCAGGGTCAGGAGAACCCGATCTTCTGGATCGAGTCCGGCGGCCTCTACGAGGTCTCTCCGAACTTGGTCTACACCGGCCACGGCTGGTTCACCACCGCCATGATGGCCAACCAGGACTTCTTCAACAGCCTCTCCGAGGAGGAGCAGCAGCTGGTGCGTGACGCCAGCGAGCATGCCTACGCGATCATCATCGAGCATATCTCGGGCCTGGCCGACGAGTCCCTGGCCAAGATCCAGGAGGCCTCCGACGAGGTCACCGTCACCCGCCTGACCGAGGAGCAGATCCAGGCCTTCCGCGACCGCGCCCCGCAGGTCGAGGAGCGCTTCATCGAGATGACCGGTGAGCGCGGTGCGGCCCTGCTGGAGCAGTTCAAGGCCGATCTGGAAGCCGTGAGCGGCGACTAGCGCCTCCGGCGCCTGATCGTCACACGAGGAGTCCGGGGCAGCCACTTGGCTGCCCCGCTTGTTTCCTCCCCATCCGCTTCTCCGTTTCGGCTCGCCGGCCAATCAGCGTTGGCGGACCGCATGGTCGTCGCCACGGCCCTTGCCATACCCTGAGGGGCAGGCGGCGAGCAACGCCCAGGGAAGACCACAGGAGCATGGGCACATGACCGAAGAAGAATCCGAAAAGAACTATCGCTCGACCCTGCCCGGGCCGCTGGGGCCCATCGACACCTGGATCAGCCGGATCGAGGCGGTGATCCTGGCCATGGGGGTGATCCTCATGGCCATCAACACCATCGCCAACGTGCTGAGCCGCTTCCTCCTCGGCGAGAGCCTGCACTTCTCCGAGGAGATCAACCGCATCCTGATCGTGATGATCACCTTCGCCGGCATCGGCTATGCGGCCCGCCACGGGCGCCATATCCGCATGTCGGCCATCTATGACGCCGTGCCCACCGGCGGGCGACGCTGGATGATGATCGTCATCAGCCTGTTCACCGCCCTGGTGATGTTCGTGCTCTGCTACTACTCGATCGGCTACATCTCCACCCTCTACGGCCGCGGTCGCGTGCTCCCCTCGCTGAGCATCCCGGTGTGGATGATGTACGTCTGGGTGCCGATCGGCTTCGCCATCACCGGCATCCAGTACCTGCTCACCGCCATCAAGAACCTGACCTCCCGCGACGTCTACCTCTCGACCCATGTGGTGGACGGCTACAAGGACACGGAAACGGAAGTCTGATCTCGATCGGGCTAGCGAGGACACCTCACCATGACAGCCACCATCCTCTCCATCATGATCGTGCTGCTGCTGCTCGGCTTCCCGATGATGATCCCCCTGGCGACGGCGGCGTTCGTCGGGTTCTACATGACCTTCGGCGGCCTCGGTCAGATGGAAACCCTGATCCAGCAGATGATGGGCGGCATCCGCCCCACCGCGCTGATCGCCGTGCCGATGTTCATCCTGGCCGCCGACATCATGACCCGCGGCCAGTCCGCCAACCGCCTGATCAACATGGTCATGGCCTTCGTGGGGCACATCAAGGGGGGCCTGGCGGTCTCCACCGCCGCCTCCTGCACGCTGTTCGGCGCCGTCTCCGGCTCCACCCAGGCCACCGTGGTAGCGGTGGGGTCGCCGCTGCGCCCGCGCATGCTCAAGGCGGGCTACAAGGACCCCTTCACCCTGGCGCTGATCATCAACTCCAGCGACATCGCCTTCCTGATCCCGCCGAGCATCGGCATGATCATCTACGGGGTCATCTCCGGCACCTCCATCGGCGAGCTGTTCATCGCCGGCATCGGCCCGGGCCTGCTGATCCTGGCCATGTTCTCGGCCTACTGCGTCGCCTACGCCACCATCCACAAGGTGCCGACCGAGCCCAAGGCGACCTGGAAGCAGCGCGCCGTCTCGGTGAAGGACGCCCTCTGGCCGTTGGGCTTCCCGGTGCTGATCGTCGGCGGCATCTATGGCGGCATCTTCAGCCCCACCGAGGCCGCGGCCGCCTGCGTGCTCTATGCGGTGATCCTCGAGTTCGCGGTGTTCCGTTCGCTGAAGCTGCACCACATCTACGCCATCGCCAAGTCCACCGGCCTGATCACCTCGGTGGTCTTCATCCTGGTGGCTGTGGGCAACGGCTTCTCCTGGATCATCTCCTTCGCCCAGATTCCCCAGACGGTCCTCGCCGCCGTGGGCATCAACGAGGCCGGCCCGGTGGGGGTGCTGATCGCCATCTCCATCGCCTTCTTCGTGGCCTGCATGTTCGTGGACCCCATCGTGGTGATCCTGGTGCTGACGCCGATCTTCGCCCCGGCCATCGCCGCCTCGGGCCTCGACCCGGTGCTGGTGGGCGTGCTGATCACTCTGCAGGTGGCGATAGGCTCGGCGACGCCACCCTTCGGCTGCGACATCTTCACCGCCATCGCCATCTTCAAGCGGCCCTACTGGGAGGTGATCCGCGGCACGCCGCCCTTCATCTTCATGCTGGTGCTGGCCGCCGCGCTGATCATCATGTTCCCGCAGATCGCCCTGTTCCTCCGGGATCTGGCGTTCCGCTGATCCACTGAGCACCGCCCCAACAACCCCCAGGGAGACACGCCATGTTCAATCGGATACTGGTCCCGGTGGATGGCTCCAAGGGAGCGCTGAAGGCCCTGGAGAAGGGCGTCGGCCTGCAGATGCTGACCGGCGCCGAGCTCTATATCCTGTGCGTCTTCAAGCACCACAGCCTGCTCGAGGCCTCGCTCTCCATGGTGCGCCCGGACAGGCTCGAGATCCCCGACGACGCCCTCAAGGAGTACGCCACCGAGATCGCCGTGCAGGCCAAGGCCCAGGCCCTGGAGCTGGGCGTGCCGGCAGACAAGCTGCGTGCCTTCGTCAAGGGTGGGCGCCCCTCGCGCATCATCGTGCGCTTCGCCCGCAAGCGGGAGTGCGACCTGATCGTGATCGGCTCCCAGGGCACCAACGGCGACAAGAGCCTGCTGCTCGGCAGCGTGGCCCAGCGCGTGGCCGGCTCCGCCCACTGTCCCACCCTGGTCGTCTGAGCCAGGTGGTATCATGGCCGCGGCCGGGGCGGTCTTGCACCCTCATCGTGCGGAACCGGCCCGCCCCCGTGGAGTCCCATGGTCTCCAACCACCGATGGCGCTTCGCGCCTAACCACAAGGCCCGTTCATGAAGAGACTGCTGACCACCGCTTCCCTGACCGCCCTGCTGGGCGCCGCCCCCCTGGCGCTGGCTGCGCCGGAGACCGACGAGGGGCGTCTCGGCTACAGCCTGGGCGTGACCCTTGGCCAGAGCATCCAGCAGGACGTCAGAGACCTGGACGTGGACGCCTTCACCCAGGCGATCCAGGACGTCTTCGCCGGTGGCGAACTGGCGATGAGCGACGAGGAGATGGCCGAGACCCTGATGCAGTTCCAGCAGCAGGCGATGGCCTCTCGCCAGGCCGAGGCCGAGCAGCGGGCCGAGAACAACCGCGCCGAAGGCGAGGCCTTCCTGGCCGCCAACGCCGAGGCGGAGGGCGTCGAGGTCACCGCCTCCGGCCTGCAGTACCGGGTGCTGGAGTCCGGCGACGGCGCCACCCCGGGCCCCGAGGACAGCGTCGAGGTGCACTACGAAGGCACCCTGATCGACGGCACCGTCTTCGACAGCTCCCTGGAGCGCGGCGAGCCGGTCAGCTTCCGCGTCGATCAGGTCATCGACGGCTGGCAGGAGGCCCTGCAGCTGATGAGCGTCGGCGATAGCTGGGAGATCGTGATCCCCGCCGAGCTGGCCTACGGCGTCCAGGGCCAGGGGCCCATCGGTCCCAACGAGACCCTGATCTTCCGCGTCGACCTGCTCGACGTCATTGATGACTGAGCCCGACGCCGGAGCCCCATGATCCCTTCCTCCCTTCCCGCCGCCGGCCTTGTGCTGGCGGCGTTCGTCGCTGCCCCGGCGGCCGCCGACGCCCTCCCCGAGCTGCCCCGGCTGGGGCTTTCCGGGAGCGACACCAGCGTGATCGGCGTCTCTTCCGGCGGCTACATGGCCACCCAGCTCGCCGTGGCCTGGCCCGAGCGTTTCCAGGGGCTTGCCGTGCTCGGCACTGGCCCCTGGTCCTGCGCCCAGGGCACCCTGCGCCGCGCCCTGGGGCAGTGCATGACCACCCGGCTCGGCCCGCCGCCCCTCGATGAGCTGGAGCAGCGCCTCGCCGGTTACCGCGAGCATGACCGCGTGGGCAGCGCCGAGGCCCTGGCCGAACTGCGCGCCTTCGTCTGGCATGGCAACGCGGACGAGACCGTCGCCCCGGCTCTGGGCGCGGCCCTGGCCGAGCAGCTCGCCGGCTGGCTGGCGGACCCCGAGGCGCAGCTGCGCTTCGTGACCAGTGACAACGTCGGCCACGGCTGGCCCATCGGCCAGCAGGCGACCCCGCCCCCGGCCACCGAGCTGGGCGACTGCCGCCAGGGCGGCGGCACCCACCTGCTGGGCTGCGACCAGGACCTCGCCGGTGAGGCGATGGCCTGGCTCCACAATGCGCCGTCAGAGACAAACGAGGCAGCGGAACCGGGGGCCAACGAGGCGCCGGAGGCGCCCGCCGGCGACCTGCTGCACTTCGATCAGGGCGATTTCGCCGTCAAGGGGCTCGATGACTCGGGCTACCTGTTCGTGCCGGAGGCGTGCAACGAGGGGGGCTGTGCACTGACGGTCGCGCTGCACGGCTGCGGCATGGGCGCGGAGCAGATCGGCGAGACCTTCGTGCGCCACAGCGGCCTCAACGAGTGGGCCGCCGCCCACGATCGGGTGGTGCTCTATCCCCAGGCCGAGACCAGCCTGGCCAACCCCCAGGGGTGCTGGGACTGGTGGGGCTTCGCCGAGAGCACCTGGCAGCTCCATCCGCTGCACGATACCCGGGAGGGCACCCAGGTTCGCGCCCTCATGGCGATGATCGAGCGACTGCAGGAAGCCGCGAGCCCGCATTAAGCTGGCTAAGGCGCGATAGCGAGAGGCGCCGGGGACAGGCCGGAGAGGGGGTCCGAGGACCAGGGATGGCCGAGGTAGCCTACAAGGAAGTATTCATAGCGCCCCCTCGCAGGCCTGTCGACGGAACAGCCTCGAGCGAGGCCTCCATTCTGAGCTTTCAGAGCGCCTCGTCGAGGGCCGAGAGCAGGGCATGGGGCGCCGGCGAGTAGAGCACTCGCCGCAGGATGGTCCCCTCGCGATCCACCAGGTAGAGCGACGAGCTGTGGTCGACGGTATAGGCCATGGCCGACTCCGGGGTTTCGACCCGCCGCCAGATCACGCCGTAGCGCTCGGCGAGCGCCTCGAGCTCGGCCTCGCTGCCGGTGGCGCCGATGAAGGCATCGCCGAAGAAGCCAGTGTACTCCGCCAGCCGCTCGATGGTGTCACGCTCGGGGTCCACCGAGATCATCAGCGGTACCACCCGCGCGCGCTCCGCCTCGTCCAGCTCGGCCAGCGCCTGGCGTACCACGGCGAGGCTCATGGGGCAGACGTCGGGGCAGTAGGTATAGCCGAAGAAGACCACCGCCAGCTGGTCCTCCTCGAGCTGGGCAAGGGAGAACTCCCCGCGGGTCGAGGAGAGCTCGATGGGGCCGCCGGTCGGGCCATTGCCCGCAACGCTCGTCGCGAACTGCTGCTGGAACCAGCCGTAGCCGCCCACCCCCAGCACCAGCACGATCAGCGCGATCCCCGCCCAGAGTCCCTGTCGTTTCATAGTCGGCTTCTCTCCGCCTCGAAGTTGAATCCGCTGCCCAGGCGGTGGTCGCCGCGGGTGACGATCACCCTGGCCCGCCAGGGCATCACCGCCTCGGTGCAGATCGGGATTTGCCCCTCACCGCGGAAGGCGCCATCGGCCTGTCGGACCAGCGGATAACGATGCAGCCCCATGTCCATGTCGCGGCCGATGAAGTCCACCATCACTGACTCCGCCTCGACGCCCTCCAGGGCCACCGTCATCGCCAGGACCTCCAGGGCGCGGATCTCGCCCTCGGCCCCCAGGTCCAGCGTCAGTCTCCCCCCCTCACCCAGGGGCGCCCGGCAGGGGCCCTGGCTCAGCTCGCAGCCGGCCTCCTCTGGGTACCAGCGCACATCGCCGTCACCGCGAAGACTGTAGCTGGTCAGGTACCAGAGTGCCACGGCCACGGTGCCCAGGGTAAGGAGGACCAGCAGCCGCAGCAGCGGAGGGCGCGAGATGGCCGGGCCGGAGGAGACAGAAGTCGGCATGGTGACGAGGGAGGGTGCTCACGAGAGGACATGTCGCGGTAAGCTTATCAGCATTCGCCTGTGGCAGAGTGCGCAAGGATGTCGCAGGGCAACCCGACCAAGGAGATGACCATGACAGGCGTGGCAAACGCGCTGGGGCCGCTGTTCCTGCTGATTCTACTGGGCGCCGCCCTGGGCCGGCTGCGCCAGCCGGGCGGCGACTTCTGGCCCCAGCTGGAGCGGCTGATCTACTTCCTACTGTTCCCCGCCATGCTGGTATCGACCCTGGCCACCGCCGACGTCAGCCAGGTGCCGGTGGCGCGCGTGGCCCTGACCCTGCTGGGCGCCATGGGTCTCTTCGGCGCCCTGTTGTGGAGGCTGCGCGGCTGGCTGGGCCTCGACCCGCCGGCCTTCACCTCAGCCTTCCAGGGGGCGCTGCGCTTCAACACCTACGTGGGGGTGGCGGGGGCCGCCGCCCTGCACGGCACGCCGGGCGCCACCGTGGCCGCCGTGGCCGTGGCGCTGATGGTGCCGGTGGTCAACGTGATGTGCGTGGCGAGCTTCATTGCTGCCGGGACCCTCGGCGCCGGTAGCCTCGCCAGGAGCCTGGCGGCACTGGCCCGCAACCCGCTGATCCTCGGCTGTCTGATCGGCATCGGCCTGAACGTGAGCGGCATCGGGCTGCCGGGGTGGAGCGCAGACACGGTGGAGCTGCTCGGCCGCGCCGCCCTGCCGCTGGGCCTGGTGGCGGTAGGGGTGGCGCTGCGCCCCGAGGCGCTGCTACGCCTCGATCGCGGCGTCTGGGTCACCAACGCCATCAAGCTGGGGCTGATGCCCGCCCTGGTGCTGCTGCTGGCCCTGGCGCTGGGGCTCGACCCAGTGAGCCGAGACGTGGCGCTGCTGTTCGCCGCCCTGCCCACCGCTACCTCCGCCTATATCTTGGCGCGCCAGCTGGGCGGCGACGCCGAGATGATGGCGGCGCTGATCACCGCCCAGACCCTGCTGGCCATGGCCACCCTGCCCCTCTGGCTGCGCCTGGCGGGGTGAGGCCGAACCGGCAATAAATAAAAACCGTTCGCATTACTATTGACGCCGCAAATGAGAATGATTACGATATCTCCAGTGGCGTTGATGAGCCGCCACTGCCAGGGCAGGCCCCGCCAGTCGCCTGCCGTGGTTTCTCCCTCCTCATTGCTAGTCACGGTCTTGCCGCCGCCCCATCGAGGGCGGCTTTTTTTGGCCTGGCGAGTCCCTCCTCATTGCTGCTCCTTACCACCCCAGGGTCTTGCCGCCGCCCCATCGAGGGCGGCTTTTTTTGGTCTGAAGGGTCCCTCCTCATTGCTGCTCCTTACCGCCCCAAGGTCTTGCCGCCGCCCTCAACCTCAAAAAAGAAGCCCCCGCAGGCGCGGGGGCTTCGAGGAGCGAGGGAGTCGCGTGATCAGTCGACGCGGCGGTAGATCAGGTCCCAGACGCCGTGACCGAGGCGCTCGCCGCGGGCCTCGAACTTGGTGAGCGGGCGGAACTCCGGCCGCGGCACGTAGGGGGCGGTCTGGGGCTCGGCGGTGTTGGCATAGCCCGGGGCGGCGTCCATCACCTCGGCCATCCACTCGGCGTAGGCCTCCCAGTCGGTGGCCATATGGAAGGTGCCACCGACCTTGAGGCGGCTGCGTACCAGCTCGACGAAGGCGGGCTGCACGATGCGCCGCTTGTGGTGCTTCTTCTTCGGCCAGGGATCGGGGAAGAAGAGCTGCAGGGTGTCGAGGCTAGCCTCGGGCAGGCACTCCTCGAGCACCCGCAGGGCGTCCTCCTGGTAGACCCGCAGGTTGGTCAGGCCGCGCTTGTCGGCCTCGTCGAGCAGCTTGCCCACACCCGGGGCATGCACCTCGATGCCGATGAAGTCGGTGTCGGGGTGGGTCTCGGCCTGCTCGATCAGCGAGGCCCCCATGCCGAAGCCGATCTCCACCACCCGGGGGGCGCAGCGGCCGAACAGGGCATCCAGGTCCTGGCGGCCATCGGCCAGGGCCAGGCCCAGCCGCGGCCAGACCTCCTCGAGGCCGCGGGTCTGGGCCTGGGTCATGCGCCCGGCACGCAGCACATAGCTCTTGATGCCGCGGCGGTGCAGCGGGGCGTCCGGGCCTTCCGGTCCGGTGGTGGCGGTATCGTCGCGGGACTGGTCACTCATGGGGCGGTCGGGGCTCTCGTTCTGGGCGCGGGTGTCAGGCGTTCGGTGCGGGCGATCGCTGGAGGCGTCAGCCGTTGATGCGGCCGGCGAAGGGCGAGGAGGGGTCAGCGCTCTGGCGACGCGGCATGCGCCCGGCCAGGAAGGCCTCGCGGCCCGCCTCCACCGCCTTCTTCATGGCGCTGGCCATCAGCACCGGCTGGCGGGCGTGGGCGATGGCGGTGTTCATCAGCACACCGTCGCAGCCCAGCTCCATGGCCATGGCGGCATCGGAGGCGGTGCCGATGCCGGCATCCACCAGCACCGGCACGCTGGCCTGCTCGATGATCAGGCGGATGTTGTGGGGGTTCTGGATGCCGTGCCCCGAGCCGATCAGCGAGCCCAGCGGCATGATGGCGCAGCAGCCCAGGCGCTCGAGTTCGCGGGCCACGATGGGGTCGTCGCTGGTATAAACCATGACGTCGAAGCCGTCCTTGATCAGCACCTCGGCGGCGGCCAGGGTCTCCACCACGTTGGGGTAGAGGGTCGAGTCGTCGCCCAGCACCTCGAGCTTCACCAGGTTGTGGCCGTCGAGCAGCTCGCGGGCCAGCCGACAGGTGCGCACCGCGTCCTTCGCCGTGTAGCAGCCGGCGGTGTTGGGCAGCAGCGTATAGCGCTCCGGGGAGATCACGTCGAGCAGGTTGGGCTCACCGGCCTCCTGGCCCAGGTTGGTGCGCCGCACGGCGAAGGTGACCACCTCGGCGCCGGAGGCGGCGATCGCCTCGCCGGTCTCGTCGAAGTCCTTGTACTTGCCGGTACCGACCAGCAGGCGGGAGGCGAATTCGCGCCCGGCGACGCGCAGGGGCTGGTCCTGGAAGAAGTCTGTCATCGAGTCTGCCTTGTGTGGTTGTCTTCGCGGGAGGGCGTCGGGCGCGGCGCTCAGCCGCCGCCGATGGCGTGCACGACCTCGACCCGGTCGCCCTCGGCCAGGCGAGTGGCGGCATGTTCGCTGCGAGGCACGATCTCCTCGTTCACCTCCACGGCGATGCGCCGGCCGGCGAGCCCCAGGGACTCGACCAGCTGGGCGACCGTGAGCTCGGGCGCCAGGGTATGCGCCTCGCCATTGAGCTGGATCTGCATGGCCTTCTCTCTGCGCTCCGGTGGCTGTCGTTACGTTGGCTTGCGGACCCGACATTGTAGCCGAGTCCGCCCGGGCGGGGTACGGTGACGGCCATGATGCGAGATGAGGAGACCACGATGCAGGACCGAGGCTGGTGGCTGGGGGCGGCGCTCTCCGGCGCCCTGGTGGTGATGGCGGGGGCCTTCGGCGCCCACGCCCTGGAGGGGCAGCTGGCCCCGCGCCTGGTGGCGGCCTTCGAGACCGGGGTGCGCTACCAGGCCTGGCACACCCTGGCGCTGCTCGCCGTGCTGGCCTGGCGCGCCGCGACGCCCCTGGCGGGACAGCGGCTGGCCATGGGCCTGTGGGCGGCCGGCATGGGACTCTTCTCGGGCTCGCTCTACGCCATGACGCTGAGCGGCGCCGGCGGCCTCGGCATGATCACCCCCGTCGGCGGGGTGCTGCTGATCGCCGGCTGGCTGGCGCTGGCCGGTACGGTGCTGCGCGCTCCGCGGGGCTGAGCCCGCCCCACTTGGGCGCGCGAGCCGGTTCAGTCGCGATCGGGCAGGGCGTAGGTGGCGGTGACCAGCGCCACCGGCTCCTCGTCGCCGGCGGAGAAGAGCTGCACCTCACCCACCGCCAGGCGCCGGCCCAGCTTGAGGATGCGCGCCGTGGCGATGATGTCGCGATCGCCCCGGGGGCGGCGCAGGAAGCGGCAGTGCAGGTCGCTGGTGACCGCCATGGGCTCGGGGCCGATCTGGGCCAGGATCGCCACGTAGAGGCAGATGTCGGCCAGCCCCATCAGGGTGGGGCCGGAGACGCTGGCGCCGGGACGCAGGTGGTCGTCGTCAATGGCCAGGCTCATGGTGGCGCGCATGTGATCGACGGCCTCGATGGTCCCGATACGCTGGGGGAACACCTCGTCGAGGAAGTCCTCGATGGCGGCGGCGGTCATCAGGGTCATTGGCGGGCTCCTTGCAGTGGATGGGGCGAAAGGACGCTGGCGTCAACATAACCGAAAGCGCCCCGGGCAGATACCCGGGGCGCTTCTGGTGCACGGCAGGCCGCGTCGGCCTCGCTATACCTTCTGGCTTCGGCTAGGTGACTTCGCCTTGTGCACGGCGCGCCAGTGGTGCAGGAGCGGCTCGGTGTAGCCGGAGGGCTGCACGCGGCCCTTGAAGATCAGGTCGCTGGCGGCCTGGAAGGCGCTGGAGCCCTCGAAGTCGGCACTCATCGGCGTGTAGGCCGGGTCGTCGGCGTTCTGCTGGTCGACCACCTTGGCCATGCGCTCCAGGGTCTCCTGGACGCGGGCGGCGTCGACCACGCCATGGTGCAGCCAGTTGGCGATGTGCTGGCTGGAGATCCGCAGGGTGGCGCGATCCTCCATCAGGCCCACATCGTGGATGTCCGGCACCTTGGAGCAGCCCACGCCGTGCTCGACCCAGCGCACCACATAGCCGAGGATGCCCTGGCAGTTGTTGTCCAGCTCCTGCTGGATCTCCTCGTCGCTCCAGTCGGCGCTCTCGGCCACCGGCACGGTGAGCAGGTCATCCAGGAGGTCCGGCTCGCCCTGGGCCTCCAGCTCGCGCTGGATGGCGGTGACGTCCACCTGATGGTAGTGCAGGGCGTGCAGGGTGGCGGCGGTGGGCGACGGCACCCAGGCGGTGTTGGCGCCGGCCTTGGGGTGGCCGATCTTCTGCTCCAGCATGGCGGCCATCAGGTCCGGCATGGCCCACATGCCCTTGCCGATCTGAGCCCGGCCGCGCAGGCCGCAGGCCAGGCCGACCTGGACGTTGTTCTTCTCGTAGGCCTGGATCCAGGTGGCGCCCTTCATGTCGCCCTTGCGGATCATTGGGCCCGCTTCCATGGCGGTGTGCATCTCGTCGCCGGTGCGGTCGAGGAAGCCGGTGTTGATGAAGACCACGCGGGAGGCGGCCTCGGCGATACACGCCTTGAGGTTCACCGTGGTGCGGCGCTCCTCGTCCATGATGCCCATCTTGAGGGTGTCGCGGGCCATGCCCAGCAGGTCCTCGACGCGACCGAACAGCTCGTTGGAGAAGGCGACCTCCTTCGGACCGTGCATCTTGGGCTTGACGATGTACATGGAGCCTTCGCGGGAGTTGCGTGGCTCGCCCTCGCCCTTCTTCAGGTCGTGCAGGGCGATCAGGCTGGTGACGATGCCGTCGAGGATGCCCTCGGGCAGCTCGTTGCCCTCGGCGTCGAGCACCGCCGGGGTGGTCATCAGGTGGCCGACGTTGCGCACGAACATCAGTGAGCGGCCCGGCAGGGTCAGGCTGCCGCCGTCGGGGGTGGTGAAGGTCCGGTCGGCGTGCAGGCGGCGGGTAATGGTCTTGCCGCCCTTCTCCACCTGCTCCTCCAGGTCGCCCTTCATCAGGCCCAGCCAGTTACTGTAGACCCCGACCTTGTCCTCGGCGTCCACCGCAGCCACGGAGTCCTCGCAGTCCATGATGGTGGTCAGTGCCGCCTCGACGACCACGTCCTTGACGCCGGCCGGGTCGGTCTTGCCGATCGGGTGACTCGGGTCGATCTGGATCTCCAGGTGCAGGCCGTGATTGACCAGCAGCACCGACTCGGGGCTCGCCGCCTCGCCGGTGTAGCCCACCAGCTTGCCCGGCTCCTTGAGGCCGGTCTCGCGGCCGCCCTCCAGGGTGACCACCAGGTGGCCATCACGCAGCGCGTACTTGACGGCGTCGCGGTGGGAGCCGGTGGCCAGCGGCGCGGCGCGGTCCAGAACGCCGCGGGCATAGGCGATGACCTTCTCGCCGCGCTTGGGGTTGAAGCTCGTGCCCTTCTCGGCGCCGTCCTCCTCGGAGATGGCGTCGGTGCCGTAGAGGGCGTCATAGAGGCTGCCCCAGCGCGCGTTGGCGGCATTCAGTGCATAGCGGGCGTTGCTCACCGGCACCACCAGCTGCGGGCCGGCCTGGACGGCGATCTCGCGATCCACGTTGGCGGTGGTGACCGCGACCTTGGCGGGGGCCTCGGTCAGGTAGCCGATCTCCTTGAGGAAGGCGCGATAGGCGGCCATGTCACCCACCGGACCGGGATTCTCACGGTGCCAGGCGTCGAGCTGCTCCTGCAGGCGATCGCGTTCGGCGAGCAGTTCGCGGTTCTTCGGGGTCAGATCATGGAAGAGGGCATCGACGCCGGCCCAGAACGCCTCGGCATCGACGCCGGTGCCCGGGAGCGCCTGCTCGTTGATGAACCGGTCCAGCTCGGCGGCCACCTGGAGGCGGTGGCGGATGACACGTTGGGTCATGGTGGATCTCCTCGTACTTGGCAGCCGGCGGGTCGCGTGCCAGGCTGCCGGGACAGGGGTGGAGTGACTGCTGTACCCGTGATTTTGTGGAAAATACTTCCATGTGTAAACCCGCAAAGCGCTGGGATCGCGCTCAGCTAGACCAAAAGATAAGGCAGGCCCGCACAGCTTGCCCGCCTTCCATGGTGCCGGTTCAAGCCCTGGGCCGGCATGGTCGTGCGCCGCGGAGGACTCGATGAGCGACTTCACCCCCCTACAGGCCCTGGGCCCCTTCCGGCGGATCGACCCCGCCGAGGAGCTCCCCGCCGGCGACCACCTGGAGCGCTACCTGGGCCACTACGGCCTGGCGCCCCTGCTCGCCGAGCACGTGGGGCTGCACCTGGGCTTCCTGGAGGCCGGGGACTTCCGCCTGTGGGCCTCGGTGTGGAGCCCCGCCGCACCCATCGGCACCGCCTTCGTGGTGCACGGCTACTTCGACCACCTGGGCCTCTACCGCCACCTGCTCGAGCACCTGCTGGAGCGAGGCTGGCGGGTGGTGCTCTGGGACCTGCCCGGCCACGGCCTCTCCAGCGGGCCGCGCGCCTCCATCGACGACTTCGACGACTACGCCGGCTGCCTGCACGCCCTGCAGCGCCACCTCGAGGAGGAGGAACTGGCCCCGCACCCCTGGCTGGGCATCGGCCAGAGCACCGGGGCGGCGATACTGGCCACCGACGCCCTGACCCGCGGCGAGGAGGGCCGCTGGGCCGGGCTGGCGCTGCTGGCGCCGCTGGTGCGCCCCTGGGGCTGGCGCCAGTCGAGCTGGCTGCACCTGCTGGCGGGCCCCTTCGTGCGCTCCATCCCGCGCAAGTTCCGCGACAACTCCACGGATGCCGAATTCACCGCCTTCCTGCGCGAGCGCGACCCGCTGCAGGCCGACCGCGTGGCGGTGGACTGGGTCAGCGCCATGCGCCGCTGGATGCCCCGGTTGCTGGCGCTGCCTCCCAACCCCGTGCCGACCCTGATCCTGCAGGGGGAGCAGGACCTCACGGTGGACTGGGAGTGGAACCTGGAGGTGCTGCGCGAGAAGTTCCCCCATGCCGAGGTGCACCTCCACCCCGAGGCGCGCCACCACCTGGTCAACGAGGCCGAGCCGATCCGCCAGGCGCTCTTCGACATCCTGGACCGCTTCATCGACGAACTGGCGCCCCGCGCCGCCGTGGAGAAGACCTCACCATGAAGCACCCACTCCCCCGCCTCACGGGCCTGCTGGCCCTCACCTCGCTGGCCCTGCTCGCCGGCTGCGCCGCCGCCCCCGATCGCCCCGAGACCCTGCGTCAGGCGCTGCTCAACCTCGGCGAGCGCGCCGCCGAGCGGGTGATGGCGGCCCCCGCCCTGCCCAAGCCCCCCGCCGACCAGGTACTGCTGCTGGCCACTCCGGAGGTGAACGGGGAACTCAGCATCGGCCAGGAGCGCTTCCGCGAGAGCCTCACCCGGGCGCTGCTGGCGGTGAGCGACGGCCCCCAGGTGCTCGACTGGAGCGACAGCATGGGAGAAGGGGGTGGGGAGAACCAGTGGCGCCTGGAGAGCCGGCTGATGGCCGACGGGCCGCGCCTGCGGCTCTCGGACCGGGAGCTTCTGCCCTACCGCCTGACCCTGGTGCTGCGCCGCCCCGGCGGCGACTCGGTGATGTGGGAGGAGAGCCTGCAGGGCGCCCTGGACGCCTCGGCACTGTAGGAGGCGAGCCTCTACCCCTTGAGCAGCCGATCCAGCTGCCGATAGCCGACCGCCTCGATCAGCTGCTCCCGGGCCGGCTTCGGCTCGCCGGCCAGGTCGGCCAGGGTCAGCGCCACCCGCAGCACCCGGTGGTAGGCCCGTGCCGATAGCCTGAGCCGCTCCAGCACCTGCGCCAGCCAGGCGCGGTCGGTGCTGGCGAGGTCGCAGGCCACCTCCAGCTCCCGCCCCGCCAGGTGGGCATTGAGCGCCCCCCGCGCCAGCTGCCGCTCCCGGGCGGCCACCACCCGCCGGCGGACGATCGCCGAGGACTCCCCCGCTGTGGCCGCCGTGAGCTGCTCCGGCGGCAGCGCCGGCACCTCCACCTGCAGGTCGATGCGGTCGAGCAGCGGCCCGGAGAGCCGCGCCTGGTAGCGCTGGATCTGGGACGCGGTGCAGTGGCAGGCCTGGCGGGGATCGCCCAGGTGGCCGCAGGGACAGGGATTCATGGCCGCCACCAACTGGAAGCGCGCCGGAAAGCGGCGCTGGTGGCTGGCCCGGGCGATATGGATCTGGCCCGACTCCATGGGCTCGCGCATCACCTCCAGCACGTGGCGCGAGAACTCCGGCAGCTCGTCGAGGAACAGCACCCCGTGGTGGGCCAGCGAGATCTCCCCGGGTCGCGGCTTCGAGCCGCCGCCTACCAGGGCCACGGCGCTGGCGGTATGGTGCGGCGCCCGAAAGGGGCGGCGACCCCACTCGGCGGCCAGCGGCAGGCCGCTCACCGACCGCACCGCCGCCACCTCCAGCGCCTCCTCCTCGGTCAGCGGCGGCAGGATGCCCGGCAGGCGGCTGGCCAGCATGGTCTTGCCAGTGCCCGGCGGGCCGGCGAAGAGCAGGTTGTGGGAGCCCGCGGCGGCCACCTCCAGGGCGCGGCGCGCCTGGTACTGGCCGCGCACCTCGGCGAGATCGGGCAGCGATGTCGCCGCCTCCGGCGGAGACGCCAGCCGGTGCGGCGCGATGGGCGCCTGGCCCAGCAGATGGGCGACCACGTCCAGCAGGTGGTCGGCGGGCAGCACCTCGAGGTCGCCAGCGAGCGCCGCCTCGTCGGCGTTGGCCCGCGGCACGATCAGCCGTCGCCGGGCACGGCGGGTGGCCAGGGCCAGGGGCAGCACGCCGGTGATCGGCCGCAGGCCGCCGTCCAGAGCCAGCTCGCCGACGCTCTCGATGTCCGCAAGGGCCTCCGGGGGCAGCTGCCCCGAGGCCAGCAGCAGCCCCAGGGCGATGGGCAGGTCGAAGCGCCCTCCCTCCTTGGGCAGGTCGGCGGGGGCCAGGTTGAGGGTGATGCGGCGCAGGGGGTAGTCGAAGCCGGCGTTGACCAGGGCGCTGCGCACCCGCTCGCGGCTCTCCTTCACCGCCGCCTCGGGCAACCCCACCAGGGTCATCCCCGGCAGGCCGTTGGCCAGATGCACCTCCACCTGCACCTCGGGGGCCTCGAGGCCGAGGCCCGCACGGGTATGGACGATCGCCAGCGTCATGGGCATTCCCTCGCCTGGAATCCTGCCCTCAGGCTAGCCCAGG
This sequence comes from Halomonas sp. A11-A, assembly GCF_003182195.1. GTDB lineage: Bacteria > Pseudomonadota > Gammaproteobacteria > Pseudomonadales > Halomonadaceae > Halomonas > Halomonas alkalicola. The sequence continues at coordinate 61,582 of NZ_QGTM01000005.1, forward strand.
AGACACCGGCCTGCCCGGCAGGCTTAGCGGCCGACTTCGCCGCCGCCGGCATCCCCCTCGGGAGCCTCGGGGGCCTCCGCCGACGGCGCCGGCGCCGGCACCTCGACGGTGCGCGCCTCGAGCAGACTCTCCAGCGCCGCCACCTGCTGCTCCAGCGCCTCGACACGGGCGCGGGTGCGCTGCAGCACATCCATCAGGATGTCGAAGTCCTCCCGGGAGACCAGCTCCAGACGCTCGAAGGCGCCGCGCACCACCTGCTGAATCCCCTTCTGCACCTCCTCCGGCGCCTGGGACGCGCCCTGCAGGCGCTCGCCGATCTGCTGGGCCAGTCGACTGATACGGTCATGGCTCACCATGGGTCTCTCCTGAACGTGTGGAATGCCGGCTACAGGATACGCATGGCCTGCCGCGAACGCATGCCCTGCTGGTGCGCCAGGATGGCGCACCTGCACCACGACCCGGCACCAGCACGGTGCAACTGCCCTGTCCCCCTTCCCCGGAGGATCGGCCACGCGGCCGAAGCCCCCACCCAACCATCTGTTTTTAGATGCATTTGCCAGGCATTGGCACGTTTGGCGCAAGTGGCAGGGCATGTGGCCGCCGCGCCCATACCCAACGCAACCGGGGAGACAAGGGATGAAACTCATCACCGCCATCATCAAGCCATTCAAGCTGGACGACGTCCGCGAGGCGCTGGCCGACAACGGCGTCCAGGGCATCACCGTCACTGAGGTCAAGGGCTTCGGCCGCCAGAAGGGGCACACCGAGCTCTATCGCGGCGCCGAGTACGTCGTCGACTTCCTGCCCAAGGTCAAGGTCGAGGTCGCCGTGGACGACAGCCGCCTGGAGACCGTCCTGGATGCCATCTGCGGCGCCGCCAATAGCGGCAAGATCGGCGACGGCAAGGTCTTCGTAACCCCGCTCGAGGATATCATCCGCATCCGCACCGGCGAACGCGGTGCCGACGCCGTCTGATCGTTTCCTGCCTCTGGAGAGACTGCCATGAGTGAACTGACAGAGCTGAGCTATGCGCTCGATACCTTCTACTTCCTGATCTGCGGCGTGCTGGTGATGTGGATGGCCGCCGGCTTCTCGATGCTCGAGGCTGGCCTTGTCCGCTCCAAGAACACCGCCGAGATCCTCACCAAGAACATCGCGTTGTTCGCCATCGCCTGCACCATGTACCTGCTGATGGGCTACTACATCATGTACTCGAGCCCCGAGGGCGGCATTCTGCCCAACCTGGGCTTCCTGCTGGGCGGCGAGAACAGCGCCGATGCGGTGCTGGCCGGCGGTGACGACGCCCCCTACTACTCCATGCGCGCCGACTACTTCTTCCAGGTGGTGTTCGTAGCCACCGCCATGTCCATCGTCTCCGGCGCCGTGGCCGAGCGCATGAAGCTGTGGGCCTTTCTGGCCTTCGCCGTGGTGATGACCGGTGTCATCTACCCTGTTTCCGGCTTCTGGACCTGGGGCGGCGGCTGGCTCGACGCCGCCGGCTTCTCCGACTTCGCCGGCTCCGGCATCGTGCACATGGCAGGCGCCTCCGCGGCTCTCGCCGGCGTGCTGATCCTCGGCCCCCGCAAGGGCAAGTACGGCAAGGACGGCAGCATCTATGCCATCCCCGGTGCCAACCTGCCGCTGGCGACCCTGGGTACCTTCATCCTGTGGATGGGCTGGTTCGGCTTCAACGGCGGCTCCGAGCTCAAGGTCTCCGACGTGGACTCCGCCAACAACGTCGCCCAGGTACTGGTCAACACCAACGCCGCAGCCGCCGGTGGCGTGATCGCCGCCCTGATCCTGGCCAAGCTGTGGTTCCGCAAGGCGGACCTCACCATGGCCCTCAACGGCGCCCTGGCCGGCCTGGTGGCCATCACCGCCGAGCCGCTGGCCCCCTCCGCGCTGGGCGCCACCCTGATCGGCGCCGTGGGCGGCGCCATCGTGGTGGTCTCCATCGTGGCCATGGACAAGCTGAAGATCGACGACCCGGTCGGTGCCATCTCGGTGCACGGCGTAGTGGGCATCTGGGGCCTGCTGGCGGTGCCGCTCTCCAACGGCGACGCCACCTTCGGCGCCCAGCTGCTCGGCATCGTCGGCATCTTCGCCTGGGTCTTCGTCGCCAGCCTGATCGTCTGGGTGGTGCTCAAGGCGGTGATGGGCATCCGCGTCAGCGAGGAAGAGGAGTACGAGGGCGTCGACCTGGCCGAGTGCGGCCTGGAGGCCTACCCCGAGTTCAGCATCGCCAAGAAGTGATGGCCATGCTCACCGAGTGAGACGGCATGCTCCACCTGGCCCCTTCGGGGGCCTTTTTTCATCCCGCCCGCCGCGGTGTATGCTAGAGGGCGATCAGGCGCAAGCGAGTGGCTCGGCCACCGCACCGAACAGACGAGGAGTCCGACCATGAAACTGGTGACCGCCATCATCAAGCCCTTCAAGCTCGACGACGTGAGGGAATCCCTCTCCGAGATCGGCGTCCAGGGGATCACCGTGACCGAGGTGAAGGGGTTCGGTCGCCAGAAGGGGCACACCGAGCTCTATCGCGGCGCCGAGTACGTGGTGGACTTCCTGCCCAAGGTGAAGCTGGAGGTGGCCGTGGACGACGACATGGCCGAGAAGGTGATCGACGCCATCACCCAAGTCGCCAACACCGGCAAGATCGGCGACGGCAAGATCTTCGTGACGCCTCTCGAGCAGGTGATCCGCATCCGCACCGGTGAAACGGGCAAGGACGCGGTCTAACGCCGCAGAGCCAGCCTGAGTTCAAGGGCGATACACACAAAACCCCCGATGCCTTGGCACCGGGGGTTTTGCTTGGGGCCTGAGGCCTGGTGCTTACTTCTCGACGAAGGCCCGCTCGATCACGTAGTCGCCGGGCTCGCCCATGCGCGGGGAGATCTTGAAGCCCAGGTCGTCGAGCAGCGCGCTGGTCTCGTCGAGCATGGCGGGGCTGCCGCAGATCATGGCGCGATCCTGCTTGGGGTCCATGGGCGCAAGGCCGGTGTCCTCGAACAGCTTGCCGGTGCGGATATGGTCGGTGAGGCGGCCCATGGTGTGGAACGCCTCGCGGGTCACCGTGGGGTAGTAGACCAACTTCTCCTTGATCTCGTCGCCCAGGTACTCGTGGGCCGGCAGCTCCTTCTGGATGAAATCGGCATAGGCCAGCTCGCTGACGCTGCGCACGCCGTGGATCAGCACCACCTTCTCGAAGCGCTCGTAGACCTCCGGGTCCTGGATCAGGCTCATGAAGGGCGCAAGGCCAGTGCCCGTCGACAGGAAGTAGAGGTTACGGCCCGGCAGCAGGTCGTCGGTGACCAGGGTGCCGGTGGGCTTGCGGCTGACCATGATCTGATCGCCCACCTTCAGGTGCTGCAGCCGCGAGGTCAGCGGGCCGTCCGGCACCTTGATGCTGAAGAACTCGAGGTGGTCCTCGTAGTTGGGGCTGGCGATGGAGTAGGCGCGCATCAGCGGCTTGCCGCCCACCTCCAGGCCGATCATCACGAACTGGCCGTTCTTGAAGCGCAGGCTGCGCTCGCGGGTGGTACGGAAGCTGAACAGGGTGTCGTTCCAGTGGTGGACGCTGAGCACCTCTTCCAGGGCAAACTTGCTCATGACGGCTCCTTGTATTCCCGAAAGGCTTTATATTCCAAAAAGGAATAGATAATTGGTCAATATTTGCATTGAATTCTAAGGGAAGGCGCATTATCTGTTAAATGGATTGTATGGATAACGCTTATCCACAGCCTTGATATAGATCATCGGAGCCCTGCGTCATGCGTTTCACCCTGCGCCAGCTCGAGGTCTTTGTCGCCGTGGCCCAGCACGAGAGCGTCTCCCGGGCGGCCCGTGCCCTGTCGCTCTCCCAGTCCGCGACCAGCACGGCCCTGGGCGAGCTGGAGCGCCAGTTCGACTGCCAGCTGCTCGACCGCATCGGCAAGCGCCTGAAGCTCAACGCCCTGGGCTTCCAGCTGCTGCCCAAGGCGGTGGCACTGCTCGACCGCGCCGAGGAGGTCGAAGAGCTGCTGCGCGGCCGCCAGGGCATCGGCACCCTGGACGTGGGCGCCACCCTGACCATCGGCAACTACCTGGCCACCCTGCTGATCGGCGACTTCATGCAGCGCTTCCCCGGCAGCCGGGTGCGCCTGGCGGTGCGCAACACCCGCGCCATCATCGAGGGCGTGCGCCACCATGAGCTGGACCTGGGCCTGATCGAGGGGCACTGCGAGGCGGAGGATGTGGTCACCCAGCCCTGGGTGGAGGACGAGCTGGCGGTGTTCTGCTCACCGCGTCACCCGCTGGCGGGGGGCGGCCCGGTGGAGCTGGAACGACTGCTGCGCGAGGCCTGGATCATGCGCGAGCAGGGCTCGGGCACCCGCCTGACCCTGGAGCAGGCCGCACGGCACCGCCGCGGCCGCTTCAACGTGCTGCTGGAGCTGGAGCACACCGAGGGGATCAAGCGTGCCGTGGAATCGGGACTGGGTATCGGTTGCGTGTCGAAGCTGGCCCTGCGCGACGCCTTCCGCCGCGGCAGCCTGGTGCCGATTCCCACCCCGGAGCTGGACCTGAGCCGCCAGTTCGCCTTCATCTGGCACCGCCACAAGTACCTGGCCACCGGCATGCGCGAGTTCCTCAAACTGTGCCGGCAGATGACCGAGGGGATCACCCGTAGCGACCAGATCGATCTTCCGCCGGTGCCCTGAAGGCCTCCCGTCAATGACATCGGGCCCAGCCATCATGGCCGGGCCCGATTTTCGTGGGCAGAAGACCGCCGGCCGCTCAGCGCATGTCGCTGACCGCCTCCTGAATATCCTCCAGGCTCGCCTTGGAGAGATCCTTGGCCAGGGAGTGGATGACCAGCTTGGACGTCGGCCCGTCGAGCTTGTCGCGCAGCTGCCCCAGGAAGCGCGGCGGCGCGACCAGGATCAGCTTCTGCAGGGCGTTGTCGACCCGGGCCCGGTAGATGCGCTCGGCCACCTCCTTGGCGAAGATCATCTCTTCATGGGTGCGCGCCGTGTTCTCGCCGCCGGAGGAGCGCGCCGTGGTCGCGGTCGACTCGTGCACGTCGGCGCCGCGGTCAGTCACCAGGTCCCCCTCATGAAGCCGGCTGGCCGTATGCACCAGGCTCTCCTGCTCGACCAGCTTGAGCCCATCGCGGGTGAAGATCCGCGCCCGCGATGCGTCTGCCACCACGATATAGGTCGTCATAGCCACTCCTTGATACCGGTGGGTCGACGGCCGACGCCGCGCCGGCCGCCTCTGGATCAACCATGGCAAGCACCATGACGGCGGTCAACCACCCGATGCGGGCACACGCCAGGAACTGCAGCCGGGACGCAACTGGGGTAGCATTCGGGTAAGCCGGCAGGGAGGTCGGCCGTCTCATCATCACGATGTGCCTCCGGGAGGACCCCGATGCAACAGTTCCTGTTTCCCCGCCGCCCGCTGTCCCGCGGCACCCTGCTCACCTGTCACCTGCTGCTGCAGCTCGCTCTCGCGGCCGGCGCCGCCCTGTGGCTGGTGCCCCGCACTCCCTGGCTCGCCCCGCTGGGCTGGGCGGAGGCCTGGCCAGCGCTGGCACTGGGCGGCGGCCTGTGGCTGCTGGCCACGGTGGCGCTGCGCCTGCTTGCCGAGCTGTGGCTGCTGCCCCACCATCTGGCCGGCCAGCTCGGCGCCGGGCCGGTGATTACCCGCTCTTTCGAACGCCGCCCGGCGGTGCATGACCCCGGCACCGCCTGGACCAGCGACGCCCGTGCGCTGGCCCCCGACGACAGCGTGGTGGGCAGCGCACGGGTACGGCGACCCGCCGAACCGCTGCGCACCCGGCAGGCCGCCCGGGAGCCCTCACTGGACCTGGCCGGCGACCAGGTCGAGGCCACGCCGACCCGGGAGCCGCGCCTCTAGGTCGAGGCAGCGTTCCGCGAGCGCGGCTCAGTGGTCGAGGGTCGCCTGAGCGGGGGCTCAACGCAGCCAGCGCCGGAATCCGGCCAGCAGCAGCACCGCGAAGGCGGCGCCGAGGGAGTTGGCGAGGATATCGGCCCAGTCGCCGCCGCTGCGGCCCGGCACCGGGATCTGGGCGACTTCGATGGCGATGCCGTAGAGCACGGCAACCAGGAAGGCGAGCGGCAGGCGCACCCCGGCCAGGCCGACCAGCCCGGCGAGGCCCGCGTAGCCGAGGAAGTGGTTGGCCTTGTCCCACGGCAGGTTCGAGGGCATCTGGCTGCCCGGCGTCAGGCTGCCCAGGGCGATGGCCAGCGCCCCGAGAACGGCCAGCGCCGCCCACAGGCGGCGCCGGTCGTGCAGACGTTCAAGCCAGCTCAGCAGGGGCCTCTCAGCCATGCTGGATCCGGCGGTGGTAAGCCGGGCTCAGCTCGTGCAGGGCTTCCATGAAGGCGGTGACGTTGTCCGGGTTGGTGAACTGGCTGATGCCGTGGCCCAGGTTGAAGACGTGGCCGGGGCCCGCGCCGTAGCTGTCGAGGATGCGCGCCACCTCGGCGCGAATCGCCGCCGGACGGGCGAACAGCACATTGGGGTCCAGGTTGCCCTGCAGGGCCACCTTGTGGCCGACCCGAGAGCGTGCATCGGCCAGTTCCGTCGTCCAGTCCAGGCCCACGGCATCGGGGCCCGCCAGGGCGATGTCCTCGAGCCACTGGCCGCCGTTCTTGGTGAACAGGATCACGGGCACGCGGCGCCCTTCGTGCTCGCGGATCAGGCCGGCGACGATCTGCTCCATGTAGCGCAGCGAGAACTCCAGGTAGGCCGGGGTGGAGAGCACGCCGCCCCAGGTGTCGAAGATCTGGACCGCCTGGGCGCCGGCGCGGATCTGGGCGTTGAGATAGTCGGTGACCGCCGTGGCCAGGGTGTCGAGCAGATCATGCATCACGCTGGGCGTGTCGTAGAGCATGGTCTTGACGTGGCGGAAGTCCTTGCTGGAGCTGCCCTCCACCATGTAGGTGGCGAGCGTCCAGGGGCTGCCGGAGAAGCCGATCAGCGGCACCCTGCCGTTGAGCTCGCGGCGGATGGTGGAGACCGCCCGCATCACGTAGTCCAGGTCGCGCTCGGCGTCGGGCACGGTCAGCGCCGCGACGTCCTCGGCGCTGCGCACCGGCTTGCGGAATTTCGGCCCCTCGCCGGTCTCGAAGTAGAGCCCCAGGCCCATGGCATCGGGGATGGTGAGGATATCCGAGAAGAGGATTGCCGCGTCCAGCGGGTAGCGCTCCAGCGGCTGCAGGGTCACCTCGCAGGCCAGGCCCTGGTTGCGGCAGAGATCCATGAAGTCGCCGGCCTCGGCGCGGGTGGCGCGGTACTCCGGCAGATAGCGGCCGGCCTGGCGCATCATCCATACCGGGGTGCGGTCCACAGGCTGACGCGCCAGGGCGCGCAGAAAGCGATCGTTCTTGAGTTCCATGCAGGCGGTCATCCACGGGAAATGTCGCGCCATTGTAGCGCATCACCGCACGCCAGGCTTGACCGAGGCCAAGCCCCACGGTGGCGGCAGCGCCGGCTCGACCTGATCTCAAGCTGCCCGTGAGCCACGCCGCCGTTCCTGCTAGAATGGCCCACCACTCTGCGGCACCGCCCGCGGCCTGATACCGAGGTACCCAGTGACGATTCGCTTCATCGCCGCCTCTCGACTGCCCACCCCCTGGGCCACCTTCACCATGCACGGCTTCGAGGACGAGGCCACCGGCAAGGACCATATCGCCCTGACCCTGGGCGACGTGGCCGACGGCGAGCCGGTGCTGGGGCGGGTCCACTCCGAGTGCCTGACCGGCGACGCCCTCTTCTCGATGCGCTGCGACTGCGGCTACCAGCTCCAGGAAGCGCTCAAGCGCATCGCCGACGAGGGGCGCGGGGTGCTGCTCTACCTACGCCAGGAGGGGCGCGGCATCGGCCTGCTCAACAAGATTCGCGCCTACCACCTGCAGGACCAGGGGGCCGACACCGTGGAGGCCAACGAGCAGCTCGGCTTCGGCGCCGACCTGCGTCGCTACGACCTCTGCGTGCCGATGCTCGAGCACCTGGGCATCGCCTCGCTCAGGCTGATGACCAACAACCCGCGCAAGGTCGAGGCTCTGACCAGCGCCGGCGTGCACATCGCGGAGCGCGTCCCGCTGACCACCGGGCTCAACCCCCACAACGAGCAGTACCTCTCCACCAAGGCCGGCAAGCTCGGCCACATGATGGCGCTGGGCGACTTCACCCAGGCCAGCGACGTGGATATCGAACGCAAGGGCTAGCCCAGCCGCGCCCTGATCGCCGCCTCGATGCCCTCCGCATCCAGGCCGCACTCGGCGAGCAGTTCGGCGGGCTTGCCGTGCTCGACGAAGGCGTCGGGCAACCCCAGGTTGAGCACCTCCGCCTTCACGCCCTCGGCGGCCAGCAGCTCGTTGACCGCACTGCCCGCCCCGCCGGCCACCACGTTCTCCTCCAGGGTCACCAGCAGGTCGTGGTCCGCGGCGGCGGCCAGCACCGCCGCGCGGTCCAGGGGCTTGATGCTGCGCATGTTGAGATGACTGGCATCGAGACGCTCGGCCACCTCGGCGGCCGGGGTATTGAGGCTGCCGAAGGCGAGCAGGGCCACTCGCCGCCCCGCTTCGGCACCGCTCTCGCGGCGCGTCTCGGCCTGGCCGATGGCGATGGGCTCGAGGTGTGACGGGATCTCGACCCCGGGGCCGCTGCCGCGCGGGTAGCGCACCGCGGCGGGACCCGGGTGATGATAGGCGGCGCTGAGCATGGCGCGGCACTCCGCCTCGTCGGCGGGTGCCAGCACCACCAGCCCGGGCACGCAGCGCAGGAAGGAGAGGTCGAGGCTGCCGTGGTGAGTGGGGCCGTCCTCGCCCACCAGGCCGGCGCGGTCGATGGCGAAGGTGACATCGAGGTCCTGCACCGCCACATCGTGGATCAGCTGGTCGTAGCCGCGCTGCAGGAAGGTGGAGTAGATCGCCACCACCGGCTTCATGCCCTCGCAGGCCATGCCGGCGGCGAGCGTCACCGCGTGCTGCTCGGCGATGGCCACGTCGAAGTAGCGCTCGGGATACTCCCGGGAGAAGCGCACCAGGTCGGAGCCCTCGCGCATGGCCGGGGTGATGCCGATCAGCCGCGCATCGGCGGCGGCCATGTCGCAGATCCAGTCGCCGAAGACGTTGCAGTACTTCTTTTTCGGCGCGGGGGCCTTCCTGTCCGGCTGGAGGGGCGCCGGGGGATCGCCGTGCTTCTCGGGCTCGCTCTTTTCCAACTTCGTGATCGCGTGGTAGCCGATGGGGTCGGCCTCGGCGGGCAGGAAGCCGCGTCCCTTGCGGGTGCGCACGTGGAGGAACTGGGGGCCCTCCAGGTCGCGCAGGTTGCGCAGGGTCTGCACCAGCAGCGGCAGGTCGTGGCCGTCGATGGGGCCGATGTAGTTGAAGCCCATCTCCTCGAAGAGCGTGGCCGGGCTCACCATGCCCTTCATGTGCTCCTCGGTGCGCCGCGCCAGCTCCAGGGCCCCGGGCAGGTGGGAGAGCACCTTCTTGCCCCCCTCGCGCATGGTGAGGTAGGGCTTGCTGGAGAGGATCCTCGCCAGGTAGCTGGCGATGCCGCCGACGTTCTCGGAAATCGACATCTCGTTGTCGTTGAGCACCACCAGCAGGTTGGCATCCACGTGGCCGGCATGGGCCAGGGCCTCGAAGGCCATGCCGGCGGTGAGGGCACCGTCGCCGATCACCGCGCAGGTGCGCCGCGCCTCGCCGCGGGCCCGGGCGGCCAGCGCCATGCCCAGGGCCGCGGAGATGGAGGTGCTGGAGTGGCCCACGCCGAAGGTGTCGTACTCCGACTCGGCGCGGCGCGGGAAGGCGGCCAGGCCGCCGTGGTGGCGGATCTTCGGCATCGCCTCGCGGCGCCCGGTGAGGATCTTGTGGGGATAGGCCTGGTGGCCCACGTCCCACACCAGGCGGTCGTGGGGGGTCTCCAGCGCCTGGTGCAGGGCCACGGTGAGCTCCACGACGCCGAGGCCGGCCCCGAAGTGCCCCCCGGAGACCCCCACGCTGTAGAGCAGGTAGGCGCGCAGCTCGTCGGCCACCTGCGCCAGCTGCACGGTGGACATGGCGCGCAGCGCGGCCGGGGTGTCCAGGGTGTCGAGCAGTGGCGTGGCCGGACGCTCGGCGGGAATCTCATCGAACAGCTTCATGGGATCATCTGTCGTGTCAGTGGTCGCGCTCGATCATGTAGCGGGCCAGGGCCTTCAGGGGAATGGCACCGTCGCCCAGCGGGGCGAGGGCCGCCAGGGCCTCCTCCACCAGCTCGCCGGCGCGGGCACGGGCCCCCTCGAGCCCCAGCAGGCTCGGATAGGTGGGCTTGTCGCGGGCGGCATCCGCCCCGGACGCCTTGCCCAGGGTGGCGGTGTCGCCGGTCACATCGAGCACATCGTCATGGATCTGGAAGGCCAGGCCGATGGCTCGGGCGTAGTCGTCCAGAGCGGCCAGGCGCGGGTCCCCCTCGGCCACGGCGACGAGCCCGCCCAGGCGCACCGCGGCACGAATCAACGCGCCGGTCTTGTGGCCATGCATGATGGCCAGCGCTGCCACGTCGGGGTGGCCGCCCACGGCCGCCAGATCCAGCGCCTGGCCGGCCACCATGCCGTCGCGGCCGGCGGCCTCGGCCAGGGTGACCAGCATGGCGGCCAGCCGCGGGTGGGTGGAGCGGGCCAGCACCTCGAAGGCGAGCGCCTGCAGGGCGTCACCGGCCAGGATCGCGGTGGCCTCGTCATAGGCCTTGTGTACCGTGGGCTGGCCGCGGCGCAGGTCGTCGTCATCCATGGCCGGCAGATCGTCATGGACCAGGGAGTAGGCGTGGACCAGCTCGATGGCCATGGCCGGCGCGTCCAGGGCGTCGTCCGCCGCGCCCAGGGCGCGACCGGCGGCATAGACCAGCACCGGGCGCAGCCGCTTGCCGCCCACCAGCACGCCGTGGCGCATGGCGGCATCCAGGCGCGGCACCGCGGCGCCCCGCTCGCCGAACAGCGCTTCCAGCCGGGCATCCACCCGGGCACGATCCGCGGCCAGGCCGGCCGCCAGGGTCTCAGCGTTCACTCTCATCCTCCGCGGGAGGGGCGAAGGGCGTCAGGGTCATGCCGCCCTCGGCGCCCTCGGTCAGGGTGCGCACCCTGAGCTCCGCCTCGTCGAGGCGGCGCTGGGCGTCGCGGGTCAGGCGAATGCCCTCCTCGAAGGCGGCCAGGGAGTCCTCCAGCGACAGCTCGCCGGACTCGAGCCGCTCCACGAGCCGCTCGAGGCGATCGACGGTGGTGGCGAAATCGGTCGCCTCCGCCCCGTCACTCTGCTGGCCATCGGGCCGCTGCCTGCGCTCCGCCATCGCTCTCCTCGCCCCGCTGCCGACTGCATCCGGCGTCTCGAAAGGCGACAGTATACACGCTCCCCCCCGGGGGTCGTCTGCCCCGGTGCCGGGTGCCCTGACTTGCATGGCGTTCATCTTGGCAGCGCAGCATTTTCATCCTGGCTCATGCCGGGCCTGTGCTAGAATAGCGCCTCTTTTTTCCTACCTGTCACTGCATGCGGCACGCGCCGGAAGGGGTTGATTCGACCATGGCCAAGACGTCCCTGGACAAGAGCAAGATCAAGGTCCTGCTGCTCGAGGGGGTCCACCAGAGCGCGGTGGACAATCTGCACAACGCCGGGTACTCGAACATCGAGCACCTGCCCACCTCGCTGGACGAAGCGGCGCTGATCGAGAAGATCCGCGACGTGCACTTCATCGGCATTCGCTCCCGCACCCAGCTCAACGAGCGCGTCTTCGCCGCTGCCGAGAAGCTGGTGGCCGTGGGCTGCTTCTGCATCGGCACCAACCAGGTCGACCTCACCGCGGCCCTGGTGCGCGGCATCCCGGTCTTCAACGCCCCCTACTCCAACACCCGCTCGGTGGCCGAGCTGGTGCTGGCCGAGGCGATCATGCTGCTGCGCGGCATCCCCGAGAAGAACGCCCTGGCCCACCGCGGCGGCTGGCAGAAGTCGGCGAAGAACTCCCACGAGGCCCGCGGCAAGACCCTGGGGATCGTCGGCTACGGCAGCATCGGCTCCCAGCTCTCCGTACTGGCCGAGTCGCTGGGCTTCGACGTCATCTATTACGACGTGGTGACCAAGCTGGGCATGGGCAACGCCCGCCAGGTGGGCAGTCTCGACGAGCTGCTGCGTCGTGCCGATGTGGTCAGCCTGCACGTGCCCGACCTGCCCTCCACCAAGTGGATGATCGGCGCCGAGCAGATCGCCCGCATGAAAGAGGGCGCCATCCTGATCAACGCCGCCCGCGGCAGCGTGGTGGTAATCGAGGCCCTGGCCGACGCCATCAAGGCCGGTAAGCTCAACGGCGCGGCCATCGATGTCTTCCCGGTGGAGCCCAAGGGCAACGACGAGGAGTTCGAGAGCCCGCTGCGCGGCCTGGACAACGTCATCCTCACCCCGCACATCGGCGGCTCCACCCTGGAGGCCCAGGAGAACATCGGCATCGAGGTCTCCGAGAAGCTGGTCACCTACTCCGACAACGGCACCACCGTCACCTCGGTCAACTTCCCCGAGGTCGCCCTGCCGGCCCACCCGGACAAGCATCGCCTGCTGCATATCCACGACAACGTGCCGGGCGTGATGTCCGAGATCAACCGGGTGCTCTCCGAGAACGGCATCAACATCGCCGGCCAGTACCTTCAGACCAACGAGAAGGTCGGCTACGTGGTGATCGACGTCGACAAGGCCTACGGCCCCCAGGCCCTCGATGCCCTTCGCCAGGTGGAACACACCCTCAAGGTGCGCGTGCTCTACTCCGAGAGCGGCCAGCAGGCCTGACGCCTCCCGCCGCCTCCCGCAAGGCCTGCCGCCGCGTCATTCGACGCGGCGGTTTGTGTTCAGGGGCCTCGCTCCCCTTTCCATGGCCGGACTCTCCATGGTCGAACTCTCCATGGTCGAACTATCCATGGTCGAAGTGCGCGCCCACGGCCGCGCGCGCTAGGCTGGGCGTCAGACGCCGAACAACAACCGGGAGACCATGATGAGCGACTCGACTCCGCCCCTGCGGCGCCGCGATGAAGGCGGCGTGGCCACCCTGACCCTCAGCCGCCCGGAGAGCTTCAATGCCCTCTCCGAGGCGATGCTGGTCGCCCTCAAGGAGGAGCTCGGCCGCCTGGCCAACGATGGCAGCGTGCGCTGCGTAGTGATCGCCGCCGAGGGGCGTGCCTTCTGCGCCGGCCACGACCTCAAGCAGATGCGCGCCAACCCCGACAAGGCCTACTACCAGGAGCTCTTTGCCCGCTGCGGCCGGGTGATGCAGGCCATCGTCGAGCTGCCGATACCGGTGATCGCCCGAGTGCAGGGCATCGCCACCGCCGCCGGCTGCCAGCTGGTGGCCAGCTGTGACCTGGCCGTGGCCGCACGCTCGGCGCGCTTCGCCGTCTCCGGCATCAATGCCGGGCTCTTCTGCTCCACCCCGGCGGTGGCGCTGTCGCGCAACGTCTCCCGCAAGCGCGCCATGGAGCTGCTGCTCACCGGCGAGTTCATCGATGCCGAGACCGCCCGCGACTGGGGGCTGATCAACCGCGTGGCCGAGGACGACGCCCTGGACGAGGCCGTGGCCGCGCTCACTGACAGCATCTGCGCCAAGAGCGCGGTGGCGGTGCGCACCGGCAAGGGCATGTTCCAGCGCCAGCTGCAGATGCCCCTGGACGAGGCCTACGCCTTCGCCGGCGAGGTGATGGCCTGCAACATGATGGCCGAGGACGCCGGCGAGGGCATCGACGCCTTTATCGAGAAGCGCCCGCCGCAGTGGCGACATCGATAGTTCGGGGCGACATCGGTAGTTCGGGGCGACATCGATAGTTCAGGGCAGCATCGATAGCTCGGGGCGCCCTCGATAGCGCCGGGGGCCGGCGATCGCAAGGGTCGCCGGCCTCGTGCAGAGAGGGTGTGGAAGTGATTTCCGCAGGCGCGACAGCCCGCGGCCGACAGGGTATCCTGTGGCCCATAGCGGGCAGCCGATACGAGGAGAGTCGAGGGTGAGCGAGGTCAAGCGCAGGACGGCGGGACGCCCCGCGGGATCGGGGAAGGCCAGCGGCGGCCACAGCCAGTCGCTGGTACGCGGGCTCAACCTGCTCGAGCGCCTCTCGGCGAGCCCCGGGGGGCTTGCGCTTTCGGAGCTGGCCGAACAGGCCGATCTCGCCCCCTCGACGACCCATCGCCTGCTCCAGGCGCTGCAGGGACAGGGCTTCGTCACCCAGGACAGCGAGCTCGGCGTCTGGAAGATCGACGTCAAGACCTTCCGCATCGGCAACAGCTTCCTCGAGGCCCGCGACTTCGTGGCCACCAGCCGCCCCTTCCTGCGCCGCCTCACCGCCCTGACCGGCGAGACCGCCAACCTGGGCATCCGCGACGACGGCACCGCGGTGTTCCTGGCCCAGAGCGAGTCGTCCCAGATGATGCGCATGATCACCCGGCTGGGCTCCCGGGCGCCGCTGCACGCCTCCGGGGTCGGCAAGGCGCTGATGGCCTGGCTCCCCGACGACGAGCTGGAACGCATCCTCGCCGAGCAGGGGCTCTCCCGGGTGACCGAGAACACCCTGCACACCCCCGAGACCCTGCGGGAAGGGCTCGCCGAGATCCGTCGCCTGGGCTTCGCCTGCGACCGCGAGGAGCACGCCATCGGCCTGCACTGCGTGGCCGCCTGTCTCCACGACGAGCACGGCATCCCCCTGGCCGCCATCTCCGTCTCCGGCCCCGTGGCGCGCATCCCCGAGGCGCGCCTGCTGGAGCTGGGCGAGCTGGTGCGCGATACCGCCGCCGAGATCACCGCCCGGCTGGGGGGGCGCATCCCGGAGGCGTGGTAACGCCGCGGGGTCGTGAAGCCACCGCCGCGGCGGAGTACACTAGCGGCCGTCCACTCCCCCGCCAGCCGAGGCCGCGCCGATGAGTTCCCACCTGCTCTCCGTCGATTCCCTGACCCGTGACCATGTCGATCACCTGATGCGGGTCGCCGCCCGCATGGAGCCCATCGCCCAGCGGCGCCAGGTCACCCGCGTGCTGGAGGGGGCCGTGCTCGGCAACCTCTTCTTCGAGGCCAGCACCCGCACCCGGGTCAGCTTCAACGCGGCCTTCTGCCGGCTGGGCGGCAGCGTCTGCGACACCACCGGCTTCACCTTCTCCTCCATGGCCAAGGGCGAGTCGCTCTACGACACCAGCCGGGTGATGAGCGGCTACTGCGACGCCATCGTGATGCGCCACCCCGAGCTGGGCTCGGTGGCGGAGTTCGCCGCCGCCACCAACGTGCCGGTGATCAACGGCGGCGACGGTCCCGGCGAGCACCCCAGCCAGGCGCTGCTCGACTTCTACACCATCGACAAGGAGTTCACCCGCCTGGGCAAGCAGCTGGCCGGCGCCCACGTGCTGATGACCGGCGACCTGAAGTTCGGCCGCACCGTGCACTCGCTGATCAAGCTGCTCTCCCTCTACGCACCGCTGCGCATCACCCTGGTGGCGCCGCCGGGGCTGGAGATGCCGAGCCACCTGATCGACCTGGTGACCTCCCGCGGCCACCGCGTGGAGCAGCGCGACAGCCTGGCCAGCGACTTCGGCGACGTGGACGTGGTCTACACCACCCGCATCCAGAAGGAGCGCTTCACCGAGGAGATGAGCGAGGGTTTCAGCCTGTCGCGGGACTTCACCGTGGACCGCGCCTTCCTGGATGGCCGCTGCAACGACAGCACCATCGTCATGCACCCGCTGCCCCGGGATAGCCGCCCGGACGCCAATGACCTCGACGTGGACCTCAACGGTGACCCGCGCCTGGCGATCTTCCGCCAGACCGACAACGGCATCCCGGTGCGCATGGCGATCTTCGCCACCCTGCTGCAGGTGGATGAGCTGATCGAGAAGGAGCTGCGCCCGGTGCGCTGGTTCGTGCCGACCCGCGTGGGCGTTGACGACCGCGAGCTCTGACGGGAGGCGCTTCGGCGCGCTTCGCCTATGCTTGATGTCTGACATCAGCCTGCGAGGAGAGACCCATGAGCCTGCAACGCGCCTACCGCCTACTGGCGGTGTTCTACAGCCTGCTGCTGCTGATCGGGGCGATCGCCCTGCTGGCCGGCGGCGGCACCCCGCTGGCCATGGTGCACCTGGTGGTGGGCCTACTGGCCGTGGCGGGGCTGTGGGGATACATCCTCAAGCGCGGGGTCATGGGGCCGCGGATGTGGCGGCCGCTGGCCGGGGTGCTCGCCGTGGGGGCGGTGGCGCAGCTCTTCGTGCTGCTGTCGGTCTCCCTGGACGGCGTCACCATCACCTGGATGCTGACCAGCGCGGTCTTCGCGCTGCTGCTGGTGGTGATCCTCTACCGCTATGGCGACCGCGATCAGGCGATCTGGGCCACCCCCGAGGAGCTCGCGGCCGCGCGGCAGCTGGAAACGCTGCTGGAGGGGCAGTCGCGGCTCGAGGCGCAGAAGCGCGAGGGCGACCGGGAGGCCAGCGTGCAGGTGGTGAAGGCGGGCGACGAGTACCGGGCCAGCGTGACGCGCCGGCGTGACGGCCAGCAGGAGCAGTTCGAGGAGCGCTTCCACCACCCCGCGACCCTGGTGTTCTTCCTGGAGAAGTTCGCCGGGCTCTCGGTGAAGGACTTCGATCGGGCCGACCCGGCCTGAGCTCGTCGCTCAGCGGCCGGGCAGCCCCTCCCGGGCGGCGAACCAGCGCTCGACGATCAGCACCGCGCTGATGCCGTCGACGCTCGCCTCCCGGTAGTTGCCGCGGTGGCCGCGTTCCCGAGCGATCACCTTGGCCTCGCCGGTGGAGCCGCGTTCGTCGACCATCTCGCAGGGCACCCCGAAGCGGCCGAACAGGCGCTTGCCGAACTTGCGGGCGCGGGTGCTCATCAGCTGCTCCTCCCCTTCCGCGGTCAGCGGCAGTCCCACCACGAAGAGGTCGGGGCGCCACTCCTCCACCAGCCGGGCCACCTGCTGCCAGTCGGGGATGCCGTCCCGGGCCGGCAGGGGGTCGAGCTCGCGGGCGCTGGCCAGCAGTTCGTTGCCCACCGCCACGCCGATGCGCCGGGTGCCGAAGTCAAACCCCAGGATCAGCCGCTCGCCTTCCCGTGCCATCAGCCTTGCCCTGCCGCCATCAGGAGTGCCCCGCCTCGCGGGTCATCAGGTTGAGGTCGATGCCGAGGATGCCGGCGGCGGCCCCCAGACGCTGCTCCGGCGGCACCTCGAAGAGGATGTCGGAGCGCCCTTCCACGGTGAGCCAGGCGTTGTCGAGGATCTCCTGCTCCAGTTGGCCGGCCTCCCAGCCGGCGCAGCCCAGGCAGACCAGGAAGTCCTCGGGCCCCTCGCCCGCGGCCAGCGCCTGGAGCATGTCCATGGAGGTGGTCAGGGCCAGCTCCTCGGTGACCTGGATGCTGGAGTCCCAGGGGGTGCTTGCGCCGCGATGCAGGATGAAGCCGCGATCCCTGTGCACCGGCCCACCGAAGTAGACCGGCGCGTTGCGATGGGGGCTCTCCTTGCCGCCGAGCTCCAGCTGCTCAAAGAGCGCCTCGAGGGTCAGCTCCAGCGGCCGATTGACGATCACCCCCATGGTGCCCTTCTCGTCATGGTCGCACAGGTAGCTCAGGCTACCGGCGAAGTTGGGATCTTCCAGGTGCGGCATCGCCATCAGGAAATGATCCTTCAAACCGAAATGTTGCATGAGACTCCCCGGCGGTCCTAGCGCACGCCGTAGTGATTGCCTTGGCCGAACCGCCAGACGCGGGTGATGGAGAGGGAGTCCAGGCTGCCCATGCCCGCATCGAAGGGGCGATAGGGCGCCGCACCGTGGACGGTGTCCAGCGCGGCCTGGTCGAGTTCGGCATGTCCCGAGGATTGTACCACCTCCGCCTGGCGAAGCCCGCCGTCGCGGCCGATCACCACGCGGATGCGCAGCTGTCCCTGCAGATGGCGCGGCGCCGGATGCACGCGGTTGCCGTAGTCTTCCACCCGGCGGGTCCAGTCGTCGATGTAGCGCGCCTCGGCGGCGCGCTGGGCGGCCAGCTGCGGGCTGTCGCCCGCGGGGCCCGCCGCCTCCGGGCTGAAACCCTGCTCGCGGATGCTGCGGGTCGCCTGGGCCAGCAGGTCGCGGCCCGAGGCGGAGGGCGCGGTGACGCTGGGCGGGGCGGCGGAATCCGCCGCCTGGGGGGCGCTCTCGCGGGGCTCGGGGGGCGTCTCCGGCGCCTCCTCGCTGTCGGCGGCGGGCGGCGCCCGCTCGTCGGGGCGGGCCTCAGGCTCGAGGCGCGCCTGCTCCGGCTCGGCCGGGGTGGCCGGGTCCACGTCGCTGACGCTCTCCTGCACCAGCGGCAGCTCCTCCATGGGCGCCGCGCGGGACTCCGCCGGCGCCTCCTCCTGCTGTTCACCGGCGGCCTGCTGGTCGGCCTCGGCGATGGCGTCGGCCGTCACCGGCGCCTCGCTGGGGCGGGTGACCAGCACCACGTCCAGGCTGGTGCGCTCCGCCGGCGCCGGGGCGAACTGCCAGCTGGCCACCACGCCGATCACCGCGAGGTGCAGCAGCAGCGCCAGGGACCAGGCCAGCCAGTGGCGATGGGGCCGGGTCACTGGCGCATAGCGGATGGGGTCGTTGACGCAGGCGCTCATGGGCTCTCCCGCCCCCCTGTGCTAGGCCCGCCGCTCAGCGAGCCGGCGCTCGATGGCGTCGAGCAGCAGCCCGGCGATATCGGTGCCGCGCTGGTCGTCGATCTCGCGCACGCAGGTGGGGCTCGTCACGTTGATCTCGGTGATGTAGTCACCGATCACGTCGAGGCCGACGAACATCAGCCCCTTGTCACGGATCATCGGCTGCACCTGGCCGATCAGCCAGTGGTCGCGCTCGGTGAGCTCGCGGCTCACTCCGGTGCCGCCGGCGGCCAGGTTGCCGCGGGTCTCGCCGGCCATGGGCACCCGGGCGAGGCCATAGGGCACCGGCTCGCCATCCACCAGCAGGATGCGGGTGTCGCCGTCACGGATCTCGGGGATATAGCGCTGGGCCATGATCTGGCGCTGGCCGCGTTCGGTGAGGGTCTCGATGATGGCGCCGAGGTTGCGGCCATCCGGGCGCACATGGAAGATGCCGCTGCCGCCCATGCCGTCCAGAGGCTTGTAGATCACGTCCTGGTGCTCGGCGTGGAAGGCGCGCAGCTCGGCCTCGTTGCAGGAGACCAGGGTCGGGGTGCAGCACTGGGGAAACTGCTGGGCGAAGAGCTTCTCGTTGCACTCGAGCAGAGCTCGGGTGGGGTTGACCACCAGCACCCCCTCGCGCTCAGCGAAGCCCAACAGGTGCACGGCGTTGAGGAAGTGGGCGTCCACCGGCGGGTCCTTGCGCATCAGGATCACGTCGAGCTCGGCCAGGGGGCGCGGCTCGGGCTCGCCGAGGTCGTACCAGTGGGCGGGGTCGCGGTGCACGGTGAGGTCGCGCAGCCGGCCGAAGGCGCGGCCGTCGCGCAGGAAGAGGTCCTCCTGCTCCAAGTAGTGCAGCGAGGCGCCGCGGTCCTGGGCGGCCCACAGCATGGCCAGGGTGGTGTCCTTCTTGTAGGCGATGTCGGCGATGGGGTCCATCACCACGCCGATCTTCGGGGCGCGTTCGCTCATGGGCTCGGGGTTCCGGTCGAGTGAATGGATGATGCCAGTATGCCGGCTACTCGCCGCCGGGCGCCAGCCGGATGCCGGTGGGCGAAAGGGTGATCAGGCGCTGCTTGTAGAGCCGGCCGATGGCCTGCTTGAAGGCGTTCTTGCTCACCCCCAGCCGCGCCTTGATCTCGGCGGCATCGCTCTTGTCGCCCAGCGGCAGGTAGCCACCGCTCTCGCGCAGCGCCTTGAGCACCGTCTCGCCCACCACGTCGAGGCGCGCCGCGCCCGGGGGCAGCAGGGAGAGGTCCAGGCGACCATCCTCGCGCAGGCGCTTCACGTAGCCGGTCAGGCGCTGGCCGCGACGCAGCGGCCGGGTGATGTCGTCGCGATAGAGCAGCCCCCAGCAGCGATGGTCGACCACCGCCTTGAGGCCGAGATCGGTCTGCTCGGCGATCACCAGGGTCACCTCGTCGCCCGCCGCGAGACCCTCGGCCTCGTCGGCAACGAAGCGGTCGAGCTTCTGGGAGGCCACCGGCCGCCCCTGCTGATCCTCGTAGATCCTCACCAGCACCCGCTTGCCCACGCTGGGCCGGAAGCGCTGCTCGCCGTAGGGCAGCAGCAGGTCCTTGGGATGCCCCCAGTCGAGAAAGGCGCCGGTCTCGTTGACGGTGACCACCTCCAGGTAGGCGACCTCGCCCACCGCACACTTCGGGGCACGGTAGCGCCGGCCGGCGGCGGGACGCGGCGTGCGCGGTTCACGGGAATCGGACATGGCGATGTTCCTCAGAAGCCAGGGATGAGAAGGGGCAGCGAGCGCTCACAGATCCCCGAAGCGGTACTGCAGCAGGCTCAGCGCCACCACCGGGGCGGTCTCGGTGCGCAGGATGCGCGGCCCCAGGGTGAGCGCGGCGAAGCCGGCGGCCCGGGCGGCCTCGACCTCGTCCTCGGCGAGCCCCCCTTCGGGGCCGATCAGCAAGGCCACGCCGGCCGGGGCAGCCTCCCCCTCGAGCCCGCCCTGGGCGTCGGTGGCCGGATGCAGCACCAGCCGCAGCGCCTCGCCGCGCTCGGCCAGCCACTCGGCCAGCGTCAGCGGCGGATGCACCGGCGGCACCACCGCACGGCCGCACTGCTCGCAGGCGCTGGCCGCCACGGCCTGCCAGTGGGCGAGCTTCTTCGCCTCGCGCTCACCCTTGAGGCGCACGTCGCCGTGCTCGGTGTAGAGCGGCGTGATGGCCGCCACCCCGAGCTCCACGGCCTTCTGGATGGCGTAGTCCATGCGATCGCCCTTGGAGATCGCCTGGCCCAGGTGCACGGCCAGCGGCGACTCGCCGCCGCCCGCTGCGACGGACTCGATGCGCGCCACCACCCGCTTGCGCGAGACCTCCACCAGCAGGGCACTGGCTTCCTGCCCCATGCCGTCGAAGAGGCGCAGCGGGGCGCCCTCGCCCAGGCGCAGCACCCGCGCCACGTGGCGAGCCGGCCCCTCGGGCAGAACGACATCGCCGCCGACGATGAAGTCGGCGGCGACGTGGATGCGCGGCGCTTTCCGGTGGGTCGTCACGGGTCGCCGTCGCCCTTACTGGGTTGCCTGAGCCTGGGCCTGCTCGGCCTCGCGCTTCTTCTTCTGGGCGTAGATCGCCTCGAAGTTGACCGGCGCCAGCATCAGGGGCGGGAAGCCGCCGCGGTTGACCAGGTTGTCGATGCACTCGCGGGCATAGGGGAAGAGCACATTGGGGCAAAAGGCGCCCAGGGTGTGCTCCAGCTGGGCCCCCTCGATGCCGGCGATGCGGAAGAGGCCCGCCTGCTCGATCTCGGCCAGGAAGGAGGTGGTGCCCTCCTCGCTGTGGGTCACCTGGGCGGTGACCTTGATCACCACCTCATAGAGGCCCTCGCCCACCTGACGGCTGGAGGTATTGAGGTCCAGGCCGACCTTGGGCTTGAAGGGCTGCTGGAAGACCGCCGGCGAGTTGGGCGCCTCGAAGGAGATGTCCTTGACGTAGATGCGCTGCACGGAGAACTGCAGCTGGGGCTTGTCCTGCTGGCCGGCCGCCGGGTTGCCGGCTGCGGCGTTCTGGTTGTTCTCTTCCGCCATGGGAAAGGTCCTTTGACTCGATGAACGAAGTGGGATCGATGAAGGGGGTTACTTGCGCACGACCGGGAGGCCGTCGGCCTGCCACTGCATCATGCCGCCCTTGAGCTTGAACACGCGAGGGTAGCCGGCCTTGGCCAGCTTGGCCACGGTCATGCCCGCCGTCTGGCCCGACTTGCAGACCACGATGATCGGCTTCTCCTTGACCTTGTGGAGCTCGCCCAGGCGCTCGTCGATGCGGCTCTGGGGGATGTTGCGCGCCCCGGCGATATGGCCGGCCTTAAAGGCGTCGGCATCGCGAATATCCACCACCACCGCATCCTCGCGGTTGATCAGCTGGGTCGCCTCGCTCGCGGTCACGCCGTTGGCGCTGCTGTTGCGAACCTCGTAGAGGATCCAGGCGGTCAGCACCATCAGGAAGGCGCCCACCAGCAGCGGGTGGTTCTGCACGAATTCAAACAGCTGATCGATCATGGGTCCAGATAACTCTTGTCTCGGTGCACGAAGGGAAGGCCGGGGCCGGGCGGCCCGCCGATTGAACGGCGCCCAGTATACACGACGTCCCGCGGGCTGCGGCCGGCAATGACGCCCGGCGGCGCCATACGATATCATGCCGCAATCCGCCATCTGCCGCGACCCCGCCCGCTTCCCGGCCGCCCCGGGGCAGCACACCGGCGCAGCGCCTGCGCTGCACGCCATCCCGGGCACTGAGGTGTCGCCAGCCACGCATCGAGGACAGCCCCATGACGAACCCCGCCAGCCAGAGCACGCCACGCCCGGTCGCCCTGATCATCCTGGACGGCTACGGCCATAACCCGGACGCCGCCCACAACGCCGTGCTGGCCGCTCGCACCCCGGTGATGGATCGCCTGCAGAGGGAACATCCGGCGACCCTGATCCACACCGACGGCCGCCACGTGGGCCTGCCCGACGGCCAGATGGGCAACTCCGAGGTGGGCCACATGAACCTCGGCGCCGGCCGCGTCGTCTACCAGGACTTCACCCGCATCACCAAGGCGATCGAGGACGGCGACCTGGATCTCATCGACGCCCTGACCGCGCCCATCGATGCCGCCGTGGCGGCGGGCCGGGCGGTGCACCTGCTGGGCCTGCTCTCCCCGGGCGGCGTGCACAGCCACGAGGAGCACTTCATCGCCATGGCCGAGCTGGCTGCCCGCCGCGGCGCGCAGCGCATCTACGTCCACGCCTTCCTGGACGGTCGCGACATGCCGCCCAAGAGCGCCCTGGCCTCGCTGGAGCGCGCCAACGGGCGCCTCGCCGAGCTGGTCGGCGCCAACAACGGCTTCGTCGCCTCCATTATCGGCCGCTACTACGCCATGGACCGCGACAACCGCTGGGATCGGGTCGAGAAGGCCTACCGCCTGCTCACCGAGGGCGTCGGCGAGTTCGAGGCGGTGAGCGCCGAGGAGGGGCTGCGCGCCGCCTACGAGCGCGGCGAGACCGACGAGTTCGTGGCCGCGACCAGCATCCGCCCCACCGGCGCCCCGGTGGTGCTCGAAGAGGGCGACGCCGCCATCTTCATGAACTTCCGCGCCGACCGCGCCCGGGAGCTGACCCGCGCCTTCGTCGAGGAGGCCTTCGCCGGCTTCGAGCGCCGCGCCTGCCCGCGTCTCGCCGCCGACGGCCTGGTGATGCTGACCCAGTACGCCGCCGACATCCCCGCCCCCGCGGCCTTCCCGCCGGCGTCGCTCACCAACACCCTGGGCGAGGTGATGGAGGCCCGCGGCCTGACCCAGCTGCGCATCGCCGAGACCGAGAAGTACGCCCACGTCACCTTCTTCTTCTCCGGCGGCCGCGAGGCCGAGTACGCAGGCGAGACCCGGATCCTGGTGCCCTCCCCCCAGGACGTGAAGACCTACGACGAGAAGCCGGAGATGAGCGCCGTCGAGGTCACCGACAAGCTGGTGGCGGCCATCGAGTCCGGCGACTACGACCTGATCGTCTGCAACTACGCCAACGGCGACATGGTCGGCCATACCGGCGTCTTCGACGCCGCGGTGAAGGCCATCGAGGCCGTCGACAGCTGCGTGGGCCGCGTGGTGGAGGCGATCGAGAAGGTCGGCGGTGCCTGTCTGGTGACCGCCGACCACGGCAACGCCGAGCAGATGGTCAACCCCGAGACCGGCAATCCCCAGACCGCCCACACCACCTTCGAGGTGCCGCTGATCTACGTGGGGCCGCGCCCGGCACGGCTTCAGGACGACGGCAGCCTGTGCGACATCGCCCCGACCCTGCTGGCCCTGATGGACCAGCCGGTGCCGGAGGAGATGACCGGCCGGGTGCTGGTCGACTTCGACGCGGCCTCCTGACGCGAGCCGGCCCCATGGCCAGCCCACACCGCCTGCCCCGAGGGTCAGGCCGGTTCACGGTGGCGCTGCTGGCGCTCTGCCTGGCCGCGCCGCTGGCCGCCCAGCCCAGCGAGCGGGCGGCCCGGGAGCGGCTCGATGCCATCGGCAGCGAGATCCAGGGGGTCTCGCGACGCCTGACCACCACACGGGAAGCCCAGGCGGAGGCCAGCCAGGGGCTGCGCCGGGTGGAGACCGCCCTGGCCGAGACCCATCGTCGCCTCGACCTCCTGCAGGGGGAGCGCGAGGAGCTGGGCGACGAGATCGTCACCCTGGAGCGGCGCCGCGACCTGCTGGAGGCGGAGCGCGCCGACCAGGTCGAGGCCCTGAATCTCCAGCTCGATGCCCTCTACCGCCTGGGCCAGAGCCCGCAGCTCAAGCTGCTGCTCAACCAGGACGACCCCGCCCGCCTCGACCGCCTACAGCACTACCTCAACCATCTCTCCCGGGCCCGCAACGCGCGACTCGATGAGCTGGCCCGGCTCGATACCGCCCTGGGCGAGACCCGCCGCGAGCTCGATGCCCGCGGCGAGCGCCTCGACGCCCTGGCCACGGAGCTCGCCGCCCGCTCCAGCGACCTGGCCGACCAGATGCGCGAACGGGCCGCACTGGTGGCCGACCTCGACAGCCGCTACGCCAGCGAGCAGGCCCGCCTGACGGCGCTGGAGCAGGACCGCGCCCATGCCGAGCGGGTGCTGCGCCAGGTGCAGGAGGAGCTGGCCAGGCTCGAGCGCCCGCCCCCCTCCACCGCCATCGAGCAGACCCGGGGCGACCTGCCCTGGCCGGTGCAGGGCAATGTCGCCTCGCGCTTCCGGGCCGGCGACGGGGTGCATCGCAACGGCATCCTGATCCAGGCCGCCGAGGGCACGCCGATCCGAGCCGTGCACGCCGGCCGGGTGGTGTTCGCCGACTGGATGCGCGGCTTCGGCAACCTGCTGATCATCGACCACGGCGATCAGGTGATGACCCTGCACGCCCACCTCCAGCAGTTCGGCGTGCAGGTGGGGCAGGCGGTCTCCCGGGGTGACGTGCTGGGCGCGGTGGGCACCAGCGGCGGCCATCAGCGCCCGGCGCTCTACTTCGAGGTGCGCCGCGGCGGTGATCCCATCGATCCGCAGTCGTGGATCGCCACGCGCTGAGGGCGCGCTATTTCCCTGCCCGGGGCTGCCGAGCTATGCTGGCCTCTTACCGTTTCGAAACAGCGGAGATCGCATGACCCCAGCGCTTCCCATGCCTGGCAGGGCCGGCCTTGCCCTCTCGCCGCGACGCCTGCTGGCCTCGCTTTTGCCCATCGCCCTGCTGGCACTCCCTCTTCCCGCCGTGAGCGCAGTGGAGGATGACCTGCCGGTGGAGGAGATTCAGACCTTCGCCGAGGTGTTCGAACGCATCAAGCGTGCCTACGTGGAGGAGGTGGATGACGCCACCCTGCTGCGCAACGCCATGCGCGGCATGCTCAACGAGCTCGACCCCCACTCCGCCTTCCTGGATCGCGAGCAGTTCCAGAGCCTGCGTGAGTCGACCCAGGGCGAGTTTGGCGGGATCGGCATCGAGGTGGGGCTGGAGGGTGGCCAGCTAATGGTGATCACCCCCATTGATGACACCCCTGCCTCCCGTGCCGGCCTACAGGCCCGCGACCAGATCCTGCGCATCGACGACACCCCCACCGATCGCCTCTCCCTACAGGAGGCGGTCAACCTGATGCGCGGCGAGCCAGGCACCCCCATCGAGCTCACCATCCTGCGCCGCGGCGAGAGCTCGCCACGCACCATCACCCTGACCCGCGAGGTGATCCGCACCGTGAGCGTGCGCAGCGAGCTGCTGGAGCCGGGCTACGGCTACCTGCGCGTCAGCCAGTTCCAGACCCGCACCGGCGACCAGGTCGTCGAGCAGATTCGCCGCCTGGAGCGCGAGGCGCCGCTATCCGGTCTGGTGCTCGACCTGCGCAACAACCCCGGCGGGGTACTGCAGGCGGCGGTGAGCGTGGCCGATGCCTTCCTGGAGGATGGCCTGATCGTCTATACCGAGGGGCGCCTGCCCGACGCCGAGATGCGCTTCAGCGCCACCCCTGGCAGCATCGCGCCGAAGGTGCCCCTGGTGGTGCTGATCAACGGTGGCAGCGCCTCAGCGGCAGAGATCGTCGCCGGCGCCCTTCAGGACCAGCGTCGGGCAGTGGTGATGGGCACCGAGAGCTTCGGTAAGGGCTCGGTGCAGCAGATCATGCCGCTGGGCAATGGCGAGGGGCTCAAACTCACCACGGCTCTCTACTACACCCCCAGCGGCCGCTCCATCCAGGCCCAGGGCATCGAGCCCGATGTGAAGGTGGTGCGTGGCCGGGTGGAGGTGGCGGAGACGGGGCGCGAGGTGCGTGAGGCGGATCTCGAGGGGCATCTTCGATCGCGGCAGGCCCCGCGGGAGCGCACCGAAATGAGTGAGCGCCTGCGTGAGGATTACCAGCTCGGCGAGGCGCTCAACCTGCTCAAGGCGCTCAACGTGCTCAGCCAGCGTCTCGGCGGCTGAGCGCTCGGCAGGCGAGAGGCAGGCGGCCGCGAGGCCCCGTCGCCTGCTGTATTATCAGGCGTTTGAGCGGCGTGAAGCGCTCCACGGCGCTCAGCCCCAGGTTGCGGGCTAGAGTGAGCGCCGGATGGCGGGCGCCGAACAGTAGCCGGAAGCCATCCATCAGCGCCAGCATGGCGGCATTGTCGCCCCGACGGCGCCGCGCGTAGCGGGCCAGGATCCGCTCATCGCCCAGCGCTGCACCGCGCCGGTGTGCCACCAGCAGCTCTTCGGCCAGCACGGCCGCATCCATCAGCCCCAGATTCACCCCCTGGCCCGCCAGGGGGTGAATGGTGTGGGCGGCATCTCCCACCAGCGCCAGACCCGGCAGCACGTAGCGCTGTGCGTGGCGCTGCACCAGCGGGAAGGCCATGGCGCGATCGACTACCGCCACCTCCCCCAGGCGGTGGTCGATGGCCGCCGCCAGCTCCTCCCCCAGCGCCTCGGGCGCCAGGCCCAGCAGGCGCTCGGCCTCCTCCGGCGAGGTGGACCAGACGATGGAGCAGTGGTCGCGCGCGCCGGCGAGCTGCAGCGGCAAAAAGGCCAGGGGGCCGGTGGGCAGGAAGGCCTGGCGAGCCACCTCGCCGTGGGGCCGCGCCACCATCACCGTGGTCACCACGGCACGATGGCCGGTGTCGCGCTGGCGGGTCTCGATGCCGGCGAGCTCACGCAGCGCCGAATGAGCGCCGTCGGCAGCCACCACTAGGGGCGTCATCAGCCGGCGACCATCCGCCAGCTGCAGGCACCACCCCTCCCCGGCGCTCGTCAGGCCGGCCACCCGGGCACCCAGCAGCAGCCGCACCGAGGGCAGCGCCATCAGGCACCGCTCCAGGGCGGCCTGGGTGACGTCGTTTTCGACGATATGGCCCAGCTTCGCCACTCCAGCCTGCTCGGCGGAGAAACTCACCTCGCCGCTGCCTTCGGCGTCCCAAACCTGCATGAAGCGGTAGGGGCTGACGCGGCGGGCCGCCATCCACTCCCAGGCGCCAAGCCCCTCCAGCAGCTGCTGGGAGAGCGGCGTCAGGGCGCTGACTCGCAGGCCAGGCAGCCCGCGACCGACAGCCTCGTGGTCGAGCAGCGACTCGCGGGCATCCACCAGGGCCACCTCGATACCCGCCTCGCCCAGCAGGCAGGCGAGGGCCGAGCCGACCATGCCGCCCCCGACCACCACCACCTCGGCGTGCTCCTCAATGCCCGCCGGCGGCTCGCGGCTCTCGTCAGGTTCCGCCTTCGGCTCCATCGACCCGCTCCTGCTCACTGCACTCATGGTCGCCTCCTCATGACACTTCTCTTCTAGCTCTAGCGCTAGCGCTCCAGCCCCATGGCGCGCCTGGCCAGGCCGCGGCGCAGCGGGCCGGCCAGATTGAGGCCGATCAACCCCGCCGCCCGGGCATGGGAGAGCAGCGCGCTGTCGATGCCGAACAGCCGCACCAGGCCATCGCTAAAGCGGATCACGCTGTTTTGGTCAGCGTGACGGCGCGCCTCGAAGTCGGCCAGCACCCCGGCGCTCCCCGGCGCCTCACCGCGCTCTCGGCCCGCCTGCATGGCGGCGACCAGGTCCATCACCCCGCGCAGCGCCAGGTTGAAGCCCTGCCCTGCCACCGGATGCAGCGCA
Organism: Halomonas sp. A11-A; assembly: GCF_003182195.1. Classification (GTDB taxonomy): domain Bacteria; phylum Pseudomonadota; class Gammaproteobacteria; order Pseudomonadales; family Halomonadaceae; genus Halomonas; species Halomonas alkalicola. The sequence goes on from NZ_QGTM01000005.1 coordinate 89,802, forward strand.
TGGGCTGCATTGCCCAACACCGCCAGACCCGGGCGTGTGGTCTCGCGCGCGGTCACCAGGCTGAGCGGGTAGGCATGGCGACTCCCCACCCGTCGGAAGCGGCCGGCGCGGTCACCGAAGGCTCGCTGCAGCTCGGCCAAAAAGTCGCCGTCGCCAAGGGCCAGCCGGCGCTGCTCGGCACCCAGCGGGTGGGTCCAGACCAGCTCCATGGCCTGGCCGCGCAGCGGCAGCAGAGCGATGGGGCCCTCCGGGGTGAAGCGCTCCCAGGCCTTGCCGCCGTGGGGCAGGCTAACCTCGACGCTGGCAATCAGTGCGACTTGGTCATAGGCGTGGCTGTCGCTTTTGATGCCGAGCTGCTCCTTGAGCCCCGAGCGGCCACCGTCGGCCAGCACGGTGAGCCCAGCTTCGAGGCGCCTACCGTCGGAGAGGGTGAGGCGGTGGCCGCCGGACGTCGGCGCGATCTCCTCCACCCTGGCCGGACAGTGCCAGGCGATGGGCAGCTCGGCCAGGCGCCGGTGCAGCACCCGGCCCATCCAGGCGTTGGGAATCACATATCCAAGGGCGTCCACCCCCAGCTCTTCGCTGCTCAGTCGTGTCGCCCCGAAACGGCCTCGCTCGCTGACGTGGATAGACCGGATCGGCGCGGCGTGCTCGGCCAGGGCCGGCCACAGCCCCATACCGGCGAAGTGCTCCGCCGACCCCTGGGCGATGGCGCTGGAGCGGGCATCGAAGCTGGGCTGGAAGGGGGCGTTGGCCATCTCGCGAATCGGGGCGGCCTCGATCACCGCCACCGAAAGGCCAGCCTTTTCGATCATGGGCACCAGGACACAGGCGAGAGTGGCCCCCACCAGGCCGCCGCCGACGATGGCGATATCCACCTGCCGCTCCTCTGTCGCATGGGCCACCTGGGCTCTGGTCATAGCGTAACGCCTCCCGGTATCGTAACGTACATTACATAATGCTATGTCTGGAACCTCCCATGGCGGTCACTTCTCCGCCATTAGCGCCTCGATCTCGTCAATCCCTTTGGGCACGTCGGCGGTGAGTACTTCGTGGCCATCGGCCGTCACCGCCACATCATCCTCGATACGGATACCGATGCCGCGGAAGCGCTCGGGAATATCCTCATCGGCGGGGATATAGAGGCCGGGCTCCACCGTCAGCACCATGCCCGGCGCCAGGGGGCGCGGCTCCCCCGCCTCGCGGTAGCTCCCCACGTCATGGACGTCGAGCCCCAGCCAGTGGGAGGTGGAGTGGAGGTAGAAGCGCCGGTAGCTCTCGTCATCGATGCGTGCCTGCACCTCGCCCTCGAGCAGCCCCAGGCCGATCAGCCCCTCGGTGAGGCCCCGCACCACGCCCTCGTGGAGCTCGGCCAGGGTCACCCCGGGCGCGATCGCCGCCACGGCCCGCTCCTGAACCTCCAGCACCAGGGCATAGAGGGCGCGCTGGGCCTCGCTGAAGCGGCCGTTCACCGGGAAGGTGCGGGTGATGTCGCCGGCATAGAGGTCGAACTCGGCGCCGGCGTCGATCAGCACCAAATCGCCGTCCCGCAGCGGGGCGCGGTTCTCGATGTAGTGCAGCACACAGGCATTGGCGCCGCCACCGACGATGCTGGCATAGGCCGGCCCGCTGCCGCCCTGCCAGCGGAACTCGTGCTCCAGCTCGGCCTGGAGGTGGTACTCGGCGAGCCCCGGGCGCGCCGTGCGCATGGCCCGCACATGGCCCCTGGCGGAGATCTCGGCGGCATGGCGCAGCAGCGCGAGCTCCGCCTCGCTCTTGATCAGCCGCGCCTCGTGGAGCAACGGCGCCACATCCGCTAGCGCCGTCGGGGGCGAGGCGCCCTGGCGCACCCTGGCGCTCAGGGCGCTGCGCACCTCCTCGGCGATGGCCATGGCCTCGGGGCTGTCCAGGGGCAGGTAGAGGGTGCGACGGCCGTCCAGCATCGTCTCGAGCCGCTCGTCGCGCTCGGCGTTCTCGAAGGCCTGGTCCACCGCGTGCTCGCGCACCGCCCCCTCGGCGCCCAGCCGGATGCCGGTCCAGGCCTCCATCAGCGGATTGCGATCCTGGCAGAAGAGCACGCTCTCGCCCTCGGGGCGCCCCGGCAACAGCACCAGCAGGGCATCGGGCTCCGGGAATCCCGTCAGGTAGTGGAAGTCGCTGTCCTGGCGGAAGGGAAACTCGCTGTCCCGGGAGCGGGTGACCAGGGAGGCGCCGGGCAGCAGCACGGCGCTGTCGGCGGGCAGCGCCGCCATCAGGGCGCGGCGCCGTGCCAGGTACTCGTCGTTGGTGATGGGGGCGGGACGGGGCAGGATCTCGGGCAGCATGGAGGCTCCTCTGGATGGGGATCGGCGTCTGGGCTCAGGCAGGCACAGGGTCAGTGGCGGGTGTCGTCCCCGGCATCCTCGACCTGGGGCCTGCCGGGATGCTGCTCGGTGTAGAGCAGCATGGCGGCCATGCGGACATGCTCGGTGAGGGCGAAGAGGTCCCCCTCGTTCTCGGCGCTCTCCTCGAGCTCGACCTCCATGGCGGCCACGGCGGCCAGGTCGTCGAGGGCTTCGCGCAGGGCAGGCGACCAGGCCTCGCGGGGGCCGTCACCGGCGTCCCTGACCACCTCCAGGAAGCCCAGGGTCCACTCCTGGAGCCCCCGGGCACGCTCGGCCAGGGAGAAGAGGTCGTCGGGCAGCAGCGGCTCGAAGCCGAGCTCGCTGCCGGCCAGGGCGTCGAGGGTCTGGCGCCGCCAGCCGAGGAAGCGTTCGGCACTGGGCTCGTCGCGGGGCTGCTCGACGCCCAGTGCCAGGCAGACCTCCTCGAGCCAGGCCTCTGCGGAAAGATCGTGCATGGCCAGACCAGCACACAGGCGGCCATCCAGGAAGGCCGGCGACTGCATGCTGCCGTGGAGCAGAAAGAGGTCGGCGATGGTGGAGAAGTCCTGGCGTTCGTTGATCAGTGACATGAGAAGATCCGTGACGGGTGCGGGTAAGAGAGAGCCTCGCCGGGGGCGGCGCGTTGACCGCCCCGGAAGGGCTCTCTTATAGTGAGGTCCGAAACCTTTCCTGCCATGGATGTTAACGCATCGGGCCACCGGGGCGCGCGGCAGCTCTCCCGGCAGGCCGACCCGGAGCCTTCCGATGACCGACGCCTCGCGTCCGACCACCGAGATCACCCTGCTGGGGCGCAGCTACATCATTGCCTGCCCGCCCGACGAGCAGGACAAGCTGGAGCGCGCCGCCCGCTACCTGGACCGCGCCATGGGCGGCATCCACGCCCAGAACAAGCTGCTGGGCACCGAGCGGATCGCCATCATGGCGGCTCTCAACATCGCCAACGAACTCCTCGAGGCACTGGATACCCAGCGCGCCAGCGAGCGTCACCTGGACACCCTGAGTGCCCGCCTGGAGCGCGCCCTGGCCGATGCCCCCCAGCGCTGAGCGCCCGCTGCAGAATCCGTTGGCCACTCCCGGTGGCTCTGGTAGGATGAAGGTGTTCCCTGGGGTGTTTGCCAGTCGTTATCGTCCCTCGAGCCTATGCGCAGTACCCAGGGGGCCATATGCTAGCCGGACCCGTGTGCATGTCCGTGCGTCGGAAAGCCTGACGGTTCGGCTGCGGCCACCCACCTTGAACCACTGGGTTCAAGGGCCAGAACGACAGCGGCACTCTGGGGAACCTCGTCTGCCATGACCCACCTCATGACGACACCAGCCGCACCCCTTCTTCTCGAATCCTTCGACGGTTCTCGCCAGGCCCTACGCCGCGAGCTGCGTCGTCGTCGTCGTGCCCTGCCCCCAGCGCAGCGCCAGGCCGCCAGCCAACGCCTGTGCCGCCTGCTGCGCCGGCTGCCGGAGGTCCAGCGCGCCCGGCGGGTCGCCCTCTACCTGCCCAACGACGGCGAGATCGACCCCACGCCGCTGATCGGCTGGCTGCGCCGCCGCGGCGCCCGCGTCCACCTGCCGGTGCTGCGTCCACTCTCGCGCAACCGGCTGTGGTTCGTGCACTACCACCCCGACACCCCCATGGCGACCAATCGCTACGGCATCCCGGAGCCCGAGACCCGCCATGGCGCGCATCGCGCCCGGCGCCTGCCCGCCTGGGCCCTGGACCTGATCCTGCTGCCGCTGGTGGGCTTCGACGAGGAGGGGCAGCGCATGGGCATGGGCGGCGGCTTCTACGACCGCAGCCTAGCTTTCACCCGCCGCCCCGGCCCGCGGCCAAGGCTGATCGGCCTGGCCCACGAGTGTCAGCGGGTCGCCTCCCTGCCGGTGGAGCCCTGGGACGTGCCACTGGACGCCATTGTCAGCGACGCTCGGGTCATTCGGCCCTGACACCCGCTCCCCCAGCGACAGCGAACGGGGCGATGCCTCTCGGCATCGCCCCGTTCGCTGTCGCTCTCTGGTCATGGCGCTGTCGACCGCCTCACCGAACTCAGCTACCCGCGAGCGCCTGGGCATAGCCGGTCGCCACGAGGCCGATACCGAACAGCAGCACCAGTGCCATGACCAGATCGGGCTTGCGCTTCATCATCGACTCCGTAGGGGGGGCACTGGGCGTGACTATAGGACCATCCGGCCTTCACGACAACCACCTCAACCCAATGCTTACAGATTGAAACACCCGGCTGCCGTGACACAGGGCACGAGTCAGCGCTTACCCCGCCGGGACACCCGGTCAGGCCATGAACAGCCGGTAGGCGGCGTTGTCCGTCTCCTTCCAGTAGCGGTAGCCGATCTCGTCGAAATGCTCCTTCACGTGGGTGCGGTCACCGTTGGGGATCTGCATGCCGACCAGCACCCGGCCGTAGGCGGCGCCATGGTTGCGGTAGTGGAACAGCGAGATGTTCCAGTCGTGGGGCAGGTGGGTCAGGAAGTTCATCAGCGCGCCCGGGCGCTCCGGGAACTCGAAGCGGTAGACCTCCTCGTCGAAGTGCTCGCGGGGCCGGCCGCCGCCCAGGTGGCGGATATGCAGCTTGGCCAGCTCGTTGTCGGTGAGGTCCTCCACCGGGTAGCCCGCCTCCCGCAGGCGGTCGATCACCGCCTGGCGATCCTCGCCGCCCGGCTTGACCTGGACGCCGACGAAGATATGGGCGTTCTCGGGGTCCGCGTAGCGGTAGTTGAACTCGGTGACCATGCGCTTGCCGATGGTCTTGCAGAACTTCTTGAAGCTGCCCGGCTGCTCGGGAATGGTCACCGCGAGGATCGCCTCGCGCTGCTCGCCCAGTTCGGTGCGCTCGGCGATATGCTGCAGGCGGTCGAAGTTGGTGTTGGCGCCGGAGTTGATGCACAGCAGGGTCTGCCCTTCGGCGCCACTCTGCTGGATGTACTTCTTGAGACCCGCCAGGGACAGGGCGCCGGAGGTCTCCGAGACCGCCCGGGTATCCTCGAAGATGTCCTTCACCGCGGCACACATTTCGTCGGTGTTAACGGTGATAACCTCGTCGATCAGGTCACGGACGATGGAGAAGGGCACCTTGCCGATCTGCGCCACGGCCACCCCCTCGGCGAAGACGCCGACCTGCCCCAGGGTCACTCGCCGCCCGGCCTCCATGGCCGCCTTCAGGCAGGCGCTGTCCTCGGCCTCGACGCCGATCACCTTGATGTCCGGGCGCAGGTACTTCACGTAGGCGGCCACCCCGGCGATCAGACCGCCGCCACCCACCGGCACGAAGATGGCGTCTAGGCGGCCCGCGTGCTGACGCAGGATCTCCACGGCCACGGTGCCCTGGCCGGCGATCACGTCGATATCGTCGAAGGGCGGGATATAGGTGTAGCCGTGCTCCTTGATCAGCTCCTGGGCGTGCTCGGCAGCCGCGGCGAAGGCATCGCCCTTGAGCACCACCTTGGCCCCGCGGGCGCGCACCGCCTGGACCTTGATCTCCGGCGTGATGCGCGGCATCACGATCACCGCCTTGACGCCCATCAGCTTGGCGGCCATGGCCAGGCCCTGGGCATGATTGCCGGCGGACGCCGCGATCACGCCCCTGGCCTTCTGGGCCTCGCTGAGCTGGGCCATCTTGTTGTAGGCGCCGCGAATCTTGAAGGAATAGACCGGCTGGAGGTCCTCGCGCTTGATCAGAATGGTGTTGTTGAAGCGACGGGAGAGGAAGGGTGCCGGGGAGATCGGCGTTTCCCGGGCGGCTTCGTAGACCCGGGCCTGGAGAATCTTCTTGACGGTAGCTTCGAGCATCCTGATATCCCAGAGGCGTGACGCGGGGCGCCAGACGGTTGCTGCACTGCAGAGAACCCCTATTGGTAGCATCCCGGCCGGCCTGGCGTCCAGCGGCTGCCATCGGGAGGACAGCGCGCAGCAGCGCTCAAGGCTGTTCCGGCGACAGGCCTTCGAGGGGGCGCTATGAATACGTCCCTGTAGGCTACCTCGGCCATCCCTGGTCCTCGGACCCCCTCTCCGACCTGTCCCCGGCGCCTTTCGCTCGTGCAGTGTTTTGCCCTCATCGGCAGACGGGCCTCGCTGGCCTATAATGGCGCCCGACTTCCCGCCCATCCATTCCGCCGATTCACCCCACCCAAGGAGAGCGACCCATGACCCAGGCCGGCCTGACCCAGGATCAGCTGAAGGACGCCGTGGCCGCGGCCGCCATCGACGAGATCAAGCCCTGGCTTTCGCGCAGCACCGTGCTCGGCATCGGCACCGGCTCCACCGCCAACCTGTTCATCGACCGGCTGGCCGCCCTGCGCGACGACTTCAAGGGCGCCGTGGCGAGCTCCGAGGCCAGCGCCGAGCGCCTGCGCGGCCACGGCATCGAGGTGTTCGAGCTCAACAGCGTCGGCACCGTGCCCTTCTACATCGACGGTGCCGACGAAGTGAACGCTCACCTGCACATGATCAAGGGCGGCGGCGCGGCCCTGACCCGGGAGAAGATCGTCGCCGCCTGCGCGGAGAGGTTCATCTGCATCGCCGATGCCTCCAAGAAGGTCGAGCGGCTGGGCGAGTTCCCGCTGCCGGTGGAGGTGATTCCCATGGCGCGCTCCTACGTGGCCCGGGAGCTGGTCAAGCTGGGCGCCGATCCGGTCTATCGCGAGGGGGTGGTCACCGACAACGGCAACCAGATCATCGACTGCTTCGAGTTCATGATCGACGACCCGGTGGCCATGGAGGCCAGGATCAACGCCATCGTCGGCGTGGTCACCAACGGCCTGTTCGCCGCCCGCGGCGCCGACGTGCTGCTGCTGGGAACCGAGCACGGCGTGGAGCGACTGACCCCCGCCTGACCTGCCCCGACGGCGAAGCGAGCCCTCACTTCGTCGGCAGCAGCCGCGCCAGGCCCTCGAGGGTGCGCGCCAGCGCCCCGCGGTTGGCCGCCACCACGGCGCGGCCCGCCTCGCCGAGCCGGCGCCGCTCGGCGGGGTCGGCGAAGAGCGCCGCCAGGGCGGCGGCCAGCGCCGCCTCATCGGCCGCCTCTACCAGGGCCTCGGCCTCGCGCAGCACCTCGGCCACCTCCGCGAAGTTGGCAAGCGCAGGCCCCGTGAGCACCGGCACGCCGAGGGCGGCCGGCTCCAGCAGGTTGTGCCCCCCGACCGGCACCAGGCTGCCCCCCACGAAGGCGAGATCCGCCGCGCCATAGAACGCCAGCAGCTCCCCCATGGTGTCGCCCAGGTAAACGGCCGAGGTGGCCGTGGGCCACTCGTCCCGGGAGCGGCGCGCCGCGGGCATGCCCGCCTGCTCGCAGAGCGCCGCCACGCCATCGAAGCGCTGGGGATGGCGCGGCACCAGCACCAGCAGCGCCTCGGGAAGAACCTCGCGGAGTCGCGCATGGGCGGCCAGCAGCACCGTCTCCTCCCCCTCGTGGGTGGAACCGGCCACCCACATCGGGCGCTCACCGAACCGGGTGCGCAAGCGCTCACTCACCTCGAGAGCCTTGTCATCGAGGGCGATATCGAACTTTAGCGAGCCCACTACCGTCGTGCGCGCCTCGGCCATGCCCAGCTCGAAAAAGCGTTCGGCATCGGCTCTCGACTTGGCCGCCAGCCAGTCGACGCAGGCCAGCGCCTCGCGCATCAGGGGGCGCAGGCGGCGGTAGCCGCGGAAGGCCCTGGGCGAGAGCCGGCCATTGACCACCGTCACCGGCACCCCCTGGCGCCGGCAGGCAGCCAGCAGGTTGGGCCACAGCTCGGTCTCGAAGAAGAGCGCCAGCGCCGGCCGCAGCCGGGTGACGAAGCGCGCCGCGGCGCCGGGAAAGTCCAGCGGCACGAAGCGGTGGACGAGGCGGTCGTCGTCGCGGGCCGCCGCCAGGGCCCGGGCGCGCTCGGCGCCGGTGGCGGTCATGGTGGTGAGGGTCAGGCGATGCCCGGGGTAGCGCGAGAGCAGCGCCTCGATCAGCGGGCGGGCCGCCAGCACCTCGCCCACGGAGGCACAGTGCAGCCACAGCATGGGCTCGCCGGGCGGCGTCTCGGGAATGCGCCCCAGGCGCAGGGCCCGGGGACTCTCGCCGCCCTCCCCGCGGGCGTCAGTGAGCGCATGCTCACGGCGGATGCGCCGCCAGATCAGCGGTGACAGCAGATGCAGCGCCGCCGAGTAGAGGGCCCGGGGCCAGCCCATCAGGCCTCGCGGTCGAGGATGGTGGAGATCATCGCCGTGGTGGAGACGCCATCCTCGAAGCCCAGCACCTTCACCTCGCCGCCGGCCTGGCGCACCGCCTCACCGCCGGCGATCTGCTCGGGGCGGTAGTCGCCGCCCTTGACGAGGACATCGGGCAGCACCGCCTCGATCAGCCGCTGGGGGGTGTCTTCGGCGAAGGGCACCACCCAGTCCACGGCGCCGAGGCCGGCCAGCACCTGCATACGCCGCGCCAGGGGGTTGATGGGACGCTTGGGCCCCTTGAGGCGGGCGATGGAGGCGTCGTCGTTGACCGCCACGATCAGCCGGTCGCCTAGCCGGCGCGCCTGCTCCAGGTAGGCCACGTGGCCGGCGTGCAGGATGTCGAAGCAGCCGTTGGTCATCACCACCCGCTCGCCGCGCGCCTGGGCGGCGCGCACCGCCTCGATCAGCGGCGCCTCCTCGATCACTCCGAACTCGGCCAGCTTGTCACCGTGCAAGGCGGTGTAGAGCTCGGCGATGGAGAGGGTGGCGGTGCCCTGCTTGGCCACCACCAGGCCGGCGGCCAGGTTGGCCAGGGTCATCGCCTCGGGGAAGGCGTGGCCGGCGGCCAGGGCCAGGCCCAGCACGCCGATCACGGTATCGCCGGCACCGGTGACGTCGTAGACCTCCCGGGCCCGGGTCGGCAGGTGCAGCGGCTCGTGCCCCTCGCGGATCAGGGTCATGCCCTTTTCGCTGCGGGTGATCAAGAGCGCCTCGAGCTCGAGCTCGGCACGCAGCGCCTCGCCGCGCTCGGCCAGCTCGGCGTCGTCGCGGCAGTGGCCCACCACCGCCTCGAACTCGGCCAGGTTGGGGGTGATCACGCTGGCCCCGCGGTAGCGGGAGAAATCGCTGCCCTTGGGGTCCACCAGCACCCGCTTGCCGCTGGCACGCACCAGGCGGATCAGCTCCTGGACCCGGTTCAGGGTGCCCTTGCCATAGTCGGAGAGGATGACGAGGTCCGCCTCGGGCAGCGCCTCTTCCACCCGCGCCAGCAGCGCCGAGGTATCCACCTCGCCGAGCCCCTCCTCGAAGTCGAGGCGGATCAGCTGCTGGTTGCGGCTCATCACCCTGAGCTTGGTGATGGTGGGAATGCCGGGGCTGCGGGCGAAGTGAGCGCCCACTCCGGCATCTTCCAGGCGGGACACCAGGCGGTCGGCGTTGTCGTCGTCCCCCACCAGCCCGGCCAGGGCGGCACGGGCGCCCAGGGAGGCGATATTGAGCGCCACGTTGGCGGCGCCGCCGGGGCGGTCCTCGCTCTGCTCGACGCGCACCACCGGCACCGGCGCCTCGGGGGAGATCCGCGAGGTGCCGCCGTGCCAGTAGCGGTCGAGCATGACGTCGCCCACCACCAGCAGGCGTGAGCGCTCCAGGGCGGTCAGATCAAGTTTCATCGTCGGGAAGCTCCCTTTCCGGGTGGGTGGCGGCGGCGTGGTCGAGCACCGCCTCCAGGCGTTCGATCACATCCTCGGCGTGGATCAGCGACATGGCGTCGGGGTGGCGCACCCGCTGTCCCCAGGGGATCTCCTCCAGGGACTTGTGCAGGTAGGTGGCCACGGCATCCGGGTAGCGATCGACCACGAACTCCCGCCAGCAGTAGGGGGCGGCGCGGTCGGGGTTGGTGGTGGCATAGAGCCCCACCACCGGCGTGCCCATGGCATTGGCCATGTGCACCGGCCCGGAGTCCGGGGCGATGACGGCGCGGGCGCGGGCAATCAGCGCCAGCAGGCCCTTCAGCGAGGTGCCACCGATGGCATCGATCACCGAGCCGGGCTCGCACAACGACTGGATCCGCTCGCCCATCTCGCGCTCCTGGGTGCTGCCGCCGCCGGTGAGCAGCGTCGGCAGGCCGTGCTGCTCCCAGGCGTGCTGGATCACCGCCGCATAGCCCTCGGCAGACCAGTTGCGGAAGTTGCGCAGCCGCGGGTTGGCGCAGGGGCTCATCAGCAGGTAGGGGGCGTCACCGGTCAGCGCCAGGGCCTCGTCATAGGCCGCATCGGGCACCGGCAGGTCCCATGCCAGGGAGAGGTCCTCCACACCCAGCAGGCGCGCGAAGTCCAGGAAGGAGTCCAGCACGTGGGCCCGGGGATGGGGCGCCAGCTGGCGATGGGTGAACCAGTGCTGGGCATCCTTGGCGCGCGCCTTGTCATAGCCCACCCGCACCCCGGCCTTGAGGCCGAGCGAGAGCACGCTGGCGCGAAGCGCCTGCTGCATGTGCAGCAGCACGTCGAAGCGGGTGTCGGCCAGCTCGCGCCACAGCGCACGCATGCCGGCAAGCCCGGTGGCCTTGTCGTAGACCACGAACTCGACCCCGGAGAGGCCCGCCAGTAGACTGTGCTCGCCCTTGCCGATGATCCAGGTGATGCGCGCCTCGGGCCACTGGCGCTGCAGGGCGCGAACCGTCGGTACCAGGTTGCAGACATCGCCCAGAGCGGAGAGTCGCAGCACGCCGATGTGTCGGGGTTGTGCAGGCAGAGGATGCTTCATGGGGTTGGCAACGTGTCGAGCGGGAAAGGTTTTCATTCTATATGATGCGGCGCGTTTATGTGACGCCGCGGCCGAAGTGCCGCCCGGGCCGCAGCTCGTCGACCCCGACCACTGGCGGAGCCAGGGGCGAGTCACCGGCGAGGCGCCGGGGCGCGGCGCCAGCCTCTTCCTGGACGCCGGCGCAGGCCACGAGTGGGTGCTGCGCCCCTACCGCCGCGGCGGCCTGATCGCCCGGCTCAGCGCAAAGCGCTACCTGTGGACCGGTCTCGAGCAGACCCGCGCCTTCCGCGAACTGCGCCTGACCGCCGCCCTTCATGAACGCGGCCTGCCGGTGCCCCGCCCGGTGGCCGCCGCCGTCACCCGCCATGGCCTCACCTACGAGGCCGCCCTGATCACCGAACGCATTCCCGGCGCCCGCGCCCTGGCCGACCTGCTCGAGGCTCGCCGGGCCGGCGACGCGCTGCTCGCCGAGGTGGGTCGGACGATCCGCCGCTTCCACGACGCCGGCCTCGACCACGTGGACCTCAACGCCCGCAACCTGCTGGTGGACGAGGCGCAGCGCGTCTGGCTGATCGACCTGGACCGCTGCCGGCTGCGCCCGAAGGGCGCCTGGCAGGACGCCAACCTGGCACGCCTAGAGCGCTCCCTGGTGAAGTTCGGCGCCGGTGATGCCATGGCGCCGATCCGGCGGGGCTACGGGGAGGCGCCGGCGTCCGGCTGACGCGGCGCTTCACGCTCGGGATAGACCCGCGTCAGCAGCTCCTCGAGCCCCTGCAGGATATCGGTGCTGCCCGGCACCTCGCCGCTTCTCAGGAAGACCGCCTCGTGGCAGGACTCGTAGCGAGGCCAGTAGCGATAGGGCAGCGTCTGAAAGAAGATCCCCAGGGTCGGCGTATGGGTAGCCAGCGCCAGGTTGCGCACGCCGGTATCCCCGCACACCAGCGCAGATACGCCGGCCATCCAGGGGCCCAGCGCCTCCAGAGACATGCGCGGCTGAACCTCGACGTTGGCCTGCCGCGCCGCCACCTCGGCCAGGAAGTCGCCGGACTCCTCGGTCTTGTGTCCCTCCAGCAGCACGTGGTGGTAGTCCGGAAACTCCCGCGCCGCCCTGTCGATCAGCTGGCACCAGGAGTCCAGGGAGAGGGACTTTTCCGCCTTGGAGGCGAAGGGAAAGTAGGCAATGACCCGGGGCGACTCCGCCGGCCGATGCACCGGCATGGCGAAGTCGAGCGGGTAGCGCGGCTTGTGCCCCATGACCTTGAGGAAGTCGAGCAGCACCTCGGCCTCGTAGTGATAGTTGGAGCGCCGCAGACCCACGTCGTAGAGCAGCCGGTTGAACACGCCGCGATAGGGAAAGCCCAGCTTGATGGCGGCGGGGGCCATCAGCGTCAGCACCCGGGAGCGGGAGGTATCGGCCAGGTCGAAGAGAATATCCACGGGTTCCAGGGCGCGCAGCGAGCGCCACTGCTCCGCCAGGCTGCCTCGCGTCTCCTGCACGAAGACCTCATCCACCAGGTCCTCCGGCACCGCATAGCGGTAGGTCGTCACCGTGGCCAGGGTGATATGCGCCTCGGGAAACAGCCGCCGCAGCTCGACCAGAAAGGGCCTTGCCGCCATGTAGTCGCCGAAGGCGCACTGGCGGATCACCAGAATGCGCTTCACCTCGTTCGGGGCCGTACTCTCCAGCCAGCGCCGTCCGCGCCGGCTCAGGTAGGCACACTTGTCGATCCAGGCTCTCACTCGCCCTCGGCTCCTTGTTGATTCTCGTATTCACGGATCAGGCTGGCCACGTGGGCCGCCAGGGTAAAGTCCTTCTCGACGCGGCGCCGCGCCGCCTGCCCCAGGCGCTGGCGCAGCTCGGCGTCATCGGCCAGCTCGGCCAGGGCGGCGGCCCAGGCCGCGGCGTCCTCGGGAGGCGCCAGGCGCCCCGTCTCGACCTCGAGCAGCTCGGGAATGGCCCCGCTGTCGCTGCCAACCACCGCCTTGCCGGCCGCCATGGCCTCGATCACCGTCAGGCCGAACGCCTCGTTACGCGAGGGGACGCAGACGATCTCCAGCGCCTCGAACAGGCGCGGCAGGTCGCGGCGAAAGCCGGTGAAGGTAATACGTGCCTCGAGGCGCAGCTCATCGATGCGCCGACGCAGGGCCGCCACATGGGCCTCGTCGCTGCCCTCCTCCGCCGTCAGGCCGCCGATCAACACGCCGTGCCAGGCAAGCTCGGGCCGAGCCTCGGCCAGGCGGGCCAGCGCCTCGATCCACACCTCCTGCCCCTTGCCCGGCGTCAACCGCCCCGGCAGGCCGATGGCCACGGCGCCATCGGGCACGCCCAGCTCGCGGCGCAGCGCAAGGCGCGCCTTGTCGTCGAGACAGGGCGCATAGGGGGCCGGATCGATACCCAGGTAGAGACGCCGGATGCGTTCGGCGGGGAGCGGGAAGGCGGCCAGGTTGCGCTGTCGGGTCGCCTCGCTGATGGCGAAGAGCCGGGTGACCTTGCCGTAGGCCCAGCGGTGGTAGAGGTCCTTCTTGGGGCGGGTCACTCCCATATGGTCGGTGAAGAAGAGGCGCAGCGATGGCCGCAGGGTCACCAGCAGTGCCCCCAGACGCAGGTCGCTGGACTTGTGGCAGTGGATCACCTCGATCCCGTGTGCCCCGAGGTAGGCCAGCACGCGCCCCGCGGCCAGCAGCGCCCGCCCCTTCGAGGCCAGGATCAGCGGCTCGACGCCGGCTTCGCGGAAGCTCTCGGCGACCCGGGAGCCGGCCAGGGCCAGACCGTAGGTCTGCCACCCCTGGCGGGCCAGCTCGGGTATAATCCGTGATGGATACATTTCCAATCCGCCCCAGCCGCTGGAGAGACAGATATGCAGGACCTTGTGCGACAAGGCTGACTCCTTCGGTATCTCGGGGCTCGGGAGCCCGGATGACTGCTACTTCCGCTGCCCCGGGCGCGTCCTCGCGCCTGCTGGTGGTTCGCAACGACAAGCTCGGCGATTTCATGCTGGCCTGGCCAGCGCTGGCCCGCCTCAAGGCGGCCAGCCCCGCCCCCCACGTCAGCGTGCTGGTGCCAGCCTATACGGCGCCCATGGCGCGACTCTGCCCCTGGGTCGACCGGGTGCTGGTCGATCCGGGCGAAAAGGCCGACCGCAACGAACACCGGCGCCTTCTGGCCGAGGTGAAGGCGGCACGCTTCGATGCGCTGCTCACGCTCTTCTCCACACCGCGCATCGGCTGGCTGGGGTGGCGTGCGGGCATTCCGCTGCGCCTGGCCCCGGCCACCAAGTGGGCGCAGCTATTCTACAACCGAAGGGTGGTGCAGCGCAGGTCGCGCTCGGAAAAGCCGGAATACCGCTACAACATCGAGCTGGCCGAGGCGCTGCTGACCGAGCTCGGCCTTGCCTCGGGGACCGCCCCCGAGCCTCCCTACTGGCCCCTCCCGGAAGGCGAGCGCCGGGCCCAGCGCCAGCGCCTCGCCGAGGAACTCGCGCTCGACCCGACACGGCCCTGGGTCTTCCTGCACGGAGGCAGCGGCGGTTCGGCGGTAAACCTCTCCCCCGCACAGTATGTGCGGTTGGTGCAGGAGGTGGACGCCCGCCTGCAGGGGGCGCAGCGAGCCCAGTGGGTGCTGACCTCCGGCCCCGGCGAGGAGGCCACCGCCGAGGCGATCCTGGCCCCGCTGCGCGAAGCCGGCATCGAGGTTCATCGCCTGCCGCCGCGGGCCGGCCTGGATGACTTCGCCCGGACGCTGGCGGCGGCGGATCTTTTCATCGCCGGCTCCACCGGGCCGCTGCATCTCGCCGGCTGCCTGGATCTCGCCACCGCCGGTTTCTACCCGGCCCACCGCTCCGCCACCCCCCTGCGCTGGCAGACCTGCAACCGCGCCGATCACCGCCTCGCCTTCTGCCCGCCCGCCAGCGCTGGCGAGCAGGACATGGCAACGATCGACATCCCCGCGGCGGCCGAGGCGATCAACGATCTCTTGCGCCGTCTTCCGGCGGAGGTGACGTCCGGGTCCTGATCCACAGGTCGGCGTACTTGGCGAAGGTGGAGTGGGCCGAGAGCAGCGCCAGCAGCAGCCCCTGTCGGCCGTCGAGGAAGCCCGCCTTGAGCAGGTACATGCGCAGGAAGCAGCCGATACCGTGGCCGATGCCCGCGGCGAGGCTGCCGCGCTTGCCGCGGGCCGCACGCTGCTCGGCCCAGGCCTGGGCGTAGTGGGCGGACTTCTCGAGGTAGTGGCGCAGGTCGCGGTAGGTGTAGTGGAGCAGGTCGCCCTCGAGAGGTCGCACCGCCAGCCCCTCGGGGTTTTCCAGCTTCTCGTGGACCAGGGCCTCGTTGTAGCCGGCACGCCCCCGGGGGTAGAGGCGCGCCACCCGGTCCGGGTACCAGCCCGAATGGCGGATGAAGGCGCCGAAGCACCAGGAGAGGCGCGGCAGCGTATAGATCGCCGTTGCCCCCTCGGACAAGGCCGCCTGAATGCTCTCGCGCAGCGCCGGCGTCACGCGCTCATCGGCATCCACCATCAGGATCCAGTCGCTCTCCACCAGCGCCTCGGCGCGCCGGCGCTGGCGGCCGAAGCCCTGCCAGTCATCCTCCACTGCCACCTTGTCGGTAAAGTCGCGGGCGATCGCGAGGGTCCCGTCGGTGCTGCCGGCATCCACCACCACGATCTCATCGACCCAGGCGAGGGTCTCCAGGCAGGCCCGCAGGTGATCCTGCTCGTTCTTGACGATGAGCACGGCGGCAATCGACATCGATAGTCCTTGAGGGCGAAGTGGGACGCTCAGTGTAAGGCGCCCCCCCTGCCGGCACCACCCGGCCGAGTGTGTGACGCCTCCCAAGGCTTGATAAGCTCTGCTGATAGCCCCCTGACCGATGATACCCATGCCCCTTCCCCAACTGCCCTCTCTCCTTCGCCACCCGCGCTGGTGGGCCCTGCTCGCCATCGGGCTCTGCCTCGGCTATGCCGTGGTGACCATCAGCCTGCTGCCCGCCTGGGCCCTGACGGTGATCGCCGGCGCCTGGCTCGGTACCGGCTGGCTGCTGCGCTGGGGTGCCCCGCGTGCCCCGCGCCCGGCTGCCAGGGTGTGGCCCTGGTCGTTGCTGCCCCTGGCGCTGTGGGGGCTCTACGTCTATCTCAACGACAGCTTCGGCATCGTCGACCTGGGGGCGATCTTCTTCCACCTCCAGGCCGGTATGTCCGACCACGGCGGCAGCGACCGCCTGGTGGCCGCCGTGCTCTACAGCCTGAGCATGCTCGCCCTGCTGGCGGCCTTCACCTGGCTGGTACGGACCGACCACCGCTGGCGGCTGGGCGAGCGCCTGCTGGCCCTGGTGCTGCTGGCCAGCAACCCCCTGCTCTACGGCATGACCCAGCGCGGCGCGGCCATCGTTACCGACGATGGCGCCTGGCTGGACCGCCGCTACGTGGCGCCGGTGATCGAGCAGGCCCCGTCCGATCCGCCCAACTTGCTGCTGCTCTACCTGGAGAGCATCGAGCGCACCTACGCCGACCGCGAGCGCTTCGGCGACGCCTATGCCGACCTCGATGCGTTGGGCGAACGCGGCCGGGTCTTCGAGGGGGTTCGCCAGCTCGACAACACCGGCTGGACCATGGCCGGCATGATCGCCAGCCAGTGCGGTACACCGCTGATGCCCGCCGGCCTGCTGCATGACCGGCAGTTCTCGCCGCTGGACAAGGTGGTGCCCGGGGTCGACTGCCTGGGCGATCTGCTCAGCGAGCAGGGCTACCGACTCAGCTACCTGGGCGGCGCCAGCACCGCCTTCGCCGGCAAGGGGCTCTTCTACGAGGGTCACGGCTTCGACACCGTGCTGGGCCGCGAGGAACTGGCGCCTCGGCTCGAAGACCCCGACTACGTCAACAACTGGGGGCTCCACGACGACTCGCTCTATGACTTCACCGTCGAGGAGATCCGCCGGCTGGAGGCCGAACACGACGGCCCCTGGGGCGTGGTCAACCTCACCATCGCCGGCCACGCCCCCAACGGATATCCCGCCCAGAGCTGCATCGACCGCCAGGGGGAGTTCGACGGCGTCGACATCCTCTACTCGGTGGAATGCTCGGCCTGGCTGGCCCGGGACCTGGTGGAGCGCCTGGAGGCGGAGGGGCTGCTGGAAAACACCCTGGTGGTGGTGGCCAGCGACCACCTCACCATGCGGGTCTCGGTGTGGGACCTGCTGATCGCCGGCGAGCGCGACAACACCTTCATGCTGCTCGGCCCCGGCATCGAGGCCGGCACTCGCACCCGGCGGGAGGCCTCCATGGTCGACCTCTTCCCGACCCTGCTGGAGGCGATGGGCTTTACCATCGATGAGCACCGTGCGGGTCTCGGCGTCTCGCTGCTGGCCGACACCGAGACCCTGGTGGAGCGTCACGGGCTCGCGGGGATCAACACCCGGATGCGCGAGGAGAATGCCCTGCAGCAGCGACTCTGGGAGGGCCTGGTGCCAGACCGCCCTCAGGAGTCCGAGGAAAAGGAGTCGTCGCCGACCGACGACCAGGTGGTGGAGTCGCCCTATGACGCCACCGGCGAAACGCCGGCCAGCGTCCAGTAGGGCAGGCTACTTCTCGACGGCCAGGCGGCGCTCGGCGGCGAGCACCGCCGCCAGCAGCCGCTCGGGGGAGAGGTCGACGAGACAGCGGGTATGGCCCAGGGGGCAGGTCCGGGCGAAGCAGGGGGAGCAGTCGAGGCCCAGCGTGTGGATCTCGGCGCTGTCGGTGAGCGGGGGGGTGTAGGCCGGCGAGGAGGAGCCATAGAGGGCGTGCACCCGGGTACCCACCGCCGCCGCCACGTGCATCAGCCCCGAGTCGTTGGTGACCACCTGGCGGCAGTCGGCCAGCAGGTCCACGGCGTCGGCCAGCCGTGTCCGCCCGCAGAGGTTGTGGACATGCTCCAGCCCCCGGGCGATCGCCTCGCCGGCCTCGGCATCCTTGGGGCCACCCAGCACCCGCACCTCGAACCCCTCGGCCACCAGCGCCTCGGCCAGGGTGCGAAAGTGCTCGAGCGGCCACTGCTTGGCGGGACCGTACTCGGCCCCCGGCATCATGCCGATGGCCGGGCGTGACGAGAGCCCGTGAGCCCGACGCAGCTCGGCGAGATTGGCGGCATCCACGGCGAGGCGCGGGCGCGGTATCGGGACGTGACCATCGAGCGTCTCCCCGGCGGGCAGCCCCAGGGCCACGAAGCGCTTCACCGTCTGGTCGAGCACGGCCTTGTCGAGCCGGCGTCGCTCGTTGAGCAGGCCATAGCGCTGCTCGCCGGTAAAGCCGACACGCTGCGGAATGCGCGCCAGCCAGGGCACCAGCGCCGACTTCCAGGAACGCGGCAGCACGATGGCGCGATCGAAGCGGCCGCGCAGGGTGCGGGCCACATCGCGGCGTGCCTTCCAGCCAAACTCGCCGTGGCCAACGTCCAGAGCGATCGCCTCGTCCACCTCCGCCATGCGCTCGAGCACCGGCAGCGACCAGCCGGGCGCCACCACGCCGAGGCGGCAGCCCGGATGGCGCGCCTTGAGGGTCATGAACAGGCTCTGGGCCATCACCATGTCGCCGACCCAGGAGGGGCCAACCACCAGGATCCGCTCGCTGCCGGACTCTCCCGGAGGGGCCGGCTCAGCCATTCAGCCACTCCAGGTACTCGCCGACCCCCTCGGCCACGGTGCGAAACTCGCGGTCGTAGCCCGCCCGGCGCAGGCTGCCGATGTCGGCACGGGTGTAGCTCTGGTAGCGCCCCTTGAGCTCTTCGGGAAAGTCGATGTACTCGATGGTGCCGCGGCCGTAGTAGTCGATTACCGCCTCGCCGATCGCCTTGAAAGGCTCGGCGCGACCGCTGCCCAGATTGAAGATACCGGACACCTGGGGATTGTCGAGGAACCACAGGTTCACGCTGACCACATCGCCCACGTAGACGAAGTCGCGACTCTGCATGCCGGCCTCATAGCCCTCCCAGGCACCGAACAGCTTGACGCTGTCGCCGCCGCGGATCTGGGTGTGGTGATGATAGGCGACGCTGGCCATCTTGCCCTTGTGCTGCTCCCGGGGGCCGTAGACATTGAAGTAGCGAAAGCCCACCACCTGGCTCTCAAACTCATCCCAGCGGGCGCGCACGTACTGATCGAAGAGCAGCTTGGAGTAGCCGTAGACGTTGAGCGGCTTCTCGTGCTCCGGCGCCTCCACGAACACCTCGCTGCCGCCGTAGGTGGCCGCCGAGGAGGCGTAGAGGAAGGGGATGCCGCGCTTCTGGCAGAAGTGCAGCAGCACCTTGGAGTACTCGAAGTTGTTGTCGAGCATGAAGCGACCGTCCCACTCGGTGGTGTCCGAGCAGGCCCCCTCGTGGAAGATCGCCTCGATCTCGGGCAGCTGGGCCGGCTCGCCGCGCAGCTCCGCCTCGACCCGGCGACGGAAGTCGTCCTTGTCCAGGTAGTCGCCGAGGGTGCAGTCGGCCAGGTTGACGAACTTGGTGCCATCCAGGAGGTCGTCGACCACCATCACATCCTGCCGGCCGCGCTCGTTCAGCGCCTTGACCAGATTCGAGCCGATGAAGCCGGCTCCGCCTGTCACTACGATCATGGGGAGAATCCTCTGTCTCGGGGCGTGCGCCTATAACCGATCTTCCGGTGATTGTATACTTGACGCCCTGTGAATTCATGGCCAACGGTGCTTTCCGCAATGACTCTCTCGTCCTCGACATCCGCGCCGACCTCCGGGCCGGCGCCTGACGTCTCGACCTTCCAGGGGTTGATCCTGGCCCTGCAGCAGTACTGGGCCGACCAGGGCTGCGTGATCCTTCAGCCCCTCGACATGGAGGTCGGCGCCGGCACCTTCCATCCGGCCACCTTCCTGCGCGCCATCGGCCCCGAGACCTGGAACTCCGCCTATGTGCAGCCGTCGCGCCGCCCCACCGACGGCCGCTACGGCGAGAACCCCAACCGCCTGCAGCACTACTACCAGTTCCAGGTGGTGATGAAGCCCTCCCCCGCCGACTTCCAGGAGCTCTACCTGGGCTCCCTCAAGCACCTCGGCCTGGACCCGCTGGTGCACGACATCCGCTTCGTCGAGGACAACTGGGAGTCCCCCACCCTGGGCGCCTGGGGGCTGGGCTGGGAGATCTGGCTCAACGGCATGGAGGTGACCCAGTTCACCTACTTCCAGCAGGCCGGTGGCATCGAGTGCTACCCGGTCACCGGCGAGCTCACCTATGGCCTCGAGCGCATAGCCATGTACCTGCAGAACGTCGACAGCGTCTACGACCTGGTCTGGACCGTGGCACCGGACGGCTCCAGGGTCACCTACGGCGATGTCTACCTGCAGAACGAGCGCGAGCAGTCCGCCTACAACTTCGAGCATGCCGACGTCGACTTCCTGTTCGGCGCCTTCGACCAGCAGGAGCGCGACTGCGCCCGCCTGCTCGAGGCCGGCCTGCCGCTGCCCGCCTACGAGCAGGTGCTCAAGGCCTCCCACACCTTCAACCTGCTCGACGCCCGCCACGCCATCTCGGTCACCGAACGCCAGCGCTTCATCCTGCGCGTGCGCACCATGGCCCGGGACGTGGCCCACGCCTACTACGACTCCCGCAAGGCCGCCGGCTTCCCGCTGGCTCCCGAGGCCCTGCGGAAGGAACTGCTTGCCGACGAGGGAGACGCTTGAGCATGGCTGCCAACACCCTGCTGGTTGAACTGGGCGTCGAGGAACTGCCGCCGAACGCCATCGACGCCCTCTCCGACGCCCTGGCCGACGGCCTGCGTCGCGGACTCGCCGACGCCGACGTCGGTCACGGCGAGGTGCGCGCCTACGCCACCCCACGCCGCCTGGCGGTGCGGATCGAGGCGCTGGCCGATAGCCAGCCCGATCGCGAGGTGGAGAAGCGCGGCCCGGCGCTGGCCGCCGCCTTCAAGGACGGCCAGCCCACCCGGGCCGCCGAAGGCTTCGCGCGTTCCTGCGGCGTTACCGTTGACGACCTGATCCACCTGGAGACCGACAAGGGCACCTGGCTGGGCTATCGCGAGCAGCAGCAGGGGGAGTCCACCTCTGCCCTGCTGCCTGCCATCCTGCAGAAGGCCGTCGCCGCCCTGCCGGTCCCCAAGAACATGCGCTGGGGCGCCTCCCGGGTGGAGTTCTCCCGCCCGGTACACTGGCTGGTCGTGCTGTTCGGCAGCGAAGTGGTCAAAGCCGAGGCCCTGGGCCTGACGGCGGGCCGCACCACCTACGGCCACCGCTTCCACGCTCCCGCCGCCATCGAGCTGGCCCATGCCGATGACTACCTCGAGGCGCTGGAGCAGGCCTGGGTGCTGGCCGACCGCGACCGCCGCCGGGAGCGCATTCGCGAGCAGGTGCTGGCCGAGGCGGAGGTCCAGGAGGCCACCGCGGTCATCGACGAGGCGCTGCTGGTCGAGGTCAGCGGCCTGGTGGAGTGGCCGGTAGCCCTGACCGGCAGCTTCGACGAGCGCTTCCTGGAGGTGCCGGCGGAATCGCTGATCTCCTCCATGAAGGCCAACCAGAAGTACTTCCACCTGCTCGATGAGGCGGGCAAGCTCAAGCCGCTCTTCATCACCATCTCGAATATCGAAAGCGCCGACCCCCAGCAGGTGATCGAGGGCAACGAGAAGGTGATCCGCCCCCGCCTGGCCGATGCCGCCTTCTTCTACGATACGGACCGCAAGCGTCCACTCTCCTCGCGCATCGACGAGCTCGCCGGCGTGGTGTTCCAGCAGCAGCTAGGCACCCTGGCCGACAAGGCCCACCGCAGCGCCGCCGTGGCGGCCTTCATCGCCGGCCAGATCGGCGGCGACGTGGGCCATGCCCGCCGCGCCGCGGAGCTGGCCAAGTGCGACCTGGTCACCGAGATGGTGCTCGAGTTCCCCGAGCTGCAGGGCATCATGGGCCGCTACTACGCCGAGCATGACGGCGAGCCCGCCGACGTCGCCCAGGCGCTGGAGGAGCAGTACCTGCCGCGCTTCGCTGCCGACGCCATCCCCCACAGCCGCACCGGCCTGGCCCTGGCCCTGGCCGACCGCCTGGACACCCTGACCGGCATCTTCGGTATCGGTCAGCGTCCCACCGGCACCAAGGACCCCTTCGCCCTGCGTCGTGCGGCCATCGGGGTCCTCAACATCCTGGTCAAGGGCGAGCTCAACCTGGACCTGCGCGAGCTGCTCGAGCTAGCCGCCGCCCAGCACCAGGAGCTGCCCTACGCCGAAACGCTGGTGGACGAGGTGCTCGGCTACATGCTCGACCGCTTCCGCGCCTGGGGCCAGGACGAGGGCATCTCTGCCGAGGCCTACTTGGCCGTGCGCGCCCGCCCGGTCACCCGCCCGCTGGATTTCGCCCGCCGCCTGCGTGCCGTCCAAGCCTTTGCCGGCCGCGAGGAGGCCGCCGCCCTGGCCGCGGCCAACAAGCGGGTCTCCAACATCCTGGCCAAGCAGGCCGATGAGGTGGGCAGCCAGGTCGACGCCGGCGTGCTTCAGGAGGCGGCCGAGCTGGCCCTTCACGAGGCGGTCAGCGCCCAGCGCGAACGCGTGATGCCGCTGTTCGCCGAGGGCCGCTATGCCGAGGCGCTGGACGCCCTGGCCGGCCTGCGGGAGCCGGTGGATGCCTTCTTCGACCAGGTCATGGTGATGGCCGACGATCCGGCCATTCGCGCCAACCGTCTGGCGCTGCTGGCCAGCCTGCGTGCGCTCTTCCTGGAAGTGGCGGATATCGCCCAGCTGCAGCAGTAACACCGGGCAGAGGGAACGAAGGCCGGCAGCCAGCGCTGCCGGCCTTTTTCATGCCCGGCGAACGGGTGCGTGTTTCACGTGAAACAACCACGCCGTACTCGTCATCTATGGCCGGGCCGCTTGGCAGGACGTGTTCCACGTGAAACACTCCCCCTCTCGCTGACCGCAGGAGCCCGACCGAATGCCCTCCCCCGACCGCCTGGTGATCCTCGATCGCGACGGTGTCATCAACCGCGATTCCGATGCCTATGTGAAATCCCTGGCCGAGTGGATCCCCTACCCCAGCGCCATCCAGGCAATTGCCCGGCTGAGCCGGGCCGGCTGGACGGTGGCAGTGGCCACCAACCAGTCCGGCATCGCCCGTGGCTACTATGACGAGGCCACCCTGGCCGAGATGCACGAAGAGCTCGGTCGGCTGGTGAAGGAGGCCGGCGGCAGCATCAGCCATATCGCCTGGTGCCCCCACGGCCCGAGCGATGAGTGCGACTGCCGCAAGCCGCTGCCCGGCCTCCTGGAGCAGATCCGTGTCGCACTCGGCATGCAGACCCTCGCCGGCAGCTGGATGGTGGGTGACAGCCTGCGCGACCTCCAGGCCGGCGAACCCATGGGTTGCCGGCCGGTGCTGGTTCGCACCGGCAAGGGGGAACGCACCCTGGCCAGCCACCCGGAACTAGGAGCAAAGGGCAGCGACACCCGCGTCTTCGACGATCTGGCCGCTTTTGTCGACTGGCTGCTGGCCGATGCACCCGATGCGAACGGGCCCTTCCCCCAGCACCGGTAATACCTCCTCACTACTACTGACACCCCTCATCACCCCCAGCAGCGTTTCTCACTGCCGTAATAGCAGAAGGCCCGCCTCGATCTCGAGGCGGGCCTTTTTTCTGTCTTTCTGTTTCATCCCGACGCCTGGCGCGCAACCATGTTTCACGTGAAACATGGCGTCACCTGATCGATGCGCGTCACACGTCGAGATTGGCCACCAGCGCATTGCGCTCGATGAAGTCGCGACGCGGCTCGACCTCGTCCCCCATCAGGGTATTGAACATCATGTCGGCCGCCACGGCATCCTCGATGGTGACCCGCAGCATGCGGCGAGTCTCGGGGTTCATGGTGGTCTCCCACAGCTGATCCGGGTTCATCTCCCCCAGCCCCTTGTAGCGCTGGATGGACAGCCCGCGCTGAGCCTCGGCCATCAGCCACTCCAGCGCCTCATAGAAGGTCGAGACGCGCTTCTGACGCTCCCCGCGGGCCACATGGGCGCCCTCCTCCAGCAGGCCGTCGAGCGTCTCACCCAGCTCGGCCATGCTGCGGTAGTCGGCGCTGGTGAAGAAATCGATGCCCCAGACATAGTCGGTGGTCACGCCATGAGCGGTAAGCGTCACCGCCGGCAGATAGAGGCTTCGCTCGGCGTCCTCCTCGAGCCGGAAGGTGTAGCGCGGGCCGCCCTCATAGGCCACCACCGCATCCATCTCGCCCTGCAGGTGGTCGATCCAATTCTGCATGGTCGCGTGATCCCGCAGGCTGGCCTCGCCGTCCAGGCGCGCCGCGTGCACGATCCGCTTGAGCACCTCAATGGGGTAGACCCGCGACAGGCGATCGATGCGGCGCATCACTTCACGATACTGGTTGACGAGCCCTTCCAGCTGGGAGCCGCTGATCCCCGGGGCGTCGGCGTTAACGTAGAGCCGGGCACCGTCCATGGCGGTGGCCGTCAGGTAGTCGGTCATCGCCTGCTCATCCTTGAGATAGAGCTCCTGCTTGCCGCGCTTGACCTTGTAGAGCGGCGGCTGGGCGATGAAGACGTGGCCGCGCTCGATCAGCTGTGACATCTGGCGGAAGAAGAAGGTCAGCAGCAAGGTCCGGATGTGGGAGCCGTCCACGTCGGCATCGGTCATGATGATGATCGAGTGGTAGCGCAGCTTGTCCGGATTGAACTCCTCGCGGCCGATGCCACAGCCCAGGGCGGTGATCAAGGTGCCCACCTCGGCGGAAGAGAGCATCTTGTCGAAGCGCGCCTTCTCCACGTTGAGGATCTTGCCCTTGAGCGGCAGGATCGCCTGGGTGCGACGGTCCCTGCCCTGCTTGGCACTGCCACCGGCCGAATCACCCTCGACCAGGAAGAGCTCGGAAAGGCTTGGGTCCTTCTCCTGACAGTCGGCCAGCTTGCCGGGCAGGCCGGCGATATCCAGCGCGCCCTTGCGCCGCGTCATGTCGCGGGCCTTGCGCGCCGCCTCCCGGGCCCTGGCGGCATCGAGCATCTTGTTGACGATCGACTTCGCCTCGTTGGGCTTCTCGATCAGGTAGTCGGCGAACAGTCGACCCATCTCCTGCTCGACTGCGGTCTTCACCTCGGAGGAGACCAGCTTGTCTTTGGTCTGAGACGAGAACTTGGGGTCCGGCACCTTCACTGAGATGATCGCCGTCAGGCCTTCACGAGCGTCATCGCCGGAGGTGTTGATCTTGGACTTCTTAAGCAGGCCCTCGGCTTCGATATACGAATTGAGCGTCCGGGTCAGGGCGGCACGGAAGCCTGCCAGGTGCGTCCCGCCATCCCGCTGGGGAATGTTGTTGGTGTAGCAGAAGATGTTCTCGTTGAAGGAGTCGGACCACTGCATCGCCACCTCCACGCCCACCCCATCCTCGCGCTCGACGTTGAAGTGGAAGACCGGATTGAGCACCGTCTTGTTGGTGTTGAGATGGTCGACAAAGGCCTTGAGGCCACCCTCATAGTGGAACAGCTCCTCCTTGCCGCTGCGCTCATCGACCAGACGAATGGCCACGCCGGAGTTCAGGAAGGAGAGCTCCCGAAGACGCTTGGCCAGGATATCGTAATGGAATTCGATGTTGGCAAAGGTTTGCGGTGAAGGGCGGAAGTGCACGCGGGTCCCGGTCTTCTCGGTCTTACCCACCACGCTCAGCGGCGCCTGGGGCACCCCATGGTGATAGACCTGCTCGAACACCTCGCCGGCACGCCAGATGGTCAGCCTGAGCTCCTCAGAGAGGGCGTTGACCACCGACACCCCCACGCCGTGGAGGCCACCGGAGACCTTGTAGGAGTTGTCGTCGAACTTGCCGCCGGCGTGAAGCACCGTCATGATCACTTCCGCGGCGGAGACCCCCTCCTCCTCATGGATATCGGTGGGGATGCCGCGGCCGTTATCGCTGACGGTGATCGACTCGTCGGGGTGGATGACCACGCGGATCTCGCTGCAGTAGCCGGCCAGCGCCTCGTCAATGGAGTTATCCACCAGCTCGAACACCATATGGTGCAGGCCCGTGCCGTCATCGGTGTCACCGATGTACATGCCGGGACGCTTGCGTACGGCATCCAGCCCCTTGAGTACCTTGATGCTCGATGAGTCGTAGGCCTGTTCGCTCATTGACTGCTCCATCATGAAGTCTGTCGTTCCAGTGGCTCCAGCTGCCCCTCTCCCGATGGCGAACGTTTCACGTGAAACATCGCGACGGGGGTGGCGGGCTGCCACAGATCTGCCAGGGCGTCGTGATCGACGCTGGTGATAAATGCCTGGCAGTGCATGCTTTCCAGCCAGTGGCAGAACACCCGTCGGTGGGCGCTGTCCAGCTCTGCCGGGAGATCGTCGATCAGGTAGAGGCAGTGTCGCCCCGTAGCGGCCTCCAGCAGCCGCCCCTGCGCCAGCTTGAGGGCGCTCACCACCAGCTTCTGCTGACCCCGGGAGAGCACCTCCACGGCGGGGCGCCGATGCAGCCTGACCGCCAGGTCCGCCCGCTGCGGACCTTGCTGGGTGAAGCCCATCTGCCTGTCGACCTCCCTGCCCTGGCTCAGTATCTCACCGAGCTCACGGCGCCTGTCCCAGCCGCGCGTGTAGCGAAGCTGCAGGCCCGGCAACGGCATCAGGCCGGCCAGGGTCTCCTCGAAGACCGGGAGGAAGGCGTCGACCCAGGCGCTGCGCATGGCGTCGATGCGCTCGCTCCAGTGGACGAACTCGTGCTCCCAGGCCGACAGGGAAGCATCGTCCATTCTACCATGCCTGAGCAGGGCATTCCGATGTTTCAGCGCCCGACGGGCCCGCTGCCACGCCTCCAGGAAGTCATGTTTCACGTGAAACACTCCCCAGTCGAGAAACTCCCGTCGTCCCGCGGGAGGCCCCTCCAGGAGACGGAAGGCATCGGGATTGATCAGCTGAAGGGGGAGCGTCTCGACCAGGCGAGAGAGGCGGCTGATGCGTTCACCGGAGAGGCGAATCTCGAGTTCGCTCTCGTCGCGGCGGCGGCGCACGCCGAAGGGTATCGGGGGGTCACCCGCCAGGCGACCGTGCAGGACCAGGCCCTCGGCATCATGGCCGATCACATGGCGCATCTGACGGGTGCGGAAGGAGCGCCCCATGCCGAGCACATGGATACCCTCGAGCAGACTGGTCTTGCCGCTGCCATTGTCTCCCGTGACCAGGTTGATTCGAGAACCCGGTTGAAAATCAATGGCTTGAAGGTTTCGAAGACCCTGAAAGGCGAGGCGATCTAGTGGCATGGAGAGATCCAGGCAGGGCGGCACCCGGGTGCCGCCACCGGTCACTAGAGACGCATGGGCATGACGACATAGAGGGCATCGCCGCCACCCGGCTCCTCTATCAGCGCGCTGCTGTTGGGGTCGGCCAGGGTCATCTGCACGCGGTCCTCGTTCAGGGCGTTGAGGGCATCGATCAGGTAGCCGACGTTGAAGCCGATCTCGAGGCCGGGGCCGCTGTACTCGATGGCGATGTTCGCCTCGGCCTCTTCCTGCTCGGGGTTGTTGGCCATCACCTTGAGATTGCCTTCGGCCAGGTGCAGGCGCACGCCGCGGTACTTCTCGTTGGAGAGGATGGCGGTGCGCGAGAGCACCTGGCGCAGCTCGGCGCGCTCGGCGATGAACACCTTGTCGCCGCCGCGGGGCACCACCCGCTCGTAGTCGGGGAACTTGCCGTCCACCAGCTTGGAGGTGAAGGTGAAATCCCCCGTGTGAGCGCGGATGTGGCTGGCCCCGAGGGTCAGGCTGACCGGCTCCTCGCCGTCGTCCAGCAGGCGGACCAGCTCCAGGATGCCCTTGCGCGGCACGATCAGCTTCTGGGCCGGCTCCACCTGGATCTCGACGGGGCGCGAGCAGACCGCCAGGCGGTGGCCATCGGTGGCGACGGCACGCACCAGACCGGAGCGCATCTCCAGCAGCATCCCGTTCAGGTAGTAGCGCACGTCCTGCTGGGCCATGGCGAAGGAGGTGGCGTCGATCAGCTGCTTCAGAACGCCCCGCGGCAGGGCGAGCTCGATGCTGCCCTGGCTGTCCTCGATGTTGGGGAACTCCGCCACCGGCAGGGTCGAGAGCGTGAAGCGCGAGCGGCCGCTGCGCAGCACCGCCCTGCCCTCCTCCAGGGAGAGCTGGATCTCGGCCTGATCGGGCAGCGACTTGCAGATATCCATCAGCTTGCGCGCCGGCACGGTGGCGGCCCCCGGCTCGTCCACCTGGCTGGCCACGGTGCGCCCGATCAGCTCCACTTCGAGGTCGGTGCCGGTGAGCGCTACCTGGTCTTGATCGACCTGGATCAGCACGTTGGAGAGCACCGGGAGAGTCTGGCGGCGCTCCACCACACCGGCCACCAGCGTTAGCGGTCGCAGCAGCGCTTCGCGGGAGATGGAAAATTTCATGTCGGCTCCACGTCTAGTCCTGAAGGATTGCGGCCCGTGCGACCGAGCCGAACGGCTAGGCCATCATTTAACCACAGCCGGGGCTCGGGGGGGCGCTGGGGGATGAGGGCAAGGAGTTGCGGCGATCGCGGCGCGGTGTCGCTCCGGCGCCCCATACCGGAGGAGCTGGCATTGGTGCCGTCAGCTGGTCAGCAGACGCAGCAGGTTCTTGTAGTCTTCCCGGATATCGGCGCTCTCCTCCTGCAGCGACTTCACCTTGCGGCAGGCGTGCAGCACCGTGGTGTGGTCGCGACCACCGAAGGCATCGCCGATCTCGGGCAGGCTGTGGTTGGTCAGCTCCTTGGCCAGGGCCATGGCCACCTGGCGAGGGCGCGCCACCGAACGCGAGCGACGCTTGGATAGCAGGTCGGCAAGCTTGATCTTGTAGTACTCCGCCACGGTGCGCTGGATGTTGTCCACGCCCACCTGCTTGTCCTGCAGCGCCAGCAGGTCCTTGAGCGACTCGCGGATGAAGTCCTGGGTGATCGGCTTACCCATGAAGTGGGAGTCGGCAATCACCTTCTTCAGGGCCCCTTCCAGCTCACGCACGTTGGAGCGGATCTTCTGGGCGATGAAGAAGGCCGCATCGTGAGGCAGATCGACCTTGGCCTGGTCGGCCTTCTTCATCAGGATCGCGACGCGGGTCTCCAGCTCCGGCGGCTCGATGGCCACCGTCAGCCCCCAGCCGAAACGCGACTTCAACCGCTCCTCGACGCCGCTGATCTCCTTGGGATAGCGGTCGGAGGTGAGGATCATCTGCTGGCCGCCTTCGAGCAGGGCATTGAAGGTGTGAAAGAACTCCTCCTGGGAACGCTCCTTGCCGGCGAAGAACTGGATGTCATCGATCAGCAGCGCGTCCACGCTGCGGTAGAAGCGCTTGAAGTCGTTGATGGCGTTGAGCTGCAGCGCTTTGACCATGTCGGCCACAAAACGCTCGGAGTGCAGGTAGACCACCCGGGCATTCTCCCGCCGCCCGGCCAGAGCATTACCAACGGCGTGCATCAGGTGGGTCTTGCCGAGGCCGACCCCGCCGTAGAGGAACAGCGGATTGTAGGCCCCTCCCGGGTTCTCCGAGACCTGCCGCGAGGCGGCCCGAGCCAGCTGGTTGGACTTGCCCTCCACGAAGGTCTCGAAGGTGAAGCTGGGGTTCAGGCCACTGCTGTGCTTGAGGCTGCCCTCGACCTGCACCTGGCGCTCCCCGGCCGCCCGGCGACCCGCGCCCTCCTCGCGCTGGGCGTCGAGCTCGCGCTCATCGGCCACCTCGCCACGCGGTGGTGTATGCACGGCGGGTGCCGCCGGACGTCGTGGTGCGGCCGATACCGGGTTGCCCAGTTCGCGCGGCTGAGGCTGGGGCGCGGTGCGCCGACTGCCTACCGTCAGCACCACCTTGGGAGGCTTGGCCGGGGAGAGCTCGCGCATCAGCTCACCGATACGCTTGGCATACTTGTCGCTGACCCAGTCGCGCACAAAGCGGTTGGGGGCCAGCAGACACAGCTCACCCGACTCCCCCTCTTCCGCCTGCAGCGGGCGAATCCAGGTATTGAACTGCTGGGAGTTCAGCTCGTCCTGAAGGGTGTCCAGACACTGTTGCCAGAGAGCTAGCGCCACGCGGCCTCACCATCGGTTGGAAAACGGTCGCATATTGTATCGCCCCCGAGGATGGTTATCCACACCCCGCGGGCGCCGCGTCGCGGCTGTGGAAAACTTTCCCCAGCACCGGGGATGGGTTCCGCCGAACGCTGGGGACAACCTTTCGCTGTGGACGACTGGCGATTGTATCCACCGCTTCTGTACAGGGCATCCTGTGCCATCCCACTGCCTGTCCACAGCCTATAGGCTGAAGCAGAGGATTGTTTATGTTAGGGAAAACCAGCTTATCCACAGATGCTGTCCCCACTATTAATAACAGGTTCTTTAAAAAGAATAGAAAATAGTAATAGTAGTCATGATGGTCGATGGCAGATCCGTCGGCAGGGCTCGCGAGGCGCCTGTGCCGTCATCGCACTGGCGATCGCGTACGGAAAAATTGCACCCGGGCCGCGATATCACTACAATTTCCGGTCTTGAGCCGAATACCCCCGGGGTCCTCTGTGGAAACCGGACGCCTCGAAGTTGTCGATTCTTCCTGAAAACCACGTGGGAATAACGAGTTATGAAACGCACCTTTCAGCCCAGCGTTCTGAAGCGTAAGCGCGTGCACGGTTTCCGTGCCCGTATGGCCACCAAGAACGGCCGTGCCGTCCTGGCCCGCCGTCGTGCCAAGGGCCGCAAGCGCCTGAGCGCCTGATCACGGACCCCAGGTGTCCCGTCTGGGCTTCCCCCGCCGTCTGCGTCTGCTGACGGCCGGGGACTATCGGCAGGTCTTCGACAACGCGGTCTACAAGGTTCACGGCAAGGGCCTCATGGCCCTAGCGATTCCCAACGCCCTTGGGCATCCACGCCTTGGCCTGATCGTCAGCAAGAAGAACCTTCGCCGTGCCGTCGACCGCAACCGCCTCAAACGACTCGCCCGCGAATCCATACGCCTTCAGCAGCAGCGTCTGCCCGCCGTGGACATCGTGCTGATGGCCAGACGAGGCGTGAAAGAGCTCGATAACGAGGTCCTGCATCGCCAGCTGCACGGGATGTGGCGACGTCTGGAGCGCGAGGCAAGCAAGGCCGCCGTCGACGACCAGCCAGGTACCGGGACACCCAGCGCGAACGCCAGTCAGGGCGGATGACCGGCCAACCAGGAGTCGTCACCATGTCGAGACCCCTTTCCATGGTGTACCCCGACCCAGCCGGTATCCACGCCGAGAGTCCGTGTTCGGCATCCAGCCTGCCTCTGGCAGGCTTTTGTCTATCTCGGGCAGATGTTTTCCATCTCGCCCGCGGCAAGTTCACCACCCATCGGGCAGAAACCTCATGGACGTAAAACGACTCCTCTTGCTGATCCCCCTGGCGGTGCTCGCCTACCTGATCGTCGTGCAGTGGAATCAGGACTATGGCCAGGTCTCCCCTGAGCCCGAGGCCCCCTCCTTCACCAGCAGCCCGACCAACGGCGAGGCCCAGCCGGCCGACCCGGATGGCCTGGCCGTGCCTGCCACGCCCAGCGCATCGGGCGACGTCAGTCAGGCCATGCCCGGCGAGGTGAGCTCGTCCACCAGCAGCCGCGACCTGATCGCCGTGGTGACCGATGTGCTGGACCTGCGCATCGATCCCCAGGGCGGCGATGTCGTCTATGCCGCCCTGCCCCAGTACAAGCTGACGCTGAATTCGGATCACCCCTACGTGCTGCTCTCCGACAGCGAGAGCCGCAGCTACGTGGCGCGCTCCGGGCTGCAGCTCGACGGCCAGGCCGGCCGCATCGCCTTCACGCCGGAGCAGACCGAGTACCGCCTGAGCGAGGGTGAGAACCGCCTGGAAGTCGACCTACGCGCCGAGGTCAACGGTGTCGACATCATCAAGCGCTTCACCTTCGAGCGCGGCAGCTATGCGGTGGACGTCAACTACTACCTGGCCAACAACACCGAGGCGCCGGTCACCGCGCGCTTCATCGGCCAGCTGGCCCGCGACAACAGCCCGGACCCCTCCAGCGGCGTGGCCCTGGGCATGAGCTCCTACCTGGGGGCGGCCTACTCCACCCAGGATAGCCGCTACGAGAAGGTCGACTTCGACGACATTCAGCGTGGTCGCTTCGAGAACCGTGAATCCCAGGGGGGCTGGGTGGCGATCATCCAGCACTATTTCGTCTCGGCCTGGGCGCCGCCCCAGAACCAGCAGAACCTCTTCTATGCCACCACGGACTCGCAGAACCGCAACGTCGCCGCCTTCGCCGGGCCGGTGACCAGCGTCGCCGCCAATGGCGAAGCAACCCTGGGCGCGACCCTCTACCTGGGACCCAAGGTGCAGGAGCTCCTGGAAGAGGTGGCCCCCAACCTGCGCCTGACCGTGGACTATGGCTGGCTGTGGTTCATCGCCAACCCGCTGTTCTGGCTGCTCGACAAGATCCATGACGTGATCGGCAACTGGGGCTGGTCTATCGTGCTGCTGACCATCCTGGTCAAGGCCGCGCTGTGGCCGCTCTCCGCCAAGGCCTACAAGTCCATGGCCCGCATGCGCAAGCTGGGCCCGGAGATGCAGCGCCTCAAGGAGCAGTACGGCGACGATCGCCAGAAGATGTCCCAGGAGATGATGAAGTTCTACCAGAAGGAGAAGATCAATCCTCTGGGGGGCTGTCTGCCGATTCTGGTGCAGATGCCGGTGTTCATCGCCCTCTACTGGATGCTGCTGGAGTCCGTGGAGCTGCGCCATGCGCCCTTCATGTTCTGGATCCAGGATCTCTCGGTGAAGGACCCCTACTTCATCCTGCCGATCCTGATGGGCGCCTCCATGTTCGTGCAGCAGATGCTCAACCCGGCACCGCCCGATCCCATGCAGGCGAAGATCATGAAGATGCTGCCCATCGTCTTCACCTTCTTCTTCCTGTGGTTCCCGGCGGGCCTGGTGATCTACTGGCTGGTGAACAACATCATCTCCATCGCCCAGCAGTACGTGATCACCCGCAAGATCGAGAACGACCCCAGCGTCGGCAAGGGCATGAAGACCAAATAGCGTCGGCATTACGACCCGGTAGCGGAGAGTACCTGCCGCACCTCCCCGGACCCCCGCCCCGCGCGGGGGTCTGGCGTTTACGGGGGCAGAAACGGACAATGGCCCCGCCACCACGAGGAGTTTCCCATGGCCATCCTCCATGATCAGGACACCATCGCCGCCCTTGCCACGCCCCCTGGCCGGGGAGGCGTCGGCATCATCCGCGTCTCGGGGCCGCTGTGCGCCGCGATCGCCGAGGCGGTAGTGGGCCGCTGCCCTGCACCACGCCGCGTCCACTACGGGCCCTTCCGGGGCGAATCGGCGGTGATCGACGAGGGTATCGCCCTCTACTTCGCCGGGCCCCACTCCTTCACCGGCGAGGACGTGCTGGAGCTCCAGGGCCATGGGGGACCGGTGATCATGGACCTGCTGCTCGAGCGCTGCGTAGCGCTCGGCGCTCGGCTGGCCCGCCCCGGGGAGTTCTCCGAGCGCGCCTTCCTCAACGACAAGCTCGACCTGGCCCAGGCCGAGGCGATCGCCGACCTGATCGACGCCAGCTCCCGGGCCGCCGCCGAGAATGCCCTGCGCTCCCTGCAGGGGGACTT
Source organism: Halomonas sp. A11-A (assembly GCF_003182195.1). Taxonomy (GTDB): domain Bacteria; phylum Pseudomonadota; class Gammaproteobacteria; order Pseudomonadales; family Halomonadaceae; genus Halomonas; species Halomonas alkalicola. Next base: position 123,470 of record NZ_QGTM01000005.1, read on the forward strand.
CTCGCGCCGGGTCGAGGCGCTGGTGCAGCGGCTCATCGAGCTGCGCATCTACGTGGAGGCGGCCATCGATTTCCCCGAGGAGGAGATCGATTTCCTGGCCGACGGCAAGGTGGCGGAGCGGCTCGACGGGGTGATGGCGGAGCTTTCGGCGGTGCGCGCCGCCGCCGGCCAGGGGGCGCTGATGCGCGAGGGCATGAACGTGGTGATCGCCGGGCGGCCCAACGCCGGCAAGTCGAGCCTGCTCAACGCCCTCACCGAGCAGGAGACCGCCATCGTCACCGATATCGCCGGCACCACCCGGGATGTGCTCCGCGAGCACATCCACATCGATGGCATGCCGCTGCACATCATCGACACCGCCGGCCTGCGCGACACCCCGGACGCCGTGGAACAGATCGGCGTGGCACGGGCCTGGGCGGAGATCGAGAAGGCGGACCGGGTGCTGCTGCTGGTGGACGCCACCACTACCGACTCCCTCGATCCCATGGCGATCTGGCCCGAGTTCGTGGCCAGGCTGCCGGACCCGAGGCGGCTGACGCTGGTGCGCAACAAGATCGACACCACCCGGGACGCGCCCGGCATCGAGTTATCCACAGCCACCCCGGTGATCCGGCTCTCCGCCCGGACCGGTGCGGGTGTGGATAACCTGAAGAGTCATCTCAAGGCGGTGATGGGCTACAGCGGCACCACCGAGGGGCGCTTCTCGGCACGCCGGCGCCACCTGGATGCCCTGGACAGGGCGCGACAGGCCCTGGAGAACGGCGAGGCTCAGCTGGCCGGCTTCGGTGCCGGCGAACTGCTGGCCGAGGACCTGCGCGACGCCCAGCAGGCGCTGGGCGAGATCACCGGAGAGTTCAGCGCCGACGATCTTCTCGGCGAGATCTTCGGCAGCTTCTGTATCGGAAAATAGCCGCGCCCTCCTTCCGCTACTCCTCCACCCACCAGCCGCTGCGATAGCTCCCCGGCGCGCCCAGGTAGGCCACCACGGGCGCCATCGCCGCGGCCAGGCGCTCGTCGAATCCCCAGGGCGGGTTGACCACCAGCATGCCGCTGCCATACATGCCGCGCTCCCCCTCGCTGGGGGCCTGCCGGATGAATTCGCCGTACCAGACCTTGCGCAGCCCCCCGTCGCGGAGTGCTTCCAGCAGCTCGCGATGGCGACCCGCCGGCAGCAGCGGATACCACACCAGCATCACCGCATGGCGCGCCTTGCGCATAGCCGTCAGCAGCGTCTTAGCTACCTCGAGATACTCCTCCTTGCGCTCGTAGCTGGGGTCGATCAGCACGCCGAGTCTCGGCGTCTTGACCGGCAGCCGCTGAAGCAGCCCCTTGAGGCCATCGCCATGGATCCGCTGGGCGGCCGCCGGGAAGGGCTGCTGGCTCAGGTGCTCGTGCTCACCGGGGTGCAGCTCGAAGAGCCACTGCTGGTCCTGGGCCCTCAGCCGATGGCCCATCCACCAGGGGGAACCGGGGTAGTGGGTCAGCCGCGAAGGGTCTGACTGGGCACTCGCCAGGGCCGCCAGCCAATCGCCCAGCAGCGGTTCGCTGGCCAGCGCCTGGCGGGCCTTCCAGAGCGGGATGACCCCATCCCGGTACTCCTGCAGCCGGGAGGTCTCGGCGGCATCGAGGGGATAGAGGCCGCGACCGGCATGGGTATCGATGTACGTAATCGAAGAATCTTTACGTAAAAGATGATCGATGACCGCATGCAGGGTCAGGTGCTTGTGGACGTCGGCGAAATTGCCGGCGTGGTAGGCGTGCTGATAGGAAAGCATGGATGGGGTTTGGCGACTCGGCAAGGACGGGACAAGGAAAAGGGGCCTGCCGCTTCAGGCGGCAGGCCCCACTGTGGCACTCGGCGGGCTCGCCTGGCCTTACTGGAACTGGCTCTCGATGGGTGACAGGGTGATCTCGACGCGACGGTTCTGGGCGCGCCCCTCCTCGGTGGCGTTGCTGGCCACGGGCTGGGTCTGACCATAGCCGGTCATGTAGAGGCGATTGCGCGAGACGCCCGCTTGGGCCAGGTAGTTGCCGACGGATTCGGCGCGACGCTCGGAGAGACGCTGGTTGTAGTCGGCGTTGCCGGTGCTGTCGGTGTGACCGGCGATGTTGACCCGGGTATCGGTGTACTGGGTCAGGATCGACGCCACGTCGTTGAGGGCGTTGCGAGCGCTCATGGTCAGTTCGCTGGAGTCGAAGCCGAAGGTCACGCTGCTCGGCATGTTGAGCACGATATCGTCGCCGCGACGATCGACCTCGATGCCAGTACCGCGGGTGCTCTGGCGCAGCTCCTCCTCCTGGCGATCCATGTAGGCGCCGATGCCGGCACCGGCGGCGGCGCCCACGGCGGCACCGATCAGCGCGCGATCACGGCGGCTGGTGCTGCCGTCACCGCTCAGTGCGCCCGCGGCGGCCCCCACGGCGGCCCCGATGGCGGCACCCGTGCCGGTCTGGCTGCGCTGGGTCTGGCCGGAATAGGGGTCGGTCGTGGCGCAGCCCACCAGCAGGGCAGCGGCGGCAAGCGGGACAAAGAAGCGAGTGGGCTTGATCATGAGGTCAGATCTCCATGCAATCATCAGTAGACCCGGTAGGCATCCCTGCCGGGCAGTTCAACGGTATCACGGGCTGCGATGAGGCCGGTGGATCGGTCACTCCATGCCGATCAGCGCCAGCAATTCATTCAAGAATAATAGACCCTGAGGCGATGCCTGCAGTCGATCGGCATCTTCCACGAGAAGTCCTTTTTTACGGGCGTGGGCCAGGCGCGCCTCGAGCACGGCCGACGGGCGGCCCGTGGCGGCTCGCCAGTGCGCCAGGGAGACCCCCTCCACCAGGCGCAGCGCATTCATGGCGAACTCCAGCGGCAGCTCCTCGTCGGCAATGGGGCTATGGCCGGCGATGAATCCCCGGGGGTCGCGGGCGCGGCGCAGGTAGGCCTCCGGCTGGCGGGCCTTCCAGCGCCGCTCGATGACCAGGCCGGCGTCGCCATCGACGGCGCTCAGCTTGCCATAGGCGCCGGCGCCGATTCCCAGGTAGTCGCCGAAGCGCCAGTAGTTGAGGTTGTGTCGCGAGCGCCGCTGCGGGTGCGCGTAGGCCGAGATCTCGTAGCGCAGAAGGCCGGCCCGCTCCAGCCGTGCATGCCCCAGATCCTGGATATCCCAGAGCACCTCCTCCTCGGGGAGCCGCGGCGGCCGGGAGTGGAACTCGGTGTTGGGCTCGAGGGTGAGCTGGTACCAGGAGAGGTGCTCGGGGGCGAGCGCCAGGGCCCGCTCCAGGTCGTCCAGCGCCAGCTCGGGGGTCTGGCCCGGGAGTCCGTGCATCAGGTCGAGGTTGAGGTTGTCGAAGCCCGCCTCGCGGGCCTCGAGCACCGCGGCCTCGGCGTCCCGGCCCGAGTGGATGCGACCCAGCGCCTGCAGCTGGGCATCCTGGAAGCTCTGCACCCCCAGGGAGAGCCGGTTGATGCCCGCCTCGCGATAGCCCGCGAAGCGCCCGCGCTCCAGGGTGCCCGGGTTGGCCTCCAGGGTGATCTCGATGTCCCGGGCCATGGGCAGGCGCGCGGCGACTCCCTCCAGCAGCTGACGATAGAAGGAGGCCGACATCAGGCTCGGCGTGCCCCCGCCGATGAAGAGGCTGACCAGCTCCCGACCGGCGGCCAGCGGCAGGTCGGCATCGAGGTCGGCCAGCAGGGCCTCCAGGTACTCCCGCTCCGGCAGCGCCTGCTCGCGGCCGACGCCATGGGAGTTGAAGTCGCAGTAGGGGCACTTGCGCACGCACCAGGGCACATGCACATAGAGCGCAAGGGGCGGCAGGGCGATCATCGCGCCCCTGGGCCTTGGCCCAGCGCCTCGACCAGCGCCTGAAGGGCGCGTCCACGATGGCTCAGGCGATTCTTTTCCGCCGACGACAGCTCGGCCACGCTCATGCCCTGCTCGGGCAGCCAGAACAGCGGGTCGTAGCCGAAGCCACCCTCGCCGCGGGGATGGGCCAGGATCTCGCCCTCCCAGCTACGCTGAACGATCAGCGGCACCGGGTCCTCGGCGTGGCGCAGGTAGACCAGCACGCACCAATAGCGTCCGGTTCGCTGCCCCTCGGGCACCTCCGCCAGCCGCTCCAGCAGCCGGGCATTGTTGCGCTCATCGCTCTTCGGCTCACCGGCAAAGCGCGCCGAGTAGATCCCGGGCGCCCCGTTCAGCGCATCGACCTCCAGTCCCGAGTCATCGGCCAACGCCGGCAGGCCACTGACCCGGCTCGCCTCCCGCGCCTTGAGCAGGGCGTTCTCGACGAAGGTCAGGCCGGTCTCCTCCACCTCGGGGACATCGAAGTCGGCCTGGGGCCGCACATCGAATCCCAGCGGCGCCAGCAGCTGGTGGAACTCGCGCAGCTTTCCGGTGTTGCCGCTGGCAAGGATCAGGGGGGTCGAGGTCATGGTGAGATTCCTGACGATGGACGGCCTGCCATTCTAGGACGCCAGACGACAACAGCAAATGGCCGGCGCGGGGCATCCCCAAGGCCCCTGCTGAACGCCAGGGCTGCCTCAGCCCAGCTTCACGTGCTCCTCGATGAGGTCGACCAGCGTCTCGGCGGCGTTGTCCGCCGTGGTATCCAGGTGGACCAGGTGCAGGCGCTCCTCGTCACCGAAGGGCTCCCGTTCCGCCAGCTGATGGTCGAGCAGCGCCAGGCTGTCGGACACCTCGCCCCCCTGGCGGCGGGCACGCTTCTCGATACGCCGCCTGAGCGTGGCCTCATCCGCCTCGAAGCTGACCACCAGGCAGGGCAGGCCGCGAGCCTCGGCCTGCTGCCGCAGCAGGTCCCGCTGCCAGCGTTTCAGGCAGGTGGCATCCACGCAGGCCGGGATGCCGGCATCCAGCAGGGTGCCGGCACAGCTCGCCAGGTGGCGATAGGTACGCTCGGTGGCGGCCTCACTGAAGATATCCACAGCCGGTGCGGCTGCCGACCCCTGTGGATAGGTAATCTCCTGGGGCAGGTCGTGGAGCCGCCGCCGCTCGGCATCCGAGCAGACCCGGATCGCCCCCAGACGGCTGACCAGTCCCTCGGTGAAGCGGCTCTTGCCGCTGCCCGAGACGCCCACGGCAATCACCAGCGGCGGGAAGCGGAACTCGGCGATGCGTTCCGCCCGGGCCAGGTAGCGCCGGCACTCGGCCATGCTCTCCGCCAGCCTCGCCGGATGCTCAGGGTCCTGGTCAGGCGCTGGGCGACGCTGCAGGGCGCGACGCGCACCGCTCAAGGCGTGGCAGGTGCCGAACAACGAGAGCAGCCGCGCCTGGGGATAGTCCCCCGACAGGCGCAGGTAGCGATCCAGCGCCTGGCGAGTGAGCGCAGACTCGCCGCGCGCCTCCAGCCCCACCAGCAACGCCGCCAGGTCGCTGGCGGGATCGGCCGGCAGGTCGGCGCCCGGCGCCGCTGGATCCCGGCCGATGGCATTGGCCAGCAGGGTCCGGCCCTCATGGCACAGGCGGCTGTCGGGATGGGCCAGTGCCCAGCTGGTCACCAGGCGGTCGCGGCGGGCCTCGAGCAGGGACCCGAGGCGCACCAGGTCCTGCTCCAGCCATTCACCCAGCTGATCGAGCCGCTGGCGCTCCTCCTCGTCCAGCAGGCCCGCGCGAATGGTGGCCAGCTCCCCCTGCGCCAGCTGCACCAGGGGCAGGACGGGGTCGCCATGCGGTGCGGCCGCCTCGGGCAGGCGATGGTAGGCCACCAGGGAATCCACCAGCGATTCCAGGCTCTCGTTGGCATCACAGGCCCGGTGGGGCACAGCGGCGGAGTGGGGCATCACGAGTCTCCTGATGGGTGGTGGCAGTCGGTTTGGTGAAACGTCGCTTCAGCCCTGCTGCATGGTCACGAAGGCCTTCTCGGCGGCATCCAGGGTGCGCTGGATATCCTCCGGCGTATGGGCGCTGGACATGAAGCCCGCCTCGTAGGCCGAGGGAGCCAGGTAGACGCCTTCGTCCAGCATGGCGGTGAAGAAGCGCCGGAAGGCGTCGGCATCGCAGGCGGTGGCCTGGGCGAAGTTGTCGACGCGACTCTGGCCGGTGAAGAAGAGACCGAACATGCCACCCGCATGCTGGGTGATCATCTCCACGCCGGCGGCGCTGGCACGCTCCTTCAGGCCATGGCAGAGGGTCTCCACCCGCTGGGCCAGGGCGTCGTGGAACCCGGGCTCGCGCAGCTTGGTGAGGAGGGCGATGCCGGCGGACATCGCCAGCGGATTGCCGGAGAGGGTGCCCGCCTGATAGACGGGGCCGAGCGGCGAGATGTTGGACATGATCGTCGCGCTGCCGCCGAAGGCGCCCACCGGCATGCCGCCGCCGACGATCTTGCCGAGGCAGGTGAGATCCGGGCGGATGCCGTAATGCGCCTGGGCGCCGCCCAGCGCCACCCGGAAACCGGTCATCACCTCGTCGAAGATCAGCACGCTGTCGTTGGCATCGCAGACCCTGCGCAGGCACTCCAGGAAGCCCGGCTGCGGGGGAATGCAGTTCATGTTGCCGGCCACCGGCTCGACGATGATGCAGGCGATCTGGTCACCGATCTCTTCGAAGCACTGCTCCACGGCGTCGATGTCGTTGTAGGAGAGCGTCACCGTGTGCTCGGCCAGGGAGGCCGGCACGCCGGGGGAGCTCGGCTCGCCGTGGGTCAGCGCCCCGGAGCCCGCCTTGACCAGCAGCGAATCGGAGTGGCCATGGTAGTTGCCCTCGAACTTGACGATCTTGTCACGGCCGGTGACTCCACGGGCCAGGCGGATCGCCGACATAGTGGCCTCGGTGCCGGAGTTGACCATGCGCACCATCTCGATGGAGGGGATCATCTCGCAGATCAGGTCCGCCATGGTGGTCTCGATGGCCGTCGGGGTGCCGAAGGAGAGCCCGCGATCCAGGCGCTCCCGCACCGCCCCCAGCACGTCCGGGTCGGCATGGCCGGTGATCATCGGCCCCCAGGAGCCCACGTAGTCGACATAGCGCTTGCCCTCCACGTCGAAGAGGTAGGCGCCCTGGGCGCGCTCCATGAACACCGGCGGACGCTGCATGCCCTTGAAGGCGCGCACCGGCGAATTGACGCCGCCGGGGATGTGGCGGCAGGCCCGTTCGAAGAGCTCGGCGGATGTGGTCATAGCGTATCTCGTCCTCGAAAGCTGTGGATAATTCTCTGGATAACCTTTTCATGGCCACCCGACTGCCCCCATTCTCGGCGTTCAGGCAGGGGATGGCCAGCCCGTGGCTCACCCGGAGGCAGCCGGCTCGTCCACTCCCTTGACCGGCGTCACGGGCAGTCGCCATAGCCGGCGCGGCAACGACTGTCCCTCACCGGGCCGCCAGCCGTTGGCCAGCGCCTGCCAGGTGAAGGCCTGGGCCTGCTCGCAGGCGCCCACCAGCGACTCACCGGCGGCCAGCCGCGCCGCCAGGGCCGAGGCCAGGGTACAGCCGGAGCCGTGGTAGCGCCCTTCCAGGCGGGGCCAGCTCCATTGTCGACTCTGATCCGGCGTGTGCAGGGTATGCGCCACGCGATCACCCGGCGTGCCGGGCACCGGCGAGTCGGTGCCGGTGACCAGCACCGCCTGGCAGCCCAGGGTCATCAGCTCCACCGCCCGCTCGGTATCCTCGCCGGGCTGGGCGGAGAGCCGGGCCAGTTCGTCCCGGTTCGGGGTCAGGATATCCACCAGGGGCAGCAGCCGCTCGCGGAAGGCATCCACCAGCTCGGCTGTGGACAACTCGCGGCCACCGCCGGCCTTGAGCACCGGATCAACCACCAGCGGCACGCCGGGGAAGCGCCGCACGATGTCGGTCACCGCATCCAGACTGGCCAGGTCGGCCACCAGGCCCACCTTGATGGCGGCGACCTCGAAGTCATCCAGCGCCGCAGCGGCGGCGCGCATGATGTCGGGATCGGCGGGCACGACCCTCTGGACGTCACGGCAGTTCTGCACCGTCAGCGCGGTGGGAATGGTCAGCGCCCAGCCGCCGCAGGCGGCGATCGCCTCGGCGTCGGCGACCAGGCCGGCGCCCCCGGTGGGGTCATGGCCGGCCAGCACCAGCACCACCGGCAGATGGGGCGACAACGTCTCGGGGGTCGCCATCAGAAGGGCTTGAGCACGGCGAGGAAGATGATGATCAGCAGGGCGATCACCGGTAGCTCGTTGAACCAGCGGAAGAAGACGTGGCTCTTCGTGCAGCGCCCGTCGCGCAGCTGCTTGAGGTAGATCAGGCAGACATGGTGGTAGGCCACCAGCAGCGCCACCAGCAGCAGCTTGGCATGCAGCCACCCCTGGCTGAGCCAGAAGGGCATCAGGTAGAGCATCCAGCCCCCAAACACCAGCACCGCGATCATCGAGGGGGTCATGATGCCCCGGTAGAGCTTGCGCTCCATGACCAGGAAGTGGTCGATCGCCTGCTGCTCGCCGCGATCCCGCGCCATGGCGTGGTAGACATAGAGGCGCGGCAGATAGAAGAGGGCGGCGAACCAGGTCACCATGGCGATCAGGTGCAGGGCCTTGATCCACAGATACATGAAGACTCCTCATGGGAGAGTGGCGGGAAGGGCGCGAGCGCCAGGCAGGGCGCCACCAGGGGGAAGCCCCCCGGCAGGGCTACTCCTTGAGGGAATAGTACCGCTCGATGGCGCCCCGCGTGATGATACCGGAAATCCGCTTCTGTTTCGGGCGGTTGCCATGCTCCACGTAGAGCGCATCCACCGCCTGATCGTGGAGTCGCTCGAAGGCCTCGGAGAGGGTCGCCTGCAGGTGGATGGGCGCCAGCTCCAGGCGCAGGCCGGGAATCTCCAGCAGGTCGATGAGCGCCGCCTCTTCTCCCTCACCGTCCCCGTCCTCCGCTCGCGGCTCCGACTCGGCCTCCATCAGCCAGCGCGCCAGGTCGGCGGCCTTCAATGCCAGCACCGGCTTGTCGTCGCTGGAGCGTTCGATCAGGACCCAGATGGGGTTGCGGGTCAGCAGCGCCCGAGCGCGCTCCCGCGTCACCATGCGCGGCGTGCGCTCCAGGCTGCGCTCCATGACCGCCGGCACCGAGACCCGGGAGAGCGCCTGCATCAGCGGCTGCTGCAGCGGGTGCAGGCCATGGCGGGTCGCACTGATGAAGAAGCCGTCGCAGCGGCACAGCTGCCGCGAGGTGAGCCCGGAGACCACCACCGCCAGCATGCCGGGGAGGATGATGTTGGGATTGTGGGTCAGCTCCAGCAGGGCCATCAGCGCCGCCAGCGGCGCCTGCAGCACCGCCCCCATCATCGCCGCCATGCCGAGCATCGCATAGACCCCCGGATCGGCGCCCCGCCCGGGCCAGATCCAGCCGCCGAGCAGCCCCATCAGCGCCCCCGCCGCCGCGCCGATCACCAGCACCGGGCCGATGATGCCGATCGGAATGCCGCTGGCCACGGTGATCGCCGTCAGCAGCAGCTTGGCCACCACCAGCGCCAGCAGCACGTCCACCGCCAGGTCCCCGGTCAGCGAAGCACTCAGGCTGTCATAGCCGATGCCCTGCACCTCGGGGTACCACCAGGCCACGCCGGCGGTGGCCACGGCCACCAGCGAAAGGCGCAGCCACACCGGCAGCCCCTTGATCCATTCGCTGCGCGCCACGTGGATGAAGAGCCCCGCCAGCAGGCCGATCACCAGCGCCGTCACCACCAGCCAGGGCAGGTTGGAGAGGGAGCCCAGGCTCACCGTGGGCACCTGAAAGGCCGGCTCGGAGCCGTAGACCAGCTGGGCCACCAACGCTCCCATGGTGGAGGCCAGGATGACCGGCATGAAGCCGGCGATGGTGTACTCCATCATCACCACTTCCATGGCGAAGATGACCCCGGCGATGGGGGTATTGAAGGAGGCGGAGATACCGGCGGCGGTACCGCAGGCGACCAGCACCCGCAGGCTGTTGTGGGGCAGGCGCAGCTGCTGGCCAAGGCCGCTGGAGGCCGCCGCCCCGAGGTGGATCGCCGGCCCCTCGCGGCCGGCGGAGAGGCCGCCGAGCACCGTGACCACGCCGACCCACCACTGGTTGAGCCAGTTGCGCAGAGGAAAGCGCCCCTGGTGGTAGGTGAGCCGTTCCATCACGTGGCCAACACCCAGCTTGCGGGCCTTCTCGGGCTGGCGCCACAGGAAGACCCCGACGAGGATCACCGCCAGGATCGGCAGGACCGCGCGCACCTGGGGCGATAGCCCCTCGAAGGCCTCGGGATCGCCACCGGGCATGAAGGCCAGGGCGCCGAGGTCGATCAGCAGCCGGAAGCCGACCATGAAGCCCCCGGTGATCAGCCCCGACACCACCCCCAGCACGCAGAGCTGGGGGAGGGCGTCGACGCTGGCCAGGCGCTGGCGGAAGCCCTCCAGGCTTAAGTCCGGCAGTGAGAAACGCGGCACGGCGAGGTTCCTGTTCGTCCATTGACAGGGCCGACACACCTATCCTCGGCTATCGAGGGGCGCCGGGGACAGGTCGTAGAGGAGGTCCTATGCCAGGGATGGCATCGGTAGCGCCCAGGGAGGGGTTCACAGCGCCTCCTCGAAGACCTGTCGCCGGATCAGCCCCGAGAGACGACCTATGCCGGCAGCAGACAGGGACCGGCTGGGTCGGCCCCTGCTTTCTTGTGTATCATATTCCTCACAACCGAGCCCAGCCCAGGGCCAAGCGGAAGGAGGTCAACGTGATCAAGGTCGGAATCGTCGGTGGCACCGGGTATACCGGCGTCGAACTGCTCAGGCTGCTGGCTCAGCACCCCGAGGTGGAGGTGGAGGCCATCACCTCCCGCTCCGAGGCGGGCATGGGGGTCGCCGAGATGTACCCCAACCTGCGCGGCCACTACGACACCCTGGCCTTCAGCGAGCCGGATGCCGACCGCCTTGGCGCCTGCGACGCCGTCTTCTTCGCCACCCCCCACGGCGTGGCCCATGCCCTGGCCGGCGAACTGCTCGAGCGCGGCACCCGGGTGATCGACCTCTCCGCGGATTTCCGCCTGCGCGACGCCGCGGAGTGGGCCGAGTGGTACGGCCAGCCCCACGGCGCCCCGGCGCTGCTGGGCGAGGCGGTCTACGGCCTGCCCGAGGTCAACCGCGACAGGATCCGCCAGGCGCGCCTGATCGCCGTGCCCGGCTGCTACCCCACCGCCGTGCAGCTCGGCCTGCTGCCGCTGCTCGAGGCCGGCCTGATTGATGCCGGCCATATCATTGCCGACTGCAAGTCTGGCGTCACCGGCGCGGGCCGCGGCGCCAAGGTGCCCTCGCTGCTGGCCGAGGCCAGCGAGTCCATGAAGGCCTATGGGGCCACCGGCCACCGCCACCTGCCCGAGATCCGCCAGGGCCTGGGCGACGCCGCCGGTTCGCCGATCGGGCTCACCTTTGTGCCCCACCTGACGCCGATGATCCGCGGCATCCACGCCACCCTCTACGGCCGCCTCACCGGCGAGCCGGGCGACCTGCAGGCGCTCTTTGAGCAGCGCTTCGAAGGCGAGCCCTTCGTCGACGTGATGCCCGCCGGCAGCCACCCCGAGACCCGCAGCGTCAAGGGCGCCAACCTATGCCGCCTCGCCGTGCACCGCCCGGGCAACGGCGATACCGTGGTGGTGCTGGCGGTGATCGACAACCTGGTCAAGGGCGCCTCCGGCCAGGCGATCCAGAACCTCAACCTGATGTTCGGCTTCAACGAGAAGGCCGGCCTCGCCGCCCCGGCGCTGATGCCCTGATCCCACTCACCCGAACATTGAGGGTGCCAAGGGGAGGTCGCAGAGGAGGTCCTACGCCAGGGATGGCGTCGGTAGCGTACAAGGAGGTAATCACAGCGCCTCCTCGTAGACCTCCCCTTGGGATAGCCCGAGTGACCTGTCGAAAAGTTGACCAATTTGCTGGGGATTGGGGATAATGACCGGTCGAATTCTCCGTTTCCCCCGAGGGAGCTCTCCATGAGCGGTGCCGAATCCTTTGTTCCCACGCCCCTGCTGCTCTCCGACAGCGCCAGGACGCGGCTCCAGTCGCTGATCGAGGAGGAGGGCAACCGTCAGCTCAAGCTGCGGGTCTACGTGACCGGCGGCGGCTGCTCGGGCTTCCAGTACGGCTTCGATTTCGCCGAGGAGGTCGCCGAGGATGACACCGTCATCGAGTTCGGCGACGTCGCCCTGGTGGTCGACCCGCTCTCCTACCAGTACTTGGTAGGCTCCACCGTGGACTTCGAGGAGGGGCTGGCCGGCGCCCGCTTCCTGGTCCAGAACCCCAACGCCACCACCACCTGTGGCTGCGGCGCCTCCTTCATGGTGTGACGCCGCCTCCCCGGCGTGCGTGACACGGCGGACGTGAGAGACCCCGACTTGACGCTCTGGAGCATTCTCGCCAAGGTTGAACAGGCGAGACCCACCAGATAAAGACTCAATAACGGGGAATCTCATGAAAAGATCCGCTTGTGTTGCACCTTTCCTGAAGCAATCTGCACTGGCCGCCGCCCTGGCGCTGGGCCTCGGCGCGGCCGGTTCGGCGCTGGCCGACACGCCCCGCGTCAACGTGGTCACCGACCCCAGCTTCGTGCCCTTCGAGATGATGGATCCCGAGACCGGCGAGATGATCGGCTTCGACATGGACATCATCAACGAGGTGGCCGAGCGGGCCGGTTTCGAGATCAACCTGACTACCATGGAGTTCGCCGGCATCATCCCGGCGGTGCAGACCGGCAGCCAGGAGATCGCCATCGCCGGGATCACCATCACCGAGGAGCGCGCCCAGATCGTCGACTTCTCGGACCCCTACTACGACTCCGGCCTGCAGATCATCGTGCGTGCCGACAACGACAGCGTCGAGTCCATCGAGGATCTCGAGGGCATGTCCATCGCCACCCGCATCGGCTCCACCAGCTATGACTTCCTCCAGGCGCAGCTGGGCGATCGCGCCGACATCACCCCCTACCCGGGCAACAGCGACATGTACATGGCGCTGCTCGGCCGCAACGTGGATGCCGCCTTCTACGACGCCCCCAACGTCGCCTACTTCTCGCAGACCCGCGGCGAGGGCCGTACCAAGGTAGTAGGCCCCCTCTACGAGGGCCAGCAGTACGGCATCGTCTTCCACAAGGGCAGCCAGTGGGTCGAGCCCGTCAACGAGGCCCTGGCCGAGATGCGTGAGGATGGCACCTACGCCGAGATCTACAAGAAGTGGTTCGGTGAGGCCCCCTCGGAGGAGTGAACCGGGCGCGCCCTGAACCCTCGTCGTGACGCGACGACGAGTTGAACAGCGGGGCCGGGCGGTAGCACCTCCCGGCCCCGCCTCGTTTTCAGCCATCCCGGAGAAACGCCCGTGGACGTGACCTTTCAATTCGACTGGGCGGCGGCGTTCCGCTCCATCCCGCACCTGCTGCCCGGCATTCCCTGGACCCTGCTGATCTCCTTCGGCGGTCTGGCCATCGGCTTCGTGATCGGCATCGTCTTCGGCCTGATGCGGATCAGCCCGTCGCGCCTGCTGCGCTGGCCGGCGATCCTCTATATCGAGGTATTCCGCGGCACCCCCATCCTGGTGCAGGTGCTGTTTATCTTCTACGGCCTGCCCCAGCTGCTGGGCGGCCCCATCAACGCCCTGACCGCCGGCATCGCCGCCATCGCGGTCAACTCCGGCGCCTACATCTCGGAGGTGGTGCGCGGCGGGGTGCAGTCCATCGAACGCGGCCAGCGCGAGGCCTCGCTGTCGCTGGGGCTCTCCCGTACCCAGACCTTCCGCTACGTGATCTGGCCCCAGGCCTTTCGCCGCATGATCCCGCCCCTGGGCAACCAGGGCATCATCAGCATCAAGGACACCTCGCTGTTCTCGGTGATCGGCGTGGGCGAGCTGGTCCGCCAGGGGCAGATCTACATCGCCACGACCTTCACCGCCCTGGAGGTCTACTTCATGGTGGCCCTGATGTATCTGGCCATCACCTGGAGCCTGTCGCTGCTGCTGCGCCAGCTGGAAAAGCGCGGCCTGGTCGGACAATAGAGGGAGCCCCCCATGACACAGAATGACAAGGCGACCGCTCCCATCGTGCGCATGGAGAAGGTCAACAAGTACTTCGGCGACCTTCACGTGCTCAAGGAGATCGACCTCGAGGTGACCCCCGGCGAGGTGGTCGTGATCATCGGCGCCAGCGGCTCGGGGAAATCCACGCTGATCCGCTGCATCAACGGCCTGGAGGAGTTCCAGGCGGGCCATATCGAGGTGGACGGCAACGAGCTGACGCCCCACGGCAAGAGCAGCCGTGCGCTGCAGCGGATCCGCACCGAGGTCGGCATGGTGTTCCAGCAGTTCAACCTCTTTCCCCACCTCAGCGTGCTGGACAACGTCATCCTCGCCCCGATGAAGGTGCGCGGCTGGAGCCGCGCCGACGCCGTGGAGACCGCCGAGCGGCTGCTGGCCCGGGTCGGTATCAGCGACCAGGCCGCCAAGCACCCCAGCCAGCTCTCCGGCGGCCAGCAACAGCGCGTGGCCCTGGCCCGCGCCCTGGCCATGGAGCCACGCCTGATGCTCTTCGACGAGCCCACCTCGGCGCTGGACCCGGAGATGATCGGCGAGGTGCTCGATGCCATGCGCGAGCTGGCGCGGGAGGGCATGACCATGATCATCGTCACCCACGAGATGGGCTTCGCCCGGGAGGTCGCCGATCGGGTGATCTACATCCACAAGGGGGAGATCGCCGAGCAGGCACCGCCGGAGCAGATCTTCGACCGCCCCGCCGACGAGCGCACCCGAAGCTTCCTGGCCCGGGTCCTCAAGCACTGACATCGCCCCTTGGAACCGGAAAGCCCCTGTCGGCATCGACAGGGGCTTTTTTTCGCCTGTGGATAGAATTTTCTCCATCGAGGCCGATCAGTGCTATAGGGCCCGTGCCAGAGCGGGTCGTGGATAAGGAGGCCGGTTGTTCACAGCCGCGGGCACAAGACCGGTACCCAGCGGTGGACAAGCCGTGCAGGCCTCCCCCTGTGGGCAAGTCGCCATTCCATCCACAGGCTCGGGACGGCATGTGCGCAGGCAGTCACCCTCTTGTCCTGCCTTTTGTCAACAATGCAGTTGTTTGATAATAAAGGGATTCCATGGCTTATCCACGGAAACTGTCCACACCAGTAGTTACTACCACAACAGAACTTCTCTCTTTATATCTTGATATTTAATGTTGGGAAGGTGGTGGGTCGTGGAGCAACGGACAGCGCGTGGAAAACCCTGACGATTACCCACAGGGGGTTTATACTGCCGGGCTGATTTCATCCCCGACCGGAAGACGGCGCCGCGGCGCCAACGAGGTGCACCTTGGATTACCCTGACCGCTTTGACGTCATCGTCATCGGCGGAGGCCATGCCGGAACCGAAGCCGCCCTGGCCTCCGCCCGCATGGGCTGTCAGACCCTGCTGCTGACCCACAACATCGAGACCCTGGGGCAGATGTCCTGCAATCCCGCCATCGGTGGGATCGGCAAGAGTCATCTGGTCAAGGAGATCGATGCGCTGGGTGGCGCCATGGCCATGGCCACCGATCTCGGCGGTATCCAGTTCCGCGTGCTCAACGCCCGCAAGGGTCCCGCGGTACGGGCCACCCGGGCCCAGGCGGATCGGGTGCGCTACAAGGCGGCGATCCGCGGCATGCTGGAGAACCAGCCCAACCTGACGCTCTTCCAGCAGGCCGCCGGCGACCTGATCGTCGAGGGCGACACCGTCCGCGGCGTGGTCACCGAGACCGGGATCCGCTTCCTCGGCGAGACCGTGGTGCTGTGTACCGGCACCTTCCTCGGCGGGGTGATCCATATCGGCCTCGAGCAGAGCCGCGGCGGCCGCGCCGGCGACCCGCCCTCCAATCGTCTCGCCGAGCGCCTGCGCGCCCTGCCGTTCCGGGTCGACCGCCTCAAGACCGGCACCCCGCCCAGGCTGGATGCACGCAGCCTCGACTTCTCGGTACTCGAAGAGCAGCCCGGTGACACCCCCACCCCGGTGATGTCCTTCCTGGGCAGTCGGGCCCAGCACCCGCGCCAGGTGAGCTGCCATATCGCCCACACCAATGCGCGCACCCACGAGATCATCTTCGCCAACCTCGACCGCTCGCCGATGTACTCCGGCGTCATCGAGGGCGTCGGGCCGCGCTACTGCCCCTCCATCGAGGACAAGGTGCACCGCTTCGCCGACAAGGCGAGCCACCAGGTCTTTATCGAGCCGGAGGGGCTGGATACCCACGAGCTCTACCCCAACGGCATCTCCACCTCGCTGCCCTTCGACGTGCAGCTCGAGGTGGTGCGCTCGATCAGGGGGCTGGAGAACGCCCATATCACCCGGCCCGGCTACGCCATCGAATACGATTTCTTCGACCCGCGGGACCTGAAGCACTCGCTGGAGACGAAATTCATCCACAACCTGTTCTTCGCCGGGCAGATCAACGGCACCACCGGCTACGAGGAGGCCGGCGCCCAGGGGCTGCTGGCGGGGCTCAACGCCGCCCGGCGGGCCAAGGGGCTGGCGGCCTGGTGGCCGCGCCGCGACGAGGCCTACCTCGGGGTGCTGGTGGACGACCTGATCACCCTGGGGACGAAGGAGCCCTACCGCATGTTCACCTCCCGGGCCGAGTACCGGCTGCTGCTGCGGGAGGACAACGCCGACCTGCGCCTGACCGAGGCGGGCCGCGAGCTGGGGCTGGTGGACGAGACCCGCTGGGCCGCCTTCAGCGCCAAGCGCGAGGCGATCGACGCCGAGAGCGCCAGGCTCCGTGCCAGCTGGGTGCAGCCCGGCACGGCGGCCGCCGAGGCCGTGGCCGAGAAGACCGGCAAGGCGCTCTCCCGGGAGTACAGCCTGATGGACCTGCTCAAGCGTCCGGAGCTCGGCTATGACGATGTCGCCGCTCTGCCCGGTCTGCCGGGCGAGCCGGTGGCCGATGAAAGCGTCGCCGAGCAGGTGCAGATCCAGGCCAAGTACCAGGGCTATATCGACCGTCAGCAGGAGGAGATCGACCGGCTCAAGCGCCACGAGGCCACCCCCCTGCCGCTGGATCTCGATTACGCGCGGGTCGAGGGGCTCTCCCACGAGATTCGCCAGAAGCTCGCCGAGGCGAAGCCGGCGACCCTGGCCCAGGCCTCGCGCATCTCCGGGGTCACCCCGGCGGCGGTCTCGATCCTGCTGATCCATCTCAAGAAGCGGCGCCTGCTCGACGACCACAGGGCGGCCAGCGCATGACCCAAGCGGATGCAAGGGTCGAGGCACGTCTCGACCAGGGGCTCGAGCGGCTGGGGATCGCCGTGGACGCCGAGCAGCGTCGCCGCCTGCTGGCGCTGGTCGGCCTGTTGCACAAGTGGAACCGCGCCTATAACCTCACCGCGGTACGCTCGCCCGAGGAGATGGTCGCTCGCCACCTGCTGGACAGCGCCGCCGTGCTGCCCTTCGTGACGGGCCCCACCCTGCTCGATGTGGGGGCCGGACCCGGCTTTCCCGGCCTGGTGCTGGCGATCCTCCGGCCGGAGCTCGCCGTCAGCCTGCTCGACAGCAACGGCAAGAAGGTGCGCTTCCAGCGCCAGGCGGTGATGGAGCTGGGCCTGACCAATGTCACCCCGGTGCAGGCCCGGGTCGAGGCCTTCGAGGGGTGCTTCGACCAGGTGATCTCCCGGGCCTTCGCCAGCCTCGGCGACTTCGTCGCCCTGACGCTGCCGCTGGTGGCCCCCGGCGGCCAGTGGCTGGCCATGAAGGGCCCGGCGGTGGATGACGAACTGGCCGGCGTGCCGGAGGGCGTGGTGCCGGTCGCCCGGCACGCCCTCGAGGTGCCCTTCGAGGTCGGCAGCCGGCTGCTGGTGGTCCTCGAGCACCAGGCCGATGGCTCGCGCCCATGACAACCCGCGTTTCCCAGCAAGGGAGTTGCCCGTGACCAAGATCATCGCCTTGACCAACCAGAAGGGTGGCGTCGGCAAGACCACCACCGCGGTCAACCTCGCCGCCAGCCTGGCGGCGCTGGATCGCCGCGTGCTGCTGGTGGACCTCGACCCCCAGGGGCATGCCACCATGGGCAGCGGGGTGGACAAGCATGAGCTGGACGGCAGCGTGCTGGACGTGCTGCTGGGCGACCGCGGTGCCATCGAGGTGATCCTCGACTGTCCCGAGGCGGGCTATGCGCTGCTGCCGGGCAACGGCGACCTCACCGCCGCCGAAGTGGCGCTGCTCGACCGCGAGGCCGGACGCGAGCGCTGCCTGGAGCGGGCGCTGGCCGATGTGGCCGGCGAATACGACGTGGTGCTGATCGACTGCCCGCCGTCGCTCAACATGCTCACCGTCAACGGCCTCACCGCGGCCCACGGGGTGCTGATCCCGCTGCAGTGCGAGTTCTACGCCCTGGAGGGGCTCTCGGCGCTGCTCGATACCGTCGAGCAGATCAAGGACAGCGTGAATCCGCAGCTCGAGGTCTACGGCATCCTGCGCACCATGTTCGATGCCCGCAACAGCCTGACTCGCGACGTCACCAAGCAGCTGCGCGACTACTTCGGCGATACCCTGCTCAAGGCCACCATTCCGCGCAACGTGCGGGTGGCCGAGGCGCCCAGCCACGGCCTGCCGGTGACCAAGTATGCCCGCTTCTCGCGGGGCAGCCAGGCCCACCGGGTGCTGGCCAAGGAACTGATTCGCCGGCTGTCGCTGTGACGACAGTGCGGTGCGCCCATGCCGTAACCGCTGTGATGAGGGAGTGTCGATGACGCGTAAACGCGCCCTGGGACGTGGACTGGATGCGCTGATCGGGGCCGGCGCTCGCCGCCGCGAGAGCCTCGACCTCCCCGAGGTGAGCGTCGAGGGGGGGGAGGTCGCACCACCGGCCACCGCACCTCAGGTGACGGATCGCCTCGAGCGCCTGCCGCTGGGTCAGCTGACCCGGGGCAAGTACCAGCCGCGCCGGGATATCCAGCCCGAGGCTCTGGAGGAGCTGGCCGACTCGATCCGTGCCCAGGGGGTGATGCAGCCCATCGTGGTGCGTCCCGTCGGCGAGGAGCGCTACGAGATCATCGCCGGCGAGCGGCGCTGGCGTGCCGCCCAGCTGGCCGAGCTGGACGTGATTCCCGCGGTGATCCGCGAGGTCTCCGACGAGGTCGCCCTGGCCCTGGCGCTGATCGAGAATATCCAGCGCGAGAACCTCAATCCGGTCGAGGAGGCCATGGCGCTCAAGCGTCTGCTGGAGGAGTTCGATCTCACCCAGCAGCAGGTTGCTGATACGGTGGGCAAGTCCCGCGCCCAGGTGGCCAACCTGCTGCGGCTGCTGGCGCTGGACCCCGAGGTGCAGACCCTGCTGGAGCGCGGCGACCTCGACATGGGCCACGCCCGGGCCTTGCTGGGGCTCTCCGGTGCCAAGCAGCGCCGCGCGGCCCATGAGGTGGTCAACAAGGACCTCACCGTGCGCGATACCGAGGCGCTGGTGAAGCGCCTTGCCGCCGGCGAGCCCAGGAAGGCCGAGAAGCCCGCGGCGAGTCCCGATGTGGCGCGCCTGGAGATGCGCCTCGGCGAGCTGCTCGGGGCGGCGGTGAAGATCCAGCATGGCCGGAGCGGCAAGGGGCGGCTGACCATCCGCTATACCAGCCTGGACGAGCTGGACGGAATCCTCGAGCACATCCGCTGAGGGGCTGGCGTCATGGCGGTAGGCTGTTGACAATTTCTGCACCTTTGGTCGCAAGAAGTGGCAGAAGCAGGCAAAATCCATGGCGGTTTTGTTGAAGCCCCGATAGCCCTTCCCTATAATCCGCCGGTGTTTGCCTTACGTTCAGGCAGGGCAGCCGCGGCGAAGTGGGCCGCGAGATCCGTGGCCAGGATGTCAACACGATGCACAGAGCCACCGCCGGCGCCGCGCGCCGGCAACTGGATTTCACGCGGCTGTTCCTGGCCCAGGGCCTGGCCGCCCTGCTGGTGGCCCTGCTGGGGCTCTGGCAGACTGGCATCCCCGGTGCCGCATCCGCCCTGATGGGGGGGCTGGTCAGCCTGCTGCCATCGCTCTATTTCGTGAGGCGAGGGTTGCGCAGCCGGGGCGGCAAGCGGGTACGGGTCAACGTACTCAATCTCTATCAAGCGGCGATGGGCAAGTTCGGTTTGACGGTAGCACTGTTCGCGATCGTTTTCGTCACAGTGCCCCCCTCAAACCCGGCTTTATTCTTTGTCGCATATGTGGCGGCTCAACTCATGCACTGGCTGACACCCTGGCTGGCGCGCGAGCGGTCGACCCCCCGAACCTGAGGAAGCAGTATGGCAGCAGATAACGAAATATCGGCCATCTATTACATACAGCACCACCTCCAGAACCTGACCTTCGGCTACCACCCGCAGAACGGCTGGTCGCTGGCGTCCAGCTCCACCGAGGCGGTCGAGATGGGCTTCTGGGCGATCCACCTGGATACCATGGGCTGGTCCATCGGCATGGGCGTGCTGTTCCTGTGGCTGTTCCGCAAGGCCGGCAAGATGGCCACCACCGGGGTCCCCGGCGGGCTGCAGAACGGCGTCGAGATGGTGATCGAGTTCATCGAGAACCTGACCCGCTCCACCTTCCACGGCAAGAATCCGCATATCGCGCCCCTGGCGCTGACGCTGTTCATGTGGATCCTGCTGATGAACAGCCTCAAGGTCATCCCGGTCGACTACTTCCCCCAGCTGTTCGGCAAGCTGGGCTTCGAGTACATGAAGATCGTGCCGACCACCGACGTCAATGCCACTCTCGGCATGGCCTTCGGTGTGTTCTGCCTGATCGTCTACTACAGCTGCAAGGTCAAGGGCGTGGGCGGCTTCGCCAAGGAGCTCTCTCTGACCCCCTTCAACCACTGGTCGCTGATCCCCTTCAACCTGGTCCTCGAGATCGTCGGCCTCATCGTCAAGCCGATCAGCCTGGGCCTGCGTCTCTTCGGCAACATGTTTGCCGGCGAGGTGATCTTCATCCTGATCGCGCTGCTGCCCTTCTGGGCCATCTGGCTGCTGGACGTGCCGTGGGCGATCTTCCACATCCTGGTGGTGACTCTGCAGGCCTTCATCTTCACGACGCTATCGATCGTCTACCTGAGCGCCGCACACGAGCATCACTGAGACCCGAGCAACGCTTGTAACTCAACCAACCACTAACCCTTGTAACTCAACCTACCAGGAGTACTACCATGGAAATCGTCTACATTGCTGCTGCCATCATCATCAGCGTCAGCGCCCTGGCTACCGGTCTCGGCTTCGCCCTGCTGGGTGGCAAGCTGCTCGAGTCCACCGCTCGCCAGCCGGAGCTGGGCGACCAGCTGCAGACCAAGACCTTCATCATGGCCGGTCTGCTCGACGCCGTGCCGATGATCGGCGTTGGTATCGCGATGTACCTGATCTTCGTCGTCGCCGGTTAACGACAGCACCGAGCGCTCAGCGCTCGGTTTGCTTGTTACCGGTCGCCACGAACCTGTCAGAGGTACAGTCCTGTGAATATCAACATGACGCTGATCGGGCAGACGATCGCCTTCGCGATCTTTGTCTGGTTCTGCATAAAGTACGTGTGGCCGCCGATCAGCTCTGCGCTCCACGAGCGCCAGAAGAAGATCGCCGATGGCCTCGACGCGGCAAGCCGTGCCTCTCGTGACCTCGAGCTCGCCCAGGAACAGGCCGCTCAGACCCTGCGTGAGAGCAAGGAGCAGTCTTCCCAGATCCTCGAGCAGGCCAACAAGCGCGCCTCCCAGATGATCGAGGAAGCTCGCGAACAGGCCCGCGCCGAAGGCGAGCGCCTGGTGGCCAGCGCCCGTGCCGAGATCGAGCAGGAAATCAATCGCGCCAAGGAAGAGCTTCGCGTCCAGGTGGCGACCCTCGCGGTCGCTGGCGCCGAGCGTGTCCTGGAAGCCTCCATCGACGAGAAGGCACATCGCAAGCTGCTCGACAAGCTTGCAGCCGAACTGTGAGGAGGTGATCCATGGCGGAACTGTCTACCGTCGCGCGGCCCTATGCCAAGGCGGCGTTCGAGTACGCACGTGATCACCAGGCGCTGGATGCCTGGTCCGAGATGCTGGGCACCCTGGGCCTGGTCATGGCCAACCGGGACGTCCAGGCACTCGTTGCCAGTCCGAAGCTCACCCACGAGCGCAAGGTGGCGCTGCTGGTCGAGGTGGCCGACATCAAGGTGGACGACGCGGCGCGTCGTTTCCTCGATGTGCTGGCCGACCAGCGTCGCCTGCCGGCGCTGGCCGCCATCGCCGGGCAGTTCGAGCGGCTGCGTGCCGACCACGAGCAGCGCGTCGACGTGACCGTGGTGTCGGCCTTCGAACTCGACGCCAAGCAGCAGCAAAAGCTCGCCGGTGCGCTCAAGAAGCGCCTGAATCGCGAAATCTCCATTACCACTCAGGTGGACTCCAAGCTTCTCGGTGGCGTGATCCTGCGTGCCGGCGACACCGTCATCGACGGGTCGGTGCGTGGTCGATTGAACCGCCTTAGCGAAGCTCTTACCGCCTGAGTCTGAGGGACATGGCATGCAGCAACTGAATCCTTCCGAGATCAGCGACATCATCAAGCAGCGTATCGAGAAGCTTGACGTCGCATCCGAAGCCCGCAATCAGGGCACCATCGTCAGCGTTTCCGACGGCATCGTGAAGATCCACGGGCTCGAGGACGCGATGTTCGGTGAGATGATCGAATTCCCCGGCAGCATCTTCGGCATGGTGCTTAACCTGGAGCGCGACTCCGTGGGCGCCGTGGTACTGGGCGACTACCTGCAGTTGGAAGAGGGCATGACCGCCAGCTGTACCGGTCGCATCCTCGAGGTGCCGGTGGGCCCCGAGCTGAAGGGCCGCGTGGTGGATGCCCTGGGCAACCCCATCGACGGCAAGGGCGACATCGACGCCAAGCTCACCGACGCGGTGGAAAAGGTCGCGCCGGGTGTTATCACCCGCCAGTCGGTCGACCAGCCCATCCAGACCGGCTTCAAGTCCATCGACGCCATGGTGCCGATCGGCCGCGGCCAGCGTGAGTTGATCATCGGTGACCGTCAGATCGGTAAGTCGGCCATCGCCGTCGATGCGATCATCAACCAGAAGGGCAAGGGCGTCACCTGTATCTACGTCGCCATTGGCCAGAAGCAGTCCACCATCGCCAACGTGGTGCGCAAGCTCGAAGAGCATGGTGCCATGGAGCACACCATCGTGGTCGCCGCCGGCGCAGCCGACCCGGCCCCGATGCAGTTCCTGGCGCCCTATGCCGGCTGCACCATGGGCGAGTACTTCCGCGACCGCGGCGAAGACGCCCTGATCGTCTACGACGACCTCACCAAGCAGGCCTGGGCCTACCGTCAGGTCTCCCTGCTGCTGCGTCGTCCGCCGGGCCGTGAAGCCTACCCGGGTGATGTCTTCTACCTCCACTCTCGCCTGCTGGAGCGCGCCGCGCGCGTCAACCCCGAGTACGTCGAGAAGTTCACCAACGGTGAAGTGAAGGGCAAGACCGGCTCGCTGACCGCGCTGCCGATCATCGAGACCCAGGGGGGCGACGTCTCCGCCTTCGTTCCGACCAACGTGATCTCGATCACCGACGGTCAGATCTTCCTGGAGACCGACCTGTTCAACTCGGGCATCCGTCCGGCCATCAACGCCGGTCTGTCGGTTTCCCGCGTGGGTGGTTCGGCCCAGACCAAGATCATCAAGAAGCTTGGCGGCGGTGTGCGTCTGGCGCTCGCCCAGTACCGCGAGCTGGCGGCCTTCTCCCAGTTCGCCTCGGACCTGGACGAGTCCACCCGCAAGCAGCTCGAGCATGGTCAGCGCGTCACCGAGCTGATGAAGCAGAAGCAGTACTCGCCGCTCTCCGTGGCCGAGATGGGGCTGTCTCTGTACGCGGCCAACGAGGGCCATCTGGATGACGTCGACGTCAGCAAGGTACTGGACTTCGAGCGTGCCCTGCACGACTTCATGAAGGCCGAGTACGCCGAGCTGCTCGACAAGATCAACCAGACCGGCGACTACAACGACGAGATCCAGCAAGGGCTGAAAGAGGGTCTCGAGAAGTTCAAGGCCACTCAGAGCTGGTAAGCCTGGAGGCCCGCCCGCCGAGGGCGGGCCCGGGAACTGTCTGAGGGCCACGAACGGAGTAGATCGCTATGGCAGCTGCAAAAGAGATTCGCACCCAGATCGGGAGCATCAAGAACACGCAGAAGATCACCAGCGCCATGGAAATGGTCGCTGCGTCGAAGATGCGCCGGGCTCAGGACCTGATGAAGGCCAGCCAGCCCTACGCGCGTCAGATCCGCAACGTCGTTGCCCATATCGCCGATGCCAACCCTGAGTACAAGCACGACTACATGGTCGATCGCGAGGTCAAGCGGGTAGGCTACATCGTGGTCTCCACCGATCGCGGCCTGTGCGGTGGCCTGAACGTCAACCTGTTCAAGGCCGTGCTCAAGGACGCGATGGTGCGTCGCGAGGAGGGCGCCGAGCTGGATTTCTGCGCGCTGGGTTCCAAGGCTGGCGGCTTCTTCAAGAACTACGGGGGCAACCTCGTGGCGGCGAAGAGCGGCCTGGGCGAGTCGCCCGAGGTCGAGGACCTGATCGGTAGCGTCAAGGTCATGCTGGAAGCCTATGACGAGGGCCGTCTGGACCGCCTGTACGTGGTGTATAACGAGTTCGTCAACACCATGACCCAGAAGCCGGTGGTCCGTCAGCTTCTGCCCTTGTCTGCGGACATGGGCATGGATGACTCCCACGAACAATCCGGTCCCGTATACACCTGGGACTACCTGTATGAGCCGGATGCCAAGGCGCTGCTGGATAGCCTGCTGGTTCGTTTCATCGAATCCCAGGTGTACCAGGCGGTGGTCGAGAACGCGGCGTGCGAGCAGGCCGCGCGGATGATCGCCATGAAGAATGCCACCGACAACGCCGGCGGCCTGATCGACGACCTGGAGATGATCTACAACAAGGCTCGCCAGGCCGCGATCACCCAGGAAATTTCCGAGATCGTCGGGGGCGCCGCCGCCGTATAGCGCCGGGGAGGGCGTGGCCCTCCCGGCACACAGGCTTCATAGGCAGGTTATTTAGAGGATCGCAAGATGAGCGGACGTATCGTACAAATCATCGGCGCGGTGATTGACGTAGAGTTTCCGCGGGACGACGTTCCCAAGGTCTACGACGCGCTGAACGTCTCGAATGTCGAGACAGTGCTCGAGGTCCAGCAGCAGCTGGGCGACGGCGTGGTGCGCACCATCGCCATGGGCTCCACCGAGGGCCTGAAGCGCGGCATGGAAGTGATCAACACCGGTGCCGCCATCTCCGTGCCGGTCGGCAAGGAGACCCTGGGTCGCATCATGGACGTGCTGGGCCGCCCCATCGACGAGGCCGGCGACATCGGCGAGCAGGAGCGCATGCCGATCCACCGCAAGGCGCCGACCTACGCGGAGCAGGCGGCGTCCAGCGAGCTGCTCGAGACCGGCATCAAGGTCATCGACCTGGTCTGCCCATTCGCCAAGGGCGGCAAGGTCGGCCTGTTCGGCGGCGCCGGCGTGGGCAAGACCGTCAACATGATGGAGCTGATCCGCAACATCGCCACCGAGCACAGCGGCTACTCGGTGTTTGCGGGCGTGGGCGAGCGTACCCGTGAGGGTAACGACTTCTACCACGAGATGACCGAATCCAACGTTATCGACAAGGTATCGCTGGTCTACGGTCAGATGAACGAGCCGCCCGGCAACCGCCTGCGCGTGGCCCTGACCGGCCTGACCATCGCCGAGAAGTTCCGCGATGAAGGCCGCGACGTGCTGCTGTTCGTCGACAACATCTACCGCTACACCCTGGCCGGTACCGAGGTGTCCGCCCTGCTGGGCCGCATGCCCTCCGCGGTGGGCTACCAGCCGACCCTGGCCGAGGAGATGGGTGTGCTCCAGGAGCGCATCACCTCCACCAAGACCGGCTCGATCACCTCCGTGCAGGCCGTCTACGTGCCCGCGGATGACCTGACCGACCCGTCCCCGGCGACCACCTTCTCGCACCTGGACGCCACCGTGGTACTGGCGCGTTCCATCGCCGAGCTGGGTATCTACCCGGCCATCGATCCGCTGGACTCCACCTCCCGTCAGCTGGATCCGCTGGTCGTCGGCGAGGAGCACTACAACACCGCCCGCGGCGTGCAGAACGTGCTGCAGCGCTACAAGGAGCTCAAGGACATCATCGCGATCCTGGGCATGGACGAGCTGTCCGACGAGGACAAGCTGGCCGTGTCCCGGGCGCGTAAGATCCAGCGCTTCCTGTCGCAGCCGTTCTTCGTGGCCGAGGTGTTCACCGGGTCGCCCGGCAAGTACGTGTCCCTCAAGGACACCATCCGCGGCTTCCAGGGCATCCTCAACGGCGACTACGATGAGCTGCCGGAGCAGGCCTTCTACATGGTCGGCACCATCGACGAGGCCGTCGAGAAAGCCAACCAGATGAAGTAATCCCGTCCATCAGGGGGATTCGCTATGGCGAACAGCTTCACATGCAACATCGTCAGCGCCGAGGCGGCCATCTTTTCGGGCGAGGTCGAGCAGCTCGTCGCGTCCGGGATCATGGGGGATCTGGGCATCCTGCCCGGGCACGCCCCGCTGCTGACCGAGCTTCAGCCAGGCCCGGTTCGCGTGATCCATGATGGCGGGCGGGAGGAGAACTTCTACGTCTCTGGCGGCTTCCTGGAAGTGCAGCCGGACGTGGTGACCATCCTGGCCGATGCGGCATCCCGTGCCAGGGACCTCGACGAGGCCTCCGCCGAGGAGGCCCGCCAGCAAGCACTGAAGGCGTTCAACGACAAGTCGGCGGAGCTGGATTACACCCGCGCCGCCGCCGAGCTCGCCGAGGCCGTGGCTCAGCTGCGTACCATCCAGCAGCTGCGCAAGAAGGCCGGCAAGGGCTGATCCGGCCCGGGCCGTGACGGCGCGCCCCCCGATCCCATGAAATAGCGGGTTCGGGGGGCGTTTTCGTCTCTGCTATCATGGGCGCCGGCCCCGCGCCGCTGGTGCCGCTCACCCATCTCTGCGCCCCCGGCGTCAGGAGGATGCCATGTCACTGAACGAGACCCTGCAGGAACAGAAGGAGGCGCTGGTCGCGGCCCAGGCCGCGGAGGACCGCGAGCGCCTCGGCGAGATGCTGTCGGAGCTGCGTTCCGCGGACATCGCCGAGATCCTCGAGGAACTCCTCGAGGAGGATGACGATCTGTCGATCGCCATGGGCCTGCTCGAGGCCCTGCCGCTGGAGCGGCGGGCCAACGTGCTGGGCTACCTGCCCGGCGAGGAGCAGGTCGAGATCACCTCGACCATGTCCGACGAAACGCTGCTCTCGGTGCTCGAGCAGATGGGCTCCGACGAGCGCGCCGACCTCTTCAACCTCCTCGATGAGGACCGCCGCGAGGGGCTGCTGCGGCGCATGGCACGCCAGGAGCGTGAGGACCTCAAGCGGCTGGCCAGCTACGAGGAGGGCACCGCCGGGGCGATCATGACCTCGGACTACGTGGCCATCCCCACCGGCATGACCGTCTCCCAGGCGATGATGCGGGTGCGCCAGACCGCCCCCGACGCCGAGACCGTCTACCAGATCTATATCGTCGACCCCGACGGCAAGCTGGCCGGCACCCTGTCGCTGCGCCAGCTGATGGTGGCGCGCCCGGGAGCCAAGGTCGATGACATCATGATCAAGGACGTGATCAGCATTCCGGTGGACGCGGCCCAGGAGGAGGTCGCCCGGGTCGTGGCCCGCTACGACCTGCTGGCGCTGCCGGTCATCGATCACGACGAGCGCCTGGTGGGCATCGTCACCCACGATGACGCCATGGACGTGGCCGAATCCGAGGCCACCGAGGACTTCCACAAGGGCATGTCCATCGGCGCCCTGGAGGACGGCGTCAGCCGGGTGCCGCTGTGGAGCCTCTATCGCAAGCGAGTGACCTGGCTGGTGCTGCTGGTCTTCGCCAACCTCTTCTCCGGCGCCGGCATCGCCTACTTCGAGGAGACCATCGCCGCCCAGGTGGCGCTGGTGTTCTTCCTGCCGCTGCTGATCGGCAGCGGCGGCAACGCCGGAGCCCAGGCCGCCACCCTGATGGTGCGCGGCATGGCCACCGGCGACGTCGGGGTCAAGGACTGGAGCACCCTGCTCGGTCGCGAACTGCTGGTGGCCGGTTCCCTGGGCCTGACCATGGCCCTGGCGGTAGCGCCCATCGGGGTGATGCGCGGCGGCGAGGCGGTGGCTATGGTGGTGGCCATGAGCATGGTGACCATCGTGCTGTTCGGCAGCCTGCTCGGCATGTGCCTGCCCTTCGTGCTCAACCGGCTGGGCTGGGACCCGGCCACCGCCTCGGCGCCGCTGGTGACTACCCTGATCGACGCCTCGGGGGTGCTGATCTACTTCAGCATCGCCACCGCCATCCTGTCCGGGGTCTAGCTATGGAGTGGCTGCAGGTCATTCTGCTCGCCGTCGTGCAGGGACTCACCGAGTTCCTGCCGGTATCGAGCTCCGCTCACCTGATCCTGGTGCCGGTACTCACCGACTGGGAGGATCAGGGCCTCGCCTTCGACGTCGCCCTGCATATCGGCAGCCTGACGGCGGTGGTGCTCTACTTCCGCCATGAGCTCGCGCGCATGGCCGGCAGCTGGGTCGGTTCGCTGCGCGGCGGCGGCATGGACGAGGATGCCCGGCTCGCCTGGTGGGTGCTGCTGGCTACCGTGCCGGTCTGCCTGATCGGCTTCACCTTTCGCGATGCCATCGAAGTGGGCATGCGTTCGCCGCTGATCATCGGCACGAGCCTGATCGGCTTCGGCCTGGTGCTGGGCTATGCCGACTGGCGCCGCCGCCACGGCGGGCGCAGCGAGTACCAGTTGGGCCTCAGGGATGTGCTCTTCATCGGTGGCGCCCAGGCCCTGGCGCTGATTCCCGGCACCTCGCGTTCCGGCATCACCATCACCGCGGCGCTACTGCTCGGCATGAGCCGGGAGGGCGCGGCACGCTTCTCCTTCCTGCTGTCGATCCCGGTGATCGTGCTGGCCGGTGGCCTGGAGATCGTCGGCCTGGTGCGGGAGTCCCATGCGGTGGACTGGCCGGCGGTGACGGTGGGGGCCATCCTCTCCGGCATCAGCGCCTACCTCTGCATCCACTATTTCCTGGTCTTCATCAAGCGCGTCGGCATGCAGCCCTTCGTGGTCTATCGGCTGCTGCTCGGCGGCGGGCTGCTGTGGCTGTTCTGGTAGTGGCCGACCCTCATCCGTCACGGGAGTGCCTGTCATCATGAAGTTCCTGCGTCTCCATTTTCCGCTGCTGCTCCTCGCCGGGCTGCTGCTGGCCGGCTGCTCGGAGCGCGACCGTCCCCTCGACTCGCCGGTGCGCTTCGAGGGGGGGATCTTCGGCAGCTTCTATCAGGTGACCATCGCCGACTCGCTGACCCAGGGCCAGGCCCAGGCGCTGGAGCAGGGCATCCTCGAGACGCTCGAGGCGGTGGATGCCGCCATGTCGATCTACATCGAGGACTCGGAGCTCATGGCCTTCAACCAGTCGCCCCTCGGTGAGTGGCAGCCGCTCTCCGACGAGCTGGTCGAGGTGCTGGCGATCAGCCAGGCGGTGGCCGAGAAGAGCGACGGCGCCTTCGACGTCACCCTGGGGGGGCTGGTCAACCTGTGGAGCTTCGGCGGCGAGGCGCGTCCCCGCGAGGTGCCGGACGAGGCGGCGCTGGCCGAGCGCCTCGAGGTGGTCGGTTTCGATGCGCTGGAACTCGACCCGGCGGGGCTGCAGGCGCGGCGCACCCGGGACGTCTTCGTCGACCTGGGCGGCGTGGCCAAGGGCCATGCGGTGGACCGGGTCGCGGCCTACCTCGACCGTGAGGGCATCGAGCACTATCTGGTCAACCTGGGGGGCGACCTGATCTCCCGCGGCCATCGCAATGCCGGCGGCGGTGACGACGGCGAGGCGGAGGCCTGGCGCATTGGCGTGGAGGCGCCGCTGGAAGACCGCCGGGAGGCGCAGTACGTGCTGCCCATCGGCGATGTCTCCCTGGCCACCTCCGGCGACTACCGCAACTACTTCGAGGAGGGGGGGCAGCGCTTCTCCCACACCCTGGACCCGCGCAGCGGCCGGCCCATCGACCATCGCCTGGCCTCGGTGAGCGTGCTGCACCCCTCCAACGCCTGGGCCGACGCCTGGGCCACGGCGCTGATGGTGCTGGGGGACGAGGCGGGCATGGCCCTGGCCGTCGCCCAGGACCTCAAGGTGTTGATGATCGTACGCGTGGACGAGGGCTGGGAGAGCCTCGTCAGCCCCGCCTTCGTGGCATACTTCGGCGATGAGCTGGTCGAGGAGCTCGGCCTGGTGGCGGTAGCCGAGCCGGGCGAGCTCGAGACCGAGCCCGCCCCGAACGAATGAACGACAGGAGTCATTGATGACGCTGGATGTGGTGATACTCGCGGCCGGGCAGGGAACCCGGATGCGCTCGACCCTGCCTAAGGTGCTGCACCGCCTGGCCGGCAAGCCTATGGTGCGCCACGTGGTCGATACCGCGCGGGGCCTCGAGGCCGAGCGCACCCACGTGGTGGTGGGGCACGGCGCCGAGAAGGTGCGCGAGGCCCTGTCCGACTGCGAGGTGCACTTCGCGCTGCAGGCCGAACAGAAGGGCACCGGCCATGCCGTGGCCCAGGCCCTGGAGGGCCTCGGCGAGGGCAAGGTGTTGGTGCTCTATGGCGACGTGCCGCTGATCCGTCGCGAGACCCTGGCGGGGCTGCTGGACGGAGTCGATGACGACCACCTCGGCCTGCTCACCGTGACCCTGGCGGACCCCACCGGCTACGGGCGCATCCTGCGCAACGCCGAGGGCGAGGTGGTGGCCATCGTCGAGCACAAGGACGCCTCCCAGACGGAGCTTGCCATCACCGAGTGCAATACCGGCATCATGGCAATGACCGCCGCCCAGCTGCGCCGCTGGCTGCCACGGCTCTCCGCCGACAACGCCCAGGGCGAGTACTACCTCACCGACATCATCGCCATGGCGGCCGCCGAGGGGGTCAGGATCGTCACCGCCCAGCCGGCCGACCCGCTGGAGGTGGAGGGGGTCAACAACCGGCTGCAGATGGCGCGCCTCGAGCGCGCCCATCAGCTGGCCACGGCCGAGCGGCTGATGGCCGATGGGGTAGCGCTGATCGACCCGGCGAGGATCGATATCCGCGGCACCCTCACCTGCGGCCACGATGTGGAGATCGACGTGGGCTGCGTCTTCGAGGGAGACGTGGAGCTTGGGGAGGGGGTGCGTATCGGCCCCCACTGCGTGATCCGCGACAGCCATATCGGCGCCGAGACGGTGATCGAGCCCCACAGCGTCATCGAGGGCACGGTGATTTCCGGTCGCGGCCGCGTCGGTCCCTTCGCCCGGCTGCGCCCAGGTACTCGCCTGGCGGTGGGCGCTAAGGTGGGCAACTTCGTCGAGACCAAGAACACCGAGGTGGGTGAGGGCAGCAAGATCAACCACCTGAGCTACGTGGGCGACGCCCGGCTGGGCCGCGACGTCAACGTCGGCGCCGGCACCATCACCTGCAACTATGACGGCGCCCACAAACATCGCACCGAGATCGGCGATGGCGCCTTCATCGGCTCCAACACGGCGCTGGTGGCCCCGGTGAGCGTGGGCAGCAACGCCACCGTGGGCGCCGGCTCCACCATCAGCAAGGACGTGGCGGACAACGCCCTGGCCGTTTCCCGCGGCCGTCAGATCAGCAAGGCCGACTGGCCACGCCCCAGCAAGGACAGGTAAGGAGAGTCACCATGTGTGGAATCGTCGGGGCCGTTGCCGAGCGTAACGTGGAAGGCATCCTTCTCGAGGGGCTCAGGCGCCTCGAGTACCGCGGCTATGACTCCGCCGGCATGGCGGTGCTCTCGCCGGAGGGCACGCTGTCGCGCCGCCGGGCGGTGGGCAAGGTGGCGGCCCTGGCCGAGCGCCTGGCGGCCGAGCCGCTGCCGGGACGCTGCGGCATCGCCCACACCCGCTGGGCGACCCACGGCCGGCCCAGCGAGGCCAATGCCCACCCCCACCAGTCCGGCGAGCGCCTGGCGGTGGTGCACAACGGCATCATCGAGAACCACGAGGCCCTGCGCCAGGAGCTCAAGGCGGCGGGCTATGTCTTCACCTCCGAGACCGATACCGAGGTGGTGGCCCACCTGCTGGAGCGCGAGAGCCGCGAGGCGGGCGACCTGCTGGCCGCGGTGCGCCGCGTGCTGGCCCGACTCGAGGGCGCCTATGCGCTGGGCGTGGTCAGCGCGTCCGAGCCCGATGTGATCGTCGGCGCCCGCAAGGGCAGCCCGCTGGTGGTGGGGGTGGGCATCGGCGAGGCCTTCCTGGGCTCGGACCCCCTGGCCCTGCTGCAGGTCACCGACCGCTTCATCTACTTGGAGGAGGGCGACATGGTGCGCCTCTCCGCCGGTGGGCGCATCGAGGTCTTCGACGCCGCGGGAACGCCGGTGGAGCGCGAGGTGCAGACCTTCGAGCACGGTGACGGGGCTTCCAGCAAGGGCGGCTACCGCCACTTCATGCTCAAGGAGATCCATGAGCAGCCGGCGGTGATCGCCGCCTGCCTGGAGGGTCGCCTGGGCGAGCGCTCGGTGCTGGTGGAGAGCTTCGGCCCCGACGCCGAGGCGCTGTTCGGCCGCGTCCGCCAGATCCATATCGTCGCCTGCGGCACCAGCTACCACGCCGGGATGGTGGCCCGCTACTGGCTGGAGCGGTTCGCCGGGGTACCGGTGCAGGTGGAGGTGGCCTCGGAGTACCGCTATCGCCAGGTGGTGGTGCCCGAGGGCACCCTCTTCGTCACCCTCTCCCAGTCCGGCGAGACCGCCGACACCCTGGCGGCGCTGCGCTTCGCCAGGGAGCGCGGCTACCTGGCCAGCCTGGCGATCTGCAACGTGCCGGGCAGCTCCCTGGTGCGCGAGTCGGACCTGACCCTGATGACCCAGGCCGGCCCCGAGATCGGGGTGGCCTCCACCAAGGCCTTCACCACCCAGCTCACCGCGCTGATGCTCTTCACCCTGGCGCTGGGGCGGGTCAAGGGGCTCGACGAGGCCACCCAGGCCGAGCTGGTGGCGGCCCTGCGCGGCCTGCCGCGGCTGGTGGAGCGGGTGCTGGCGCTGGATCCCGAGATCGAGGCGCTCTCCATGGCCTTCGCCGAGAAGCATCACGCCCTCTTCCTGGGCCGCGGGGCGCACTTCCCCATCGCCCTGGAGGGGGCGCTCAAGCTCAAGGAGATCTCCTACATCCACGCCGAGGCCTACCCGGCCGGGGAGCTCAAGCACGGCCCCCTGGCCCTGGTGGACAGCGAGATGCCGGTCATCTCGGTGGCCCCCAACGACGAGCTGCTCGACAAGCTCAAGTCGAACCTCCAGGAGGTGCGTGCCCGGGGCGGCGAGCTCTTCGTGTTCGCCGACGAGGGGGTGGCGCTGGCCGAAGAGGAGGAGATCCGGGTACTGCGCCTGCCCCATGTGCACGAGGCCCTGGCGCCGATTCTCTACACCCTGCCGCTGCAGCTGCTCAGCTACCACGTGGCGGTGCTCAAGGGCACCGATGTCGACCAGCCGCGCAACCTGGCCAAGTGCGTGACGGTGGAGTGACGCCTCCCGTCGAGCCGCCGTTCCTGTGGGATTTAAATAAAGTAGGTTACTTTTAAATATAGTTGGTAACTTGCAAATAAAGCTGGTAACTTAGCTCCGTATACTTTATGTGCAATGTCGGAGGTACGGAGCTTGACCAGCTTATCCCTTGACTCTCGTTCACTTAAATGGGTTAAACAAGGTCGCGGAAAGGGGTCAGGAAAAGACTACCAACCCTGGTTGACCGTCAGAGACCTGCCTTCTGCTGGACGATCTCACCGCATCTGGGGATTCCAGACTCAACGAACCCACCATCTGTTGTCAGACCTAGAGCTGGCGGCGTTCTTTCTGTTTGATTGGAATCCATCTGTCACTGATATCCGGGAGCAATACCCTCTCCGATTAGAGGATACCATTGAGCTTGCAGCGCAAGCGCGTATCCGTCATCCCGAAGTACGAGGACAAATTCAAGTCATGTCCACGGATTTTCTAGTGGACACTAATAAGCCTGAGCTTCCCAGAATGGCTATTCAGGTAAAAACCTCTTCAGATCTTTCTAATTCTAGAACCATCGAAAAACTGGAGCTTGAACGGCGTTATTGGGCGTTAAAGGAAGTTCCATGGTATTTGCTGACAGAAAAACAAATTCCCAAGACCGTCACCAAAAATATTGCCTGGCTGTATCCAGCGCAATTGGTTCTGGATGGGATCGAAGATACTCTGAATATGGCTTCCCTTTACTTGGGCTTCTTTATTAATCATCCGACTTTACTGATTTCTCAAGTTTCGATGATGCTCGATCAAGCCTATTCACTCTCTCCAGGCGAGTCCCTGCAAAAGATACGTTCGCTGTTAGCCTTGAGGGTTTTCTTATTCGATATCAGAAAGCCTTGGTCAACGCTGGCTGTAGGGGAATTACAAGCATCTTCAGACATTGATTCATTGAGGAATTATTATGTTGCGAATCAATGATGTTGTGGCATTCGAAGAGGCTCGGTATCGAATTCTTGATGTCTCAGACATTCGATATACATGGATTAATGTTGATTCCGACAAAGCTTTCCCTGAACGGGTTTCCCTGGCAGAAGTGGAAGACTTCATTCTTTCTGAGACGTTAAAAAAAATTGATGACCCCTATTCCCATCTTGCCGCTCAGCTCCCGGAACACGGCTCAGTAGCACAGCAAATTCGGGACAAGCGTATGGCCGTTATTGAGCCTTTAATACACCAACCGGATATCTATTATCGCAGTGGTCGAGGCGCACTGGTTCAGCAGGTTGTGAATGAATCTGGAACAGCTAAAAAAACACTATATGCTTATCTTCGCCAATATTGGCAGCGAGGTTGCATACCGAACGCGCTTTTGCCGGACTACGATAAATCAGGCGGGCGAGGAAAAAAACGCACAGCTTCAGGAAAAAAATTAGGGCGTCCGAGAAGTATAGCACCGGGTACCGGCGCCATTGTAGATACTGGCGTTGAACGCATGTTTCGCATTGTGCTTGATCGCCACTATCTGACGGAGAAGAATCATTCTCTACCCTATGCTCATCGACGCTTCGAGGACATGTTTGAAACGGCTCATCCCGATGTACCGAAAGAGAACTTCCCGACAGTTGCTCAACTACGTTATTTCTACGAGCGGGAATATGTCCGGCCTGAACGTATCCGGCTGAGAGCCAATAAAATTGAATATCAAAAGGACATCAGACCGTTACAAGGAACAGCCACAACTGGGGTTCACGGTCCTGGTGCACGGTACGAGATCGACGCGACTATTGCCGATATCTATCTGCTTTCCGCTGACAGACAAAAGATTATTGGCCGACCAACTTTGTACGTGGTTGTCGATGTCTATAGCAGATTGATTGCTGGTTTCTATGTGGGATTTGAAAACCCCTCCTATGTGACGGCTATGTTGGCACTGGTCAACGCCATGATCGATAAATCTCAGATATGTCAGTCTTTCGGTTATGACATCGAGCCAGAGGATTGGCCGTCGATTGGACTGCCGGACGCCATTTTGGCTGATCGCGGTGAGTTGCTGGGCCATCAAATTGAATATCTGGAGCAGGCCTTTGGTGTTCGGATTGAAAATACACCACCTTATCGTGGGGATGCGAAGGGTATCGTTGAGCGGCATTTTCGCACTATTCAAGCAGACTTCAAGCCGTTTGCACCAGGAGTGGTTGCTGGAACCACCATCAAAAAGCGCGGCGGGAAAGATTATCGGTTGGATGCAACACTTACATTGGACGAATTCACTAAAATAATTATCGGCTCTATCCTGCATCGCAACCAGAGTTCGGTATTGGTCAAGTATGACCGCGATCCGGATATGCCGGATACACTCGCACCTGTACCAATTAATATCTGGCAATGGGGTATTCAAAATCGTAGCGGACGGCTACGTAACACATCGGAGTCGGCGCTGAAGCTGGCATTGTTGCCTCGTCAAAAAGTAACGCTTTCCGATTACGGTATTCAATGCTTCGGTGCCTTTTATACCTGTAGGGAGCTGCTGGCGTCTGGCTGGCTCCATAGAACCGGGCAACAGCGACCTGGCCCCTTTATGGCGGCGTATGACCCCGCGGTAACCGACATCATTTATGTCTTCCCAGATGCAACAAAATCAGATTATTGGGAGTGCTCGCTAACAGACCGCTCAAGGGAATTTAGGGGCCGGTCGATGTGGGAGTTATGGGACAGCCAGCAGCAACAACGAAAATCAACAGCAGCAGCTAAATTGAAAGAGAGGGAAAGCAAAAGATCGCTGGAAAATGTGATTCAGGAAACCATCCAAAACGCGGAAAAGCTACGTCCTTCCTACTTTGGTGAATCAAAAACAGAAACTTTGGTTGGCATCAATCAAAACCGACGGGAAGCCCGTGAGCAGGAACGCCAGAAACGTCGAGCGGATAACAAGGCTACTGAGCCGAAACCCAAAGCAGATGTCAGGTATTTGACTGATCAGCCCGAAGATGGGGCTTTCCCAGATTTTCTGGATGACCTGTTTGGAGATGATGAATGACGCTACCCAAAGGCATGGTGCAGGCAATTTATAATGATACCGGGATAAGTCAGTACCAAGGAAACCCGCTCATTGAAGCTTTGCCGCCGATTCTGGACCGGCGTCAGCTAAAGGACGGGTTATCGGGTCAAATTACGTTTCGCCCAACCGACGTCTATCTTGATGGCCAGACCCGTATTCATGTCATATCTCAATTACTTGATAATTTTTTCCAGCCGCTATCCCGTCACATTGAACTGGAGTCAAAATTATCAGTCATGCTTCGACAAGGGTATGTTGGCAGAAATCTGGCGACAGGCGAACTGAATGCCCACATCCAGAATGGTTATGAGCGTGTCATGCAGGGGGATTTGGCTGTTTTCCGGTTCGAGCATGTGGAATCCACCGCTAAGAGTCTGGCTTTCATCGGTTGTTCTGGTTCAGGCAAGACAAGCTCATTGAACCGTATTCTGGCAACCTATCCCCAGTTGATATATCACGAAGCCTACAACTTCACACAGATCGTTTTCCTTAAAATTGACTGCCCGCATGACGGTTCGTTGAAAAGCCTGTGTCATAACTTCTTTCGGGAAATTGACGCGGTACTCGCCACGAATTACGTACGTCGCTACGTGGAAAAACGACATAGCGTAGAAACCTTGATTGCGGTAATGGCACACATTGCCAACACCCACGCAATTGGACTGTTAGTGATTGATGAAATCCAGCATCTGAGTGTTAAGAATTCAGGTGGTGCCGAGCGCATGCTCAATTTCTTTGTCACACTGGTTAATGAAATTTCGGTCCCGGTTGTCATGGTGGGGACACCAAAGGCCAGATCTGTCTTTGAACTGGATCTGCGGTCCGCTCGTCGTGGTGCAGGTTTTGGTTCAATACTATGGGAGCCTTTAAGCAAACCATCAGGCGAGCAGGAGGTATCCCGTACCGAGTGGGGAGCCTTCACTGGCCGTTTGTGGAAGTATCAATGGCTGACTAAAGCATCCCCTGAAGTGACCGATGAGATTAGATATACTTGGTACGAGCTTTCACAAGGCATTATGGATGTCGTCATCAAGTTGTTTGTTTTGTCACAGATCCGGGCTGTTGTCACCGGCATTGAGCGCATTACCCCCGCCTTGATGCGAAAGGTCTACCAGGATGAGCTAAAACCTATCCACCCCATGATTGATGCGTTACGGTCGGGTGATGTGACAAAAATTGCGCGTTACTCAGATCTGACTATCCCCGACGTGGATAGAAAAATACTGGAACTGAGCCACCTGCTGCGTTCCAACCAGGAAAGCATTGATACCGTAGTCAAGTATGGGGGTAATGAACAAGCTGTTCGTTTGCATAATATGCTGGTTGATATGGGGTATGCCTCTGAGCTGCTTGAACCTCTGATCAACAGAGCTTTTGAGGATCATCCAGGCCTTGTGATGAAGGATCTTATGCCGCTGATCCTCTCTTGGTATCAGAGTGCAGAGATAGAAAAGCCAGCGTCATCCACCCCCAAACTTAAGGCGATGAAGAAAGCTGACTGGCATACCCTGGATTCAGAAGACTTGCGCTTTCTATTCTCTCAGTCCGCCAATGAGGAAATCTTCCAGGAATCACTTGGCTGCAACGGCTTGCTTTTTGATGCCCAAGACTGGGTTAATTCCTTTGGGTGATGGCCGTGTTGAATTTTCCTATACCTTACACAGAGGAGTTGATGTATAGCGCCGTGGCAAGAGCGGGTGTCCGGCAAGGGCTGACCAGCCCAAAGCAACTGTTGGATGAGGTCTTCGAATCTCGCAGTATTATCGCAACGATAGACTTACCTAACCATATTGCAACGCTCTCTCGCTGGCTTCCAGAGGAGTTCACACCCGAAAAATTGATCTACAGCCATACTTTATTTCCGCTTTACGCACCTTTTGTTCCAGAGGCTCGACGGCTTCAGTGCATGAATTGGTTGTACCAGGGTTCTCAGGGTGCCGCTCATCTGGCATTAGGAGTTTCCGCCTCTCGCATTAAATCCCCGCGTTTTGTCAGGTACTGCCCCGGTTGCATAGCCGCTCAACGTGAACAATTTTGTGAGTATTTTTGGCGACGAGAATGGCAGGTTGCCGGGGTGGAATCGTGCCCCGAACACGGTGTGTTGATGGATACGCGGATTGCTCGCCCCCTGATTGAACGTCATCGCTTTATCGCTGCTGCACCTGAACACTGTCATGAGACTAAACAGCAAAAGGGAATGGGAGTATCTGATTGGATAACCACTCAGGTGCGATGGTTGTTAGTTCGGCCGGCGCAAGCGTCCCCCAGTTTTGAGCAATGGACAGAGTATTATCGCAGCCTTGCTTATCGACTGGGTTTTTATCGGGGAAAAGCCCAAATTGACCACTCAGTGATAAAAAATAAGGTATTAAAGGTGTGGCCTGCCGCTTGGTTAATCCGAAACCGTCTGATGCCTCCCAGTTCCGATATTGATGACTCAGACTGGCTGAAAGCAATCTTCCGCAAGCATCGAAAAAGTTTCAATTATCTTCAGCATATTGTTGTTCATCAGGCATTGCTGGATAACCACTGGCAGATAGACGATGTGCTTGATGAAGTTAGCCGGAAACCAACACGTAAAACGCCACAACAAGTTAAGGTTGTGATGCAACAGTCGAGCAGTCAAACGCCAGATCAGGAAGCTTGGCTCGAATTGTTGTCATCTCGTCAACCCCTTCAAGCCAGAAAAAAATCACCGGATTTGTATGCCAGGCTCTATCGGAATCATCGCGACTGGCTGTTGGACGTTAACCATCGTTATGCACAAGACAAGGCAAACCATAACGTACCACGTATTGATTGGGACAAACGGGATCGGGAATATCTGCAAGCACTTCGACAACTGGCTACGTTTTTGAATGCAAATATACAAGGGCCCAGGCGCTCAAGAACCTACTACCTTAAGTTGCTTGGCAATCTCTCAACCCTTGAGAAAAACCTCCATCAAATGCCATGTACATCGGCATTTTTGGTGGCTAATTCGGAAAGCGTTCCCCAGTACCAGATCCGACGCTTGCAAAATGCCTATGACGATTTACGGGTTCTCTTTGAGTCGCCGCCAAGGTGGCGATTGTTGCGAAACGCCGGATTGAGTGAAGAACGAATGATGGAGCCTGCCAGGCAGTATTTGGAAAATTTAGTGGATACGGAACATGAAGTTCAAAGGTATAGAAAATAACAGTGTTATCCGGGAGATTGGCTCTTTATTTCGCCGCCATGATGGCCCTGATTGGCACATTAATGTCAAACTGGCACCAGGCCAAAAGAAACAATATTTTGGTGTCTCTCAAATTCCGGTCTTAGCAAGACGCAGGGTGGTCAATGCAAGCGAACAACCACGCCCTGCCGGATTCCAGTCCCGTATTGTGATAGAAAATACTCGTCATTGGCGTACTGAACCTATCGAAGCCTGTCCAATTCCGGTGGTAAATCGGCAGGATGATGGACAGCAATGGTGCTTTAATTTTGAATTTGGTGGAACGCAGTATTATCTTCCTCAGCTCGAATTAGCGCGAGTGCTGTTCTTCCACCACGCCTATATAACGCGTTTAGCTTTGATCCCCTGTCAGGCGACACGTAAAACTGACCCCCAGGCGACACGGAAAATTGACCCCTCCGTGAGCTCACCAGGAGGGTCCGCCCATGAAGAAATCCGGATATAACGTTCCCCACACTCAGGTACGAGGGGAACCGATGCAGAGCCCAGAGGATGTCGCCGCCATGCTGCGCCTGAAGGCCTGTGGTTGGGGAACGAAGCGCATCGCCGATGAACTCGGTGTCAGCAGGAACACCGTCAAGCGCTACCTGCGTCAGGGCGGCTGGGCACCCTACGCGAGCCCGCAGCGCAGCAAGTCGCTGGAAGGGCTGGAGGAATGGCTGAAGGCCCGCTTCCTGCAACACGCCGGCAACGCTGCCGTGGTCTTGCAGGATCTGCAGCTCGAGCACGGTCTCACGGTCAGCCTGCGCACGGTGGAGCGCGCCTGCGCGCCCTTCCGCCAGGCACTGGCTGCCGAAGCCAAGGCCACGGTGAGGTTCGAGACGCCGCCCGGCAAGCAGCTGCAGATCGACTTCGGCAGCCGCCACATCACCATCGATGGGGAGTCGGTCAAGGTCTTCCTGTTTGTCGCCACCCTGGGCTACTCCCGCCGCCTCTACGTCCGTGCCTTCCGGCACGAGCGGCAGTCGGCGTGGTTCGCCGGCCTGGAGGGCGCCTTCCGCCACTTTGGCGGGGTGCCAGAGCAGGTACTGCTGGATAACGCCCGGGCGCTGGTCGACCACCACAACGCGGCGACCCGCGAAGTCGTGTTCAACGAGCGGCTGGCGGCCTTTGCGCGCTACTGGGGGTTCCGGCCGGTGGCCTGTGCGCCGTACCGCGCCCGCACCAAGGGCAAGGACGAGCGTGGCGTTGGCTACGTGAAGCGTAACGCCATCGCCGGCCGGACCTTCGCCACCTGGGCGGCGCTGGAGGCCCACCTGAGTTGGTGGATGCGCGAGATCGCCGACCAGCGGGTGCATGGCACCACCGGCGAGCTGCCGGCGGTGCGCTTCATCGCCGAACAGGCCAGCCTGCAACCGCTCAACGATCGGGCGCCCTTCGAGCAGGCCCGGGAGCTGAACCGGCGGGTCCAGCGCGACGCCACCGTGGAGGTCGACACCAACCGCTACAGCGTGCCCTGGCGCCTGGTCGGTGAGCCTGTCCAGGTCAGCGTGACCGACGGCGAACTGCGGGTGCATCACGCCGGCCGTGAGGTGGCCCGCCACCCGGAGCTGGGCGGGCGCCGCCAGGTGCGCTGCCTGCCGGAGCATCTGCAGGGCATCGTCGGCTACCGATCACCCAAGGCGGACACCGAGGAGGTCGTGGCGTCCAGCGAGGTCGTGACCACCTTGCCGCCGGCCGCGCTGCAGCGCGACCTGACCGAGTACGAAGCCGTGGTGGGAGGTGGCTGGTGATGACGACGCCGGAGACTGAGCGCCTGGACGCCATGCTGACGCGTCTCAAGCTGACCGCCATCCGCGAGCGGCTCGACACGCTGCTCGACGAAGCCGCACGCCGGGAGTTGACCCTGCGCGAGACGCTGGCCTACCTGTGCGAGCAGGAGGTGGCCCATAAGGAGCAGCGGCGCATCCAGATGGGGCTGAGCATCGCCCGCTTCCCGTTCCTGCGCACTCTGGAAGGGTTCGACTTCAGCGCCCAGCCTGCCGTCGATCCCGGTCAGATCCGTGAGCTGGCCTGCGGGCGCTGGATCGCCAACGGCGACGCCCTGCTGCTGCTCGGCCCGCCGGGCGTGGGCAAAAGCCATCTCGCCGTGGCACTGGGCCGGGAGGCGGTCAAGGCTGGCTACTCCGTGCTGTTCACCACCGCCACGGCACTGATCACCCAACTGGTCCAGGCCCATGCCAATGGCGCCCTGGAGGAGCGGCTGAGGCACTTCGCCAAGCCCAAGCTATTGATCATCGACGAATTGGGTTACCTACCGCTGGAGCCGGGTGCGGCCAACCTGTTCTTCCAACTGGTTACCCGGCGCTACGAACGCGGCAGCCTGTTGGTCACCAGCAACCGGGCGGTCAGCGAGTGGGGCGAGGTGTTCGGTGATGCCGTGGTGGCCACCGCCATCCTCGACCGACTGCTGCATCACAGTCACGTCATCACCATCCGCGGTGACAGTTACCGACTGCGCGCCAAGCGCAAGGCCGGGCTGATCAAGCCCGATTCCATCCACCATGACGAGCAGGTCGTCAGAGGGTAAGGGGGTCAGATTTCACTG
The DNA here is from genome assembly GCF_003182195.1 of Halomonas sp. A11-A. Taxonomy (GTDB): domain Bacteria; phylum Pseudomonadota; class Gammaproteobacteria; order Pseudomonadales; family Halomonadaceae; genus Halomonas; species Halomonas alkalicola. The sequence goes on from NZ_QGTM01000005.1 coordinate 165,803, forward strand.
TCGCCAGGGGGTCACTTTCTGATGTCGCTTGACATCCCCAACGGACTCTCTCAGGAGTTTGATGTCCAGCGCTTAGATAAGTTGAGCAAGGCGCTCGTCAATATTCTGCCAACCTGCACTCTGCCGCTGTACGTCAGAGGTGACTATGCATTAAGACGGTTGTTAGCCTGGATATTGCTGGATGAGGAAGCTAAGCTGTCTTTTGAAAGTGTTGCCCGCTACCAACTTCAAAACGGTTATGACACAGACAAGTACCGTCTGTGGCGTTTTCAATTTGAACCACCACCGCTCGCAGGTGTTGAGCTGACACTTCGTGGTCATTACGATCAGGAACGAAAAGCGTTTTTTGTGTATGAGATTTATGGTGTTTCTAATCTAACCTGTGATTGTCCCGCCTATGTCGATTTTGTCGATCCCCGATTCGCTGAGAGGCGAGCAGGCCAGGGGTATGCTGTTCGGCCCGGCCCGCAATCCGGCCCGGAATTGGAAATTGATGACGAACAAGAGCCAGATACTGATCAAACAGAAATCCGGATTGAAACGCCAGCCGTCGCATTTGAGTTTGCTAATCCCATTCGGACAACTCGCATAGGTAAGGGAAAAGGACAGACTGGCTGTTTGGGCCAGGAGGGCGACTCGTCAGACTCTCCAGAAAATACTGGCTTTGAAGTAAGTACGGATGAGGCCAGTACTCACGGTACATTACCTTCAGCAGATTATGATGGCATGGAAGACAAGAGCGACGACGCACATCTCTATGCGGATAAATTTGAAGCCTTTAACGCTATGGTGCTGCAATTGGTTGGCATGTCGGGTTACCGCCACATCCACAGGGAAATCCGAAAGCTCCCCACTATTGATGGTTACTCCAAACACTTGCTTGTAGATGGTAACCCACGTTGTCTGGCTTTTCATCGAATTGAAAAGGATGGTCAAGAGTACGCATTGATAGAAGTGGATACTTCCGATAATAAGAACAGACTATCGACACTCCTGTTGAAGCCGCATGTCCAATTTGATTGGGAACGCACTCTTCGAGAGTTGGAAATCAGGTTATTAAAAAAATCACTGGCATGGCCTACAACGCTAATCAAAAAGCTCTTTAGTGATAGATATAAGCGTGTGCCTCATCCAAAATCATCATCTGAAAATAAAGGATTCCTTGAAAATGAGTCAATTAAACATTGGGCTGAGCGAGTTTATAAGGAGATTAGATTATCGTAACATGTAACATAACTGTTTTAACAATATAGCAATTGAGAAGCTTATTATCCTGGACTATGATAGCTACTCAAGGCAAAGCTCTTTACTTGAGCTGAGCGAAATCCCATCCGTTGCTCTGTTTGGCTTGGCATTTAATTGAATAAAAAAGGAAATTTTTTAAAACACATTTTATTGCGACAATACAGTTTGATTCCGCCCTTTTCTCTTTGCCTCATAAAGTGCGTTATCTGCTTTCTTGATAAACATCTCCATAACAATTTCAGTTGTATACCTACTGCTTCTACTTTCTGGCAAGGATGATACCCCCAAGCTGATAGTCCACTTTACAATTTCTCCGGCATCACCAGTCACAGATATATCCTCGACGTGCTTTCGAATCCGCTCTGCAAGATTTTTCGCATCAGTTATGTTGGTGTCCGGTAAAATAACGGCGAATTCTTCTCCACCAAGCCTGGCAACTAGGTCAATTTCTCTTGATTGGTTTACGCATAAGTCCGCGAGCGCACAAATAACGCGATCTCCTGTAGGATGGCCGAAAGTATCATTGATGCGTTTAAAATGGTCTATATCAAGTAAGATAAGGGCGCAATCACTGCTTGAGCGAGCACTTCGGCTTGCTTCTGATTTAAGTTTGCTATCAAAGTAACGCCGGTTTGCAACACCTGTTAATGGATCTGTCTGAGAGGATTTCTCTAAGGCGAGTTGAAGGTTGTAACGATGATAATAACTCCATGAAAAAACGAGCATAATAAATAATGCTGAAACGCTCGATTGCACTGAGATCTGAAAATAAACGTTTTGTATCAACTCATCCAGTACGCCATGGTTTTCGGATAGAACAACAAAGGAAAATGCAACAGTAAGAAAAAAAATCTGAATGTAGATAGAAAAGCCGATGAGAACAAAAAAGATAAAAAAGGGATAGAGTGCAACATTACTCACTGTTGTCACTAAGTCTTCGCCAGTGTTCTCTATTATTTTTATGCCGAGATACGCAGAAAAAACCAGCGTTATTAAAATTGTTGCCGTAGCTAATTTCAAACTGCTTGATTTTAAAATAATCCAGGCAGGTATCATTAATAGAAGAAAGTGAAGTCTCAGCTGAAATAACTCGCTCTTTATTTCAGGATGCGATTTGTAGTCAAAAATACCCTCTGCAAGCCCAAGAGGAATGAGTATCAATAAAATCGCAGCTGTATATAACCGATGATCGTTAAATTTTTTGTTTAAATAATCACTACTAAGTTCAAGCTTACTCAACTGAATTATGGCGGTCAAAGCACTCTCATTTTTATGAAACATCATTTATATCCATACTTCAGTGAAGAGTTTGTTCGTGATATGTGTGTTCGTTTCGATTTAACAGCTTGTACTAGCCTAAGTTAATAGTGTAGCTGAGATAGTTGAGATAGGTATGGGGATGAGCCTGAATTTGGCGTGGAGTGAAGTTACCGATTAAGAGTATTGGTAACTTGTAAGTAATGGTAACCAGCCTTGTGGCTGGCTACCGGAAAAGCTTCTGTTTTGTGCCATCACATAAAGGGAAGCTGTTTTTCTTCTCCTATCTGAGTGATCCCCAATGACGCCAAAAATCCAAATAGTAACGAACAGACCAGCAGTGATAAGGTAAACCAAAACATAACAACCTTTCTACTAGCCCCCATGGCAATTGCGAATGCCCCAGCGGCATGGATACCAATCAAAAATGGCCCCAGAAAAGCTAGGCCTGGAACACCAAATTTTTCCATAATTACATGTTTACGATCCATTATGTCGGGGGCAGCTTGCTCAGTTTCGGGTTTATTTCGCCAGCGCTGCATAAATAACTTAACTTTTTCACTGGCATAAATTATGGGTAACAGCGAAAGCAAATTTCCGAAAAAGCCTGCAAGTGCAGCGGGAAACCATGGTAACCCAGCAATAACACCCAATGGGACGGCAATCCAAACTTCGAGCACCGGAATCGCCGCCCCCACAAAGACACTGATATAGAGTAATAAATCATTCATTTAGATCGCCCTTGCTGCTTTTTTTGTGAAGAACAAAACATATAAGCTTGGCACAACGATAAAGGATGCAATGGTGCCTGAAATGAGGCCACCCATTATCACAACGTTAAACGAGCGCCATAGCGGATCATTGGCGATAAGCAAAGGAAGCAGCCCTAAAATAGTGGTTATTTGTGTCAACATAATAGGGCGAAACCGTTGCATTAAAGCCGATTTGAGTGATTCAAGCTCAGATTTTCCTGCGTCTTTCTCGATATCAATTTGTTCGATAATTAGCATAGCATTCGACACAATAATGCCTATTAGGGCGAATATCGCTAAATTCGCCATAAAATCGAAAGGCAGCCTGAAAATGATCAGTGCTAAAAGTAACCCAATGGCACAGAAGGGGATACTTAGTACGATGATCGCCACCTTACGAAACGAGTTGTACTTGTGGATGAACAAAATGATCATCATTAGTACACAAAGTGGTAGGAAAGCAAAAATAGCTTCTGCGGTGACCTCGCTCTCTTCAATCTCTCCACCAAACTCGATTTGCACTTTGTCAGTATTGCGAACTTGCTCCAACGTTTCTGCGATGTTGGAAACCAACTCTTTAGAGGTCATCGCCGGATTAAGCGCTGTCACTGTCAGGGTTGGCCGTAAGTTTCTCTTTTTCACAATCGACGGATGAAACTCTGTATCAACGCGAGCAATTTCTGATAAATAAACGGTTTTATCAGAAGATTGTGAGAAAATCTGAATATTATTTAATTGCGACAGTGTCGCGTTATCTGTTGGCATTGCCAGCATAATAGGCAGCAAGAACTCTCCTTCCCGAAGCTCAGATGCACTCTCTCCGAGAGTATTTTTCCTAAGAGCGGAAAAAATGTCTTCTCGTGTGACTCCGGCATAGCTTGCTGCGGCTTGGTCTACATTTACCACTAAGCTGGGGATAGGTTGTTCCCAGTCCTGTTTGATGTTAATCGTCCCATGTACGTTGCTAAGCGCCTCTTGAATCGTTGCAGCAGCCTGTAATAAATCACTATGGTTGTTGCCGATGATTCTAATGGCTGCTTCGCCTGGAGGCGTGGAGCCCATGAAAAACGGGTTGATCCCGAGCTTGGCATAGGGGAAAACGGGGGGCATCTCAGCCCTAAGTTGGCTTACAAAGGCCGCAACATTGGTTTCTTTACTAAGATTGACAACAAAGTAAGCGGTATGCGGAGCCGGATCTGGCGGATTCAGGCCCAGGATAAAGCGTGGTCCTCCTTCACTAACATACGCAGTAGCGCCTGTAATCTGCGGAAAACGTTGTTCCTCTGCAAGCCATCGCGTCATTTCTTGTGCGACTTCAGCTGTGCGGTTTGCAGGCGTGCCCGCTGGGAGCTCAAGGGATATTTGCATTTGTGAGCGCTCAGACGGTGGAAAGAATGCCTCTGGAATAGTCGCAGATAAAAATAACGATAGGATCAGGCTTGCTGTCGCACCTGCTAAAAATGCTTTTGGCCAGCTGATGACTTTGTCCCAAAAGCGAGACATGATCAACATTAAGCGCGAGAGCTTACTTTGCTCAGATGTTTTTTTCCCTTTCCTGATAGACCACTGCGCCAAAATCGGCACCAGCATAATGGCAACAAACCAGGAAATGATCAGCATTACGCCAATGACGATGGTTAGCGTCTGCATATAAATCGCAGTGATATTATCGGTGAACATAGGTGGGGCGAATGCCAGGATAACCGTTAGGCTAGCAATCAGCATTGGCGTACCCAGTGTCTTTCCGGCGTGTAAGGCTGCTGATTTCCCAGACTCACCTTGATTAATACGTTTTGAGATATCCTCAACAATCACCATCGGGTTATCAACCAAGATCCCAAGTGCAATGATAAACGAGGCGATACTAACCTCATTAAGCTCAACACCAAGCACACGTAAAACGACTAACGTCATAATGCCTGTAATGGGGACAGCAAGTCCCACCAGTGAACCCGCACGTATTCCTAGCGCAATGACTGTTACGGCTGTAACCACCAAAATGGTTTGTAACAGCGTTGATATCATTGATGATATCACTCGGCTTACGACTTCACCCTGGTCGGTAATGATTTTCAATTGAAAGCCAGCGGGTAAATCGTATTCCCACTGCGCTATTTGTGTGCGAAGGCGATCATTGAAATCGACCATGTTAACGCCTGGTGTCATATAACCTGCAACAACAATAGCCTGCCCCCCATTTAGATAGGCGGCGGTATTAAGCGGTTGTGCCGCTGACCTTATTACATCAGCTAGCGTGTCAAGTGGTAACTGGCTGCCGTCTTGCAGCACAATAGGGATCGCTTTAATATCCTCGATAGAGTTATAGCCGCCTCTGACATAAATACGACTCTCCTGGTCGCTAAAATTCACTCTGGCAATATCATCAAGCGAATTGTTTTTATGCAATTGCAGGTAGATATCATTTGGCTTGATCGAAAATTTGGACGCAGCAAAAGGCTTTAGATTGATAGTCACTTGCTCCTCGGTGACACCATGCAAGGTGACTTTATCCATACCAGGGATATCGTAAAGAAAATCCCGCAGCTCACTGGCTTTATTTCTAAGTTGCTCAAACGTGTGATTGGGGGCACTAATTGCAACAGTCATCACGGCAACGGCGTCATAACTATCGTTAACAAAAGGCCCAGACACACCATCGGGAAGTGAGTTTTGCACATCCTGCATTTTCGCTCTGACTCTGAGCCATGATTGCGCGTAGTCTGGTGTTCCGTCCTTAATTTCCAAAGAGATATGGATCTCTCCGGCACGAATAGACGTCGTGATATTTTTAGTTTCTTCCAGTTCACGCAAAGCACGTTCAACCGGGCGCGCCAATAGCGATTCCGTTTGATAAATATCTAAGCCAGGGTGATAGGCGGTAATCACAGTGACATTTATCGGTAGTGTGGGCTCTTCCTGAGATGGGTAACTCGGGTATAACGCCAACCCTATGCTCGTAAGCATAAAAAACAGAAAGAGCACTAAACGGCTGTTAGCAAGTGAGAAGCCTGTAATGGACATTAACGCGTCTCCCCTAAAACACGAACCTGTTGCCCGTCACTGATAAAGGCCGCTCCGGCTGCTACGTATCTCTCTCCGAGTTTCAACTCAGCATTAATAATGTAGCCTGTAGGTTGAATATCGATAATTTGTACAGGTTTTTTACTAACGGTATTGGACTCACCGTTAAAAGAGTATAAGAAAGCACTGTTACTTGTTGCTTCAACATAAACTGCGCCGTGAGGAACCAAGAGAACGTTTTCGCTATTCTTCAGTCGATAGTTCACTGCGACCACGATACCTGGCGGTAAAAAATTGCCCTCTGGCACTTGTATACGCAGTTTAACCGGCAAGCTTAAACCATTACTTGCTCGCTCTGCGATGTGGGACACCTCAGCCTCAAAAGACTTCCCTTGATGACTAATACTGATAACCTGTTCATTTGTAGAACGTAGAGCATTTGCCAAAGATACAGGGATTGATGATTCAACAATAAGTTGGGCTGAACTGTCGAAAGTAAAAATGACCTGATTCTGAGCGACCTCTTCAAAGGGTTCAACTTGCCTGGTAGAGACAACACCATCATAAGGGGCTTTTATTACTGCTTGAGAGAGTTCTCTTTCTGTGAGTCTGACTCTACTTTGTGCTTCACGGACAGAGGCTTGAGCGGTTAAAAAAAGCGTTCTAGCAGCGTCTAGATCTTGCTGTGAAACTGCATTATTTGATTTGAGGCGATTAAGCCGTTCATAGTTTGCTTGGTGCTCTTCAAGCGCGATTTGCGCTTTTGAGGCTTCAGAACGGGCGTTATCGACCGCGAGTTGATAAGGCTCAAGATCCAGTGTCGCCATGATATCGCCCGCTTTTAACCGGCTACCAATATCTACCAGCACCTTTTGCACTTTGCCAGGAACGCCAAATGAGAGCTGCGCTCTGCTCTCTGTTTGTGTTATTCCAGAAAAGCGAGATTCTTGGTAATGCGCGTTTGCACCTACTTCATTGAGCGTAACCACTCGAATGTTCTGCTCAGTGGGCTCAGGTATACTTTCACTGCTGCATCCCTGGAATAGGACAAGCAGGCTAACCAATGCATACTTGCTGAATTTCTTTAATAATATAACTGATCGTTCGAGTATATAAAGTGGCGAACTCATATCAAACCCTCTTGAGGTATGGCTTAAATATTAATTACTTTTTTGGTGTAAGAAGGGTCTGAACAAGCTGACGTAAAAGCTCCCGCGAATACTCGATATCCGCAGTCGCTATCTGGCAGGACAAACCATCAATGTAAGCAAAGATATAGTGGGTTATCTGCTCGGGTGTGAGCAAATAACTTGCCTCATCTTTATCCTGTAATTTCTTAATCATGGCACAACAGGTGTCAAAGAGCTCTTGACCTGAATCCTGTACCGCTTTCTTAATTTCTGGGTTTCTGGATGACTCTGCGAGGATCTCCAGATACATAATAGTTCCTGTTTTATCGCCTGTGAGATAGGCCTCTTGCTCCAAAGCATCCATAAAATCACTAGCGCTTTCAATTCTTCTCAAGGCATCGAGATCTCTAGAAGAATAGCGTTTGGCAATTTCCAGAATGAGTTCATTTTTTGAGGAAAAGTATTGATAGAGGCTTGCCTGGCTGACTTTTGCAACACGAGAAATCTCCGCCATGCCAGCGCCATGAAAGCCTTTTTTAACAAAGCATTGCACAGCACCATCAAGAATAGCCTCGATTTTAGCCTCTCGAGCTGCATAATTCACTGGACGACCTAAATTAGACATAAAAGCACCACTTACTTTAGTGAGTGATCAATCATATAAGTTGGAGTGATTTGTGTCAACTGATATCGAGTGACTTAGAAGTGGATTTTTCTGGATCTTCGTCGTTGGGTGTGGAATTTGCCCCCTGAGCTGGGCCAGGATATGGCCTCCACGACGACAGGAGGCATGGCATGGACGGCACCCAGATTCTGACCCTCGGCCTGGGCCTGGAAGCGCCCTGGATCCTCAAGGACCAGCACC
>NZ_QGTM01000006.1 GCF_003182195.1 Halomonas sp. A11-A
CTGCCGCCCACCACCACGCGGGTGTGGACCTCGCGCCCCTCGACGGCGGTGACGTCGAGCACCACCCGGCCGTCGTCGAGCAGCAGGCGGTCGCCGGGGGCGACGTCGTCGATCAGCTGGCGGTAGTCGCAGCCGACCCGGGTGGCATCGCCGGCGTTGCCGTCGAGCGCCATGTCGAGCACGAAGGGGGCGCCCTCGGCGAGCTCGACGGCGCCCTCGGCGAAGCGGGCGATGCGGATCTTGGGGCCCTGGAGATCGCCGAGGGCGGCCACGCTTCTGCCCAGGCGGTCGGCGATCTCGCGCACCCGCACCAGGCGCTGACGGTGGTCATCGGGCGAGCCGTGGGAGAAGTTGAGGCGCACGACATCGACGCCGGCCGCGATCATGGCCTCCAGCACGCCCTCGCGGTCGCTGGCTGGGCCCAGGGTGGCGACGATCTTGGTGCGGCGGATGGGGGGATGCGGCGGTTGGTTCGGCATGTCGGGCGCCTCCTGAAGGGAAGGGGATGTTGTCAGACTACAACGATACCGGGCATTTGGTAAGTTTACTACATGGTGATGAGGGGTGAATATGCCGGATATCCGCGTGGTAAGGCGATTTTGCTAGCTTGCGAAGAGATTGTCGAGATGATCCTGGCGTCGGGTGCCTCGATTCACCTGGGTCATTATGTTGTAAAGTTACTAAAAAAATCTTGAGTCCCTGATCGGTTTGCGTCACATTGTGGTCATATCGCCAAGAGCCGCAGGCGACGACCCGGCCGGCATCACCGATGCCCGATCTCTGCCCACCGGCTCTGCCCCTACCTTGACGACACAGAGACGCTCTGGAGGAGAGAGGACATGACCCTCAAGATTGCCATCAACGGCTTCGGCCGCATCGGCCGCAACGTGCTGCGGGCCCTCTACGAGAACGGCTATCGCCACCGGGTGCAGGTGGTGGCCATCAACGATCTCGGTGATCCCGCCCTCAACGCCCATCTGCTGCGCCACGATACCGTGCACGGCCACTTCCCCTTCAAGGTAGAGCACGACGAGCAGAGCCTTTGCGTGGACGGTGACCGCATCGCCATCCTCTCCGAGCGCGACCCAGCGGCGCTGCCCTGGAAGGCGCTGGGCGTCGATCTGGTGATGGAGTGCACCGGGCTCTTCACCCGACGTGCCGCCGCCGCCAAGCACCTCGCGGCCGGCGCCCGGCGGGTACTGATCTCAGCGCCGAGCCCGGATGCCGACGCCACCGTGGTCTACGGGGTCAACGAGGAGGTGCTCAAGCCCGAGCACAAGGTGGTCTCCAACGCCTCCTGCACCACCAACTGCCTGGCGCCGATCGCTCAGGCGCTCCACGCGGCGGTGGGCATCGAGAACGGCCTGATGACCACGGTGCACGCCTACACCAACGACCAGAACCTCTCCGACGTCTACCACAGCGACCCCTACCGGGCGCGCAGCGCCACCCACTCGATGATCCCCACCAAGACCGGGGCCGCCGCCGCCGTGGGGCTGGTGCTGCCGGAGCTCGACGGTCGCCTCGACGGCCTGGCGGTGCGGGTGCCGGTGATCAACGTCTCCCTGGTGGACCTGGTGTTCACCGCGAGTCGCGACACCACCCGGGAGGAGATCAACGCCATCGTCGCCAGGGCCGCCGAGGCCTCCCCGGTGCTGGCGGTCAACGCTCAGCCGCTGGTCTCCATCGACTTCAACCACGACGCCCACTCCTCCACCTTCGATGCCAACCACACCCGGGTGAACGGTCGCCTGGTGAAGGTGATGGCCTGGTACGACAACGAGTGGGGCTTCTCCAACCGCATGCTGGATACCGCCCTGGCGATGCAGGCGGTGAGCGACGCCAAGCGCGACGCGGCCTGATCCGCCGGCCTGCCGCCGGGTCCTGCAGTGAACGCCGGGATGGGGAACCTCCCGGCGTTCTCGTGTTCGTCGCCCGGGCGAGAGACCGGCGCAATGCGCGACGCGGAGGGCGGGGCCGGCAGCCAGTTGAGCGCCATGGAACACAGCATCAGGGCCGGGCTGGTGCCCGGGCCCTGTGGCTGGGTGGTGCCGTCGGTGCCGGCTCAGGTGGCAGCACCCACCGCCACCGGGGCGGCGCCGCGCTTGATCGCGGCGTAGCCCAGGCCGGTGACCAGGGAGCCGATCACGATGGCCGCGAGGTAGAGCAGCACCGGGGTGATGGCGCCGGGAATCAGCAGCACGAAGATGCCGCCGTGGGGGGCCATCAGCTGGGCGCCGACCAGCATGGAGAGGGCGCCGGTCACCGCGCCGCCGGCGATGCAGGCGGGGATCACCCGCAGCGGGTCCTTGGCGGCGAAGGGGATGGCGCCCTCGCTGATAAAGCACAGCCCCAGCACGAAGGACGCCTTGCCCGCCTCACGCTCCGGCTCGGAGAACTTGTGCTTGGCCACGAAGCTACTGATGCCCATGCCGATGGCCGGCACCATGCCGGCGGCCATGATCGCCGCCATGGGCGCGTAGGTCTGGGAGGCCAGCAGGCCGACGCCGAAGGTGTAGGCGGCCTTGTTGACCGGTCCACCGAGGTCGACGCACATCATGGCGCCGAGCAGGATGCCCAGCAGCACGGCGTTGGTGGCGTCCATGCCGGCCAGGAAGCTGGTCAGGCCGGCCATGATCGCCGCCACCGGCTCGCCGACCACGTAGATCATGGTCAGGCCGGTGACCAGGCTTGCCACCAGCGGGATGATCAGGATCGGCTTGAGCGACTCGACGCTGGCCGGCAGCTTGACGTGGCGTGCCACCGCCAGCGCCACATAGCCCGCCAGGAAGCCGGCCAGGATGCCGCCGAGAAAGCCCGCCTCGATATTGGCCGCCAGCATGCCGCCGATCATGCCCGGGGCGATGCCGGGGCGGTCGGCGATGGAGTAGGCAATATAGCCGGCCAGTACCGGGATCATGAGCGCAAACGCCGTGCCGCCGCCGATCTGCATCAGCGCCGCGGCCAGGGTCCCTTCCTGCTCGAAGGCCTCGATGCCGAAGGCGAAGGAGAGCGCGATCAGAAGGCCCCCGGCCACCACCATGGGTAGCATGAAGGAGACCCCGGTGAGCAGGTGCTTGTAGACGCCGACCTCCTTGAGGCTCTTCCTGGCGCTGCTGGAGGCGCTGCTGGGAGCGCTGCCGGTGCTCTCTACCGCGGCGTTCTCCAGGGCTGCCTCGATGGTGGGCTTGGCCTTCTTCAGGGCATTGCCGGTGGAGGTGCGGTAGATCCGCTTGCCGGCGAAGCGGGTCGGATCGATCTCGATATCGCAGGCGAGGATCACCAGGTCGGCGTCGGCGATCTCCTCCTCGGTCAACTGGTTCTGGGCGCCCACCGAGCCCTGGGTTTCCACGCGGATCTGGTGACCGAGTGCCTTGCCTGCCTCGGATAGGGCTTCGGCCGCCATAAAGGTATGCGCCACCCCGGTGGGGCAGGCCGTTACCGCCACGATCCGCGCGCCGGAGGCGGGGGCCGTCGCGTCAGCCAGCGCCGGCCCGGGCTCGTCGGCCGGGGTGAAGGCCTCGGCCTCGCGCTCGGCCCGCGCCAGGAAGGCCGCCGGGTCGGGCAGCGCCTGGTCGATGGGGGCCTGGAAGAGCCGCATGCCGGCGAAGCGCTGCGGGTCGGGCACCTGGTCGGCGGCGACAACGACCAGGTCGGCGGCGGCGAGCGCCTCGGCGGAGACCGGGGTCAGTGGCTCGAGCTCGCCGTGCATCTCGACATCGACCCGCCAGCCGAGACGCTGGGCGGCCTGCTCCAGACGGCGGGCGGCGAGGAAGGTGGTGGCCATGCCGCTCGGGCAGGCGGTGACGATGATGGTGTTCATGCGATGGCTCCCCCCGCGCTGGCATCGACATCGTTGAGGCGACGCACGCGGGTCTGTTGTTGGAGGTGGGGGAAGTCGGAGGCGCGGGGGTTGCCCACGCCCAGGTGGCGGACGGACTCGGCGGAGAGCGCGGTGGCCAGGCGCAGAGTCTGCTCCGGGGTGTGGCCCTCGATCACCCCATGCAGGAGGGCGGCGAGCAGGGTATCGCCGGCGCCCACGGTGCTGGCCACCTCGAGCTGTGGCGGCACCGCCTGCCAGGCGCCGCGGCCGCTGACCCACAGCACCCCGGCGGGGCCCGCCGAGATCAGCGCCTCCTCGACGCCGACCGCATAGAGCCGGAGCGCCGCCTTGAGGCGCGCCTCGAAGCCCTCCAGGGAGTGGCCGGCCCAGTCGGCCAGTTCATGCTCGTTGGGCTTGACCGCGGTGGGAAGGGCCTCGATGGCCTGGCCGAGCGCCTCGCCGCTGGTGTCCACCCAGACCGGCAGGCCGTCGCCACGCAGGTGGGCGATCAGCTCGGCGAGCCCCGCAGGAGAGAGGCCGGGGGGCAGGCTGCCGGCGATCACCACCGCCGCGGGGCGACGCTCGGGGTTGGCGAGGCGGGCGTCGAGCCAGGCCAGCAGCCGCTGCCAGGCTCCCTGGTCGATGGTGGCACCGGGGCCGTTGATATCGGTGACCCGCCCGTCGGCCTCGGCGAGCTTGGCGTTGATGCGGGTCTCGCCGGGCACGCGCAGGAAGGCGTCTTCCACGCCGAGTGCCTCGAAGGCGCGCAGGAAGGGGCCGTCGTTGTCGGCGCCGAGAAAGCCCGACACCGTGACCTCGTGGCCGAGGGCGACCAGCACCCGGGCCACGTTGACCCCCTTGCCGGCGGCCTCGAGATGGGTCTCCCGGGTGCGGTTGACCTCCCCGGGGACGAGCCGCTCGAGGCCGATCGACAGATCCAGGGCGGGGTTGAGGGTGAGGGTGAGGATCCGGGCCATCAGCGCGCCTCCAGGGCGTCACGCACCGCCTCGGCGGTGGGTTGGGCGAGTGCCAGCGTGGCCTGGGCACGGGCCTCTTCGAGGTCGAACTCGCGCAGCCGCGCCTTGACCAGCGGCACCTGGCGGGCGCTCACGGAGAGTTCGTCGACGCCGAGGCCGACCAGTACCGGGACCGCCGTGGCGTCCGAGGCCAGCTCGCCGCACACCCCGACCCACTTGCCCTGGGCGTGGGCGGCCTGGACGGTCAGCTGGATCAGCCGCAGCACCGCCGGGTGCAGGCCATCGGACTGCGCGGAGAGCTCGGGGTGGCCGCGGTCGATGGCCAGGGTGTACTGGGTCAGATCGTTGGTGCCCACCGAGAAGAAGTCCACTTCGGGGGCCAGCGTCGGGGCCAGCAGCGCCGCGGAGGGGATCTCGATCATCACCCCGAGCTGGACGTCGGTGGCGCGCTCGGTCTCGGGGATCTCCTCAAGCAGGCGGTCGTAGATTGCCCTGGCCTGCCGGAACTCGCCGAGGTCCTTGACCATCGGCAGCATGATGCGCAGCGGGCGGGATTTTTTATCAACCCCAGCCGCGGGCGCCTTGACCCCAGCCGCAGGCGCTTGTTCCGATTCTGCCGCAGGCGCCGCGGCCATCAGCAGGGCGCGCAGCTGGGTCTCCAGCACCTCGGGACGGGTCAGCGCCAGGCGGATACCGCGCAGGCCGAGGAAGGGGTTGTCCTCCCTGGGTACCGGCCAGTAGGGCAGCGGCTTGTCGCCGCCCACGTCCAGGGTGCGGGCCACCAGGGGGCGGCCGTCCAGGGCCTCGGTGGCCTTGCGGTACTCCTCGACCTGGGTCATGAGGTCGGGCATCGCCGCATGGGCCATGAAGATGAATTCGGTGCGCAAGAGGCCCACCCCCTCGGCGCCACGCTCCACGGCGTCCTGTGCGTGAGCGGTGTTACCCAGGTTGGCGGCCACCTCGACGCGGTGGCCGTCGCGGGTCGCCGCGGGCTGGTGGCGGGCCTCCCAGGCCTCGGCCTCGCGGCGGCGCTGGTCGGCCAGGCGCTGTTCGGCACTGGCCAGGCGCTCCTCGGAAGGCGCGACGGTATAGCGGCCCCGGTCGCCATCGAGGATCAGCAGGGTGTCGTTGGAAAGCGTCAGCACTCGCTCGCCTGCACCAACCGCGGCGGGGATGCCCAGGGCACGGGCCAGGATGGCGCTATGGGCGGTCGCGCCCCCCCTCGCCGTGAGCAGGCCGCGGACCCGTGCGGTGTCCAGGCGGGCCACGTCGGAGGGGCCGAGGTCGTCGGCCACCAGGATATAGGGGCTGTCCGGCGGCTCGGGCAGCGCAACGTTGCAGAGGATGCCCAGCACCCGGCGACCCACATCGCGCAGATCGGCGGCGCGTTCGGCCAGTAGCCGGTCCGCGAGCATCTCCTGGGCGTGGGCGGCGGTCTCGATGGCGTGCCACCAGGCGGCCTCTGCGGAGGCGCCTTCGCCGATGCCCTCGCGGGCGGCCTGGTGCAGCTCGGGGTCGCCCAGCATCTCCTCGTGCATGGAGAGGATCTGGGCCACCTCACCGCCGCGGGCCTGGCGCACCAGGGCCTCGAGCTGAGCCGCGCCCTCGCGCAGCGCCTCGTCCAGCCGGCGGCTCTCGACGGCTGGTTCGCTGGCCCGCTCGGGGTACTCGAAGCGTGGTGTGCGCAGCACGAAGGCCGGGGCGATGGCCAGGCCCGGAGAGGCGGCCACCGCCGTCTGGGGTTCGTCCTCGGGCAGGGGGTTGATCGTCACTACCGGCTGGGGCAACTGGTGCTCGCGGCTCTCGTTGAAGGGCGCGACCGCCTCGCCCAGGCCCTCGGTCACCGCCCGGCAGACGGCCGCCAGGGCACGCTCGGCGGCGTCGGCGGGGAGGTCGCTGCCGTCGATGGAGAAGAGCAGCGGCTGGCCGCGGCGGGCGCCGAGGCCGATCACCTTGGTCAGGCTGGTGGCCGAGACCGCCTGGCCGCTGCCTTCGGCCAGGCGCACCCGGATCGACACGCCCTGAGCGCGGGCCACCTGAACCAGCTGCTTGGCCGGTCGGGCGTGGAGGCCATGGGCATTGAGCACCCGCACCGTGGCGGTGATCGCGCTCGCCGTTTCGCCGGCCAGGCGGGCCAGCACGGTGGCGGCGTCGGCGCCGGCCAGGTCGCCGGCGCTGCCGCTCTCCAGCAGGGTGACGAGCCGCTCCAGCAGGCCGTGATGGGCGTCGCCCTGGGCCGCCAGGCAGAAGACCCCGACAAGGCGAGCGTCCCCGATGTTGAGCGGGTGCGCCGGTGTCGCCAGCGCCAGGGCGGGCTGGGTCACCCCCAGGTCGCTTGCCACCAGCCACAGGCCCTGGCCCAGGGCGCGAGGTGCCTGGTCGGCCACGGTGGCGACGAAGGCGTTCTCCACGCAGCCGGCCTGGCGCAGCCGGGCGGCGGCGGCCAGCGCCAGCTCCTGGCTGTCCCGGGCGGGGAAGCCCAGGCAGAGGGTGTCGGCATCCAGGCGCGGCTCCACCACCGTCTTCGACAGCAGCCCGGCGATCTCGCCCCGGGAGTCGGCGGCGGCCAGCCGTTCGGAGATGCCCTCGCGGTCCAGCACATGGGTCAGCTGGCGCAGGATCTCCAGGTGCTCGTCGCTCTGGGCGGCGATGGTCACCAGCACATGGACGCGATTGCCGTCGTGCCAGTCGATGCCCCGGGGAAACTGCAGCACCCGCACCCCGGTGGCTCGGACGTGCTCGCGGCTCTCCGGGGTGCCGTGGGGGATGGCGATGGCATTGCCGAGGAAGGTGGAGGACTGGGCCTCGCGGGCGTGCAGGCCGTCGCGGTAGCCATCGGTCGTGAGGCCGGCCTGCAGTAGGGCCTCGGCGGCGTGGTCCAGCGCCGCCTGCCAGTCATCGGCATGGCAGTCGAGCAGGATGTCGTCGGGTGTCAGAGTCAGCATCGGGAATGTCTCGAGGGTTAGTGAATCGAGTCACCATGCCGATAAGGCTGGATCGATTCACTTGAGATGGCAAGGCGAACGGCCTACGACATTGGTCGCATCTCGGTGGGGCGCCAGGTCGGTAGCGGGTGGCGTAGAATCGTGTCACCTCCATCACAAGGGAACGTCATGACGCTCGCAGAAATCGCCCGCCTGGCCGGCGTCTCGCGCACCACGGCCAGCTATGTCATCAACGGCAAGGCCGAGGAGCGACGGATCAGCCCCCAGACCGTGGAGCGAGTGATGGCCGTGGTGCGCAAGCACCGTTACCGGGTCGATGCCCAGGCCGCGGCACTGCGGCGTGGCTCGAGTCGCACCCTGGGGCTGATCGTCCCGGACCTGGAGAATACCAGCTATGCGCGCCTGGCCAAGCGGCTGGAGCGCGGCGCTCGGGAGCAGGGCTATCAGCTGCTGATCGTCGGCTCAGATGATCGGCCGGAGAGCGAGCGCGACCTGGCGCTGGCGCTGCGCGCCCAGCGCTGTGAAGTGTTGATCACCGCCAGCTGCCTGCCGCCGGACGATCCCTTCTACGCCGAGCTGATGGCCGATGGCCTGCCTGTCATCGCCGTGGATCGAGGCTTCGATCCCTCGCGCTTCGTCAGCGTGGTGAGCAACGACGGCGAGGCCGCCGAGCGGCTGACCCGTTCGGTGCTGGGCGAGGGAGTGAAACGGGTGGCCTGGCTGGATGCCGTGCCGGGGATCTCCATCACTCGGGAGCGCCGGGCGGGGTTCGAGCGGGCCCTGGCGGACAGCGAGGCCGAGGCAATCATCGCCAGCGGTGAGCGCTATGACCGCGACGAGGGGGCACGGCTGCTGCGCGAGCTGATCGACGCCCACGGTCTGCCCGATGCCCTGGTCACGGCCTCCTATGCGCTGCTCGACGGCGTCTTCGACGTGCTGCTGGAGGAGGGCGGGCTGCCTCAGGGCCTGCGCCTGGCCACCTTCGGCGACAGCCGGCTGCTGGACTTCTTGCCGCAGCCGGTCAACTCGGCGGTGCAGGACCACGAGTGCATCGCTGCCACGGCCCTGCAGGCCGCCCTGGCCGCGGCCCGCGGCGACTATCGACCGGGCGAGACGGTCATCGCCCGGCGGCTGCGCTGGCGGCGGCCGGATCGCCGGCGGGTGTCATGACGGCGGGTCAGTCTTCGAGGCGCGCCAGGTCCTCACGGGTCGGCAGGGCGGCATAGGCGCCGGGGCGGGTCACGGCGTGGGCGCCGCATCGGCAGGCGGTCTCCACGGCCCGGGCCAGGAAGTCGGCGTCGCGGTGCCAGTCGCCGTCGATGCCTGCCTCGCCGAGGTGTTCGGCGAGTTCGGCCAGCAGGCCGCCGATAAAGGCATCGCCGCCGGCGGTGGTGTCCACCGCCTCGACCGGCGGCGGCGTCACCCGTTGCTCGAGGCCCACGCCCAGCAGGCGCACGTCGCCGGCCCCGTCGGTGATCACGATGGCCTTGACCCCAGCGGCCAGGCGCTCGGCCAGCCAGGCCTTCCGGGGATGGTCGCCACGCAGGCAGTCGAGCTCCTCGGTGGAGAGCTTGAGCAGGTCGGCCGTGTCGAGCAGGCGGGTCACCAGGCTGATGTCGGCGGTGCCTTCAGCCCACAGGTTGTGGCGCAGGTTGGCGTCCACGCTGACCAGGCAGCCGGCGCGGCGCGCCATCTCGGCCATGGCCAGGGTGGTCTCGGCGATCGCCGGCTCGGTCAGGCTGTTGCTGCACAGGTGCAGGATGGCGGGTTCGGCGAACACGCCGGCGGGCAGGTGCTCGAGCCGGTAGAGCAGGTCGGCGGCCGGCGGGCGGTAGAAGTCGAAGGTGCGCTCGCCGTGCTCATCCCGGGAGACGAAGGCCAGCGCGGTTCGCGCCTCCCGGGTGCGCACCACCCCGGAGGTGTCGACGCCGTGGGCGGCCAGCTCCCGGGCGAGGAAGTCGCCGAAGCGGTCCTCGCCGAGCATGCCGAGGAAGCGGCTGGGCACGCCGAGCCGGGCGCAGGCCACGGCCACGTTGGCCGGCGCCCCGCCGGCATAGGGCGTGAACGTCTCGGGGCCCTGCGCCGCATCGCCCAGCCGGCTCGAGAGCATGTCGACCAGGGCCTCGCCGAAGGCGATCACGGGCATCATGCGGGAAGCTCCAGGCTGAGGGTGGTGCCCAGCAGGTGCTGGGCGCCGGGCACCAGCCACACGGGGTCGAGGCGGGTATTGGCGGCCTCCACGCAGAGGAAGTGGCGGGCCGCCTCGGCGGCGGTATCCTCGGGCGGGGCCTCGCCGGGGTGCCAGACCACCGCCGAGTCGCTGCCCTGGCGGGCGATGCGCAGGCGCCGGTGGCCGTCGTCCAGCGTCAGCTCGGCGTTGGTGTGGTAGATGCGGTCGAGGGCGCCGCGAACCCCCAGCTCGCCCTGCTGATCGGCCTCGGCGAAGTCGCGGTGCTTGTCCAGGTAGCGGGCCCCGGCTAGCCCCTCGACGCGGCAGGCCTGGGCGTCGCTCACCGCCAGGTAGCTGTGCAGGGCGCCGCTGAGCTTCACCGGGGTCTCGCCGGTGTGCTCGGTGATCAGCTCCACATGCAGGCGGTTGGCGTTGGCCTGGACCAGCAGCCGCGGGCTGAGCTGGCTATGCAGGCGGCTCTCCGGGGAGAGGTGCAGCTCGATGCCGCCCTCGTGCTCGTCCACCGCGTCCAGGCGCCAGTCCGCCTTGCGGGCCGGGCCGTGGAAGGGGCCGCTATGGTCTTCCGATTCGTCCGCGTAGCGTTCGTCGGCGAACCAGGGCCAGCAGAGCGGGATGCCGCCGCGGATCGCCCCGGGCAGCGCCTGGGGCGTAGGGGTCACCCAGAGCCAGCCGCCGCTGTCACTGGCCGTAGGGCGGAAATGAAGCACCTGGGCGCCCTGGAGGGAGAGCGCGAGCTCCCCCCAGGCTTCGTTGGCCAGCCACACCTCGCGGCCTTGCCATTGGGTGCGGCGCTGGCCCTGGGTGGCATCCAGCAGCTGGCGCAGGGAATCGGGAATCATCGGGCTCTCCTGGGGGACGTTGACAAGACCTAGTCGACCTCGGGGTTGTGGAGGGCCTCGGCGGCGCCCAGCAGGCCGGGCCAGGGGGCGGTGACCAGATGCACGGGGATCGTCGCCGTGTAGGCGCCCATGCGCCCCTTGGCGGAGAAGGCCTCACGAAAGCGGCTTCGCGGCAGCCAGTCGCGTAGCCGCGGCAGGATGCCCCCGCACAGGGTGACCCCGCCGCGGGCGCCCAGCATCAGGGCGGCGTCACCGCAGACGTCGCCGAGGATCTTGAGAAAACGCTGCAGGGTATCACGGGCCAGCGGGTCGCTGTCGGCCGCTGCGGTGACCTCGGCGGGGGTGGTGTGCACGGGGTTGGCGCCCTTGAGCGAGCAGTGGGCGAGGTAGAGGTCCAGCAGTCCCTGGCCGCACAGCAGGCGCTCCACGCTGACCCGGCCGTAGCGGTTGCGGAAGTGGCGCAGGAGGTTCTGCTCGCGCTCGTCGGTGGGGGCGAAGGTGACGTGGCCCCCCTCGGTGGGCAGCGGGATCCAGGCCTGGCGGCCGGGGAAGAGACCGGCGACGCCGAGCCCCGTGCCGGGGCCGATCACCAGCCGGGCCGCATGGGGAATCGCCTCGCCGGGCTGCACCTCGACGAGGTCCGACTCGGCCACATGGGGCACGCCGAGGGCCTGGGCGGTGAAGTCGTTGATCACCTTGAAGAGCGTCAGGCCCAGCGCCTGCTGCGCCTCGCGCCGGGAGAAGGCCCAGTGGTTGTTGGTCATCTTGACCCGGTCGCCGCGGATCGGGCAGGCGAAGGCCAGGCAGGCCTCCCGGGGCGCCTGGGCCCCGGTGGCGCCCACCCGGGTCAGGTAGTCGCGTACCGCCTCCACCAGGCCGGGGTAGTCGGCGCAGGGCAGGGCGAGGATGTCGTGGGGCGCGAAGGCGCCGGGGGTCACCAGGGCGAAGCGCGCATTGGTGCCACCGATATCACCGATCAATGCCGGTCGAATCATCGTAAGCTGGTCTCTTTAAACAGTCGCAGACGTAGGGCTTGGTGCCACCGCTTGCCATAAGCCCCGCCGATCAATGCCGGTCGAATCATCGTAAGCTGGCCTCTTTATACAGTCGCAGATGGCTGAATCGCTCGAAGCTGTTCCGTCGACAGGTCTGCGAGGGGGCGCTGTGAACCCTTCCCTGGGCGCTACCGACGCCCTGCGGCGCTCTCGCATCCTGCTCCGCTTGCAGGACCGGTGCTGGCCATCCATGGCCAGCCCGTTCGGAGCAGTGCTCCTCACCCCTGGCGTAGGACCCCCTCTGCGACCTGTCCCCGGCGCTTCTCGCTGTTGCAACCACGATAGCTATTTGTGGCAGTGGCTTAGGCGTCCTCGTCGTGGATCAGGCCGGCCTGGCAGGCCAGGTCGTCGGCCTCGAAGCCTCCGAACACCGAGGCGCCCTGCTCGGAGCCACTGGCCAGGTGGCGCAGGCCGGCGAAGAGCTCGCGGCCCAGGCCCTGATGGTAGTGCTCCAGGTGCGGTTCGGCCCGCTCCCGTTCGGCCCAGGCGTGGGCGTCCACCTTGACCTCGAGGGTGCCGGCATTGGCGTCCAGGCGGACGATATCGCCATCGCGCAGCCGTGCCAGGGGGCCGCCGTCCAGCGCCTCGGGGGTCATGTGGATGGCCGCGGGGACCTTGCCGGAGGCCCCGGACATGCGCCCGTCGGTGACCAGCGCCACCTGGAAGCCGCGGTCCTGGAGCACGCCGAGATAGGGGGTGAGCTTGTGCAGCTCCGGCATGCCGTTGGCCTTGGGGCCCTGGTAGCGCACCACCACCACCAGGTCGCGATCCAGCTCGCCGGCCTCGAAGGCCGCCTTGAGCTCGTTCTGGTCCTCGAAGATGCGGGCGGGCGCCTCCACCAGGCGGTGTGCCTCGGCCACCGCCGAGACCTTGATCACGCCGCGGCCCAGGTTGCCGTCGAGCACGGTGAGCCCGCCGGTGGGGGCGAAGGGCTCGGCCACGCCGCGCAGCACGTCGGCGTCGAGGCTCTCGGTGGGACCCTCACGCCACACCAGCTTGCCCTCCTCGAGGAAGGGCTCCTGGGTGTAGGCGGTCAGGTCGGTGCCGAACACCGTGGGGATATCGGCGTGGATCAGGCCGGCCTGGATCAGCTCGCGGATCAGCAGGCTCATGCCGCCGGCGGCCTGGAAGTGGTTCACGTCGGCCTGGCCGTTGGGGTAGATGCGGGTCAGGCTGGGGGTCACCGCGGAGAGGGCGGTGAAGTCGTCCCAGGTGATGGTGAGGCCCGCCGCGGCGGCCATGGCCACCAGGTGAAGGGTGTGGTTGGTGGAGCCGCCGGAGGCCAGCAGGCCGACCATGGCGTTGACGATGGCGCGCTCGTCGATCTGCCGGTAGAAGGGACGGTAGTCGCCGCCGACCTCGGTGTTGCGGATCGCCTGCTCGGCGGCGTAGCGGGTGAGGGCTTCGCGCAGCGGCGTGCCCGGGTTGATGAAGGAGGCCCCGGGCAGGTGCAGGCCCATGATCTCCATCATCAGCTGGTTGGAGTTGGCGGTGCCGTAGAAGGTGCAGGTGCCCGGGCTGTGGTAGGAGGCGGATTCGGCCTCGAGCAGCTCGTCGCGGCCCACCTTGCCCTCGGCGTAGAGCTGGCGGACGCGCGCCTTCTCCTTGTTGGGCAGGCCGCTCTCCATGGGGCCGGCGGGCACGAAGAGCGCCGGCAGGTGGCCGAAGCGCGCCGCGCCGATGAAGAGTCCCGGAACGATCTTGTCGCAGACGCCCAGGTAGAGGGTGGCGTCGAACATGTTGTGGGAGAGCGCCACGGCGGTGGCCATGGCGATCACTTCCCGAGAGAAGAGCGACAGCTCCATGCCGGGCTGGCCCTGGGTGACGCCGTCGCACATGGCCGGCACGCCGCCGGCGAACTGGGCGGTGGAGCCCATGGCCCGGGCGGCGGCCTTGATGATCGCCGGGTAGCTCTCCAGCGGCTGGTGGGCCGAGAGCATGTCGTTGTAGGAGGAGACGATGCCGAGATTGGCGCTGTTCATCAGCTTGAGGCGATTCTTCTCCTCGGCGCCGCAGGCGGCGAAGCCGTGGGCCAGGTTGCCGCAGGAGAGCTCGCCCCGGTGTACCCCGCGCCGGTGCTGGGCTGCCATGCGCGCCTCGTAGAGGGCGCGGCGCTCGGTGGAGCGCTCGCGGATGCGTCGGGTGACGTCGGCAACGGTGGCGTTCAGGGCGGGGGGCGTCGTGGCCATGGGGCACCTCGGTCTCTGTGTTTTTTGGTAAGTTTACCAAAATAATCTCGGAATCCTCCGCCATGCTAGCCGATGTTTGGCTATAATTGTAGTTTTATTACTTTGTGCATCGCTTGGCCCGTCACAGCCCCAGCAGCCTGAGCAGCCAGCGCCGGTAGGGCGGGTTGAGCAGGCCCACGGCGTTGCGCCGCGCCTGGAGGAAGACGCTGCGCTCCAGGCTGAAGCGCAGGAAGCCGGCCTCGCCCTGGTAGGCGCCCATGCCGCTCTCGCCCACACCGCCGAAGGGCAGGGCGGGCACGGCGTTGTGCCAGAGGGTGTCGTTGAAGACCACGCCACCGGAGTGGGTGGTCTGAAGCACCCGGCGGCGCCGCTCGGTATCGTCGGTGAAGGCGTAGAGCGCCAGCGGCCGCGGCCCGGCGTTGACGTGGGCCAGGGCGGCATCGAAGTCGCGCACGCCGAGGACCGGCAGCCAGGGGCCGAAGATCTCCTCCTGCATGATGGCGAGCCCCTTGTGGGGGTCGATCACCAGGGTTGGCGGCAGCTTGGCTCCGCCGCCCGGCAGCTCGACGCGCTCGCCCAGGACGATCACCCGGCAGCCGTGGTCGCGGGCCTCGTCGAGCATCGCCTCGAGCCGTGCGCGCTGGCGTTCGCCCAGTACGGCGCTGTAGTCCTCGCTGGCGGTGCCTCGGGGGTAGAAATCGGCCACTGTCCGGCGCATCGCCTCGATGAAGTCGCCGAGCCGGGAGGCCTCGACCAGCACGTGATCGGGGGCGATGCAGGTCTGGCCGGCGTTGAGCCACTTGCCGAAGGCGATACGCTCGGCGGCACGCGACAGGTCGGCATCGGGGCCGATGATAGCCGGGGTCTTGCCGCCCAGCTCCAGGGTGATGGGGGTCAGGTGGGCGGCGGCGGCCCGGGCCACCTCGCGCCCGATGCGTGCATTGCCGGTGAACAGCAGGTGATCGAAGGGCAGCGCCGAGAAGGCGCGGGCCGTCTCCACCTCGCCCGGGGTCACGGCGAGCTCGGCGGGGTCGAAGTAGCGCTCGGCCAGGCGCGCCATCAGAGCGCTGGTGGCCGGGGTGTGCTCGCTGGGCTTGATCAGCACCCGGTTGCCGGCGGCCAGAGCGTCCACTGCTGGCAGCCAGGCGAGGTTCCAGGGGTAGTTGGAGGGGGCGATGATGCCCACCACGCCCAGCGGCTGGCGGTGTACCCGGGCCCGCCCCGGCTGGAGCCGCCAGGGCACGGCGGCGCGCCGGGAGCGCATCCAGCGGCGCAGGTGGCGCCGCGCATGACGCACCGCCTGCAGCACGGTGGCGATCTCGGCCAGCCGGCTCTCGGCCTCGGCGCGGTGGCCGCAGTCCTCGCCGATGGCGGCGATGATCTCCTCGCGGTGGTGCCGGGTCAGAGCCGCCAGCCGCGCCAGGCGATCGCGGCGAGTGGCAAGCGTCGGGTAGGGCTCGGCCGAGAAGGCGCGGCGCTGAGCATCGAATTGCGCCTGCAGCTCGCGGGCATCGGTCATGCACGTCTCCGTGTGTCGATGAGGATGGAAGGAGGCTCGGGCTCTGGGCACAATGTAGGCCTTCTGCCAACGGCTTGTCAGCTGCCGGAGCCGCCATGTCCTCGCTTGTGTTGCAAGAACTCCCCGCCATCGAGGCGGTGCCGGCCGCGGCCTGGAACGCCCTGGTGGGCGACGACCATCCCTTCCTGCGCCATGAGTTCCTGCACGCCCTGGAGGCGAGCGGCGCGGTGGCGCCGGCCACCGGCTGGGTGCCGCGCCACCAGACGCTATGGCAGGGGCGGCGGCTGGTGGGCATCATGCCGCTCTACCACAAGTTCCACTCCTTCGGGGAGTATGTCTTCGACTGGGCCTGGGCCGACGCCTGGGAGCGCGCCGGCGGGCGCTACTACCCCAAGGCGCTCAGCGCCGTTCCCTTCACCCCGGCACCCGGGCCGCGGCTGGCGCTGGCCGGGGGTATCGACCCGCTGGCCGCCCGGAAGCGGCTGGCCGCGGCCTGGGAGGGGCGCGGGGAAGGCGTGGCCAGCGAGCTCTCCAGCTGGCACCTGCTGTTTGCCGAGGAGGCCGAGGTGGCCGCCTGGCAGGCAGCGCGCCCCGGGCTGCTGGCCCGCCACGGGGTGCAGTTCCAGTGGCGCGACGCCGGCTACGGCGACTTCGAGGGCTTCCTGGCCGCGATGACCTCCAAGCGGCGCAAGGCGATCCGCCGTGAGCGGCGCCTCGTCGCCGACCAGGGGCTGACGCTGCATCGCCTCGAAGGGGAGGAGATCGACGCGGCGGCCCTCGAGCACTTCTTTCGCTGCTACGAGATCACCTACCTGGAGCGGGGGCGCCACGGCTACCTCAACCCGGACTTCTTCCGCCGGCTGCGCGCCACCATGCCGGAGAGCCTGCTGCTGGTGCAGGCGCGGCTCGAGGGCCGGCCGGTGGCCGCGGCGCTCTGCCTGCAGGGCGCGCGCACCCTCTACGGCCGCTACTGGGGCAGCGAGGTGATGGCCGACTGCCTGCACTTCGAGGCCTGCTACTACCAGGGCATC
Organism: Halomonas sp. A11-A; assembly: GCF_003182195.1. Lineage (GTDB taxonomy): Bacteria > Pseudomonadota > Gammaproteobacteria > Pseudomonadales > Halomonadaceae > Halomonas > Halomonas alkalicola. The sequence goes on from NZ_QGTM01000006.1 coordinate 16,570, forward strand.
GAGCACTGCCTGGCCCGGGGGCTGACCCTCTTCGACCCCGGCACCCAGGGAGAGCACAAGCTGGCCCGGGGCTTCGCGCCGCGCCTGCTCACCTCGCTTCACCATATCGCCGACCCCCGCCTGCGCGACGCCGTGGCGCGTTTCTGCGCCGAGGAGCGCGCCCAGATCCGCGCCTATTGCGCCGCCGCGACGCAGGCGCTGCCGTTCAGGGCGTGAGCGGGCCCGGCGATGGTGGCATAATGCCGCCATCCTTTTTCTCGCGACGGACGCTGTTCATGCTCAAGTGGTTGGCCATCGTGCTGCTGGTCCTGCTCGCCCTGCTGCAGTATCGCCTGTGGCTGGGTGAGGGGGGCATCCGCGACCTCGGCGAGGTGCGCGAGCGGGTGGCGGCCCTGGAGGCGGCCAACAAGCCGCTGCGCGACCGCAACGCCCGCCTGGGCGCCGAGGTGCTGGACCTCAAGACCGGCCTGGACGCCATCGAGGAGCGCAGCCGCAGCGACATCGGCATGGTGCGCGCCGACGAGCAGTTCTTCTGGGTGCCGGGCGTGGCGGTGGAGGCCGCGCCGGTGGTCAACCCCGCGTCGGCGGTGGGCCTGGAGGCTGGCCGATGAGCGTGGCGCCCTGGCTGGTGGTACCCGCGGCGGGGCAGGGGCGACGCATGGGGGCCGATCGCCCCAAGCAGTACCTGGCGATCGACGGCCGCCCGGTGCTGGCCCACACCCTGGCGCGCCTGCACGCCGCCTTTCCCGCGGCGCGACTCTGCCTCTGCCTGGACCCCGAGGACGCCCGCTTCGACCCGGCCTGGGTGCCCTTCGCCGAGTGGCGCCGGGTGCCCGGTGGTGCCGAGCGGGTCGACTCGGTAGCCAACGCCCTGGCGGCCATCGCGGGTGAGGCCGGTGAGAACGACCTGGTGCTGGTCCATGATGTGGCACGCCCCTGCGTGACCGTGGCGGATCTTCTTCGCCTTCACGTCGTGCTGGCGGACGACCCAGTGGGTGGCCTCCTGGCCGCCCCGGTGGCCGACACCATGAAGCGCGATGACGGCGCCGGGCGAGTCGCGGCCACCGAGCCCCGCGCCGGCCTCTGGCATGCGCTGACCCCCCAGGGGTTCCGCTACGGCCTGTTGCGCCGGGCGCTGGCGGCGGCGCGGGAGGCCAGCGTGGCGGTCACCGACGAGGCCTCGGCGGTGGAGGCGCTGGGGCTCTTCCCGCGGCTGGTCAGCGGGCGTCGCGACAACCTCAAGATCACCCATCCCGAGGACCTGGCCCTGGCCGGGCAGATCCTGGCCGCCCAGCGCCAGGCGGCGGCCTCGGGCGGGCAGGACAAGGCGCCTTCCGGCGCACTGGAGAGATGATGCGCATCGGCCACGGCTTCGACGTCCACCGCTTCGGCGAAGGCGACCACCTGATGATCGGCGGCGTCGCCGTTCCCTTCGACCACGGCTTTGTCGCCCACTCCGACGGCGACGTGCTGCTGCACGCCGTCAGCGATGCCCTGCTGGGCGCCTGCGCCCTGGGCGACATCGGCCGCCACTTTCCCGACACCGACCCGGCCTGGAAGGGCGCCGACAGCCGCGTGCTGTTGCGCCACGTGGTGGGCCTGGTGCGTAAGGCCGGCTACCGGGTCGGCAACCTGGACGCCACCCTGATGGCCCAGGCGCCGAAGATGGCCCCGCACATCGCGGCCATGGCCGCCACCATCGCCGAGGATCTCGGCGTCGAGGTCGGCGCGGTCAACGTCAAGGCCACCACCACCGAACGCTTGGGCTTCACCGGGCGCGGCGAGGGGATCGCCGCCGAGGCGGTGGTGCTGCTGCTGCCCGCGGCCCTCGTCGCTGAGGGAGAGCGCGCCGGTGAGTGACACCGACGCCCGGCGCGAGCCGGATGCCATCGCCTGGCCGCCGAGCTGGCCGCGGGTGCTCGACGCCGACTTCGGCCCGCCGCCGGCGGGGGAGTATCGCGCCACCCCGGAGGATTTCCAGGTCGCCGAGGTGCTCGACTTCGCCCCGGAGGGGCAGGGCGAGCACCTCTGGCTGCACGTCGAGAAGCGCGACCTGACCACCGCCATGGCGGTGCGCGAGCTGGCCCGGCTGTGCGAGGCCTCGCCCCGCGACGTCGGCTACTCCGGCATGAAGGATCGCGTCGCCGTCACCCGTCAGTGGCTCTCGGTGCAGCTGCCCGGGCGCGAGGCGCCGACAGGGCTCGCCGAGGCGCTGGCCGAGCGCGGCATCCGCGTGCTGGCCGAGGCGCGCCATCCCCGCAAGCTCAAGCGCGGCGTGCACCGCGCCAATCGCTTTCGCCTGCGGATCACCGGCCCCGCGGTGGCCGACCCTACCCTCGAGGCGCGCTGGGCGCGGCTGGTGGAGCAGGGCGTGGCCAACTATTTCGGGCCCCAGCGCTTCGGGCCGGATGGCCGCAACCTGCAGCGTGCCCGCTCGCTGCTGGCCCGCGGCTGGCGCAAGCGCGATGACCGCGACGGCATGATGCTCTCCGCGGCGCGCAGCTTCCTGTTCAACGAGCAGCTGGCCGAGCGCGTCCACGACGGCAGCTGGCACCGCCTGCTGCCCGGCGAGGTGGCGATCCTCGACGGTACCGCCAGCCAGTTCACCCTGGAGACGCCGGATGCCGAGCTCGAGGCTCGGGCGGCTCGGCTCGACCTGCACGGAAGCGGCGTGCTGTGGGGCGTCGGTGGCTCCGTGGCGACCAGCGAGGCGCTGGCCCGGGAGGCCCGGCTGGCCGAACGCTACCCGGCGCTCTGCGTGGGCCTCGAGCGCGCCGGCGTGCGCTTGGCGCGGCGTGCGTTGCGCCTGCGCCTCGGCGAGCCGAGCCTGACCCGCGGCGAGGGCGAGCTGTGGCTCGCCTTCAGCCTGCCGCGAGGCGCCTTCGCCACCGCCGTGCTGCGCGAGCTGATCGCCCACCCCACCCTGTGAAGGAGCCTGCCATGCGCCGACTGCTGCTCTCCAACGACGACGGCGTCCATGCCCCCGGCCTGCGTGCCCTGCATGACGCCCTGGCGCCCCACGCCCGGCTGCGCGTGGTGGCTCCGGACCGCGATAAGAGCGGGGCCAGCAACTCCCTGACCTTGAGCCGGCCGCTGTCGCTGACCGACATGGACAACGGCTTCTACAGCGTCGATGGCACTCCGGCAGACTGCGTCTACCTGGGGGTCAACGGCGTCTGGGAGGAGAGGCCCGACCTGGTGATCTCCGGCATCAACCACGGCGGCAACCTCGGCGACGACGTGCTCTACTCCGGCACCGTGGCCGCCGCCATGGAGGGGCGCAACCTGGGCATGCCGGCCATCGCCATGTCGCTGGTCGGGTCGCGCCACTTCGATACCGCCGGGCGCGTGGCGGCAAGCCTGGTGGGCGCCGCCGACCAGCTCTCGCTGCCGCCGCGCAGCCTGCTCAACGTCAACGTCCCGGACCTGCCCTGGGATCAGATCCAGGGCTTTCGGGTCACCCGCCTGGGCTATCGCGGTCCGGCCTCGCGTCCACTCGAGGTGCGCGACCCCCGCGGGCGGGTGCGCTGGTGGATCGCCGCCGCCGGTGAGAACGCCGACGACGGCGCCGATACCGACTTCGCCGCCGTCGAGGCGGGCTACGTTTCCATCACCCCGCTGCAGACCGACCTGACCCGGCATGCGGCGATCCGTGACGTACAGGGCTGGCTGGATGCACTCACCTGAACGACTGTCGGCGCTGGTGCGGGGAGTGGGCATGACCTCCCAGCGCACCCGCGACCGCATGGTGGCCAGGCTTGCCGATCAGGGCATCCGCGATGCCCGCGTGCTGGCCACCATGGCCGCCGAACCGCGCCACCTCTTCCTGGACGAGGCGCTGGCCCATCGCGCCTATGAGGACACCGCGTTGCCCATCGGCCACGGTCAGACTCTCTCCCAGCCGTGGATGGTGGCGAGGATGACCGAGCTGGTGCTGGAGGCGGCCCCCGCCCGGGTGCTGGAGATCGGCACCGGCTCGGGCTACCAGACCCTGATCCTGGCGCGGCTGGTGCCGGAACTCTGGTCCATCGAGCGGATCAATGCCCTGCACCGCCGCGCCGCCGAGCGCCTGCGCCTGCTGGAGGTCCATAGCGCACAGCTACGCCTGGCCGATGGCGGCCACGGCTGGCCGGAGCAGGCCCCCTTCGATGTCATCCTGCTCACCGCCTGTGCCAGTGAGCTGCCCGCCCCGCTGCTGGCCCAGCTGGCCGAGGGGGGGGTGCTGATCACGCCGCTGGCCGATGCCCGGGGGCGCCAGTGGCTGACCCGCGTGCGGCGCCAGGGCGACACATTCGAAAAGCAGCGTCTGGAGTCGGTTCGTTTCGTGCCGCTGCTGGAAGGCGTCATTCGTTGAAAGGAGTTCGTGCTTGAAGCGTTATCCAGGAATCTTTCTCAGGGGCGCCGGAATGGGGGCCGCCGATGCGGTCCCGGGGGTCTCGGGCGGCACCATCGCCTTCGTCACCGGCATCTACGAGGAACTGATTAACACCATCAAGCAGTTCGGGCCCAGCGCCTTCGTGGCCTGGCGCCGCGGCGGCCTGCCGATGCTGATCGCCCACCTCAACCTGGGCTTCGTGGTGCCGCTGCTAGCCGGCATCGCCGCCAGCCTGATCAGCGTCGCCCACCTGGTGGTGTGGCTGATGGAGGACCATCCGCTGCTGCTCAACGGCTTCTTCTTCGGCCTGGTGGCGGCCTCGGCCCTGGTGGTGGGGCGCCAACCCACCGACTGGCGATGGTGGCACATCGCCCCGCTGGTGGCGGGGCTGCTGCTGGCCCACTTCCTGCCGGCGGTGATGCCGCTGATCACCCTGCTCGGCAGCCCCAACCTGATGCTCATCGTGGGCGGTGCCATCGCCATCAGCGCGCTGCTGCTGCCCGGAGTCTCCGGGAGCTTCCTGCTGCTCACCATGGGGCTCTATGGCACCGTGATGCAGGGCATCCGCACCTTCGACCTGGGCCTGATCGCCGTGTTCGGGGTGGGCTGCCTGATCGGCCTGTTCTTCTTCTCTCGCCTGCTCTCCTGGCTGCTGCGCCGCCACCATGCGGCCACCCTCCAGCTGCTGCTTGGCTTCATCGTGGGATCGCTGCCGGTACTCTGGCCGTGGCGCGAACTGGTACGCTATCAGCTCGGCCCCGAGGGGCAGATGATCCCGTTGGACTATCGCTATCTCACCCCGGGCGATTTCACCCTGCTCACCGGCGAATCGGCCCAGCTGCCGGCGGTGGCCGCGCTGATGCTGGCCGGCCTGGCCCTGGTCCTGCTGCTGGAACGCACCGGCCGGCGTCCGGCCGGTGCGAGCACGCCCAAGGGGGCGAACAAGGAGGATGCTTCCGATGCGTAAGGCAATGATGATTTCCGCGCTGGCCCTGGCCATGGCCGGCTGTGCCGCCCAGCAGCAGGGCCAGGCGCCGCAGATCCGCGACCTGTCCACCAGCCGCGAGCGCGCTCCCGCCGCCCACTACACCGTGGAGGCGGGCGATACCCTCTATGGCATCGCCTGGCGCCACAACATGGACTACCGCGACCTGGCACGTCTCAACCACATCGGCCCCCCCTACCAGATCCAGCCGGGCCAGCGCCTGGTGCTGGACGCGGAAGGCGGACCGGCCCGCGACGAGGGCGTCTCCGCCGTGGCCAGCACGCCCGGCGTGGTGGCCACCCCCCTGGGCGGCGGCCAGCCCCCCGCCGATGTCGAGAGCGGCAGCATGGAGTGGCTGCTGCCTGACGGCACCACCGAGCAGGGCCGTCGGCTCTCCGTCCAGTCCCTGGACGAGGCCGATGGCCCGACCCAGGTGGCCATGGAAGGGGCCATGGAGGCCGCCGGTGGCACGGCGGGCCCCGGCCCCATCTATGACGCCACGACGCCCGGCGCCGACGGCAGCCTGAGCGAGCGTGACCTGGCCGAGCGGCGCGCCGCCGAGACCGCGCCGGAGGCGAGCGCCGAACCGGCGCCGGAAGTCCAGGAGGCGGCCCGTGAGGTGGTGGCGGTCGAGCCGGCTCCCCAGTCCTCGCCCGCCGCACAGCCCGAGCAGGATGCCGGCACCGCCGTGGCCGGCGGCAGCCCGGCGCCGGATCGCAGCTCGCGCACCTATACACCGGTGGACGAGGTCAACTGGCGCTGGCCCGCTGACGGCGAGATCGTCGGTCGTTTTGGCGAGGGTGGCAGTATCACCGCCGGCATTGATATCGCTGGGCAAAAGGGGCAACCTGTCAGAGCCGCTGGTCCGGGGATCGTCGTCTATGCGGGCAGCGGGGTGCGGGGCTACGGCAACCTGATCCTGCTCAAGCATAATGACGAGTACCTGAGCGCCTACGCCCACAACGACTCCCTTCGCGTGCGCGAGAACGATGTGGTCGAGGCCGGCGAGGTCATCGCCACCATGGGCGACAGTGACGCCGAGGACGTGCGGCTGCATTTCGAGGTGCGCAAGAATGGACAGCCACAGGACCCCCTGAACTACCTGCCGTCTCGCTGAGTGCCCTGAGGCCCCCGTTGGCCGGCGCACCGGCGGGGTGTCACACAATAATAATCAGGTGCGCCGATGCTCACCCCAGGGCATCGGCGCCGGGATGCAACTACAGGGTAGCCATCGATGAGCATGCTTGAACGGGACCTTCAGGATGTGAATCTCGACACGCTCGAGGAGAAGGACGACGCGGTAGTGGAGGACGCTGCCGACGAACTGGACGACGACCACGACGACACGGAAAGCCGTCGTGACGACGAGGAGGCCTTCGAGAAGGCGCTGAGTCGCGAGGATCGCTACAGCAACCACAGCCTCGACGCGACCCAGATCTACCTCAACGAGATCGGCTTCTCGCCGCTGCTGACCCCGGAGGAGGAGGTCTACTTCGGCCGCCTGGCCCGCAAGGGTGACCCAGCCGGCCGCTCGAGGATGATCGAGTCCAACCTGCGCCTGGTGGTCAAGATCGCCCGGCGCTACCTCAACCGCGGGCTGTCGCTGCTCGACCTCATCGAGGAGGGCAACCTGGGCCTGATCCGCGCGGTGGAGAAGTTCGACCCCGAGCGCGGCTTCCGCTTCTCCACCTACGCCACCTGGTGGATCCGCCAGACCATCGAGCGGGCGCTGATGAACCAGACCCGCACCATCCGCCTGCCCATTCACGTGGTCAAGGAGCTCAACATCTACCTGCGGGCGGCCCGGGAGCTGACCCAGAAGCTCGACCACGAGGCCTCCGCCGAGGAGATCGCCGACTACCTCGACAAGCCGGTGGAGACCGTCAAGAAGATGATGGGGCTCAACGAGCGCATCTCCTCGGTGGACTACCCGGTGGGCGGCGATAGCGACAAGCCGCTCATCGAGACCCTGGCCGACGACAACGACCTGGGTCCCGAGTCCTCGCTGCTCGATGGCGACATCAAGCAGCACGTCGACGAGTGGCTCTCCGAGCTCACCGAGAAGCAGGTGGAAGTGGTGGTGCGCCGCTTCGGGCTGCGCGGCTACGAGGCGGCCACCCTGGAGCAGGTAGGCGAGGAGATCGGGCTGACCCGGGAGCGGGTGCGCCAGATCCAGGTGGAGGCGCTGAAGAAGCTGCGCCGGGTACTCGACAAGCAGGGCCTCTCGCTGGATTCCATCTTCGAATGAACCGCGCTTGCCGATTTCCTGCATGCTGCTCCGTCAGCCTGTGGAAGAAATCGGCCCGTACACAGGAACTGCCACGCCCATGCACCCCCCGACCCTGACCCGCCTGATTCCCCGCCCGCTGGTCCTGCTGGTGGGGTTCACCGTGGCCACCTCGGCCCAGGCCACCGACCTGTGGACCGTGGCCCGCGACGCCCTGGAGAACGACGCCTCGCTGGCCGCGGCCCGCTCGGGCTTCTCCGCCGTAGAGGCGGGCAGCGATGTTGTAAGAGGTGCACTGCTGCCTCAGCTCAGCCTGGGGAGCAGCCTCAGCCACAGCCGCACCTACGAGAGCCAGAGGGGCGGGACGGCGCAACCGGGTGGCGGGGACGACGATGACTTCAACAGGCTCGCTCTGGGCCTGAATGCTAACTTGGCCCTCTATGACCCCGCGCAGCGCGCCCAGCTCGCCCAGGCCGAGCGCCGGGTCGATCGCGAATCGCTGTCGCTTGCGGTGGCCGAGCAGCAGTTGCTGCTGGAGGTGGCCGAGGCCTACTTCGAGATCCTGCGCGCCCACGACATCCTCTCGGCCCGGCGCTCCCAGGAGACCGCCATCGAGCGCCAGCTGGAGCAGGCCCGGGAGCGCTTCGAGGTGGGGGTGATCGCCATCACCGAGGTGCACGAGGCCCAGGCCTCCTTCGACCTGGCCCGGGCTCAGCGCATCGCCGCCGAGAGCGCCATGCAGGTGAGCTTCGAGGCCCTGGAGCGCCTGACCGGGAAGCGCTACGAGAGCATCGACGGCCTCGCCGAGGAGATTCCCATCGTGCCGCCGGAGCCCGTGGACCGTGGCGACTGGGTCGAGCTGGCTATGGCCAACAGTCCCATGCTGCAGATGGCCGAGGCCGGCATCGAGGTGGCGCGCAGCGAGCTCGACGTCTCCCGGGCCGGCCAGCTGCCGCGCCTGGAGGCCTTCGCCCGCTACGACTACTCGGACAACGACCGCAGCGGGGCTTCCGGCTACAACTCCGGCAGCCAGCTCGGCCTGCGCGCCAGCATGCCGCTCTACACCGGCGGCAGCACCCAGGCACAGATTCGTCAGAGCGGCTTCGCCCTGGAGGTCTCCCAGTACGACTTCGAGGCCCAGCGCCGCGATACCGTCCAGCAGGTGCGCTCGCTGTTCACCCGGGTGAGCAACGACGTGGAGACGGTGGAGGCCCGCGCCCAGGCCATCGTCTCCAACCAGAGCGCCCTGGAGGCGACCCGCTCCGGCTACGAGGTGGGCACCCGCAACATCGTCGACGTGCTCAACGCCGAGCGCAACCTGTTCAACGCCATCGCCGACCACGCCGAGGCCCGCTATGACTATGTGCTGGGCCTGCTGCGCCTGCAGCAGCAGGCGGGGCTCCTCGACGCCGAGTCGATCCAGGCCGTCAATGCCTGGCTCGAGGCCGAGAGCGCCGTCTCCCTGGAGCTGCCCGCCGCGGGCAACCCGGACCCGGTGATGAATATCGGCATCCGCCCCCAGGCGCCTTCATGACATCTTGCTGATCAACGCGCATCCTTCAGGTATAGCTACCGGAAACCACCAGTAATTTGGTGGTTTCTTTCATGAAAGCCTCTGCCTGTGCGTGGATAATGCCAGGACTCCCTTTACGACTCTCCCAGGACACGCCATGGCCCGGCCGCTGATCGCCGATATCGATCTCGACGCCCTGCGTCACAACTATCGTCTCGCCTGCTCCCTTGCCCCCGACAGCCGCACCGTCGCGGTGCTCAAGGCCGACGGCTACGGCCACGGCGCGGTGGCCTGCGCCCGGGCGCTGGAGGATCTCGCCCCGGCCTTCGCGGTGGCCTGCATCGAGGAGGCGGTGACCCTTCGCGAGGCGGGCATCAGTACTCCCATCGTGCTGCTCGAGGGGATCTTCGAGGCCGCTGAGCTCGACCAGGTCGAGGCGCTGGGCCTGTGGATGGCGGTGCACAGCGACTGGCAGGTGGAGGCGCTGCTCGCCCGGCGTCCCGCCCGGCCGATTCCCACCTGGCTCAAGGTGGATACCGGCATGCACCGCCTGGGCTTTTCTCCCGAGCGGACGGAGGGCGCCTGGCAACGCCTGGCGGCGGCACCCGGTCACGCCTGCGACCTGCACCTGATGACCCACTTCGCCACCGCGGACCTTGCCGCCACCGGCTACTTCGCCGGCCAGATGACGCGGCTCGCGGCCCTGGCCGAGCGGCTCGGCGCACCGCTCTGCCTGGCCAACTCGCCGGCTACCCTGGCCCGCCCCGAGGCCCACGGCGCCTGGAACCGTCCCGGGGTGATGCTCTACGGCAGCGACCCGCTGGAGCGCGCCAACGAGGCGAGCCGCCGGCTCGCGCCGGTGATGACCCTGCGCTCGGCGATCATCGCCGTGCGCGAGCTGCCCGCCGGCGAGCCGGTGGGCTACGGCGGGCGCTGGGTCACCCCGCGGCCGTCGCGCATCGGCGTGGTGGCCTGTGGCTACGGCGACGGCTACGACCGCCATGCGGTGGACGGCACCCCGGTGCTGGTGGCGGGCCGTCGCACCGCCGTGGCCGGCAAGGTCTCCATGGACATGATGACCGTGGATATCACCGATATCCCCGAGGCGGAGATCGGCAGCGAGGTGGTGCTGTGGGGCCGGGCCACCAATGGCGAGGTGCTCGGCGTGGACGAGGTCGCCCGTCACTGCGACACCATCAGCTACACCCTGCTCACCGGGGTGCTGCCCCGGGTGCCGAGGCGGTATCATGGGGAATCGGGGACAGACCCCAATTAATCATGCACAAGGAGAGGGTTCACATGGAGCGGTCCGTTAATTGGGGTCTGTCCCCATGAGCCACCAGAACTTCGCCCACCCCCGCTACTGGCCGGTGTGGTTCGCCATCGGCCTGATGTACCTGGCGGCCTGGCTGCCCTGGCGGCTCAAGCTCTGGGTCGGCAGGGGGATCGGCCTTGCCGCCTGGCGCCTCGCCCGGCGCCGGCGGCATATCACCGAGACCAACCTGCGGCTCTGCTTTCCCGAGCTGGAGGATGACCAGCAGCGGCGGCTGGTCAGGGAGACCTTTATCGCCAACGGGATCGGCATCATGGAGACCGCCACCGGCTGGTGCCGCGACCCCGAGCATCTTCGCCATCGCGTCACCTACAAGGGCGAGCACCATCTGGCCGCCGCCCAGGCGGAAGGGAAAGGAGTGCTGGTGGTGGGTATCCACTTCTCGACCCTGGATCTGGGAGGCGCCCTGCACTCGCTCTTCTTTCCGGCCGACGTGGTCTATCGGCCCCACGACAATCCGCTCTTCGAGCGTTTCATGACCCGGGCGCGCAACCGCATCTTCGGGCGTGCCATCGACCGTCATGACCTGCGCGGCGTGGTGCGTCGCATCAAGGCGGGCCATATCGTCTGGTACTCTCCGGACCAGGATTTCGGTCGCGACGTCAGCGTCTTCGCCCCCTTCTTCGGCGTGGAGGCGGCCAGCATCAAGCTCACCGCCAAGATCGCCAGGATGACCGGTGCGCCTGTGGTACCGCTGATGTTCCATCGCAACCCCGACAACCGTACCTACACCATCGAGTGCCATCCGCGTCTGGAGCCCTTTCCCACCGGCGACGAGGTGGCCGATGCGGCGCGCATCAATGCCTTCATCGAGGGCGCCATCCGCAAGCATCCCGAGCAGTACCTGTGGCTGCACCGCCGTTTCAAGACCCGGCCGGAGGGCCAACCCGGGTTCTACTAACGCTTCGCGTCAAGAGCGGCGCTGCGCGCCTGGAAGCTGGAAGTAAAAAACCCCACGACCGAGAGGTCCGTGGGGTTTTCACTTACAGCTTCAAGCTTAGGGCTTACAGCTGGCGCGCAGCGCCTCAAGCGTCGATGCGCTTATATTTCATGCGATGCGGGGTGTCATCGCCCACGCGCTTCCTGTGGTCCGCCTCGTACTCGGCGTAGTTGCCCTCGAAGAACTCCACGTGGGAGTCGCCCTCGAAGGCCAGGATGTGGGTGGCGATCCGGTCGAGGAACCAGCGGTCGTGGGAGATCACCATGGCGCAGCCGGGGAAGGCCAGCAGCGCCTCCTCCAGGGCGCGTAGGGTCTCGATGTCCAGGTCGTTGGAGGGCTCGTCGAGCAGCAGAACGTTGGCGCCCTGCTTGAGGGTCTGGGCCAGTTGCAGGCGCCCGCGCTCGCCGCCGGAGAGCTCGCTCAAGCGCTTCTGCTGGTCATTGCCCTTGAAGTTGAAGCGCCCCACGTAGGCCCGCGAGGAGACCTCGTAGCCGTTGATGTTGAGCATGTCCTGGCCGTCGGAGACCGCTTCCCACACCGTCTTCTTGTCGTCGAGGCCGTCGCGCAGCTGCTCCACATAGGCGACATCGACGGTATCGCCGATCACCACCTCGCCGGCGTCGGGCTGTTCCTTGCCCGTGATCAGCTTGAACAGGGTCGACTTGCCCGCGCCGTTACCGCCGACGATGCCGACGATGGCGCCCTTGGGCACGGTGAAGGAGAGGTTCTCGTAGAGCAGCTTGTCATCGAAGCCCTTGGCGACGCCGTGGAACTCGATGACCTTGTCGCCCAGGCGCGGGCCGGGCGGAATGTAGATCTCGTTGGTCTCGTTGCGCTTCTGGAAGTCGCCGGACTGCATCTCCTCGAAGCGGTTGAGGCGCGCCTTGCTCTTGGCCTGGCGGCCCTTGGCGTTGGAGCGCACCCACTCGAGCTCGTGCTTGATCGCCTTCTGGCGCGAGGCCTCCTGCTTGGCCTCCTGCTCCAGGCGCTTCTCCTTGGCTTCGAGCCACTGGGAGTAGTTGCCCTCGAAGGGGATGCCCTGGCCGCGGTCGAGCTCGAGGATCCAGCCGGCCACGTTGTCGAGGAAGTAGCGGTCGTGGGTGATCGCCACCACGGTGCCGTTGTAGTCGTGCAGGAAGCGTTCCAGCCAGGCCACCGACTCGGCGTCCAGGTGGTTGGTGGGCTCGTCGAGCAGCAGCATGTCGGGGCTGGAGAGCAGCAGGCGGCAGAGCGCCACGCGGCGCCGCTCGCCGCCGGAGAGATGGCCGACCTGGGCCTCCCAGGGCGGCAGGCGCAGGGCCTCGGCGGCAACCTCCAGCTTGCGCTCGAGGTTGTGGGCGTCGGCGGCCTCGATGATGTTCTCCAGGCGCGCCTGCTCGGCGGCCAGGGCGTCGAAGTCGGCGTCCGGCTCGGCGTAGGCGGCATAGACGGCGTCGAGCTTCTCCTGGGCTTCCTTGATGGCGCCCAGGGCCTCTTCCACGGTCTCGCGGACGTTCTTGCTGTCGTCGAGTTCGGGCTCCTGGGGCAGGTAGCCGACGTTGATGCCCGGCATCGGGCGCGCCTCACCCTCGAACTCGGTGTCGACCCCGGCCATGATGCGCAGCAGGGTCGACTTGCCCGCGCCGTTGAGGCCCAGCACGCCGATCTTGGCGCCCGGAAAGAAGGAGAGGGAGATGTCCTTGAGGATCTGCTTCTTGGGGGGCACGACCTTGCCCACCCGGTTCATGGTGAAGACGTATTGCGCCATGGGAACCCATCGGTTGGAGGATTTGCAGTGGTCTCGATGATAGTGGCCACTGCAGGCAAAGGCCAGCCGCGGCTACTCCTCTTCGTCGATGGCCCAGTCATCCTCGATGGCGCGGCGTAGGCGACGCTCCTCGAGCAGCGCCTCCACGCGGCGTCGGGCGCGCAGGGTATCGGCGCGGCTGGTGCGGGGACGAGCGTACTCCTCGTCGTTCACCGCTTCGGAAAAGTCCACCTCGTCATCGAGGCTCGGTTCGAGAAGGTGTTCACGGCCCATGCGATCTCCTCCCATGGCCAGGGGTCGACGGGCGTCGACCGGTCACATATCGCTTCTCTTCCCCAGTGCGTTGCAGGTCTGTAACGCGGAATCCGAAGCGCCCAGGCAACGTGGTTGCCTGGGCGCTATATATCGCCACTTGGCGAGGGACACAAGCCCCACGCGAATTTATTTGCCGGCGCGGCCGGCCGGGGGATTTCAACGCGGCGCGCTCACTCCACCTGTTCACTCCACCAGTTCACTCCACTTCAGGCAGCCGGCTGGCGCTGGCCGCGGCGGCCAGCGCCATCAGCGCTAACACCACCATCAGCGCGGCGGTGCCGAGCCACTGGGCCAGCGCACCGATCAGGCCACCTACCGCCAGCATCAGCACCCCGGTGATGGTGTTGGAAAGTGCCACGTAGAGCGCGCGCCTGTCGCTGCCGGCCATGTCGACGATATAGGTCTTGCGGCCCAGGCGCACCCCGGCGTGGATGATCACCAGCAGGGCATAGAGCAGCGCATAGGGCCAGACGGTCTGGCTCCAGGCGCCCGGCAGCCAGGCAATGGCGGCGGCCAGCAGGCAGCACACCGCGGCGCCCAGGCCCGCGTCGCGCATCACCCGGCGGCTGGAGGCGTCGGCGCGCTTGCCCCATACCGGGCTCGCCACCATGCCGGCGAGCCCCGAGACCACGATCAGCACGCCGAGGCCGCCGAGCTCCGTGCCGCTCTGCTGCTGGCCGAGCAGCGCCACATAGGGCAGCGCCAGGGCACTGGCCAGCAGCAGGGCGCGGGAGAGGTTGAAGTGCAGGAAGTCGCGGTCCTCGCGCAGCAGGCGCAGCCCCAGCCTGACGCTGTCCCAGGCGTTCTCGCCCCCCTCCACGGCGCCGGGGGCCTCCCTGATGCGCGCTGCACACAGGGCGTTGAGCGCCCAGCCCAGGGCCGCGATGCCCAGCAGCACTGCGAGGGCCAGCTCGCCGGGGCGGTCCTCGAAGAGCATCAGCACGCCGCCGGCGGCCAGGGTCACTGCCCCCGCCACGCTGCCGCTCCAGCCCATCAGGGTGCCGCGGCGCTGCTTGCTGATGGTCTTGCCGAGCACGTCCTTGGTGGCCACCGAGGAGAGCCCCCGGGCGAGCGACAGCGCCACCAGCACGGCCAGCACCAGGCCGCCGCCGACGGCGCCTGCGCCGAACAGCGCCAGCAGGGCGAGCAGGGCGGCGGCAGCCGCCTGGAGCAGCCCGCCCACCACCCAGACCCACTTGCGCTCGGGCCTTAAGCGAATGAACCCCGCCACGAAGAGCTGGGGCAGCAGGGCGCCGGCCTCACGGATCGGCACCAGCAGGCCAATCATCCACAGCGGCGCGCCGATCACCCCCATCAGCCAGGGCAGCACCAGTCGCGCGCTGGAAAGCTCGTCGGCCAGCTTGTTGCCGAGCGAGGCGGCCAGGTGCAGGAAGAAGTTGTGCGGCTGCTCGTCACAGGCCTCGTCCGGGATGTCCCGGCACATCCGGCTGTCCTCGTCGCCGGTCAGCCATTCGTAGAGGCGGGACTGGCTGATCTCGGGTGCGGCCATGGGGGCTCCTCGCTGGTAGGATGTTTCGCTCATATTGTCGCGACTGTGAGGACGCCGTGTCACCCGTTGGAATTCCCCGCCGCTTTCCTGCCCCGAGGTCACGCCCATGACCCGCGACGGCCAGGCGATGCTTTACGGCCTCGGCGCCGTGGCGCTGTGGTCCACCGTGGCCACCGCCTTCAAGGTGGCGCTGGGCTACATGTCGCCCCTTGCGCTGATGTGGCTCGCCTCGCTGGTCTCCTGGGGGCTGATCGGCGTGCTGGTGGCGCGCCAGGGGCTCGCTGGCCAGGCGCTTCGCCACGGCTGGCGCACCGCCGCTTGGGCGGGGCTGATGAACCCGGTGGCCTACTACCTGCTGCTCTTCGGTGCCTACGACCGGTTGCCGGGCCAGGAGGCCATGGCGCTCAACTACACCTGGGCGCTGGCCATGGCGTTTCTCGCCGTGCCGCTGCTCGGCCAGCGGCTCACCCGTATGGACGTTGTGGCCGGGCTGATCGCCTACGCCGGGGTGTGGGTGATCGCCACCCGGGGGGCGGTGTTCGATGTGGCCTTCGCGGACCCTCTGGGGGTCGCCCTGGCGCTGGCCTCGACGCTGATCTGGGCGCTCTACTGGCTGCTCAATGCCCGAGATCATCGCCCGCCGCTGGTGGCCCAGTGGCAGAACTTCAGCATCGGGCTGCCGGTGCTCACGGCGCTGCTGCTGGCGGGGCCGGGCCTTGCGTGGCACGGCTGGCCGGGGCTCGCCGCCGGGGTCTACGTGGGGCTCTTCGAGATGGGCATCGCCTTCGTGCTCTGGCAACTGGCCGTGCACCGGGTGTCGCGCACGGCCAAGGTCTCCAACCTGATCTTCCTCTCGCCGCCGGTGTCGCTGCTGCTGCTCTTCCTGGTGGTGGGGGAGCCGATTCTTCCCTCCACCCTGGTCGGCCTCGTACTGATCCTAGGGGGCCTCGCGCTGCAGCAGTGGCAGAAGGCCCCGGCGCACGCGGTTCAGGAGAGCAGCTGATACTCGAAGAGCAGCTGCTTGAAGTCCTGGCGCTGGTGGCTGAAGAGGTAGATCGACACCTGGCCTTGTTCGGGCCAGTGTCGGTAGATGACGCGATAGCTGTCGACCAGCAGCTCACGGTAGTGGCTGATGCCGAGCTCCAGGGCCAGTCGGCAAACAGGATAGATCTGGGGATGAGTCGCGAGCCGCTCGATACTGGAGGTCACGAGATGGCGTGAAATCGTTTCGACACGGGGCAGCGGGAGTTCGAGCTTGTCCAGCAGGAAATTCTCGCAGGTGGCCAAGGAGAGTTCGGCCGTCGTTTCGAAGACCACGCTCTGCAGCGTGGTCATGATGATTCGCCACGGCGTGCCTCGTGCCTGGCTTCGAGTCGGGCCATGAATTCATCGGCGCTCATGGTCTTGCCCTCCTCGCGGCTCTTCTCGCCCAGGCTCAACAGCTTGAGCAGGGCAATCGCCTGCTCGCGCCGCTCATGGGCGGCGTAGGACTCGACCACATAGGTGGGCTTGCCCTTCTGGGTGATGACCAGGGGTTCCTGAACATCGAGCGTCGCGGCATTCTGTTTCAGGTAGCTGATGGTTTCGGTGCGCATGGCCTTTTCCCGGCTGAGCTTGGATGGTCCAATTTTAGTCCATCAATGGTCCGTTTGCGAGCCGCTGGCCAGCGTTACGCCGTTCTCCTCCAGCAGCGTCTCGAGCTCCGGCCAGACATTGTCGAGGATGAGCGGCTGGGCCTCGGCGGTGGGGTGGATGCCGTCGCCCTGCATCAGCGTCTCGTCCAGCGCCACCCCCTCCAGCAGGAAGGGCACCAGCGGCAGGTCGAAGTCGTCGGCCAGGCGGTGGAAGACCCCGGTGAAGGCGTCCCGGTAGGCCTGCCCGTAGTTGGGCGGGATGTCGATGCCGAGCAGCAGCACCTCGGAGCCGGCCGCCAGGCTGGCCTCGACCATGCGGGTCATGTTGGCCTCGAACTGCCCCGGCGGCAGGCCGCGCAGGCCGTCGTTGCCGCCCAGTTCGAGCAGAACAATGTCGGGGCCATGCTGTCGGAGAAGCTCGGGCAGCCGGCTGGCGCCGCCGGCGCTGGTCTCGCCGCTGATGCTGGCGTTGACCACCCGCGCCTTTCCGTCGAGCCGCGCTTCCAGCAGACTGACCCAGCCCTCGTCGGCCTCGATGCCGTAGGCCGCGCTCAGGCTGTCGCCCATTACCAGCAGGGTGGGGCGTGCCTCGGCCGGGGCCGCGCCGGCTGCCAGCGTCAGGGTGATCGTCACGGGCAGGGCCAGCAGCCAGGCGGTCAATCGACGATACGCACAACCAGGGAATCCCTTCATCATGAACGATACCTCTCGCATGGACATGGCACCGATTCTACACGCCGAGCACCTGGCCAAGCAGGTGAGGAGCGGCGACCGGCAGCTCACCATTCTGAGTGACCTAGCCCTCTCGGTGTTCCCCGGCGAGACGGTGGCGATCCTCGGCCAGAGCGGCGCGGGCAAGTCGACCCTGCTGGGCCTGCTGGCCGGGCTCGACCTGCCCACCGGCGGAACGCTGTCGATGTTCGGGCAGTCCCTCGCTGCGCTGGACGAGGATGGCCGCGCCCGGCTGCGCGCCGGCCGGGTGGGGTTCGTGTTCCAGAACTTCCAGCTGCTGCCGACCCTCACCGCGCTTGAGAACGTGATGCTGCCGCTGGAGCTCTCGCCACGGCCCGGTACCGAGGCCCGCGCCCGGGAGTGGCTCGAGCGGGTGGGCCTGGGCGAGCGTCTCGACCACCTGCCCAAGCAGCTCTCCGGCGGCGAGCAGCAGCGGGTCGCCCTGGCCCGGGCCTTCGTCACCGGCGCCGAGCTGGTGTTCGCCGACGAGCCCACCGGCAACCTCGACCCGGACACCGGCGAGCGCATCATCGAGACCCTCTTTTCGCTCAACCGCGAGGCCGGCACCACCCTGGTGCTGGTCACCCACGACCACGCCCTGGCGCGGCGCTGCGACCGCTGCCTGCGCCTGGACCACGGCCGCCTGGAGACCCTGCGCCTCGACGAGGTGAGCGCATGAGCCTGACCGCCCTGCGCCTGGCGCGCTTCTCGGCCCGGGGGCTGGCCCGCGACCTGCGGGCCGCCGACGTGCGCGCGCTGTTCGTCGCCCTGGCCCTGGCGGTGGCCGCCTCCACCATGATCGGCTTCTTCCTCGACCGCCTGGACCGCGGCCTGGAGCGCCAGGCCAGCCAGCTGCTGGGCGGCGATCTGGTGCTGGAGCAGGGCCGCCCCTTCGGCAGCGAGCTGCGCCAGACCCTGGAGGAGGCCGGGCTGGTGCTCGCCGACCAGGTGGGCATGGTCTCCATGGTCAGCTTCGGGGACGCCTTCCAGCCCGCCAGCCTCAAGGTGGTGGACCAGCGCTACCCGCTCTATGGCGGGGTCCACGTGGACCTGGGCGAGGGCACCGAGGTGGTGGCCCGGGGCCCGGCCCCGGGGGAGGCGTGGCTGGCGCCGCGCCTGGCGCTGCTGCTCGAGGCCGAGATCGGCGACCGCGTGCAGGTGGGCAAGACCGAGCTCACCGTAGCGGGGCTGGTCGAGCGCGAGCCCGACCAGTCCGGCGGCTTCGCCAACTTCAACCCGCGGCTGATGATGCACGCGGCGGATCTCGCCGCCTCCAACCTGGTGCAGGACGGCTCGCGGGTCTCCTTTGAACTGCTCGCCGCCGGGCCGCCAGATATCATCGACGACCTGGCGCCGCTGCTGACCCAGCTGCGACGCGACGGGGTCGAGGTGCGCGACGTGCGCCGCGACCGCCCCCAGCTCGGCAACGCCCTGGAGCGCGCCGAGCGCTACCTGAGCCTCGCCGGACTTGCCGCCGTGCTGCTGGCTGGGGTGGCGGTGGCCATGGCCACCCGCCGCTACGTGGATCGCCACCTGGATACCGCGGCGCTGATGCGCTGCTTCGGCGCCACCCAGGGAGAGCTGACGCGGCTCTTCAGCCTGCAGCTGCTGTGGCTGGCGCTGGCCGCCTCGGCGCTGGGCGCACTGCTGGGGCTGGCCGGTCAGGCCGGGCTGTTGGCCCTGCTCACCGCCTTCCTGCCCATGGAGCTGCCGCCCCCCGGGGCGCTGCCGCTATGGCTCGGCGTGCTC
The DNA here is from genome assembly GCF_003182195.1 of Halomonas sp. A11-A. Classification (GTDB taxonomy): domain Bacteria; phylum Pseudomonadota; class Gammaproteobacteria; order Pseudomonadales; family Halomonadaceae; genus Halomonas; species Halomonas alkalicola. The sequence continues at coordinate 35,630 of NZ_QGTM01000006.1, forward strand.
ACCGCCTTAGCCGTGCTGGTGGGTTTCGCCGGCCCGACCCTGCTGAGGCTCAAGAAGGTCAGCGCGCTCAAGGTGCTGCGCCGCGAGCTCGACCCGCTGCCCGCCGCGGCCTGGCTGGTGGTGGCGGTGGCCAGCGCCGTGTTCGGGGCGCTGCTGTGGCTCTATTCCGGGGACCTCGGCCTCTCGGTGGGGCTGCTGCTGGGCGGCCTGGTCATGCTGGTGGTGCTGTGGGGGCTCGGGTCGCTGCTGCTCGCGGGGGTGCTGCGCCTGGCGGCGCGGCTGCCCCAAGGCGAGGGCGAGGGCGAGGCGGGGCTGAGCCAGGCGCTGCGCCTGGGGGGCGCCCAGCTGGCGCGGCGGCGCACGGCGAGCCTCGGCCAGCTGCTGGCCTTCTCGGTCACCTTCTTCGCCATGGCGATGATCGCCCTGGTGCGCGGTGACCTGCTCACCACCTGGGAGACCCAGCTGCCGGAGGACACCCCCAACTACTTCGCCATCAACATCCAGCCCCACGAGCGCGAGGACTTCGAGACGGCGCTCGGCGGCGCCGCCGATGCGCGCAGCGCCCTCTATCCCATGGTGCGCGGGCGCATCACCGCCATCAACGACCGGCCGCCCCGGGAGGCGGTGCCGGCGGACGCCCGCGGCGACAACACCCTGCGCCGCGAGCTCAACCTGACCTGGCGCGAGACCCTGCCGGAGGGCAACCGCCTGGTGGCGGGGCAGTGGTTCGATGCCCTGGAGGGCGCCGAGCCCGGCGGCTGGCTGGGGGAGGTGGCCGCCGAGCCCGCGGTGATCCGGGTGCCGATCTCCGTGGAGGATGGCCTGGTCGAGCGCTTCGGGCTGGCGCTCGGCGACACCCTGACCTTCACGATCGGCGGCGAGGAGATCGTCGGCGAGATCGCGAGCCTGCGCGACCTGGACTGGGACAGCTTCCGGCCCAACTTCTTCGTGATCTTCCCGCCCGGAGTGCTGGAGCGCTTCGGCCACAGCTACATCACCGCCTTCCACCTGGATGCCGGCGAGACCACCACCCTGCGTGAGCTGGTGCGCGCCTTCCCCGGGGTCTCGCTGCTCAACGTGGATGCCATCCTCGGCCAGGTGCGCGATCTGCTGACCCAGGTGACCCGCGCCGTGGAGCTGGTGCTGGTGTTCGTGCTGCTGGCCGGGGTCAGCGTGCTCTACGCCGCCCTCACCGCCAGTCGCCCGGTGCGCGCCCACGAGAGCGGCCTGCTGCGGGTGTTCGGCGCCGGCAACCGCATGCTCTCCCGGGTGCAGGGGGCGGAGTTCGCCATCCTGGGGCTGGCCAGCGGCCTGATGGGGGCGCTGCTGGCGGAGCTTACCACCGCCGCCATCTACCTGGCCTGGTTCGATCTGACGCCGCGCCTGCACGGCTGGCTGTGGCTGGCGCTGCCGCTGGGCGGGGCGCTGTTGATCGGTGCCATCGGCCACCTGCTCTCCCGGGACCTGCGTCGCCAGGCCCCGGCGGCGAGCCTCGGCCTGCTGGGCGAGACCTGAGGGGAAGCGCATGAACACCGACACCCTGCGCTACCGGCTGCTGGACGCCCAGCTCGCCCTGGCCCGGGAGAAGCAGCGCGCGGTGATCCTGCTGCTCACCGGCCATGCGGTGACCCACAAGGGCGAGGTGGTCAACCGCCTCAACCACTGGCTGGAGAACCGCCACACCGAGGTCCACGCCCTGGGGCCGAGCAGCGAGGAGCAGGCGCGCCCCTACTGGTGGCGCTACTGGCGGCGGGTGCCCGATCGCGGCCGCATCGGCATCTTCATCCATGGCTGGTACGGCGATGCGCTCTTCGCCCGGGCCGAGCGCCGGCTCTCTCCCGGGGCCTTCCAGGACCGCCTGGCGGAGATCCGCGCCTTCGAGGCGGAGCTCGCCGCCGAGGGGGTGGTACTGCTCAAGCTGTGGACCGACATCGGCCGCCGCGAGCAGCGCCGCCACCTGACCGACCTGCAGCAGGACCCGGCCCGGGCCTGGCAGGTCGGGGTGAGCGAGTGGCAGCGCCATGGCCAGCATGCGGTCATCGAGGCCATCGGGCGGACGCTGCGCGATGACACCGAGGCGCCCCACGCCCCCTGGCAGCGGCTGCCCTTCCATGACCCGGCAGAGCAGCTCACCCGGGTCGGCCGTGCCCTGCTGGCGGCCCTGGAAGCGCCCCCCGAACCGCCGGCGGCGACCCTCGCCAGGCGGCCGGCAGAATCGCCCGGCACCCCTTCGCTGGGGCGCGCCAGCGCTGCGGTGGCCGAGCGTCTCGACAAGGTCGCCTACCGCGAGCGGCTGGCCAACGGTCAGGCCCGCCTGGCCGCCAATGCCCGGGAGGTCGCCCGTCGGCGCATCCCGGTGGTGATCGCCTTCGAGGGCCACGACGCGGCGGGGAAGGGCGGCAGCATCCACCGGGTCACCGCGGCGCTGGATGCCCGCCAGTACCGGGTCCATCGCATCGGCGCCCCCAGCGACGAGGAGCTGGCGCTGCCCTGGGGCTGGCGCTTCTGGCGCCGCCTGCCCGCCGACGGGCGCATCGCCATCTTCGATCGCAGCTGGTACGGGCGGGTGCTGGTGGAGCGGGTCGAGGGGCTGGCCAGCGAGGCCCAGTGGCGGCGCGGCTATGGCGAGATCCACCACTTCGAGCAGCAGCTGCTGGCCCACGGCGGGGTGCTGATCAAGCTGTTCCTCGCCATCGACAAGGACGAGCAGCTCAGGCGCTTCGAGGCTCGGGCCGCCACTCCCCACAAGCGCCACAAGCTGACCGACGAGGACTGGCGCAACCGCGAGCGCTGGGACGACTACCAGGCCGCCATCGACGAGATGTTCGCCCGCACCCACGTCCCCGGCGCCGAGTGGTCGCTGGTCGCCTGCGACGACAAGCGTCGTGCCCGGCTGGCGGTGCTGGAGCAGGTCAACGAGCGGCTCGAGGCGCGCCTCGCCTCGGCCGTCTGAGCTAGGCTCACTGGCAGAGCCTCCCTTTCCTATCGATCACACAGGAGGTGATCCATGTCTCGCTCCCTTCACGCCTCGGCGCGGCTTGCCCTGCCCCTGGGCCTCGCTGTTGCTCTTTCCGTGCCCTCCCTCGCGCTTGCCGATGCAGATGCCGAGCGCCTCGAGGCCGACCTGCAGGCCTTCTTCGCCGGCGAGGGCACCCTCGAGATCGGCGATATTTCCTCGGCGCTGCTGCGCAGCCGGGTGACCGCCGAGGACCTGCGCTTCGAGAGCCACGACGGCGAGCGGCTCACCATCGACCGCTACGTGGTCCGCGGGGACTACGACCGCCCCGACGAGGTCACCCTGGAAGGCATTCGCCTGGAGGCGTTTCTGGACGAGCCGGGGGTGATGGGCATCGAACGGGTGGTGCTGAGCGACCCCGGTCGCGCCGTGCCGCCCCGGGACGAGGAGGCCCTGGCCGAGCAGTGGCTGGGAGGGCTCCTGCTCTCCGGGCTGAGCCTCGAGCTCACCGAGGGGCCGGTGGCTTCCCTGGCCAGCCTGCGCCTGGATGGCGACCTCGAGGACGGCAGCGGCGGGCTGTGGGTCGAGGCCCTGGAGCTCGACCTGGCGCGGATGATCGACCAGGCCCCGGCCGACGAGCGCACCCGGCTGCGCATGATCAGCAACGTGCTCACCGACGGCAGCGGGCGGCTGCGCCTGGACGCCGCCTTCGACGCGGAGTGGGAGGAGCGCGACGGCCACACCCGTCTGGCCAGCGAAGGGCACATCGACCTGAAGGATGCCCTGCGCCTGGCCCATGCCGTGACGCTGCCGGTGCTGCTGCCCGAGGGCGTGAGCGCGGCGCAGCTCTTCACCGATGAGCGCCTGCTGGAGGCAGCTACCCTGCTCGGCGGCGAGCTCTCCCTGACCCTGGGCGACCACGGGCTCTTCCCGCGCCTGGTGACCCTGGGGGCCGCCATGGGGGGCGTCACCGAGAGCCAGTATCTGGAGCAGGCGCGTACCCAGGCCCAGGGCTTCGGCATGATGTTCGGCCCCCAGGTGCAGGAGCTGCTCGAAGGCCTGGTGGCACTGATGGAGGGCAGCGCCGAGACCCTCGAGCTCACCGTGACCCTGCCGGCCGAGAGCCGGCTGGAGAGCCTGGCCGACGATCCCCTGGCACTGCCCGACCGGCTCGACCTGCGGATCGAGACCCGCTGAGCCCCGGCCCCGTCGCCCGGCAGCGCCCATGCCGCCGGGCGGGGGCGGGATGAATTCCCTGCAACCCGCGATGACGGTGTTTCATATGAAAGCGCTCCGGGGCTGGGGTATCATACTGGCCTCAGATTTCCCCCTTGAAGCGAGGTCCCCCGCCCATGTTCAGCCGCGACATGACGATTGCCGGTTTCGATGACGTGCTGTTCGACGCGATGCAGAAGGAAGTCGCGCGCCAGGAAGCGCACATCGAGCTGATCGCCTCCGAGAACTACGCAAGCCCCCGGGTGATGGAAGCCCAGGGCAGCCAGCTCACCAACAAGTACGCGGAAGGCTACCCCGGCAAGCGCTACTACGGCGGGTGCGAGTACGTCGACATCGTCGAGCAGCTGGCCATCGACTATGCCAAGGAGCTGTTCGGCGCCACCTACGCCAACGTCCAGCCCCACTCCGGCTCCCAGGCCAACGGCGCCGTCTTCCAGGCGCTGGTCAAGCCGGGCGACACCGTGCTGGGCATGAGCCTCGACGCTGGCGGCCACCTGACTCACGGCGCCAAGCCCAACTTCTCCGGCAAGCACTACAACGCCGTGCAGTACGGGATCGACGAGAGCGGCCGCATCGATTACGCGGAAGTGGCCCGGCTTGCCCGCGAGCACCAGCCGAAGATGATCATCGCCGGCTTCTCCGCCTACTCCCAGATCATCGACTGGGCGAAGTTCCGCGAGATCGCCGACGAGGTGGGCGCCTACCTGCTGGTGGACATGGCCCACGTGGCCGGCCTGGTCGCCGCCGGCGTCTATCCGACCCCGCTGCCCCACGCCCACGTGGTCACCACCACCACCCACAAGACCCTGCGCGGTCCGCGTGGCGGCCTGATCCTCTCCGCCGAGAACGATGCCGACATCGAGAAGAAGCTGCAGTCCGCGGTCTTCCCGGGCGGTCAGGGCGGCCCCCTGGAGCACGTCATCGCCGCCAAGGCGATCTGCTTCAAGGAGGCGATGGACCCCGAGTTCAAGACCTACCAGCAGCAGGTGGTGAAGAACGCCCAGGCCATGGCCGGCGTCTTCATCGAGCGCGGCTTCGACATCGTCTCCGGCGGCACCGAGGACCACCTCTTCCTGCTCTCGCTGATCAAGCAGGGCCTCACCGGCAAGGACGCGGACGCCGCCCTGGGCCGCGCCCACATCACCGTCAACAAGAACGCCGTGCCGGGCGACCCCCAGAGCCCCTTCGTCACCTCCGGCCTGCGCATCGGCACCCCGGCGGTGACCACCCGCGGCTTCGGCGAGGGCGAGTGCCGTGAGCTGGCCGGCTGGATCTGCGACATCCTCGACGTGATGGCGAAGGGCGAGGACTCCGCCGCCATCGAGGCCGAGGTGAAGGGCAAGGTCGAGGCCGTCTGCGCCAACTTCCCCGTCTATCGCTGAGCCGCTACTGACCCGAGCGCCCGGTGGCCCTGGCCGCCGGGCACTTCGCGCCCCGCGCCGTGACAACGGTGCGGGGCGCGGTCGTTATGACAGCCAATGCGGAAGGATATGACATATTGTCATGATCTGATGCGCGCCCTTCGCCGCGATCCAGTATGCTGCAAGCATGAGTCACAAGAGCAGGCCAAGTTCGCAGCAAAGGAGCGCAACCCCATGTCGACACTCACTTTCCAGGGCGCGGTGAAGGAAGTCACCGGCTCCCGCTACCTGATCGAGGTGGACGGCAACGGCAGCCCGAAGAAGCTGCTGCTGGAGTGCGGGCTGCACCAGGGGGGCAGCGACGCCGACGAGGCCAACGCCAAACCCTTCGGCAAGCTAGCTCATGAAGTGGACGCGGTGGTGCTCTCCCACGGCCACCTGGACCACGCCGGGCTGCTGCCCAAGCTGGTTCGCGAGGGCTTCAATGGCCCGATCCACTGCACCCGGGGCACCCGTGACCTGCTGGAGATCATGCTCCAGGATGCCGCCTTCATCATGGCCAAGGACGTGGAGTGGGAGAACAAGTGGCGCAAGCGCCAAGACAAGCCGCTGGTCGAGCCGCTCTACGAGCTTGAAGACGTGGAGCGCACCCTTATGCTGTGCGAGTCCCACCCCTACGGCCAGCCGGTGGACCTGCCCGGCGGCGCCCGCCTGGTGTTTCGCGATGCCGGCCATATCCTCGGCTCGGCCATCGTCGAGCTGACGATCCCCTCCGGCGGCCAGGAGAAACGGCTGGTCTTCTCAGGCGACCTGGGTAACCCCAGTTCGGTGCTGATGAAGGATCCCGAGAAGCTCTATGAGGCCGACGTGGTGCTGATGGAGAGCACCTACGGCGATCGTGACCACCGCCCCCTGGAAGAGACTCTGGAGGAGTTCGCCCGGGTGCTGGAGGAGGCCCACGACGCGGGCGGCAACGTGCTGATTCCCTCCTTTGCCGTGGGGCGCACCCAGGAGATTCTCTATCACCTGAGCGTGCTCTACCACGAGGGGCGGCTGCGCCAGCAGCTGGTGTTTCTCGACAGCCCCATGGCGATCAAGGTCACCGAGCTCTACCACCGGGCGCGCAAGGCGCTGGATGCCGAGGACCTCAAGGTGCTCAACATCGCCGCCAGCGGCGATACCAGCCAGTACCTGCCGATCCTGCGCATGACCCGCACCGTGGAGGAGTCCATGGCCATCAACCGCATCCACGGCGGGGCCATCATCATCGCCGGGGCCGGCATGTGCACCGGCGGGCGCATCATCCACCACTTCCGCTACAACCTGGAGAAGCCCAATACCCGCCTGGTGATCGTCGGCTTCCAGGCCGCCGGTACCCTGGGCCGTCGGCTCGTCGATGGCGCCGAGCGGGTACGGGTGCTGGGCCAGGATCTGGCCGTAAAGGCGAAGGTGCACACCATCGGCGGCTTCTCCGCCCACGCCGGCCAGACCGACATGATCGGCTGGGCCGGGGCCTTCCGTAACGCTCCCCGCTTCTATCTGGTTCACGGCGAGCCCGGCACCCAGGAGGCCTTCAAGGTCGCCCTGGCCGAGAGCGGCATCGAAGCCGAGATTCCCTCCTACGGCGACCGCATCGAGCTCTGATGCCATTCGTCGCGGCTTGATCTGGATCAAGCTGCGACGACTTGCCCCATGTCATTCGGCGACCCCTGGTCTATCCTGACGTTAATTTCACATTATGGAATTAACTTAGACTTATTGGTTATGGGGGTGGATGAAAATTGTGATGAAGCGCCTGCTGGCAGGTTCCGTCGTGGCGGCGGCCCTGGCCGCCGGCCCTGTCCTGGCCCAGGAATCCGATGCCTACCGCGAGACCCAGCTGGGGCTCTACGTGACCGCGGCCGAGGCCTGGGACCTGATGCAGGAGAACGAGCGGGCGGTGCTGATCGACGTGCGCGACCCGGTGGAGATCAAGTTCACCGGCTTCGCCGAGCCCACCGACATCCACGTGCCCTGGGTGCTGGCCGATCGCGACAGTTTCGACGAGGAAGCGAAGACCTGGCCCATGGTGCGTAACGCTGACTTCGAGGCCCAGGTGAAGGCGCGCCTCGACGCCCTGGGCGTGGCCGAGGATGACCCGATCATCGTCATGTGCCGCTCCGGCGCTACCCGCAGCGCGCCGGGCGCCGATGCCATCCATGCCCTGGGCTACAGTCAGGTCTACTCCGTCGATGACGGCTTCGAGGGCTCCACCCTGAAGGAAGGCGACTCCAGGGGCGTGCGCGCCGTGAATGGCTGGCGCAACTCCGGCCTGCCCTGGAGCTACGAGATCGACCCCGAGGTGGCCTGGCGTCCGGCCAGCTGATTTCGCGGGGCGCCCGGGCGCTGAGACCCGGTCGCCCTGGCGCCACGATTTTCCACCCGACACCTGCCACGCGACATTTTCCAACCGACAAGAGGTGAATCATGAGCTTCAAGAAGACCCTGACCCTGGCCGCTGCGGCCACCGCCATCGCCTTCTCCGGCAGCGTTCTGGCCGACAGTCATGGCGGCGATGACCACGCTGACTACGCCGACAAGGCCCTGTTCATCGTGACCAGCGACTCCCTGCAGACCCAGGGGATGGCGATGATCCTGGCCAATGCCATGCGCGAGCAGGGCACCACCCCGCATATCCTGCTCTGCGATGCCGCCGGCGAGCTCGCCATCGACGGCTACGAGAGCGAGACCGAGCTGGGGCCGCGCGGCGTCAAGCCCGAGGGCCTGATGCAGATGATGATGGGCGAGGGGGCCGGCGTGGATGTCTGCGCCATCTACCTGCCCAACAGCGACTACGATGAAGATAATCTGCGCGACGGCGTGGGCGTGGCGACCCCGGGTGCCATGGCTGAGATGATGCGCGACCCGAAGATCCCGGTCTTCAGCTTCTGAACCCCACCGCCCGGGTGAGGCCGCCGGTGACCGTGGGGTCACCGGTGCGACCATCCGGCCCTCGAGGAGAGTCATCGTGAACATGAAGAGTAACGTGGGTGGTGCCGACAAGATTGCCCGTATCGTGATCGGTGCCGTGCTGATCGGCCTGGCCCTGACCGGCGTCATCGGCGCCTGGGGCTGGATCGGGGTGCTGCCCCTGGCCACCGGCCTGCTTAACTTCTGCCCCGCCTACGGTCTGCTGGGCATCAACACCTGCAAGCTGAAGAAGTAGTCCCGGGCGGGCCGAGGCCCGCCCTCGCGATGGCGTTACCGCTTCCCGGCGGTGGCGCCATTTTCTTTTTTGGGTAATGGGTTGGGTTTTCTATCGTGACCATTATCAAGCTCAATTGGTCGACATATCTCTATTTGGAATAATCTTATTCCTGAAGAAAGGGCGAGATCCACTCGCCGCCACCCCTGAAGGAGACAGACGATGGACAACACTACCCAGCAGCCCGTGATGCCCCAGCTCAACCGTCCGGCGCCGGACTTCACCGCCAAGACCACCCACGGCGAGAAGTCCCTGGCGGACTACAAGGGCAAGTGGCTGGTGCTCTTTGCCCACCCCTCCGATTTCACCCCGGTGTGCACCACCGAATTCTCGGCCTTTGCCACCCGCGCGGAGGACTTCAAGGCGCTGAACACCGAGCTGCTCGGGCTCTCCGTGGACAGCGTGCACTCCCACATCGCCTGGGCGCGCAGCATCAAGCAGAACTTTGGCGTGGAGATCACCTTCCCGATCATCGCCGACCTGAACATGAAGGTGGCTCACGCCTACGGCATGATTCAGCCCGGCGCCAGCGACACCGCCGCGGTGCGTGCCACCTTCGTCATCGACCCCGAGGGGGTGCTGCGCGCCATGCTCTACTACCCCATGACCAACGGCCGCTCCGTCGATGAGGTGGTGCGCCTGGTCAAGTCGCTCCAGACCAGCGACGCCCACGGCGTGGCCACGCCGGAGGCCTGGCAGCCCGGCCAGCCGGTCATCGTGCCGCCGCCCGCCACCCTGGACGCCGCCGAGGCGCGGGCCAGCGAGGGCTACGAGTACACCGATTGGTATTTCTGCAAGAAGGCCCTGTAAGGGCCGCTCCCTGGCCCCGGCAGGCTGCCGGGGCCATCTGGCCAGATCCGACCCGAGGAGGCCGCCATGAAGACCTTTTCCCTTTCTGCCAGCCGCGGTGCCGGCAGCCCCGACGTCGCGGGCTTCTTCGACCCGCGCACCTTTTCCATCCAGTACGTGGTCAGTGACCCGGCCACAAAGCAGTGCGCCATCATCGACCCGGTCCACGACTTCGACGAGAAGTCCGGCGCCACCGCCACCCACCACGCCGACGCGCTGCTCGCTTACGTCGAGGCGCAGGGGCTCGAGGTGCAGTGGATCCTGGATACTCACCCCCATGCCGACCATTTCTCGGCCGCCCGGTACCTCAAGGAGAAGACCGGTGCGCCCACCGCCATTGGCGAGAAAGTGGTCGAGGTCCAGGCGCTGTGGAAGAAGCTCTACCACTGGCCTGACCTTCAGGCCGACGGCTCCCAGTGGGATCGCCTGTTCGCCGACGGTGACACCTTCCGTATCGGCGAGCTCGAGGTGCGGGTGATGTTCTCGCCGGGCCACACCCTGGCCTCCATCACCTACGTGGTGGGCGACGCCGCCTTCATCCACGACACCATCTTCCAGCCGGACTTCGGCACCGCCCGGGCCGACTTTCCCGGCGGCGATGCCCATGCGCTCTGGCGTTCCATCCAGGCGATTCTGGCGCTGCCCGAGGCAACGCGCCTGTTCACCGGCCATGACTACATGCCGGGAGGCCGGGAGCCCGAGTGGGAGAGCAGCGTGGGCGAGCAGCGCCGGGCCAATGCCCATCTCGCCGGGGTAGCCGAGGCGGACTTCGTGGCCCTGCGCGAGGCGCGGGATCGCGAGCTGCCGATGCCGAAGCTGATCCTGCACTCCCTGCAGGTGAACACCCGAGGCGGCCGTTTGCCGGAGCCCGAGGCCAACGGCAGGCGCTATCTGAAGATTCCCCTGGATGCCCTGGAGGGCGCTGCCTGGGAGTGAGGGTGCCCGGCAGCCGGTGCCCCGCAGGCCGGGCCCCGAGAGCGGGGTTCGGCCTTTTTATGTCAAAAAAGTATATATATAGAACTTGTTTTTCGGCTATGCTGAGTCCACATCGTGAGGCAGCGACGCTAACGGAGGTACCATCCATGTCCCGTCCCATCGTGACCCACTTCTTCGACGAGCCCACCAACACCTTCAGCTACGTGGTGCAGGACCCCTCGAGCCGTGCCTGCGCGATCCTCGATTCGGTGCTCGACTTCGACTACGCCGCCGGGCGCACCGATACCCGTTCCGCCGACGAGATCATCGCCTTCGTGCGTGAGCATGGGCTCGAGGTGGAGTGGATCCTCGAGACCCACGTCCACGCCGACCACCTCTCCGCGGCGCCCTACCTGCATGAGGCGCTGGGTGGCAAGACCGGCATCGGTGCCAAGATCACCGTGGTCCAGGACGTCTTCGGCAAGGCCTTCAACGCCGGCACCGAGTTCGCCCGGGACGGCAGCCAGTTCGACCGCCTCTTCGAGGAGGGTGACACCTTCACCATCGGCCAACTGGAAGGGCGGGTGCTGCACACCCCCGGGCATACCCCGGCCTGCCTGACCTACGTGATCGGTGATGCCGCCTTCGTCGGCGACACCCTCTTCATGCCCGACTATGGCACCGCCCGCTGCGACTTCCCCGGCGGCGACGCCCGCACCCTCTACCGCTCCATCCAGAAGGTGCTGGCCCTGCCCGGCGAGACCCGGATCTTCCTGTGCCACGACTACAAGGCGCCGGACCGCGAGGCGTACCAGCACGAGACCAGCGTGGCGGAGCAGCGCGCCCACAACGTCCACGTGCACGAGGGCATCAGCGAGGAGGAATTCGTGAAGATGCGCACCGAGCGCGATGCCACCCTGGACATGCCGAAGCTGATCCTGCCCTCGGTGCAGGTCAACATGCGCGCCGGGCACATGCCGCCCGCCGAGGACAACGGCCAGGTCTACCTCAAGGTGCCGATCAACAAGTTCTGAGGCCCAACGATCAGGAGAGTGACCATGCAGATCCATCAGCTCGAACCCGGCTTCGCCATCACCGACGCCGTGACCCCTGCCGACCTTGACGAGGTCGCCCGCCGCGGCTTCCGTTCGGTGGTGTGCAACCGCCGCCCCGGCGAGGCCGAAGACCACCCCGATGACCGCGCCCTGAGCGAGCGGGCCGCCGAGCTCGGCCTCGAGTGGCGCTGCATCCCGGTCACCCCGGGCGAGTATGGCGATGCCGATATCGAGGCCTTCGGCCTGGCGCTGGAGACCCTGCCCACGCCGATCCTGGCCTTCTGCAAGACCGGCAAGCGCGCCGTACACCTCTGGGCCCATGCCCGCAGCCAGGGCGAGAGCTGCGACATCCCGGCGCTGCTGGCCGCAGCTCGCGCCGCCGGCCACGATCTCGAGGAGCGCCGCCCGCTGCTGGAAGCCGCCGCGGGGCAGCGCTGAGCGATGAACCCCAAGCGCTACTTCCCGATCCTGCAGTGGCTACCCGGCTACGGACGCGCCACCCTGGGCAGCGACCTGCTGGCGGCGGTGATCGTCACCATCATGCTGATCCCGCAGTCGCTGGCCTACGCCATGCTGGCCGGGCTGCCGCCGGAGGTGGGCCTCTACGCCAGCATCGCGCCGCTGGTGGTCTATGCGGTGTTCGGCACCAGCCGCACCCTCTCGGTGGGGCCGGTGGCGGTGGTCTCGCTGATGACCGCGGCGGCGATCGGGCAGATCGCCCCCCAGGGCACCCCGGAGTACCTCGGCGCGGCCCTGGTGCTGGCGCTGATGTCCGGGCTGATGCTGACCCTGATGGGGGTGGCGCGGCTGGGTTTCCTGGCCAACTTCCTGAGCCATCCGGTGATCTCCGGCTTCATCACCGCCTCGGGCCTGATCATCGCGGCGAGCCAGCTCAAGCATGTGCTGGGGGTCGAAGCCGGCGGCCATAACCTGCTCGAGCTGCTCCTTGGCCTGGCCGGCAGCCTGGGGCAGGTGAACGCCCCGACCCTGACTATCGGGCTCTCGGTGCTGGCCTTCCTCTACGCCGCCCGGTGCTGGCTCAAGTCCGCCCTGGTGCGCCTCGGCGTGCCGGGCCGGCCGGCCGACATGCTGACCAAGGCCGCGCCGATTCTCTCCGTGGCGGTGACGACCCTGGTCACCTGGCGGTATGGGCTCGACGAGCGCGGCGTGGCCGTGGTGGGGGCGGTGCCGGCGGGCCTGCCGCCACTGACCCTGCCCGGCGTCGACAGCGGCCTGTGGAGCCAGCTGTTCGTGGCGGCGCTGCTGATCAGCATCGTCGGCTTCGTGGAGTCGGTGTCGGTGGGCCAGACCCTCGCCGCCAAGCGCCGCCAGCGCATCGACCCCGACCAGGAGCTGGTGGGGCTCGGCACCTCCAACATCGCGGCCTCCTTCACCGGGGGCATGCCGGTCACCGGCGGCTTCGCCCGCTCGGTGGTCAATTTCGATGCCGGCGCCGAGACCCCGGCGGCCGGCGCCTTCACTGCCCTGGGCATCGCCGTGGCGGCGCTGCTGCTCACCCCGCTGATCGCCTACCTGCCCATCGCCACCCTGGCGGCCACCATCATCGTCGCCGTGCTCTCCCTGGTGGACATCCCGGCCATCCGGCGCACCTGGGCCTACTCGCGCAGCGATTTCGCCGCCATGCTGGCGACCATCGCTGTGACCCTGGTCGTCGGTGTGGAGAGCGGCATCATGGCCGGGGTGGGGCTGTCGTTGGCGCTGCACCTCTACCGCACCAGCCGCCCGCACAGCGCGGTGGTGGGCCTGGTGCCGGGCAGCGAGCACTTTCGCAACGTGGAGCGCCACACGGTGGAGACCGACCCGCGCCTGGCGATCCTGCGCGTCGACGAGAGCCTCTACTTCGCCAACGCCCGCTACCTGGAAGATACCGTGATGGCGCTGGCCGCTCGCCAGCCGGGCCTGGCCCACATCGTGCTGGCCTGCCAGGCGGTCAACGTCATCGACGCCTCGGCCCTGGAGAGCCTGGAGGCGATCAACGCGCGGCTCAAGGATTCCGGCGTCGCCCTGCACCTGGCCGAGGTCAAGGGGCCGGTGATGGATCGCCTGCAGCACACCGAGTTCTGCCACGAGATGACCGGCAAGGTGTTCCTCAGCACCTTCGATGCCTGGCAGGAGCTGCGCGGCGAGAGCGACGGCAGCTTGTCGCGACGCTGCGCCGAGCTGCAGATGGGCGCGACACTCGATTCCCCCATCGATGATTCGACACACCCGCATCCGCGGATGCACTGAAGGAGAGAGAAAGTGGACTGGAGCTCATCCCTGTCTGGACTGGCCGGCGGTATCCTGATTGGCCTGTCCGCCACCTGGCTGATGGCCACGCTGGGCCGCATCGCCGGCATCAGCGGCATCATCGGCAACCTGATCACGGTTCGGCCCAGGGGCGACAGCGCCTGGCGGCTCACCTTCCTGCTGGGCCTGATCAGCGGGCCCCTCCTGCTGATGCTGCTCGGCGGCGGGCTCGGCAACGTGGCCGGCACCGGGATCGATGTGACAGGCCAGGTGATCGGCGCCCCCGCCGGTGGCGTGGCGCTGATGCTCGTGGCCGGCCTGCTGGTCGGCGTGGGCACCGGGCTCGGCAGTGGCTGCACCAGCGGCCACGGGGTCTGTGGCCTGTCACGCCTCTCGCCGCGCTCCATGGTGGCGACCCTGACCTTCCTGGTGGCGGCGATCATCACCGTCTACGTGGTCCGGCATCTGATCGGAGGTGGCGCATGAAGACCGAGACCTTGAAGCCCCGGAATGTGAAATCAGTAGCGGGCTACATCGCCGGCCTGCTGTTCGGCCTAGGCCTCGGCATCTCCGGCATGACCGATCCGGCCCGGGTGCTGGGCTTCCTGGACCTCTTCGGCGCCTGGGACCCGACCCTGATGTTCGTGCTCGGTGGCGCCGTGGTCACCAACTTCATCGGCTACCGCCTGGTCTTCAAGCGCACGGCCCCGGTCTACGGCGAGGCCTTCCAGCTGCCGACCCGCCAGGACCTGGATGGACGGCTGATCGGCGGTGCCGCCCTGTTCGGCATCGGCTGGGGGCTCTCCGGCTACTGCCCGGGTCCGGCCATTGCCTCCATCGGCGGCCTGACCGCGCCCCTTGTCGCCATGCTGGTGGCCATGGTGGCCGGCTGGTTCCTGGCCAGGGCGATTCCAGCCCGCAGCTGAATCCCTCCCACCGGGCGGCGCCTCGCGTCCCCGTCGGCATCGCCGGCGGGGACGCTTGCGTTTCCCCGGGGTCATTGGACCAATGGATCATGCCGAACAGTTGTACGCTTATAACCGCTTAACACTTGCTTAATTGACGGGTGACACGATGCCCCACACGACGAGGAATCCATCTCATGCACGTTCTGTTGATCGAGGATGACGCCCTGGTGGCCTCCGGCATTCGGGCCGGCCTGACCGTCCACGACTTCGTGGTCGACCACGTGGCGACCCTGGCCGAGGCGCGCAGCGCCATGGGGGCGGTCTCCAGCGATGTGGTGATCCTCGACCGCGGGCTGCCCGACGGTGATGGCCTGACGCTGCTGGAGGAGTGGCGTGCCGCCGGGGTGACCACCCCGGTGCTGGTGCTGACCGCCCGGGACACCGTGCAGGACCGCGTGGCGGGCCTTCACGGCGGCGCCGACGACTACCTGATCAAGCCCTTCGACCTGGACGAGCTGGTGGCCCGGCTGCAGGCGCTGCTGCGCCGTGCCGCCGGGCGGCCGCGCTCGCTGATCGAGCACGGGGCGCTGTGCCTGGATCCGGTGGCCCGGGAGGTCACCGTGGCGGGGCGCCCGGTCGCGCTGTCGCGCCGCGAGCTGGTGCTGCTGGAGACCTTCCTGCAGTCGCCTCGCAGCGTGCTCTCGGCCGACCAGCTCAAGGACAGCCTCTATGGCATGAACGACGAGGTGGAGAGCAACGCCCTCAACGTGCATATCCACCACCTGCGCCGCAAGCTCGGCAGCCGCGTGATCGAGACGGTGCGCGGGCTGGGCTATCGGCTCGGCAAGCCCTCCGCGGTGGAGTCGACCGACAGGGGGCGGGGAGCATGAGCCTGCGCACGCGGCTGCTGCTGACCCTGGGGCTCACCCTGGCGCTGCTGTGGGGCCTGGCCGCGGCCTGGCTGATGCGGGACCTCGAGGAGCAGTTCGTGGCCACCCTGGACCAGCGCCTTGCCCAGTCGGCGCGCATGGTGGCGGGGCTGATGGCCCAGTTCCCCGAGGAGGTGTGGCTCCAGGCCGACCGCCGCGCGCTCTCGATTCCGCCCATCGAGGGGCTGGCCTGCCAGGTGCATTCGCCGCGGGGCGAGATCATGGCACGCACCCACACCGACCTGGAGACGATCCTGGCGGCGGGGGAGCGCGGCCACACCTTCCGCGAGGAGGGCGGCGTCACCTGGCGAGTGTTCACCTACGAGCGCGGCGGGCTGACCATCACCACCGCCGACCGCATGGACGAGCGCGACCAGCTGCTGGCCGACGTCTTCAAGGTGGCGGTGGTGCCCTTCGCCGTGGCGCTGCTGGGCAGCATGGTGGCGCTCTGGCTGGGCGTGCTGCGCGGCCTGGCGCCGCTCTCGCGGCTGCGGGACTCCCTGGCGCGGCGCCACCCGGACGCCCTGGCGCCGGTGGCCACCTACGGCGTGCCCATGGAGCTGCGCCCCCTGATCGAGACGCTCAACGGCCTGCTGGCGCGGATCCAGCAGGCCATCGTGCGCGAGCAGCGCTTCACCAGCGATGCGGCCCATGAGCTGAAGACGCCGCTCACCGCCATCAAGACCCACCTGCAGGTGGCGGGCCGGGTCGAGGGCGAGGCGGCCCGCCAGTCGCTGGCCTACGCCGAGGAGGGCGTGGGGCGGCTCGCGCGGATCCTCGACCAGCTGCTGATGCTGGCCAGGGTCGAGGGGCGCGTGCAGTTCGAGGATGGCGAGCCGAGCCGGGTGGCCGACGTGGTCGAGCTGGCCCTGCGCGATACCGGCGTGGACCCGGGGTGCTTCGCGCTGCCCGAGGCGTGGCCCGAGGTGGACCTGGCGCTGCCCCGGGAGCTTGCCGTCACCGCGCTGCGCAACCTGGTGGACAACGCCCTGCGCCACGGCGGCGAGGGCGCGCCGGTAACGGTCACGGCCCGCCTGGACGAGGCAGCGGGTGAGCTGACGTTACGGGTGCGCGATCGCGGCCCGGGGGTGGACGACAAGGCCCTCGCCCAGATGTCCCAGCGCTTCTGGCGCGCCAGCAAGCAGCGCGGCAGCGGCCTGGGGCTGGCCATCGTGATGGCCATCGCCGAGCGTTTCGCCGGCCGGCTCGAGTTTGCCCGTCCCGACGGGGAGGGGCTTGAGGCCTGCCTGACCGTGCCGGTCAAGGCGGGTCGTTGAATACCCCGTACCGATCACCGCGTACCGGGGCCGATGACACAACAAGGGGAAACCACATGACCAGCAAGAGGATCACGGGCGGGCTTGGCCTGCTGCTGGGCGTCGGCCTGGCCGCCGGTCAGGCCATGGCGCTGGAAGGCGACGCCGAGCGGGGCCAGGCGGCCGCGGGGACCTGCGTGGCCTGCCACCAGGCAGACGGCAGCGGCATGAACGTGCCCGGCGGTGAATCCTGGCCGCGCCTGGCGGGGCTGGATGCCGACTACATCGCCAAGCAGCTGCACGACTTCAAGGAGGGGCGCCGCCAGAGCGCCAGCATGCTGCCCTTCGCCAACATGCTCGACGACCAGCAGATCGCCGACGTGGCGGCCTACTACAGCGAGATGCCGGTGACCGCCGCCCAGGGCGGTGACGTCGATGACGACCTGCTGGCCCGCGGCGAGCAGCTCGCCCTGCGCGGCGACTGGGACCAGTACATCGTTTCCTGCAAGAGCTGCCATGGCCCGCGCAACGAGGGGGCCGGCAGCACCTTCCCGGGCATCAGCAGCCAGCACGCCGGCTACATCGAGAAGCAGCTGCGCGCCTGGCAGACCGACGAGCGCAGCAACGATCCGCAGAACCTGATGGGGGCCGTGGCCAAGCGCATGAGCGACGATGACATTCGCGCGGTTTCCGCCTGGCTGGCCAGCCAGTCCGTGGCATCCGAGTAAGGGGGAGCAGAGCATGACACATCACAGGACTATCCTGGGCAGGACCTCACTGGCAGTGGCCGGCGCCACCCTGGCCGCCGGCGTCAGCCTGGCGGCCACCGCCGACTCCCTGCACCCAGCCATCGAGACCCTGGTGGAGCTGGGCTACCCGGCACCCCAGGAGGGCGAGCTGGTGCATGTCCCGCCGACCATGGCGGACCTCGAGGCCTCCAACCTGCACCCGGAGACCAAGAAGGTCATCCGGCGCGGCTACGACCTCTTCACCGACACCCAGCAGCTGCGCGGCCAGAACGTCTACAACGACATGAACTGCTCGAGCTGCCACCTGGGCGAGGGGCGCCAGCCGTTCAGCGCGCCGGTGTGGGCGGCGGCGGTCACCCTGCCCAACTACCGCGGCAAGAACGACCACGTCAACAACCTGGAGGAGCGCATCGCCGGCTGCTTTGCCTACTCCATGAACGGCGTGCCGCCCGAGTACGGC
Source organism: Halomonas sp. A11-A (assembly GCF_003182195.1). GTDB lineage: Bacteria > Pseudomonadota > Gammaproteobacteria > Pseudomonadales > Halomonadaceae > Halomonas > Halomonas alkalicola. The sequence goes on from NZ_QGTM01000006.1 coordinate 53,798, forward strand.
AGCGACGACATGCTGGCGCTGACCGCCTACCACCAGTGGCTGGCCAAGGGCGCCCCCATGTATCCCGACCAGCCCATCTACGGTCGCGGCTTCCCGCACCCGGATCGCCCCGACGAGCTCAGCTACGAGAACGGCGAGGCGCTCTACCAGGAGAACTGCGCCATCTGCCACAGCGAGGATGGCTCCGGCTATTACCAGAACGGCGAGTATGTCTTTCCGCCGCCCTGGGGTGACGGCTCCAACAACTGGGGGGCCGGCATCGTGCGCGTCCACACCGCGGCAGGGTTCATCAAGAACAACATGCCGCTGGGCCAGCCGCTGTCGCTCTCCGACCAGGAGGCCTGGGACATCGCCTACTACATGAGCAACCAGGAGCGCCCGCAGGATCCGCGCTACACCGGCGACGTGGCCGAGACCCTGGAGCGCTACGGCCCCAGCTTCCACCGCACCTCCCTCTACGGCCAGGAAGGCCCTGACGGCAATATCCTTGCCGACCACGCCAACTGGGGCGAGAAGGGTGAGGATGTGAAGCCGTGGAACATCGGCCAGCCGCGCTTCAAGGACCTCGAGGACTGAGGCCACCCTGGCCCCGCCCGGCGCTGCCCCGCCGAGGCGGTGGCCAGATGGTGAAGAGCCCCGCCTGGCGTGCCAGGCGGGGCTCTTCGCTTCAACGCTTGCTTCCCATAGAGGGGCGTCGAAGCGTCAGGGCGCCTCGCCGCCCATCACCTCCACCAGCCGCTCGTCGCTCGGCAGCCCCTGGACGCGATCGACCCGATCGCCGTCGCGGAACAGCGTGGAAGGGGTGGCGATCATGCCCAGCTCGTCGAAGAGCTGGTTGTTGGCGTAGACCTGCTCCTCGATCTCGCGCGCCTGGGCGGTGGGGACGATCTCCTCGCCGCCGTCGCTGTGGGCGTGCAGGGCCGCCGACGGGTCCTCGGCGCCCAGCAGGCTTGCCGCCTTGGCGGGGCTGTTGGAGGCGAGGATGCCCACCATGATATGGCGCAGCTGCACCTCGCCGGCCTCGACCCAGGGCCGTGCCGCCTCCCAGAATTGCCGGCAGTAGGGGCAGTTGGGGTCGGTGAAGGTGTAGACCACCCGCGGCGCGTCGGCGTCGCCATCCAGGATCCAGTGGCTCCTTTCCAGGCGCTCCCACACCTCGGCGAACTGGGCGGCGCGCACATGCTCGTCCAGGGCGGCATCGGAGAGGTCGTTGCCCTCGGCGTCCACCAGGGTGCCGACGATGGCGTGCTCGCCGTCCGGGGTGAGGTAGATGGCCACTTCGCCAGCGGGGTAGCTCGCGGCATAGCCCGTCAGGCCGCCGGGGGCCTTGAACTCGGCGTGGATCTGCAGGCCCTGGGCGCTGAGCGCCTGGACCGGGGCCGGCCAGTGGTCATCGGCGAGGGCGGGGGCGGCCATGGCCAGGGCCAGGGCGCCGACGGAAAGCAGGGGGGAGGGCAGTCGCATGGGGAGGTCCTTTCTCATGGATGGGAGCACGGAAATGGGCAGTGGCTGCCTTCAGCGCAGGCGCTCCAGCCCGCGCTGCAGGGTGGCCCGAGAGAGCTCGCCGAAGTGGGTGTCCACCAGGCGGCCCTCGGCGTCGTAGTAGAGGGTGGTCGGCATGGCCATGGCGCCGGTGGCATCGCCCAGGGCGTTACGGGCATCCAGCAGCACGTTGTCCAGGGTCAGTGACTCGTGGTCGAGGAAACGGTTCACCAGGCTTGCGTCCTCGCCCTGGTTGACGAACACGAAGGTGATGTCGCGCTCCTCCTGCTGGGCCTGCTGGAAGACCGGCATCTCGCGCCGGCACGGCGGGCACCAGGTGGCCCACAGGTTGACCACCATGGGTCGGGCCTCCTGTTCGGCCAGGGCCGGCAGGTCGATGGGGTCTCCCGCCAGGGTGGCCAGCGGGGTGTCCGGCATGGGCCGGCTCTGGCTCTCGAGCAGCAGCAGGGGGCCGGCGGTGAGCCCCCAGGTGAAGGCGCCGGCCAGAAGGGCGCCGGAGAGCGCCGCACGCTGCCGGGGGGCCTTCCACAGCCGCCAGGCGGCGTAGCCCAGGCCCGCCACCAGGCCGCCCAGCGGGTCGAAGCCGCCATCGCGGATATCCAGCATTGCCAGCGGGCCGTCGTAGCTGCCCCAGTAGCGGGCCACGAACAGCAGCCGGGCGCCCACCAGGGCCACCAGCAGCAGGGTAAAGAGGGTGTCGGCGGTGGGCGTGCGGTGGCGTCGCCCGATCAGCGCACCGGCGAGCAGGGCGATGCCGAAGGCCAGCACGATCAGCAGCTGGCCGATGGAGAGCCCCAGCGGGCCGATGGCGATGCTCTGGTTCAGTCCGTGCATGTGAAAGCTCCCTGTGGGTCGGGGGTCGGGGGTCGGGCACTGTACAGCCCGTGGCGAGAGTGGCAGCCGTGGATTAGCAGAGTATTATCCTGGCAGCCGGGGCGGCGGCGTGGGGCGTTATGTCGCAAGGTCGTGTCGCCCGCTCGACAGTAGGATATCGGAATACGCCTGTTCGCCACACTCGCCCAAGGAACCTCTTGCCATGCTCTATCCCGCCCTGCCTTTCCTGCGCACCGCCCTTGCCGGCCTGGCCCTGGCGCTGGCCAGCCAGACCGTCCTGGCCCAGTCCCTGGCGGTCGAGAACGCCCAGGTGCGTGCCGTGCCGCCGGTCTCCACCACCACCGCGGCCTTCATGGTGCTGACTAACCCCGGCGATGGCGACCTGGCGGTGGTCGAGGCCCATTCGCCGGCCGCCGGGACCACCGAGCTGCATAACCATGTGGACGTGGACGGCGTCATGCAGATGCGCCGCGTCGACGAGATCGGCGTGTCCGCCGGGGCCAGCACCGAGCTGGCCCCGGGCGGCCTGCACCTGATGCTGATCGACCTGGTGGCGCCGCTCCACGAGGGGGACGAGGTCGAGATCACCCTGGTGCTCGACAGCGGCGAGAGCCTTGAGCTGACCGCCCCGGTGCGGCGCATCGAGGTGATGGGCGGCGGCATGCACGGGCAGGATGGCGGCCACGGTGGCGGCCACCACGGGCACTGAGAGCCACGCTGGGCGGGGGCGGCCGCAGTCGTTACAATATGACCACGTCCCCGTCTCCCCAGCCCGGAACCCAGCGATGCACTGCCCCTTCTGCGGTACCCATGACACCAAGGTCACCGACTCGCGGCTGGTCGCCGAGGGTGACCAGGTGCGTCGCCGCCGCCAGTGCGTGGCCTGCGGCGAGCGCTTCACCACCTACGAGACCGCCGAGCTGGTGATGCCCCGGGTGATCAAGGGCGACGGCTCCCGCGAATCCTTCGACGAGCAGAAGCTGCGCGCCGGCATGCTGCGGGCCCTCGAGAAGCGGCCGGTCAGCGCCGAGTCCATCGAAGCGGCGGTGCAGCGCATCCGTCAGACCCTGCGCGCCCGCGGCGAGCGGGAGATCCATGCGCGCGATATCGGCGAGCAGGTGATGCTCGCCCTCAAGCGCCTCGACCAGGTTGCCTACATTCGCTTCGCCTCGGTCTACCGGCGCTTCCAGGACATCGACGAATTTCGCGCCGAGATCGATCGCCTGGCCCAGGAGCCCTCCTTCGGCCCCGACGAACCGCGCGGCTGACTGCCTTCCCCGCCCCGAGGAATCCCATGGTCGAACAGCCCCATGAAGCCTGGATGGCCCGGGCCCTGGAACTGGCCCGCTGCGGCCTCTATACCACCGATCCCAACCCCCGGGTGGGCTGCGTGCTGGTCAAGCACGAACGCCGGGTGGGCGAGGGCTTCCATCTGCGTGCCGGCGAGCCCCATGCCGAGGTCAACGCCCTGCGCCAGGCCGGCGCGGCCGCCCGCGGCGCTACCGCCTATGTCACCCTGGAGCCCTGCTCCCACCAGGGGCGCACCGGCCCCTGCGCGGTGGCGCTGGTCGAGGCCGGCGTGGCGCGGGTGGTGGTGGCCATGGCCGACCCCAACCCGGCCGTGGCCGGGCGCGGCATCGCGCGGCTGCGCGAGGCGGGCATCGACGTGGCGGTCGGCGTGCTGGAGGAGCAGGCCCGCGCGCTCAATCCTGGCTTCATCATGCGCATGGACCACGGCCGACCCTTCGTGCGCCTCAAGATGGCGACGAGCCTCGATGGCCGCACCGCCATGCGCTCCGGCGAGTCCCAGTGGATCACCGGCCCCCAGGCCCGCCGCGAGGTGCAGCGCCTGCGCGCGCGCTCGAGCGCCGTGCTGACCGGGGTGGAGTCGGTGATCTTCGACAACTCGCGGCTCACCGTGCGCCCCGAGCAGGCCGAGCTCGACGGCGTGGAGCTGATCGCCGGCCGCCAGCCCCTGCGGGTGGTGGTGGACAGCCGCCTGCGCCTGCCCGAGGCCGCGGCCTGCCTCACTGAGCCCGGCCGTACCCTGGTCGCCACGGTCGAGGGCCACGAGGCGGAGCGGCGTGAACGGCTCGAGGCTGCCGGCGCCGAAGTGGTGGCGCTCCCGGCCGACGCCGCTGGGCGGGTCGACCTCCACGCCCTGCTGCGCTACCTGGCCGATGTGGAGCAGGCCAACGAGGTGCTGCTGGAGACCGGCGCCACTCTGGCCGGCGCCATGCTCGACGCGGGCCTGGTGGACGAGATGCAGCTCTTCGTGGCGCCCACCCTGCTGGGCGGTGAGGCGCGACCGCTCTTCCAGCTCGCCGGCATCGAGACCATGGCCCAGCAGCGCGGGCTCGAGATCCTGGATATTCGCGCCGTGGGCCGCGACTGGCGCATCACCGCCCGGCCCGAGCGCCGCACGAAAGCGGAAAAGTAGCGTGCAGGGGCTTGCCACGGTAACCTGACGCCGTTTCGAGGCGGGGTGCTGCCTGCGGACGACGCCAGCGTCGCCGTCAGCCGACACCGCCAAGCTGAATTTCTGGAGATCTCATGGTGAACTCAACTGCCGGCGGGCTGGCCCCCATCGAGGAGCTGATCGAGGACATCCGCCAGGGCAAGATGGTGATCCTCATGGACGATGAGGATCGCGAGAACGAAGGCGATATCATCATGGCCGCCGAGAAGGTGCAGGCCGAGCATATCAACTTCATGGCCCGCTTCGGCCGTGGGCTGATCTGCCTGCCGATGACCCGCGAGCGCTGCGAGCGCCTCAGGCTGCCGCTGATGGTCACCGACAACGGCTCGGGCTTCGCCACCAAGTTTACCGTCTCCATCGAGGCCGCCGAGGGCGTGACCACCGGCATCTCCGCCGCCGACCGGGCGCGCACCGTGCAGGCCGCGGTGGCCCGTGACGCCCGTGCCGAGGACATCGTCCAGCCGGGGCATATCTTCCCGCTGATGGCCGAGCCCGGCGGCGTGCTGCGCCGCGCCGGCCACACCGAAGCGGCCTGCGATCTCTCCGCCCTGGCCGGCCTCGACCCCAGCGGCGTGATCTGCGAGATCATGAACGACGACGGCAGCATGGCGCGTCGCCCGGAGCTCGAGCGTTTCGCCGCCGAGCATGGCCTGAAGATGGGCACCATCGCCGACCTGATCCACTACCGCATCCACAACGAGCAGACCGTGGAGCACGTGGAGGCCACGCCGGTACAGACCGCCTACGGCGAGCTGACCCTGCACGTCTTCCGCGACAGCATCCAGGGCGCCCACCACCTGGCGCTGGTCAAGGGGCGCCCCAGCCCCGATACCCCGACCACGGTGCGCGTGCACCTGGCCGATGCCATGCGCGACCTGCTCGCCCTGCAGAAGGGCGACAGCGCCCTGTGGAACTCCCAGCGGGCCATCGCCGAGGTGGCGCGCAGCGAGCGAGGGGTCTTCGTGCTGCTCGACGACGGCCGCCCCCGCCAGGACCTGCGCGACTACCTGGACACCTTCCTGGAGCGCCGGCGTGCGCCGCGCAACAGCGCCTCCGACGGTGCTGGCAACTACCTGACCATCGGCACCGGCTCGCAGATCCTGCGCCATCTCAACGTCGGCAAGATGCGCCTGCTCAGCTCCCCCTGGAAGTTCTCGGCGCTCTCCGGCTTCGACCTGGAAGTGGTCGAGCGCCTTAGCCCCGAGGACATCGCCGCGGCAGACGCTGCCGAGGCCGAGCGTGCCGAGAACCGCGGCGACTGACGCCGACCCCGATCCCGACCATCCAGCGGGCGCGGCCCCGGGCCGCGCCCCAGCATCATCAGGAAGACAGACATGCAACCCATTTCTCAAGTGGAAGGCAGCTTCATCGACGTGGACGGCCGCTACGTCATCGTGGTGGGGCGCTTCAACCATCACGTGGTGGACAGCCTGGTGGAAGGCGCCGTGGACAGCCTGGTGCGCCACGGCGTGGCCGGCGAGAACATCGACATCGTCCACGTGCCGGGCGCCTGGGAACTGCCGCTGGCGGTCAAACAGGTGCTCAAGGTGGCCCGCCCCGATGCGGTGATCGCGCTGGGCGCGGTGATTCGCGGCGGCACCCCCCACTTCGAGTACGTGGCCGGCGGCTGCAACTCGGCCCTGAGCAGCCTGCAGCTCGAGTTCGATACCCCCATCGCCAATGGCGTGCTCACCGTCAACTCCATCGAGCAGGCCATCGAGCGCTCCGGCACCAAGGCCGGCAACAAGGGCGCCGAGGCGGCCATGGCGGCCATGGAGATGGTCTCGCTGCTGCGCTGCTTCGGCGACGACGAGGAGGAAGAGGCATGAGTCGCGAGCGCGCTCGCGGTCCCTCCAAGGCGCAGCTCTCTCGGCGTGCCGCGCGGGAGCTGGCCGTTCAGGGCCTCTACCAGTGGCAGATGACCGGCAAGTCGATCTCCGCGGTGGAGGCCGAGTTTCGCAGCCAGCGTGCCGACGACGACCTCGAGGACCACGAGAACTGGCTCAAGGTCATGGAGATCGCCGACCTGGCGCTCTTCCATGAGCTGCTGCACAACGTGGCGCGCTTCAAGGCCGACCTCGACGCGTCCATCGCGCCGCTGCTTGACCGCAAGCTCGAGGAGCTCGACCTCATCGAGCTCTCCATCCTGCGCCTGGGGGCCTATGAGCTCTCCCGGCGCCTCGATGTGCCCTACCGGGTGGTGATCAACGAGGGCGTGGAGCTGGCCAAGTCCTTCGGCGCCACCGATGGCCACAAGTACGTCAACGGCATCCTCGACAAGCTCGCCGGGCGTCTGCGCTCCGCCGAGGTGGCCGCCCGCCGCCGCTGAAGGGGATGTCCCCATGGTCAGTCAAAGTCAGCAAAGTGAATTCGGGTTGATCGCCCGCTACTTCACCCCGTCGCCGCCCGGCCCTGATGCCGGCGTGGCACTGGGGGTGGGGGACGACTGCACGCTGCTGCTTCCCGCGGGGGGGCAGCAGCTGGCGGTGAGCGTCGACACCTCGGTGGCCGGCGTTCACTACCCCGAGGACGCTCCCGCCGAGGCGGTGGGACATCGTGCCCTGGCGGTGAGCCTCAGCGACCTCGCGGCGATGGGTGCCCGTGCCCGCTGGTGCCTGATGGCGCTGACCCTGGAAGAGGCCGACGCCCCCTGGCTCGAGGGCTTCTCGCGCGGCTTTCGCGACCTCGCCGAGGCCAGCGGCACCGCCCTGGTCGGCGGCGACGTGACCCGCGGCGCCACCGCCATCGGCGTGACGGTGATGGGGGAGGTGGCGCCCGGGGCGGCGCTGACCCGCCACGGCGGCCGCCCGGGCGACCTGGTCGCGGTGACCGGCACGCTGGGGGGGGGCGCCGGCGGCCTGGCGCTCTGGCAGCGCGGCGAGCGCGACCCCGCCCATCCGCTGCTGACCCGCTACCTGCGTCCCCAGCCGCGCCTGGCAGCTGGTGAGGCGCTGGTGGGGCTTGCCACCGCGGCCATCGATATCTCGGACGGCCTGCTGGCCGACCTGGGCCACCTCCTCGAGCGCTCCGGCGTCGGCGCCACCCTTGACCCCGAGGCGCTGCCCCTGGCCGAAGGGCTGGTCGCGGCGCTGGGCGAGGAGGGCGCCCGTCAGGCGGCGCTTGCCGGCGGTGACGACTACGAACTGCTGCTGAGTCTGCCCGCCGAGCGGTTTGAGGCGGCCAGCGCCCGCCTCGCCGCCCTGGGACTGCCGCTCACCGTGATCGGCCGCCTCGAGGCCGAGCCCGGCCTGCGCGGCGTGGCCATGCCCGGCCGCAGCGGCTGGCAGCACTTCCAGGCGGAAGGCGACGAGCACGCAGGAGGGGTGACATGAACCGAGCGCCCCCCAGCATCTGGCACCGTCCGACCCACTTCCTCGCCTTTGGCCTCGGCAGCGGGGCCGTGCCCTGGGCCCCGGGCACCTTCGGTACCCTGGCCGCCATTCCCTTCTACTGGCTGCTCTCCGAGCTGCCCCTGGGCTGGTACCTGGCGGTGGTGATGGCGGCCTTCGTGTGGGGGGTGTGGCTCTGCGAGAAGACCTCCCGCGACCTCGGCGTCCACGATCACTCCGGCATCGTCTGGGACGAGTTCGTCGGCTACTGGATCACCATGGCGGCGGTGCCCTTCTCCTGGGAGGCGGCGCTGTGGGGGTTCGTGCTCTTCCGCATCTTCGATGTCATCAAGCCCTGGCCGATCCGCTGGGCGGACCGCCGGGTGGCGGGGGGCTTCGGCATCATGATCGACGACGTGATGGCGGGCATCTACGCCTGGAGCGTCATGCATATCTGGTTCTGGCTACACTGAAGGGTCGAGTCGCGGCTCGTCCGTCCGGGCGTGGCCGAGCAGGGAAGGGGGCGCTATGCGCAAGGAACGACTGATCGTCCCGGTGGTGGTGGCGCTGGCCGTGGTCTGGGCGGTGGCCCAGTACCTCGCCTCGCTGCTCTTCGAGCGGGAGCTGGTTCGCGCCCTGGCGGATCTCGAGGCCCGCGGCGAGCTGGTGACGGAGCGCAGCGAGGTGGAGCGCGGCTGGCTGGGCTCCTCGGGGGTGGTGCACCTCTCCCCCGTGCTGGGCGATGGCTGGCGTCTCGAACTCACCTACTCGGCGCGCCACGGGGTCTTCAGCACCCGCATCGAGGGGGGGTTCCATCCCGCCATCGGCCCGCGCCAGCTGCATCTGTTCGGCGACTGGCTGCCCTCCAGCCCGCCGAGCTGGCATGCCCGCTACCAGACCCTGGGTGGCACCCTGGAGGGCACCATCCAGCTCGCCCCCTTCCTGATCAGCCAGGGGCCCCGCGAGCTCGACTTCCGCGGTGGCCAGCTCAGCTTCGGTGGCCAGCAGGGCGACTGGCGCCTGCGCGCCAGGCTGCAGCCCTGGCGGCTGACCGATGGGGTGGCCACCCTGGAGTCCGGGCTGGTCTCCCTGGAGAGCCGCTACGCCTATACCGCCGGCGCCCATCACTTCACCCAGCGTGACCTGCTGCGCATCGATCAGCTCGCCTGGCAGCAGCCGGGCCTGGCGCTGGAGGCCAGTGAGCTCGTCTACCGCAGCCGCATGCAGCTCGATGACAGCGAGCTGCGCATCGATAGCGAGCTGACCCTGGCCGAGGTGCTGGCGGCGGAGCAGGTGCTGCTGACCGGGCGGGTGGCCATGGAGCTGTCGCGGATCAACGCCGACGCGGTGCGCGAGGCGCTGGCCGGGCTGCGCCGGGAGGCGGCCAAGGCCCGCGAGCTCGCCCCGCGGGAGCTGATTGCCCGCCTGGAGCCGGAGCTGCGGGCGACCCTGGTCGACTCCCCGCGTCTGGACCTCACCGAGGTCGACCTGGAGAGCCCCATGCTGGGGCTCGCCGCCCGCGGCGACGGGTCGCTGTTCTTCGACCCGCGCCGCCTCGACGAGTTGAGCCTGGCGCGGCTCGATGACGAAGAGGAGCGGGCGCGCTGGCTGACCCGTATCGACGGCGATGGCATCTGGCGTGAGGTGCCCCCGGTGGTGGCCCTGTGGCTGGGCCTGCCGCTGGGGACCCGTGACCTGGAACTCGACGTCATCCGCGGCCGGGTTCGGGTCAACGGGCGGCCGATGCCGTCGCTCTGGCGGTGACAAGGGGTGGCAGGCAGGGCCACCCCCCGACTTGAAGTTGTCGCCCGTCGCCCGCATTCCTGAGCCAACGGCACAAGCCTCCATTGGATCAGGACGACCATCATGAGTGACGAGCAGGACCGCCGCCACGACCCGGATGCGCCGGAGTGGCTGCACGATATCCACGACGAGGACGAGGAGTTCGACCTCGACGACCAGCCCGGCGATAGCCGGCACGCCGTGGTGCCGGCCCGCGATTCCCTTCCCGAGCGCATCTACCTGCTGCCGATTCACAACCGGCCCTTCTTCCCGGCCCAGGTGCAGCCGCTGGTGATCAACCGCGAGCGCTGGGACGAGACCATGCAGCGGGTCGCCAAGACGCCCCACCACACCGTGGGCCTGGCCTTCGTCGGCGAGGCCGCCGTGGAGGGGCTTGCCCATGACGACTTCCCGGAGATCGGCACCGCGGTCAAGGTGCACAAGCTGCAGGGCGAAGAGGGACAGCTGCAGTTCATCGCCCAGGGCCTGCAGCGCTTTCGCATCCAGCGCTGGATCTCGCGGGAGCCCCCCTATCTGGTGGAGGTGAGCTACCCCCGGGAGCCGGTGGATGCCGAGGCCGACGAGGCCCGCGCCTATGCCATGGCGCTGATCAACGGCATCAAGGAGCTGCTGCCGATCAACCCGCTCTACGGCGAGGAGCTCAAGCACTACCTCAACCGCTTCAGCCCCCACGAGCCGGGCCCCCTCACCGACTTCGCCGCGGCCATCACCTCGGCCAAGGGGCGCGAGCTGCAGGACGTGCTGGCCACCCTGCCGGTGCTCGCGCGCATGCAGAAGGTGCTGCCGCTGCTGCGCAAGGAGATCGAGGTCGCCCAGCTGCAGAGCGAGATCAGCGACCAGGTCAACGCCCAGATGCAGGAGCGTCAGCGGGAGTTCTTCCTGCGCGAGCAGCTCAAGGTGATCCAGCGGGAGCTGGGCATCTCCAAGGACGACCGCGAGAACGACGTCGACACCTTCCGCGACCGCCTGGAGAGCCTCGTCGTGCCGCCCAAGGTGCTGACCCGCATCGAGGAGGAGCTCGACAAGCTGGCCGTGCTGGAGACCGGCTCGCCGGAGTACGGCACCACCCGCAACTACCTGGACTGGCTGACCAGCATGCCCTGGGGCGTCCACAGCCAGGACCAGCTCGACCTGGCCCACGCTCGGGCCGTGCTCGACCGTGACCACGACGGCCTGGCCGACGTGAAGGAGCGCATCATCGAGTTCCTGGCCGAGGGCACCTTCAAGGGCGACGTGGGCGGCTCCATCCTCTTGCTGGTCGGCCCGCCCGGGGTGGGCAAGACCTCCATCGGCCGCTCCATCGCCGAGGCGCTGGGGCGCGAGTTCTATCGCTTCTCGGTGGGCGGCATGCGCGACGAGGCGGAGATCAAGGGCCACCGGCGCACCTACATCGGCGCCATGCCCGGCAAGCTCGCCCAGGCCCTCAAGGAGGTCGAGGTCGAGAACCCGGTGATCATGCTCGACGAGATCGACAAGATGGGGCAGTCCTTCCAGGGCGACCCCGCCTCGGCGCTGCTCGAGGTGCTCGACCCGGAGCAGAACGTCGACTTCCTCGACCACTACCTGGACGTGCGCCTGGATCTCTCCAAGGTGCTCTTCGTCTGCACCGCCAACACCCTGGACTCGATCCCGCCGGCGCTGCTCGACCGCATGGAGCAGATTCGCCTCTCCGGCTACATCGCCGAGGAGAAGGTGGCCATCGCCAAGCATCATCTGTGGCCTAAGCTGCTCAAGCGCGCCAACATACCCGGGAAGAGCATCAACCTCACCGATGCCGCCCTGCGCCAGGTGATCGAGGGCTACGCCCGCGAGGCGGGGGTGCGCCAGCTCGAGAAGCAACTGCACCGCATCGTGCGCAAGGCGGCGGTCAGGCTGCTGGAGGGCGGCCAGCAGTCGGTGAAGGTCTCGGTAAAGAACCTCGAGGAGTACCTGGGGGCGCCGCTGTTCCGCAAGGAGCAGGTGCTCAAGGGAGAGGGGGTGGTCACGGGGCTGGCCTGGACCGCCATGGGCGGTGCCACCCTGCCCATCGAGGCGGGCAAGGTGCACTCGCTGACCCGCGGCTTCAAGCTCACCGGCAAGCTCGGCGAGGTGATGCAGGAGTCGGCCAACATCGCCTACAGCTACGTGCTGGGCCACCTGGCCGAATATGGCGCCGACGCCGACTTCTTCGACTCCGCCTTCGTGCACCTGCACGTGCCGGAGGGTGCCACGCCCAAGGACGGCCCCTCGGCGGGGGTGACCATGGCCACGGCGCTGCTGTCGCTGGCCAGGCACCAGGCCATCGACCGCCCCCTGGCGATGACCGGCGAGCTCACCCTCACCGGCCAGGTGCTGCCGGTGGGCGGCATCCGCGAGAAGGTGATCGCCGCCCGCCGCAGCGGCATCTTCGAGGTGATCCTGCCCGATGCCAACCGCCGTGACTATGAGGAGCTGCCCGACCACCTCAAGGAGGGCGTCACCGTGCACTTCGCCAAACGCTACCGGGACGTGGCCCGGGTGGTGTTCGGGTAGTGGCGTCGTTGGCCCTAGCCAACCTGGTCCAGGGCGGCCAGGGCCTGATGGCCGAAGTCGATGATGGTGCGGTAGTGCCGGTCGGCGATCACGCTCTTCACGATGTCCGGGTCGACATCCAGGTAGTCGTGAACCAGCACGTTGCGTAGGCCGATGATCTTGCGCCAGGGGATATCACTTTCGATCCTGCCGGCATCCTGGAGTCGCTCGAAACCGGTGATGGCATCTCGGCATGCCATCCCGGTCTCTTCGCGGGCCCAGTGCTTGGCCAGCCCGATGCAGGCCTCGATCAGGAGCTGCAGTGAGCGTTCGGCAGCGTGGCGCTCGATCCGGCTCCAGGGGCGCTGTTCCAGCAGGGTGCCGAGCTCGGCAAGGTCCTGCTCGCACTCTTCGAGATGTTGCCGCTGGGCCTTGAGGTAGGCGCTCTGCTGGCCGTCAGGCATGGATTCCCTCCGGGTGAAGGTAGTCGATCTCCCAGCGCGAGAGGATACGGGACTCCTGGCGTATCCGAGTGTCCCAGTCGAGGTCAACCAGCAGCACTCCCTGGCTGAGAATGCTCCACCCCAGCGGAATCGGGGCAATGGCCAGGTCCACCACGCTCAACTGTTCCTCGCCGAGCCCCAGCTCACGCTGCCACTCCTGTGCCAGCAGCTCGGGGCGAAGGCGCCTTTCCAGCGGATCAGCGATCCAGCCGGTGAAGGCCACGGCCAGATCGAAGTCGCTGTCGGGGTGGTGGTCCCCGCGCGCCCTGGAGCCATACAGCCACACTGCCGCCAGGTCATCGCGACGGCGTGCCAGGGAGATGATGGCCGTCAGCGTTTCGCTCTGGGGGATGCTCGCGTCACCGGGAGCATCCTTGTGGACAACAGTGGATGACATGGCCGCCTTTCCGTCGGGGGGTGTTTCATCTTCCCGCCTGCTGGTTCGAGGTGCAAGACGTACAGCTCCGGGCCTGGCCTGACGGGCGGCCGCATGCCAGAATCGACACCGACCTGGACACTGGAGCCGCCCGGCACAGGGCGGCCGAGAAAAGAAGAGGACACCATGCCCGAGTATCGTTCCCGCACCACCACCGCCGGCCGCAACATGGCCGGCGCCCGCGCCCTGTGGCGCGCCACCGGCATGAAGGACGAGGACTTCCACAAGCCCATCATCGCCGTGGCCAACTCCTTCACCCAGTTCGTGCCCGGCCACGTGCACCTCAAGGACATGGGGCAGCTGGTGGCCCGCGAGATCGAGAAGGCCGGCGGGGTAGCCAAGGAGTTCAACACCATCGCCGTGGACGACGGCATCGCCATGGGCCATGACGGCATGCTCTACTCGCTGCCGAGCCGCGACCTGATCGCCGACAGCGTCGAGTACATGGTCAACGCCCACTGCGCCGACGCCCTGGTGTGCATCTCCAACTGCGACAAGATCACCCCCGGAATGCTGATGGCCGCCATGCGCCTCAATATTCCGGTGATCTTCGTCTCCGGCGGGCCCATGGAAGCGGGCAAGACCAAGCTCCTCGACCACGGCCTCGACCTGGTGGACGCCATGGTGATGGCCGCCGACGACAGCGTCGACGACGAGACCCTGGCCGAGGTGGAGCGCAGCGCCTGCCCCACCTGCGGCAGCTGCTCCGGCATGTTCACCGCCAACTCCATGAACTGCCTGATGGAGGCGCTGGGCCTGGCGCTGCCCGGCAACGGCACCATGCTCGCCACCCACGCCGACCGTCGCCGGCTCTTCGAGGAGGCGGGCAGCCGCATCGTCGAACTGGCCAAGCGCTACTACGAGGGCAACGAGGCGCACCTGCTGCCCCGCGCCATCGGCTCCCGGGCGGCCTTCCACAACGCCATGACCCTGGATATCGCCATGGGCGGTTCCACCAATACCATCCTGCACCTGCTGGCCGCCGCCCAGGAGGCCGAGGTGGACTTCACCATGGCCGACATCGATCGGCTGTCACGCGAGGTCCCCCAGCTCTGCAAGCTGGCGCCCAACACCCAGCAGTACCACATCGAGGACTGCCACCGCGCCGGCGGGATCATGGCGATCCTCGGCGAGCTCGACCGCGCCGGCGTGCTCGACACCCGGGTGCCCACCGTCTACGGCGACTCCTTGAAGGCCGCCCTGGACGAATGGGACATCATGCGCAACCCCAGCCCCGAGGTGGTGGAGTTCTACAAGGCCGGCCCCGGTGGCGTGCCCACCCAGGTGGCCTTCTCCCAGAGTGCCCGCTGGCCGAGCCTCGACGGCGACCGGGCCAACGGCTGTATCCGCGACCTGGAACACGCCTTCTCCCGGGAGGGCGGGCTGGCCGTGCTGTTCGGCAACATCGCCCTGGACGGCTGCGTGGTGAAGACCGCCGGGGTCGACGAGTCGATCCTGGTCTTCGAGGGGCCGGCCCACGTGGTGGAGTCCCAGGACCAGGCGGTAGAGCACGTGCTGGGCGGGCTGGTGAAACCCGGCGAGGTGGTGGTGGTGCGCTACGAGGGACCCCGCGGCGGCCCCGGCATGCAGGAGATGCTCTACCCGACCAGCTATCTCAAGTCCAAGGGGCTCGGCAAGGTGTGTGCGCTGATGACCGACGGGCGCTTCTCCGGCGGCAGCTCCGGGCTCTCCATCGGTCATGTCTCCCCGGAGGCCGCCGCCGGCGGCGCCATCGGCCTGATCGAGAGCGGCGACATCATCCAAATCGACATCCCCAACCGGGCGATCAACGTCAAGCTGACCGATGCCGAGCTGGCCGCCCGCCGCGAGGCCGAGGAGGCCAAGGGCGCTGCCGCCTGGAAGCCCAGCATCCAGCGCGACCGCAAGGTCTCGGCGGCGCTCAAGGCCTACGCCATGCTCGCCACTTCCGCCGACAAGGGCGCGGTGCGCGACCTCTCCAAGCTCGACTGACCCGGCGCGCCCGAGCGACTCTGCTGCCCCGGCCAGGCGCCGGGGCAGTGGTTTTGGCAGAGCAGTGCCTCAGGCAGGGCTGGGTGTTACCAGAGCCTGGGGCCGCCGTCGCGATCGCCGTGTAGGCGGTCGCGGGCGATGAACAGCGCGGCGATGGCGCGTGCCTCATGGAAGTCCTCCCGGGCGAGCAGCGCGGGCAGCGCCTCGAGGGCATGGGTCTCGACGATCAGCGGCTCCGGCTCGTCGCCGGGCAGGCGCTTGGGATAGAGGTCGGTGGCCAGCAGCACCTGCATGCGGTGGCGCATGTAGTTGGGGGCCAGCGACAGCTCCACTAGCGGTTCGATGCTGCGGGCACCGAAGCCGCACTCCTCCATCAGCTCGCGGTTGGCGGCGGTGACGATGTCCTCGCCCGGGTCGACGAGCCCCTTGGGCAGGGTCAGCACGTACTCCTCGAGGCCGGCCGCATACTCGCGGATCAGCAGCACGTGGTCCGGGTCGGGCATGGCGACGATCATCACCGCGCCGCTGTCGCTGCTGGTCAGCCTCTCGAAGGTGCGCTCCTCGCCGTTGGAGAAGCGCAGGTCCAGGGATTCGACGTGAAACAGGCGGCTTGTGGCCACCGACCGGCGGGCCAGCACCTCGGGCTTACGGGGCCACTGGGCCTCGGACCTCGGAGCCCGGGGGTTGGGCGCTTGGGACTCGGGGGCTTCGGACATGGAGGCTCCATTTCTGGGAGGGGAGAGCGCCTGATACAATACCATCCCTTTACCGTTACTACCCGGGAGTCGCGATGATCGACTGGCGTGCCATCGACACCGTCCTGCTCGATATGGACGGCACCCTGCTGGACCTCCATTTCGACAGCCACTTCTGGCTCGAGCACCTGCCCCGGCGCTACGTGGAGCTGCACCAGCTCGATGAGGCCACCCAGGAGGTGGTGCGCTCCAAGGTGCTCCACGAGCAGGGCACCCTCAACTGGTACAGCCTGGCCTACTGGAGCCGCGAGCTCGACCTCGACATCGTCGCCCTCAAGCGCGAGATCCAGCACCTGGTCGGCCTGCGCAGCGACGCCCTGGACTTCCTCAGGTGGCTCAAGGTGGCCCACCCCCGGGTGGTGCTGGCCACCAATGCCGACCGCGAAAGCCTCGAACTCAAGCTGCCGCTCACCGGCCTGGAGGAGTACCTGGACGCCATCGTCTCCTCGGCGGACCTGGGCGTGCCCAAGGAGGAACAGGCCTTCTGGCCCGCCCTCCAGGCGATCGAGCCCTTCGACCCGGCCCGCACCCTGTTCATCGACGACAACCCCAGGGTGCTGGCCAGCGCCCGTGCGTTCGGCATCCGCCACCTGCTCGGCATCAAGCAGCCCGACAGCACGCGACCGGAGAAGGAGCTCGAGGAGTTCGTGGCACTCGACCGCTTCGCGACGATCCTGCCCGGCAACCTGCCGCCCGGAGAGACACCCGGGGCGGCCGGCGTGTCGGGGGAGGGCGCCCATGGAGAGAGATCATGAGTAACGTACGGCTCGACAAGTGGCTGTGGGCAGCGCGCTTCTTCAAGACCCGGGGCCTGGCCAAGAAGGCCATCGAGGGCGGCAAGGTCCACTACAACGGCGCCCGGGCCAAGACCAGCAAGACCGTCGAGGTGGGTGCCCTGGTGCGCGTGCCCCAGGGGTGGGACCTCCTCGAGGTCGAGGTGGTGGCGCTCTCCGACCAGCGCCGCGGCGCCCCCGAGGCCCGCGCCCTCTACCGCGAGACCGAGGAGAGCGCGGTGCGCCGCGAGCGCGAGGCCGAGGCACGCCGCCTCACCAATCAGGCCATGCAGCACCCGCTCAAGCGCCCCGACAAGAAGCAGCGGCGGGATATCCGACGCTTCAAATCAGGCGGCGCAGACTAGACGTCACCGCTCACGCTTACCACTTACGACTCACAAGCGCCTAGCGCGCTTACTCCTCACAGGGACCCTATGAGCGACCAGATCCAGCGTTTCCTCTTCGACAACACCAACGTGCGCGGCGAGCTCGTCACCCTCGAGCGGGCCTACGCCGAGGTCCTCGACCGCCACGACTACCCGCCGGTGGTGAATCGGCTACTCGGCGAACTGCTCGCCGCCGTGGCGCTGCTCACCGACACCGTGAAGCTCGATGGCACCCTGAGCATCGAGGTGCGCGGCAAGGGCGCCCTGGCCCTGCTGATGGCCGAATCGAACCCCGGAGGCGAGCTGCGCGCCATCGCCCGGCTAGCTGAGGACGCCGCGATGCCGGCGGATAACGCGGGCTTCCTGGAGCTGCTCGGCGGGGGGCAGATCATGATCACCCTGGACCCCCGAGAGGGGCACCGCTACCAGGGCATCGTGGCCCTGGACCACGACAGCCTGGCCGGCTGCCTGGCCGCCTACTTCGTTCAGTCGGAGCAGCTCCCCACCCGGCTGTGGCTGGCCGCGGATGGTCACCGGGCCGGCGGCCTGCTGCTGCAGCGCATGCCCGACGAGTCCCAGAACCAGGACCTCGACGCCTGGGATCGCAGCGTGGTCCTGGCCGACACGGTCAAGGACGAGGAGCTGCTGACGCTGGCCCCTGAGGCGCTGCTGCATCGTCTCTATCACGAGGAGACGGTGCGGCTCTTCGACCCCAAGCCGCTGCGCTTCGGCTGCACCTGCTCCCGGGAGCGCATCGCCTCCGCGCTGCTGACCCTGGGCCAGGAAGAGCTGCGCCAGGTGCTGGCCGAGCACGGCAGCATCGACACCCAGTGCCACTTCTGCCACACCCACTACCACTTCGACGAGGCCGACGTCGAGGCGTTGCTGCGCGAGGGTGATGCGCCACCTCCCGTTCTACACTGATTCGCTTGCTGCGCCGCACAACGAGTTCTGTAGTGAACGGGCGAGATGTTGTAGAAAAACTACATGAATTTCGCCCAAAAACGGCGTTCCCCGCGGCGGCGCTTTTTGCCATAATAGCGCCGCTTTTTTTCGGCTCGATCGCTTCGCCACAAGACGGGAAACCCGCAGCGGCGATCGATGGCAGGTATCCGCTGCGTCGCCACCGACGCCCGGCACACGAGAGAGAATCGGCCGCAAGGCCCAGGAACCGACATGACCACACCCCAAGCTCCCAACGTCCACGTCAACCTCAGCAGCGCAGAACTGATCGAGCGTGCAGTGGCCACCGGCGAGGGCCGCCTGGCCTCCAACGGCGCCCTGGTGGTGAATACCGGTGTGCGCACCGGGCGCTCGCCCAAGGACCGCTTCATCGTCGATGAGCCGTCCACCAGCGCGCAGATCGACTGGGGTAGCGTGAACCGTCCCTTCGACGCCGAGAAGTTCGATGCCCTCTGGGCCCGCGTCGAGGACTACCTGCTGGGCCGTGAGCACTATGTGTCGGAGCTCCACGTGGGCAGCGACCCGACCTACTACCTGCCGGTTCGCGTGCAGACCGAGACCGCCTGGCAGAACCTGTTCGGCCGTACCATGTTCGTTCGTCCGGAGGCCTACAACCCCTCCGCCAAGGAGGAGTGGACCATCCTCAACGCCGCCGGCTTCCAGTGCGACCCGGCCCGTGACGGCACCAATTCCGACGGCGTGGTGATCATCAACTTCGCCCAGAAGAAGGTGCTGATCGCCGGCATGCGCTACGCCGGTGAGATGAAGAAGGCCATGTTCTCCGTGCAAAACTTCCTGCTGCCGGCCTTCGACGTGCTGCCGATGCACTGTTCCGCCAACGTGGGCGAGGACGGCGAGACCTGCCTGTTCTTCGGCCTCTCCGGCACCGGCAAGACCACCCTCTCTGCCGACCAGGCCCGCTACCTGATCGGTGACGACGAGCATGCCTGGGGCCCGGGCACCGTCTTCAACCTCGAGGGCGGCTGCTACGCCAAGTGCATCGACCTCTCCGAGAAGAACGAGCCGGTCATCTGGAACGCCATCAAGTTCGGCACCGTGCTGGAGAACGTGGTCCTCGACGATCGCCGCGAGCCGGACTACGCCGACGACAGCCTGACCCAGAACTCCCGCGCCGCCTATCCGCTGGAGCACGTCGAGAAGCGCGTGCCGGAGAACCGCGCCGGCGAGCCTAACGCCATCGTCTTCCTGACCTGCGACATGAGCGGCGTGCTGCCCCCGGTCTCCGTGCTCTCCAAGGAAGCCGCGGCCTACCACTTCCTCTCCGGCTACACCGCCAAGGTGGGCTCCACCGAGATGGGCGCCGCCGAAGGTCTCTCCACCACCTTCTCCACCTGTTTCGGCGCGCCCTTCTTCCCGCGTCCGGCCCGCGAGTATGCGGACCTGCTGATCAAGCGCGTGGCCGAAAAGGACGCCCAGGTCTACCTGGTCAACACCGGCTGGACCGGCGGCTCCTACGGTGAGGGCGGCTCGCGCTTTTCCATCCCCACCACCCGCGCCATCATCAGCGCCATCCAGACCGGCGTGCTGCGCGAGGTCGAGACCAAGCGCCTCGAAGGGCTCAACCTGGACGTGCCGGTGGCCGTGCCGGGCGTCGACTCCCGCCTGCTCGACCCGCGCGAGACCTGGGAAGACAAGGCCGCCTACGACCGCAAGCGCCAGGAACTGGCCGAGCAGTTCGTCGACAACTTCAAGAAGTTCGACGGCGTCAGCGAAGCGATCGTCAAGGCAGGCCCCAGCCTGACTTGATGGTCGGCCGCCGCCGGCGGCATTGGTGACCCTAAGCAGCCCCACGCGCCCCAGGCCGTGGGGCTGCTGCTTTACACGGACGTCAAGCCTGCCGCGGGCGGGGCGCTTGTGATACCTTGTCGCGATCGTTTTTCGAGCATCAGTGAAGGGGTAACATGGACGCCACCAACCGCATCATCGCGCGCCTCGCCGAGGAGCTTTCCGTTCGCCCGCAGCAGGTCCTGGCCACGGTGGAGCTGCTCGACGGCGGGGCGACCGTGCCCTTCATCGCCCGCTATCGCAAGGAAGTGACCGGCGGCCTCGACGACACCCAGCTGCGTACCCTTCACGAACGGCTCGGCTATCTGCGTGAGCTGGAGGAGCGCCGCGCCGCAGTGCTCGCCGCCATCGACGAGCAGGGCAAGCTCACCGCCGAGCTCAAGGGGCTGATCCAGGCCGCCGACACCAAGCAGCGCCTGGAAGACCTCTACCTGCCCTACAAGAAGAAGCGTCGCACCAAGGCCCAGATTGCCCGCGAGGCGGGCCTCGAGCCCCTGGCCGATGCGCTGCTGGCCGACCCGACCCTGGACCCCGAGACCGAGGCGGTGAAGTACCTTCGGGCGGCCGAGGGCGACATCCCCGCCGTGGAGGACGCCAAGGCGGCCCTCGACGGCGCCCGCCAGATCCTGATGGAGCGCTTCGCTGAGGACGCTGAGCTGGTGGGCAGCCTGCGCGAGCGGCTGTGGCAAGAGGGCGAGCTCAGCGCTCGAGTGATTCCGGGCAAGGAGGGCGAGGGCGCCAAGTTCTCCGACTACTTCGAGCACGACGAGAAGCTGGCCAAGACCCCCTCCCACCGGGCGCTGGCCATGTTCCGCGGCCGCAACGAGGGCGTGCTGACGCTGGCCATCAAGCTGCCTGGTGAGGACGAGGCGCCGCTCCACCCTTGCCAGGTCGCCATTGCCCGGCATTTCGAGATTCGTGACGAGGGGCGTGCCGCCGACAGGTGGCTGCGCGACGTGGTGCGCTGGACCTGGCGGGTCAAGCTCTACACCCACCTGGAGACCGAGCTGCTGGGCCGCCTGCGCGAGCGGGCCGAGCAGGAGGCGATCGAGGTCTTCGCCGCCAACCTTAAGGACCTGCTGCTGGCCGCGCCGGCGGGGCAGAAGGCCACGCTCGCCATCGACCCGGGCCTGCGCACCGGCTGCAAGGTGGCGGTGGTGGATGCCACCGGCCAGTTCCTGGCCCACGCCACCCTCTACCCCCATGCGCCCCGCAACGACTGGGACGCCTCGCTCGCCGAGCTGGCCCGGCTGGTCGAGAAGCACGATGTGGCGTTGGTCGCCGTGGGCAACGGCACGGCGAGCCGCGAGACCGACCGCCTGGCCGGCGACCTGGTGAAACTTTTCGCCGGTAAACGCTCGCTTGCCAAGGTGATGGTCAGCGAGGCGGGCGCCTCGGTCTACTCCGCCTCGGAGTACGCCTCCCGGGAGCTGCCGGACCTCGACGTCACCATCCGTGGCGCCGTCTCCATCGCCCGGCGCCTGCAGGACCCGCTGGCCGAGCTGGTCAAGATCGAGCCTAAGTCCATCGGCGTGGGCCAGTACCAGCACGACGTCTCCCAGGTGCAGCTGTCGCGCAGCCTCGAGGCAGTGATCGAGGATTGCGTCAACGCCGTGGGGGTGGACCTCAACACCGCCTCCAGCGCCCTGCTCTCCCGAGTGGCGGGGCTCTCCCCGGCGCTGGCCGAGGCGATCGTCGCCCGGCGCAACGTGCAGGGTGCCTTTGCCAGCCGCAAGGAGCTGCTCGAGGTGAGCCGCCTCGGCCCCAGGACCTTCGAGCAGTGCGCGGGCTTCCTGCGCATCATGAACGGCGACAACCCCCTGGATGCCAGCGCCGTGCACCCCGAGGCCTACCCCCTGGTGGAGCGCATCGCCGCGAAGAGCGGCCGGGATCTCGGCAGCCTGATCGGCGACAGCGCCACCCTGAAGTCGCTCAATCCCGCCGAGTTCGCCGACGAGCGCTTCGGCGTGCCCACCGTGACCGATATCCTCGCCGAGCTGGACAAGCCGGGCCGCGACCCGCGCCCCGAGTTCAAGGCCGCCGAGTTCCGCGAAGGGGTCGAGACCCTCAAGGACCTCGAGCCTGGCATGATCCTCGAGGGCAGCGTCACCAACGTCACCCACTTCGGTGCCTTCGTCGACATCGGCGTCCACCAGGACGGCCTGGTGCATATCTCGGCGCTCTCCCACACCTTCGTCGAGGACCCGCGCTCGGTGGTCAAGGCCGGCGACATCGTCAGGGTCAAGGTGATGAGCGTCGATATCCCCAGGGCCCGCATCGGCCTCTCCATGCGCCTGGACGACCAGCCGGGGGAGGAGGGCGAGAGCCCGCGCCGCGCCGGCGGGGGGCGTCAGGGTCGCGGCGGCAAGCCGCCCCGCAAGGGCGGCGGCCAGGGGGGCGGGCAGCGGGGCGGAAGCACCCAGGAGGCCCCCATGGGCGCCCTCGGCGCGGCCCTGCTCAAGGCGAAGAAGGGAGGCTGAACCTCTTCGACCTTTGAATCAGTGCCCTTCGGCACCATAATCTTCACTTTTACGGGCGCCTCGGGCGCCCCTATCTCCGAGCGAGGCGCCGGCGGCGTCTTCCATCACAAGGGGTGTTACCTTGTCCGACTCACTCGCCACCCTCATCAAGCGCCTGGTCGGCCCCGCCCGCCAGGGGCAGTTCAGCCGCCTGCGCCGCGGCATCGAGAAGGAGGGGCTGCGCGTCGACCCCGCCGGACGCATCGCCCAGACCCCGCACCCGGCGGCGCTGGGTTCCAAGCTGACCCACCCGTACATCACCACCGACTACTCCGAGGCGCTGCTGGAGTACATCACTCCGGTCTACTGCCGTCCCGCCGACGCCATGGCCTTCCTCGGTGACCTGCACCGCTTCACCTATCGCTATCTGGGCGACGAGCTGATCTGGCCGGCCAGCATGCCGTCGCGCCTGGCCGGCAACGACAGCGTGCCCATCGCCGACTACGGCCGCTCCAACGTGGGCACCATGAAGCGGGTCTACCGGCAGGGGCTGGACGTGCGCTACGGGCGCATCATGCAGGCCATCGCCGGGGTGCACTACAACGTCTCCCTGCCCGACGATCTCTGGACGCTGCTGCGCGAGCTGGAGGGGGCGACCGACACCCCCATGGCTGACTATCGCTCCCAGCGCTACTTCGGGCTGATCCGCAACTTCCGCCGCCACAGCTGGCTGCTGCTCTACCTCTTCGGCGCCTCTCCGGCGCTGGATCGCAGCTTCCTGGATGGCCGCGAGATCCCCGACAACCTCGAGGCCCATGGCAGCGAGACGCTGGTGTCGCGCTACGCCACCAGCCTGCGCATGTCGGACCTGGGCTATCAGAACAAAGTGCAGGCCCAACTCAAGATCTGCTTCAACTCGCTCTCCAACTACGTCAATACCCTGCGCAACGCCATCTCCACCCCCTGGCCCGCCTATGCGGCGCTGGGCGTTCAGGAGGGGGGCGAGTGGCGCCAGCTCAACGCCAACATCCTGCAGATCGAGAACGAGTACTACAGCGACATCCGCCCCAAGCGGGTGACCCGCCACGGCGAGACCCCCAGCCAGGCTCTGGAGGCCGGCGGAGTGGAGTACATCGAGGTGCGCTGCCTCGACCTCAACCCGCTGCTGACCCTTGGCCTGGACGAGGCGCAGATCCACTTCATTGACGCCTTCGTGATGTGGTGCCTGCTGGCCGAGAGCCCCTGGATCAGCGACGAGGAGTGCGAGCACCTGGACGACAACCGCCGGCGGGTGGTGGAGCGCGGCCGCGATCCGGCGCTCCAGCTGTGCGACCGGGGGCAGGGCCGCAGCGTGGCGGAGTGGGGCGGTGAGATCCTGGCCGATATCGACCTAGTGGCGGGCCTGCTCGACCAGCTGGAGGCGGGTAGCCCCCACCGGGAGGCCGTGGCCGCCATGGCCCCGCGCCTGGCCGACCCGGCGCTGACGCCCTCGGGCCGGCTGATGGCGCGCCTCGAGGAGAGCGGCGAGGAGTTCAGCGATGTCATGCTGGCCATCGCCCGGGAGCAAGCCGAGCGGCTGCGCGGCGAGCCCATGGACCCGGCCCGGGAGGCGCTGTTCGCCGAGCTGGTGGATACCTCCTGGCGCCAGCAGGAGGAGATCGAGGCCGCCGACCGGGTCGCCTTCGACGACTTCCTGGCCGACTACTTCGAGCGTGCCCGGGAGTCGCGCCTGCTTAGGGAGGAGAGCCCATGAGCACGCACCTGGCTCGCCTCTCGGTGCGCCAGTGGAGCCTCGCCGGGTTGGCCTTCTGCGTGCTGATGATGACCGTGGCTCTCGGGCTCGAGCACCTCGGCGGCCTCGAGCCCTGCCCGCTGTGCATCTTCCAGCGGGTGGCGGTGCTGTCGGCCGCCGCGGTCTTCGCCATCGCCGCCATCCACAACCCCACCGGGCGGGTCGGAGCGGGTATCTATGGCGCCCTGGGCCTCGCCGCGGTGGCCGGTGGCATCGGCGTGGCCTGGCGCCATCTGTGGCTGCAGTCGCTGCCGCCGGATCAGGTGCCCAGCTGCGGCCCCGGCCTCGACTACATGATGGAGCTGCTGCCCTGGCGTGACGTGGTGGCCATGGTACTCTCCGGCTCCGGCGAGTGCGCCGAGATCGATTTCCTGCTGCTCGGCATCTCGCTGCCCGGCTGGACGCTGATCGGCTTTCTGGTGCTGGCTCTGGCGCCGCTGGGCCTTCTGCTCTCGGCGTTTCGGGAGCGCGGCTGAGTCTCCCCGGCGCCCCCGGCCAATGGCCTTCCGCTCGGGGATTGACAGCGCCGGCGGCGCGGGCGAGTCTGGAGGCCCTGCCGGGAACAGGAGGTTCCCGGCGCCACCGAGCTGGCTCCACCAAACGTAGGGAGGCCCCCATGCTGGAAGACTGCAAGAGCGCCCTGGAGCGCTGGGGCGGCGTACACAAGCTGATCGATCGCTGGCTGGACGAGCGCCGCGAGCTGCTGGTTCACTTCGTGGAGCTCAAGGAGGCCTGCGACGCCGAGCTGGAGGCGGTCAGCAAGGCGCAGATCGACCGCTTCAGCGAGCTGTTGATGGACTACATCAGCGCCGGCCACTTCGAGATCTACCCGCAGCTGCGCGTGGAGGCCAAGGCCTTCGACGACGAGGCCGCCCTGACCCTGGCCGACCGTCTGCTGGCGCGGCTGGAGATGTCCACCGAGCTCGTGCTCTCCTTCGATGCCGAATACGAGAGCCCCGGTCGCGTGCGCCAGCATCTCGGCCGGCTGCCCGCCTGGCTCGAGCGCCTGGCCCACGGCCTCACCGAGCGCTTCGCCCTCGAGGATCAACTGATCGGCCGGGTCCATGCCGCCCACGCCCCCGATGCCGCCCGCCAGGAGGTCGCGGCCCAGTCACGGGCCTGATGTCTCACCCGCCTGGCCCGCCATGCCCGGTCAGGCGCCCTTGCCGCGGCGCTCGAAGCGCCCCCCCAGCACCAGCAGGCAGGGGGTGAGCAGTAGCGTCAGGGCGGTGGCGAAGGTGAGCCCGCCGGCGATGGCGCTGGAGAGCTGGGTCCACCACTGGGTCGAGGGTGCGCCCAGCCCCAGACTCGGCGCGAAGAGGTTGACGTTCACCCCCAGCACCATGGGCGCAAGCCCCAGCACGGTGGTGATGGCCGTCAGCAGCACCGGGCGCAGGCGCAGCCCGCCCGCCTCCAGGGCGGCTTCCACGGGGGAGAGCCCCTCGCCGCGCAGCTGATTGTAGGTGTCGATCAGCACGATGTTGTTGTTCACCACGATCCCCGCCAGGGCGATGATCCCCATTCCCACCATGACGATGCCGAAGGGCTGGCCGTTGACCAGCAGCCCCAGCAGCACCCCCGCGGTGGAGAGCACGATGGCCGAGAGCACCAGCCCCGCCTGGTAGAGGCTGTTGAACTGGGTGACCAGGATCAGCGCCATCAATGCGATGGCCACCAGGAAGGCGCTGGTCAGGAAGCGGCTCGCCTCCTGCTGGTCCTGCTGTTCGCCGGCCACGTTGACGATCACCCCCTCCGGCGGCGTGCCGCCCGCCTCGAGCAGGGCGCGCAGCCGCTCGTCGGCCCGGTAGCCCTCGGCCACGTCGGCCGCGAGGGTCACCGCCCGCCGCCCGTCGATGCGGTGCAGGGTACCCACCTTGGGTGCCGGCACCAGCTCCACGAAGTTGGCGATCGGCACCTGGCCCCGGGCCGTGTTGAGCGTCAGCCGGCCCAGCTGGTCCAGGGAGCGGTAGCCCGCCGGCAGGCGCACGCGGATATCCACCTCGTCGCTCACCCCGGGGGGGCGGTAGCTGGCCACCTGCAGGCCGGTAGTGAGCAGCTGCACCGCGCTGCCCACCGCGGCCACGTCGGCGCCGAAGCGCGCCGCCGCCTCGCGGTCCACCATCACCCGCCACTCCACGCCGGGCAGGCTGCGGTCATCCTCGATGTCGCGGAAGCCGCCCAGCTCGCCCATCAGCTCGCGCAGCCGGTCCACCACACGGTCGGTGGCGGCATCGTCATGGCCGCTCACTTCCAGCACGATGGGCTTGCCCTCGCCGGGCCCCATCTCCTGCTCGCGGAACTCCAGCACCATTCCGGGCAGGTCGGCGGTGCGTTCGCTCATCTCCGCGAAGATCGCCGCCACCGGCCGGCGCTGCTGCCAGTCGATCAGCTGGAACTGCAGCGCGCCGATCACGTCGCTGCCGAGCTGCTGGTTGGGCGTGGCGAAGGAGCGGGCGTAGAGCGCCTCCACCTCGCTCATGCCGGCCAGGCGCGCCTCCACCCGGCGCACCACGGCGTCCTTCTCGACGGCGGAGAAGTCGCCCCGGGCGCGCACCAGCACCTGGGCGCTGTCGGGCTCCACGGCGGGGAAGAACTCCACGCCGTGGTTGAAGCGGGCGTAGGCGGTGTAGATCAGCCCCAGCAGCAGCAGGGCGAAGAGCAGGGTCAGCCCCGGCATGGCCAGCAGCCGGGCGAGCAGGGCGCGATAGAAGCGGCCGCCGGCGCTGATGTGGTCCTCGGCGATCTCCCGGCGCGAGGCGCGCACCCCGAAGACGCCGCCCAGGGTGGGCAGGAATACCAGCGCCATGGCCAGGGAGGCCAGCAGGCAGAGGATCACTGTGGCCGGCAGGTACTTCATGAACTCGCCCACCACGCCGGGCCAGAACAGCAGCGGCACGAACACCGCCAGCGTCGTGGCGGTGGAGGCGATCACCGGCCAGCTCATGCGCGCGGCGGCGTTGACCCAGGCCTCCCGGGGCGGCTGGCCCTGGCGCAGGTGGCGGTCGGCCAGCTCCGAGACCACGATGGCGCCGTCCACCAGCATACCGGCGACGAGAATGAGCGAGAAGAGCACGACGATGTTGAGGGTGTAGCCCAGAGTCCAGATCAGCAGGATGCCGGTGAGGAAGGCGCCCGGGATGGTCAGCCCCACCATCAGGGCGCTGCGCAGCCCCATGGCGGCCAGTATCACCACCAGCACCATCACCACCGCGGTGAGCACGTTGTTGAGCAGCTCGTCGAGCATCTCCTCCACCATCTGGGACTGATCCATGATGGTGGTAATCTCGAGCCCGTCCGGGATCAGGCCGGCCGCCTGGTCGAGCAGGCCGTTCACCTGTTCAATGGTGGCGATGATATTGGCCCCGGCGCGTTTGGAGATCTCCAGCACCAGCGCCGGCTGGTCGTCGATGCGGGCGAAGCCGTCGGGGTCCTTGAAGGTGGGGCGGATCCAGGCCACGTCGCCGAAGGTCACCACCCGTTCACCCTCCACCTTCACCGGCATGCCCATCACGTCCTCGAGCCGCTCGATCACCCCGGGCACCTTGAGGGCCAGGCGCCCGGCGCCGGTGTCCAGGCTGCCCGCCGCCACCAGGCGGTTGTTGCGGCTGACCAGGTTGAACAGGGTATCGAAGTCGACGCCGTAGCTGTCCAGCACCAATGGGTCGACGACGATCTCGAGGAGCTCCTCGCGGTCGCCGCCGATGTCCACCTCCAGCACCTCGCCGATCCCCTCGATCTCCTCCTTGAGGCGGCGTGCCACGGCCAGGCGCTGACGCTCCTCGAGCTGGCCGGAGAGGCCGATGGAGAGCACCGGGAAGAGCCCCACGTTGACCTCCATGACCCGCGGTTCGTCGGCCTCGGCGGGCAGCTCGGCGCGGGCGATATCGACCCTCTCGCGCACGTCGGAGAGTGCCTGGTCGGGGTCGAAGCCGGCGTCGAACTCCAGCGTCACCGCGGCGTGCCCTTCGCTGGCCTGGGAGGTCATCTTGCGCACCCCCTCGATGCTGCGCAGCTCCTGCTCCATGGGTCGTACCAGCAGGCGCTCGCCGTCCTCGGGGCTTACCCCTTCCAGCGACAGCGACACATAGATGATGGGGATGGTGACGTCGGGGTTGGCCTCCTTGGGGATCGCCTGCCAGGCGGCCAGGCCCGCCAGCAGCAGCGCGGCCAGCAGCAGCAGGGTGGTGCGCGAGCGGTCCAGCGCCGCCTCGATCAGGGCGCGCATCTCAGGGCGACGCCTGGATGGTATCGGCCGCCACCGGCACGACGCGCTCGCCCGCCGCCACCAGGCCGCCACCCAGGGTGATCAGGCGCACCCGCTCGGGCAGCCCCGCGACCCGGGCCTCGTCGGTGGCGGCGTCGACCAGCTCGACCGCCGTGCGCACCACCCGGTCGTCGTCATCCAGGTGCTTCACCGCCAGGCGGCCGTCGTCATCGAGCTCCAGCAGGGCAGGGGAGAGCCGGTGCACCCGCCGCTCGGGGAGGGTGATCACCAGGGTGGCGCTGGC
Organism: Halomonas sp. A11-A; assembly: GCF_003182195.1. Classification (GTDB taxonomy): domain Bacteria; phylum Pseudomonadota; class Gammaproteobacteria; order Pseudomonadales; family Halomonadaceae; genus Halomonas; species Halomonas alkalicola. Next base: position 82,588 of record NZ_QGTM01000006.1, read on the forward strand.
GCCGGCGAGGCGGCGTCCCTCGGGGTTGGCCACCCGGGCCTCCACGCTGAAGGTGCGCGCCTCCTCCTCGGCGCGTCGTGCCACCAGGCTCACCTCGCCCTCGAGCCGCGAGCCGTCCAGCAGGCGCAGCGTCGCGGGGAGGCCGACCTCGAGGGCGTGGGCGTCGCGCTGGGGCACCCAGGCCCTGGCCACGAGATGGCGGTCATCCACCAGCTGGCCGAAGGCCTCGCCCACCTGGAGCAGCTCGCCGAGCTCCACGTCGAGGCGGTCGAGCACGCCGTCGAAGGGGGCGCTGGGGCGGGTGTCGTCGAGCTGGCGGCGCAGACTCGTCACCTCGGCGGCCGCCCGGGCGACGCCGCTCTGCAGGCGCAGGTAGTCGGTGTTGGCGATCAGCTCGCGGCGGCGCAGGTCATCGGCGCCGGCCAGCTCGGCCCGGGCCAGGGCGAGCTCCGCCTCGGCCTGCTCGAGCCGGGCCGGCAGCTCGTCCCGGGCCAGCTGGATCAGCGCCGTGCCGGCCTCGACCCGCTCGCCCGCCGCCACCGGCAGGGCCTCGACGCGCCCGGCCTGGCGGGCGCGCAGGGTCAGTTCGCGGTCGGCTTCCAGATGCCCCTGCAGCACCAGCTGTGGGGCGTGGGCTTCGGCCTCGCGCTCCACGACCTCGACCCGGACGGCGGGCGGTGCCTCGGTCGGCTCGCTCTCGGGGGCGGTGTCCTGAAAGCGCTGCAGGTCGCCGAAGGCTAGCCAAATCCCCAGGGCGAGGGTGACGGCGATGGCCAGCAGCGGAGAGAGAGGCAGGCGACGGCGAGGCATGCAGGGTGGTCCAGCAACGGGCATGAGGCGCCAGCATAGCACCGGCCCTCGTCCTACGTCGCATTGAGTTTTGTGCGGCGCAGGCATACCATCTTGCCGGTTTGAATTGAGGCCCGACGGCTTGCCCGGCGGGTCCCTCCTCACGGCGACACCCCGTGCGTTGACAACCAAGGAGCCTCCATGAAACAGCCCGTCCGTATTGCCATCACCGGCGCTGCCGGCCAGATCAGCTACTCCCTCGCCTTCCGCATCGCCTCCGGTGACATGCTGGGCAAGGACCAGCCGGTCATCCTGCAGCTGCTCGAGATCACCCCGGCCATGGAAGCCCTCAAGGGTGTGGTGATGGAGCTGAACGACTGCGCCTTCCCGCTGGTTCAGGACATCGTCGCCACCGACGACGCCAACGTCGCCTTCAAGGATGCCGATTTCGCCCTGCTGGTGGGTGCGCGTCCGCGCGGCCCGGGCATGGAGCGCAAGGACCTGCTGGAAGCCAACGCCGCCATCTTCTCGGTGCAGGGCAAGGCCCTGAACGACAACGCCAGCCGCGACGTCAAGGTGCTGGTGGTAGGCAACCCGGCCAACACCAACGCCCTGATCGCCTCCTGCAACGCGCCGGACCTGGACCCCAAGCAGTTCACCGCCATGACCCGCCTGGACCACAACCGCGCCCTGGCCCAGCTGGCCCAGAAGACCGGCAAGCACGTCACCGACGTCGAGGGCATGATCATCTGGGGCAACCACAGCGCCACCCAGTACCCCGACATCGCCCACTGCAAGGTGGCCGGCAAGCCTGCGGCCGAGCTGGTTGAGCGTGACTGGTACGAGAACACCTTCATTCCGGAGGTGCAGCAGCGCGGCGCGGCCATCATCAAGGCCCGCGGTGCCTCCTCCGCGGCCTCCGCGGCCTCTTCCGCCATCGACCACATGCGCGACTGGGCGCTGGGCACCAACGGCCAGATCGTCAGCATGGCGATCCCCTCCGACGGCAGCTATGGCGTCGAGCCGGGCATCATCTATTCCTACCCGGTCACCTGCGAAGGCGGCAAGTACGAGATCGTTCAGGGCCTCGCGCTGGACGACTTCAGCAAGCAGAAGATGAAGGTCACCGAAGACGAGCTGCGTGAAGAGCGCGCCGCCGTCGAGCATCTGCTGGGCTGATCCTAAGCGCCAAGCTGCAAGGTCCAAGCGACAAGAAAACCCCGCAAGCTCAGGCTTGCGGGTTTTTTTACAGAATTCATACTGGTGCTTGCAGCTTGCAGCTTGCAGCTTGCAGCTTGCAGCTTGCAGCTTGCAGCTTGCAGCTTGCAGCTTGCAGCTTGCAGCTTGCAGCTTGCAGCTAGTCCCTCAGGCTGATGATCCGCCAGCCGCGGGCCTCGGCCACCTCGCGCAGGGTGGGGTCGGGGTCCACCGCCACCGGGTGGTCGACCTTCTCCAGCAGCGCCAGATCGTTGTGGGAGTCGCTGTAGAACCAGGCGTCGTCCAGGGTCAGGTCCTTGTCGGCCAGCCACTCCTCCAGACGCACCACCTTGCCCTCGCGGTAGCTGGGGGTGCCCTTCACGCGGCCGGTGTAGCGGCCGTCGACGATCTCGGGCTCCACGGCGATCAGGTCGTCCACACCCAGCCGCTCGGCGATGGGGCCGGTGATGAAGCGGTTGGTGGCGGTGATGATCAGCAGGGTGTCGCCGCGGGAGCGGTGGCGGGCCAGCAGCTCCTCGCCCTTGGGCAGGATATGCGGCTCGATCTTGCTGGCCATGAACTGCTGGTGCCAGGCGGCGAGCTGTTCGGGGCTGTTCTCGGCCAGCGGCTTCAGCGCCACCGCGAGGAAGGCGAGGATATCCAGGGTGCCCGCCTCGTAGGCGGCCATGTGCTGGTCGTTGGCTTCGCGGTAGGCCACCGGGTCCACGGCGCCCTGCTCGAGCAGGAATTCCCCCCAGGCGTGATCGCTGTCGGTCGACAGCAGGGTGTTGTCCAGGTCGAAGATGGCCAGGCTCACGATGACTCCCTTGGGCAGGTGGCAGAGGGTTGACGGTCAGGGTCGAAAGCCCGCGATTATCGCAGAACCCGCTGCCGGCTGCGAGCCGCGCCGGTGCGCTTCGTCCGCAAGGCGTATTGATGCGCTTCGTGGCCCTGTGGAAGAATGGGTGCAATTCTGGTTTCAACTCAATTCTGGTTTCAACAAGGTGAAGTCCGTGATCGACGCTGACGGCTTTCGCCCCAACGTTGGCATCATCATCGCCAACGATCAGGGGCAGCTGCTCTGGGCGCGTCGGGTAGGGCAGAACGCGTGGCAGTTTCCCCAGGGAGGCATCAAGGCGAACGAGACACCGAAAGAGGCACTGTTTCGCGAACTCTACGAGGAGATCGGCCTGAACGCCGACGACGTCGAGATCCTTGCCTGCACCCGGGGTTGGCTCCGCTATCGCCTTCCGCGACGCATGATTCGTACCCATTCGAGGCCGGTCTGCATCGGCCAGAAACAGAAGTGGTTCCTGCTGAGGATCCGCTGTCAGGAGAGCCGGATCTGCATGGATGGCACCGCCTCGCCGGAGTTCGACGGCTGGCGCTGGGTCAGCTACTGGTATCCGCTGGGCCAGGTGGTGCCCTTCAAGCGTGAGGTCTACCGCCGCGCCCTCAGGGAGCTCTCGCCCAGTGTCCAGCGCCTGGCCCTGGGCTTCGGCTGACGAGGTCCCCGGCCGTACAGCGGCCGGATAGAGGAACCCCGCCCCGGTGAGGCAGTCTCAGGGGCGGGAGTCTGCTCCCGCCTCCCTACCCACGACAACAATGGAAGACGGCACGCCCATGCTCGAGGTCCTGCGCCGCATCACACAGGAAGTTACCGGGGCCCGCAGCCTGGAGGCGGCGCTTGCCACCATGGTGCGGCGTATCCGCAAGGCCATGGAGGCCGATGTGTGCTCCTTCTATCTCTTCGACGAGGAGATCGAGCAGCTGGTGCTGATGGAGACCATCGGCCTGCGCACCCAGGCGGTCGGGCATGTGGCCCTACCGGTGGGCGAGGGCCTGGTGGGGCTGGTGGCCAGCCGCGGGGAGCCCCTCAACCTCGAGGACGCCCAGGCTCATCCCCAGTTCCGCTACTTCGAATCCACCGGCGAGGAGCGCTACTCCAGCTTCCTCGGCGTACCCATCATCCACCAGCGCCGCATGCTCGGCGTGCTGGTGGTGCAGCAGGCCGAGAAGCGCCGCTACGGCGAGGAGGACGAGGCCTTCCTGGTCACCATGGCGGCCCAGCTCGCAGGCGTGCTGGCCCATGCCCTGGCTACCGGCAACCTCACCCGGCCAAGCCTGGCGGGGCAGGTGCAGTTCAAGGGGGTGGCCGGCGCCCCGGGCATGAGCATCGGCGAGGCGGTGGTGATCGCCCCACCCGCCGACCTCGACAGCGTGCCGGACCTGATTCCCACCGACGTCGAGTACGAGATCGCCCGTCTCAAGGAGGCGATCGGCCGCGTGCGCGAGGAGCTGCGCGCCGCCGCCGAGCGCCTGGCCAACCGCGTCTCGGCCCAGGAGCTGGCGCTGTTCGAGGTCTACCAGCAGATGCTCAGCGAGGCGGCGCTCTCCCAGGAGGTGGAAAAGCGCATCCGCGAGGGGCAGTGGGCGCCCGGGGCGCTGGCCGACGTGGTCAAGCGCCACGTGCAGTACCTGGAGCGGGTCGGCGACGACTACCTGCGCGAGCGCGCCGCCGACGTGCGTGACCTGGGGCGCCGCGTGCTGGCGCACCTGCAGGAGGAGACCCCCCAGACCCCGGAGGTCTTCCCCGACAGCACCATCCTGGTGGGCGACGAGCTCAGCGTGGCGATGCTCGGCGAGGTGCCCCGCGATAAGCTCGCCGGGCTGGTCTCGGTGCGCGGCTCCAGTACCTCCCACGTGGCGATCATCGCCCGGGCCATGGGCATCCCCACGGTGCTCGGCATGGTCGACCTGCCGCTTCCGCGGCTCTCCGGCGCGCGGGTGATCCTCGATGGCCACCGGGGGCGGCTCTTCGTGCGCCCGGGCGAGGAGCTGCTCACCCACTATCGGGGCCTGATCGCCGAGGAGCAGGCGCTGACCGAGGTGCTCGAGCACGAGCAGGACCTGCCCAGCCGCACCCCGGACGGCCACGACATGCCGCTGATGGTCAACACCGGCCTGGTGGTGGACGCGGTGGCCCAGCTCAAGCGCCGCATCAGCGGGGTGGGGCTCTACCGCACCGAGGTGCCCTTCATGGTCACCGAGCGTTTCCCCGGCGAGCAGGAGCAGACCCGGCTCTACCGCGACCAGCTGGAGAGCTTCGCCCCGCTGCCGGTGGTGATGCGCACCCTGGATATCGGCGGCGACAAGGACCTGCCCTACTTCCCCATCGAGGAGGCCAACCCCTTCCTCGGCTGGCGCGGGATTCGCGTCACCCTCGACCACCCCGAGGTGCTGATGGTGCAGCTGCGTGCCATGCTGCGCGCCTCTCAGGGGCTCGACAACCTCCAGGTGTTGCTGCCCATGGTGACCAACGTCGACGAGGTCGACGATGCCCTCAAGCTGCTCGATCGCGCCATCGTCGAGCTGGGCGAGGAGGGTGTCTCAGTGCCGCGGCCCAAGGTGGGGGTGATGATCGAGGTGCCGGCGACCCTCTACCAGCTCGACGCCCTGGCCCGGCGCGCCGACTTCTTCTCGGTGGGCAGCAACGACCTGACCCAGTACCTGCTGGCGGTGGACCGCAACAACCCGCGGGTCGCCGAGCTCTACGATGCCTGCCACCCGGCGGTGCTCTCCGCCATGGCCGGCCTGGCCCGCGAGGCGAAACGCCTGGATCGGCCGATCTCGGTGTGCGGCGAGCTGGCCGGCGACCCCGCCGGCGCCCTGCTGCTGATGGGCATGGGCTTCGATGCCCTCTCCATGAACGCTCCCAGCCTGCCCCGTGTGCGCGCCGCCATCCGCCGCGTGCCGCTGCAAGGCGCCCGCGACCTGGTGGAGGAGACCCTGCGCCTCGACACCCCCGGCGAGGTGCGCCACCACCTGGCCGAGCGCCTGGGCGGCTGGGAACTTGGCCACCTGCTGCCGCCGCGGGATTGAGGCGTCTGCGCCCCGCAGGCGCCCAATGACCTCTGTGATGACTGGATAATTCCCGAGGCTCGAGGCTACTGGTGGGAGCTGGGCTTTGCCCGGCGAATGGCGGCGAAGCCGCCCCGGCGGTGTTGCCTAGCGGTGTAAACCCACCAGCCGCTCCACGCTCTCCCCTAGCGCCACGCCATGCGGCCCGAAGCGCCGCTCACCGATCTCGATGCGCCCGCTGGCATGCCAGCTCAGCCAGGTCATGGCGCGGGTGCCGTAGCGCTCGCCGACGATGAAGGGGGAGGAGAGCATCCGTTCCATCTCCAGGCCCACGCCGGTCTCCGGCAGCTGATCGTCATCGGCGGGGTGGCGGTCGCCCATGGCCGCCAGGGCATCCTCGGGCCAGCGGCCGTGGCGCAGGCTGGCGCCGAGCCCCTGGCGCACGCTGATCAGCTTGGGCCACGGGGTGTTGAGGCTGGCGTTGGAGAGCCCGTGCAGGCCCGGGGCGATCTCGCCCAGGTGGATGCCGTCCAGGCCGCGGTGCAGGTGCCACAGGCGCTCCCCGTCACCGGCCAGCAGGTTGAAGCCGGCGAAGCGGCTGGCCTCGCCGCCGGCGAGGCGGTCGAGCCAGGCGGGAAGGTCGGCGCAGGTGAGGGCGTCGCGCACCAGGTCGCCGCGGCTGGGCGCGTCGCCTGCCACCTTCAGGCGCGGGTCTCGCACATTGGTCACCGCCGCGAAGCGCCCGCGGCGGTGGACCGCCAGCCAGCTGCCGCCGGCCTCCAGGTCGCGGCCGCCGACGATGGCGGGGGCATCCGCCCAGCGGGCGAGGGGGGCGGCGGGGCGGGCGTGGAACTCGTCGCGGTTGGCGACCAGCCGCAGCGGCCACGCGCTGCCCGGACGGTGGTCGAAGGCAATCAGGCACATCCCACCAGCTTAGCGGCTCCCGCAGGGCGCGGGAAGCGTTGAGCCGGCCACCCGGGTGGGCGCCATGACAGCCGGCCGCCCCCGGCGTACACTCGTCCGTCAATCTCGTGACAAGCCAGGGATGACAATGCGAGTCGACAAGTGTCGCCCATGTCGGCGGCTTCCCCCCTACCTTCGCCTGGTGCTGCTGCTTCAGCTCGGCCTGCTGCTGGCGGGGCTGGCGCTGCTGCTGACAAGCGCACCCGGTGCCTGGCTGGCAGTGCTGCTGCTTGCCTCGACGCTCAACCTCGCCGCGGTGGCGGCCGGGTGCCTGCGCGAGCCTTCCCGCCATGCCGAGCCCGCGGCCGGCGCCCCGGCTCCCCTGACCCCTCCGCAGGCGGCACCTTCGGTGGAGCTTGTTGCCGCCGGCGAGGAGCAGCTTCGCCGCCGCCTGCAGACCCTGGAAGACGACCTGGCGCGTCGCGAGCAGCGCCTGGAGCGCCTGGCGGCGGGGCGCGATCGCGCCCGCGAGGAGTCGCGGCTCAAGTCCGACTACCTGACCCTGCTGGGCCGCGAGCTCCAGCCGCTGAAGGCCCGCCTGGATGCACTGCTGATGCCCCAGGGCGAGCAGCCCCCGGGCGGCCCGCCGCGCCGCGCCCTGGAGGAGCTGCGCGACAGGCTCGGCGATCTCGCGGTGCTGCTCGAGGATATCGCCGGCGAGGAGCCGGCCGCCACCGAAGCCTCGCCCGCCCACCGGGAGAGCCGGGTGCTGATCGTCGACGATGGCCCCGTCAACCTGATGCTGGCGCGCCAGGTGCTGGAGCGGGAGGGGCTCGTGGTGCGCACCGCCACCAGCGGCGCCGAGGCGCTGGCCAGCCTGGAGCAGCTCCCCTTCGACCTGGTGCTGATGGATATCTTCATGCCCGGCATGGACGGCATGGAGACCAGCCGCCGCTGGCGTGACGTCGAGGCCGCCCACTACCCCGATCACCGCAGCGTGCTGGTGGCGCTGACCGCCAACGCCAGCGTCGAGGATCGCCAGCGCTTCGCCGCGGCGGGCCTGGACGACTACCTGGCCAAGCCCTATCGCCCCCAGGAGCTGATCGCGCTGGTCAGGCGCTGGCTGCCGGCCCGCCCCGACGCCCTCGATACCCCCTGATCCCGTTTCCTCTCAAGGAGTCCCGATGCTCGACTACCCCGATATCGATCCCGTGGCCATCTCCCTCGGCCCCTTCCAGGTGCACTGGTATGGCCTGATGTACGTGGTGGGCTTCGTCGCCGCCTGGTGGCTCGGCCGTCGCCGCGCCGCGCGCGTCGGCCTGACCCACGACGACATCGGCGATCTGCTCTTCTATGCCGCCATCGGCGTGGTGGTGGGCGGGCGCCTGGGCTATGCGCTCTTCTACGGCATGGGCCAGTGGTTCAGCGATCCGCTGTGGATCTTCCGGGTCTGGGACGGCGGCATGAGCTTCCACGGCGGCCTGGCCGGCGTGCTGCTCGCCAGCTGGTGGTTCGCCAGGAAGAAGGGCCTGGCCTACTTCACCCTCACCGACTTCGTCGCCCCCCTGGTGCCCATCGGCCTGGGCGCCGGGCGCATCGGCAACTTCATCAATCGCGAGCTGCCGGGCCGCGTCACCGAGCTGCCCTGGGGCATGCCGTTCCCGGGCCTGGGGCCCGAGCCGCGCCACCCCTCGGCGCTCTACGAGGCGGTGCTGGAAGGGGCGGTGCTCTTCGTGGTGCTGTGGTTCGTCTCCGCGAAGCCCCGCGCCCGCGGCCTGATCTCCGGCCTCTTCCTGACCCTCTACGGGGTGTTCCGCTTCGCGGTGGAGTTCGTGCGCCTGCCCGATGCCCATATCGGCTTCATCGCCTTCGGCTGGGTGACCATGGGCATGTTGCTGACCCTGCCGATGATCGTCGCCGGCCTGGCGTTGATCGCCTGGTCGCGGAATCAGCCGGTGGATGCAAAAGTATGAGTGGTGAGTGGTGAGTGGTGAATCGTGAGTGATGCTCAGTAACGACGAGTGAGGCAGGAGGTGGAGTATGCGACTAACACCGGAGCAGGTTGCCATCATCAAGCAGGCCGCCGTTGAGGTCTTCGGTGATAGGGTCAGCGTGAAGCTCTTCGGCTCACGCCTGAATGATGCCGTGCGGGGCGGTGATATCGACCTGCTTGTAGAGAGCCCTGACATCATCGAGAGCAGGATGGACAAGATGCTGACCTTGACGGCGCGCCTGCAGCTTCGCCTCGGCGATCAGCCGATTGATATCTTGGTCGTTGATCCCGCCACGCCCTTGAACCCCGTGCATCGCCATGCCATTCAGACAGGTCGATCGCTATGAATGATGACCAGCAGCCGCTGCTTCCCATCGATCGTTTTCTCTGGACCCTCGATATCGTCCAGCGTGAGGGGAGGCATCTTCGCTACAGCTGGGAAAGCCTGTTCGCAAGCGGCAGTGATCTCGGGGCCGACTGGGTCGCTTCGCTCGAGCAACATCCCGAGGAGGCGATAAGGCTCGAGGCCTTCGTCTCCCGCTTCAGCCGCATGCAGGACACCATTGCCGATAAACTGATCCCTCGCTGGTTGCAGAGTCTTGCCGAGCGCACCGGCAGCCAGATCGAGAACCTAAATAGAGCCGAGCGATTGAGCGTGCTGGAGAGCACGGAAAGCTGGCTGGCGGCCCGCAAGCTTCGTAACCAGCTGGTTCACGAGTACATGCAGGACCCGGAGGCATTTGCCGCTGCGCTGGCCGCAGCCAGGGAGTACTCCCTGATGTTGATGGCAACCTATAACCGCATACGTGGCTTTGCCGAACAGCGCATGGCCCTCGAGTCGGAACTGCCCGAGTTCCTGGTGTTACCCGATCAACAACCGCAGTGAGATCCGGTAGACTCCCGTCCCCATCCAGCAACCAGAAGAACGCCGTGACCGACCAGACGCTACCCGCCCTCGAACAGCCCTACCTCGACCTGATGCGCCAGGTGCTCGACCACGGCGTGGAGCGCGGCGACCGCACCGGGGTGGGCACCCGCTCGATCTTCGGCCACCAGATGCGCTTCGACCTGGCCCGCGGCTTCCCGCTCTTGACCACCAAGAAGCTGCACACCCGCTCGATCTTCCACGAGCTGCTCTGGTTCCTGGCCGGCGACACCAATATCGCCTACCTCAAGGAGAACGGGGTGAGCATCTGGGACGAGTGGGCCGACGAGAAGGGCGATCTCGGCCCCGTCTACGGCTACCAGTGGCGCAGCTGGCCCGACCCCCGCGGCGGCCAGGTCGACCAGATCGCCACCCTGCTCGAGCAGCTGCGCGCAAGCCCCCAGTCCCGGCGGCTGATCGTCTCCGCCTGGAACCCGGCGCTGGTGGACGAGATGGCCCTGCCGCCGTGCCACTGCCTGTTCCAGTTCTACGTGGCCGAGGGGCGCCTCTCCTGCCAGCTCTACCAGCGCAGCGCCGACATCTTCCTGGGTGTGCCCTTCAATATCGCCAGCTACGCGCTGCTGACCCGGATGATCGCCCAGGTGGCGGGTCTCGAGCCGGGGGAGTTCATCCACACCCTGGGCGACGCCCACCTCTACCTGAACCACCTGGAGCAGGCCGAGCTCCAGCTCACCCGCGCCCCGCGCCCCGCGCCCCGCCTGGTGCTCGACCCGAGCGTCACGGACCTGTTCGACTTCCGCTTCGAGCACATTGCCATCGAGGGCTACGATCCTCATCCCCATATCAAGGCCGCCGTGGCGGTGTAGGCGTGACCGTACAAGAAGAGAGAGGCCCAATGAGCGAGACCCTGATTCCCGTGGCGATGATCGCCGCCATGGACCGCAACCGGGTGATCGGCGTGGACAACCAGCTGCCCTGGTACCTGCCCGAGGACCTCAAGTTCTTCAAGCGCATGACCCAGGCCAAGCCGCTGGTGATGGGCCGCAAGACCTTCCAGTCCATCGGCCGGCCGCTGCCCGGGCGGCTCAATATCGTGGTGACCCGCGACCCTGACTTTCACCACGACGGCATCCGCGTCTGCCACGACCTGGCCTCTGCCCTGGCCCTGGCCGACCAGCAGGCCACCATCGACGGCGTGGAGGAGATCATGGTGATGGGGGGCGCCGAGATCTACGCCCAGGCGCTGCCTTACGCCTCGCGCCTCTACCTGACCGAGGTGGCCATCGAGGTGGAGGGCGACGCCCGCTTCCCCGAGCTCGACCCCGCCGAGTGGGAAGCGCTTCAGCGCGTGCCCGGCAGCCCCGCCGAGGGCCAGCCCGCCTATGATTTCGTGGAGTATCGACGCCGCGAGTCTGTCGGTGCCTGACGACATTTGTCATGGGGCGGCATCTGGCACAGACTGGCCGGCACGGCCTCGCTGTCTGGCTCACGCGTGGAGGAGAACGGTTTGATCGAGGAACGCTCAATTCGCCTGCTGGATGCCCTGGAGGGGCGCACCGATACCCTGCTTGGCCTGCTGCAGCGGGAGCGCGACGCGCGCCTGGCCCTGAAACAGCGCCTGGCCGAGCAGGAGGCCGCCCATCAGGCACTCACCGAGAAGGCGCGTGAGCTGGAGGCCAGCTGCCTGGCGCTGGTCGAGGAGCGCCGCGAGCTGGTGGAGGAGTGTCGCGAACTCGACGAGCAGAACCGCGAGCTCGAGGAGCACAACCGCCGCCTCCACGAGCGCCTGAACAGCCAGGGAGAAGGGCAGGGCACCGGCTTCCCCCGGCCCGCCCGCCGCTCCCAGGGCCTCTCCGCGCTGATCGGCCGACCGGCCCCAGCCGCCCCGGAACCCGCTGGCGATGTCGCCACGGGGGCGGCCGATGCCGAGCCCACCGGCGCCCTCCCTGTGGGAGGCCGGCTTTGCCGGGCGAATGGCGGTGACGGCGAGGTGAATTCGGGCGCTTCCCTGGAGGAGCCCGCAGCGACGCCGGCTGCCACCACCACCACCGATGTAGGAGCCCGACTTGTCGGGCGATCGGCGGAGGCCACCGACGCCGCTGCGACCACCGACGCCCCCTCCCCCCAGGCGCTGCTCGCCGAGTGGTACCAGCGCTACCCCGGCGCCTTCTTCAAGGGCCACACCCGCCCGCTCAAGGTAGGGATCCACGAGGCCCTGGCCGAGCAGGAGCCCTGGCCTGAGAAGCTGGTGCGCCGGGCGCTCGCCTGTTACGTCAACCTGCCCCGCTATCTCAAGGCGGTGCGCGAGGGGGCCGAGCGCATCGGTCTGGATGGCAAGCCCGCCGGCCAGGTGGATGCCAAGGCCGCCGAGCACGCCAGGAAGAAGCTGGAGCGCCTGCAGGCCGAAGGCCGCGGCAAGGGTGGCGCGGTGCCGGGCCAGCCCCGGCGCGCCGCCGGCAAGGGCAAGCCCGGCCGTGGCAAGACAGCGGGCCGGGGAGCCGCCGGCAAGGGGCCGGCGAGCAAGGCACCCGCTGCCCAGGCGGTGCCCGGCGCCGAGCCTCCCCAGCCCAGCCGGTCGGCCCCCGCCACCATGGAGGAGAAGCTGGCGGCGCTGGTCGCCAAGCACCGCCAGCGCTGATCCTGCGGGCCCCGCGCCCGCTTGCCCTGGCCCCGCCCGCCCGGCATGATGTGTCGCGTCGCCCCGCGCAGCTGGGCGACCCGCTACGCAGGGGAGAGTTCCACGGGTAGGGTGCGCGACGAAGGAAAACAGTGTTTTTCTTGTTGCGTTACCTCGAATCCCGGTATAGAGTTCCTCTTGCGAGCATTGGACTATAACAAGGCGGTGCCGAGGTCATGCCACACCCGTTGCCATCTCTTCCCGTGAGGGAACACGGCAGCGAAGAAGAGCATGCCCGGCCATGCCGGCTGCAGCGCCCCCACCGGGCAGGCCTGCAGAGACGATCGAAACAGACTGCTAGTCAAAGGAACCTTCAAGATGAAAAAGACACTGTTAGCGACTGCTATCGCAGGTGCCATCGCCGCCTCCGGCATGGCCGCCACCAGCGCCCAGGCCGCCACCGTCTATGACCAGGATGGTAACCGTCTGGACGTTTACGGCCGTATCGTTTATGGCATCACCTCTGGTGGTACCGAGACAGATGATGGGGTGAAGTCAACTGGATCCGAGTTCGAGGACCTTGGTTCACGCTTCGGTTTCCGCGCCTACCATGACGTTACTGATGACATGACTGTCTATGCACGCCTTGAGCTGCGCGGTCGTGCCGATGCCAACAACCGTGACGGTTTCGACAACGTTCGTAACACCTATGTCGGCGTCAAGAGCAACACCTGGGGTGACGTGATGGTCGGTAACTTCGACAGCGTCTACTACCGCTCCGGTGATGTGATCTTCGATGTGCCGGAGAATGAAGGCTGGGCTCACCTGGGCGGCATCTCCCAAGGTAGCCGTGGTGATGCGATCTCCTACTCTACGCCGAACCTGGAAGGCTTCCGTGCCCACGTGCAGGCCAAGCACCTCTCTGGTAACGGGGCTGATGAAGGCGCTGGGGATAACAGTTCCACCTGGACCACCGCTGCTGCCGTTGATTACACCATCGACCGCCTCTATGTCTCTGTTGCCTATAACCAGGCCAAGGACGTTGCTGATCGCGGTGCAAGGTATGACGGTGGTAGCGGTAACCCGGCAGGTGAAGACCTGGTGGGTATCTTCGCCAGCTACCAGTTTACCCCGGCCTTCAGCGGACGTATCAAGTACGAGGAGGTGACTGATACCTTCTCTCAAGCGCGTCTAGAAGCAGATGGTGCGTACGATGCTTTGGAGAGCATCTTCGGTATCGGCGGCACCTTTGACTACGGCGCCGGTGAGATCTACGGTGACTACTACAACATCAGCATGGCTTGGGATGGTGCCTCCAGTCGTGACCAGTGGGTGCTGGGCGCCAACTATCGCTTCAGCAAGCCGATGTATGTCTTCGCCGAAGTCGTTGAGTTTGATGCCGACTACGACTCAGATACCGAGCTGGGCGATCTGGACGATGATCTCCTCGTCACCGTCGGTGTTCGTTACGACTTCTAAGTCGTAACCCAGCCTCGGTCGATCCTGCATCGACAACAGAAGCCGGCCCCTAGGGTCGGCTTTTCTGTGGTGTGCCAGGCATGGCGCGCAGCGCCTGACCGAGACTCCTTTCCTGTTCTCGCTGCCGCTTCCCGGCAGCGGCGGGCCTGCTACCAACGCCGACTCCCCCTTGCCCGGCATCCCGGGGTAAGCTCGCTTGGGTCAACGACCCGTTTGCAAGCCGTCGAGGATGAATGCATGACTCGCTCTGATCCCTTGCCAGCGCCGGAGGCCCCTTGGCCGGCTGGCTGAATCTCTCCCTTCGCCTGCGCCTGCTGCTGGGCGTCGGCCTCGGCTGGCTGGCGCTGGTGGTGGCGCTGCTGGGTTACAGTCGCCTGAGCGGCGAGAACCTGGCTCGTCACGAGAACCGTGTCCATCTGGAGTACGAGGCCCAGCTGGTGGCCGACCAGCTCACCCGTGAGCTGGTCGAGCGCAAGCGGGTGCTGGCGCGGCTGGCTGGCGACATCGATATCGCTGACCCCGGGCTCGAGTCGCTGCTGCGCACCCAGCAGCCGCTGCTGGCGCTCTTCGATCGGCTGATGGTGTTCGACGCCGAGGGCCACCCGGTGGCAGACTGGCCACCCTTCCCCGCGGGCGGGCCCGAGATCGGAGAGCGGCCCTACTTCCAGCACGTGAAGGCCTTTCGCCGCCCCTGGGTCAGCGAACCCTATCGCGGCGGGGAAACGGGCATCGACCAGGTCATGGTGATCCAGCCGCTGCTCGATGACCGCGGTGAGTTCCTGGGCATTCTCGGCGGCAATACCAGCCTGCGCGACGGCCAGGCCTATCTCAACCTGCGCGGTCGCCGCCTGGGCGAGGCGGGGCACGTGCTGCTGGCGACCGCCGAGGGCCAGGTGATCAGCCACCCCGATGAGGCCTGGCTGATGCAGGCGCTGCCCGGTGCCGGGACGCATCCCCTGGTCGACCAGGCCCTGCTGGGCTGGCAGGGCAGCGGGGAGGGGGTGACCCTCGACGGCCGCCCGGCGCTGGTCGCCTTTCGCCAGGTGTGGCCGGCGAACTGGGTAGTCGGTCTCTTTCTGCCGCTGGAGCAGCTTCAGGCGCCGATCCGCCGCTATGCCCGGGAGCTACGCTGGGTCGGCATCGGCAGCGTCGCACTGATGCTGCCGCTGCTGTGGTGGCTGCTGGGGCTGGGGCTGCGCCCGCTGCACCGGCTGGAGCGACAGATCGCTCTGGTGGGGCAGGGCAAGGTCCAGCGCCTGGAGCCGCGCACCGGCATGGTGGAGCTGCGTCAGGTTGCCGATGCCTTCAACCGCCTGGAGGCGAGACGGCGTCAGGCGATCGAGTCCCTGGAGTCCCGGGAGGCCTTCCTGGAGGCGGTGCTGGCCTCGTCGCCGGTCGGCATGTTCCTCACCGACCCCCAGGGGCAGGTCACCTACATCAACCCCGCTCTCACTCGACTCACCGGCATCGGCCTGGTGGAGTACAGCCCGCTGACCTGGCTGCGCCGCGTCCATCCCGAGGACCGCAGCGCCTTCCTGGCGGGTTGGCGCCAGGCGCTGCTGCCGGGCGGTGTCCTGACCCAGCTCTATCGCTTCCGCAGCGGCGAGGGCGAGTGGCGCTGGCTGGAGGTGCACGCCAACCGGGTCAGCGGTGGTGGCCGCGTGCTGGGCTATGTGGGCCTGGTGCAGGACATCACCGACCGCCACGAGCGCGAGCAGCGCCAGCTCTGGGAAGCGGAGCACGACCCCCTCACCGGCTGCCTCAACCGGCGCGGCTTCGCCCGCCGGCTGGCGGCGGCCTGCGCGCTGTCGCGGCGCAAGGCAGACCACGCCCTGGCGCTGGTGATGCTCGACCTGGACCACTTCAAGGAGGTCAACGACAGCGCCGGGCACGCGGTGGGCGACACCCTGCTGCAGCGGGTGGCCGAGGTGCTGCATGATACGGTGCGCGACGTGGATGCCGTGGCGCGCCTGGGTGGCGACGAATTCGCCATCCTGCTCGCCGAGGCCTCACGTGCGGTGGCGGGGGAGGTGGCCGAACGTGTGCGCCAGCGGCTGGCGGAGATCGACTTTCGCCATGGTGGCCGCCGCTTCGGGATCAGCGCCAGCGTGGGAGTGGCCCTGTTCAGTGAGGAGGATGACGACGTGAGCCTGATGGAGCGCGCCGATCAGGCCAGCTACCGGGCCAAGCAGGGCGGGCGCAACCGAGTGGTCATGGCGGATACCTGTCTGCCGCTGGATGATGACTGAGCGCTGGTGCGTCGCCCTCAGAACAGCATCGGGTTCGGGCCGCCGCGCCGCGCCATGGGGTAGCCGTCCATGATGGTGGCCTGGGAGCCCGAAGAGCCGGGAATGCCCATCAGCACCGAGGGAAAGTGTGCCTTGAACTCAGGAAGTTGATCAATATATAGCCAACTTCCAGCTCTGGGCGGCATCATCGCCACCCAACCTGCATCTGGGTGCTGCTGACCAACCCGATGCAACATCCGAGCTGGGCAGGTAAAGGGTGAACTGGGCGGCGTTTCGCGGCAGACTTCAGTGATATCTTATTCTTGCCCCGCACAGTGGTGAGCCAGCATGATCAGTTATGAACGCAGCGCCAGCCCCCCCGCTCGGCCTGCTCCCCTTGCCCGAGACACTTCGCGCCAGGCTTGCCGAGTGCGATAGCCTGCCCTCATTGCCTGCCGCCGCCGCACGCGTCCTGATGCTTGCCCGGCACCCCGATACCAGCCTGGTCGACTATGCCGAGGTGGTCGAGAAGGACCCGGCCCTGACTCTGCGGCTGCTGTCCCTGGCGAACAGCAGTTATTACTCCCGAGGCGGCGTCGAGTCGCACACCTGCCGTGAGGCGGTGTCCCGACTGGGCCTGGATACGACGCTTGCGGCCGTGATGAGTTTTGCGCTGACCCGGGTCAGCAGCTCGCCATGCGGCCCATGGCACATGCCGATGGCGTGCCGCTGCATGTCACGGTCTCCATCGGCATCGCCTGTCTGGACGATGCGGCGTTCTGCAGCGCGCGCGAACTGATCGATGCCGCCGACCAGAGCATGTACCGGGTCAAGCGGGAGGGCCGGGACGGTACGGCGACTTTTTTCGAGACCTCCTGAGCAGCGGCGGACCAGATGCCTCGGTGTCCGTGCCAGGTTCGTGGACAAGACGCGGACTGGTCGTGGGCTCAAGGTCCTCGAGGGCCGGCCGATATGTGCTTCAAGAGGAGTCCGCGATAATCTTAATCAAACTTCGGCACACCCCCGCCTGACTCGAGAGCGCCCTATGGCTATCCACGATAACGGATCTCCCCCCGGAGGGCGCCATGCCGAGCCGGCCCTGGTGCGCCATCCCGCGGCGCTTGCCACCCTTGCCTTCGAGAATGCCGAGGTGGGGCTCGCCATCATCGATGGCGGAGGCAAGCTGCTGGCCGTCAACTCCTTCTTCCGCGACCTGACGGGTATTCCGCCGGACCAGGCCCTGCCTGACGTGGACATTGGCCGGCTGATGCCGATCGGCTCGGCACTCTCTCTCCCACTAATGCCGTCGTCCCCGGGGCAGGGGGAGTGGCACGAGGTCTACCTGTCCGATGCCGAAGGGAACGAGGGGGAGCTTCTGCTCTCGGTGTCGGCCCTGGATGGCGATGGCAGCCGACTGCTGACGCTGGTGCCGCGAGGGCTGCTCACCGGCGGTCTACCCGCTCGGGATGCGCTGACCGGGCTGGGCTCGCCCAGCCTCTTCAAAGACCGGCTGGATCACGCCATAGCCCGCGCCGAGCGTCATGAGCGCCCCCTGGCCGTCCTGCTGGTAGCACTGGATCGCCCGCCTCGTCGCACCAGTCAGGTGCGCTGGCAGCTGCTGGAGCAGGTGGCCCGCCGGCTCAGGCGAGTGCTGCGCGAGGAAGACAGCCTGGCGCGGCTGGGCGATGGGCGCTGGGGGGTGATCATCGAGCACCCCATGACGCCCCAGAGCCTGCATGCCGTGGCGCTGCGCCTGCAAGAGGCCATGGATGCCCCCTTCGACCAGGAAGGTGGCAGCACCCTGTTGACGCTCTCTATCGGGATCGCTCGCTTTCCGGAGGATGCTGAGGACGGTGCGGCGCTGATGGAGGAGGCGGCGCTGGCGCTGGAGCAGTCGCGTCGCCTTGGGCCTGGCACCCACGCCTTTCGAGACCGCGGCCTGCGCAAGCACATCGAGGCGCGAGAGACACTTCTGGAGCAGCTCCAGGCGGCGCTGCTGTCGCCCACAGGCCATTTCCAGCTGGTGTTTCAGCCCCAGTGTGATGCCAGGACCGGTCGCTGGGCGGGGCTCGAGGCCCTGGTGCGTTGGCCGCGGCCGCGGCATGGCATGGCCTATCCCGGCGAGTTGCTGCCCGCGGTAAGGGAGCTGGGCGGGCAGGTGCGCCTGGATCGCTGGGTACTGGGGCAGGTGATCGCACTCAGGGCCGCCTGGCAGGCATCGGGGGTGGGGCTGGCGTCGCTGCCGCTGAGCGTGAACCTGATGGCGGAGACCCTGGAACAGGAGGTGTTCGATGGCTGTCCGCTGGACCACTTCCTCAAGCGCTATCCCCAGCCGCTGACGGGGCTCTGCCTGGAGCTTCCTGCCGCGGCTCTCGATGGGCTCGGCGAGAATCGCCGGCACCTACTGAAGCGGCTGCAGCGAATGGGCGTCACCCTGGTGGCGGATGGTCTGGGGACGGCGCCGGTCTCGCTGGTTGCCCTGCCTGCTCTTGGGGTAAGCGGTGCCAAGCTGGCACCCGCCATGATGGCCGAAATGGACCAGAGCAGGCTGGTTCGCCAGGGGGCGCGTGGGCTGATCGCGGGGCTCCATGAGCTGGGGCTTGCCACGGTGGCGGTGGGCGTCGAGACATCCGAGCAGTTCGAGCGGGTCAAGCGGCTTGGGGTGGCGGGAGTCCAGGGGTGCTACCTCTGTCCGCCGCTCACCGCCGATGAACTGACGGCCAGGTGGGGGCAGGATCAGCCTTGATGCCTGCGCGGGTGGTCATGCGGGCAGCCGGTGGGCGTCAGGCCGATGTGTTCAGCCTTGCCGGCTGGCGGCCGGTGCGGCCGCTGGGCTCGTAGAGCGTCTTGTCGGCGATCTGGTGGATGAAATCCAGCATCTTCTGGTTGTGCGAGGCGCGCATCTGCAAAAGCTCGCCCGCCAGGTCATTCAGGCGAGCCGTACGCTCGGTGGCCGCCAGGCAGGCCTC
The DNA here is from genome assembly GCF_003182195.1 of Halomonas sp. A11-A. Taxonomy (GTDB): domain Bacteria; phylum Pseudomonadota; class Gammaproteobacteria; order Pseudomonadales; family Halomonadaceae; genus Halomonas; species Halomonas alkalicola. The sequence continues at coordinate 101,510 of NZ_QGTM01000006.1, forward strand.
CCACTCTTCCAAGCAGCCGGCCTCCTCGGCGGCGGTGCGGGCACCCGCCGGCCCTTCGGCGTAGCCCAGGCGCGCCTGGACCTGCCGACGCAGCGTCTCCATGCGTTCCATCTCGGCCAGCAGCTCCTGCTTGCGCCGGGCGAGCTGTGCCAGCGCATCGCCATCGACCTGGCTTGCCGTGAGCTGCTCCAGCTCATGTTCGAGAAGCTGGGTCAGGGTGTTCAAGCGTCCCCGCTGGTCGGAGAGCAGGCGCGCCAGGCTCATGCCTTGTCGTGCCCCAGCAGCTCGCGCACGTTGGCGATCAGGCCATCGGCGATGCGCTCGGCGTGGATCTCGAGCCGGCCTTCCCTAATGGCCTCGCGAATCTCGGCGACGCGGGCGGCGTCGATGTCCTGGCTGGCATTGGCGGCACCATGGCTGAGGTGCGTTCTGGCCGCCGGTTCGGCGTCATGGGCCGCAGGCTGCTGGCTGGCGCCCTTGACCTTCTGAGCCTCGTCACGCCCAGGCGTCTGGCCGGTGCGGATCAGCGGGTTCTGGTTGTCAATTTTCAAGATGGTTGCCTCTTGACCGTATGCCGTTCAGGGAGTGCTTGTCCCTGTTATCGGCAGGTCGTCGAAAGACTTTAGGCATGAAGGAAGTCGCCACGACGGCGGCCCCGGAGATTCCCGAGAGGCTAGCGGAGTGTTCGCTACAAGTCCACGGCAAGCCGGCCCTCGCCGACGACGCGGGCCTGGATGATCTCCCGCTGGCCGAAGCGCACCCGAATGGTCGCTCCCAGGGCGCCGGGCTCCATGGCTTCTCCTTCCCGTATCACTCGGAAGTTGGCGCCGCCGGCTTCGACCGCCACCGTCTGGCCCCGTTCCACCAGGGCTCTTGCCTGGAAGAACTGGGCTTGCAGGGGCGAGCCCGCACGGATGCTGCGACGGGCCTGGTGTCCCAGCAGTGAAGATGCGTCGCGCACGGTCTGTCGAGGCAGCGCGGCCAGGTTGCCGTGGCGCTGCTCGAGGTGGTCCTGGGTCAGCACCGTACCCGGCGCGATATCGACCGCGGCCACCGGGTAGCTGGCGATCACGCCCACCTCCGCCTGCAGGTAGCGCACCTGGCGGCCGTCCTCGCCGCAGCGAACTCCCACCGAGATTCTCCCCGCCACCGGCGCATCGGGCCGGGCCAGAAACGGCTCGGGCGACTCACAGGGCGGCAGGTGTGCCGATGGCGGATTCACCTCGATCATCACCTCGTCGGCCTCGGCCTGCTCATACAGGAACGCCTGCACCCGATGGATCAGCGCATCGTGCGGATCGCTGGCGGCCATGGTGGGGGCCGCCAGCAGCCAGATGCTCAGCAGCAGGAGCGGCATGACACGGGGGTGGGGCATGGTGACTCTCTGAGGCGGGTAGGGGGCTATCGCCATTTTAGGACCCATGCGCTTCGGGCATTCGCGGAAATGGGTATGGAAGAGAGGGCTGTTTGGGGCTTTGGGGTGACGGCAGGCTGGCTATTCTCCATCGTCAACCCATTCCCCCTAGCCGAGGATGCGCCGGGATGATCGACCAGCTCGAGGCCGCCTTTCACTACCACCAGCAGGCGCTGGGCCTGCGCCAGCAGCGCCACAAGGTGCTGGCCAGCAATATCGCCAACGCCGATACGCCCGGCTACAAGGCGCGGGACCTGGACTTTGCCAGCGAGCTGAAGAAGGCCGTCGGCAAGGGCGGGGCCAGCGGCCAGGGGCTCAGCCTTGCGCGCACCTCGGAGCGGCACATTGCCGGCCAGGGGGCGTCGAGCGCCCAGTCCGGACTGCTCTACCGGGTGCCGGACCAGCCGAGCCTGGACGGCAATACCGTGGACATGGATCGCGAGCGCACCGCCTTTGCCGATAACTCGGTGCGCTACCAGGCGGGCCTGACCATCCTCAACCGCCGCATCCAGGGCCTCAAGAACGCGATGCAGCCCGAGTAAGGGCGGCCTGACTAAAAAGGAGCACCTCGATGTCGATGTTTTCCGTGTTCGATATAGCCGGCTCGGCCATGAGCGCCCAGTCCCAGCGCATGAACGTGACGGCCAGCAACCTGGCCAACGCCGACAGCGTCGCGGGCCCGGATGGCGAGGCCTACCGCGCCAAGCAGGTGCTCTTCGAGAGCCGGGCCAGCCAGGCTCATGGCATCGGCGGCGTCGGCGTGCGCCAGGTGGTGGAAGACCCCTCGCCCATGCGCCTGGAGTACCGCCCGGACCACCCGCTGGCCAACGAGGAGGGCTACGTGACCATGCCCAACGTCGAGCCGGTGCATGAGATGGTCAACATGATCTCCGCCTCGCGCTCCTACCAGGCCAACATCGAGGTGATGAACACCAGCAAGCAGATGATGCTCAAGACCCTGACGCTGGGGGAGGGCTGATCCGATGACGAGCCCGATCGGTAGCAATGTGCTGAGCAGCGTCAACGCCGGCGGTGCGCCCGGCATGGACAGCCGCCAGTCCGATGAGCTGCGCAACAACTTCATGACGCTGCTGATTACGCAGCTTCAGAATCAGGACCCGCTCAACCCGCTGGAGAATAACGAGCTGACCTCCCAGCTGGCGCAGATCAACACCGTCAGCGGCATCGAGCAGCTCAACAAGACCATGGAGGGAATCACCTCCCAGATCACCGCGGGGCAGACCATGCAGGCCGCCGCCCTGATCGGCCAGGGGGTGCTGGTGCCGGGGGATCGGGTGCTGCTGGATCGCGATGCCGAGGGCAATGTGCACACCACCCCCTTCGGCTTCGATCTGGCGAGCTCCGCCGAGAGCGTCAAGGTCACCATCGTGGGTGGCGATGGCCAGGTGATCAATCGCTACGACCTGGGGGCGATAGGCGCTGGGGTCGACTCCTTCACCTGGGACGGCAAGACCAGCCAGGGCGAGACCGCCGTGCCGGGTGCCTATCGTGTGCGCATCGAGGCGTCCAGCAACGACAGGCCCGTCGCCGTGGAGGCGCTCAACTATGCGGTAGTGGGGGGCGTTACGCCGCCCGATGACAAGGGCGGGGTGCGCCTCGATCTAGGGGCCGTCTACGGCCAGGTGACCCTGAACCAGGTCCGCCAGATTCTCTGACTCTCGACTGATTTGCGCGGGCCGCTTGGCGGCCAGGCCACGAACGCCACTAGGCCATGAACGTCACTAGGCAAAGGAACACGACATGAGCTTCTCTCAAGCACTCTCCGGCCTCAACGCCCAGCAGCAGAAACTGGGCGTGCTGGGCAACAACATCGCCAACTCCCAGACCGTGGGCTTCAAGAGCTCCGGCGTGCAGTTCGCCGATGTCTTCGCCAACTCCCAAGTTGGGCTTGGTACTCGAGTCTCGGCGGTGCTGCAGAACTTCAGCGAGGGCAACATCGAGTCCACCAACCGCAACCTCGACCTGGCGATCAGCGGCACCGGCTTCTATCGCTTCGAGCAGGGCGGCGAGGTGGTCTACTCCCGCAATGGCCAGCTCTCCCTGACCACCGATGGCTTGCTGCAGAATGCCCAGGGCGCCAACCTGATGGGCTACGGCCTGAATGCCCAGGGTCAGGTGCAGGTCGGCGGCCAGCCCCAGGTGCTGCAGGTGAACGCCGAGGATATGCCGGCCAGCGCTACCACCAACGTGGCCACGACGTTCAACCTGGACTCACGCATGGGGGCGGACGGGGGGCGAAGCATTGCGGAAGTGATCAACAGTACGACCGGTGCTTCCGAAGAGATCGCCTACCACTACTCCAACAATTTCACCGTCTATGACTCTCTCGGTAACCCGGTAAATGCCACCGTCTACTACGAGAAGGTGGGCGCCCCCGGGAACCAGAACGTCTGGCAGGCGAAGGTGGCCGCCGATGGCGAGTACTCCCAGGAGAATGACTTCCTGATGGAGTTCAACGCCAACGGCACCCTGATTGGACTGCGCGATCTGACCGATGAGTATCGTAACGCCATTCCCGCCCTGGAAGCTCGCGAGTCGGAGCTGGCAGCCGCAGAGCGTCAACTCGAGGTAGCCGAGGAAACACTGGTAAGCGCCGAAGCCACCTTCGCTAATGCTGAAGCTGAGCGGCAAGCACTTGAGGATAGTGGACTGGCGGCAGGTGACTCTGAATACGATGATGCAGTGGCCGCACGCGATGCCGCTGCACTGGCCCGTGACAATGCGAAGGCCTTGCGTGATGCTGCTCAGACTGACCGCGATACCGCCATGGGGAATCGTGACGATGCCGAGGCGGTGCTAGTCGCAGCCTATAACGGACTGCCTGCTGGCCAGCAGAAGGCCATGACCTTTGACGTGGACAGTGGCGCGGAGGAGCTGACCTTCAACTTTAACCCCGCTGGCTCCACCCAGTTCGGCAACACCTCCACCACGAACTCGCTGACCCAGAACGGTTTCACGTCCGGCACCCTGGTGGGCATCACCATCGAGGATGATGGCACCATCATGCGCAACTACTCCAACGAACAGTCGCGCCCGTCGGGGCAGATCGCGCTGGCTAACTTCCGCAATCCGGAGGGGCTGAACCCGGTAGGCGACAACGTCTGGGCCGCGACCCAGGCGTCCGGCCAGGAGCTGGTGGGTGCCCCGGGTACCGGCCAGCTGGGGCTGATTGTCTCCGGCGCCATCGAAACCTCCAACGTGGATATGGCCCGCGAGCTTGTCGACATGATCGTCGCCCAGCGCGCCTATCAAGCCAACTCCCAGACCATCAAGACCCAGGACGAGCTCCTGCAGACCGCCATCAACCTGCGCTAAGCGCCGCCGGAGCCTGACCGATGGATCGCATCCTCTACACCGCCATGAGCGGCGCCAAGCAGACCATGGACCGCCAGGCCGTGGTCAGCCACAACCTGGCCAACGTCGATACCGCCGGCTTCCGCAGCCAGCTCCACGCCATGCGGGCGGTGCCGGTGCAGGGGGAGGCCGCTCACGCCACCCGCACCTCGGTGGCCGCCAGCACCCCGGGCAGCGACTTCAGCCCGGGCCCGATGGCCACCACCGGCCGTGAGCTGGACGTGGCGGTGCAGGGGCAGGGCTGGATCGCCGTGCAGGCCCCGGACGGCGGCGAGGCCTACACCCGCCGCGGCGACCTCCAGGTTGATGGCGACGGCGTGCTGATGATCACCGGCAAGCCGGTGATCGGTGAGGGCGGGCCGATCATCGTGCCGCTTGGCTCCCAGCTCTCCGTAGGTGCCGATGGCACCTTGAGTGCCATCGGCGAAGGCCAGGGCCCCGAAGCCCTGGTCGACGTCGGCAGAATCAAGCTCGTCACCCCGGGCGCGACTGGCCTCGTGCGCGGCGAGGATGGGCTCTTCCGCCCCGGCCCCAATGCCGAGGGCGAGATCGCCGCGCTGCCCCAGGATGAGGATGTGCGCGTGGTGAGCGGCGTGCTGGAGGGCAGCAACGTCAGCGCCATCGACGCCATGGTGTCGATGATCAACGTCGCCCGCCACTACGAGATGCAGATGAAGGTTATCAGCACCGCCGACGAGAACGCACAGCGGGCCAATGGCCTGCTTTCTTTACAGGGCTGAGGGCTCTCCTTGCAGGGCTAATGGCTCTCTTCAGGGCTTAAGGCTCAAGGATAACGATCATGATCAAGTCACTCTGGACCGCCAAGACCGGCCTGGAATCCCAGCAGGTCAAGCTGGACGTCATCTCCAACAACCTGGCCAACGTCAGCACCAACGGCTTCAAGCGCAGCCGTGCGGTGTTCGAAGACCTGCTCTACCAGAACCTGCGCCAGCCTGGCGCCCAGAACGACGTGCAGAACCGCCTGCCCTCCGGCATGCAGGTCGGTACCGGCGTACGTCCGGTGGCCACCGAGCGCCTGCACACCCAGGGCGGGCTTGAGAACACCGGCAACTCCCGGGACCTCGCCATTAACGGCAACGGCTTCTTCCAAGTGCTGATGCCCGACGGCACCACCGCCTACACCCGCGACGGCAGCTTCCAGCTCGACGAGAACGGCCAGATGGTTACCGCCAACGGCTATCCGCTGGAGCCGGCCATCATCATCCCCGACAACGCCCTGTCGATCTCCATCGGCGAGGACGGCATCGTCTCGGTGCGCCAGCCCGGGGTGACCCAGTCCCTGGAGGTGGGCCAGATCAGCATCTCCACCTTCGTCAACGCCACGGGCCTTGAGAGCATCGGCGGCAACCTCTACCTGGAGACCACCTCCTCCGGCCCGCGCAACGAGACCATGCCGGGCATGAACGGCGCCGGGCGTCTCTTCCAGGGCTATGTGGAGACCTCCAACGTCAACGTGGTGGAGGAGATGGTGAACATGATCCAGACCCAGCGCGCCTACGAGATCAACAGCAAGGCGGTGCAGACCAGCGACGAGATGCTGGCCCGCCTGAGCCAGCTGTAACCGGTCGTGAACGGGTGAGCGAGATGATGAAGATGGCTTCGAGCGTGCGCCGTGGGGCGATGCTGATGGTGGCATTGGCCCTGCTGACGATGGCGGGCTGTGCCCAGGTGCCGCGGGCCTCGGTGGTGGGGGAGCAGGAGCAGATCAATATCACGCCGCCGCCCCCGCCCATGGCCAACGGCTCCATCTATCAGGCGCATCGTGGCTCCCAGCCGCTGTTCGAGGATCGCCGGCCGCGCATGGTGGGGGACATCCTCACCATCGTGCTGGATGAACAGGTCAGCGCCAGCAAGAACTCCCAGTCGAACATGAGCCGCAACGGCTCGGCGGGGCTCGATCTGTCGGCGCTGCCCGATGTGCTGGAGCGCCTGGCTGAGCAAGGCATCGATCTGTCCGGCACTCTGGGTGGCAACAGCAGCTTCAATGGCGGCGGCGGCTCCCAGGCCAGCAACAGCATGACCGGCACCATCACCGTCTCGGTGCTGGAGGTGATGCACAACGGCAACCTGCGGGTGCGCGGCGAGAAGCAGATCGGCATCAACCAGGGGGTCGAGTTCATCCGCTTCTCCGGGGTCATCAACCCGCACACCATCAGCGGTCAGAATACCGTGCCCTCCACCTCCGTCGCCGATGCGCGCATCGAGTATGTGGGTAACGGCTATATCAGCGAGGCACAGCACATGGGCTGGCTGCAGCGCTTCTTCCTCAATATTTCGCCGTTCTAGGGGGCAGTATGCAGGCTGTCGTTGCCACAACCCCGTCTTCACGCCGACCTTCGCGCTGGTTCGTCAGGCTGCTGCTGGTGTCGCTGGCCTGCCTCGTGGCCCTGCCTGCCCAGGCCGAGCGCATTCGCGAGCTGGCAAGCTTTGCCGGCGTGCGCGACAACGTGCTGGTGGGCTATGGCCTGGTCGTCGGACTGGACGGCACCGGCGATCAGACCATGCAGGCGCCCTTCACCGGCCAGAGCCTGACCAACATGCTCTCGCAGCTCGGCATCACCGTGCCCCCCGGCACCAACATGCAGCTGCGCAACGTGGCAGCGGTGATGATCACCGCCGATCTCCCCCCGTTCGCGAGGCCCGGTCAGCGCATCGACATCAACGTCTCCTCGGTGGGCAACGCGCGCAGCCTGCGCGGGGGCACCCTGCTGATGACGCCGCTCAAGGGCGCCGACGGGGAGACCTACGCCATCGCCCAGGGCAACCTGCTGGTGGCCGGTGCCGGTGCCGAGGGCGGCGGCAGCTCGGTGCAGGTGAACCAGCTGGCCAGCGGCCGCATCGCCGGTGGTGCCATGGTGGAGCGTGAGGTGCCGCTGGATCTCGCCGCCAACGGTGGGCTGCTGGAACTCGAGCTCAAGCAGGCCGACTTCGGCACCGCCCAGCGCGTGGTCAACGCCATCAACCAGGAGTTCGGACGCCCGGTGGCCTCGGCCCGCAACGGCCGGGTGATCGCCCTGGATGGCCCGATGACGGAGAACTCCCGGGTCAACTTCATGGCCCAGGTGGAGAACATCCGCGTGACCCCCACCGAGGCGCCGGCGAAGGTGGTGCTCAACTCGCGCACCGGCTCGGTGGTGATGAACAGCGCCGTGACCCTGCGCCGTGCGGCGGTGGCCCACGGTAACCTCTCGATCGTGATCGACACCCGCTTCGGGGTGAGCCAGCCCGCCCCGTTTGGCCAGGGCGAGACCGTGGTGGTCCCCGATACCGATATCTCGATGTATGAGCAGGATGCCTATCTGCGTGTGGTGGAAGGCGCTGATCTGGTCGATGTGGTCAACGCGCTCAACGCGCTGGGCGCCACGCCCCAGGACCTGATGGCAATCCTCGAAGCGCTGAAGGCCGCAGGCTCCCTGCGCGCCGACCTGGAGATCCTCTGATGAGCGTGCAGGACACCGGCAGCCAGTTCGCCCTGGACATGCAGGGACTGAACCGATTGAAGCACACCGCCCGCCAGGACCCGAGCCATGGGGTGCGCGGCGCCGCCGAGCAGTTCGAGGCGCTCTTCATCCAGATGATGCTCAAGAGCATGCGCGACACCATCCCCCAGAGCGGGCTGATGGAGAGCCAGGCCACCGACCTTTACCAGTCGATGCTCGACCAGCAGTGGTCCCAGGTGATGGCCTCTCGCGGCATCGGCCTGGCCGACAAGCTGGTGGCCCAGCTGGAACGCGGCGGGATGGTGCCCGGGCAGGAGCAGCGCGGCAGCGCAGTGGATGAGCTGATCGCCGGCATTCCCCGCGGGGCGCCGCGGCCGCTTAAGGATGCGCTGCTGGACGAAGAGGCTGACAGCGAGACGCCGCCGGCTGCGGTTCCGGGAACGCCAGGTGAGCCCAGCACGCCCAGCGCCAAGGCCGCCGAGTCGGCCCCCGCCAGCTTTATGGAGGCCCTCGAGGCCTCGCCCGCCGGCTTTATGGGCGAGCTGGCCGCCCAGCCGCTGGCGGCGGCACCGTCCTCTCGTGAGCCGCAGGCCCGCGACGTTCAATCCCGAGTCGCCGATGGCGCAAGGCCGAAGGGCTCACTGCCGGGGGCTCCGGCAGAGAGCCAGGCTCCCTCCCGCAGCGACAGTGGCTCGGTGCCATCCCATGTGCAGGCCTTCGTGGACAAGCTGGAGGGGCCGGCCCGCGCCGCCAGTCGTCAGACCGGCGTGCCGGCGGAGCTGATACTCGCCCAGGCGGCGCTGGAGACCGGCTGGGGGCGCCATGAGATCGCCACCGCCGATGGCCGCAACAGCCATAACCTCTTCGGCATCAAGGCGGGCAGCCGCTGGCAGGGGCCCACCACCGAGGTGGTGACCCACGAGTACCTGAACGGCCAGCGCACCCGGATGACCGATACCTTCCGGGTCTATGGCTCCTTCGAGGAGTCATTCACCGACTATGCGCGCCTGATCAGCGACAACCCCCGCTATGCCGGGGTGCTCAGCGCGGGCAGCGCCGAGCAGGCCGCCCAGGCGCTGCAGGCGGGGGGCTATGCCACCGACCCGGCCTATGCCGACAAGCTGATCGCGGTGATGGGTACCCTGAACGGGGCGGCTGGCACCAGCATGCTGGCCAGCCGCGGTGCGCCCGCATCGGATTCGCTGGTGTTCCTGCGCTACTGAGCGGTCGCCTGGCAAGGGGCGCCGGCTCCTAAAGAAAAATCTGCCGCGGCCGATAGCCAGAGCGACGGCCCAAGGATCTTTTGACCATGAGTATCTTCTCCATCGGCCTGAGCGGTCTCAATGCCGCCCAGAATGCCCTGAACACCACCAGCAACAACATCAGCAACGTCTATACGCCGGGCTACAACCGCGAGGTGACGATCCTGGGGGAGGGGCGTGGCGATGGCGGGGTGCGGGTCAACGATATCCAGCGTCAGTTCAATCAGTACGTGGCTTCGCAGCTCAACGCCTCGACCAGTGCTTCCAGCGCGTTGCGTACCTATGGCAACCAGATCAGCCAGATCGACAACCTGCTGGCCGACCGCGAGGCGGGCCTGGCGCCGCTGATGCAGAATTTCTTTTCGTCGCTGGAGGACCTGGCCGGGGCCCCTTCCGACCCGGCGGCCCGCCAGGGAGTGCTGGGCACCGCCCAGACCCTGACCGCCCAGTTCCGCGCCTTCGACAGCTACCTGCAGGACATGCAGCAGGGCATCAACGGCCAGATCCACGACGAGGTCACCCAGATCAACAACACCACCGAGCAGCTAGCGACGCTCAATCGTGAGATCGCCCTGGCACGGGCACGCAGCGGCGAGGCGCCCAACGGGCTGCTCAACCAGCGTGACCAGCTGGTGGCCGAGCTCAGCGAGCGCATGGACGTGCGCCTGGTGATCCAGGATGGCAAGAGCTACAACATCAGCCTGCCCAACGGCCAGCCGCTGGTCTCCGGCACCAACCACTACAAGTTGGAGGCCATGGATTCACCGAATGACCCCCAGCGTACCATTCTGGGCTACCGCGATTCCGGCGGTGGCCTGGTGGCCCTGCCCGAGAACACCGTCAAGGGCGGCACCCTCGGGGGGCTGATGGAGTTCCGCACCGAGACCCTGGACAAGACCCAGAACCAGATCGGGCAACTGGCCATCTCACTGGCGGTGGGCTTCAACGAGCAGCATGCCAAGGGCATGGACCTGGCCGGGGAGCCGGGTGGCGACTTCTTCGAGATCGGTGAGCCGGTCGTATTTGGTCACTCTCGCAACAGTGCAGATATCGCGGTTGAGGCTAGCTTCGATGCCACTGACATCGGTGCGCTTAGGGCCACCGACTACAGCATTCGCTTCCTTGATGGCGCTACCGCTGAAATCACCGTAAAGCAGGGAGGCGAGCGCTTCACCCAGCCGCTGGACGGTGACTTGCTGAGCTTTGGCGGTATCACTTTGAGCTTCACTGACGCCCCCCAGGCAGGTGATCGCTTCGAGGTTCAGCCCGTCCGACGTGCGGCCCAGGGATTCGAGACGGCGTTCACCGAGACGGATCAGATCGCCGCAGGACTCAGCGGTGCTACCGGTGACAACGAAAATGCCCTGGCCCTCCAAGGCCTGCAGGACAAGCTGCTGGTGGGCGGTCGCGCCTCCTTCAACCAGGCCTACGCCAGCATGGTCAGCGATGTGGGCAACAAGACCAACGTGGTGCAGGTCAACCTGGAGGCCCGCCAGGGTCTGACCGACCAGCTGCGCGCCGTGCAGCAGTCCGAATCCGGCGTGAACCTGGATGAGGAGGCCGCCAACCTGCTGCGCTATCAGCAGTTCTATGCGGCCAATGCGCGAGTCATCGACACCGCCTCCACCCTCTTCGACACCATCCTCGGCCTGCGTAGCTGATCAGGGAGACTCAAGCGATGCGTATCAGCACCGTCACCATGTACGAGCAGAGCATCAACTCCCTGAACCGCCAGCAGGGCGATTTTCTGAAGGTCGGCCAGCAGATCGCCACCGGGCGTCGGGTGGTCAACCCCTCCGACGACCCCCAGGCGGCGTCCCGGGCCGTGGCGGTCAGCCAGGCCAAGGCGGTGACCCAGCAGTACGCCGATGCCCGTATCAGCGCGCGCAATACTCTGGCGCAGACGGAGAGCGTGCTCAACAGCGTGGGGGACGCCATCACCAGCGCCAAGACGCTGCTGGTGCAGGCGGCCAGCGATACCCTGAGCGATGCCGACCGGCAGTCGGTGGCCTCTGAGCTGCGCGGTGTCTACGAGACGCTGATCGGCCAGGCCAACGCCACCGATGGCAACGGACGCTACCTGTTCGGTGGCTATCAGGATAATTCGCCGCCCTTCGTCCGCACCGAGTCTGGCGATGGCCGCGCAGCGGTGATCGGCTACCAGGGCGATGATAATGCCCGCGAGCAGCGTATCGATGCCTCGCGCCTGATGGCGGTGGCCGAGAATGGCAAGGCTATCTTCCAGAGCGTGCCGAGCGGGGCCGGCTTCGTGGCCCGGGCGGAGCGCGATGATGGGGCCCGCAATGAGGGATCGTTGACCTTTACCTCCGGCCCCAGCCGCGTCGACCCCTCTGCCGATGGTTTTGGCCAGCCCTTTACCCTGGCGTTCACGGTCGACGAGGATTCTGGGGAGCCTTCGGTGCGTGCCACTGCCGCTGACGGCAGCGAGCTACTTGCTGAGGAGCCCTTCACCTCCGGGCAGAGCCTGACGGTGGCCGGCGTCAGCATTACCCTTCAGGGCACGCCCGCCGATGGGGATGCCATCCAGGTGCGCCCGGCCAATGCCCCGGAGGCCAACCAGGACCTGTTCCGCTCGCTACGCGAGGCCATCGATGTGCTGGAGATGGACCAGCAGGGCACCGCCGAAAACCGCGCCCTGTTTCGCAATACCATCAATACCGTGATGCGCGAGCTCGACAACAACCTGGACAACGTGCTGACCGTGCGTGCCTCCGTGGGCGCGCGCCTCAACGAGCTGGACGTGGTCGATTCGGTGGCCGGCAACCGGATGCTCAACTACGAGCAGACGCTGTCGGATCTCGTCGATCTCGACTACGCCGAGGCGATCTCCGAGTACAGCCTGCGCCAGGTCGGGCTGCAGGCGGCCCAGCGCGCCTTCGTGGATATCAAGAGCATGTCGCTCTTCGACTACCTGCGCTGATTCCCTCCCTCCCGCCCGACGTCTAACCTTCCCTGATCCGGGTGCTGCCACTCTCGGCACCCGGTGTCCCTTGCCCTGGCGCACCACCGCCCGGGCTTTTTTATGCCAGCGGTGCCAGGGCGTCGAGCAGCTCACGCATGAACATCAGGGCGCTGGCGAAGAGCCTCTGCAGGAAGCGGCCGATATCGGTCATCAGCACCATCATCAGTGCGAGCCCCACGGTCAGCGAGGCGGGAAAGCCGATGTTGAAGACCGTGAGCTGGGGAGCGGAGCGGTTGAGGATGCCGAGTGCCAGGTTGATGATCAGCAGGGGGCCCACCAGCGGCAGGGCCAGCAGCATCCCCGACATGAAGATGGTGCCCCCGTAGCGGGCCAGCATCTCGAAGGCGCCGGCGTTGAAGCCGCCCAGGCCGATGGGCAGGGTCACGAAGCTCGTCGCCAGGATCTCCAGCACGATCAGGTGGCCGTTGAAGGCCAGGAACATCAGCAGGGTGACCATGTAGAGGTAGCGCGACAGCACCACCATGTTGGTGCCGCTGCTCGGGTCGAAGAAGGTGGCGAAGGCCAGGCCCATCTGCAGGCCGATAAACTCGCCGGTGGCCTGCACCACGGCGAAGGTAACGTGCATCACCAGGCCCATGGCAATGCCGATGAGCATCTGCTCGACCATGATGCCGAATCCCGCCCAGGAGACCAGCGGCACCTCGGGGAGCGTCACCAGCGGGGCGATCACCATGGCCACCAGGGCGGCGAGCCCCACCTTGGCCTGGTTGGGCACGCTGGAGTGGCCCCACAGCGGCGAGGCCGCCAGGAAGGCGGTGATGCGCGTGAAGGGCCACAGGAAGGCCATGATCCAGCCCTGCAGCTGGGCGAAGGTCACCTCGACCATGGCCGCCCCGTCACGACACCATCATCGGGATATTGAGGAACAGCTCCCGGGTGAAGTCGGTGATCAGCTTGAGCAGCCAGGGACCGGCCAGAATCAGCACCAGGAAGACCCCGAGGATCTTGGGGATGAACGACAGCGTCATCTCGTTGATCTGGGTGGCGGCCTGAAAGAGGCTCACCGTGAGGCCGGTGAGCAGGGCGGTGATCAAGAGCGGCCCGGCCAGGAAGAGGGTCACCTTCATGCCCTGGTAGGCCAGGCCCATCACCATTTCCGGTGTCATCGTTCTCTCCTCGCGCCGCGGTGGGCGCCAGATAGGCGTGCGCTTGATATCGCGGCGCTAGATATAGAAGCTCTGGGCCAGGGAGCCCACGATCAGCTGCCAGCCGTCCACCAGCACGAACAGCATCAGCTTGAAGGGCAGCGAGATGGTGATCGGCGGCACCATCATCATGCCCAGCGACATTAGTATGCTGGCCACCACCAGATCGATGATCAGGAAGGGGATGAAGATCATGAAGCCGATCTGGAAGGCGGTCTTGAGCTCACTGGTGACGAAGGCGGGCACCAGGATGCGCAGGGGGACGTCCTCCGGTCCCTGCATGGGGCCCACCTCGGCCAGTCGCGCGAAGAGCATCAGGTCCGGCTCGCGGGTCTGGGCCAGCATGAACTCGCGGAAGGGCTGCTGGGCGAGGACCAGGAACTCCTCGAAGTTGATCTCCTCGGCGGAGAGCGGCACCCAGGCGGTGTCGTAGACCAATTGAAAGACCGGGGCCATCACGAAGAAGGTCAGGAACAGCGCCAGCCCCAGCAGCACCTGATTGGGGGGCGTGGCCTGGGTGCCCATGGCGGTGCGCAGCAGGCTCAGTACGATGATGATGCGCGTGAAGCCGGTCATCATCAGCAGCATGGCGGGCAGGAAGGCCATGGCGCTGAGCAGCAGCAGCGTCTGCAGCGACAGCGACCACTGCTGGCCGCCATCCTCCAGGGGCTGGCTGATGATCCCCGGAATCTGCTGGGCCGAGGCCGCTACCGGCAGCAGCAGCAGGGCGGCGCCGATCAGCAGGAAGAGCGCACGATTCACGACTTGCCTCGTCCCGTCCCGGCCCGTTCCTTGAGCCCCGCATTGTGCCGGAGCGCCTTGGTGAAGCGGGTCGCGAAGCTGTCGCCGGCCTCGAAGCCGGCCCCCGACGAGGCGGCGGCCTCCTGGGGGGGAGCCGCCAGCTCATGCAGCTTGTTGACCTGGCCGCCGCCCACGCCGAGCACCAGCCAGCGCTCTTCCACCTGGACGATCACCACCCGCTCGCGGGGCCCCACGGCCGCGGCGCTGATCACCCGCAGGCGCCCGCCAGCGGGCTGGCGAAGAAGCTGCAACCGCTTGAGCAGGGCGCTGGCGGCGAAGATGATCACAAGCACCAGCGCCAGGGCGGCGGCGGTCTTGCCCAGGGTGGCCATGCCGACCAGGGCGTCGGTGCCGACGCTCACGGCCTCGAGGCCGCCGGTGGCCGTGTCGCGGATGGGGGTGGCGCTCATTTGTTCAGTTTCTGCACGCGCTCGGAGGGGGTGATGATCTCGGTGATACGGATACCGTACTTGTCCTCCACCACCACCACCTCGCCCTGGGCGATCAGGTAGCCGTTGATCAGGATGTCCATGGGCTCGCCGGCGAGGCCATCGAGCTCGATCACCGAGCCCTGGGCGAGCTCCAGGAGCTGCTTGATGGTGATCCGGGTCCGGCCCAGCTCCACGGTCAGCTTGACCGGGATATCCATGATCATTTCCAGGTCGCGGGCTCTCCGGGTGCTGCTAGCCTGCTCCAGCGGCCGGAACACGCTGTCACCGGCGGCCCTGGCCGTGGCCGGCGAGGAGGGCGGCTCAGCCGGGCCGGTATCCTGCTCGGCGGCAGCCTGCTCGGCCATCGCCTCGGCCCAGGGGTCGTCATCGGCAGCGGAGGGGGCGCTGCCCCCCTCCTGCTCGGCCATGGCGTCGGCCCATAGGTCCTCGGCGCTCTGGGTATCGTCTGCCTCCTGCTCGGACATGGCCTTGGCCCAGTCGTCGTCGCCGATGGGCTGATCGGGTTTCTTGGGATCAGTCATTCTTCGATTCCTTGGATGGCGGCGCCGACTCCTTGACGAAGGTGTCGGGCGAAGCGGTGCTCGGGGCGTGGTCGATCATCCTCAAGACCCGCAGCGCGCGCTGTTCATGTTGACTACCGTATTCGCACTCCATGACAGGGACGCCATCCACGCGAGCGATGACCGTCTCGGGGAGGTCCAACGGCAGGATGTCCCCCTCCTTGAGCGCCATGACATGGGCGATGCGGGTGGGAATGCTGGCGAAATCGGCGACCAGCTCCACCTCGGACTGGCGGATCTCGCCGGCCATGCGGCGCTTCCAGGTGCCATCGTCATGCTGGCTGTCGTTGAGCGGGTTGGAGAGCAGGTCGCGCAGCGGCTCGATCATGGCGTAGGGCATGCAGATCTGGAACTTGCTCGACAGGTTGCCAACCTCGATGTTGAACGAGGTATTGACCACGATCTCGTTGGGCGAATTGGTGATGTTGGCGAACTTGGACTGCATCTCCGAGCGCAGAAAGCTGATCTCAATCGGGTAGACCGACTTCCAGGATTCGGCGTAGGCGTCGATGGCCAGGTGCAGCAGGCGCATGATGATGCGCTGCTCGGTGTTAGTGAATTCGCGCCCTTCGGAGCGGGTGAGAAAACGCCCGTCGCCGCCGAACAGGTTGTCCACCACCATGAACACCAGCGCCGGTGGAAAGACGATCAGCGCCGAGCCGCGCAGCGGCTTCATGGCGATCATGTTGATATTGGTGGGCACCGGCACGTTGCGAGAGAACTCGCTGTAGCTCAAATAGCGTACCGCCTCCACGGTGATGTCGGCACTGCGCCTGAGCAGGTTGAACAGCCCCATGCGAAAGTGACGGGCGAATCGCTCGTTGATGATGTCCAGCGCATGCAGTCGCTCGCGGATGACGCGATGCTGGGTAGCCGGATCGTAGGGCCGAATGCGGGCGTCCTCGGCGCTGTTGCCGCCGCTGGGCTCCTCCTCGCCGCTGACCCCCTTGAGCAGGGCATCGATCTCTTCCTGCGAGAGCAGATCGTCTTGTGACATGGGGCTCGATCCGCTTATTGGACGATGAATTCGGTAAACAGCACGTCTTCGATCAGCAGGTCGGGCTGGTTGTCGGTCATCGGCGCATGCAGCGTGGCCATGACCTTTTCCGCCAGCCGCACCTTGCCGTCAGGCTGGGTCAACTCGCGCGCCTCCTGACCGGAGAAGAGCATCAGCAGGCGGCTCCTCACCTGGGGCATGTGCTCCTGAAGGATGTCCCGGGTCTGCTGGTCGCCAACCTTGAGGGAGATGCCGATATAGAGCAGTCGGCTGCCGTAAACATCGTCGGCCAGGTTGACCGTAAAGGGATCGATCTTGACGAAGATCGGCGCACGACGCTCCGGCATCGCCTGGGCCTGGGAGGCGCGCGGCTCTCCCTGGCCCATCACCATATAGAGCGCCGCCCCCGCCGCAGAAACGGAGAGGATTACCAGAATTGCCATCAGCCACAGCAGCTTGCGTGAGCCACCACCGGTGTTTGCCATTGCCTTGCTACCTCTGGGCGCGGTGCGCAAAAGAGTCGAATGCCATGCTGGGCAGTATGCCTGCGCCATGGCCATGTCCATGATGAAAACAGGCCCGCGTTACGGGCCCTTCTCGGCTTTTTGGGCCGTTCGGCGGGGGTGTCAGGCGTAGAGGTCGACGCGCCCCTCGGCCAGCGGGACGGCTGAGGCGGCCATGGCGCCGGCGTTCGGGTCGAGCTCCTTGGAGCCGCTGGCATTACCGCCTGTAGCCGGCCCACCCGCCAGCGCCTGGCGTTCGTCCTGTCCCTGGTGGCGCTGCTCGCCCACCGAGGTTTCGCCCAGGCTGATGCCCTGCTCGGCCAGCGCCTCGCGCAGTTGGGGAATCGCCTGTTCGACGGCCTGGCGCACAGGGGCATGGGCGGAGAGGAACTGGGCCTGGGCCCCCTGCTCACTTAGCTTGAGCGAGATGGTCAGCGGACCGAGCTCGGCGGGGTTCAGGTGCAGTTCGACCCGCTGCTCACCGCCGCGCTGGCCCATCATCACCAGCTGCTGGCCGAGCTGACTCGGCCAGGCGGCACTGGCGAGCGGTGCCGTGAGTGCGGCTGGCGGGCTCATGCCCGCGGCGGCTGCGCCAGGCACAGTGGCCGCGCCCGGGGCGTTGGCGCCGGCGAGGGGGGCAGACACACCGGCGAGGCCCTCGCTGCGCCACTCGGCGGGTGCCGCAGGGCGCAGCTCGGAAGCGCCGGGCGCCTGAGGCGCCTCGACGGCACGCGCCATGGCCTCGGCAAGGCCCTGGGCTCGGCCTGCCTGGGCGGGCAGTTCGCGGCCGGCGGGGTTGGCAGCAGTGGCGGCAGTCAGGCCATCGGCCGTTGGGCGAGCCTCTCTCGGCAGGGCATTGCTCGGCAGGGCATTGCTCGGCAGGGCATTGGCGGTGGCCGCGAGCCACGGTTCACCCGCCTTGGTGCCCGCTGCGCGACCATTGGCATCCCCCGGCAGGAGTGGTGCAACCGCCGCTTCGGCCAGTGCTGGCGGCTGACCGTCGGCGAGGGCGATGCCCTCCGCCTGCTCCCGGGTGACCCGTGCCGCCTCGCGTGCGAGGTCTCCCAGCTCGGCGTCGTCCGCGGGTGCGCCGGCCGAGGCAATCAGCGCCAGGCGCTCGGCGATCTCGGCAAGGGCACCATCCCCCTGGAGCTCGGTATCGTCTCCCAGCGCCTGCATCATGGCGACCAGGCTCGCCTGGGCGGCCCGCGGGCCGCCAGGTTGTGCACTGCTCTGCACAGAGGCAGGCAGGGCGAGGCCCTGAGGCGCCGCCTCGAGGCTCGCAAGGGCCTGGGCGAAGCCGTTACCGGCCTGGCCGGGGGCTCTGTCGGCCTGGGCGGCGGGGCGTACGGGCCCGGCAATCGAATTGAGCAGCAGCGTGATATCCATGGTGCCTCCGGTAATCAGGTGTCGCCGGCGTGGCGAGTGCGGGCCAGTCGGCCATTGACCAGTTCATCGCTTGTGCGCTGCTCCTGGCGTGCCTCCTGGCGGCGCTGATGGCCTTCGCGGCGCGAGGCCAGGGTGTCGTAGGACGAGAGCTTGCGCTGCTCCTGCTGCCACTGGGCCTGGCGCTGGCCGACGCGCTGCTGCTGGGCCGCCAGGGCCTCCCGGGCGCGCGCCAGGGCGGCATCCAGGGAATCGAGAAACTGCTGGTAGTTGCGCATGGTGGCGGGATCGATGCCGTCCCGCATCGCCTGCTGCAGGCGCTGGGCATACTCCAGGCGGTATTGCTGCAGCGACTCGAGCTGGCCACTTACCTGGTGCTCGTTCTGGCGCTCGCTGGCCAGCGCCTGGCCGGCCTGGTCACGAGAGCCGCGGGCCAGCTCGATCAGGGTATTCAGCGGTGAGGCAGAGTGGCTCATGGCGGTGTTCCTCGCATCGTTCCTTGCCGGATGGCTCACGCGGCGCCGACGGCCCGGGCCAGCCCCTCGAGGGAGGCGTCGGCCGGGGCCTGCTCATCGATATGCTGCTGGAGAAATGCCTCCAGGGCGGGGTAGCGCTGTACCGCTTCGTCCAGCTGGGGGTCGTGCCCCGGGCTGTAGGCCCCGACGCTGATCAGGTCGCGGTTGCGTTGATAACGGGAAAACAGGCGTTTGAACGATTGTGCCATCTGCGCCTGCTCCGGCCGGATGAGCTGGGTCATGGCCCGGCTGATGGAGGCCTCGATATCGATGGCGGGGTAGTGGCCCGCCTCGGCCAGGGCCCGCGACAGCACCACATGGCCGTCCAGGATCGCTCGCGCCGAGTCGGCGATGGGGTCCTGCTGATCATCGCCTTCCGTCAGTACAGTGTAGAAGGCGGTGATGGAACCGCCACCGCGCTCGGCGTTGCCGGCGCGCTCCACCAGGCTCGGCAGTTTGGCAAATACCGAGGGCGGATAGCCCTTGGTGGCCGGGGGCTCGCCGATGGCTAGCGCGATCTCGCGCTGAGCCATGGCGTAGCGCGTCAGCGAATCCATGATCAGCAGCACGTCGCGCCCCTCGTCGCGGAACCCCTCTGCGAGACGGGTCGCGTACGAGGCCCCCTGCAGACGCTGCAGCGGCGAGGTGTCGGCGGGGGCCGCCACCACCACGGCACGGCGCCGGCCCTCGGGCCCGAGGATGTTGTCGATGAAGTCCTGCACCTCGCGGCCCCGCTCCCCGATCAGCCCCACCACGATGACGTCGGCCTGGGTGAAGCGCGCCATCATGCCGAGCAGCACCGACTTGCCCACGCCGGAGCCGGCGAAGAGCCCCATGCGCTGGCCACGGCCCACGCTGAGCAGGGCGTTGATGGCGCGGATGCCGACGTCGATCTGGGTGTCGATGGGCGCCCGGGCGAGGGGGTTGAGCGGCGGGGTCTGCAGGGTCGCCTGCCGGGCGTCATCCAGCGGGCCGAGGCCGTCCAGGGGCTCGCCGTTGCCGTCAATGACCCGCCCCAGCAGCGATTCGCCGAGCGGGAAGCGCCGCGCGCCGTTGCCGCCGCTGCCGAGCGGGAACACGCGGGCGCCGGGCAGCAGGCCGGTGACCTCGGTCAGCGGCATCAGGAACAGCTTCTCACCGGCGAATCCCACCACCTGGGCCTCGGCGAAGCTCGGCGGCTCGTGGCTGTAGGGGGCCGGCAGCTCGATGCGACAGGCGCTGCCCAATGGGGCCTGCATGCCTATCGCCTCGATCACCATGCCGGTGGCGCGCACCACCCGCCCGCTGGCGCGGAAGGACGGCGCCTTCTCGACACGCGCTCGCACCTTGCGCAGCGACTGCTGCCAATGCTGGTGGTAGGGGTTCGGCAGGTCGGCCGCGCTCATGGTGCGCCTTCCTCGCGGGGCGGAGGGGCGGCGCGCCGGCGCACCTGGCGCTTCACCGCAGCCCAGCGGCTCTCCCAGGTGGCATCGAGCTCGCCGCTGGCACTGGTCACCCGACAGCCGCCGCGGGTGACCTGGTCGTCGGGCTGCAGGACCCAGCCGGCGGCGGCGAGCTCCTGGCCGAGGTACTCCTCGACCAGAGCGTGATCGCGGGGATGCAGCCACA
This sequence comes from Halomonas sp. A11-A, assembly GCF_003182195.1. GTDB lineage: Bacteria > Pseudomonadota > Gammaproteobacteria > Pseudomonadales > Halomonadaceae > Halomonas > Halomonas alkalicola. The sequence goes on from NZ_QGTM01000006.1 coordinate 121,993, forward strand.
GGCGTGGCTTGCCGCTCATGCCCGGCTCGGTGTGCAGCAGGCCGCGCACGATCTCCAGTACCTGCTTGGGGCGCGCCTTGAGCGCCTCGCCGGCCAGCTGGCGGCCTGTGGCCAGGGCCAGCTCCACCAGCTCCTCGGCCAGCACCTCGTCCAGCTCATGCAGGGCCTCTCCGAAGGACGCCGCCAGGGGCAGCAGTGGCGTCAGGGTCTCGCGAAGCTGCCGCTCGAGCTCCTCCCGGGCCTGGGCGCGCCCCTGTTCGAGGCCCTCGGCGAGCCCCGCCTGGAAGCCCTCGGCCTGTCCGACCTGGTAGCCTTCCCGATGCCCCTCCTGGCGGGCCTCTTCCCTGGCGCTGTCCTGCAGCGCGCGCAGCTCGGCCTGGCGCTGGAAGGCCGCCTTGCGCCGGGCGGTCTCCTCGGGGGAGGGCGGGGTGCTGCCGGCGGCGCGCCGCGCCTGGGGCAGCTCGCCCATCTCCCAGCGCTGCCAGGGCACCTCGCCCTCGCGCCCGGGTAGCGGATGCCCCGGGCGCGGCTCAGACTCCGGACCGAGCCGCTTAGACATAGGTGTCGTCTCCGCCGCTCAGCACGATCTCCCCGCTGTCGGCCAGGCGGCGCACGATCTGAAGGATCGCCTTCTGCTCGGCCTCCACCTGGGAGATGCGGATCGGGCCGCGGGCCTCCATGTCCTCGCGCACCAGGTCGGCGGCGCGTTGGGACATGTTGCGCAGGAAGCGGTCCGTGAGCGCCTCGGGGGCGCCCTTGAGGGCCACCACCAGGGAGTTGGTGTCGATCTCCTTGAGCACCAGCTGGATGCTGCGGTCGTCGAGATCCATGAGGTTCTCGAACAGGAACATCTCGTCGATGATCTTCTGGGCCAGGTCCTCGCTGTGAGCGCGCACCGTCTCGATGACGGCCTCCTCCTGGCTGGAGTTCATCAGGTTGAGGATCTCGGCGGCGGTTCTCACGCCGCCCATCTTGCTGCGCTTGAGGTTCTGGCCGTCGAGCATGCCGGAGAGCACCTCGGTGAGCTCCTGCAGGGCGGCCGGCTGCACGCCGCTGAAGGTGGCGATACGCAGCACCACGTCGTTGCGCAGCTTGTCGTCGAACAGCTCCAGCACGTCGGCGGCCTGGTGGCGCTCCAGATGGATCAGCACCGTGGCGATGATCTGCGGATGCTCGTCGCGGATCAGCTCGGCCACCATGGAGGCCTCCATGAGATTCAGGGCGTCGATGCCCGAGCTGGCACCGGAGCTTTCCAGCACGTCCTCGATCAGACTGGAGGCGCGCTCGCTGCCCAGCGCCTTGGTCAGCACCGAGCGGATATGGTCGCTGGAGTTCAGGTTCAGCGCGATGAACTCCTCGGTCTCGGCGTGGAAGTCGGCCAGTACCTGGCGCATCTCGTCATGGGAGACCTGGTCGAGGCGGGCCATCTCGGCGCTGATCAGTTGGATCTCCTTGGCCGAGAGGTACTTGAACACCTCGGCCGCGTTGTCCTCGTCGAGGGCCAGCAGCAGGATGGCGCTGCGCCGGGCGCCGCTTATGTTCTGTGGCTTGTTCATTCCTTGTTCATCCAGCTGCGCACGATCATCGCCACCATGCGGGGGTCCTCCTGGGCCATCTCGCGCAGGTCGCTGAGGTTCTGCTCGTACACCGAGGCCTTGCGGCGGCGCTTGCGCGGCGGTTCGTAGGTGTCGTCGGCCTCGTGGTCGGCTGCCGATGCTGCCGATGCTCCCTCATCGTCACCGTCACCGTCGCCGACCCGTACCTGGAGAGCGGCGCCGGGGGCTGCAACGGCCACCGGGGGCTTGTGGCGCTTGATCAGCGGGCGCAGGATCAGCAGGTAGAGCAGCAGGGCGGCCAGGGCCACCAGCAAATAGCGGCCGATGGAGAGCGCCAGCGCCTGGATCTCGGGAGACTGCCACCACTCCAGCTGGTGCTGCTCTTCGGTGGCCAGCGAGAAGCGGCTGTTGACCACCTCGATCTCGTCGCCGCGGGCGACCGAGAAGCCCATGGCCTGGCGCACCAGGCGCTCGATCTGGGACATCTCGAGCTCGGTGAGCGGCACGCGCACGCGCTCGCCCTCCTCGTTGATATCGTCGCGGTAGTTGACCACCACTGCCGCCGTCAGGCGCTCCACCTGACCCAGGCGGTGCTGGACGTGGGAAACGCTGCGATCGACCTCGTAGTTGACGACCTCGTCCTGGCGCAGGGTGTTGATGGCCTGAAGGGCGGCCTGCTGGGCCTCGGCGTCGACGCCTTCCTCGCCCTCGGCAAGCTCGATGGGGGAGGGCGCGGTGCCCGGCGGCGTGTTGCTCAGCGCCCCGGGGATGCCCTGGGCCAGCCCCTCGTCGCCGTTGTAGGAGACGCTGCCCTGGCGGCTGCGCACCGCCGCCTCGTTGGGCGGCTGGTTGGGGCCGTAACGCTCGGCGGTCTCCTCGCGTCGAGAGAAATCGATCTGGGCCGCCACCTGGGCGCGCACGTTGCCCTGGCCCAGCAGCGGCACCAGGATGTTCTCGATGCGGCGCTGGAAGGAGCGTTCCACCTCGTCGATATAGTCGAGCTGGGAGCCGTCCAGGTCGTGGCGGCCGGCGGCCTGGGTCGAGAGCAGGCGCCCGCTCTGGTCCACCACGGTGACGTCTTCGGCGGAGAGCTCCGGCACGCTGCTGGCCACCATGTGCACGATGGCGCTCACCTGGCCATCGCTGAGCAGGCGGCCGGGGTGCAGGGTGAGGATGACCGAGGCCTTGGCCGGCTCGCGGTCGCGAACGAAGACCGACTGGCGCGCCAGCGCCAGATGCACGCGGGCGCGTTCCACCGGGCCCAGCGACTCCATGGAGCGCGCCAGTTCGCCCTCCAGGCCGCGCTGGAAGTTGACCTGCTCGGCGAACTGGCTGATGCCGAAGGCCTGGTCATCGAGCAGCTCGAAGCCGACGTTGCCGCCCCGGGGCAGGCCCTGTTCGGCCAGCTGCAGGCGCAGGCCGAACACCTGGTCGGTCGGCACCAGCAGGGCCTGGCCGCCCTGGCTGAAGCGGTAGGGCACGCCACGGCTTTCCAGCTCGCTGACGATGCGGCCGCCATCGGCGTCGGAGAGATTGCTGTAGAGCACGCGATAGTCGGGCGCACGCGCCCACATCAGCAGCGCCACGATGATGGCCACGCAGGCGGCGCCGGCGACCATCAGCAGGATCAGCGGATTGCCGCGCAGCTGCTGCAGCATGCGTTCGACGCCGCTTGAGGGCTTGGCCCCCTGGCGAGAGGAACTGTCCTGGGTGCCGGTGGCCTGGGCGCCATTACTCATTCATGCCACCCCGAGGGTCGGCATGAGCAATGACGATGGCCACTGTCATGGAAGAAAAAGGCATTATCGGCGTCCATGGCTCGCGATTGGCTGCCCTGGCGGCAGTCGGAACTGTGATGGACGCCATTATCCTTGTCGCCGTCGACCCCTAATCCGGAATAAGCCCCCCTTTTCATCGGCATTTGCCCCGATGGCGGCGAGCCACCCGGTGCTAGCCTTGTCAGCCATCGACTACCGTCAACCAGAACAGCAGCAGGCGAGGCGTTTTCATGAGTTCACCGGCTATTCAGTCCGCCCTGACCCAGATGCAGAGCCTGGCGACCCAGGCCGCCGGCCAGTCGGCCAAGGGACAGCAGGTCTCCACTCAGGTGGGGGCGGGGGGCTTTGCCGGGGAGCTGCAGGCGTCGATCCAGCGCATCAACCGCCTGCAGCAGGTTTCCGCGGCCAAGGCGCAGGCCTTCCAGGCCGGCGACCCCAGCGTGGAACTCAACGACCTGATGGTGGACATGCAGAAGGCCAGCGTGGCCTTCCAGATGGGCACTCAGGTGCGCAATCGCCTGGTGACGGCCTACAAGGACGTGATGAACATGCAGGTGTGATATTGCCTGCTGCGCTCGATATCCCGTCCGCCGGCGGTACTCAAGATCCTCATTGAGCAAACACCCGCTAGGCTTCCAGGCTGAGCAGCCGCCCCTGCACCTCGCCGAGGCGCTCCGCCACCCGCAGCACCTCCTCCGAGGGGATCTGGCGGATCACATCGCCGCTCTCGCGGTCGACGATACGCGTCACCACCCGCGACTCCACCTCCCCCAGCTCGAACTGCACCCCGTAGTGGCGCATCACCTCGTTGATGCGCTGGATCGGCTCGACCAGCTCACCGCGGCTAGGCGGCACCTGGCCGCTTTCCGCCTGGGCGAGGACGCCGCCGGCGGCGGGCAGGGCGGTCTCCAGCACGCGCTCCATCTGCTGGCGGGGCGTCAGTCCCTGCAGGGCGGGACTGACGGCGGTGACGCTGGTGGCATCATAGAGAGGTGAGCTCATGGCACGGTTCCTTGGCGGACGTTGTTCTAGGCGAGACACCCCGGCAGGCTGCCGCGGCACCCTTTGATTCGATCGCTTCCCTCCTTTTATCGGCACGGGGGCGGCAGAGCTTTAGCTCGGCCGCCCCCGGGTGCTCTGGCGTCGGCCTGAGGCCTAGGAGAAGGCGGGTTCGCGCTGACTGGCGTCGGGTGTCTCGGCGCTGGGCAGTGAGGCGCTCTCGCTCACCTTGAACTGGCCGATCAGCCGGGCCATGTCGCTGGCCTGGTCGTCCAGCGAGCGGCTGGCGGCCGACACCTGCTCCACCAGGGCGGCGTTCTGCTGGGTCACCTCCTCGAGTTGGGAGACCGCCTGGTTGATCTGCTCGATGCCCGCCGACTGCTCACCGGTGGCCGCTGCCATCTCGGCCACCAGCTCGGCGACCTTCTCTACCTGGCGAGTGATCTCGGCCAGGGTCTCACCGGTGGTGCGCACCAGCCGCTCGCCCTCGTCGATGCGCGCTACGTTGGTGCTGATCAGGCGGCGGATCTGCTCGGCCTCCTCCGCGCTGCGGCTGGCCAGCTTGCGCACCTCCTGGGCTACCACCGCGAAGCCGCGCCCGTGCTCACCGGCGCGGGCCGCCTCCACCGAGGCGTTGAGGGCCAGCAGGTTGGTCTGGAAGGCGATGTTGTCGATCGCCGCGACGATGGAGGTCACCTCCTGGTTGGCGGTATGGATCTGCTCCATTGCCGCGCTGGCCTGCAGGGCCACCTCGTTGGCGGCCCGGGCGCGTTCGGCGGTCTCGCCGGTCATGGTGCGGGCGGTGTGGGCGTTGTCGGCGGTCTGGCGCACGGTGGCGGTGATCTGCTCCATGCTTGAGGCGGTCTCCACCAGGGAGGCGGACTGCTCCTCGGTACGCTGGGCCAGGTCCTGGTTGCCCTGGGCGATCTCGCCGCTGGCGACCTCCACCGAGAGCGCCCCGCGGCGGATATTGGCCACCAGTTGCTCGGTGGCCTCGGTGGCGTCGTTGAACGCCCGGTAGAGGCGGTTGAGCTCGTCGCTGCCGAGCACCGGCAGGCGCCGGGTCAGATCCCCGCCGCGGCTCTCGATATCCTCGAGGGCGAGGCGCAGGGAGCGCGTGATGCTGCGCACCACCAGGAAGGCAAAGAGGATGGCCAGGCCCGCGGCGACAAGCGTCACCACGGCGTAGGCGATCAGGTCCTGGCGCGCCTCGCGGCGCAGGGCCGCCGCGGCCGTCTCGACCTCACCGATCGCCGCGTACTCTACGTCGCGCAGGCGCTCGATCTTGACCGTCTGCCAGTCGAACCACTGTTCGGCATCGACCTCGAAGTCGCCCATGACGCCGCGCTCCACGGCCACCTGACGCAGCGGCACCAGACGCTCGATCTCCGGGCCGCTCAGCGCCTCGGCCAGCCGCTCGCGAAGGCTGGCACTCGCCAGGCTGTCGAAGGTCGCCAGGAAGGCCGCTTCCTCACCGACCAGCGAGAGCAGGCGCTGGTGGGCGGGGGCGCGCATCACGTTGGCCCCGAAGGCGTTGGTGAGCAGGGCGCGCTCGATGCCCGCCAGGTCCTTGGCCTCGAGCAGGGCGTAGTAGGTGGAGAGCCCGCGGGTGATGCTGGCGGCCTCGGTGCGCTGGGTCATGCGTCCGACCAGGGTCATCAGCTCGCCGTTGATGGCGGTGTAGTGGCCGATGGCCTCCTCGGCGGCGATCGCCAGGCCGTCGACCCGCTGGCGAATGCCCTCATGGCTCGCCAGCAGCTGCTGCACCCGGTCGAGACTGCCCTGCATCCGCTCGTCCAGGCGGCTCTCCATGTTGTCGATGTAATCGCGCAGGACCGCGATCTGGGCATCGGTCTGCGAGCGCTGGGCCGCCAGGCGGTTGACGAACTCGCTGCCCTGGCTGCCCAGGTAGTAGCCCGAGGTCATGCTACGTTCGCGCTGCATCTCATGCACCAGGTCGCCGGCGCGAAGGGCGAGCACGGCCAGCCCCTCCAGCTCGGCCATGTTGGCGGCCAGGCGCTGGCGTTCGAGGATGCCGCTGCCCGCGAACCAGGCCAGGGCCAGCAGCGGCAGCAGCAGGGTGAGCAGGAACTTCCTGCCCATGGGGATGCGGTGAAGAAGGTGGGTCATCAAGGTCTCTCCGGAGGGTGGCAGGCAGCCTGTCTGAAAGCGTTATCGGCAGTGTGCCTTTAGGCTTTAGGCTTTAGGCGAACAGGCAGCCACCGGTGCCGACGATGACCCAGGTCAGAAATGCGCCGCCCTATTCGCCACGCCTGAGCCGGCGGAGGGCGGCCAGGCGAAACGCCTGCTCAAACCTCCGATTCCAGAAGTCATGGTTGAAGGTTGGCATCTCGCACCTAAGTGCTGCCCGATGAAGTAGTTGACACCAAGGATGCAACGGCGCAAATAAAGAGCCTCGGTCGAGGTCTATTCCGGCATCGCCCCGCCTTCCACCCTCTGGATCCGTGAATGCCCTACTCCTCGAAACCTGCCGAATCCGACATGTCCGGCATGATCCAGTCCTGCGGCGCCCTGCTGGTGCTTTCCGCAGACCTGGGGCAGGTCCTGCAGGCCAGTGACAACCTCGCCGAGGTGGCCGGTGTATCGCCGGATACCGCCCTGGCGCACGGGCCCGGGAAGGTGCTGGGCCATGCCCTCTGGCAGCGGCTGTCTCGTGAGCTGCAGGGGCGTGCCCGGCTTGCGGCCGCCGTGGTGATTTCTCGGCGGGTGGCGGGACAGGTGCGGCGCCTGCAGGTCGATCTCCATCGGCAGGGCGAGCGCGTATTCGTCGAGATCGAGCCTTTGCACGCAAGCAGTAATAAGCGCCGCCTGCTGGCCGCGGTGAGTGGCTGGCTTGCGCAGCTGGCGGCTGCCGACCACCCCGACCGGCTGCTGGAGACCCTGGTGGAGGGCGTGCAGTCGATCACCGGGCACGACCGCGTGCTGGTGGCCAGCTTCGATGCCGAGGGGCACGGCGCCGTGGTGGCAGAGTCGGTGGCGGCGAAGGTGCCCTCGCTGATGGGCATGCGTTTTCCCGCCAGCGACTTCCCGCCCCAGATGCGGGAAATTTTCGAGCGTCAGGCGGTGTGCAGTGTCCCTGACGTCGAGGCGGCCTCCGTTCCCCTGAGGCCCCGCCGAGACCCGCTGACGGGGGCCCCCGTCGACCTCTCGTCCGCCCTGTTAAGGGGGCTCTCCTCTGCCCAGCGGCACTACCTGCGGGCCATGCAGGTCAGGGCGGTGCTGACCGTCGCCATGCAGGGCGATGCCGGCCTGTGGGGGCTGCTGCTGTTTCGCGGCGAGCAGCGGGAGACCCACGCCTGGGCCGGCATGCCGAGAAGCGGCCGCGAGGCCATGGCGCCGGCTACCCAGCCGCTGCTCGGCCAGCTCTTCGAACAGTGGCGCGAGGAGGTGCGCGGCCGGAGCGCGCCCTGGGAGAGGATCGAGCGGCTGGCCGCCATGGACCTGGCCGAGGATCTTGGGGTGATGGCCGCGGCCCAGCAGATTCACCGGCTCTATGCCGACCTGCGCCGCGAGCGCGAGGCCCTGGCCGAGGCCAACCGTCGCCTCGAGCGGCTGGCCCACTACGACCCCCTGACGCAGTCCTGGAACCGCTACAGCATCGAACGCGCCCTGGATACCGAGATCGGCGCCGCCGAGCAGTTCGTGGTGGTGGCCAGCCATTGTGGCCTGGAGTCGGGGCTTGGGCTTGCCGAGCGGCTGCGCGCCCATGTGGCGGCGCTCAGCGTGCCGGGCCTCTCCCGGCGCATCACCATCAGCATCGGGGTCGCTACCTGGCAGCCGGGCGATACCCGCAAGAGCCTGCTGGCCCGCGCCGATGCCGCCATGTACCGGGCCAAGCACGGCGGCCGCAACCGGGTGGAGTCCTGAGCGATACACTGGCCTGCCCCTGCCATTCGACTGATTTTTCCGAGACTTGAGTGATACCTTCGTCTCTCGTGCTGCGCTGCGATACGCTGTTATTATCCTTCGCGATAAGAACAAGGACATTCTTCATGTGTAACCCATGCCACTCCCCGGATGGTCTGGCGGGCCGTGATGCTGCCATCGAAGAGGCGCTCTCCCTGCCGGCAGGCGCCGTGACTTTCGAGCCGGCCTCGCCTGAGGTCTTCTGCCGCCAGCTGCACGTGGCGGTCGAGCAGAGCCCCGTCGCCATCGCCATCACCGATCTCAACGGACGCATCCTGTATGCCAATCGCTGCTATCAGCAGATCTCCGGCTATTCCCTGAGTGACCTGCTCGGCCGCACGCCCGCCCTGGTGCAGTCTGGTGAGACTCCCGCTGAGATCTATCGCGAGCTCTGGGGCGCCATCACGAATGGCTGCGTCTGGGAGGGGGTGCTGAAGAATCGACGCGGCAATGGCGAAATCTACTGGGCGAAGCAGGTGATTACCCCGGTGCGCAACGCCGCGGGCGAGCTGGTCAACTTCGTGGCCGTTCAGGAGGATGTCACCAAGCAGCGCCGTCAGCAGAACGAGCTGCGGTTACTGGCCATGGTCTTCGAGACCGGCCAGGCGACCCTGATCACCGATGCCGAGATGCGCATCGAGAAGGTCAACCAGGCGTTCGTGGATATCACCGGCTACCAGGCCGAGGAGGTCGTCGGCCAGACGCCCCGGCTGTTCAAGTCCGGGCGCCATGACAAGGCCTTCTACGACCGCCTCTGGGAGTCGCTCGAGACCACTGGTCACTGGCAGGGCGAGATATGGAACCGCAACCGCTTCGGCGAGGTGTATCCCCTCTGGCAGTCGATCACCGCGGTGCTCGACGACCAGGGGCAGGTGCGCAACTACGTGGCGGTGTTCCACAACATCAGCGAGCGAAAGCGCATGGAACAGGAGCTGGAGCGCCAGGCCTCGCGTGATCACCTCACCGGCGCCTACAACCGCCGCGCCTTCGATACCGCGCTGCGTCAGGCGATGCAGGAAGCCGAGCACGATGGTCAGCCCCTGTCCCTGCTGCTGCTCGATATCGACCACTTCAAGGCCGTCAATGATCGCCATGGTCACGACGTCGGCGACCGTGTTCTCCAGAGCGTGGCCAAGCGGCTGAGCACCAGCCTGCGCAGCAGCGACCTGCTGGCGCGCTGGGGCGGTGAGGAGTTCGCTATCCTGCTCCCCGGCACACCCCTCAAGGGGGCAGCCACCTTCGCCGACCGGCTGCGGGCTCAGGTTGCCGAGCAGCGCCTGCACGGGATTTCGATCACCGTCAGCATCGGTATCAGTGCTCTCCGTCCCGGTGAAGGGCCCGAGGCGCTGCTGCGCCGCGTGGACACTGCGCTCTACCGCGCCAAGAATGCCGGACGCAACAGCGTGGTGGTGGACGCAGAACCAGGGGGCAACGGCGAGTCAGCGCATGGGGAAGAGATGCCGTGATGAACTCCTTCTCTTCCATCAACCCCCTGGCGTTTCCCGCCCGCTACGCCGAATCCGGCTTTCAGCATGCCGACGAGGCGATCCTGGTGACCGATAAGCACCACTGCATCGTGGCGGCCAACCCGCGTTTCATGGAGCTGACCGGCAAGCCGCTGGATGCGCTGATCGGCGAAACCCTCGAGGCGGCGGGGCTTGAGGGCCGCTGGCATATTGACAGGCCGCGCTTTCTGGCGGAGCTGGAAAATGGCGGCCGGGCGCGTGCCGAGGTGCACTGGCGCGATGCCCGTGGCCATGAGCGCCCCGGCCTGCTCTCCGCGCGCCGGGTGCGAGAGCCCAGCCGCGAGCCCTATCAGGTGCTGGTGCTGACGGACCTGGCCTGCCTGGCGGTGCCGGGGGGCGTGCCAAGCTCGACCCGTGAGGTCTACTTCGACAGCCTGACCGGGCTGCCCAATCAGCAACTGGTCACACAGCTGATCGAGGAGTCGATCCGGCATGCCCGGCACTCGGATGGACAGCTGGCCGTGTGCGCCCTGGATATCGACCACTTCAAGCACCACAACGACCAGCTAGGCCGCCAGCTCGGTGACCTGCTGCTGGCCACCTTTGCCAAGCGCATCACCCACCTGATGGGCGGCGACGACGTGGTCGCCCGGGTGGGGGGTGACGAGTTCGTGCTGCTGCTCCACGGCGTCTCGGGCGATGCCCTCTATCAGCAGCTGCTGGAGGCCATCGAGAAGCCCCTGGTGCTGCAGGGCCACAGCGTGCGCCTGACCGCCAGCCTCGGGGTCACCTGCTTTCCCGACGACAGCGTCGAGGGCGACGTGCTGCTGCGCCATGCCACCCAGGCCATGTATCGGGCCAAGCAGCGTGGACGCAACACCTTCCACCGCTTCGACCCCAATCAGGACCGCGAGCTGCAGGTGCGCCAGGAGCGGCGCACCCGGCTGGCAGAAGGGCTCGAGCTGGGCGAGCTGCGTCTCCACTACCAGCCCCAGGTCGACCTGTTCGATGGCAGCGTGGTGGGCGTCGAGGCCCTGGTTCGCTGGCAGCACCCCGAGGACGGGCTGCTGGCGCCGGGCGCCTTCCTCTCGGTGGTCACTGGCTCCCACCTGGAACAGGAGCTCGGCGAATGGGTGCTCGAGGCCGCCCTTAAGCAAATCACCGAGTGGCAGGGCATTGGCATCGACCTGCCCGTGCACGTCAACATCAGCCCCCCACATCTTCTGAGCGACACCTTCGTGGCCGGCCTCGAAGCGCTGCTGGCGCGCTACCCCAATGTATCGCCAAGCCGGCTCAAGCTGGAGATCCTCGAGAGCACCGCCATCCATGACGTCCAGCAGGCGCTGGCCACCATGCGCCGCTGCCAGGCCATGGGCATCGACTTCGCCATCGACGACTTCGGCACCGGCTTCTCCTCGCTGACCCACCTGCGCCAGCTCCCGGTGGACCTGATCAAGATCGACCAGAGCTTCGTGCGCGACATGCTCAGCGACCCCGACGACCTCGCCATCGTCGAGAGCGTCATCTTCATGGCCAATCGCTTCAAGCGCCCCATGCTGGCCGAGGGGGTAGAGACCCTCGCTCATGCTCGCGCCCTGGTGAAGCTGGGGTGTTGCCTCGCCCAGGGCTATGGGATCGCCCGCCCCATGCCCGCCGATGCCCTGCCGGACTGGCTGGCGGAGTGGCCGCATCGACACGAGTGGCGGGTGCTCTCGATGCAGATGAGCGCATCAGGTTGATCCGGCTCAAGATGTTTGTGGGTCGGCCGAGATACACTGATCCGTTTACTTGATCAATATCGCCCCTTGACCCACGGAAGCCCATGAGCCAGGAACTGCCCATCGAGCGCATCATGCAGCGTGCGCTTCTCACCTGTGACCCCGACACGCCGCTCAGTGAGGCCGCTGCCCGCATGGCCGAACGGCGCTGCAGCTCTATCGTGGTGATGGAGGGCGGCAAGCCGGTGGGTATCTGGACCGAGCGCGATGCCTTGGCCGTTGATTTTGCCGACCTCTCCGCCATGCGGCGCCCCATTGCCGAGGTCATGAGCATGCCGGTGAATGGGGTGCACCGCGCGACGCCGGTAGGCGAGGCGCTGATCGCCATGGACAGCGCGGGCCGTCGTCATCTGCTGGTGGTGGGCGACAGCGGCGAGCCCCTCGGCATGGTGACGCAGACCGATCTCGCCGTGAATCAGGGCATCGAGCCCTACCTGCGCCTGCGCGAGGTCAGCAGCGTGCTTAGCCACCGCCCGCTGGTGCTGTCGGGCCACCTGCTGCTTGCCGAGGCTGCCGCGGCCATGCGTGAGCATTGCGATGCTGCCGTGGTAGAGGCGAACGCCGCAGGCGAACTAGGCATCATCACCGAGCGCGACATGGTGCGCTTCATCGCCCGCTACCCGGGCAACACCCCGGTGGTCGCGCTGGCCAGTCGCCCGCTGGTCACCGTGGGACACGAAGACACCCTGATCCACGCCCGCGACCGCCTGATCGACCTGCGGCTGCGTCACCTGGCGGTGGTCGACGGCCACGGCCAGGTCGTCGGCCTGCTGGGGTTCCGCGACATGCTGGCCGGCGCCGAGCGGCTCTACGTGGAGGACCTGCGCCGCGCCCTGGAGCAGCGCGACCAGGCCTTGGCGCTCTCTCGCCAGAACCTGCAGATGGCCGAGCGGGTGATCGATGCCTCCCTGGAGGGGATCATCATCACCAACCCCAACGGCGTCATCGAGTACGTCAACCCGGCCTTCTGTCAGGTCACCGGCTATAGCGTAGAGGAAGCGGTCGGGCGCACGCCGGCGCTGCTCTCCTCCGGGCGTCACGATGCCAGCTTCTACCGGCAGATGTGGCAGGAGCTCGACGCCCACGGCTACTGGCGGGGGGAGATCTGGAACCGGCGCAAGGGCGGGGCGCTCTACCTGGAGCGGCTGACCATCACCGCCGTCACCGATGACGGCGGCGAGGTGACCCACTATGCCGCGCTCTTCACCGACATCACCCTGATCCGCGAGAACGAGGAGCGGGTGCGCCGGCTGGCCTACTACGACCCCCTGACACGCCTGCCCAACCGCCGCCTGCTGGAGGACCGCCTGGAGCTGGCCATTCGCCACGCCCATCGCCAGGGGCAGGGGCTGGCGGTGATCTTCATCGACCTGGACCATTTCAAGCAGGTCAACGATACCTTGGGCCACGCCGTGGGCGACGAGCTGCTGCTACAGGTGGCCCAGCGTCTGCAGGCGCGGCTGCGCGAGGACGACACCCTGGCCCGCCTCGGCGGCGATGAGTTTCTCGCCCTGCTGCCGGAGCTGAACAGCCTGGAAGAGGTGACGCTTGTGGCCCGCCGGCTGATCGACGCCGTGGCCCAGCCTTTCGAGGTCCTTGGCAACACCTTTCGCATCGGCTGCAGCCTCGGCATCAGCCTCTATCCGGAGGATGGCACCACCGCGGATGCCCTGGTGCGCAGCGCCGACACCGCCATGTACCGTGCCAAGCGCGAGGGGCGCAACACCTACCGGCTGTTCCGCGCCGAGATGAACGACCACGATAGCCGCCTGCTGGCGCTGGAGAGCGCCCTGCGCGACACCGTGGAGAGCGGCGAGGGGTTAGCCGTTCACTACCAGCCACTGGTGAGCCGTGATTCCGGCGAGGTGGAGGGTGCCGAGGCCCTGGTGCGCTGGGCGCATCCCGAGTTCGGCGATGTCTCGCCAGGGGTTCTGATCCCCATCGCGGAGCGTTCCGGGCTGATCATTCCGCTCGGGCGCTGGGTCATGGAGGAGGTGGCCGGGCAGCTCAGGGAATGGCGCCAGGCAGGGCTCAACCCGCCCCGGGTCGCCATCAACCTCTCTTCCAGCCAGTTCTGGCAGCGCAGCCTGGTCGAAGAGATCCGCCAGCTCTTCGAGCGCTTCGAGCTGCCGCCGGGGCAGATCGGCTTCGAGCTCACCGAAAGCGTGCTGCTCGACCGCCAGCAGGAGGCTGTGGCCGTGCTGAGTGACCTGCGAGAGCTGGGCTGCCGTATCGCCATCGACGACTTCGGCACCGGCTACTCGTCGCTCAGCTACCTGCAGGACCTGCCGCTGACCACCCTCAAGGTGGATCGGAGCTTCGTGCAGCGCCTAGCCGTCGACGACGCGAGTGAGCGCCGCGGCAGCGCCGCCATTGTCGCGGCCGTTACCGGCCTGGCTCAGGAGCTGGGGCTGCGGGTGGTGGCCGAAGGGGTGGAGACCGAAGCGCAGCTCGAAGCGCTCGCCCGCTACCCGGTCACCCTGATCCAGGGCTACCTGACCGGCAGGCCGGTAGACGCCGAGACCTTCCAGCGGCGCTATCTCGGATCTGTAGACGCCTGTCGCGATTAAAGTTATTGGCCTTGCGACCGATAAGACTCTTTCATGAACCGATGCGGTGGCGTGCCGCAGTCAAGCCCGTGAAGGAGTCCCCCCATGCGTCATCTTTCGATTCGTGCCAGCCTGCTGATGGCCTTCGGTGCCATGCTGGCGCTGATTCTCGGCATCAGCGTGCTCAGCTTTCAGGCACAGGGAGTCAGCAAAATCCGCGTGAACCCTCGCCCACTCGGGCGGGGAGGTAAGCGGTGGCCGCGCAAGCGGCCCTATTCTGGCGTCTTCTGCCCCTGAACATAGGCTTTAAGCATTTCGATAGTGGCGCCGCCTGCACTACAGGCAAAATACGACCGGGACCACAGCGCAGCGCTATTGCTCAAGCGTGGAATATGGGTGTTCAAGAAACGCACCCGACGGGATGAGGTGGATTTCAAGTTGTTCACCAGTACGCTGATTGACAGCTTCGGCGGATATTCCACCAGTAGGTGGACGTGATCCTCTTCCCCATCGAACTCAAGAACGTGGCAATCGAGCTTTTCGCAGGCCGACTCAAACGCCTCACGCAACTGCCCGATCATGTAACCGTCGAACACCTTGCGCCGATATTTCGTCGTAAAGACGAGATGGACAACCAGCCGCGTGACGCTGTGCCTGCCACGCCGGTAGTTTCCCTGCACACTCACTTGCTTTTCTCCGTTTGAGACCTTAATTTATAGGCATTGTAGCAGGGAGCACTGACATGCTGAAGGCCATCAAGATACGCATCTATCCCACGACCGAACAGGCGGATTTCCTGAACCGCCAGTTCGGCGCGGTGCGTTTCTGCTACAATACCGGCCTTCGCGTCATGTCCCATCGCTACCGGCGTCACGGCCAGTCGTTGAGCGCCAAGCACGACCTCAAGAAGCTACTTCCTGTCGCCAAGAAGTCCCGCAAGTATGGGTGGCTGAAGGAGGCAGACTCCATGGCCCTCCAGCAGGCGTGCCTGAACCTCGATCATGCCTTCCAGCGCTTCTTCGATCCCAAGCAGAAGGGCGGCTACCCGCGCTTCAAGAGCAAGCGGGGCAAGCAGTCCAGCTATCACTGCGTCGGCGTCAGGGCCGGCGACAACTGGATCAAGGTGCCCAAGCTCGGGCCGATCAGGGCCAGGGTGCATCGGAAGGTCGAGGGCCGACTGAAAAGCATCACCCTGACCCGCACCGTCACCGGCAAGCACTATGCCTCCTTGCTGTTTGAAACAGAGCAGGCCGCCCCGGCACCGCTGAAGGACATTGACGCCGCCAAGGTCGTGGGCCTGGATATGGGGCTGTCGCACCTCGCTATCGACTCCGCCGGCCGTAAGTTCGCCAATCCGAGATTCCTCAAGCAGGCGCAGAAGAATCTCAAGCGCAAGCAGCAGGCGCTGTCCCGCACGAAGAAGGGCAGCGCCAACCGGAGCAAGGCCCGATTGCTCGTCGCCAAGGCTCACGAGCGGGTGGCCAACGCCCGCAACGACCTCCAGCACAAACTGTCTCGGCAGATCGTTGACGACAACCAAGCGGTGATCGTCGAGACGCTGAAGGTCAAAAACATGATGAAAAATGACAAGCTCGCCAAGCACATCGGCGACGCATCATGGCACGCCTTGATCGCCAAACTGGAATACAAGGCCAAGGAGCAGGGCAAGCATCTGGTCAAGATCGACCAGTGGTTCGCAAGCTCCAAGACTTGCCATGCCTGCCAGCACAAGAGGGGCGCCATGCCGTTGAACGTCCGGTCGTGGGAGTGCCCGGCCTGCCACACACAGCATGACCGGGACATCAATGCGGCGCGGAACATCAAGCAGCAAGGCATCATCCAGTTGAAGGCGGAAGGGCTGTCCGTCTCTGCCCATGGAGGCTTGCGTAAGTCCGGCACATCGCCGGCGGCTGCCTGAGAAGTGGGAAGCCTCGCCCGTTAGGGCGGGGAGCAGTCACCAGAGCGGCCCTGAATGACCTGGTGCGCGTCAACCTGGCCCAGGCCAATCATGCCAACCGGGCCGACGTGAACGTCGCCGAGATGCGGGCCCACATCGTGCGCTTTGGTGAGTTTGCTCGCCAGGGGCAGGATGCCGCGGCGGCACGGGAGATCGCCCTGGCAGGGGAGGCCATGGAGCGTGCTGAGGCTCGCATGGAGGCCTTTCGCGGCATTACACTCGGCCCCTCCCCCGAGCGCGCCCGGCTGGTGGATGAGGTCAACGCCGCCTATGCCGAACTGGTGAGCCCCGGCTTCAAGGCCGCGATCCTCGGCGGTGAGCTGGACGGCATCTTCGCCTATCGTCAGCAGGTCACCGAGGCAGGGGGGCGCTTCGCCGAGGTGATGCGCGAATTCATGAATTTCTCCGAGGCCCGTGCCGATATGCGCTATGCGGGTGCGGCAGCAGCCGGCGAACGCATGCAGTGGATTTCCATCGCCCTGTTGGTGCTCGCCCTGTTGGTGGCCGCCCTGGTGATGCTGATGATCAACCGTCAGGTAGTGGCCCCGCTGCGCGAGACCGTCTCCCACTGCGAACGCATCGCTGGCGGGGATCTGACCGGCACGATTCGCCGCGGCAGCCGCAACGAGATCGGCCAGCTCTTCTCCGCCCTGGGCGATATGCAGGCGCGGCTGCGCGGTATCGTCACCACCCTGCACGCCAGCAGCGACAGCGTGGCCACCGGGGCGACCCAGATCGCCGAGGGTAGCCAGGACCTGGCCTCGCGGACCGAGGAGCAGGCTTCCGCCCTGCAGGAGACCGCCTCCAGCATGGAGCAGATCGCCTCGACCGTGCGCCAGAATACCGACACGGCCTCTCAGGCTAACGAGATCTCCCGCACCGCCGCCGAGCGCGCCGAGGTGGGCATCAAGGAGGTCGAAGCCAGCGTCGAGCTGATGCAGGGCATGGAGGAGAGTTCGCGCCAGATCGCCGAGATCATCGGGGTGATCGACGGTATCGCCTTCCAGACCAATATCCTGGCGCTCAACGCCTCGGTGGAGGCGGCCCGGGCCGGCGAGCACGGCAAGGGCTTTGCGGTGGTGGCAAGCGAGGTGCGTATCCTGGCCAGCCGCACGGCGGACTCCTCCCGTCAGATTCGCACCATGATCGAGGAGGTGACCCAGCGCATCAGCGAGGGCTCTCAGCAGGCGGGCCGCAGCGGTGAGAAGATCCGCGGCGTGGTGGAGTCGGTGCGCCAGGTGGCGGCGATGATCGACGAGCTGGCGCTCGCCGCCCAGGAGCAGCAGTCCGGCGTCGAGCAGGTGGGCACTGCCGTCTCCCAGATGGATGCCGTGACCCAGCAGAACGCCTCACTGGTGGAGCAGACGTCCACCGCTTCGGCCAACCTCAAGGACGAAGCTCAGCGCCTGGCCCAGGTGGTCGGCACCTTCAAGTTCGAGGCAGGCCAGGAGGGCGTATCCCCGGCGGCGCCCTTTGCCCCGGCAGCCGCTGCGGCGGCACCGGCGGCACCCGTGACTAATCGCCCCTCGCTCCAGGCCCCCGCCTCCGGTTCCAGGGCCCCAGCGCAGCGCCAGGCGCAGGCCGAGCCGGAGTGGGAGGAGTTTTAAGAGTTGAAGGCGGGGCGTGGGCAGCGGAGGCTGAGCCTTAAGCTGCTAGAGACGTTGCCGATATGACACTAATCGGTGGTGTTGCCACCTCGTCCTGCCGTTAAAGGCGATGGCCAAACAGTAAGGAAATTGCATGAGCAAATATCACGCCAGTCGCGCCATTCTGGTGCTGGAGTCGCCTTGGGAGCTGGATGACAAGGATGCCAATCGCAGCAGCGTAATCCCCTTCATCGAGGGCGTTGCGAAGCTCACCGGTGACACCGAGGTGCACTACGCTAACTTCTACGACGAGCGCAGCTTTCAAATTGCCCTTGACTGCCTCTGCAAGGGCGAGCTGGAAAGCCGGATTGTCTATATTGCAGCCCATGGCCACCAGAAGCGCGTGGCAGGTGTGGACATCCTCAAGCTGCTCAGTCGTGTGGCGGACAAGTCCCGGCGCTACCATATCGATGGCGTGCTGCTGGGCAGCTGCTTTGTCGGTGAGCACACCACCACTATGGAAGTGTGCCTGGAGGAGTCGCGGCTGCGCTGGTGCATTGGCTACTCTGCGGCGACCTACTGGCTGGATGCTTCCCTGATCGACTGCGCGATTCTCGCCGCCATGTCGCGGCTGGAGCACGATGACTTCCTCGAACGCGACGTTCCCATTGAAACCCTGGCCGAGGCGCTGCAGCTTTTCGACCCGCAGGCGCTTATCGGTGAAGATTATGGCGGCGCCGCGGTGGCGCTTAAGGATGCCATGAGCTTCGTTCTTCAGCTCAGGGGAAGAGGGCAGCGGGCGCGTAATGTCACGGGGCAGGTGTGGGAGGCGCGTGGGTAAGGTGCTACAGCTCGATATTGCGCTCGAGAGGCTCAAGGCGCACTGCTATGCCGCCGCAGAGGCGAGGCGCCGCGACTGCATGTTCGAGATGGTGGGCCCCGGTGAGAGCCGCGACGACCTCGACGCCATCGGCCAGGAAGCCCGGTGCCTGCTCGCTGAGTCCGGCGCCTCCGATGCCATGGGGGTGGCCGCCGAGGCGCTGCTGCTGATGGAGGAGGTGGAGCGCCTGCCGCCCGAGGCGCTGGAGGCGGCGCTGGGGACCGAGGTGGCCGGCTGGGTAGCCGCTGCCCAGCTGCCAGAAGAGCACGACCCGTTCACTTGGATGCAGGATGATGAGGCGCTGCCTTGCCTCGCTCAGATGCCGGCCGGTGCCCATACCCTGCGCGCCGCGCTGCTGCTTGCCCAGTGGCGGCGACTGCCGGACTCGCCCCATCACGCCGAAGTGTGGTGGCGAGAGGCCGAGCATCTGAGCGGCGCCGATCCGGCGCTTCTGGCGCATCTGCGCAGCGGGCTGCTGGAAACCCTGGGAGTTTCGAGGGATGCGTAAATCTGCGGTTTGCGAAGTACCTTTTTAAAGTGGTATTCCGCTTTCCCGCGCTACCCGGTGGATCGGCAGCTGGCAGCCCCCGGGCCGCTTGAT
This sequence comes from Halomonas sp. A11-A, assembly GCF_003182195.1. Taxonomy (GTDB): domain Bacteria; phylum Pseudomonadota; class Gammaproteobacteria; order Pseudomonadales; family Halomonadaceae; genus Halomonas; species Halomonas alkalicola. Next base: position 141,070 of record NZ_QGTM01000006.1, read on the forward strand.
CACCAGGTCGATCTTCTGGTCGCCCAGGCGCTGATGCAGTTCCACCAGCGCATCAAGTTTGGCCTCGACAATCTCGTCGGCGCTCTGAAGCGGTGTCTCCACCATCAAATCGATATCGCCGCCCCGAGCGTTGTCGTCGGCCCGCGAGCCAAACAGCCATACAGCGGCACTTTCACCGAAGTGGCGCTTCAGTACGTCAACGATGATGTGGTGCTCCTGCTCGCTGATCCGCATTCGTCTTGCCTCCCAAGATGCATGGCAAGTCTAGCACAGGCCCCAGTGCCTCCACCCGCCGGCCGGGCGGCGCGACCCTGTAGGCTTGTAGGCAGAGGCGCAACAAACTGCGCGAGACGGCTGCACTGGTGGGGTAGGGCAGCTAAAAAGCCCCTCAAGTCTTCCTTCCAGTGGACGATATCTCTCCAGCAGCCCCCGGCGTGGCACCCGCGCCTGGGGCTTACCTCCTTATCCGAGAGAGCGACAATGCCCACTTCCCTGCGACACCGCTTGCTGATCGCCACCCTGGTGGTGGTGGTCTTGGCGCTGGCGATCAATACCGCCGCCAGCTACTTCACCGTCAAGTCTCACAACGACGACCAGGTGGCCAGCAACCTGGCGGCCGTGGCCCAGGGCAACGGCCAGGCCATCGCCGAATGGGTCCAGTCTCGCGCCGCGACGCTCGAGGCCCTGCCCGACACGGCTCTTGAGTCCGACCCCCTGCCGGCGCTGCAGCTGCTACAACGGGCCGGCGACTTCCAGGCCACCTATCTGGCCGACCCGCAGAGCGGCGAGACCCACTTCCACGACGGCTGGCAGCCTCCCGCCGACTTCGACCCCCGCCAGCGCCCCTGGTACCGGCAGGCGGTGGAGGCCGGAGCGGCCATCGTCACCGCCCCCTATGTGGACGCCGTGACCGGCGGGCTGGTCGTTACCATGGCCGTCCCCTTGCTGAGCGATGGTCGCCTGCAGGCCGTGGCCGGCGGCGATGTCGGCATCGACAGCGTGGTCGAGATTGTGCGCGGTATCGCGCCCACGCCCAACAGCCTGGCCTTCCTGGTGGCCGCCGACGGCACGCTTGTGGCCCATCCCGACCCCGACCTCAGCCTTGAGCCGGTCAGCCGGCTCAACGAAGCCCTGAGCGGCGAGACCCTGGCGGCCCTTGGTGCCGCAAGCGACCCTCTGATGGTGAATCTGGCCGGCCGCGAGCGACGCCTGCTGAGCCAGCCCATTGCCGGCACCGACTGGCAGCTGGTGGTCGCTCTGGATGGCCACGACGCCACCGCCGGCCTGCGCGGCGTGCTGGCGTCGTCGCTGACCACCCTGCTGCTGGTGGCGCTGGCCACCGCCGTGCTGCTCGGTGCCCTGCTCAGGGTGATCTTCCGCCGATTGCTGGGCGTTCGTGATGCCATGGCGGAGATCGCCAGCGGCGAGGCCGACCTGACCCAGCGCCTGCCCGCGCAGGGGCGCGACGAGGTGGCCCAGATCGCCGGTGCCTTCAACCAGTTCGTGGAGCGCATGCAGGCGGTGATGCTGACCATTCGTGACGCCAGCCAGGAGGTAAGGGTGGCCGCGGGGGAGATCACCACCGGCGGCCAGGACCTCTCACGGCGCACCGAGAGCGCCGCCTCCAGCCTGCAGCAATCCTCCGCGTCCATCGAGGAGATCACCAGCACCGTGGCCCAGACCGCCGACGCCGCCCGGGAGGCGAGCCGGCTCTCCCAGGCGGCGGCCGAACAGGCCAGCCAGGGCGGCGAGGTGGTCAGCCAGGTGGTGGCCACCATGGACGAGATCAGCGCCTCCTCGGCGCGCATTGGCGAGATCGTCAAGCTGATGGATGACCTCGCCTTCCAGACTAACCTGCTGGCGCTCAACGCCTCGGTGGAGGCGGCCCGGGCCGGTGAACAGGGTCGCGGCTTCGCGGTAGTCGCCGGCGAGGTGCGCAAGCTCGCCACCCGCTCCGCCGACGCCTCCCGGGAGATCCGCGGCCTGATCGAGGCCTCTGGCGCCCGGGTCGCCGACGGCACCGCCCTGGTGAATCGGGCCGGCGCGAGCATGGGCGAGCTGGTCGAGAGCGTGCAGCGCGTGGCCAGCGTGCTGGGCGAGATCAACGTGGCCGTGGGCGAGCAGCGCGACGGCATCGGCCAGGTCAACGTCGCCGTGGCCGAGCTCGACCGCGCCACCCAGCAGAACGCCGCCCTGGTGGAAGAGTCCACCACCGCCGCCGAGCACCTCAAGGAACAGGCCGACCGCCTAGCCGAGACGGTGGGCGGCTTCAGGCTGGGAGGCCAGGTGGCCGCACCACCGCAGGCGCCACGTGACTAACTGCTACCCTAGAGCAGCGCCGATGGCCGCTAGCTGGCCGGCAGGGGGCCAACAAGAGCGCCTCCTGGGCTATGATGGCCGGCAAAGGCTGGCAGCGACGCCGTTTTCCGTTGGGGGATGGGCGAAGAATCGTTTCTGCCGGCGTCCTATCCAGGCACGGGAGGGGATATGTCGCAAGTCACCCGCCAGAAACTGCCCATCGGTATTCAAGCCTTCGACAAGCTGCGCGAGGGTGGCTACTACTACGTCGACAAGACGCCAATGCTCCATCGGCTGGTGGAAGAGGGCGGCTACTACTTCCTCTCCCGGCCGCGGCGCTTCGGCAAGAGCCTGCTGCTCGACACCCTGCGCTGCCTGTTCGAAGGGCGCGAGGCCTTGTTTCAGGGGCTCGATATCCACGACAAGTGGGACTGGCAGGTGCAGCATCCGGTGATTCGCATCAGCTTTGCGGATGGCGTGATGCGTCGCCGCGACGAGCTGGACGCCCACATTCGTTATCAGCTGCTGCAGCACCGCGAGCGGCTGGGCATCGAAACGGCGCCGCCTGAGCTGATCGCCAACGATTTCTCCCAGCTGATCCGGCTGGCCCACGAGCGTCACGGTCAGCGGGTGGTGGTGCTGATCGATGAGTACGACAAGCCGATCCTCGACAACCTTCTCGAACCTGAAGCCGCCCGGGAGCTGCGTGACGGGCTCAAGAACCTCTACAGCGTGCTCAAGGATGCCGACCTGCACCTGGCCTTCGTGCTGCTCACCGGGGTCTCCAAGTTCAGCAAGGTGAGCCTCTTCTCCGGGCTCAACAACCTCAACGACATCACCCTCGATGCCCCCTTTGCCACGATCTGCGGCTACACCGACGAGGATATCGACACGGTATTCGCCCCGGAGCTCCCGGGGCTGGAGCGTGAGGCGATCCGCCACTGGTACAACGGCTACCGCTGGGGCGGGGAGGAGGTGACATCGGTCTACAACCCCTTCGACGTGCTGCTGCTGTTCCAGAAGCGCCAGTTCGGCGCCTACTGGTTCGAGAGCGCCACGCCGACCTTTCTGGTCGAGCTGCTCAAGGCCCGCGGCGTGTTTACCCCGGCGCTCACGGCCTGGCACAGCCGGCCCGCGCTGCTGGGCCGCTTCGATGTCGACGATATTGCCACCGAGGCGCTGCTCTTCCAGACCGGCTATCTGACGCTGCACGGCGTGCGCGAAGACATTCCCCACCGCCCCATTTACCGCCTGGGCTTTCCCAACCAGGAGGTGGAAAGCAGCCTCAACGAGGCGCTGCTGCCTGTGCTGGGTCTGGGCAACGATGCCCTGGACGAGCTGATGTTACGGCTGCCGGCCCTGCTCAAGGCCGCCGACATGCCGGGCCTGGAGACCTATTTCAAGGCCCTCTACGCCGGCCTGCCCCATGACTGGTACCGCAACAACCCTATCGCGAAATACGAAGGGCACTACGCCAGCGTCTTCTACAGCCACTTTGCCGCCCTGGGCGTGAGCGTTACCGTGGAAGACGCCAGCCACCATGGCCGGGTAGATATGACCGTGGATGCCTTCGGCCGCCTCTACCTGTTCGAGTTCAAGGTGGTGGAGCAGCTGCCCGACGGCAGCGCCCTCGCGCAGCTAAAGGCAAAAGGCTACGCCGACAAGTACCGCGGCCAGGGCAAGCCGATCCATATGATCGGCGTGGAGTTCTCCCGCGAGCGGCGGCAGATCGTCGCCTTCGAGGTGGAGACGCTGCCTGCCTAACGTTGGGTTCTTCGTAGGCTGGTGTGAATCGGCTCGGGCGGGGAGGTAAGCGGGCAGTGCGCTCGCCCGTGGCGCGTCAGCGGTTAGAGCGGGGAGCAGTCACAGGAGGGGACTCACCGCGTCCGGAGCGGCAGGTCGCAGCGCAGTGTCCCGCGCACGAAGCGTTCGGTCTCCACGCGGCCGGCAAGGCCTCGAGCGAAGTCCCGCTGGGTGCCGACCAGCCGGGCGCAGTCGGCCCCCGAGCGATCGAGCTCGTGCTCGCTACGACAGAGCGAGAGCGTCTGGCCATCGAAGGTGGCGTGGGCCGTCTGGCGGTAGCGGCCGTCGCGGGTGGTGAGCGGCGCCGGGGCCGTGATGCCGGTGACCACATTGATGCCTGCCGGAGCCAGAGGGCGCCAGTTGCCGCCGGCACGCAGTTCCCCTCCCAAAGGTGGAAGTGGCTCCCGAACGGAGGTTACGAGCTCGGTCGTCGAAACGTGGCTGATAAGTGGCCGGCAACTGAGAATTTGCCCGATAAATGGCCGGCAAGTGGCCAATAAAGGCCTCAAAGCGCTATGCTGGCCGATAAGTGGCCGATAAGTGGCCGATAAGAACACCGATCCGCCCCTGGAGCTGTTGTATGACAGAGCATGAATCCATCCGCCGGGCTGTTCTCGACTACCTCTCGGCACGAGGTGAGTGGCTTTCCTTGAGTGAGATTCTCGTTGCCCAGGGGAGCGACCTTGCGCCTCGTACCCTACGGCGCTGGCTCAAGGCGTGGGTCGAGCAGGGGGTGTTGGTGAGCCGTGGAGGCCAGCGTAACCGCCAGTACCGAGTGATATCCGACGGGGCCAGGGAGGTGGGGGGCAGTAGTAGCGCTGTGGCGCTCCCGGTGCCAGCCGAGCCCTTGAGCGAACGGGCGCGGGCCGCGCTGCGGCGCCTCGATGTGCCGATTTTCCAGCGCCCGGCCAGCACCTATCGGGATGAGTGGGTCGAGGCCTACGTTCCCAACCAGAGTTTCTATCTGAGCGAATCGCAGCGCGAAACGCTCTCTTCCAGCGGTAGCCGTTTTGCAGGTGTCATGCCAGCCGGTACCTTCGCCAGGCGCATTTACAATCGACTGCTGGTAGACCTCTCCTACAACTCCTCAAGGTTGGAGGGTAATACCTACTCCCTGGCGGAAACCGAGCGGCTGTTGCTGGAGGGCGTTGCCGCCGATGACAAGCTCGATGCCGAGCAGGCGATGATTCTCAATCACCGCGATGCGATCCAGTTCCTCGTCGAAGGGATCAACCGACTGGAGATTTCTGTCAGCAACATCCAGTCGCTTCACTACCTGCTGGCTGATGGTCTGGTCGCGCCGGGCATGGCCGGCGAGCTGCGTGATGAAGGGGTGAGAATCGGTGGGTCGCGCTACCTGCCTCTGGAGCGCCGCCATCAACTGCTGCCGCGCCTGGAGCGGCTGGTCGAGAAAGCACGAGCCATTCGTGACCCCTATGAGCAGAGCTTTTTCCTGCTGGTGCACTTGGCCTACCTTCAGCCCTTCGTGGACGTGAACAAGCGCACGGCGCGCCTGGCCGCCAACCTGCCACTGGTGCGCCACAATCTAGTGCCGCTCTCCTTTCACGATGTCGAGCCCGGCGACTACCACGCGGCCATTCTGGTGGCCTACGAGTTCAACGACGTCTCGCCTCTGGCAGAGCTCTATGTCTGGACCTACCTGTGCTCCTGCCGCGACTATGACGTAGCGGCCGAAGCCGTCGGCTTCGATCCGCTGCGGGTGAAATACCGCAAGCTCCGCCGCCAGATCATCGCCGAGATCGTGGCCGAACTGCTCACGGGGCCAGACATGGAGGCACGGATTCAGGCGCGCTGTCTCACCGTTCCCGAGCAGGATCGTGAACACTTCCTGCGCCACCTTCACGAGGATCTGCGCGTCCTGGCGCCCCATCGCATTGCCGGCATGGGCCTCTCCCAGCGGCAGCTTGACGCCTGGCTCGCCAGGTCGCGAGACCACCAACCCTAAAGTTCTCGCTTCCCCCGCCGATCCCCTTCCCCAGGAGGCAAATTCACCGGCAATAAGGCAGTGTGTTATGGCGAGTATTTCAGCCCTCGGCATCGGTTCCGGGCTCGACCTCAACGGGCTCCTGGATCAGCTCAACGAGGCGGAGCGCGGCAAGCTCGAGCCCGTGGAGCGCCAGATCGAATCCCAGCAGGTGAGGATCTCCGCCTACGGCGAGCTGCAGGGGGCGCTGGCCGCCTTCGAGGGCGCGGTGGGGCGGCTGGCAAGCTCCGAGCTCTTCCAGAGCCTCTCCGCCAATGTGAATGGCGACGCCCTGCAGGCCGCCGCCGACGCCGATGCCGCCCCTGGCCAGTACCAGCTGGAGGTGGAACAGCTCGCCAGCGCCGGCAGCCTGGCCAGCCAGCGGATCGACGTTGAGCTCGACGAGGCCCTGACCGATAGCGACTCGACTCTGACCCTGGCGTTTGGCAATGCCCCGGACGGAAAGCCCGATGCCATCCACATCAGCGTGGCGGCCGGCAGCACCCTCGAGGAGGTGCGCGACGCCATCAACGCCCATGAGAGTGCCAACGTCTCGGCCAGCCTGGTCAACGACGGCGAGGGCTACCGCCTGGCGCTGATGTCCAACGAGACCGGCGAGGCGGCCTCCGTCACCGGCATGACCTTCGAAGATGGCTTCTTTGCCGATGGCGTGATCGTCAGCGATGCCGAAGACCCCGACGAAGGCCTGGTGGTCCAGCCAGGCCGCGATGCCGCCTTCAGCGTCAACGGCATCGGCATCACAAGCCCCACCAACCAGGTGGAAGGTGCCATTCAGGGGGTCACCCTGGACCTGCAGCAGCCGGGCAGTGCCACCCTCGGCGTGGAGCAGGACACCCTGGCGGTGCGCGAAGCGGTGAGCGGTTTCGTGGAGGCCTACAACGCCCTCAAGGGCACCATCGGCGAGCTGACCGCCTTCGATGCCGACTCCGGCCGGGCCGGTGAGCTGCTGGGCGACAGCGCCGTGCGCACCATCGAATCGCGGCTGCGCAGCGATCTCAGCAGCATGGTGGGGGACCCCGCCCAGGGCGAGCTGGCCATGCTCAGCGAGCTTGGCATCTCGCTCTCCCTGGACGGCACCCTGAGCCTGGATAGCGCCGAGCTCGACATGGCCATCGCCAACGACATGGGTGCCGTGGAGCGTTTCTTCGCCGGCGGCGAGGATGCCCCGGGCATGGCCGGGCGCCTGGCGGAGACCAGCGGCCAACTGCTGGGCAGCAACGGCGCGCTCACCAACGCCATCGGCGGCGCCGAAAGCCGCGTCGAGAGCCTCAACCAGCGCTACGTGCGCATGGAGCAGGGCATTGCCCAGACCATCGAGCGCTACCGGGTGCAGTTCGGTCAGCTCGACGGCATGATCGCCCAGATGAACCAGACCAGCGATTACCTGACCCAGCAGTTCGCCGCCATGGATGCCCAGCTGGGCCGGGACTGATCCGTCACCTATGACATGCTAAAGTTCCTCGGGCGCCTGCCGATAACAGGCTAAAGCCCCTATGGGCACCCGCGCTCCGCGCGCCTACTGAGGAACTTCCATGTCAACCATCACGGCCCTTGGCGTTGGCTCTGGCCTGGACCTTTCCGGTCTTCTCGATCAGCTGCGCGATGCCGAGCGCGGCAAGCTGGAGCCCATCAAGCGCCAGCAGGAGCAGCAGCAGGCGAAGATCTCCGCCTACGGCCAGCTGCAGAGCTCGCTTTCCACCTTCCAGGACAGCGTCGCCAAGCTCAACGACGCCTCGCTCTACCAGAGCCTCTCGGCCAACGTGCGCGGCGACGCCTTCACCGCCACCACCAGCAAGGCGGCCCAGCCCGGTAGCTACAACGTAGAGGTGGCTCAGCTGGCCACCGCCGGCACCCTGGCCACCACGGCGGCCACCACGCGGGATGGCGAGCTGTTCACCGCGGCCGATACCCTGACGCTGAACTTCGGCGCCACCTTCGATGCCGACGGCGAGCTGGATGATTCCGCCGCGCCGCTGCGCAGCGTGGAGATCCAGATCGAGGCGGGCTGGTCTCTCGAGGACCTGCGGGACGCCATCAACGCCGACGAGAAGGCCGGTGTGTCAGCGTCGATCGTCAACGACGGCAATGGCTACCGCCTGGCGCTGGCGAGCAAGGAGACCGGCGCCGACGCCTCGCTGACTGGCCTCGCGTTCGGCAGTGCCACTCTTGAGGCGGATGCCGATACCCTGCGCGTAGGCCGCGACGCCAGCATCAACGTCAACGGCATCGACATCACCAGCGCCACCAATAAGGTGGAGGGCGCTATCCAGGGCGTGACCCTGAACCTGGAACAGACCACCGAGGCAGGGCAGCCCATCACCCTGCGGGTGGAGCAGGACACCCTCAAGGCCCGCGAGGCGGTGCAGGGCTTTGTAAAGGCGTTCAACGAGCTCAAGGGCACCATCGGCAAGCTCACCTCCTTCAATGCCGAGACCGGCCAGGCCGGCGAGCTCAACGGCGACAGCGCCGTGCGCACCATCGAGGCGCGCCTGCGCAGCGTGCTCTCCGGTGGAACAGGTGAAGGAGAGCTGCGCATGCTCAGCCAGGTGGGCATCAGCCTGCAGCGCGACGGCACCCTCAAGCTCGACGACGCCAAGCTCAACGAGCTCACCAGCGGCAACATGGCCGCCCTGGGCGAGTTCTTCGCCGGCGCCGACAGCAAGGGCGGCCTCGCCGGCAGCCTCAATAGCACCCTGGGCCAGCTGCTGGATGGCAACGGCATCGTCAAGCGCTCCATCAGCGGCGCGGAGAGTCGGGTCAAGAGCATCGGCGAGCGCTATACGCGCATGGAGGTCTCCATCGAGCGCACCATCGACCGCTACCGGGTGCAGTTCGGCCAGCTGGATTCGATGATCGCCCAGATGAACCAGACCAGCGCCTACCTCACCCAGCAGTTCGATATGCTGGCGGACCTGGGCAACCCCAGGAAGCGGTAGCGGCGCCGTGATCCAGGCACCCGCCTTGGCGCCGGTGGCCAGGGCGGGCGTGCTCCGCCCCTCAGCCGCGCCAGAGCGGGCGGTTCTCCTCGAGAGTGGCGTTCAGCCGCTGCTGTATTTCACGGCGCACCCCGGCGCTGACGCCAAGCGCCTTGGCGGTTGAGCTCCAGCCGCTGATCGCCGTCACGACCTCCTCGATCGTTTCTCTTGCCTCGCGCCAGCGCGCGAAACCGGCCTGATCGGCCAGCGCCTGAACGGCCTTGAGCGGCGGGGCCTTGCCATACCCCTTGAACGCCGTGGCGTGTTCACCATAGGGGCTCGGGCTGAAGGTCAGGTCGTAGCCGGGCGAGGGGCGCCATTGGCCTTCATCGTCCAGCAGGAACGCCCAGTTCTTGCTGTGATCGTCCTGGTTGCAGGCGAACAGGTTGAAGAGGGCGCGACGAAACAGCTGCCTGCCGACGGCAGGGCTGGCGCAGAGCACTTGGCCGGCCTTGATCAGATCCTCGTAATCCAGAGAGGGGAGGCGAAAATCGGCATCCAGCAGTGCGCAGGCGCTGCTCATGTGATACCGGCCCCGTTCGCTGGAGCTGGCGCTGCAGTCGAAGCGCCGCAGTGCCAGCCACCCAAGCGCCGGGGAACCTTCGGGCGGCGTGATCAGCTTCCAGCTCGGCGTTTCGATGCCGCTACGCTGGGCAAGAGTCAGATAGGCAGCCTCGCATAGCCCTTCTTCATGCCCCAGTGCCAGCGTGCCGGAGGTGAACTTGACCAGCCAGGGTTCCAGCCCTGTGCGGGGGTGGGTGCTGGCCCGGTCGGGAGTCTCCGGGGAGAGATACACCTGCACTTTGGGGCGCGCACCGCCCGAGCTGCCGGCCTGTGCCAGGGTGGCCAGTACGGTGTCGGTCTGGCCCTCGAAGAGCCGGCGGGCCTGTTCGCCCAGCTCGCCCAGGCTGCACTCGGGGGCGGCGTCGCTGTCGGCGCCAAGCGCCGATACCGGGTAGTAGCGCAAGGCCCCCATGCCGTGCTCGCCCACAAAGGCCAGCCGATCCATCGGCGTCACGTCATGGGGTGAAATGCCGTGCTGGCGAAACAGGCGGTCCATCAGCATCATGCCCCAGCCGTCCGGCAGCGAGTCGGCGAAGAGACCATGCAGCCCCCGGTGCGGGGAGCGAGGGGCGGCCTGCAGCCGGGTGTCGAAGGCCAGCTGAAACGGCGCGAGGTTGTGGAAGGCCTGGCAATAGGCGTCGTCATACTGGAAGAACACGCCCTGGCGATTCTGCGCCAGCCGGCCCACGAAAATCTGGCGGCCGTCGCCGAGGGTGCGCCACACCTCCAGCTGCCGCACGGGCGTGAACTCACTCATCGCGGAGCACCTCTTCGATGCTGCGTGGCGCCTCAGGCGTTGGCGCCGCCAGCGCCGCGATTCGCTCCAGTCGATCCACGCACTGCCACAGCAGCAGGAACTGGCGCAGGGAAATCTGCCCGGTGGTTTCAAACCGCTTGATCGTTGGGGCCGGTACCCCGCTGCGCTCTGCCAAGGCGCTACGCGAAAGCTTCAGCTCGCGTCGGCGGCGGCGCACGGCCTTGGCAAGATCGTGCTGGGTGTCGCTGGCGGTGAGGAGAGAGAGGCGCATCAATGAATCCATCGTGGGGCATCATGATGTCTATTTTAGCAGAAAATTGATTGCTTTAGACATCATGATATCCAGGTGGAATAGCCTTGCGCCTGGTTGGCCGGCAGCTGGCTGCCGGCAACTGAAGCGGGAACGGCCAGGGCGGCTCTTCGGCTTTCCAGCCCCTTCATCACCAGTCCCTCCTTCCCCGCAGCGCCCGGCTCCGCCGGGCGCTGGCCTTTCCGGGTTATCTACAGGCCAGATTTACCTTTTGTTACGCACTGTCAAGGCAAATGTCACAAATTATTTCGCCACGGGCCTAAAGGTTTCCCCGGGGCCGCCGTTATAGAGAGTAACGGCCACCGGCGCCGTTGTGGCAGGCCCGCTGGGCCTTGAAAGACCAATCGCAGCGGGCCCGCCAATGGAGCCCCCCACGTTAGGAAGGAACATCACATGTCCGTGATCAATACCAACATCACTTCCATGATTGGCCAGTCCAATCTGAACAAGTCCCAGAACGCCCTGCAGACCTCCATGGAGCGTCTCTCCTCCGGCCTGCGCATCAACAGCGCCAAGGATGATGCGGCCGGTCAGGCCATCGCCAACCGCATGACCGCTCAGATCACCGGTCTGGCACAAGCACAAAGGAACGCCAACGACGGTATCTCTGTTGCCCAGACTGCTGAAGGTGCGCTGAATCAGGTCAACGATAACCTGCAGCGTGTTCGCGAGCTGAGCGTTCAGGCTCAGAACGGCACCAACTCGGCCGATGACCTGCAGTCCATTCAGGACGAAATTACTCAGCGATTGAGTGAAATCGACCGTATCTCTGGCGAAACAAGCTTTAACGGCGTAAAGGTGCTGTCTTCTAACGAAGGCTTGCAAATCCAAGTGGGTGCGAACGACGGCGAGACAATCACTGTCAATCTTGAAAAAATCAACTCCACCTCGCTGGGTTTGACTAATTTCAGTGTTAACAAAGTAAACCTTAGTGATGAAATCACCCATAACACGGCAGATCCGTCAGTTGCAATAACGACTACCGGAGGTACGCTGCACGAAGTTCTTAATGATGACGGAACCGGGACAGGTGACTTCGTTATTAAAGACGCTGATGGCAACCTGTTCAAGGCAGCAGAGGCTAATACTGCTGGCAGTGCTGCAACAGCATTCAATCTGAGCACTAGTACTACTGCGGTGATTGCTACCGCCCCTGATGGTGCCACTCCTGCAAATGATCTTCAGATTCGCTATTCAAATGACGGTAATGAGGTTGTGCAGGTAACCAATAGCGATGGGGATGATATTTTCGTTTTGGCCTCTGCTATCGGTAGCGTCGATACTGGTGATGCAAAAGCGGTTGATGCACTCACAGAGTATACTGGCGAAATGACCAGCGGAACTCCTCTCGCTGATCTCGATGCTGCTCTGAACCAGATCGACAGCCTGCGCTCAGCTCTGGGTGCCGTGCAGAACCGCTTCGAAGACGCTATCACCAACCTGAACACCAACGAGACCAACCTCGCAGCCGCTCGTTCGCGCATCGAAGATGCCGACTACGCCTCTGAAGTGGCCAACATGACCCGCGCGCAGATTCTGCAGCAGGCCGGCACTTCCGTACTGGCACAGGCCAACCAGATCCCGCAGAACGTGCTGTCTCTGCTGGGTTAATCTGAGGCTTAGCCTCACGCTTGGCCGAAAGGCTGAAGTGGTAAGTAATGACGGGGGCCTAAGGGCCCCCGTTTTTATATATGCATGAGGTGCTTCCGTATGTCTCCTGAAAAAGAAAAAAGAATGTTAGAGCTCATGGAGCGATATAAAAATAACATGCGTGAAATAAAAGAGCGCATGAGCATTATTCAAGCCATGGAGGAATGTCATAGCAAACAAAAGCTTTTTACCGGACTGATAGAAATCGATATTGATTTACTTTACCTTCAGTTAAGGAAAATAAACGAAGTTATAATGTTTAGCTGTGTTATTGCTAGCGAAGCCGCAGAAAAACAACTGAATGCTGATTTGAGAAGAGGGTGGGAGCTAAATAAAATCAAGAGAAGTCTAGAAAGATTAAATCAAAACTACTTCCCCTACCCCGTTAAGGTAGTAAATACAGAAGACGGAGGGTGCAAGATTGAGAAATATGATAAAGATGACCGTGTTTATTTAACTGAAGATGAGCTTTTTGACATCTACAAAGATGCATCTAATTATGTTCATGCCAAGAGGAGTTATCAGTACGGGTCAAAAGAAGAGCGTTTTAGGATATTGCACAAAGGCTTTGAACATGCCTCTAAAATCACTCGGCTTCTTAGTCATCACTGGCTCCCAATCAATGATTCATTAGAGTATGCAGTGATAATGGAGTATGGTGACAAAAAAGATATTCAAGTAATATTGATGGAAAGAGAAGGTGAAAAAATAAAATAATAATTTTAAAAAAAGTGAGCTATAGACTTTCGGTAGTCACATTGCAATGCAGCCCGTGAGTGAAATTCCCCCTGCATAGCTGCAGGGGGTTACTTCAACCAGATGGAAATCTATGTAATGACCCAGCTAAACTTGCACACCTAGGCCGCTAATTGTTGATACACTGTGCTGGGTGCTTTCATCCCCAGCGCTTGATGAGGACGTTGCTCGTTGTAGTACGTGAACCACATCCTCAAGGTTTGCCTGACTTCATCCAGTGACTGGAAGTTATGAAGCCAGAGACACTGCTCTTTTACCGTTCGGATCAGACGCTCAACCATTCCGTTCTGCTGCGGGGTATGGGGGCGAATGAACTCCTGTTTCAGACCGTATTAGTACACCGTCCGAATGTAGTGTTGAAGCGCCCCCTCCATAGCTGCACAGGTTATAGTGCAGTAATCAGGAGGACGAGATGAGTAGCGACCCCAACGTCAAACGCTGGACTGCCAAGTGCTATGAATGAAGCCGAATACCAGCAGGTCGTCGCGGAGTTGCAAAGCGTTATTGATGAGGCCCAACACACCCTCGACCGCTTCGAGGCCACCGGCATGGATGATCGGATGCCGGAACGTTACGACAAGCTGCTGATAACTTTGGGTGATGCTGTGAAATAGCAGTGGGAGCATACGCTGGCGATGTTGGGTAAGCCATAGAGTATGTGCTGGGAAAATCAATAACAGGGCTCAAGATATCCAGCGCCTTGCCGATAGAGCCTATAGAGACGTGGCGGTTGCCATGCCGATATCAGTATCGAAGTTCTAAACACTGCTAGCCGTGTGTATACAGTGTTATTGGCTCCGGAAAAACGCGCAAGCGCGATTTACACAAGTAGCCAAGGCTTCCTTTGGGTGTCATGAATCAATGGGTTAACTGAGAATAGGTTGCGCTGATTGGATTGTGAGCACGCAGGCTCGTTCAAGTCAATAAACGAGCGTGCTGTCTAATACGCTGTTAGCTTGTCAGGAGAAACTTGTGAATTTGGACGAAAGATTGGACTACTTTGAGGAACACTACGACATTATCGCTGGCCATCACTTGGGCAGTGGTCCAAAAGTTTACGTAGGTTCGAGCCAGAAGGTGTGCAGGTTCTGCGGAAAAAGCGAGCCGGATGTTACATTTCGAACAGTTGCCCATGCAGTCCCCGAGTTTCTAGGTAATAAACAGTTGGTACTCAGAAATGAGTGCGATGTGTGCAATACATTTGTATCGAACAATCTGGAAAACCATCTTGACAAGTATACGAAGCCATTTCGGTTGGCTGCACAAATAAAAGGGAAAAAGAAGGTCCCGAATTACAGGACTAATGATAAACGTTCGCGGTTTGAGTTTGACGTCGCTGCGGGAGCAAAGGTTATTGATCCGGTTGATAGCGGCTTCTCGTTGCTAGACGTGGAAAGCAAAGAGCTTACCGCTAATTTTCATCTGGAGCCGTATATCCCAACCGCGGTATACAAGTGTTTGGTCAAAATTGCTCTTTCGGTCATAGAAGAAGAAGAACTAATTGCGTTCAAGAGCACTGTCGCATGGATCATGGACCCAAACCACTCCTTTGCGATTATTAACCCTCAGATTTTGCTTTCGGCCTTTGTTCCGGGGCCGCGGCCGAATAGATTAATGACAGTATTGGTTCTAAGAAGGAAGGCTGAATTGAATGTTGTGCCCTACTGCCTTTGTGTCGTCGCTTTTGGAAACCTCTCCTATCAAATAATCGTTCCGTCAGATATCGATATATCGGCAGGTAGCAGTACGGTTAAACTTATTCGGTTCCCAATACCGTTTGAGAGTGACTGGGAGTTTGGGTCGCCACGGTTTAGCCAAGCAGACCTCACGAGTAATGAGGTTGTAAAAGGCGCAATGCTTCCGATTACGTTCACCTTTGACGAGGCTCAAAAACTTGATCCAAGCACCGTTCATCTTGAGGCGTCAAAGCAAAGCTAACAACAGTGTGAACTCGGATGCCCGATTCCGCTGCGCTTCATCGGGCGCCGGTTACACTGGGCGTTAGGCGCCAAGTAAGGGGGTGGCATGGGGCTCTGCGTTGACTTTGATGAGAACGGTGAAGACTACTTGGTCGAAGGTCTTCAGTTGGCTCCTATTCCACAGAGGATTCCACTGAAACACCTTAAGCCGCTCGATGTGCTGGTTTGCTACACGGACGATGAGTACAAGCGGTTAACGATGAATAGGGTCATTCAAACGACAACGCGAGGCATTTATGGTCACGTTGCGATATGTCTTGGCGGGTCTTTTGCAATAGAAGCCAGGAAAGAGGGTGGCGTACAGAAATCCCAAGTTAAGGAGCTAGTGAAGCGTTATACGGTCGTTTCGGTCATGCGCTGGCCGCGCATGACTAACGCAAGTACTCGTCGTCATCAGGGGCGCACATTTCTTGCGAATCAAGTCGGAAAGAAGTATGGCCGACTTGGCGCAATGCTTATTGGCTCTTCGTCGTTGGGTGTGGAATTCGCCCCCTGAGCTGGGCCAGGATATGACCTCCACGACGACAGGAGGCATGGCATGGACGGCACCCAGATTCTGACCCTCGGCCTGGGCCTGGAAGCGCCCTGGATCCTCAAGGACCAGCACC
>NZ_QGTM01000007.1 GCF_003182195.1 Halomonas sp. A11-A
GGCGCCATCAATGTATTAAGGGCGGGGCACGCCCGGCTAGCCTGTGAAGTGAGTGGTGCAGTAAGGCCGCCAGCAGCAGGAACCCACCGAAGCGATTCAGGGATGGCTCAATGCCGTGCCTGAGCGCCGTAGGAATCCCCTTCCTTTTCGCCGTTGGCGGCAGCTGCCTAAGCAGCTGAGGGAGGGGAGGACGTCAAAATATCACTATAACGAAAGACACACGGCACTGAGGGCCGAGCAGGGGGAAACATGAATCATTGTGCACGCGTGGCGGGACACTGCGGCCTGCGATCTCGAGCTGCCTGAGCAGGGGCCGCCGCCATGAAGGTTGGCCTGCCTGGCTACTTTACCGCCGCCAGGGTGTCCTTGAGGAGGGTGAGCACCGGCGCCAGCTGGCTGGGGTGGAGCACCAGCAGGTGCTCGCCGGGAGCGCCATCCACCGGGGCCATCACCGCGAACTCGCCCTCTTCGAGGTGAAACTCGTGCACCTCCCGCTCGCCTTCCGGCAGGCGGACACGGCTTGTGCGGTAGGGGTCATCCTCGCCGTAGGCCAGGCGGTGGTACACCTTGAACAGCGTGTAGAGCCACAGACCATGGCGGAAGGCCGGCCAGCGCGACGGCGTCTGGCGAGTCTCCTGATCGAGCGATAGCCCCTCCGCTTCGGCCCCCCGAATGGCCTCGGCAAGGGGGGCGGCCAGCAGCTCTCCCGCCGTGCCGGGCCAGGGGGTCAGCTGCTCCAGGGCGAGCCGGTAGCGCGTTTCGATGTCGTGCAGCTCCTCCAGGGAAGCGATGGGGTAGTCGCTGTGGCGCAGCTCCGCCGCGTCACAGCCGCCGTTCTCCCAGCCGTGAATCACGCGAAGGATCAGCGTTCCTTCGGTAAGCGGGCGGCCGATCAGCACCTCCATGGCGACCCTCAGGTGCAGCAGGCGCTCCGTGGTGGTGTTGTCGAAGGCGCCGTAGGGATCGATGAAGATCCCGTGCAGCTGGCCTGGCGCATGTTCCTTGGCTTCGGTATAGGGCATCCGCTGGGTTCCAACGTCTGGTGCAGGGAGGGGAGTCGAACGACCATCAATGCTTGATTAGCAGTTATCGGCGTCTTCAATCGCAACTTTAATCCTGCAGCCGGATATCGACGGCAAGGGGGTGTCGCGGCGATTCGCGACCAAGGCGTCAAGCCAGGGTCATGCATGGGACCACCAGAGCAGGCAGCGCAGGTGCTCGCTTGCTTAGCATGTCTATTGGCTGGGACGTATTGGGGCGGGGAAGCTCTTGACTGAGCCGGTACTGGCGCTATCAGCGCGAGCCGTTGATCAGGCTGGCGCCCCCTTCAGGATTCGAACCTGAGACCTTCCCCTTAGGAGGGGGACGCTCTATCCAGCTGAGCTAAGGGGGCCGAGCGCTGCGCATTATAGGGAAAGTCGGCGGCGAGTGAAACCGCGCCGGGGGCAATCGTGCTGTGTTACCTTGCCGCAGCGTTGGCCTCGGTCGTTCGTTGCCCGCCCCCTGCCGCGACCGCCAGGCGGCTAAGTTCGGGTAGAATGCCCGGCGACACCGCCGGAGCCCTCTGCATGTCCCAGCGTCCTCACACCAGGCCACCTGGCCTCGCCGTCTCGCCGCTCTCCGCCCAGGGCGACCGCCACTTCGATGGCCTGGCCGAGAAGTTCGCCGCGAGCCTCTACGGCGGCGTGCGGGGCGAGCTACGCCTGGCGCTGCTCGACCAGCTGCTACCGGAGATGCTGGCGCTTCACGACCAGCCGGTGCTCGACGTGGGCGGTGGCCTGGGGCAGTTGGCCGGCTGGTTCGCCGAGCGCGGCCACGCCGTGACCCTGGCCGAGCCTGCCGCCGAGATGCTGGCCCGGGCCCGGGAATCCCTGTCTGGCCAGCCGGTGACGCTCATTCAGGCGCCGCTGCAGGTGCTGCCCGAGGTGGCCCCTGGCCCCTGGTCGCTGATCGCCTGCCACGCGGTGCTGGAGTGGCTGGCCGACCCGCGCGCCGCCCTGGCGACCCTGGCGGGCCTGCTGGCACCGGGTGGGCAGCTCTCGCTGATGGTCTTCAACCGCGACGCCCTGCGCTTCTCCAACGTGGTGAAGGGCAACCTGGAGAAGGCCCTGGCCGACCGCCTGGAGGGCAAGGGCGAGCGCCTGCGCCTGACGCCGATCTCGCCGCTCACCCACGCCCAGGTCGAGGCCTGGAGCGCTGAGTGCGGGCTTGAGATCCGCGGCGTG
This sequence comes from Halomonas sp. A11-A, assembly GCF_003182195.1. Lineage (GTDB taxonomy): Bacteria > Pseudomonadota > Gammaproteobacteria > Pseudomonadales > Halomonadaceae > Halomonas > Halomonas alkalicola. The sequence goes on from NZ_QGTM01000007.1 coordinate 2,226, forward strand.
GCCGGCATCCGCATCTTCAACGACTACCTCCGCCATCCGCCGCAGAACGACGCCGACCGTGAGGCGCTGCTGGCGCTGGAGCGTCGCTATTGCCGGGTCGATCCCCACTGGCGCCTGGGGCGCTATCTGCTCTACACCCTGGTGCGCCCCGTTTCCCCCACCCCGCCCGCTGAGGAGCCCGGGACATGAATGCCGATACCCCCAAAGCCCTGACCCCCACCTGCCAGCTGCTGGCCCGCCAGGAAGCGGACTACCGCGGCTGGTGGTGGGTGGCCCCGCCTCGGGACCCCTGGCTGGAAGGAGGACAGGGCCTGGCGATCAGCGCCGATCTTGCGGTGCGCCAGGCGTGGCAGGCCGCCGGGCGTCCTGCGTACTCTCCCTTTGATTCTCTGCCGGGCAGCGCCGAGGAAGCGCCGCAGGGGGAGGGGCAGAGGGAGGTGCAGGGCGCGGTGCTGTTCTGGCCCAAGAGCCATGCCCTGGGGGAGTGGTGGCTGCTGTGGCTCTGCGCCACTCTGCCCGAGGGTACACCGCTGCAGCTGGTGGGTGAGAATCAGGGCGGTATCAAGCGGGTGCTCAAGGTGCTGGCCGCGCTGGGGCTCGGCTGCCGCAAGCGCGACAGCGCCCGACGCTGCTCGCTGTTCGAGACTCGCCTCGGCCGGGTGGTGATCGACCCGGATGCCGCCTGGAGCGCCTTCGAGGTCGAGCCGGACGCCGAGCGCCTGCTCCTGGCCAGCCACCCCGGGGTCTTCGGCCACGGCAAGCTGGACGACGGTACCCGCCTGCTGCTGGCGACGCTGCCTGCCGTGCTGCCGGTGGGCGATGGGCCGGGCGATGTTTTGGACATGGGCTGCGGCGACGGCATCCTGGCAGCCTGGCTGGCCCGCCGCGGGGCGGCGGTCACGGCGGTGGACGTCAACGCCTTCGCGGTGGAGGCGACCCGGCGCAGCCTGGCAACCAATGGTCTGGTTGGCGAGACGCTGGAAAGCGATGTCTACTCGGCGCTGGGGGGGCGCACCTTCGATGCCATCGTCAGCAACCCGCCCTTCCACCAGGAGCGCGCCATCGACTACGGCCCTGCGGCGAGGCTGATCGAGGAGGCGCCGGCGCACCTGAAACCGGGCGGCCAGCTGCTTCTCGTGGCCAACGCCTTCCTGCCCTACCCGGACCTGCTCGAACGCGCCTTCGGCGGCTTCGAGCTCCTCGCCGACGACCGCCGCTTCCGGGTCTACCGGGCGATCCTGTCGACCTGAGCCAGGCGCTGATCAGGCGCGCGCTCACTTCTCCGGATCGCGATAGGCGATCTCGGTGATCACGTAGGTGGTCTCCCCGCCGGGGGCGGCCACTGTCACCTCCTCGTCTAGGGGCTTGCCGAGCAGGGCCTTGGCCAAGGGCGAGTCGACGCTGATCCAGCGCTTGGCCGGGTCGATCTCGTCGTGGCCGACGATGCGGATCGCCATCTCCTCGCCTTCCTCGTCCTCCAGGGTCACGAAGGCGCCGAAATAGACCTTGCCGGTATCCGCCGGCAGGCGATCCACCACCTGCAGCTCGTCGAGCCGCTTGGTCAGGTAGCGGATCCGGGCGATCACCCGGTTGAGCTCCTTCTTGTTGTAGGTGTAGTCGGCGTTCTCCGAGCGGTCGCCAAGGGCAGCGGCCTCGCCCACCTTGGCGGAGAGCGCCGGGCGCTTGACCCGGGAGAGGTGGTCGAGGATGCCGCGCAGCCGCTCGGCGCCCTCGGCGGTGATCAGGTGGCTCTTGGGTTCCTGGCGCGGGTCCTTGGCGGGGTCGCGCCAGCGGGTCATGTTGCGGCCTTTCATGCTCTTCCTCGCACGCTTGCGTCTGGCGCGACCATACGCCATGCGCCCGGGGTGGCCAAGGGGGGGAGGGCAAGGGGGGAAACGGAGCCACGCCGGCTGGCGAATCATTCAAACGTTCGTTACATTGCCGGGGCGACCCCAACAACCACAACACCCCGCAAAGGAGTTTCGCCATGTTTCGACGTCGCCTGCTGAATACCGCCATGGGCCTGAGTCTGAGCCTGGGCCTCGCCGCCCTGCCGCTGGCCGCAGCCCACGCCTGGGAGGCCCGGGTGGAGGGCATGAAGAGCCACTGGGAGCGGCTGATCACCGAACAGGCCCAGGGCCAGCGCGGCAGCGGCCTGAGGTCGCTGGCCGGCCAGGCCGAGCGCCTGGTGGCCGACCACCCGGACGAGGCCATGCCGCTGGTGTGGCAGGGCATCATCGAGGCCTCCTGGGCACGTGAGCGCAGCGGCCTGGGAGCGCTCTCCAGCGCGCGTAGCGCCCGGGATGCCCTGGAGCGCGCCGTCGAGCTCGACCCCGACGGTGCCGCGGGCTCGGCCTACGTCACCCTGGGGGCGCTCTACGACCGCGCCCCGGGCCGCCCGGTGGGCTTCGGCAACAGCGAGACCGCCGAGCGGATGTTCCAGCGCGCGCTCTCCATTCGCCCCGACGGCATCGACGTCAACTTCTACTACGCCGCCTTCCTGGAGGACGAGGGGCGCACCGAGGAGGCCCGGGAGCATGCCCGCCGCGCCCTGGCAGGCGAAGCCCGCCCCGATCGCGCTGCCTCCGACGAGGCGCTGCGCGAGGAGGCCCGGGCGCTGCTGGAGCGGCTCTGAGTCGTCGCGAGGGGCGGGGGCGGCTTGGCATCGGTGCCCCCGGTCACGATAATGGCCACTTTGTGCATGCGGAGAGCGCCATGAGTGACGTCCAACGGGCCCCGGACCTGGCCGCGGCGGCGCCCTTCACCCGCGCCGACGTGGAGCTGCTGGAGCGCCGCTGCCTGCATCAGGGCTTCTTTCGCCTGGAGGCACTGCAGCTGCGCCATCGGCTCTTCGAGGGGGGCTGGAGCGGGACCATGACCCGCGAGGTGCATCGCCGCCACGACGCCGTGGGTGTGCTGCTCTACGACGTGGAGCGCGACGCCGTGGTGCTGGTGGAGCAGTTCCGCGCCGGCGCCCTGGAGGATCCCGTCTCGCCCTGGAAGCTCGAGGTGGTGGCGGGTCTGGTGGAGGAGGGCGAGTCGCCCGCCGAGGTGGCCCGGCGCGAGGCCGTGGAGGAGGCGGGCGCCCGGGTGGGCGAGCTGATTCCATTGCATACCTACTACCCGAGCCCCGGCGCCTGCGACGAGCGGGTCACCCTCTTCTGCGGCCTGGTCGACAGCGAGGGGCTGGGCGGCGTGCATGGCCTCGACGAGGAGCACGAGGATATCCGCGTGCATGTGCTACCGTTTGCCAGGGCCTGGGAACTCCTGCAGGCCGGGCGACTCGACAATGCCATGTGCCTGATCGCCCTGCAGTGGCTGGCCGTCGAGCGGGCCTCACTGCGAGCGAGACGATAGACTAGGGAGCGAGTGTGCGGAGAGATGCTGTGCGGCGAAGTGCCTATGTGACCGATCTCAGGAGCCTGCAGGGGGAGTGCAGCATCAACTTCCTGCGCCTGGTGCGCCTGCTGGGGGATCTCGAGGTCGGCGAGACCCGCGAGATCGAGCTGGCCAGCGACGGCCGCTGGCTGGGCGTGCTCAGCCTCACGCTGCTGGAGCGTGCCCCCTACACCAGCATCGTGAGGGTCACCCAGCGCGGCGTGCTCGATTCGCTGATCGAGGCCCCGCGCATGCGCGTTCACCTCTACCACGACGTGCGCATGGCGGAGGTCACCGACTTCCAGCGCCAGCGCCACTTCGATGGCCGCTACCGCTACCCCAACTCGCGCATGCATCAGCCCGACGAGAAGCTGCAGCTCAACCGCTTTCTCGGCGAGTGGCTGGAGCATGGGCTGGCCCATGGCCACTCGCGCGACCTGCCCGAATTCTCCTGACGCCACTTCCCTGAACCCGCTGCGCTCACCGGCGCCCAACGAGAGCCCCTTCGATGATGCGACTGGTCCAGATCAGCGACTGCCACCTGCACGCCGACCCCGCCGCCCGCGCCCGGGCGGGCTTCCCGCTGCGCCAGCTGGAGGCCGTGGTGGCTGCGGTCAACCGCGAGCGCCCCGATGTGGTGCTGGTGACCGGCGATATCAGCAACGATGAGACCGCCGCCTCCTACCAGCTGGCCGCGCGTATCCTGGGCCGGCTCGCCGCCCCCTGGTTCTGGCTGGCCGGCAACCATGATGACCCGGCGCTGATGGCCGAGACCCGCGAGCTGCTCGACGAGCTCGATATCGGTGCCTGGCGCATCCTGATGCTGGACACCCGGGTCAGCGGCCAGGCTCATGGTGAGCTGGGCCCGGAGCGCCTGGCCGAGCTGGCCGCGCGACTGGAGGAGGACGACCGGCCGACCCTGCTGGCCATGCACCATCCGCCGCTGCCGGTGGGGTCGGCATGGATCGATGCCCTGGGCCTCAAGGATCGCGAGGCCTTCTGGCAGACCCTCTCCGCCTACCGCCAGGTGCGCGCCATCCTCTGTGGCCATATCCATCAGGCCTTCGCCAGCCACCAGCGCCTGGAAGATGGCGAGGTGGCGGTCTTCGGCTGCCCCTCCACCACCGACCAGTTTCTGGCCGGTGCCGAGACCTTCGCCATCGACGAGGCCTCGCGCCCCGGCTATCGGGTGGTGGACCTGGGCGAGGAGGAGTTCGTGACCTGGGTAGAACGGGTCGATCTTTGATTATTGGCTATAAAAAGATCGCTATTAATTCTTTTGAGTAATAACGGTCCGGCGTTACCCTCGAGGGCATGATTTCCATGCCCACCGTCATGCGAGGTAGCCGGGCCATGACCACTCTTCACGCCGCGACCCAAGCGTCGCCTGCCCAGGCGAGCAGCGCCCCCCCGGCGCTGTCGCCCCAGCGGCTGACCCACCTGCAGCAGCTTGAGGCCGAGTCGATCCACATCCTGCGCGAGGTGGCGGCCGAATTCCGCAACCCGGTGATGCTCTACTCCATCGGCAAGGACTCCTCGGTGATGCTGCACCTGGCGCGCAAGGCCTTCTATCCCGGCCCGCCGCCCTTCCCGCTGCTTCACGTGGACACCACCTGGAAGTTCCGCGAGATGATCGCCTTCCGCGACCGCATGGCCGCCGAGGCGGGCATGGAGCTGCTGGTGCACACCAACGAGGAGGGGCGTGCCGCCGGCATCAACCCCTTCGACCACGGCTCCAGCGGCTACACCGACGTGATGAAGACCCAGGCCCTCAAGCAGGCCCTGGACAAGTACGGCTTCGATGCCGCCTTCGGCGGGGCGCGCCGGGATGAGGAGGCGAGCCGCGCCAAGGAGCGCGTTTTCTCCTTCCGCGACCGCTTCCACCGCTGGGACCCCAAGAACCAGCGCCCGGAGCTCTGGAACCTCTACAACGCCCGGGTCAACAAGGGCGAGTCGATCCGCGCCTTCCCGCTCTCCAACTGGACCGAACTGGATATCTGGCAGTACATCTACCTGGAATCCATTCCCATTGTGCCCCTCTACTTCAGCGCCCCGCGCCCGGTGGTGGAGCGAGACGGCATGCTCATCATGGTCGACGACGAGCGCCTGCCGCTGGCCGAGGGCGAGGTGCCCGAGGAGCGTTCGGTGCGCTTCCGCACCCTGGGCTGCTACCCGCTGACCGGCGCGGTGGAGTCCTCCGCCGCCACCCTGCCCGAGATCATCCAGGAGATGCTGCTGACCCGCACCAGTGAGCGCAGCGGCCGGGCCATCGACCATGACCAGGCCGGCTCCATGGAGAAGAAAAAGCGCGAGGGCTACTTCTAGCCGCTGGCGAAACCTCGCTGCGCTCGGCCATACGGCGTTGAACAACGGCTCAAGATGCTCATTTACTACCGTAAACTCCGCTCTTTCGCCGCTGTTCGCCTTGTCTGGCCATCGCTCGCTGACGTTTCTCTCAGCGCCTGTTTACCGTTTTCCGGGGTATCGACATGGCCCATCAGTCAACGCTTATAGCGGACAATATCGAGCAGTACCTGCACGAGCACGAGAACAAGGACCTGCTGCGCTTCATCACCTGCGGCAGCGTCGACGACGGCAAGTCGACCCTGATCGGCCGGCTGCTGCACGACTCCAAGATGATCTTCGACGATCAGCTCGCCGCGATCACCCGTGACTCGAAGACGGTGGGTACCACCGGCGAGGAGGTCGACCTCGCCCTGCTGGTGGATGGCCTGCAGTCCGAGCGGGAGCAGGGCATCACCATCGACGTGGCCTACCGCTTCTTCTCCACCGACAAGCGCAAGTTCATCATCGCCGACACCCCGGGGCACGAGCAGTACACCCGCAACATGGCCACCGGCGCCTCCACCGCCAACCTGGCGATCATTCTGATCGACGCTCGCTACGGGGTGCAGACCCAGACCCGGCGCCACAGCTTCATCGCCGACCTGCTGGGCATCAAGCACCTGGTCATCGCGGTGAACAAGATGGATCTGGTGGGCTTCTCCCAGGCGCGCTTCGACGAGATCGTTGCCGACTACCGGCGCTTCGCCGAGCAGCTCTCGGTCAAGGATCTGCGCTTCGTGCCGATGTCGGCGCTGGAGGGCGACAACGTGGTCAACCGCAGCGACCGTACGCCCTGGTACCAAGTCGCAGGCGAACAGGGCCCGGCGCTGCTGGAGCTGCTGGAAAGCGTCGAGGTCAGTCGCGACCGCAACCTCACCGATCTGCGTTTCCCGGTACAGTACGTCAACCGCCCCAACCTCGACTTCCGCGGCTATGCCGGTACTCTGGAAGCCGGTGTGCTGCGCCCGGGCCAAGCGATCAAGGCGCTGCCTTCGGGCAAGACCAGTCGGGTCGAGCGTGTGGTGACCTTCGATGGCGATCTGGAAGCGGCGTGGCCGGGTCAGGCGGTGACCGTCACCCTGGAGGACGAGATCGACATCTCCCGCGGCGACTGGATCGTGGCCGAGGACGCCGAGGTCACGCTGACCAACGCCTTCGATGCCGACATCGTCTGGATGCACGAGCAGCCGCTGACGCCGGGCCGGCAGTACGACATTCGTCTGGCCGGTCGCTCAGTGGCAGGGCGTGTGGAGACGATTCACCACCAGAGGGATGTCAACACTCTGGAGCGACATCCGGCCGACCGGCTCGAGCTCAATGCCATCGCTCGCTGCCGGGTCGAGCTGACCGCCGAGGTGCCGCTCGATACCTACGACCAGAGCCCGGGTACCGGCAGCTTCATCGTCATCGACCGCCTCTCCAACATTACCGTCGGCGCCGGCATGGTGCGAAATACTGCCGAGGCGGCGGGGGGCAGCGGTCATCAGGTGGATTGGGCCGCCTTCGAGCTCGAGCTCAATGCGCTGGTGCGCCGCCATTTCCCGCACTGGGAGGCGAAGGACGTACGCGACCTGCTAAAGTAGGTCAGTACAAGCGAAGCCTAGGCGGTTGATTCTGCGATAAGATCCTCCACACTATAGACAGGGTCCGGCGTAAGCCGGACCCTGTCGAGTTTCAGGGAGGAAACGATGGCGTATTGCCAGGATCGGCTGTCGTTGCTTGGGGGGAGCCCATGAGCGGCCTTCTCCGGCGTCTGCTGCGCATTGCCGCCCGCCCCATGCGGCGCGATCACGGACAGGGCGGTTACGTGGTGCACCCCTATCGCGGCTACGGCTCCCGGCACGAGGTGCTGCTGATGGGCCGCGTGTTTCGTCAGGCCGCATTGGGCGAGGTGATACCTCGCTACGGCGTGCTGCGCGATCTGGCCGATGTGATTCGGCGGGTCTTTCGCCGCGGGCTGCCGCAGGTCACCGTCGAGGTCACTTTGGGTGAGAACGTCACCACGGTGACCACCGACCGTGACGGCTACTTCGACGTACTCCTGCCGATCGAGCATCCCCTGCCGCCGGACAGCGCCTGGCACCATGCGGAGCTGCACGTGGTATTGCCCGGCGTGGAGCCGGTGCACTCCTTCACCGAGGTATACATTCCGCCGGCCGAAGCCGACCTGCTGGTGATCAGCGACATCGACGACACGGTGATGTACACCGGCGTGGCCAACAAGCTGCGCATGCTGCATCGCCTATTCGTCAAGCAGGCCCATCAGCGCATGGCGTTTCCCGGCGTGGCGGCGTTCTATCAGGCGCTGCACGTGGGCCGTAGCGGCAAGGCCAAAAGGCCGATTCTCTATGTCTCTCGCGGCCCCTGGAGCATTTACGAGATGCTCGAGGAGTTCTTCCAGCTCAACCGTATTCCCGTGGGGCCGATCCTGTTCCTGCGCGAGTGGGGCATTTCATGGCGCAAGCCCTGGCCGCGTCGCGCGGAAGACCACAAGTACGATCTTATCCAGCACATGCTGGAGATGCGCGATGAGCTGCCCTGCGTGCTGATCGGCGACAGCGGGCAGCACGACCCGGAGGTCTATGCGCGCATCGTGCATGAATTCCCTGAGCGAATCCGGGCGGTGTACATTCGCCGGGTCGAGCGTAAGCCTGACCGAGAGAGGGCCATCCAGGCGCTGCGCGAAGAGATCAGCCATACCGGCTGCGAGCTGGTGCTGGCCGAGGATAGCGTCGCAATGGCCGAGCATGCCTGCGCTCAGGGGTTGATCGGAGAGGAAGGCCTGGAGCGGGTGCGCCGGACGTCGCAGCTTTAGGTCGCACTCATGGGCTGATCTGGCGCTGCCCCCGGGCGCTACTCCATCGCTTTGGTGGGTTACAAATTCGTTATTCTGTGTGTCGATTTCTTGCGTATTTCGCTCCTACCCTGCGCCTGACGCAGGGGCCTCGTTTAAATTTTCGTTGAGGTCCGCGCCCTTCATCACCCCGAGGTATCCAGCATGACCACAATCGTATGGGATGGAACGACGCTTGCGACGGATTCGCTGATCAGTGTCAACGGCTCGACTTACAACCATGCGCAGAAGCTGTTCCAGCTCGACAACGGCGAGTGGGTTGCCTTCGCTGGCGAGCAGCAGGAGTGGTGGGAAGTGCTGGAGTGGCTGCAGGCCGGGGCACCGCGTAACGACAAGCCGAACGTCAGCCGGGTCGAGATGATCATCGCCGGCCCCGACGGTGTCTTCGAGATGTTCAACAAGCTGGTGCGCATTCCCGTCAACGGCCCCGTCGCCTACGGTACCGGCTGGAAGTGGGCGCTGGCCGCCATCGACCACGGCAAGAGCGCCGTCGAGGCGGTGCAGTACGCTATCGGTCGCGATCACGACAGCGGCGGCGAGGTGCAGTCGGTCACACCCAGGGTCAAGGCCTCGGTGCCCTTCGACGCCCTGCTGCGCGACGTCGAGGCGGCCTCCGCCTCGGTCTGAAGCGCCGTGTCGCATACGCCGCCCCGGCCCTTGGCCGGGGCGGCGGCGTTTGGGGGCCGGGACAGGCGACGCATGAACCCGAAACGGGTAGGCTTGGTCCAAATTCAAGACGCTGAAGCGAGACCCGATACGCCATGATCGTGCTGCTGATCGCCTTCCTGCTGGCCATCTTCGTGCTGCCCAACGTCTGGGCCAAGTGGGTGCTGGCGCGCCACGCCCGCGGCCGCGACGACTATCCCGGCACCGGGGCCGAGCTGGCCGACCATCTGCTGCGGCGCCTGGGCATCGAGGGGGTCGAGGTGGAGATGACCGAGCAGGGCGACCACTACGACCCGGAGGCGCGCCGGGTACGGCTCTCCCGAGAGCACTTTGAAGGCCGCTCGCTCACCGCGGTGACCGTGGCCGCCCATGAGGTGGGGCATGCCATTCAGCATCATGAGGGCTATGCGCCGCTGATCGCTCGGGCGCGCATGGTGGGCGTGGCGCAGCGGGCCGAGAAGCTCGGTGCGCTGCTGATGATGGCCGCACCCTTCCTGTTCATCCTGACCCGCCTGCCCGGCGGGCTCGCCATCGTCATTGCGGCGGCGGTGATCAGCTTCGGCGCCGCGGCGCTGGTGCACCTGGTGACCCTGCCGGTGGAGTTCGACGCCAGCTTCAATCGCGCTCTGCCGCTGTTGCGCGAGTACGTACCGCCCTACGACATGCCCGGCGCCCGCCACGTGCTCACCGCCTGCGCCTTCACCTACGTGGCCGCCTCTTTGGCGAGTGTGTTGAACCTGGGGCGCTGGCTGGTCATCCTCAGGCGCTAGCAGTCCGCCGTGTTGTCGGTAACGACGTGAGATGCTCCCGACATGCCGCCACAACGGGAACGTCGCCGTGAGTCTCTTCATCCCCGTAGATGACCAGACCGACTCCGCGTGATGAAGCTGCTCAAGCTCGGTACCATCGTCCTGGACGGCACCAGGTTCATGGCCAACGCCAGCAGGCATGAGGCTCTGCCGTATGGCCACGCCAACACGCCAACACGCCAACACGCCAACACGCCAAGAAGCGGGAGGCGCAGTTTAGGGCGTAAGTGAAAGCGCTGACCGAGCGGGCCGAGTCAGCGGACAGGGACGAGGCGAGCGACGGCATGGATATCCCCGCCGAGATTGCCCGCCGTGAAGCTCGCCTGGTGGAGATAGCCGCAGGATCGAGGTGCGGGTGGAGAGAAGATACCTCGCCTGGCCCCGCATGACGAAGGTAGAATCGACGCAGGGAGAGTCGACAGCGTCCTTCCAGTCGCTTGGCCGATTACCCGGCGCGAAAACCAGCGTGATGGCATTGGTGCTACGATTCATGCTCCCCAATCCGACAGGCTCCTGGCGACAATGAGCTGAATGGCGACCAGCCAGGTAGTGGGCATCGCAATGCAATTCAAAAAGGTGCTTGCTGATCACTGAGATATGGCATGGAGGATGATGTCATTGAACGCAACGTTGAAAAAATGGGGCACGGGCGCATTGATACTTGGCCTGGGAGCGGTATTCGTTCTGTTCCTTTGGCGGTATTTCAATGATGAGGCACTTGAGGGGCGAATCACCAGCGGCAATGGCCGTATCGAGGCCACCGAGATTGACATCGCCACCAAGGCGCCGGGGCGAGTGGCGGACATCCTGATCCAGGAGGGCGACTTCGTGAGCACCGGTCAGGTGCTGGCGCGCATGGACATCGAGATCCTTCAGGCGCAGTTGCGCGAGGCCGAGGCCGGGTTGGCGCGCGCCCGCATCGGGGTGCAGACCGCGCATAGTCTGGTCGCCCAGCGCGAAGCGGAGCTGGAAGCGGCGACAGCCTTCATCGCTCAGCGCGAGGCAGAGCGTCGCGGCGCCCAGGCGCGCTTCGTGCGTACTGAAAACCTGGCTGCCCGTGATGCCATTTCCCAGCAAACGCTCGATGATGACCGCGCCCGCCTGGAAGGCGCCCGCGCCGCAGTGGCCGCCGCTCGGGCGCAGCGGGCGGGGGCGGAAGCCGCACTGGGTACCGCGCGCGCCCAGGTGATCTCCGCCGAGACCGAGGTCGCCGCGGTCAGCGCCACCATCGAGCGCATCGCCGCCGATATCGCCGATAGTGAGCTCAAGGCGCCCCGTGACGGGCGCGTGCAGTACCTGGTTGCTCAGCCCGGCGAGGTGCTGCCGGCGGGCGGCGTGGTGCTGAACATGGTCGATCTGAGCGATGTCTACATGACCTTTTTCCTGCCGACGGAACAGGCCGGTCGCGTCGCGCTCGGCGCAGAAGCGCGGCTCGTGCTCGACGCCGTCCCGCAATACGTGATCCCGGCCCAGGTCTCCTTCGTTGCCGATGTCGCCCAGTTCACACCCAGAACCGTGGAAACGGCGGAGGAGCGCCAGAAACTGATGTTCCGTATCAAGGTGCGCATCGACCCTGAGTTGCTTAAACAGCATTTGCATCAGGTCAAGACCGGCCTGCCGGGCATGGCCTATGTGCGACTCGATCCGCAGATCGACTGGCCCCCTGAATTGCAGGCCCGGCTGCCGCAATGAACATGGATTGGCGTGTGATGGAAAACGGGCCGGCAGCCCCGCCGGTGGCGCGATTGAGCGAGGTAGGCGTGCGCTATGGCAAAGTCCAGGCGCTCGATGCGGTTAGCCTCGATGTCCCGGCCGGTTGCATGGCCGGGCTGATCGGCCCGGACGGGGTGGGCAAGTCCAGCCTGCTGGCGCTCATTGCCGGCGCGCGCGCCATTCAGACCGGCCGGGTCGAGGTGCTCGGCGGCGACATGGCCGATGCCGGCCATCGCCGCCGAACCTGCCCGCGCATCGCCTACATGCCGCAAGGGCTGGGTCGCAATCTCTACCCCACCCTGTCGGTGCGGGAAAATCTCGATTTTTTCGCACGACTGTTCGGCCATGACAGGGCCGAGCGTCAACGGCGCGTCGAGGCGCTGACCCGTGCCACTGGTCTGTTCCCGTTTCTGCAGCGTCCTGCCGGCAAGCTCTCGGGCGGCATGAAGCAGAAGCTCGGCCTGTGTTGCGCGCTGATCCACGATCCCGAGCTGCTGATCCTGGATGAGCCCACCACCGGCGTGGATCCGCTCTCGCGGCGGCAGTTCTGGGAACTGATCGACGCGATCCGGGCAAATCAGCCCGGCATGAGCGTGGTGGTGGCGACTGCCTACATGGAAGAGGCGGCGCGCTTCGACTGGCTGGCGGCGATGGACGGTGGGCGGGTGCTGGCCACCGGCAGCCCGCAGCGCCTGCTCGAGCACACCGGCGAAACCTCGCTGGAAGCCGCCTTCATCCGCCTGTTGCCGGAGGAAAAGCGCCGCGATTACCGGGCGGTGGAGATCCCGCCTCGCCCCGGGGGCGACGGCGACATCGCCATCGAGGCCGAAGATCTGACCATGCGTTTCGGCGATTTTACCGCGGTGGACCGCGTGAATCTGCGTATTCCTCGCGGCGAGATCTTCGGCTTTCTGGGCTCCAACGGTTGCGGCAAGACCACCACCATGAAGATGCTCACCGGCCTGCTGCCGCCGACCGAAGGCCGAGCCTGGCTGTTCGGGCAGGAAGTGGACCCGCACGATCTGGCCACCCGCCGCCGGGTCGGCTACATGTCGCAGTTTTTCTCGCTCTACACCGAGCTGACGGTGCGGCAGAACCTCGAACTGCACGCACGGCTGTTCCAGGTACCCGCCGCGGAGATCCCGCGGCGCGTCGAGGAGATGGCAACCCGCTTCGATCTGGGCGCGGTGCAGGGTAGCCTGCCGGACCAACTGCCCATGGGGCTGCGCCAGCGCCTGTCGCTGGCGGTGGCCATGATCCACAAGCCCGAGATGCTGATCCTCGATGAGCCCACATCGGGGGTAGATCCGGTGGCGCGCGACGCCTTCTGGCGCCTGCTGGTCGAGCTGTCGCGCCAGGACGGGGTGACCATCTTCATCTCCACCCACTTCATGAACGAGGCCGAGCGTTGCGACCGCATCTCGCTGATGCATGCCGGCCGGGTGCTGGTCACCGAGGCACCGTCATCACTGGTTGAACAGCGGGGCGCGGAGAATCTCGAAGAAGTTTTTATCCATTACCTGGAACAGGCCGCGGCGCAAGCGCGCCGCGATGCGCCGCCGGAGGCGGAAGCGGAGGCTGACGCATCGCTGTCGGGCACGGCGCCGACCCGCCACGCCGAGCCGCAGGGCTGGCGGCGCTGGTTCGACCCGCGGCGTATGGCGAGCTACGCCCTGCATGAAGGCCTTGAGCTGCGCCGCGATCCGATCCGCCTGACCCTGGCGCTGGTTGGCAGCGCCATTTTGATGTTCGTGATGGGCTACGGCATCAGCCTGGATGTGGAAGATCTGACCTTCGCGGTACTGGATCGTGACCAGACCACGGTCAGCCGCGATTACACGCTCAATCTGGCCGGATCCCGGTATTTCATCGAGCGGGATCCGATCGCCGACTACGTCGACCTCGACCGTCGCATGCGCTCCGGCGAGCTGAGCCTGGCCATCGAGATTCCGTCCGGGTTCGCCCGTGACCTCGCCCGCGGCCGGCCCGTCGAGATCGGTGCCTGGATCGACGGCGCGATGCCCGCCCGCGCCGAGACCGTGCAGGGCTATGTACAAGGGATGCATGCCCACTGGCTGGCCACTAGGGCGCGCGAGGCCGGCTACGGCGATGCGTTGGCAGGCCTCGTCGACATCGAAACCCGGTTCCGCTACAACCCGGACGTGAAAAGCCTGGTGGCCATGGTGCCGGCTGTGATCCCGCTGCTGCTAATGATGATCCCGGCCATGCTCGCGGCGCTCAGCGTGGTGCGGGAGAAGGAGCTCGGCTCGATCACCAACTTCTACGTCACGCCCACCACGCGGCTGGAGTTCCTACTCGGCAAGCAGTTTCCCTATCTGGTGCTGTCCTTCCTGAGCTTCCTGTTGCTTACGCTGCTGGCGGTCACCGTCTTCGGCGTGCCTTTGAAAGGCAGCTTCGCGACGCTCGCGGCGGGTGCGCTGCTCTATGTCGGCGCCGCCACGGCTGTCGGCCTGTTGATATCGACCTTCACGCGCAGCCAGATCGCGGCGCTCTTCGGCACCGCCCTGCTGAGCATCCTGCCGGCGGTCAACTACTCCGGGTTGATCGACCCGGTGTCGTCGCTGGAGGGCGCGGGGCGGGTGATCGGCGAGCTCTACCCGACCACGCATTTCGTCACCATCGCCCGCGGCACCTTCTCGAAGGCGCTGGGCTTTGCCGACCTCCGGGCTGCCTTCGTGCCGCTGGCACTGGCCGCGCCGATCCTGCTCGGGCTGGCCGCCATGCTGTTGAAGAAGCAGGAGCGCTAACACATGCGCCTGACCAATATCCTGCACCTGGGCATCAAGGAACTGCGCAGCCTCGTCCGCGACCCGATCATGCTGGTGCTGATCACCTATGCCTTCACGGTCGGCATCTACACCGCCGCCACGGCCATGCCGGAAACCCTCAACAAGGCGCCGATCGCCATCGTCAACGAGGATCAGTCGCCGCTGTCGTGGCGCATCGTCAGCGCCTTTTATCCACCCTATTTCATGCCCCCCGAGCTGATCGATCAGGCCGAGATGGACGCGCGCCTGGACGCCGGGCTGGCGACCTTCGCCCTGGACATCCCGCCCAATTTCCAGCGCGACCTGCTGGCCGGGCGGCGCCCGACCATCCAGCTCAACGTCGACGCCACGCGCATGAGCCAGGCCTTCACCGGCAGCGGCTATGTCCAGGCCATCGTCGGCGACGAGGTGCGCGCCTTCGCACAGCGCTATGGCGACGTGGCGGAGTTGCCGGTCGAACTGGCGCTGCGCGCGCGTTTCAATCCCGAACTCGATCAATCCTGGTTCGGGGCCATCATGGAGGTCATCAGCAACGTGACCATGCTCTCCATCGTGCTCACCGGCGCGGCACTGATCCGCGAACGCGAGCACGGCACCGTGGAACACCTGTTGGTCATGCCGGTCACCCCCTTCGAGATCATGACGAGCAAGGTCTGGGCGATGGGGCTGGTCGTGCTGGCCGCCACAGCGGTCGCCCTGACCGTGGTGGTGCAGGGCTTGCTTGCGGTGCCGATCGAAGGCTCACTGTCGCTGTTCCTGGCCGGGGCGGCGCTGCATCTGTTCGCCACCACCTCCATGGGCATCTTTCTCGGCACCGTCGCCCGCTCCATGCCCCAGTTCGCCCTGCTGCTCATGCTGGTGCTGCTGCCGCTGCAGATGCTATCGGGCGGCTCCACGCCGCGCGAGAGCATGCCGGAGTTCGTCCAGTTCGTGATGCTGGCCGCGCCCAACACCCACTTCGTGATGCTGGCCCAGGCGATCCTCTACCGGGGTGCCGGTTTGGCGGTCGTCTGGCCGCAGTTCCTCGCCATCGCCGCCATCGGGTCGGCGCTGTTCGGCCTCGCGCTCCTGCGTTTCCGCCGTACCATCGGCGCCATGGCCTGAACATGCTAGGAGAAGCGGTGTATGCTGGCATTTGAATCACTTTGCCGTGACGGTTGAGGGCCATTTTGTCGCATGAGTGATGGAGCAGCCGTGTTGCCGACCAAGAAACCCCGGGCCACCCAGACAGTTGCGTGGCGTGGGCTCCTCGTCGGCCTGCTGCTCTCGACCGCGACGGCGACCGCCGGCGCCGCCGACACACCTGTCGTGCCCGACTCCTATCCGGCCGGCGGCGTCTCCGAGGGGCTGATCACCTCCGCGGGGCTGCGCGCGACGGTGTTCGGACCCGACGACGACGCGCTCGCCGAGCTGCCCGAGCGCGTCCCGGCACGCGAGATCGCTTTCCGCGTCGATGGCGCTCGACCCACGCCAGATCTCTACTGGTTCAATCGCAAATTGCGCGTGTGGGCGTCACTGCAGCCCGAGCCGGCCGAGCTGGTCGTCGTGATCGCCGGCACCGGCGGCGGCGCGAACACCGCCAGTCAGCGGCTGCTGCGTCGGGCGCTGTACGCGGCCGGCTACCACGTGCTGACGGTACCGTCTCCGACCTCGCCGCGTTTCCTCGTCGCGGCGTCGGACACCGGGGTCGGCGGCGATCTTACGCAGGATGCCCTCGATCTGCGTCGCGCGATCCACCAGTCGCTGCAGCACTTGCCGCGCGGTACCGAGATCACGGGGCTGCACGCGGTGGGTTACAGCCTGGGCGGTAGTCACGCGGCGGTGATCAAGGCCCAGGACGACGGGCTGGCGCCGCTGGATGTGCACCGGGTGGTGATGATCAACCCGCCGGTCAGCCTGTTCGCATCGGTCGAGCGCCTCGACCGGCTGTTCGAGCGTGCCATCGGCGCCAACGATGACGCGATCGAGCGCTTCTACCAGCGACTGTATGCTGACCTGTCTGCGCTCTACCGGCAGTCCGACACGGTCGCGATTGACGAATCGTTCCTGTTCGCCGCCGCCTCACGGCTGCTGACCAGTGACGACGAGTTCGCGGCGGCTATCGCGCTCTCGTTCCGGCTCGCGCTGATCGACCTGTTCTTTGCCGGCGACCTGTTCGCGCGCAGCGGCGTGGTCGTCGACCCCGCGCGCCCGCCGCGCGTCCGCGACAGCCTCGACGGATACCTGCGCGAGCTTCGCACGATGTCCTTTCGCGAGTACTTCGAGCGCGTGTTCGCGCCCTTCTACCTCGATGCCCGCCCGCACTGGACGCGCGAACGGCTGATCCGCGACAACAGCCTCACACTCATCGCTGACGCCTTGCGCGACGGGCCCGACTACTACGTGCAGCACAACGCCGACGACCTGATCCTCGGCGCCGACGAGCTCGCCTGGCTCGAGGAAACCCTTGGCGAACGCATCGTCGTCTACGACAGCGGAGGCCACCTCGGCAACCTCGGCGAGCGCCGCCAGATCGAGGACATGCTGGCGATGCTCGCGGGCCGATGGCCGCCTGAGGAGGGGCAGCCATGAGCGGGACGCAGGGGTACCGAGCAGCGGTCCTGGTGCTGATCGGGCTGCTGGCCGGTTGCGCGACGCCGGCATCGATGCCCGGCAGTACCGCGCCCGCCCCGCCGCCAGCTGATCCCGGCCCCGTGGCCGCCGGGGCGAGCGAGGTTCCGTCCCCGGACGGCTCCGGCGACCCCGAGGATGCCGCCGCAGCGCCACCAGCCGACCTCGGCGCGACACTCGACACCTGGGACCCGTGGCACCGGTTCAACCGCGGCGTCTACCGCTTCAATGCCCGCTTCGACGAGGCGATCCACCTGCCCGTCGCGGCCGGTTATCGCCGCGTCGTCCCCCGCGAGGTGCGCACCGGCATCGGCAACTTTTTCAGCAACCTCGGCGAGATCGGCAACACCGCCAACCACCTGCTGCAGGCGCGCCCCGGCCAAAGCGTGCGTACCGCTGGACGCTTCCTGATCAACTCCACGCTCGGGATCGCCGGGCTGTTCGACGTGGCCGACCGCTTCGGGCTGTCGCCGCACCCGACCAGCTTCGGTGACACGCTGGGCCGGTGGGGCGTCGGTCAGGGGCCCTACCTGGTGCTGCCGATACTGGGGCCATCGACACTGCGCGACGGCCTGGGCGCCGGCGTCGATCTGGGCATCGACCGTTCGGTGAACGTCGCCGATCTGTACAGCGGCGACTCGGCGCTGGTGCTGGGCACGGTATTAGCCATCGACGCCCGTTCGCGGATTTCGTTCCGCTATTACGAGAGCGGGTCGCCGTTCGAATACGAGCTCGTGCGGTTCCTGTACACGCGCAAGCGCGCGATCGAGACCGGGGCGATGCGGGCGCCGGCACCGACGGAGGCCGAGCCCCGCGCCGGAACCGAGACTGACCTGCCCGCCAGCAAGCATGACGGGTCCGACGACCCGGCTCGCGAGGCTGGCATCACGCAGCGCTGATCAGAGCCGGCACCGGATCGGAGACACGGCTGACCCGCGGTTTGGGTGCCCATGGCCGTTAGTGTTCCGAGCTGTGCAAAAAGACTCGAGCTTAATTCCCTTTCGATTCGGGTGATCCAAAATCAACATCATCGTCAAAGGAGAAGAAAAACATGAGTCGTAACGAGCGGGATTTATTCTCACCGGCAACGGTTGCGGGCCATCAGTTGCAGAACCGCATCGTGATGGCGCCGATGACGCGCAACCGCGCCATCGGCAACCTCCCCAACGCCCTGATGGCGGACTACTACGCCCAGCGCGCTTCGGCCGGCCTGATCGTCACCGAGGGCACCAGCCCTTCACCCAACGGCCTGGGGTATCCGCGCATCCCCGGACTGTTCTCCGACGCACAGGTACAGGGCTGGAAGGCCATCACCGACGCGGTGCATGCAAAGGGCGGGAAAATCTTCGCCCAGCTCATGCATACCGGACGCATCGGCCATCCGAACAACCTGCCGGAGGGTGCGCGGCTGATGGCGCCTTCGGCAATCGCCGCCGCCGGCGAAATCCACACCGACAACGCCGGCCCGCAACCGCATCCTGTGCCCCATGAGATGCGCCCCGATGAGATTGCCGATACCCGCGAGGAGTTCGTTCAGGCAGCGAAGAACGCGATGGCGGCAGGTTTCGATGGGATCGAGTTGCACGCGGCCAATGGCTATCTGCTGGAGCAGTTCATTCGCCCCACCTCCAACCGGCGCACGGATGCCTATGGCGGACCCATCGAGAACCGCGCCCGCTTCGTGCTGGAGGTCGCCAGGGCCGCGGCCGAGGCCATCGGCGCCTCAAGGGTCGGCATCCGCCTCTCGCCCCACGGCGTGTTCAACGACATGCCGCCTTATCCCGAGATGGACGCCGACTACACCTATCTCGCCGGGCAACTCGGCACGCTCGGGCTCGCCTACCTGCACATCGTGGATCACTCGGCCATGGGTGCGCCGGAGGTGCCGGAGCGTATCAAGGACGCCATGCGCGAGGCTTTCGGGGGGCCGGTCATCCTCTCCGGCGGCTACGACCCCCGGCGCGCCCAGGCGGATCTCGATGCCGGCAAGGCGGAGCTGATTGCGGTGGGGCGCGCCTTTCTGGCCAATCCGGATCTGCCGCGGCGCTGGCGCGAGAACCTGCCGCTCAACGCACCGGACATGGAGAGTTTTTATACGCCCGGCGCCAAAGGCTATACGGACTATCCAGCCTATTCGGCATAGCCACTCTCGATCCACCCGGAGGTCACCTCGGTCGACCTCCGGGTGATCAGTCATTCGGCCGTCAGCTCAGCCAGCGATGGATCACGCAACCCGGCCAGCAACTCATCCAGCAGTGCTGCAAGGGCCTCGATCTTTTTGGGGGGAAAATGCGCCTTGGCAGCCAGTTCAGTAGGCACGCAGGCGCACTGCGAGCGCAGCGCATGGCCGGCCTCGGTCAGGTGAATCTCGACGATGCGTTCATCATCTTGACGGCGCTGACGCTGCACCAGGCCCTGCTGTTCGAGCCGCTTGAGCAGCGGGGTCAGGGTGTTGGTATTGAGCAGGGCGCGCTCGCCGATATGCGACACCGGGCAGGGCGCCTCTTCCCACAGGATCATCAGCACGATGTACTGCGGGTAGGTCAGCCCGTGCGGCTCCAGCATGGGCTGATAGAGCCGCGTGATCAGACGCGAGGCGGCGTACAGGCGAAAGCACAACTGAAGATCGAGGCGCAGCGGATCCTCGGGCAGGGCATCGCCGGGAGGTGCTGATGGTGACCGTCTCTCCATCTCAGGCCGCTCCGAGAGCCTTGGCAAGGTGCTGATCGTTCTTGTCCGGAGGCGTGGTCGGGGCGAAGCGGCGCAGCGGCTGACCGTCCCGGCCGATCAGGAACTTGGTGAAATTCCACTTGATCTGGCGACCGACGAGGCCAGGGAGCTGCATGCTCAACCACTTGAACAGCGGATGCGCGTTGGGCCCCTTGACCTCGACCTTCTCGAACATCGGGAAGCTCACGCCGTAGTTGACAAGGCAACTGCCTTCGATGGTATCGGTGTCGCCGGGCTCCTGATTGCCGAACTGGTTGCAGGGAAAGCCCAGCACCACGAAGCCCTCATCGGCGTATTTGCGATACAGGGACTCCAGGCCCGCGTACTGGGGCGTAAAGCCGCATTTGCTGGCGGTGTTGACGACCAGCGCTACCTGCCCGACGTACCGGGAAAGCTGAACCGGCTCGCCGCGCAGAGAGCGGGCCTGAAAATGATGAAATTCGCTCATGGCATTCTCCGGGGAAGGCTCAGCGCAGCTCCAGCGCGACGTCGACGTTACCGCGTACGGCATTGGAATACGGACAGACGGCATGCGCCTGGTCCACCAGCGCCTGGGCCTGTTCCCGCGGCAGTCCGGGCACGGTCACCGCCAGCTTGACCGCCAGCGCGAAACCGCCCTGGTCATTGGGCCCGATGCCCACCGTGGCGTCGACGCGGGTTCCCTCCAGGGTGATCTTCTGCTGCCGGGCGACGTGGATCAGCGCGTTCTCGAAGCAGGCGGCATAGCCGGCGGCGAACAGCTGCTCGGGGTTGGTGCCCGTGCCGCCACTGCCCCCAAGGCTCTTGGGCAGACTCAGTTGCAGGTCCAGCGCGCCATCGTCGGTGGTCACGTGGCCGCTGCGGCCGCCGGTGGCCGAGGCATGGGCTTCATAGAGGATGTTCATTGCGTGTGCTCCTCTCCTGATATGGTGTATTGCACAATCATATCGCACGCGATATAGTCGTACAAGACGCCTGTGGCGTTTCATGATGCTCAAGCGGTTGAGTCGTTGTCCGTCGGTGTCGATTGGCAACGGGGCTGAACACGAGTCTTTTGATAAAAAGGAGAGTGGTCATGCAGTATCGTCAATTGGGTCAATCTGGACTGTTGGTATCGGAATTGTGCTTCGGCACGATGTCGTTTGGTGCCAAGGGCTACTGGGAAGTGGTCGGTGGCCTGGATCAGGCGGCGGCGCAGCGCCTGGTCGATATCGCCATCGACGGCGGCATCAATTTCTTTGATACGGCGGATGTCTATTCCCACGGCCTCTCGGAGGAGATTCTCGGCAAGACCCTGAAGGGCAAGCGTGATCAGGTGGTGTTGGCCACCAAGGTGCGTGGCCGCATGAGTGCCAACATCAACGACGTGGGTCTGAGCCGACACCACATCATCCAGAGCTGCGAGAACAGTCTGAAGCGTCTGGCCACCGACTACATCGATCTCTACATCGTGCACAGCTTCGATTTCATGACGCCGCTGGAGGAAACCCTCTCGGCGCTCGATGACCTGGTGCGACAGGGCAAAGTGCGCTATCTGGGCTGCTCCAACTACTTCGCCTGGCAGCTCATGAAGGCGCTGTCGATCTCCGAGCGCAAGCACCTGGAGAAGTTCATCTCGCTGCAGGCCCACTACTCACTCGTTGCCCGCGACGTGGAATATGAACTGGTGCCGCTGTGCGAGGACCAGGGCCTGGGGCTGACGCCTTGGTCGCCGCTGGCCGGGGGCTTCCTGACCGGCAAGTACCCGCGCGACAACCCGAAGGCCCACGAAGGCCGCCGTAGCCGGGAAGAACAGAACTTCCTCCAGCTCGACGAGGACCGCGCCTACGCCATTTTGGACGAAGTGCAGCGAATCGCGACTGAGCGCGACGTAAGCCCTGCCCAGGTGTCACTCAACTACCTGCTGCGCAAGCCGGCGGTGAGCTCGGTGCTGATTGGCGCCACCAGGCCGGAGCAGCTCAAGGACAACCTCAATACCGTGGCGTGGTCGCTAACGCCCGAGGAAGTGGCCGGGCTGGATGCGGTCAGCGAGCCGCCGCGCATGTATCCCAAGTGGATGCTGGATTTCACCCGTCTCGATAGGGACGATCCCAACATGATGCTTTGATCATGTCCGGATCCTCGGGCAGAGCGCTACACAAGGAGAGTAGTTCATTACAAGGGGAGTAGTTCACTACGACCCCGAGGCGCGCCGGGTGCGGCTCTCGCCGGAGGCCTACGGCGGACGCTCGCTTACCGCAGTGACGATGGCGGCCCACGAGGTGGGCCACGCCATCCAGCATCATCAAGGGTATGCGCCCTTGCTGGCCCGAACCCGCCTGGTGGCAGTGGCCCGGCAGGCCGAGAAACTCGGCGCGGTACTGATGATGGCCGCCCCCTTCCTGTTCGTGCTTACCGCCTGTGCCTTCACCTATGTGGCGGCGTCGCTGGCCAGCATCCTCAACCTGGGGCGCTGGCTGGTGATCCTGCGGCGTTGACATCCTGGCAGGCTGGGAGTAATAACTAAGTTATTACTACTGCGGCGAGGCTGGAGGCGTGAAATGCGCACACATCTCAGGAAGATCGGCAATTCGAAAGGCGTGCTGATTCCGGCGGCCATGCTGGCTGAGCTGGGGATCAGTGATGAGGTCGAGATTCACCTGGAGGGGCAGCGGCTGGTGGTCGAGCCCGTCAAGCAGCCGCGCCGTCACTGGTTCAATGGTTATGATGCCAGTCGCGACGAGGCGGCCTGGGAGGATCAGGTCGAAGCCGAGGTGGATGAGGATGAGTGGCAGTGGTAGGTCGCGATATCCGCCGTGGCGAGGTCTACTGGGTCAACCTCGATCCGACGATAGGCACCGAGGTCCGCAAGACCCGCCCCGCGCTGGTCATCTCGCCCGACGACATGAATGCCGCGCTGCCCAGAATCATCGTGGCACCGGTCACCAGCATGGGGCAGCCACTTGGCTGCCGACCCGCTCTGCGCTTTCAGGGCAAGCCGGCACGGATACTGCTCGATCAGCTGCGCTGCATCGACAAGCGTCGAGTCCTGGGTAAGATGGGAGAGATCCCGCCATCCATCTGGCATGCCACCCTGCTGGAGATGTTCCGATAGTGAATCCTCATCTGGGCCGGTTGGCCATCACCACCGCGCGGCGCGGGGCGGGGTAGCCCTCGCGGGTCTTGTTCGGATTGTGCGCATCGAGGAAGTCGGCCAGCGACTGGAAGGTCATCCACTCGGTAGAGCGCTGCTCCTCCAGGGAGGTGAATGCTTCGTCCACCACCCGCACGTTGACGAAGCCGCAGCGCTCGAGCCACTGGCACAGCGCCAGGGACGACGGCAGGAAGTAGACATTGGGCATGGCGGCGTAGCGCTCGCCGGGTAGCAGCACCGTGGTGGCGTCGCCTTCCACCACCAGGGTCTCCAGCACCAGCTCGCCGCCGGGGCGCAGAGCGTCCTTGAGCTGCAGCAGGTGCTCCAGCGGGGAGGGGCGGTGGTAGAGCACCCCCATGGAGAAGACCGTATCGAAGAAGGCGAGCCCCTCGGGGACCTCCTCGATGCCCACCGGCAGGAAGTGGGTGCGATGGCCGTCGGCGTCGCCCACGAAGTGACGCAGCGCCTGGAACTGGTAATAGAAGCGCGGCGAGGGGTCGATCACCAGCACGAAGGCGGCACCGGCGCCGGCCATGCGCCAGGCGTGGTAGCCGCTGCCGCCGCCCACGTCGAGCACCCGCCTGCCGGTCAGCGGAGCCAGGTGGGGGGAGACTCGCTGCCACTTCCAGTCGGAGCGCCACTCGGTGTCGATGTGAATGTCGGCGAGCCGGTAGGGGCCCTTGCGCCACGGCGCGAGCTTGCGCAGCAGGTTCTCGCACTGGCGCCGCCGGCTGTCGTCGAGGGGGCAATCCACCGTTACGGTATCGACGTCCAACCGGACGTCGCGAGCCTCGGGCAGGTCGGGCAGCTTGGCCACCGCCTTCTCCCAGGCCGGCAGATCGCCGTAGCGCTTGCGGTCGAGGCCGCGGGCCAGCTGTTCCGGCAGGCGGGCGAGCCAGGAGTCCAGCCCCTGATCGATGAAGGCGCGATAGAGCGGGCGGTGTTCGGCAGGGATCGCCACCTCAGGCCTCCTTGAACGCGATCAGCGAGGCGAAGTTGAGGTACTGGAACCAGGTCAGCGAGCGCGGGAAGCCGGCCCGCGCCAGGCGCGCATGGTGGGCTTCCAGAGTGTCCGGCACCAGCACGTTCTCCAGCGCCGTACGCTTCTGGCTGATCTCCAGCTCGCTGTAGCCGTTGGCGCGCTTGAAGTCGTGGTAGCGCTCCACCCGCCAGGCGTTGTCGCGTTCGTCGGGATCGACCACCTTTTCCGAGAGTACTAGCACTCCGCCCGGTTCCAGCGCGGCATAGAGTCGAGCGAGCAGGGCTTCGCGATCCTCGGGGGGCAGAAACTGCAGGGTGAAGTTGAGGATCACCAGACCCGAGGGGCAATAGTCGAGGGCACGGATATCGCCCTCGATCACCTCTATGGCGTGGTCGGGGCACTCGGCGGCCAGGGTCTCCCGGGCGCGGGCGACCATGGCCGGGGAGAGGTCCACGCCCGTGTAGCGGAAGGCCTCCGGGGCGAGCTGACCGGCCAGGGCCAGGCCGCCGGCGCCCAGCGAGCAGCCCAGGTCATAGACCCGGGCGCCATGGCGCAGGTGGCGGCGGGCGATCAGCCCCAGCATCCCCAGGATCTGTCCGTAGCCCGGCACCGAGCGGCGGATCATGTCCGGAAAACAGGCGACCACCCGTTCATCGAAGGAGAAGCGCGCGACCCGGTCCAGGGGTGTCGAAAAGATCGCGTCACGGTAAGATGCGTCACTCATGGGCCAAGCCGGAATCATGCGGGAAAGGCCGACATTCTACGCCTCGGCCGCCCCGTCTGCACGACAGGACGTCAAGGAGGAAATCATGCCCACCCAGCCGATCGATCAGCGCAGCGCCTGGCGCGACCTGGCGAGCCACGCCGGGACGATGCGAGAGCGCCACCTGCGTGACCTGTTCGAGGCCGAGCCGAGCCGCCACCTGCGCTTCACCCGCAGTGCCGCCGGCCTCACCCTGGACCTCTCCAAGCAGCGCTGGTCCGCGGAGACCCTGACACGCCTGCTGGCCCTGGCCGAGCAGGCGGATGTCCCCGGGGCGATCCAGCGGCTGCTGGGGGGCGAGCGGGTCAACCTCAGCGAGGACCGCCCGGCCCTGCACACCGCTCTGCGCCTGCCACAGGACGCCTCGCTGGTGGTGGAGGGCGAGGACCTGGTGCCCGGGGTGCACCGCACCCTCGACCGCATGGAGACCATGGTGGAGCGCTTCCATACCGGCCAGTGGCGTGGCGCCACCGGCAGGGCCATCCGCGACGTGGTCAACCTCGGCGTCGGTGGCTCGGACCTGGGCCCGCTGATGGTGACCCACGCGCTCTCCGACTACCGGCTGCGCGACGTGCACCGGGTGGGGGTGCATTTCGCCTCCACCATGGACGGCTCCCAGCTCGCCGACTGCCTGGCGCGCCTCGACCCCGAGACCACCCTCTTCGTGCTCTCCTCGAAGTCCTTCACCACCATCGATACCCTCTCCAATGCCCGCACCGCCCGGGACTGGCTGATGTCCCGCCTGGAAGGGGAGGAGGGCGTCGACGCCGAGCTGGTGATGCGCCAGCACTTCATCGGCGTCTCGGCGAGTCCCGAGAAGATGGCCGAGTGGGGCATCGCCCCCGCGCACCAGCTCGAGTTCTGGGAGTGGGTCGGCGGGCGCTACTCGCTGTGGGGCGGCATCGGCCTGCCCATCGCCCTGGTGGTGGGCATGCCGCGCTTCCGCGAGCTGCTGGCCGGGGCCCACGCCCTGGACGAGCACTTCCGCACCGCGGCACCTTCCGACAACCTGCCGGTGCTGCTGGCCCTGGCGGGGATCTGGAACGTCAACTTCCTGGATATCCGCGCCCACTCCATCCTGCCCTACGACGGACGCCTGGAGTACTTCGCCGCCTACCTCGAGCAGCTCGAGATGGAGTCCAACGGCAAGTCGGTGACCGCCGAGGGGCGCGAGGTGGACTACTCCACCTGCCCGGTGCTGTGGGGCCAGCTCGGGCCCAACGCCCAGCACGCCTTCTACCAGCTGCTGCACCAGGGCACCCAGGCGGTGGAGTGCGACTTCATCGCGCCGCTGCGGCGCTACGACGAGGTGACCGACGACGCCACCCGCCGGCACCTCAAGGGCCAGCACCGCCTGACCCTGGCCAACTGCTTCGCCCAGTCGCGGCTGCTGGCGCTGGGCGACGATGCCATCGACGAGCCGGGAGAGCGCCCCGGGCACAAGCGCTATCGCGGCAACCAGCCCTCCACGACGCTGCTGCTCGACGAGCTGACCCCGGCCACCCTGGGCGCCCTGATCGCCCTCTACGAGCACAAGGTCTACGTCCAGGCGACGATCTGGGGCATCAACCCCTTCGACCAGTGGGGGGTGGAGCTGGGCAAGCAGATCGCCGGCGAGACCCAGCGCATCCTCGAGGAGCGCCAGGGGGCCGAGGCGATGGATGCCTCCACGCGCGCGCTGATCGAGGCGGCCTGGGCGGCCGACAGCAACGGCAAGGTCGCCACGTGATACTGGCTGTTCGTACAGCAGTTGCGCTATGCTGAGCGACCCCTGCCAGCCGGCGCCGGCCAGCGGGGTGCTCTACCTGCACGGCTTCAACAGCGGCACTGGTTCGCCCAAGGCGGTGTGGGTGCGCGAGGCGTGCGCCCACCTGGGCCTGCCCTGCGTGACGCCACAGTTGCCGCATCGGCCCGTCGAGGCACTGGCGCTGGCCGAGGCCCGGCTCGCCGAGCTCGGCCCCGCGCCGCTGGTGGCGGGCAGCTCCATGGGGGGCTTCCTGGCCACCTGCCTGGCCGAGCGCCACGGCCTGCGCGCCGCGCTGATCAATCCGGCGGTGGCGCCGGCCCGGCTGGTGGCCGACTGGGTCGACGAGGTCTTCGTCAACGACTACAGCGGTGAGCGCTTCACCGTAGGGGAGGTGCACCTGGCGGAGCTGGCCGCGCTGACGCCGGAGCGGATCACGGCTCCGGAGCGCTACCTGCTGCTGCTGGGCACCGCCGACGAGGTGCTCGACCCGGCGGACGCCTTCGCCCTCTATCGCGATGCGCGAACCCTGCTGCACCCGGGGGCCGACCACGGCTTCGCGGTGCTGGCCCGGCATCTGCCGGCGCTGCTGGCCCACGGCGGCCACGCCCTGTCGCCCGCTTGGCAGCCACGATCACACAAGGAACCGGACGACCCATGACGCAATACAGTGCCAGCTCGATCGAGGTGCTTTCCGGCCTGGAGCCGGTGCGCAAGCGCCCGGGCATGTACACCGACACCAGTCGCCCCAATCACCTCGTCCAGGAGGTGGTCGACAACAGCGTCGACGAGGCGCTGGCGGGCCACGCCTCGACGATCACCGTGCGGCTCTTCGAGGATGGCGGCATCGAGGTGGCCGACGACGGTCGCGGCATGCCCATCGACATCCACCCGGAGCATGGCGTCTCCGGGGTGGAGCTGATCCTCACCCGGCTCCACGCCGGCGGCAAGTTCTCCAACGCCAGCTACAAGTTCTCCGGCGGCCTGCACGGCGTCGGCGTCTCGGTGGTCAATGCCCTCTCGCGGCGCCTCGAGGTGGAGGTGCTGCGCGACGGCGGCCGCCACGCCATCGCCTTCGAGCACGGCGAGCCCGCCTCGCACCTCTCGGTGATCGGCAGCGTCGGCAAGCGCAACACCGGCACGGTGCTGCGCTTCTGGCCCGAGGCGAGCTACTTCGACAGCCCGCGCCTGGCGGTGGGGCGGCTCAAGCACCTGCTGCGGGCCAAGGCGGTGCTCTGCCCGGGGCTGAAGGTCACCCTGATGGAGGCGGACGGCACCCAGAGCGAGTGGCAGTACGAGGATGGCCTGCGCGACTACCTGGCCCAGGCCACCGATGGCTATGAGGTGCTGCCCCAGTCGCCCTTCGTCGGCCACTTCGCCGACGACGAGCAGGCGGTGGACTGGGCGATCCAGTGGCTCCCCGAGGGGGGCGAGCCGCTGCTGGAGAGCTACGTCAACCTGATCCCCACGCCCCAGGGCGGCACCCACGTCAACGGCCTGCGCGCCGGCCTGCTCGAGGCGCTGCGCGAGTTCTGCGAATACCGCAACCTGTTGCCGCGGGGGGTCAAGCTTACCGCCGAGGACCTGTGGGAGCGCGTCGCCTACGTGCTGTCGGTGAAGATGCTCGACCCGCAGTTCGCCGGCCAGACCAAGGAGCGCCTCTCCTCGCGCACGGTGGCGGCATTCGTCTCCAGCGTGGTGAAGGACGCCTTCTCGCTGTGGCTGAATCACCACGTCGATCAGGCCGAGGCCCTGGCCGAGCTGGTGATCAGCGCTGCCCAGCGGCGCCAGAAGAGCGCCAAGAAGGTGGCGCGCAAGAAGGTCACCGCCGGCCCCGCGCTGCCCGGCAAGCTGGCCGACTGCTCCGGTCAGGACCCGGCCCAGAGCGAGCTCTTCCTGGTCGAGGGCGACTCGGCCGGCGGCAGCGCCAAGCAGGCGCGCAACCGCGAGACCCAGGCGATCCTGCCGCTGCGCGGCAAGATACTCAATACCTGGGAGGTCGACAGCCACGACATCTACGGCTCCCAGGAGGTTCACGACATCGCCGTGGCGGTGGGCATGGACCCGGGCAGCGACGACCTCAGTCAGCTGCGCTACCACAAGATCTGCATCCTCGCCGACGCCGACTCCGACGGCCTGCATATCGCCACCCTGCTGTGCGCGCTCTTCGTGCGCCACTTCCCGGCGCTGGTGGATGCCGGCCACGTCTATGTGGCGATGCCGCCCCTCTACCGCATCGATCTCGGCAAGGAGGTCTTCTACGCCCTGGACGAGAGCGAGAAGGCGGCGATCCTGCGCAAGCTCGAGGGCAAGCGCGGCACCGTGAACGTGCAGCGCTTCAAGGGACTGGGCGAGATGAGCCCGCTGCAGCTGCGCGAGACTACCATGGCGGTGGAGACCCGCCGGCTGGTGCAGCTCACCCGGGAAGTGGGCGACGGCACCATGGAGATGATGGACATGCTGCTGGCCAAGAAACGCGCCGCCGACCGCAAGAGCTGGCTCGAAGATTATGGCAACCTCGCGGATATCGAGGTGTAGTGCCAAGCGCCAAGCGCCAAGCGCCAAGCGCCAAGCGCCAAGCGCCAAGGGCGAGCGGCGCCGGGGACAGGTCGGAGGGGAGGTCCTATGCCAGGGATGGCATCGGTAGCGCCCAGGGATGGGTTCACAGCGCCTCCCCGAAGGCCTGTCGCCGGATCAGCCGCGACTCGGAGCCACTGGTGCCGATGAGTGTGCAGAGGGATGATCCCTCGACGATTCCACAAGTGTGAACAAGGCCACCGTGCTATGACCATGGATATCCAGGTGGCGGAGGGCGACGTCGAGCGCCTCTCGCTGCGCGAATACACCGAGAAGGCGTACCTCGACTACTCGATGTACGTCATCCTCGACCGGGCGCTGCCCCATATCGGCGACGGCATGAAGCCGGTGCAGCGGCGCATCGTCTACGCCATGCGCGAGCTTTCGCTCACCGCCAACGCCAAGTACAAGAAGTCGGCGCGCACCGTCGGCGACGTGCTCGGCAAGTTCCACCCCCACGGCGATAGCGCCTGCTACGAGGCGATGGTGCTGATGGCCCAGCCCTTCAGCTACCGCTACCCGCTGGTGGATGGCCAGGGCAACTGGGGCAGCCCCGACGATCCCAAGTCGTTTGCCGCCATGCGCTACACCGAGGCGCGGCTCTCGACGTTCGCCGAGGTGCTGCTGGCCGAGCTGGGCCAGGGCACCGTGGACTGGACCCCCAACTTCGACGGCACCATGAACGAACCGGTGGTGCTGCCGGCGCGCCTGCCCCACGTGCTGCTCAACGGCGGCACCGGCATTGCCGTGGGCATGGCGACCGACATCCCGCCCCACAACGTGAACGAGGTGGTCGAGGCGACCTGCCACCTGCTGCGCCACCCCGAGGCCACCACGGCGGACCTGCTCGCCCACCTGCCGGCCCCCGACTTCCCCACCGCGGCGGAGATCATCACCCCGCGCTCGGACCTCAGGAAGCTCTACGAGAGCGGGCGTGGCTCGGTGAAGCTGCGCGCCCGCTACGTGCGCGAGGAGGGTAATGTGGTGATCACCGCGCTGCCCTACCAGGTCAGTGGGGCCAAGGTGCTCGAGCAGATCGCCGCCCAGATGCAGGCCAAGAAGCTGCCCATGGTGGCCGACCTGCGCGACGAGTCGACCCACGAGGAGCCCACCCGGCTGGTGATCGAGCCGCGTTCCAACCGCGTCGCCATCGAGGCGCTGATGGCGCACCTCTTCGCCACCACCGACCTCGAGAAGAACATTCGCGTCAACATGAACGTGATCGGCCTGGACGGCCGGCCGCGGGTGATGCCGCTGCCCGACCTGCTCGGCGAGTGGCTGCGCTTCCGGCGCTCCACCGTGCGCCGTCGCCTGGAGCACCGCCTGGGCAAGGTGGAGGATCGCCTGCACCTGCTCGAAGGCCTCTTGATCGCCTACCTCAACATCGACGAGGTGATCCGCATCATCCGTGAGGAGGATGAGCCCAAGCCGGCCCTGATAGCCGCCTTCGGGCTCTCCGAGCGCCAGGCCGAGGCGATCCTTGAGCTGCGCCTGCGCCACCTCGCCAAGCTCGAGGAGATGAAGATCCGCGGCGAGCAGGAGGAGCTCGAGGCGGAGCGCGCCCGCCTCAA
Source organism: Halomonas sp. A11-A (assembly GCF_003182195.1). Lineage (GTDB taxonomy): Bacteria > Pseudomonadota > Gammaproteobacteria > Pseudomonadales > Halomonadaceae > Halomonas > Halomonas alkalicola. The sequence continues at coordinate 32,870 of NZ_QGTM01000007.1, forward strand.
GGAGCTGCTTGGCAACGAGGCGGCGCTCACCGACCTGATCGAGGCGGAACTGCGCGCCGCCGCCAAGGCCCATGGCGACGAGCGCCGCTCGCCCATCGTCGAGCGCGAGGAGGCCCGCGCTCTCTCCGAGGTGGAGCTGGTGGGCGCCGATCCCATCACCGTGGTGCTCTCCGAGAAGGGCTGGATCCGCGCGGCCCGCGGCCACGAGATCGACCCGGCGGGGCTCTCCTACAAGGCCGGCGACCGCTTTGCCCTGGCCGCCCGGGGCAAGACCAACCAGCCGCTGGTGCTGCTCGACGACACCGGCCGTGCCTATACCCTGGCCGCCCACAACCTGCCAAGCGCCCGCGGCCAGGGCGAGCCCGTCACCAGCCGCGTCAACGTGGTGGCCGGCGCCCATATGGCCGGCGTGATGCTGGCGCCGCCGGCCACCCGCTACCTGCTCGCCTCCGACGGCGGCTACGGCTTCGTGGCGCCCCTGGAGGCGCTGGTCAGCAAGAACAAGTCGGGCAAGGCGGTGCTGACGGTGCCCAAGGGGTGCAACGTCCTGCCACCGGTGGCGGTGCCGGAAGGGGAGGGGGCGCTGGTTGCCGCGGTCTCCAACGAGGGGCGCCTGCTGCTCTTCCCCCTCGAGCAGCTGCCCGAGATGGCCAAGGGCAAGGGCAACAAGATGATCGACATCCCCGGGGCCCGGGCGGCGCGGCGTGAGGAGTTCGTTCGCGATCTGGTGGTGCTGGCGGCCGGCGCCAGCCTGGTGGTGCATGCCGGTAAGCGTCACCTCACCCTAAAGCCCGACGATCTCGCGTATTATCGCGGCGAACGCGGCCGGCGCGGCAGCAAGCTGCCCCGCGGCCTGCAGAAGGTCGACAGGCTGGAAGCGTTGAACGGCGACAACTGACAAGATGGTTCGCGGCGCCGGGGACAGGCCGTCGAGGAGGTCCTACGCCAGGGATGGCGTCGGTAGCGCCCAGGGAAGGGTTCACAGCGCCTCCTCCAAGGCCTGTCACCGGGTCAGCCGCGGATATGAGAGAGCTCCTGAGGCAACCATGACACGACGAGTACTGATCCGCGCCACCGGCGCGGCGCGGCCGGGCCAACTGGCCGGGCTGGGCAAGGCGCTGGCCGCAAGCGGCGCGCGCCTTTTGGACATCAACCAGAGCGTGACCTTCGGCATGCTCTCCCTCGAGGCGTTGGTGGGCCTCGAGCATGAGGCCGATCTTGAAGGGGCGCTGGCGGCGGCGGGAGACGAGCTGGGCCTCGACGTCCAGGCGATCCAGGTCAGCGCCGAGGAGTACCAGCGCTGGAGCGTGCAGGCCAGCCAGCCGCGGCTGATCCTGACCCTGCTGGCGCCCCACCTGCCCGCCGGCATCCTGGCGGAGGTAGGGGCGCTCACCGCCGAGCACGGCCTCACCGTGGAGCTGATCCACCGCCTCTCTGGCCGCGAGCCCCTGGACGGCGGCGTGCCCGGCGAGCGCGATGCCATCCAGGGGGCCTGCGTGGAGTGCTGGCTGCGCGGCGAGGAGGTCGACCTCGACGCCCTGCGCGAGAAGGCGCTGGCGCTCGGCGCCATGCACGGCGTCGACATCGCCATCCAGGAGGACTCCATCTGGCGCCGGCATCGCCGCCTGGTCTGCTTCGACATGGACTCCACCCTGATCCAGGCCGAGGTGATCGACGAGCTGGCGCGCCGCCACGGCGTCTATGACGAGGTGGCCGAGGTGACCGAGCGCGCCATGCGCGGCGAGCTCGACTTCCAGCAGAGCTTCCGCGAGCGCATGGCCAAGCTCAAGGGCCTCGACGAGTCGGTGCTGGCCGAGATCGCCGAGACGCTGCCGCTGATGGACGGCGTGGAGCGGCTGATGGCCCAGCTCAAGCGCCTGGGCTATCGCACGGCGATCCTCTCCGGGGGCTTCACCTACTTCGCCCGCCACCTGCAGCAGAAGCTCGGCTTCGACGAGGTCCACGCCAACGAGCTTCTGATCGAGAACGGCAAGGTCACCGGCGAGGTGCGCGAGCCGATCCTCGACGCCGATCGCAAGGCGGCGCTGCTGCGCGAGATCGCCGAACGCGAGGGGCTGGCCCTGGAGCAGACCATCGCCGTGGGCGATGGCGCCAACGACCTCAAGATGCTGGCGGCAGCAGGTCTTGGCATCGCCTTCCGGGCCAAGCCCCTGGTGCGCGCCCAGGCCAACCACTCGATCTCGACCCTGGGCCTCGATGCGGTGCTCTACCTGATCGGCTATCGCCAGGTGGATCTGGAGGAGTAACGGACGTGAGCGCCCCCTTCGATACCTGGCGCGACCGCTTAGAGCGGCTGCGCACCAACAAGGCCTTCGAGCTCACGGTGATCGCCATCATCGTGGTCTCGGCGCTTCTGATCGGCGCCAAGACCTACGAGGAGGAGGTCAGCCGCTTCCAGGAGGTGATGCTGTGGCTCGATGTCGCCGTCACGGTCTTCTTCCTGGTGGAGATCCTGATCCGCATGGCGGCGGAGCGGCGCCTGCGGGACTTCTTCAGGAAGGGCTGGAACATCTTCGACTTCATCATCGTCACCGCCAGCCTGATTCCCATGGACGACTCGGAGATGGTGCTGCTGGCGCGCCTGCTGCGCATCTTCCGGGTGCTGCGTCTGGTCTCGATGATCCCCGAGCTGCGCCTGCTGATCGCCGCTCTGTTCAAGTCGATCCCGCGCATGGGCTACGTGGCGCTGCTGATGTTCATCATCTTCTACATCTACGGCGCCATCGGCAGCTTCCTGTTCGCCAGCGTTGACGAGCAGCTGTGGGGGAATATTTCCCTGGCGATGCTGACGCTCTTCCAGGTGGCCACCTTCGAGAGCTGGGCCACGGCGGTGCTCTACCCGACCATGGAGCACTACCCCTACGCCTGGATCTACTTTTTGACCTTCATCTTTCTCAACGCCTTCGTCTTCCTCAACATGATGATCGGTATCGTGCTCGACGTGATGCAGAAGGAGAGCCTGGCCATCGAGCTGGAGACCGGGGAGGGGGAGGCCGCGGAGTTTCACGGCCTGCGCGACGACGTGCGCGAACTGCGCGACCAGCTGTCGCGGATGGAGGCGCTGCTGGAGCGTCGGAGTTGACAAGGGGGCTCAACCTTGATTCTCTAGGGGCATGAACATGACGGCGTACGACCTCGACCTACGACTACTAGCCCGCGCCTGAACAGCGAGCGGCGATGCCTCCCGTGCATCGTCTGGAGTCCGGTCAAAACGAGGTTGTACCATGTCTGCCACCCCCATGAACCCTGCTATCCATAACCATCGTGTCGCCTGCGTCAGCCAAGTGGCTGCCGTCTGTGCGATCATGTACGAAGCGAGCCCCGACGCCCCGACTGGCCTGTGCCCGTCGGGGCGTTATCGTTTCCGCACCGTCCACTGATTCAGCCGCACCGTCGCCCAGGGAGAACGCCACCATGATGCTCGACAACCCCGCCACCAAGTATCGCCCCTTCGTCGCCGTGGACTTGCCGGATCGCCAGTGGCCCAGCCGGCGCATCGAGCAGCCGCCGATCTGGGCCAGCGTCGACCTGCGCGACGGTAACCAGTCGCTGATCGACCCCATGGATCAGGAGCGCAAGCAGCGCTTCTTCGACATGTTGGTCAAGATCGGCTTCAAGGAGATCGAGGTGGGCTTCCCCTCGGCCTCCCAGACCGACTTCGACTTCGTGCGCTCGCTGATCGAGGGCAACCGGATTCCCGACGACGTCACCATCCAGGTGCTGACCCAGGCCCGCGACCATCTGATCGACCGCACCTTCGAGTCCCTCAAGGGGGCGAAGAACGCCATCGTCCACGTCTACAACGCCACCGACCCGGTCTTCCGCCGCGTGGTATTCAACGTGACAAAAGAGGAGTGCATCGGCATCGCCGTGGACGCCACCACCCGCATTCGCCAGCGCATGGCGGAGGCGCCGGAGACGAACTGGACCTTCCAGTACTCGCCGGAGCTCTTCACCACCAGCGAGATGGACTTCGCCAAGGAGGTGGTCGAGGCGGTGATGGAGGCCTATGGCGCCACCGCCGAGAAGCCGATGATCGTCAACCTGCCGGCCACCGTGGAGGCGGCGTCGCCCAACAACTACGCCGACCAGGTGGAGTGGTTCTGCCGCCACGTGAAGAACCGCGATGCCCTGATCGTCAGCGTGCACCCCCACAACGACCGCGGCACCGGCGTGGCCGCCGCCGAGCTGACCCTGATGGCGGGCGCCGACCGCGTCGAGGGCACCCTGTTCGGCAACGGCGAGCGCACCGGCAACGTCGATATCGTGACGCTTGCCATGAACATGTACACCCAGGGCGTGCACCCGGGCCTCGACTTCTCCAACATCACGCCGATCATGCGCGAGGTGGAGTACTGCAACCAGCTGCCGGTGCATCCGCGCCACCCCTATGTGGGCGACCTGGTCTTCACCGCCTTCTCCGGCTCCCACCAGGACGCCATCAAGAAGGGCATGGCGGAGCGCCGCGCCAATCCCGACGCCGTCTGGGAGGTGCCCTACCTGCCCATCGACCCGCTGGACGTGGGCCGCAGCTACGAGGCGGTGATTCGCGTCAACAGCCAGTCCGGCAAGGGCGGGGTCTCCTACCTGCTCGAGCAGGAGCACGGCATCGAGCTGCCGCGTCGCCTCTCCATCGAGTTCAGTCAGGTGGTGCAGGAGGTGGCCGACCGCACGGGCAAGGAGATCACCTCCCAGATGATCTACCAGGCGTTTGCCGACGAGTACCTGGCCCAGACCACGCCCTTCGGCCTGGTCAGCCATCGCCTCTCCTCCGAGCCGGACAGCCCGAAGGTGGTCCTGGAGGCGACCATCGAGGAGCACGGCGAGCGGCGCAACATCAAGGGCGAGGGCAACGGCCCGTTGGCGGCATTCATCAAGGCGCTGGCCGCCGCCGGGCATGACGTGGAGATCATCGACTACCACGAGCACTCCCGCGGCCAGGGCGCCGACGCCGAGGCGATCGCCTACGTGGAGGTGCGCATCGACGGCAAGGCGGTGTTCGGCGTCGGCACCGACGAGAGCATCACCAGCGCCTCCATGAAGGCGGTGATGAGCGCCATCAACCGCCACGTCTCCACCCAGGCCCCGGCGGCCAACGTGACCGCCGAGTCGCTGGAGGTGGCCAAGTAGCAGCGTCGCGGCTGATCCGGCGACAGGCCTATGCGGGGGCGCTGTGAACCCGTCCCTGGGCGCTACCGATGCCATCCCTGGCATAGGACCCCCGCTTCGGCCTGTCCCCGGCACCGCTGGTCTTGGTGCTTACTCCTTGTAACTATAGCGGCGTCTTGCTTCCTTCGCCGGGGATCTCCCTGACCAGCCTTGGCACCAGGAACCCCGGCAGCACCTCCCTCAGGCCCGCGACCAGTTCGCGGGCCTGGTCGTCTGGCACATCGAAGTGGGCCGCGCCGGCTACCGGGTCGAGCACATGGAGGTAGTAGGGCAGCACGCCGGCCTCGAAGAGCCGCTCGGAGAGCTCGGCCAGGGCGTCCACCGAGTCGTTGACCCCGCGCAGCAGCACGCTCTGGTTGAGCAGGGTGGCCCCTGCCGTCTTGAGCCGGGCGCAGGCGTCGATCACGGCGTCGTCGATCTCCTGGGCGTGGTTGATATGCAGCACGATCACCTTCTGCATGCGGGTCTTGCCGAGCCAGTCGAGCAGGGCGGCGTCGACGCGGTCGGGAATCACCACCGGCAGGCGGGTGTGAATGCGTAGTCGCCTGAGGTGGGGAATGGCGTCCAGGCGCTCGACCAGCCAGGCGAGCTGGCGGTCGCTGGCCGCCAGGGGGTCACCGCCGGAGAGGATCGCCTCGATGATCGTGGGGTTGTGTCTCAGATGGTCGAGGCTGGTCTCCCACTGGGCGCGAGAGGGCGCGTTGTCGCCGTAGGGGAAGTGGCGGCGAAAGCAGTAGCGGCAGTTGACCGCGCAGGCGGGGCTCGCGATCAGGAGCACCCGGCCGGCGTACTTGTGGATCAGCCCGCGGGCCGGGGTGTGGGCCGCCTCCTCGAGGGGGTCGGCCACGAAGCCGGGTGCTGGCAGGGTCTCCTCGCCCAGCGGCAGCACCTGGCGCAGCAGGGGGTCGTGCGGGTCGCCCGGGCGCATGCGCGACAGGAAGGCCTCGGGCACGCGCACCTCGAAGAGGATATGGCCCGCCTCGGCGCCGGGCAGCCACGAATCATCCAGGCCAAGGCGCCGGCATAGCTCACGCGGGTCGCGAATGGCGCCCGCCAACTGCGCCTGCCAGGCGGGCGGTGGTGCCAGCGGCTCGGCCTCGTCGTGACGCTGCAAAAGGGCGGGGCTTCGGGTTATCATGCGGCACACCAGTCAATGCGGGCGAGGCGGGCTCCTGGAAGCGTCGCCTCGTCAAAAGTCGTTTCCCAGCGCGCCGCCGGGTTCCGGGGGCGCGCTCGAACATGGGTGAGAGAAGATGGCGAACTATTCTACCAACGAATTCAAGGGCGGTCTGAAGGTGATGCTGGATGGCGATCCCTGTGCGATCGTCGAGAACGAGTTCGTGAAGCCGGGCAAGGGGCAGGCGTTCAACCGCGTCAAGCTGCGCAACCTGATCACCGGTCGCGTCTGGGAGCGCACCTTCAAGTCCGGCGAATCCCTCGAGGGCGCCGACGTCATGGACCTCGACATGGAGTACCTCTACACCGACGGTGAGATGTGGCACTTCATGAAGACCGACGGCTCCTTCGAGCAGTACGCGGTGGAGAAGAAGGCCCTGGGCGACACCATCAAGTGGCTTAAGGAGCAGGTGGTCTACACCGTGACCCTGTGGAACGACAACGCCATCAGCGTGACCCCGCCGAACTTCATCGAGCTCGAGGTGGTCGAGACCGATCCTGGCCTCAAGGGCGACACCGCCCAGGGTGGCTCCAAGCCGGCGACCCTCTCCTCCGGTGCCGTGGTCCGCGTGCCGCTCTTTATCAACCAGGGCGAAGTGCTTAAAGTCGATACGCGCTCCGGCGAATATGTGTCACGCGCCTGACCGGGTGCCTAGCTGTTTCAACGCCGAGTCCTGTTGGGCTCGGCGTTTTCGATGGTGACGACCATGCAAGAGATCGATTGGCAGCCCACTGCCACCATGGCGACCCTGCGCGAGCGGGCGCGGCTGCTGGCTGAGGTGAGGGCCTTCTTCGCCGAGCGCGACGTGCTGGAGGTGGAGACGCCGGTACTGGGCCACGGCGGCAGCACCGACCTGCACCTGGCCTCGCTCTCGGCCCGGGCGACCACGCCGGCGGGGCGCGAGCGGCTGTGGCTGCAGACCTCGCCGGAGTTCGCCATGAAGCGGCTGCTGGCAGCGGGCGCCGGGCCGATCTTCCAGCTGGCGCGCTGCTTTCGCGACGGTGAGGTGGGGCGGCGCCACAACCTTGAGTTCACCATGCTGGAGTGGTACCGCCCTGGCCTTACCCTCGACGAGCTGATCGAGGAGACGGCCGCACTTGTGAGCCGAGTGCTGGGTCGGGGGCCGGCGAGTGAGGCGGGGGGCGATGCAGTGCCGCTGCGCCGTCGCCGCTACCGGACACTGTTTCGCGAGGCGCTTGCCATCGACCCCTTCACCGCCCCCCTGGCCGAGCTGCGCCGGCTGGCCGCCGACAAGGGCGGACTGGCCATGGACAACGCCCCCCGCGACGACTGCCTCGACCTGCTGATGAGTCTCGTGATCGAGCCGGGGCTGGGCCGCGAGGGCATCGAGGTGGTGGTGGACTACCCGGCCAGCCAGGCGGCGCTGGCCCGACGCCACCGCGATCCGGAGGACGGGGAGTGGGTGGCCTCGCGCTTCGAGCTCTACCTCGAGGGGCTGGAGCTCGCCAACGGCTACGACGAGCTGACCGACGCCGCCGAGCAGGCGGCGCGCTTCGATGAGGACAACGCCGCACGGCGGGCGGCGGGGCTGCCGGAGGTGGACATCGACCGGCGCCTGGTGGCGGCGCTTGCCCATGGCATGCCTGAGGGGAGCGGGGTGGCCCTGGGTATCGACCGGCTGATTCAGCTGGCGCTGGGCCGTGACAGCGTGGCGGAGGTAATGGCCTTCGCCACGCCGCGCTGCTAGCAAGATTCCCAGGCGGCGTGGATCTGCACCGCTCGGGGCTGATCCGTCGACAGCCCTACGAGGGGGCGCTGTGAATACCTCCCTGTACGCTACCGACGCCCTCCCTGGCGTAGGACCCCCTCTTCGGCCTGTCCCCGGCGCCCCTCGCTATGAGGAGGGGAACGCCCCCAGCGATTGCCCCATCTGCACCTTGGCGCCGGGCTCGAGGCCGTCGGCGAAGGCCACCGGCTCACTGAGCGCCATTACTACCGTGGAGCCGAGCTTGAAGCGGCCCATCTCCGCGCCGCGTTCCAGGTGCACCGGGGTATCGAAGCGGATGCGCTGCACGCCGCCGCGGGGCAGTGGGGTGATCTGCCCGGCCCATACCGTCTCGATGGCAGCGACGATCATCGCTCCCACCAGCACCAGCGCCATGGGCCCGTGTTCGGTGTCGAAGTGGCACACCAGCCGCTCGTTGCGGGCGAAGAGGTTGGGCACGTGCTCGGTGGTGGCGGCATTGACCGAGAAGAGCCGCCCCGGCACGTAGACCATCTCGGTCAGGGTGCCGGCCACGGGCATGTGCACCCGGTGGTAGTCGCTGGGGGAGAGGTAGACGGTGGCGAAGCTGCCGCCCAGATAGCGGCGCGCGGCCTCGCCGTCGCCGCCCAGCAGGTCCATGGCCGAGAAGCGGTGGCCCTTGGCCTGGAGCAGCTGGCCGGCCGTGAGCGGGCCGAACTGGGAGAGCCTGCCGTCGGCGGGGCTCAGTACCCCCTCGCCGAGGGGGCGAGCGTCGGCCTTCAGCTCCCGGGTGAAGAAGTCGTTGAAGGTGGCATAAGCCGTCGGGTCGGGGTTGGCCGCCTCGCTCATGTCGACCTTGAACTGGCGGATGAAGCGCCGCACCAGGGCGTTCTTCAGCCAGGGGGTGCGGCAGTCGGCGAGGCGCCCCACCAGTCGCGAGAGCAAGTGGTGGGGCAGCGGGTACTGGATCAGGGCAAAGAGCCGGGAGAGTGACAAGGGCATTCCTGTGGCAAGCGTTGAGGGTTATTTCTCGATCGGGGTGTCGTCGCGGTTGCCCCACTCCTTCCAGGAGCCGGCGTAGCCGCGGATCTTCTCGAAGCCCAGCGCACGGCCCACCAGCCAGGTGAAGCCGCTTCTGTGGTGGCTCTGGCAATGGGTGGCGACCTCCATGTCCGGGGTCAGGCCCAGCGCCTCCAGCTCGGTGACGAGCTCGGCGTAGTCGCGGATGCGCAGGCCGCGTTCCGGGTCCATGGCGCGGGTCCACTCCATGTTCACCGCGCCGGGGATATGGCCCAGCTGCCGGTTATCGCCCTTCTCGCCGCGGTACTCCTCGGGCGAACGGGCGTCCCAGATGGCGAAGCCCTTCTCGCCGAGGCGCTCGACGAGTTCGACGCGGTCGATGACCACCTCGGGGTGGAGGATCTCCGCCTCGTAGGCGCTGGGGGTGGGGGCATGGGGCGCGGTCTCCACCGGGAGGCTATCCTGGCGCCAGGCATGGATGCCGCCGTTGAGGTAGGAGTAGCGGGTGTGGCCGATCAGCTCCAGGGTCCACAGCAGCCTGCCGGCCCAGCCGCCGCCCTCGTCGTCGTAGGCCACCACGTGGGTGTCGCGGGTCAGGCCCAGTTCGCTGAACAGTGCGGAGAGCTGCGCAACGGTGGGTTCCAGGCAGGGGACCTCGCCCGAGCCGCGCATCAGGCGCGCCTTGTCGAGGAAGATGGCGCCGGGCACATGGCCCTCGGCGTAGCTCTCGGCCTTGAGCGGCACGTCGATGATCAGCAGCGACGGCTCGTCCAGGTGCTCGGCGAGCCGCTCGGGCTCGATGATCAGCGGCAGCAGGTTGGCTTCGGAACTCATGGCGGCTCTCCTATTTCCTTGTTCTACAAACCCGTTCTACAAACCCGGGGTCTAGAAACCCGATTCGAGCGTGTCGAGGATGCGTCGGTAGCTGGCGAAGCGCTCGGGATGAATGTCGCCCCGCTCCAGCGCCGCGAGCAGCGCGCATCCGGGCTCCTGGCGGTGGCGGCAGTCGCGGAAGCGGCAGTGCCCCAGCAGGTCGCGGAACTCGATGAAGCCCTCGGCGACCTGCTGCTCGTCGAGGTGGCCGAGGCCGAACTCGCGGATCCCGGGCGAGTCGATCAGCTCTGCCTCCACGGCGCTCGGCAGCGTGTAGAGGCGCGCCGTGGTGGTGGTATGGGTGCCCTTGCGACTGTCCTTGGACAGCGCGCCGATGCGCAGTTCCTCGTCGGGCAGCAGGCGGTCGATCAGAGACGACTTGCCCACGCCGCTCTGGCCCACGAACACCGAGGTGCGCCCGGACAGCCGGTCGTGCAGGGCGTCGAGGCCGTCCTCGCGCTCGGTGGTGCTGGCCACCACCGGGTAGCCCAGCGCCTCGTAGCGATGCAGCAGCGCCATCAGCTCGCCGCCGCCCTCGGGCAGCAGGTCGATCTTGTTGAGCACCAGCACCGGGGCGATGCCGGTGGCCTCGGCGGCCACCAGGTAGCGGTCGATCAGGTTGGGGTGGGGCTCGGGCTCCACGGCGAAGACGATCAGGATCTGGTCGATGTTGGCGGCCACTGGCTTGAGCTGGCCGCGGGCGTCGGGGCGTTCCAGCACGCTGTCCCGCTCGCCGCGGGCCACCACTACGCCCTCCACGATGGCGCCCTCGGTGTCCTGACGGCCGCGCCAGATCACCCGGTCACCGGTGACCAGGCCCTCCAGGTTGGCGCGCAGGTGGCAGCGCACCGGCTCGCTACCCCCCTCTGGGCGCACGTCCAGGGTGCGCCCGAAATGGGCCACGACCCGGCCGGGCTGCTCGGGACCGTACTCGCCGGCGGCCAGCTTCTCGCTGTCCTTCTCGTCGAGCCGGGCGGCCCGGGCGGCCCGTTCGGCCTGGATCTTCTCGATGCGCCAGCGCTGCTGGCGGTTCAACTTGCGTTTGCTCATGGGGGGCCGAAGCTCGTTACAATGTCGATCATTGTACTCACCCTGGGCGCCCGCTGTCGCGAGCCGCGGTGCCATGCAAGGAACTCACCCAAGGACCTCACCCAAGGAATAGCGATGAGCCAGCGCAGCGAACCCAAGGATCCGCGCCAGAACCGCTTGGTATGGATCGACCTGGAGATGACCGGGCTCGACCCGGAGAAGGAGCGGATCATCGAGGTGGCGACCCTGGTCACCGATGCCGAGCTCAACGTCGTGGCCGAGGGCCCGGTGATCGCCGTCAGCCAGCCCAGCGACCTGCTAGAGGCCATGGACGAGTGGTGCACCAGGACCCACGGCGAGTCGGGGCTGACCGCGCGGGTCAAGGCGAGCACCGTCGACACCGCCGAAGCCGAGCGCCGTACTCTCGAGTTCCTGCGCGAGCACGTGGCGCCCGGTACCTCGCCCATGTGCGGCAACAGCGTGCATCAGGACCGTCGCTTCATGGAGCGGGAGATGCCCGAGCTGCTGGCCTTCTTCCACTACCGCAACCTGGACGTCTCGACCCTCAAGGAACTGGCCAGGCGCTGGAACCCCGGCGCCATGGCGGGCTTCCAGAAGCGCAACGTTCACCTGGCCATGGATGACATCAAGGAGTCCATCGCCGAGCTTGCCCACTACCGCGAGACCTTCCTGCGCCTGCCGGGCCAGTGGAGCGATGAGGAGGAGTAGGTCAGCCGCTGGCGATCAGCGCCCGGCGCTTCTCGCGCTGGCGGGCCAGCGCCCAGCGCACGTGCTCGCGCACCAGGTCGGAGGGGTAGGGCAGCCGCGCCCCGAGGGCGGCCTCCACCGCCTCGCTCCAGGGCGCGTTGCCCAGCCCCACGGCGAGGTTGCGCAGCCAGCGCTCGTAGCCGATGCGGCGCAGCGGGCTGCCGGCGGTCTTCTCCAGGAACTCCTCCTCCCCCCAGGCGAAGAGTGCCAGCAGGCTGGCGCGGTCCAGGTCGTGGCGGGGCGCGAAGTCCGGCTCCCGAGTCGTTCGCGTGAAGCGGGTGAAGGGGCAGACCAGTTGGCAGTCGTCGCAGCCGAACACCCGGTTGCCCATGGCTTTCCGGTAGTGCTCGGGGATAGCGCCGTGGAGCTCGATGGTGAGGTAGGAGATGCAGGCCCGGGCGTCCACCACCCGGTCAGCGACGATGGCACCGGTGGGGCAGGCGGTGCGGCAGGCGCTGCAGCTGCCGCAGTGCTCGTCCTCGAAGGGCGGGTCCACCGGCAGCGGCAGGTCGGTGTAGAGCTCCCCCAGGAAGAAGAGCGAGCCGGCCTTCGGGTTGAGCAGCATGGCGTTCTTGCCGAACCAGCCGAGCCCCGCCTTGCGCGCCAGCGCCCGCTCCATCACCGGGGCGGAGTCCACGAAGGCACGGTAGCCGATGGGGCCCACCTCGGCCTCGATCCGCTGGGCCAGGGTCGCCAGGCGCTTGCGCATCAGCTTGTGGTAGTCGCGGCCGGTGGCGTAGCGCGACACATAGGCGCGCTCGGGCTGGCCCAGCACCTTGGCCGTTTCCACCTCGGCGGGCAGGTAGTCCAGCCGCACGCTGATCACCCGGACCGTCCCCGGCTCCAGCTCCGCGGGACGGGTGCGCTTGGTGCCGTGCTTGGCCATGAAGCCCATCTCGCCGTGGAAGCCGGCATCCAGCCACCGCGCCAGGCGCTCCTCGTCCTCGGCCAGGTCCACGTCGGTGATGCCGAGCTGCTGAAAGCCGAGCTCGCGGCCCCAGGCCTTGATGCGCTCGGCCAGGGCGGTGAGGTCGGCGGGGCGGGGGGAGTGGCTCATGATCGCGAAAATACCGGGCAAGTGAGGCCTGGCGATTGGCGCCGGGGCCGGGAAACGACACACTGATGGTAAAGCAACCCCCCGCCAGGAGACACCGGATGTCTGACGAGACCCTGCTCCCCCTCTACCGCGCCGAACAGGTGCGCGAGCTCGACCGGCGCACCATCGCCGGCGGTATCGCCGGCTTCGCCCTGATGCAGCGGGCCTCGGCCGCCGCCTGGCAGCTGCTGCGCGAGCGCTGGCCCGGCGTGCGTCGGCTCACGGTGCTGTGCGGTGCCGGCAACAACGGCGGCGATGGCCATGTGCTCGCGGCCCTGGCCGCCGCCGAGGGCCTGGCCGTGCAGCGTATCCTGCTCAAGGGCGTCGATGAGCTCACAGGCGACGCCCGGCTGGCCGCCGACATGGCCACGGCGGCCGGCGTGGGCGCCGAGCCGTGGCGCGCCGGCATGGCGCTGGAGGGGGAGCTGGTGGTGGATGCGCTGCTCGGCACCGGGCTCACCGGGGAGGTGCGCGGCGCCTTCCGGGAAGCCATCGCCGCCATCAATGCCTCGGGCCGGCCGGTGTACGCCGTCGATATCCCTTCCGGGCTGCATGCCGACACCGGCGCGGTGCTGGGGGAGGCGGTGCGTGCCACCGCGACGGTCACCTTCATCGGCGACAAGCTGGGGCTCCACACCGGGGCGGCGGCGGATCACGTCGGCGAACACCATTTTCGCGCGCTGGGCGTGGATGCCGGGGCCGAGGAGGACCTGGTGCCGGCGGCATGGCGGCTGGAGGAAGCGCTGATCCGGGCCTGGCTGCCGCCGCGGCGGCGGACCGCCCACAAGGGCGACTGCGGCCATGTGCTGATCCTGGGCGGCGCGCCGGGCTTCGGCGGGGCGGCGCTGCTCGCCGCCGAGGCGAGCGCCCGGCTGGGGGCCGGCAAGGTGAGCCTGGCCACCGCGCCCGAGCACGTTACGGCAAGCCTGGTTCGCAGCCCCGAGGTGATGGCCCACGGGGTGCGCGGGGCCGGCGATCTCGGCGAGCTGCCTCGCCAGGCCGACGCGCTGGTGGTGGGCCCGGGCCTGGGGCAGGGCAGCTGGGGCCAGGGCGTGCTGCAGGCGGCGCTGGCGTCCGGCCGGCCGCTGGTGGTGGATGCCGATGGCCTCAACCTGCTGGCGGCGCGCTTTTCAGGGCACACCCGCGACGATTGGATCCTCACCCCTCACCCCGGCGAGGCGGCCCGCCTGCTCGGCGGCACGGCTGCCGAGGTGGAGGCAGACCGCCCCGCCGCGGCCCTGGCGCTGCGCGAGCGCTTCGGCGGCGTGGTGGTGCTCAAGGGGGCCGGTACCCTGGTGGCGGGGCCCGCGGGGCTTGCCGTCTGCCCCTTCGGCAACCCCGGCATGGCCAGCGGCGGGATGGGCGATGCGCTCTCCGGCATGCTCGGCGCGCTGCTGGCCCAGGGGGTGCCGCTGGAGGCCGCGGCCCGCCTGGGTGTGCTGGTGCATGCCCGGGCCGCGGATCTCGCCGCGGCGAAGGCCGGGGAGCGTGGTCTGCTGGCCGGTGATCTGGCATCCTATGCGCGAATTCTGGTCAACCCGACGATGGGCGGTGACGATGCTGCTGCGACTCGATGATGAAGCGCGCCAGGTGAGCCTGGGCGAGTGCCTGGGGCGGGCCCTGGAGGGGCGTGGCCTGGTCTATCTCGAGGGGGAGCTGGGCGCCGGCAAGACCACCCTGGCCCGCGGCGTGCTGCGGGCCTATGGCCACCGTGGCGCCGTGAAGAGCCCCACCTATACCCTGGTGGAGCCCTATGAGCTGGACGGGGTGCGGGTCCACCATTTCGACCTCTATCGGCTGGGTGACCCCGAGGAGCTGGAGTTCATTGGGGGGCGCGACCTCTTGGGCGAGGATGTCCTGTGCCTCGTGGAGTGGCCCGGGCGCGGCGAGGGCTGGCTGCCCGAGCCCGATCTGCGCATCGCCCTGTCGCTGGCCGAGGTGGGCCGGGAGGCTCGGCTCGAGGCCTTCACCGCGCGGGGCGAGCAGCTGCTGGCCAGGCTGGCGGCCATGCCGGAGCTGGCCGCCAGCCTCCGCAAGGAACCCGATGACGCCAGGGGAGGCGACACCGCACCATGAGCAAGTGGCTACTTCGCGGCCTGCTGGCCGCTACCCTGCTGTGGCTTCCCCTGGCAGGCCTCAAGGCCGCCGAGGTGGAGAACGTGCGCCTGTGGGCGGCGCCGGACCATGCCCGCCTGGTGTTCGACCTCGCCTCGCCGACCCAGGCCAATATCTTCGCGCTCGACAACCCGCGGCGCCTGGTGATCGACCTCGACGACAGCCGCATGGCCGCCGACCTGGCCGGCATCGACCTCGCCGGCAGCGCCATCAGCCGCATTCGCAGCGGTACGCGCGACGGCAACGGCCTGCGCGTGGTGCTGGAGCTCGAGCGCGACGTGGAGCCCCGCCACTTCACCCTGGCGCCCAATGACCAGTATGGCCACCGCCTGGTGGTGGATCTCGAGTACCCCGGCGAGAGCGCCGTGCAGGACCCCATCGACCCCATCGAGGCGATGATCCGCGAGCAGGAGATCGCCACCAACCGCGCCCGCGCCGAATCGAGCGGTGCCCCGGCCCAGGTGAGCCCGGAGCCGGCGGTGGCCCTGCAGCAGGCCCAGCCCCATCCCCGGCGCGATATCATCATCGCCATCGACCCCGGCCACGGCGGCGAGGATCCCGGGGCCATCGGCCCCGGCGGCACCCGTGAGAAGGACGTGGTGATGCAGATCTCGCGGCGCCTGCAGCGGCTGGTGGACGAGGCGGAGGGGTTCCGGGCGGTGATGATCCGCGACGGTGACTACTACATCGGCCTGCGCCAGCGCACCCAGATCGCCCGGGACCAGAAGGCCGACTTCTTCGTCTCCATCCACGCCGACGCCTTCACCAGCCCCCGTCCCCAGGGCAGCTCGGTCTATGCACTCTCCCAGCGTGGCGCCACCTCGGAGACCGCCCAGTGGCTGGCGGCCAGCGAGAACCGCGCCGACCTGATCGGCGGCGTCGACGGCAACCTCTCCCTCAAGGACAAGGACGAGGTGCTGCGCGGCGTGCTGCTCGACCTGACCATGACCGCCACCCTCAACGACTCGCTCTCCATCGGCGGCCAGGTGCTCGACCAGCTGGGCCGGGTCAACCGCCTGCATCGCAACCGGGTGGAGCAGGCCGGCTTCATGGTGCTGAAGTCGCCGGATATCCCGTCGCTACTGATCGAGACCGGCTTCATCTCCAACCCGGACGAGGAGCGCCGGCTGCGCGATCCGAACCATCAGCAGGGCCTGGCCCGGGCAATCTTCGCGGGCCTGCAGGATCACTTCCGGCGCAACCCGCCGCCGGCCAGCCTGCTGGCCTGGCAGCGCGACAACAACCGCACCACCGGCGGCAACGAGTACCGCATCCAACCCGGCGATACGCTCTCGCAGATCGCCGCCCGGCACAACGTCTCCACGGATCGGCTCAAGCAGGCCAACGAGCTCAATGGCGACGTGATCCGTGTGGGACAGGTACTGCGCATCCCGCGCTCCTGAAACGAAGGGCAGGCAGTGATATGAGCGAACCGCGCCCCATCCGGGTCCTCGACCCGAGGCTGGCCAACCAGATCGCCGCCGGCGAGGTGGTGGAACGCCCCGCCTCGGTGGTCAAGGAGCTGGTCGAGAACGCCATCGATGCCGGCAGCCGCCGCATCGAGGTCGAGCTCGAGGCCGGCGGCACGCGCCTGATTCGCGTGCGCGACGACGGCAGCGGCATCGGCGAGGCCGACCTGCCGCTGGCGCTGTCGCGCCACGCCACCAGCAAGATCGTCTCCCTGGAGGAGCTCGAGGGCGTGGCGAGCCTCGGCTTTCGCGGCGAGGCGCTGGCCTCGATCAGCTCGGTATCGCGCCTGGAGCTGGTCTCCAACGCCGATGAGGACCCCACCGCCGGCTGGCGGGTGGTGGCCGAGGGGCGCAACATGGAGCCGCGGGTCAGCCCGGCCCCCCACGCCCGCGGCACCTCGGTGACCGTGCGCGACCTCTTCTTCAATACCCCGGCGCGGCGCAAGTTCCTGCGCACCGAGAAGACCGAGTTCGGCCACGTCGAGGAGGCCTTCCGCCGCCAGGCGCTCTCCCGCTACGACATCGGCTGGACGCTGCGCCACAACCAGAAGACCCTCCACCAGCTGCGTCCCGGCGAGGACCAGGCCTCCCGCGAGCGGCGCATCGCCTCGCTGCTCGGCCGTGCCTTCCTGGAGAACGCCCTGCACCTGGACCTTGCGGCCTCGGGGCTGCGCCTGTGGGGCTGGGTGGGCCTGCCGACCCACTCCCGGGCCCAGGCCGACCAGCAGTACTTCTTCGTCAACGGCCGGGTGGTGCGCGACCGCCTGGTGGCCCATGCCGTGCGCCAGGCCTACCGCGACGTGCTGTTCAGCGGGCGCCATCCGGTCTTCGTGCTCTATCTGGAGGTGGAGCCGTCGGTGGTGGACGTCAACGTCCACCCCACCAAGCACGAGGTGCGCTTCCGCGACGGCCGCCTGGTCCACGACTTCCTCTTCTCCAGCCTGCATCGCGCCCTGGGGGAGGCGCGGGCCGGCCAGCCGGGGGCCGGCCAGCCGGGGGCCGGCCATGACCTGGAAGAGGCCCGGGAACCTGTCGCTGCGGATGAGACGCCGCGCACCGCTGAGGCAGGGCAGGTGCGCGAGAGCGCCGGGCGCTGGCAGCAGCAGCCTATGGCGCTGCCGGGCCGGGAGGAGGGCGAGCGGGTGACGCCCGATCGCGTCCGCGCCTTCATGGAGGGCTATCGGGCGCTGCATCCCGGTCACGAGGAGATGCTGCTGACGCCGCAGCCCGCCGCTCCGGGCGCCGGGGTCGGGGGTGCGGCCGCCGAGGTGGCCCTGGCCGAGCGCCGGACCCTGCAGGAGGCCCACCGCCCGGTGCTGCCGGAGGCCGACGACACCCGGGCGCCCCCGCTGGGCTACGCCATCGCCCAGCTGCATGGCGTCTATATCCTCGCCCAGAGCGAGCGCGGCCTGATCCTGGTGGACATGCACGCCGCCCACGAGCGCATCGTCTACGAGCGCATGAAGACCCAGGTGCACGGTGGGCGTCTCGATGCCCAGCCGCTGCTGGTGCCGGTGTCGCTGGCCGCCAGCCCGGCCGAGGTGGCCACCGCCGAGGCGGAGCGCGAGGCCTTTGCCCGCTTCGGTGTCGAGCTCGACGTGGCCGGCCCCGAGACCCTGCTGGTGCGCCAGCTGCCGGCGCTGCTGATCGACGCCGACGTGGAGCCCCTGATCCGCGAGATGCTGGGGGACCTCGAGCGCTACGGCCGCTCGGACCGTATCGAGGCCCACGTCAACGAGCTGCTGGCGACCATGGCCTGCCACGGCAGCGTGCGTGCCAATCGCCAGTTGAGCCTGGCCGAGATGAACGCCCTGCTGCGCGACATGGAGCGCACCGAGCGCAGCGGCCAGTGCAACCACGGCCGCCCCACCTGGACCGAGATGAGCATGAAGGACCTGGACCGCCTCTTCATGAGGGGGCAGTAGGTAAACGTTTTCCACCCGCGTGGCGAGAAGCGCCGGGGGCAGGCCGAAGAGGAGGTCCTATGCCAGGGATGGCATCGGTAGCGCCCAGGGATGGGTTCACAGCGCCTCCTCGACGGCCTGACGCCGGATCAGCTTCTCTTCGCCCAGCTTGAGAGGCCCGATGTCAGATACCCGTCCTCCCGCCATCCTGCTGGTGGGGCCCACCGCCGCCGGCAAGACCGACCTCGCCATCGCGCTCCACGAGCGGCTCGGCTGCGAGCTGATCAGCGTCGACTCCGCCATGGTCTACCGCGGTATGGATATCGGCAGCGCCAAGCCCTCCGCGGAGGAGCTCGCCCGGGCGCCCCATCGGCTGATCGACATCCTCGACCCCGCCGAACCCTACTCGGCGGCGGATTTCCGCGAGGATGCCCTGCGCGAGATGGCCGAGATCACGGCGTCAGGCCGGGTGCCGCTGCTGGTCGGCGGCACCATGATGTACCTGAAGCAGCTGCTGCACGGGGTGGCCAACCTGCCCTCCTCGGATCCGGCGGTGCGCGCCGAGCTTGAGGCCGAGGCTGCGGCACATGGCCTTGCCGCCCTGCACCAGGCGCTCGCCCGGGTCGATCCGGCCTCGGCGGCCCGCATCCACCCCAACGATCCCCAGCGGCTGATGCGGGCGCTGGAGGTGTATCGGCTCAGCGGCCGGCCGCTGAGCGAGCTGTGGGCCGAGCAGCGGCCTGAAACCTTTCCCTGGCGCACGCTGTCGATAGGGCTCGCCCCGGCGGATCGCGCCGTGCTGCACGAGCGCATCGCCCACCGTTTTGCGGCCATGCTGTCGGGCGGCTTCATCGAGGAGGTGGCGGCACTCAAGGCGCGCGGCGATCTGCACCCGGAGCTGCCATCGATGAAGAGCGTCGGCTATCGCCAGGTCTGGGCCTATCTCGACGGCGAGTATGATCGCGAGACCCTGCGCCATCGCGGTATCGTCGCGACCCGCCAGCTGGCCAAGCGCCAGCTGACCTGGATGCGCAGCTGGGAGGGGCTTGCCTGGGTCGACAGCCTGGGGCCTGACCCCCTGGGCGAAGTGCTGAAACTCGTGCGCGATTTCGGCACTTAGCGTATGATACGCCTTTCACGAGCCGGGTAGCCGGGCCCCTCGCGGCGTCGGCGATGCCAGTGAGGCAACAGCAGTACGCCACGAAATAACATCAACCCCAGAGACAATTTCAGGGAGAGCAACATGTCCAAAGGGCAGTCCCTTCAAGATCCGTACCTGAACATCCTGCGCAAGGAGCGCATCCCGGTATCGATTTTCCTGGTCAACGGCATCAAGCTGCAGGGCCAGATCGAATCTTTCGACCAGTTCGTCATCCTGCTGCGCAACACCGTGAGCCAGATGGTCTACAAGCACGCCATCTCCACCGTGGTGCCGTCACGCAACGTGCGTCTGCCGGCCCAGGACCCTGCCGCGCCGCAGGACAGTCAGTGAGGTAGTGATTGTTTTTTGAACGCCCCGACGCCGGTGAAACGGCCGTCCTCGTCCATGTGGACTTCCAGGACGAACAGAAGCGCGAGGATGCAGGCGAGTTCCTCGAGCTCGTCCGCTCCGCCGGCGCCGTGCCGGCCACCCTGCTGACCGGCAGCCGTCAGCGGCCGGATCCGCGTACCTTCGTGGGCTCCGGCAAGCTGGAGGAGCTCCGCGAGGCCAAGACGGTGCACGGTGCCGAGCTGGTGATCTTCAACCACGCCCTGAGCCCCTCCCAGGAGCGCAATCTCGAGCGTGAGCTCAAGTGCCGGGTGCTCGACCGCACCGGCCTGATCCTCGATATATTCGCCCAGCGGGCGCGTACCCACGAGGGCAAGCTGCAGGTGGAGCTCGCCCAGTTGGAATACATGTCGACCCGCCTGGTACGCGGCTGGACCCACCTGGAGCGCCAGAAGGGCGGTATCGGACTGCGCGGTCCCGGCGAGACCCAGCTGGAGACCGACCGCCGCCTGCTGCGCGCCCGCATCAAGTCGATCCACAAGCGCCTCGACAAGGTGCGCGGCCAGCGCGAGCAGAACCGTCGCTCCCGGGCCCGGGCCGAGATTCCCAGCGTCTCCCTGGTGGGCTACACCAACGCGGGCAAGTCAACGCTCTTCAACGCCCTGACCTCCTCCGAGGTCTATGCGGCCGACCAGCTCTTCGCTACCCTCGACCCGACGCTGCGGCGCCTGGAGGTCGAGGACGTGGGCCCGGTGGTGCTGGCCGACACCGTCGGCTTCATCCGCCATCTGCCCCACAAGCTGGTGGAGGCGTTTCGTGCCACCCTGCAGGAGGCCGCCGAGGCGACCCTGCTGGTGCACGTGATCGACGCCGCCGACCCGGACCGCGAGCTCAACGTCCAGCAGGTCGAGCTGGTGCTCGACGAGATCGGCGCCCTCGAGGTGCCGGTGCTCAAGGTGATGAACAAGATCGACCTGCTCGACAGTGCGCCGCGCATCGAGCGCGACGGCGAGGGGCGCCCCGAGGTGGTGTGGCTCTCGGCGCAGGAGGGCAGGGGGCTGGACCTGCTGGCCCAGGCCCTGGCCGAGCGGCTGGCGGACGACGTCCTCGACTTCTCCCTCAGCCTGGGGCCGGCCCAGGGCCGCCTGCGTGCGGCCCTTCACGAACTGGGGGCAGTGCGTGAAGAGGCCTTCGACGAGCAGGGCGATACCCGGCTGCAGGTGCGCCTGCCGCGGCGCGACTTCCTGCAGCTGATGTCGCGACTCGGCGAGCACGCCGATGAGTATCTCCCCGAGGCCCTGCGCGACCGCGAGGCCTGGGAAGAGCAGGGGGCGGGCTAGCAACGGGCGGCTGGCTGATAACAACGACGACATGGACGACGGGCGCCACCGTCCCGGATGGCGGGGCGCCGACAGGATCGCAACCGAGGCCCCGGCCGGCTTGCCGGTCGGGGCAGAAACGCATAGTGGAGAAGACCTATGGCCTGGAATGAGCCTGGTGGCGGTGGCAACCAGCACGACCCCTGGAGTGGTGGTGGCCGACGCGGCGGCAACGGAGGCGGTGGCAATGGTGGCGGCGGTGGCAACCGCGGCGGCAACCAGGGCCCACCCGACCTCGATGAGGCCCTGAAGAAGTTTCAGGACAAGCTCAACGGCATGCTCGGCGGCCGTGGCGGCAAGGGCGGCGGCAGCAAGGGCGGCAAGGGAGGTGGCGGCAAGCCGCGCAACACCTTCGCGCTGCCGGGCCTGCTGATCGTGGTGGCGCTGGCGATCTGGGCGGCCACCGGCTTCTACCTGGTGGACCAGTCCGAGCGGGGTGTGGTGCTGCGCTTCGGCAAGTTCCAGGAAGTGGTCAGCCCCGGCCTGCACTGGAACCCGCCGCTGATCGACGACGTGCGCATGGTCAACGTGACCCGCGTGCGCTCGCTGACCCAGACCCAGTCGATGCTGACCCGCGACGAGAACATCGTCGAGGTCGAGATCTCGGCCCAGTATCAGGTGGCCAACCCCCGCGACTTCGTGCTCAACGTGCGCAACCCCCAGCTCTCCATCGAGAATGCGCTGGATTCCGCTCTGCGTCACGTGGTCGGCGGCACCGACATGATCGAGATCCTGACCTCGGGTCGTGAGATCCTCGGCAGCTCCGTGTCCAGCCGCCTGCAGTCCTACCTGGACAGCTACGGCACCGGCATCCGCCTGCAGACCATCAACATCGAGTCCACCTCGGCCCCGGCCCCGGTCATCGACGCCTTCGATGATGTCATCCGGGCTCGCGAGGACCGCCAGCGGACCATCAACCAGGGCATGGCCTACGCCAACGCCATCATCCCCGAGGCCCAGGGTCAGGCACAGCGCCTGGTCGAGCAGGGCCAGGGTTACCGTGAATCGGTGGTGGCCGAGGCGCGTGGTCAGGCCAACCGCTTCAACGCGCTGCTCTCCCAGTACCAGCAGTCGCCGGAGATCATGCGCGAGCGTCTCTACCTGGACGCCATCGCCGAGGTGTTCGGCAGCACGTCCAAGGTGCTGGTGGATGTCGCCGACGACAGCCCGCTGATGTACCTGCCCCTCGACCAGATGGGCAACGGCGGTGGTTCGGCAGGTGCGTCCTCCGGTGAGCGCCTGGGCGAGGAAGGCGAGCTCGATCCGCGGGTGCTTGAGCGCCTGCGCTCCGGCCAGACCGGGACGAGCTCCAGCAGCAACAGTGGAATCCGCAGGGAGGGCCGCTAAATGATCAACAATCGTTCCCTGCTCATCGTCGGCGGCCTGGCCGCCGTGGCCTGGCTGGCCAGCAACAGCCTCTACGTGGTCGACGAGACCGAACGTGCCGTCAAGCTGCGCTTCGGTGAGGTCATCGAGGAGAACATCCAGCCGGGCCTGCACTTCAAGGTGCCGATCACCCAGACGGTGCGCAAGTTCGACACCCGGGTGCTGACCCTGGACACCGACACCAGCCGCTACCTGACCCTGGAGCAGAAGGCGGTGATCGTCGACTCCTACGTCAAGTGGCAGGTGGTCAATCCGACCCGCTACTACGAGGCCACCGCCGGCGACGAGATGATGGCCGTGCGCCTGATCCAGCCGCGGGTCGACGAGAGCCTGCGTAACGAGTTCGGTCGCCTGGACCTCCAGCAGATCATCGCCGAGCGCCGCGACGACCTGATGATCGGCCCGACCCAGGACCTCGATGCCCTGCTGCGCGAGGAGCTGGGTGTCGCTATCGTCGACGTGCGCGTCAAGCGCATCGACCTGCCCGACGATGTCTCCGCCGCGGTCTTCGAGCGCATGCGCTCCGAGCGTGAGCGGGAGGCCCGCGAGTGGCGCGCCCAGGGTCAGGAAGAGTCCGAGCGCATCCGCGCCAACGCCGACCGTCGTCGCCAGGTGCTGCTGGCCCAGGCCACCGAGCGGGCCGAGACCCTGCGCGGTGAGGGTGATGCCGAGGCCGCGGCGATCTTCGCGGAGTCCTACTCCCAGGACCAGGAGTTCTTCGTCTTCTGGCGCAGCCTGAACGCCTACCGCGAGAGCTTCCAGGGTGACGGCAATATGCTGGTGCTGGATCCCTCCAGCGACTTCTTCCGCTACCTGAAGAGCGCCATGCCCTCCGGCGTGGAGTGACAGCGAGACGCGCCGGGGTTCATCCCCGGCGCAAACGTGGTAGACTCCTGTAACCGGGCGTGGCCCGGTTTTTTTGTGGCCGCCTGTCGCAAGACCGCGCAGGCCTTGTCCGCGTAGGCCCTGTCTTAGGTCTTAGGTGAGACGCTCGCCGAGGCCTCGGCTCGAGCGCCTGACATACGGTTTCACGGCCATTTTCACTGCCTTGCAGGATGATTCACATGACCATCGCTGACCGCTGGCTGCTGCCCGACGGCATGGACGAGGTGCTGCCGCCTCAGGCAAGCCGGATGGAGGAGCTGCGCCGCGCGCTGCTCGACCTCTACCACCGCTGGGGCTACGACCAGGTGATGCCGCCCACCGCGGAGTTTCTCGACTCCCTGCTCACCGGCACCGGCTCCGACCTGGCCCTGCAGACCTTCAAGCTCACCGACCAGCTCACCGGACGCATGATGGGCATCAGTGCCGACGTCACCCCCCAGGTGGCGCGCATGGACGCCCACTCCCTGAAGCGCCAGGGGCCGGTGCGCCTCTGCTACTGCACCAACGTGCTGCGGGCCACCGCCGACCAGCACCAGGGCGGCCGCAGCCCGGTGCAGGTGGGGGTGGAGCTGTTCGGCCACGCCGGCATCGAGGCGGACCTGGAGATCCTCCACCTGGCGCTGGCCAGCCTTACCGCCGCCGGCGCCGGCGAGATTCACCTGGCGCTGGGCCATATCGGCATCTACCGCAGCCTGGTGGAGGCGGCGGGCCTGGCGGGCGACGCCGAGCGAGCCCTGTTCGAGGCCCTGGAGCTGAAGAGCCCCGGCGAGATCGCCGAGCGGGTCGCCGAGAGCGTCGAGGATCCGGCCCTGGCCGAGATGTTCCTGGCGCTGGGCCGCCTGCACGGCGGTGCCGAGGTGCTCGAGGAGGCCCGCGAGGCCTTCGCCGAGGCGCCCGCCGCCGTGGGCGCGGCGCTGGAGCAGCTGCGCGCCCTGCATCAGGGCGTGCTGGCCAGCCACCCGGAGGTGGCGCCCTACTTCGACCTGGGCGAGCTGCGCGGCTACGCCTACCATACCGGCATGATGTTCGCCGCCTATGTGCCCGGCTACGGCCAGGCGCTGGCCAAGGGCGGCCGCTATGACGACACCGGACGCGCCTTCGGGCGCGCCCGGCCGGCCACCGGCTTCTCCATGGACCTCAAGCTGCTGGCGGGGCTCAGCCCCTCGGAGCCGCCGTGCGACGGCATCTGGGCGCCGGCCGAGGGCGAGGGCCTGCACGAGACCGTGGTGGCCCTGCGCGGGCAGGGCGAGCGGGTGGTCCAGGCCCTGCCGGGGCAGCGCACCGGACCGGCCGAGCATCGCTGCGACCGTGAGCTGGTGTTGATCGATGGCCACTGGCAGGCCGTGGCACTGTAGACTGGGTTAAACCTTGGGCGCGACGGCCTGCCGCCGCGCGGCAACGAGAGACGAGAGAGCAATGGGCAAGAACGTAGTCGTACTGGGCACCCAGTGGGGTGACGAGGGCAAGGGCAAGGTCGTCGACCTGCTCACCGAATCCGCCGCCGCCGTGGTGCGCTTCCAGGGCGGTCACAACGCCGGCCACACCCTGGTGATCGACGGCGAGAAGACCGTCCTGCACCTGATTCCCTCCGGCATCCTGCGCAAGGACAAGACCTGCGTGATCGGCAACGGCGTGGTGCTCTCGCCTGACGCGCTGATCAAGGAGATCCGCGAGCTGGAGGCCAAGGGCGTGCCGGTGCGTGAGCGCCTGCGTCTGTCGCCGGCCTGTCCGCTGATCCTGCCCTACCACGTGCGCCTCGACCAGGCCCGTGAGAAGGCCCGCGGCGTGGCCAAGATCGGCACCACCGGGCGCGGCATCGGCCCGGCCTACGAGGACAAGGTGGCCCGCCGCGGCCTGCGCCTGGGCGACATGCTGCACCGCGAGCGCTTCGCCTCCAAGCTCGGCGAGGTGCTCGACTACCACAACTTCGTGCTGGTCAACTACCACGGCGAGCAGCCGGTGGACTTCCAGCAGGTGCTGGACAGCGCCATGGAGATGGCC
Source organism: Halomonas sp. A11-A (assembly GCF_003182195.1). Lineage (GTDB taxonomy): Bacteria > Pseudomonadota > Gammaproteobacteria > Pseudomonadales > Halomonadaceae > Halomonas > Halomonas alkalicola. The sequence goes on from NZ_QGTM01000007.1 coordinate 58,356, forward strand.
GAGGAGCTGCGCCCCATGGTGTGTGACACCGTGGGCCTGGTCCACGACTACCGCAAGGCGGGCGAAAACATCCTCTTCGAGGGCGCCCAGGGCTCGCTGCTGGACATCGACCACGGCACCTACCCCTTCGTGACCAGCTCCAACACCACCGCCGGCGGTACCGCCACCGGTTCCGGCGTCGGCCCGCTCTACCTGGACTACGTGCTGGGCATCACCAAGGCCTACACCACCCGGGTCGGCTCCGGCCCGTTCCCCACCGAGCTGTTCGATGACCACGGCCGTCACCTGGCCGAGCGTGGCCACGAGTTCGGCGCCACCACCGGCCGCCCGCGCCGCTGCGGCTGGTTCGACGCCGTGGCCCTGCGCCATGCGGTGCAGATCAACTCGGTCTCGGGCATCTGCCTGACCAAGCTCGACGTGCTCGACGGCCTCGAGAACATCCGCGTCTGCGTGGGCTATCGCAGCAAGGATGGCGATGTGCTCGACACCCCGGTGGACTCCGAGGGCTATGAGGCCATCGAGCCGCTCTACGAGGACCTGCCGGGCTGGAGCGAGTCGACCCTGGGCGCCCAGCGCGTCGAGGAACTGCCGGCCAACGCCCAGGCCTATATCCGCTACCTGGAGGAGAAGGTCGGCGTCAGCATCGACATCATCTCCACCGGTCCCGACCGCAACGAGACCATCGTGCTGCGCAACCCCTTCGAGGGCTGAGCGTCGCCGCTCTCCGGCCACCCTGTGGCCGGAGGGCAGGCAGCCAACGGAAGGCCCCGCTACAGCGGGGCCTTCCGACATTCAGGCGCGTTTCAGCGTCAGTAGTCGATGCCGCGGCGTGCCTGTACCCCCGCGTTGAAGGCGTGGCGTACCTCCTGCATCTCGGTCACGGTGTCGGCCATGGCGGTGAGCTCGCGGTGGGCGTTGCGCCCGGTGATGATCACCGTCTGCTCCGGCGGGCGGTTCTCGATGGCGCGCTTCACCGTCTCGATATCCAGGTAGCCGAACTTGAGCATGTAGGTGAGCTCGTCGAGCACCACCAGATAGACCCCGGGGTCGGCCAGCATGCGCTCGGCCTCCACCCACACCTTCCGGCAGGCGGCGGTGTCGGCCTCGCGGTTCTGGGTGTCCCAGGTGAAGCCGGTGGCCATGATGGCCACCTCCAGGTTGGGGTCCTCGGCCAGCCGCTCGCGCTCGCCGCACTCCCACATGCCCTTGATGAACTGCACCACCCCCACCCGGTAGCCGTAGCCGAGGGCCCGGGTCACGGTGCCCCAGGCGGCGGTGGTCTTGCCCTTGCCGTTGCCGGTGAAGACCAGCAGCAGGCCGCGCTGCTCGGTGGCGGCGGCGACCTTGCCGTCGACGTGGGCCTTGAGTTTCTGCATCGCCTGCTGGTGGCGGGTGTCGCGATCGTTCATCGGGGCTCCGTATCTGTACAGGGTTTGTCCAAGGTGGCTAGCTTACGCCAACCGCCCGGTCGCGTCAGCCACCCTGGCGCACCCGCGCCTCCATGCGGGCCAGGAACACCCCCATGATGCGCTCATAGAGAGTGCGGCCGAGTACCGCATCCTCGATGCCGGCATCCACGTTGGGGTTGTCGTTGACCTCGATCACCACCACCCGCTCGCCGGCCTGCTTGAGGTCGACGCCGTAGAAGCCATTGCCGATCAGCCGGCACGCCTTGAGCGCCGCCTTGATCACCGCCGGCGGCGCCTCGGCGGGGTCATGGGTGGTGAAGCCGCCGCTCTTCACCCGGGCGCCGGAGTGGTCGTAGATCTGCCAGTGGCCGCGGGCCATGTAGTAGCGGCTGGCAAACAGCACCTGGCCGTCCAGCACGCCGATGCGCCAGTCGTACTCGGTGGGCAGCCACTCCTGGAGCAGCAGCAGGGCGGAGTCCCGGAACAGGCGGGCGGCCTCGCGCTCGAGCTGGGCCTGGTCGGTCACCTTGACCACGCCGCGGGAGAAGGCACCGTCCGGCACCTTGAGCACCAGCGGAAAGGCGAGACGCCCGAGCCGCTCGGCCAGGGGGCGGCGATCGCCGCGCTGCAGCAGCACCCCCTCCGGCGCCGGCACGCCGCGGGCCCGCAGCAGGGTGTGCAGGTAGACCTTGTTGGTGCAGCGCAGGATGTCCCGGGGCGAGTCGATCACCACCAGCCCCTCGTGCTCGGCGCGCCGCGCCATGCGATAGGTGTGGTGGTCCAGCGCCGTGGTCTCGCGGATGAACAGGCCGTCGAACTCGGCCAGCCGCCCGGCGTCGCGGCGGGTGATCAGCGACACGTCGATACCCTGCTTGCGCCCGGCGCGGATGAAGGCCTTGAGGGCACTGCGGTTGCTGGGCGGCAGTGCCTCCTTCGGGTCGACCAGGATGGCCAGGTCGAAGCGGTAGCGGCGGCGCGCCTTGGGGGTGCGCCAGACCTGGCGCGAGTGGCGGTTCAGGGCGCTGGCGAAGAGGTCCTGCTCGTCCGCAGCCAGGTCGCGCAGGCGCAGCGGGCGCAGGCGTGCCAGCCGCCAGAGGTCGTGGCGGCGCACCAGTTTGGCCTCGAGCAGCGGGCAGGGCAGGCGCTCGAACAGCTTGCGGGCGAGCCGCGCCAGCGCCGGCTCGCGGCACTCGCCGAACAGCACCCGCAGGGTCAGGGCATCGCCGGGCAGGGCGCCATCACGGGCCAGCTCGCCGAGCAGCGGTGCCAGGGTGTCCAGCTGCAGGTCGATCAGCGCCTTGCGCGACAGCTCGTTGAGGGTCTCCACCGTGGGCAGCACCCGCTGACCGCGGGCCTGGGCCAGCAGCGAGACATAGTAGCCGCTGTCGAGGTAATCGAGCTCGCCGCACAGGTTGAGCACGTGGGTGGTGCGGTCCTGCTCCTCGCTCGCCCGGTGGCGGCGATCCTGGGCCAGGAAGTCGGCGGCGGTGATCAGGTCCTCGGAGGGGTAGTAGGGCTGCCAGTCGTCGAGGCGGTCGACGACGATTCGCAAGGGACACATGGGGCGCTTTCCGGACAGAGGGAGAGGGGGAGACAACGCGCCCAGCATGCGGCAGGGGGCGGCGGCGGACAATCGGCCGGCACAGTGAAAAGATTTCATGTTGCTGGCCGCTGACAGCCGTGGCCGGGCTGCGCAGAATCACCGCCATCGACACAGGAGCTCCCCATGACCACCCGACTGCGTCCGGCCACGCCCCAGGATCTGGACGCCCTCCATCGCCTGGAGCAGAGCGCCTTTACCGGCGACCGCTTCAGCCGCCGCCAGCTCTGGCACCTGCTCAACCGCGCCCACGCCGCGACCTGGGTGGTCGAGCGCGAGGCCGAGGACCTCTCGCCGGCGCGCCTGCTGGGCTACGGCATTCTGCTGTTTCGCCACGGCAGCCGCCGGGCGCGGCTCTACTCCTTCTGCGTGCATCCCGAGGCCCGCGGCACTGGACTCGGCCGTCAGCTGCTCGAGTGCCTGGAGGGCGAGGCCAGGGCACGGGGCAGTGCGCTGCTGGGGCTCGAGGTGCGTGCCGACAACCGGGTAGCGCTGGGGCTCTATCGGCGCATGGGCTTTCGCCTGGAGCGCTGGCTGCCGGAGTACTACGAGGACGGCTGTGCCGGCTGGCAGATGGTCAAGGCACTCGAGGCGCTGCCGGCAGGCGCGGAGAGCGGCGCGGGCTGATAGAATCCTGGCGTCTTCCCAACCACAGTCAGGAGCCGCCATGCCCTCCTTCGATATCGTCTCCGAATTCGACGGCCATGAGGCCAGCAACGCCGTGGACCAGGCCAATCGTGAGGTCCAGACCCGTTTCGACTTCAAGGGCGTCACCGCCAGCTTCGAACTCAACGGCGAGACGGTCTCGCTGGAGGCCGAGGTGGATTTCCAGCTCAAGCAGATGCTCGACGTGCTGCGCGGAAAGCTGATCGGCCGCGGCATCGACGCCCGCTGCATGGACGTCCAGGAGCCGGTGCTCTCCGGGGTGCGGGCCCGCCAGGAGGTGACCCTCAAGCAGGGCCTCGACCAGAAGGAGGCCAAGGAGATCGTCAAGCGCATCAAGGAGTCCAAGCTCAAGGTCCAGGCGCAGATCCAGGGTGAGAAGGTGCGCGTCACCGGCAAGAAGCGCGACGACCTGCAGGCGGTGATGGCGCTGCTGCGCGGCGAGGGTGGCCCCGACCTGCCGCTGCAGTTCGACAACTTCCGCGACTAAGGGCCCCATAGCCCATGGCGATTGGCCAGACGCTCCCGGTTGGTCTTCAATGAAGTCAGGTCGCCAAGGGAGCGCAGGATGTCGACGCTTGCACGTCTGGTCTATATCGCCATCGCCTGGGTCAGCTTCGGCCTGGGCGTGATCGGCGTCTTCGTGCCGCTGATGCCCACCACCTGCTTCATGCTGCTGGCGGTGTGGGCCGCCTCGAGGGGTTCGCCCCGCTTCGCCCTGTGGATCCGCGCGCACCCGCGCTTCGGCCCCACCGTGGTGGCCTGGGAAGGGGAGCGGGCGATTCCCCGCCATGCCAAGTGCCTGGCCGCCGGCATGCTCGCCTTCTCCATGCTGGTGCTGGCACTCACCGTCAGCCTGCTGTGGCTCAAGCTGGCGCTGATCGGCGGGCTCTCCCTGCTCGGCCTGTGGATCATCACCCGCCCCGAGCCGGCACTCGGCCGCTAGCGGGGGCCGCCTCGGCCTGTCGGGCGGGGGCGCCTCGAGCGGGTCTCTGAGGGGTCTCTGAGGGGTCTTTGAGAGGCCTTTGAGATAGAAGGGGCGGGCGCCGTACAATGGGAGCCATTTCCGACAGGAGCTTCCCGAATGTCCGATCCCCAGGCGACCCATCTCAGCGACTACCGCCCCCCGGCCTACCGCGTGACCCGCACCGAGCTGACCTTCGACCTCGACCCCGCCGCTACCCGGGTCAAGGCGCGCCTGCATCTGGAGCGCCATCCCGAGGGCGAGGCCGGTGATCCGCTGCAGCTGCACGGCGAGGGGCTGGCCCTCAAGGCCATCGCCCTGGATGGCGAGCCGCTCGACGCGGATGAGTATGCGCTGAGCGAGAGCGGACTGACCGTCCATCGGGTACCGGAGCGCTTCCACCTCGACACCGAGGTGGAGATCGCCCCGGAGGCCAATACCGCCCTGGAGGGGCTCTACCAGTCCAACGGCATGTACTGCACCCAGTGCGAGGCCGAAGGCTTCCGGCGCATCACCTTCTATCCCGACCGCCCCGACGTCATGGCGACCTTCACCACCACGCTGATCGGCGACGCCGAGCGCGAGCCGGTGCTGCTCTCCAACGGCAACCCGGTGGAGCGCGGCCAGCTGCCGAATGGCCGCCACTTCGCCACCTGGGAGGACCCGCACCCCAAGCCGAGCTATCTCTTCGCGCTGGTGGCCGGCGACCTGAAGAAGGTCGAGGACACCTTCACCACCCTGAGCGGACGCGAGGTGACCCTGCAGATCTGGGTCGAGGAGGAGAACCTCGGCAAGACCGACCACGCCATGGCCTCGCTCAAGCGCGCCATGGCATGGGACGAGGAGGCCTATGGCCGCGAGTATGACCTCGACCTCTTCATGATCGTGGCGGTGAACGACTTCAACATGGGTGCCATGGAGAACAAGGGGCTCAACATCTTCAACTCGGCGGCGGTGCTGACCCACCCCCACACCGCCACCGACGCCGCCTTCCAGCGGGTCGAGAGCATCGTGGCCCACGAGTACTTCCACAACTGGTCGGGCAACCGGGTGACCTGCCGCGACTGGTTCCAGCTCTCCCTCAAGGAGGGCTTCACCGTCTTCCGCGACCAGTGCTTCTCCGCCGACATCAACTCGGCCCCGGTCAAGCGCATCGAGGACGTCTCCTTCTTCCGCACCGCCCAGTTCGCCGAGGATGCCGGCCCCACCGCCCACCCGGTGCGCCCGGACCACTACATCGAGATCGGCAACTTCTACACCCTGACCATCTACGAGAAGGGGGCCGAGGTGGTACGCATGCTGGCCAACCTGGTGGGGGAGGCGGCCTTCCGCCGCGGCAGCGACCTCTACTTCGAACGCTTCGACGGCCAGGCGGTGACCATCGAGGACTTCGTGGCCTGCATGGCCGAGGCCTCGGGGCTCGACCTGACCCAGTTCATGCGCTGGTATGACCAGGCCGGCACGCCGGAGATCGACGCCTTCGGCGAGTATGACTACGCCCGCGGCGAGTACCGCCTGCGCCTGGCCCAGCGCACCCCCGCCACCCCGGGGCAGCCGGACAAGCTCCCCCTGCATATCCCCGTGCGCCTGGGCCTCGTCGGCACCAAGAGCGGGCGCGACCTGCCGCTGACCCTCGACGGCGAGACGCTGGGCACCGATGCGGTGATCCACCTGCGCGAGGCGGAGCAGGAGTTCCTCTTCACCGACGTGGCCGAGGCCCCGGTGCCGTCGCTTCTGCGCGGCTTCTCGGCCCCGGTGAAGCTGCGCTTCCCCTACGGCCGCGAGGACCTCGCCTTCCTGCTGGCCAACGACTCCGACGGCTTCAACCGCTGGGACGCCGGCCAGCGCCTCGCCCTGCTGGCGCTGGACGACCTGATCGCTGCCCATCGCAACGGCGTGGAGAAGGTGATGGACACCCGGGTGGTGGATGCCTTCCGCAGCCTGCTCGCCGCCGAGACCGACGACAAGGCCGTGCTGGCCGAGATGCTGACGCTGCCCTCTGAGGCCTACATCGCCGAGCAGCAGCCGCTGGTGGACGTGGATGCCATCCACGCGGCGCGCACCTTCGTCAAGCAGGGGCTGGCCCTGGCGCTGCGCGACGACTTCCTGCGGGTCTACCGCGAGAACCACCTCGAGCACTCGGGGGGCGAGCCCTATGCGCCGACGCCTGAGCAGATCGCCCGGCGCAGCCTGAAGAACGTCGCGCTCTCCTACCTGATGGCCATCGAGGACGAGGAGGGGATCGAGCTCGCTCGGGCGCAGTTCGCGGCGGACCACAACATGACCGATGTGCGCCACGCCCTGACCCTGCTGACCCACAGCAGCCGCGACGAGTTCAGCGAGCCGGCCCTGAAGGCCTTCGGCGAGAAGTGGGCCCACGATACCCTGGTGATGGACCAGTGGTTCAGCATCCAGGTGACCCGGCCGCAGCCCGACGTGCTCGACCGCGTCAAGTTCCTGATGGCCCACCCGGCCTTCTCGCTGAAGAACCCCAACAAGGTGCGGGCGCTGGTCGGCACCTTCGCCGGCCAGAACCGGGTCAACTTCCACCGCCTCGACGGCGCGGGCTACCGGCTGCTGGCCGACGTGGTGATCGAGCTCAACCGCCTCAACCCGGAGATCGCCGCGCGCCTGATCACCCCGCTGACCCGCTGGGCGCGCTTCGACGAGCAGCGCCAGGCGCTGATGAAGGCCGAGCTCGAGCGCATCCGCGCCGAGAAGCTCTCGCCGAATGTCTATGAGGTCGTCGAGAAGGCCCTCGCGTGATCCGAAAGTAACTTGCAGGTATCAACCAAAGCGCCGCCCCTTGGGGCGGCGCTTGCGTGACGGCCTGCGGTTCGGCGCTACTCGATCAGGTCCATGACGGTGCCCACGATGTCGTCCATGGTCACCAGGCCGAGCAGGCGGTTGTCCTCCAGCACCAGCACGCGCTTGACGATGCTGTCGGTCATCAGCCGCGCCACGTGGCGCACGTCCAGGGACTCGCCGACGCCGATGGCCGGCTTGGCGCAGACGTCGTAGACGTTGATCAGATCGATATCGCCGTTCTCGGCGACGATGGTCTTGAGGATATTGGTGTAGGTGATCAGGCCCCAGGCGTCATGGGGGTCCTGCTGCTCCACCACCAGGCACTTGAGGTTGTGCTTCTTCATCAGCGCCAGGGCGTCGCGCAGGGTGGCGAAGGGTGACACCGTCACCACGTCGCGCATCATGATGTCCTTGACCAGCATTGTCTCTCTCCATTGGGTGAGGGATGTGAGGCGCGCTCAGATCTCGTGGCGGATGCGCTCTTCGAAGCGCTTGACCTGCGCCATGTCGATACCGCCCAGGTGTTCGATGGGCAGGGTCATCACCAGCCCCTTGGAGTCCTCTCCCGTGGGGTTGACGACCCGGCGGATCGCCTTGAGCACCTTGAGCGACAGCCCCTTCTCCAGGGTCAGCAGCATGACGCTCTGGCTGCCCTCGAAGGTCAGCCCGAAGAAGGTCTTCTTGCGCTCGCCGCCGATGCCGCGGCCGGACATCAGGGTCATGCCCACGGCGCCGGCCTCGGTGGCGGCATCGATGCACTCCTGCTCAAGCTCCTCGGGCACGATGGCCACCAGCAGGGAAAACTTCATGGTTGCCTCTCTCTCCATTGGGCCACCCGTTCCATCAGGATGGCATAGCTCATCACGGTCACGATAGGGAAGATGGAGGCGAAGGCGATCAGGCCGAAGCCGTCGATCAGCACGTTGCGCCCCTCGATCTGGCTGGCCAGGCCGATGCCCAGCGCCGTGACCAGGGGCACCGTCACCTCCGAGGTGGTCACGCCGCCCAGGTCGAAGGCCAGCGCCACGATATAGCGGGGTGCCAGGGCGGTCAGCACAATCACCAGCAGGTAGCCGCCGATGATGTAGTAGTGGATGGAGTCACCGCTGATGATGCGGTGCACGCCGATGGTGATGCCGATGGCGACGCCCACGGCGACCAGCAGGCGGATGGCGTTGCCCTGGATCTTGCCGGCGGCGGCCTCCTCGGCCTGCTGACCCACGGCGATCAGCGCCGGCTCCGCCATGGTGGTGGCGAAGCCGATGGCGAAGGCGAAGAGATAGACCCACAGCCAGGTATCGAAGGTGATCAGCTGTTCGGCCATGCGCTGGCCGATGGGGAAGAGCCCGAGCTTCAGGCCCACCACGAAGGCGTAGAGGCCGATGATCACCAGGGCGAAGCCCACGCCCACCTTGACGGGGCTGGCCAGGGGGCGGCGCAGCACGGCGTACTGGAAGAAGAGAATCACCAGGATGATGGGCAGCACGTCGCGCAGCATGCCGAACAGATCGAGGATCATCACCAGGGGGCCGGAGGGCTTCTCCACGTCGCTGCCGGCGGCCACCAGGGCGGCGCCGTTGGCGATATCGCCCGGGTCGGCGTAGACCAGGATCCCGTAGAGCTGCACGCTGATCATCGGCACCATCACGGCCAGTGCCACCAGGCCGAAGCCGTCGATCAGGGGGTTGCGTCCGCGAATGGAGGAGGCCAGGCCGATGCCCAGGGCGGCGATCAGCGGCACCGTGACGATATTGGTGGTGACCCCGCCGGAGTCGTAGGCGAGCCCGACGATCTCCTCGGGGGCGAAGAAGGTCACCATCACCACGGTGACGTAGCCCGCGATCATGTACCAGTGGATGGGGTGGCCCAGGATCACCCGCAGCACGCCCAGGGCCATCACCAGGCCCACGGAGGTGGCCACGATCAGGCGCAGGGTGAGGGCGTCGATGCGCCCCTCGCTGATCTCGTAGGCCTGCTCGGCCACGGCGATCAGGGCGGGTTCGGCCACCACCGCCGAGAAGCCGATGGCGAAGCCGAAGGCCATCAGCAGCGGCATGGAGCCGCGTCTCGCGAACTGGTTGGCGAGGCGCTTGCCCACCGGGAAGATGCTGAGTTCGAGGCCCTGCAGGAAGAGTGCCACCCCGACGGCCACGATCAGCAGGCCGATGGCGATGCTCAGGCCGCCGTCGGGCCACTCCCGGAACAGCAGGGCCTGGAAGGCCACCACCACCAGGATGATCGGCATCAGGTTGCGCAGGGCGTGGAGAAAGGCGTGGGCGAAGTCCCTGAGTTGCTCGGCCAAGTTCGGCTCCCTGAATCGTCTCGTCGATCATCCCGATGGCGACCCCGGCGCGGCGTCCTGCTAGCCTTCAAGCTGCCCCTGCCGGGCCGGAAGCACCGATGATAGCATCAGGCCCCGGCCAGGGCATGGCGTTTCCGGCGCCAAGTTGCTTGACTTGAGTCAAGTCCTTCCGGCTTCCCAGCCGTACCGACAAGGAGTCGACCATGTCACTTTCGTTTATCCTGCCGCTGGTGGTGATCGGCCTGCTGCTGGTCTATGCGGTCTCGGTCTACAACCGCCTGGTGGCGCTGAAGAACCGCTTCGAGAACGCCTTCGCCCAGATCGAGGTGCAGCTCAAGCGGCGCTACGACCTGATTCCCAACCTGGTGGAGACCGCCCGAGCCTATATGAGCCACGAGCGCGAGACCCTGCAGGCGGTGACCGAGGCGCGCAACGGCGCCCTGGCAGGGCTGCAGAACGCCGCGGCCCACCCCGGCGATCCCGGGGCCATGGCGGCGCTTGCCGGGGCCGAGGGAGCCCTGGGCTCGGCCCTGGGGCGGCTCAACGTGGTGATGGAGGCCTACCCGGACCTCAAGGCCTCGGAGAACATGCGCCAGCTCAGCGAGACCCTGACCAGCACCGAGAACCGCGTCGCCTTCGCCCGCCAGGCCTTCAACGACGCCGTGATGCAGTACAACACCTACAAGCAGAGCTTCCCGCCGGTGGTGATGGCCGCCTCCTTCGGCCACAAGCAGGATGCCGCGCTGCTGGAGTTCGAGGACAGCGCCGAGATCCAGGCGGCACCGAAGGTGAGTTTCTGATGGTCGGCTTCTGAACGGAGGCGCGAATGGACTTCTTCAGTGCCCAGGATCGCGCCCGGCGCCTGACAGGCCGCCTGGTGCTCCTGCTGCTGCTTGCCGTGGCCGGCCTGATCGTGGCGGCCAGCGTGCTGGTGGCCCTGGCCGTGGTGCTGTTCGATGGCCAGCTGGGCGGCCCGGACCCCCTGGCGCGGGCCCTGGAGCCGGAGCTGTTCGGCCTGGTCGCCCTGGGGGTGGTGGCCGTGGTGGTGGGCGGTGCGTTGATTCGCCACCTGCAGCTGCGCGCCGGCGGCTCCGCGGTGGCGGAGGCGCTGGGGGGAAGGCTGCTCAACCATGACACCCGCGACGAGCACGAGCGGGTGCTGCTCAACGTGGTGGAGGAGATGGCCATCGCCTCCGGGATGGCGGTGCCCGCGGTCTACCTGCTCGACGATGACGCCATCAACGCCTTCGCCGCGGGCCACGAGCCTCGGGATGCCGCCATCGGGGTGACCCGGGGGGCCATCGAGCACCTCGACCGCGACCAGCTCCAGGGCGTCGTCGCCCACGAGTTCAGCCATATCCTCCACGGCGACATGCGCCTTAACCTGCGCCTGGTGGCGCTGCTCCACGGCATCCTGGTGATCGGCCTGATCGGCCGGCTGCTGCTGCGCGGCGCCGCCGTCGGCGGGCGAGGCCGCTCCTCCCGTCGCGGTGGCGGTGCCCAGGTGGCGCTGCTGGCCGGCGGCGCGGCCCTGATGCTGGTGGGCTATGCGGGGACCCTCTGCGGCAACCTGATCAAGGCGGCGGTCAGCCGCCAGCGCGAGTTCCTGGCCGACGCCAGCGCCGTCCAGTACACCCGCAACCCCGAGGGCATCGGGGGCGCCCTCCAGACCCTGGCCGCCTACCGGCTCGGGTCGCGGCTGATGGCGCCCCAGGCGGCGGAGTTCAGCCACCTCTACTTCGGCAGCGGCGTGCGAGCCCTGAGCCGCTGGACCGCCACCCACCCCCCGCTGGAGGCGCGCATCCGCCGCGTGCTGCCGCGCTGGGACGGGTCTCTGCCCGAGCCCTTCGCACCGGCACCCAAGGCCCCGCCGGCACAGGAGCCGGCGGCGGCCTCTCTCCGGGATGCCCGCCTCGGCGGCGGCCTGGGAGGCGCCGCGGCCGGTGCCGCCATCGCCGGTGCGGTGGTGGCCAGCGTCGGCCAGCCCGACCCCGAGGCGCTGGCCCTGGCCCGGCGCCGCCTGACGGGGCTCGACGAGCGCCTGGTCGTGGCCGCCCATGATCCCTTCGCGGCCCGTGCGCTCGTCTACGGCATCCTGATGGGCGTCGACCCGGCCAGCCGCGAGGCCCAGCGCCGGGTGCTGGCGAACCAGGCGCTGCCGGAGGTGCTGCGCGAGCTTGACGCCCTCGAGGCGCCCCTCGCCGAGTTCTCGGCCGGGGATCGCCTGCCGCTGATCGAGGTGGCGCTGCCGGTGCTGCGCCAGCTCTCCACCGCCCAGTTCGCCCGCTTTCGGCAGTGCCTGGTGGGGCTGCTGGCCGCCGAGACGGCGCCGGGCGCCCTGCAGTGGGCCCTGCACCGGCTGGTGCTGGCCGGCGTGGAGGGGGAGCGCCGGGGCAGGCGAGACCGCCACCTGGGCGACCTGGCGGGGCCGCTGTCGCTGCTGCTCTCCACCCTGGCCCGCGCCGGCCGGGGCGATGCGGATCACCTGGTGGCGTCCCTTGCCAGGGCCGGGCGCGCCCTGGGCGTAGCGCTGGATCCGGTGCGCGAGCCCTCCACCGCGGCGGAGCTGGACTGGGCCATGGGGCGGCTCGCGCGCCTGGTCCAGGCCGAGCGGCCGGTGCTGCTGGCCGCCATGGTCTGCTGCGTGGAGGAGGATGGCCATATCGCCCCGGAGGAGGCCGAGCTGCTGCGGGCGGTAGCCTGGAGCCTGGGCTGCCCGCTGCCGCTGCGAGAGGAGTAGCCCACGGCAACCTTGCGGGGGGCCGGCGGCTCTGATGGAATGTCCCACCCTGAATTCAGACGTGCGGGAGCATGCACATGCATAACAAGTACTGGAAACCCGCCCTGCTGGCGGCGCTGATGGCGCTGGGGCTGGCCGGCTGCGGCAACGGCGACGAGACGCCGCCGGCCGCCGAGGAGCCCGCGGCCGAACCCGCCGCCCGGGAAGAGAGCGCGGCGCCTGCCGAGGAGCCGGAGGCCCTCGAGGACGAGCTTCCCCCGGAGGAGCAGGCCGGCCTGGTGGATGACGCGGCCGAGGAGGCGGTGCCCGCCGAGGAGGCGCCCGACGAAGTGCCGGAGGAGATTCCCGAGGCCGAGACCTTGGGCGAGTCCCCGGCCAGCATCCTGGACGAGGGCGCGGTGCTGCCCGGGGAGACCACCCGGGACGAGATCGACGCCATGCTCGAGGAGACCGAGCGGCGCTTCGAGGAGGCGCAGCGGCGCATCGAGGAGCAGTTCGAGGAGGCCGAGGAGGAGGCCGCCGTGCCCGAGCCCATGGAGGGCGACGAGAGCTTCGATGCGGAAATGGACTTCGACTCGAGCCTGGATAGCGAGGCGCTGGATACCGGCGGGCCGTCCCGCTCCGATATCGACGCCATCATCGAGGAGCAGGAGCGGCGCTTCGAGGAGGCCCAGCGCCGCCTCGAGGAGCAGTTCGATGCGGTGGAGCAGGCGCTTCCCGAATTCGAGCCGATGGAGGTCGAGGAGTACGAGTTCGAGCCCATGGAGTCGGAGTCGGAAGAGCACTGAGCCGCCGTCTCCGAGCGCCGGCCACAAAAAAGGCCCACCGTGCAGTGGACCTTCTCGTGACAGCGGCGGCGCCTTGGCGCCGCCGGCCGCGTTGCCGAATCAGTCGGCGAGGCGGATGTTGGAGGCCTGAAGGCCCTTCTTGCCCTGGGTGACCTCGAAGGTGACCTTCTGGCCGTCCTGCAGGGTCTTGAAGCCCTCAGCCTGAATCTCGGAGAAGTGAGCGAACAGGTCATCACCGCCGTCGTCCGGGGAGATGAAGCCGTAGCCCTTGGTGTCGTTGAACCACTTGACAGTGCCAGTTGCCATTGTCGATTTCCTTAACATACTTTAATGGTCGTACCGGGCCCGCCGGAGCGGAGTCCCGAGGTGCGTGGACGGGGCAAGCAAAGAAGTGCGCACTGGGTGGATCGAGGTGATCGAACGACAGCCGACGACTTGTTTCTTGCTGACCTACGCTGCGGAGCGGTGCCGAGGCCCCCTGACGGGCCGGTGTTCATCACGCCGTCCGTCAGCCGCAAATCCACTGTAGATCGAATCCCCTCGGGCAGCAAGCCCGCCACTCGACCCAAGGAAGGCCCCGCGCCCATGTTCATCGACGCCCAGTTCTGGCCCTTCCTGGTGGCCATTACCCTGCTCTCCATCAGCCCCGGGGTCGATACCCTGCTGGTGATACGCAACACCGCCCGGGGCGGGGTGCGTGACGGCGTGCTGACCAGCCTGGCGATCTGCTGCGGGCTCTTCGTGCATGCCGCGGTCTCGGCGCTGGGGATCTCGCTGATCCTGCTGCAGTCGGCCTGGGCCTTCCAGCTGCTCAAGCTGGCCGGGGCCGCCTATCTGGTCTGGCTGGGCGTGCAGGGCCTGCTGGCGGCGCGGCGCGGCCAGGGGCTGCCGGTGGCGGGGGTCAGCGGCGAGCGCCGGCCCGTACCGATGTGGCGGCCGCTGCGCGAGGGGCTGCTCTCCAACGTGCTCAACCCCAAGACGGTGGTCTTCTACATGGCCTTCCTGCCCCAGTTCATCGCCCCCGGCGACCCGGCGCTTGCCAAGTCGCTGTTCCTGGCCGGGGTGCACTTCGTGATCGCCAACCTGTGGCAGATCGGCGTGGCGGTGATGGTGGGCAGCGCCGGGCGCCTGCTGGGCAGCCGGCTCTTCTCCCGGGCCCTCAACGGGGTGACCGGGGCGGTGCTGGTGGGCTTCGGCATCAAGCTGGCCCTGGAGCGCCCCCCGGCATAGGCTCAAACTGCGCGAGGCTTACCCGGCGGCAAGTCCCGGGGCGCCGGACCGTCGAGGAGGCGCTGTGAATACATCCCTGTACGCTACCGACGCCATCCCTGGCGTAGGACCTCCTCTTCGACTTGCCGCCGGCGCCTACTGCGTAAAGTGACCTTCAGTTCCTGGCCAGCAGCGAGCGGTCGTAGCGCACCGTCTTCTCGGTGGGGCTGAGCATGGAGACGCCCTGGCTCGAGCCGCCGTTGGCGAGGCTCTCGAAGATCGCCCGGTAGCTGAGCACCGCCTGCACGTAGAGGCGCGTCTCGCGGAAGGGGATGCTCTCCACGAAGAGGTCGAACTCCTCCGGGGCGTCGGCCAGCCAGCGGTCGACCCGGCCGGGGCCGGCGTTGTAGGCGGCCGCGGCGGCCAGGCGGTTGCCGCTGTAGCGGTTGAGCATGTCGCGGATGTAGGTGCTGCCCAGGCGGATGTTGAGCTCCGGGTCGAGCACCCCGTAAGCGCCGGGGTCGCTGATGCCGAGTTGGCGAGCCAACTGGGTGGCGGTGCCGGGCATCACCTGCATCAGCCCACGGGCCCCGGCCGGCGAGACCGCCTCGGGGTTGTAGGCGCTCTCGCGCCGAGCGATGCCCATCAGCAGGTAGGGGTCGACCCCCGTCATGCGGCCCCAGTGCAGGAAGTGCTCGCGGTAGGCCTCCGGGAAGCGCCAGTCTAGGGCGTCCCACATGCGTCCGGTGATGGTGGTCTGCACCAGCTTGGCATGCCAGCCACGGCGGGCGGCGTAGTCGGCCAGGGCGCGGGCCTCGCGCTCGCCGGCACGCTCCACGGCCGCATACCATTCGCTGGCGGCCAGGCCGGGTTCGTCGATGCGCAGCAGCGCCTCGGTGCGCTGCACGGCCGGCCAGCGGGAGACCTGCTGCCGGTAGCTGTCGTCGAAGCCGTTGCGCTCCAGGTTGAGGGCATAGGGCTGGCCCAGGCGGTCGGCGGCGGCGAAGCCGAAGAAGTTGCGTCCCTCGGCGGCCAGGGCATAGGCCTCCCGGGCCTGGGCGTCGTCGCCGAGCCGCTCGTGGGCGCGGGCCGCCCAGTAGTGCCAGCGGCTGTCGTCGCGGGTCTCGGGCGTCATGCGCGCCAGCCAGTCGAGCACGCCGCGCCAGTCCCGGTCGGAGAGGGCGGCGCGCACGCGCAGCTCCAGCAGGTCGGCGTCGCTGCGCCCTGCCAGGGCGCCGTCGACCCAGCCGCGATTGTGGCGGATGTCGCGCACCAGGGTGTAGAAGATCAGGTCGCGCTCGATGGCCTCATGGTGCTGGCGCTCGATGGGCAGGTGGGGGGCGATCTTGCGCCACGCCTCCAGGGCCGCCTCGGTGTCGGCGCGGGTGAAGCCGTGCATGGCGGCGGCGAACAGCGGGCCGGAGCCGCGGCACTCGGGGCCCAGGCAGGTCGGCACCCGGGTCACGGCGGCGAAGTCACCCGAGAGGCGCGCCTTGGCCTGGCGCGCCTCTTCCCAGCGGCTGCCGAGCTGGCGGCCCAGGAAGCTGGCCAGCCCCGTCTCGCCGGCCTGCCAGGCCAGCATCTTGCGCTCCCAGATCTGCTGCTCGCCGATCACGCCGCGGTCGCGCAGGGCCCTGAAGAGGTTGTCGCAGGCGTCCGGCTGGGAGTGGCCCACCATCCACAGGGAAAGCCCGCCTTCGGCGGCGGCCTGGGGGTCACTGCCGAGCAGAGCAGAGTAGTAGTAGCACTGGCGGGCGGTGCCGGCCGGTTCGCCGTCGGCCACGGCCAGCAGGCTGCCGTAGCGGCCGGCGTAGCCGTACTGGGCGATGGCCTGGCCGCGCAGCCACTCGCCCAGGGGCGAGTCGGCGTGGCGCTCGATGAAGTCGAGGACCTGTCCCGGCTCGGCCTGGGGCAGGCGTGTGCGCAGGCGGTGGTACTCCACGTAGCCGGCCAGCGGATGGTCGGCAATGGCGCGCTGGTCGATGCGCTCCCACTGCTGGTTGCGCGCCGCCTCCAGGGCGTTGCGCAGGGCGCGGTCGTCGGCCTGGGCCAGCGGCAGCGTGAAGGGCAGCGACAGGGCCAGGGCGCTCAGCAGGGTGCCGAGGCGCCGGATGCCGCTGCGCCGGGTGCCGTGTTGCGGGGCGGGGGGGCGTTGGCGCATGGCGAGGATCTCCGGGAGTTGACGTCCGATTGCCCCTATCGTGGCGCATTACGGGCCGCCTGGGTAGGGGAAAAGGGTAACCGACGCGGGGCTGCGTTGACGGGCGGCGGCTTGTGCCCGACCGGCCCCGCGGGTAGTCTTGCCTGATCGTTTCAAACGCTTGTTGGAATGTCTTGCGCCACCAAGAGGAGCCCCGGTGTGACGCCCTGTGCCGACCGATCCCCCGAGGCCTGGCTTCGGGCCCTGACCCGCTTCGTGCGGGTGATTCCCCATACCCGTGAGCTGGGCCTCGAGGTGCTGGCGGCCGACGCCGAGGCCGTCCGCATGCGCCTGCCCTGGTGCGACGACCTGCTGGGCGATGCCTCCCGCGGGCTGGTCCATGGCGGCGTGCTGACCATGCTGCTGGACACCGCCTGCGGTAGTGCCGTGCTGCGCGGCCTGCCGGCGCCGGAGGTGTGTCCGACCCTGGACCTGCGGGTGGACCACTTCCGCCCGGCGGTGGCGGGCCTGGCGATCCAGGCCGAGGCGCGGGTGGTCGGGGTCACCGCCTCGGTGGTCTTCACCGAGGGAACCCTGTGGCAGGAGGAGGGCAAACCGGTGGCCCGGGGCATCGGCAACTTCGTGCGGCTGGGGCCGCGCAATACGCCGCCCGGCTTCGCCGAGGCGCTGTTTGCCGACGTGCATGACGAGGAGAGTCGCGATGCCTGAAGGGTTCGATGACGTGGCCTGGCTCGAGCGCACCCGCACCGAGGGCGATGTGACGTCCTGGCTGGCGCTGATTCCCTATGCGCGCCGCATCGGGGTGAGCGCCGAGCCGGATCCCGGCGGCGAGGGGCTGCGCTTCCGGC
The DNA here is from genome assembly GCF_003182195.1 of Halomonas sp. A11-A. Classification (GTDB taxonomy): domain Bacteria; phylum Pseudomonadota; class Gammaproteobacteria; order Pseudomonadales; family Halomonadaceae; genus Halomonas; species Halomonas alkalicola. Next base: position 75,848 of record NZ_QGTM01000007.1, read on the forward strand.
TCGAGCCCGGCGCCGGCAACGTCGGCAACGTGCTGCTGCCGGCGCTGCATGGCGGGGTGGTGGCCGCCTTCATGGAGACCGCCGCGACCCTCGACCTGCTGCTGGCCGCCCGGGAGCCCCGCCTGCCGCGCATCGTCGACCTCTCCATCGACTACCTGCGCACCGCCCGGGTGGCGCCCACCTTCGCGCGTTGCTCGCTGCTGCGTGAGGGGCGCCGCCTGGCCAACGTCCGGGTCAGCGCCTGGCAGGAGGACGAAGCGCTGCCGGTGGCCACGGCGCGGCTGCACTTCGTGCTGGGGGAGCCGGCCAGCGGCGAGACATGAGTCGCGACAAGGCTTGAAAAGCGCGCCTGGGGCCCCATATCGGCGACAGTGATTCACCCCGCGGCACCGCTCGCCGCAGAACCTGTCGACGAGGTCCAGGACACATGACCACTGCCACGCACGAAGAAACTCTTGGCTTCCAGACCGAGGTGAAGCAGCTGCTTCACCTGATGATCCACTCCCTCTACTCCAACCGGGAGATCTTCCTGCGCGAGCTGATCTCCAACGCCGCCGATGCCTGCGACAAGCTGCGCTACGCGGCGCTGGACAACGACGCCCTCTATGAAGGCGACAGCGAGCTGCGCATCGAGATCGAGCACGACGCCGAGGCGAGCACGGTGACCGTGCGCGACAACGGCATCGGCATGAGCCGCGAGGAGGTCATCGCGAACCTCGGTACCATCGCCCGCTCCGGCACCGCCGAGTTCCTCAAGCAGCTCTCCGGCGAGCAGCAGAAGGATGCGCGGCTGATCGGCCAGTTCGGCGTCGGCTTCTACTCCGGCTTCATCGTCGCCGACGAGGTCTCGGTGCGCACCCGCAAGGCGGGCAGCGACACGGCCGAGGGGGTCGAGTGGCGCTCGAAGGGCGAGGGCGAGTTCACCGTGGCCGACGTCGAGCGCGAGGCTCATGGCACCGAGATCGTGCTGCACCTCAAGGCCGATGCGAAGGAGTTCGCCGACGATTTCCGCCTGCAGAGCCTGGTGCGCAAGTACTCCGACCACATCGAGGTGCCGGTGCGCATGCCCAGGGTCGAGAAGGCTCGCGACGAGGAGGGCAAGGAGATCGAGGGCAGCGAGACGGTTACCTGGGAGACCGTCAACGAGGCCACCGCGCTCTGGTCGCGCCCCAAGGGCGAGATCTCCGACGACGAGTACAAGGCCTTCTACAAGCACGTGGCCCATGACTTCTCGGACCCGCTCGCCTGGAGCCACAACAAGGTCGAGGGCAAGCTCGAATACACTAGCCTGCTCTACGTGCCGGGCCGCGCGCCCTTCGACCTCTATGAGCGCGACGGCGCCCGCGGCGTGAAGCTCTACGTGCAGCGCGTCTTCATCATGGACGACGCCGAGCAGTTCCTGCCGCTCTACCTGCGCTTCATCAAGGGCGTGCTGGATACCCGCGACCTGTCGCTCAACGTCTCCCGCGAGCTGCTGCAGCAGGACCCCAAGGTAGAGAAGATCAAGAGTGCGCTGACCAAGCGCGCGCTGGACATGCTCAAGAAGCTGGCCAAGGACAAGGAGGCCTACCAGACCTTCTGGAACACCTTCGGCAGCGTGCTCAAGGAAGGGCCGGCGGAGGACTTCGCCAACCGCGAGAAGATCGCCGGCCTGCTGCGCTTCTCCACCACCCACACCGACAGCGCCACCCAGGACCAGTCCCTGGCCGACTACGTGTCGCGCATGCCGGAGGGGCAGCAGAAGATCTACTACATCGTCGCCGACAGCTTCAATGCGGCGAAGTCCAGCCCCCACCTGGAGATCTTCCGCAAGAAGGGCATCGAGGTGCTGCTGCTGCACGATCGTATCGACGAGTGGCTGATGAGCCACCTCCACGAGTACGACGGCAAGGCCTTCGTCGATGTCGCCAAGGGCGAGCTCGACCTCGGCGAGATCGAGGGCGAGGAGGAGAAGAAGGCCCAGGAGGAGACCGCCAAGGCTAAGGAGGACCTGGTCAAGCGGGTCAAGGAGGCGCTGGGCGACCAGGTTCAGGCAGTCAAGGTAACCCATCGCCTCACCGACTCGCCCGCCTGCGTGGTGCTGCCCGAGCACGAGATGGGCTTCCAGATGCGCCGCATCATGGAGGCCGCCGGCCAGAAGGTGCCGGAGGTTAAGCCGATCCTCGAGCTCAACCCCGAGCACCCCCTGGTGGTACGCCTTGAGCAGACCGAGGGCGAGGGCTTCACCGACCTGGCCCATGTGCTGCTCGACCAGGCGATCATCGCCGAGGGTGGCCACCTCGATGACCCGGCCGTCTACGTCAAGCGCCTCAACGCCCTGCTGAGCGCCTGACCCCATCGCGTCACCTTCCCCTCCTGCGCAGGCCGCCTTCGGGCGGCCTGCGCGCCTTTGTCCCTTGCCTTCCTGCCTCCCGCGGCGCACCGTGGACGAGACGATGAGCGCGGTCGTTCTGCCCCGGATGCTTGCCTTTTCATCGTCTTCGACGCATTTTCGACGGTTGTGCAATGCGGCATTGTCCGGTATGAATGTCCGGTCTGACCTATGCAAGAATTCAATAACCAACCGGGAGATCCAACGTGAAGATTGGTGCACCCAGGGAGCTCGCCAAGGGCGAGGCGCGCGTGGCGCTGACCCCTGACAGCGCGCAGTTCATCCAGAAGCTTGGACATGACTGCCTGATCGAGAGCGGTGCCGGCGTGGCCGCCGGCTTCGACGACCAGGCCTATCGCGACGCCGGCGTTACCGTGGTTGACGGCGCCGAGGCGCTGTGGGCCGAGGCCGAGGTGGTGATCAAGGTGCGCGAGCCCGAGGAGGCGGAGGTCAAGCGCCTGCGCCAGGGGCAGACCCTGATCAGCTTCTTCTGGCCGGCCCAGAACGAGGAACTGCTGGAGAAGTGCCGTGCCCAGGGTGCCACCGTGGTGGCCATGGACATGGTGCCGCGCATCTCGCGGGCCCAGAAGATGGATGCCCTCTCCTCCATGGCCAACATCGCCGGCTATCGCGCGGTGATCGAGGCGGGCAACAACTTCGGACGCTTCTTCACCGGCCAGGTGACCGCCGCCGGCAAGGTGCCGCCGGCCAGGGTGCTGGTGATCGGCGCCGGAGTGGCAGGGCTTGCCGCCATCGGTACCGCGGTCAGCCTGGGAGCCGTGGTGCGCGCCTTCGACGTGCGGCCTGAGGTGGCCGAGCAGATCGAATCCATGGGCGCCGAGTTCCTGTTCCTCGACTTCGAGGAGAGCCAGGATGGCTCGGCCACCGGCGGCTATGCGGCGCCCTCGAGCCCGGAGTTTCGCGAGAAGCAGCTGGCGTTGTTCCGCGAGCAGGCGCCCGACATCGACATCGTCATCACCACGGCGCTGATCCCGGGCCGCCCGGCCCCCAAGCTGTGGCTCGAGGAGATGGTCGCGGCCATGAAGCCAGGCTCGGTGATTATCGATCTGGCCGCCGAGAAGGGCGGTAACTGCGACCTGACGCGGCCCGACGAGCGCGTGGTCACCGACAACGGCGTGATCGTCATCGGCTACACCGACTTCCCCTCGCGGATGGCGACCCAGGCCTCGCTGCTCTACGCCACCAATATCCGCCACATGCTCACCGACCTGACTCCGGAGAAGGACGGGCAGATCGTTCATGACATGGAGGACGACGTGATCCGCGGCGCCACGGTGACCCACGCCGGCGAGATCACCTTCCCGCCTCCGCCGCCCAAGGTGAAGGCGATCGCCGCGGCGAAGCCCAAGCCCAGGGAGAAGGCGCCCACGCCGGAGGAGAAGCGGGCCGCGGAGCTGGCCACCTTCCGTGAGCAGACCCGCCGCCAGGTGACCCTGCTGGGCGTGGGGGGCGCGCTGATGCTGCTGCTGGGCCAGATCGCCCCGGCCTCCTTCATGCAGCACTTCATCGTCTTCGTGCTGGCCTGCTTCGTCGGCTTCCAGGTGATCTGGAACGTCAGCCACTCGCTGCATACGCCGTTGATGGCGGTCACCAACGCCATCTCCGGGATTATCATCCTTGGCGCCATCCTGCAGATCGGGTCGGGCAGCGGGATCGTCATGCTGCTGGCGGCGATCTCGGTGATGATCGCCACCATTAATATCGTCGGCGGCTTCATGGTCACGCGCCGGATGCTGGCCATGTTCCAGAAATCGTGAACCGCGGAGACAACCCATGCTGAGTCAAGGATTCGTGTCTGCCGCGGCGATCGCGGCAAGTGTGCTCTTCATCCTCTCCCTGGGGGGGCTGAGCAACCAGGAGAAGGCCAAGCGCGCGGTCTGGTACGGCATCGTCGGGATGGCGGTGGCGGTGCTCTTTACCGCACTGGGCCCCGGCATCGGGGCCCACTGGCTGATGCTGCCCCTGATCGCCATCGGCGCGGCGATCGGCTGGGTGGTGGCCAAGCGGGTCGCCATGACCGAGATGCCCCAGCTGGTGGCGGCGCTGCACAGCTTCGTCGGCCTGGCCGCGGTCTTCGTGGCCTGGAACGCCGACCTGGAGCGGCGTCGGGTGCTGGCCGCCCAGGCACTCGATGCCACGCACCAGGAGTTCTCCGCCTTCGCCGCCCTGGTGGCCACCAAGGCCCCGGACGAGCTGACCTTCCTCCAGTTGGAGGTGATCTTCGCCATCTTCATCGGGGCGGTGACCTTCACCGGCTCGGTGATCGCCTTCGGCAAGCTGGCCGGCAAGGTCGACGGCAAGGCGCGCCAGCTGCCCGGTGGGCACCTGCTCAATGCCGGGGCGGCGACCGTCTGCCTGGTGCTGGCCATCGCCTACCTCAACGGTACCGGCTTCTGGACCCTGCTGGCGCTGGCGGCGTTCGCGTTCTTCATCGGCTGGCACCTCATCATGGGCATCGGCGGCGCCGACATGCCGGTGGTGGTGTCGATGCTCAACAGCTACTCGGGCTGGGCGGCGGCGGCCATCGGCTTTACCCTCTCCAACGATCTGCTGATCGTCACCGGGGCCCTGGTCGGCTCCTCGGGTGCCATCCTCTCCTACATCATGTGCAAGGCGATGAACCGCAACTTCGTCAGCGTGATCCTGGGGGGGTTCGGGGGTGGCCAGGTGGGCGCCGCCGCCGAGATCGAGGGCGAGCAGGTGGCCATCGACGCCGCCGGCGTGGCGGCGACCCTCAACAACGCCGACAGCGTGATCATCGTGCCGGGCTACGGCATGGCGGTGGCCCAGGCCCAGAACGCGGTGAGCGAGCTTACGCGCAAGCTGCGTGCGGCGGGCAAGGAGGTGCGCTTCGCCATCCACCCGGTGGCCGGGCGGCTGCCGGGGCACATGAACGTGCTGCTGGCCGAGGCGCGGGTGCCCTACGACATCGTGATGGAGATGGACGAGATCAACGACGACTTCCCCAAGACTGACGTGGCGATCGTTATCGGCTCCAACGACATCGTCAACCCGGCGGCTCAGGAGGACCCCAACAGCCCCATCGCCGGCATGCCGGTGCTGGAGGTGTGGAAGGCCAAGGTGGTGTTCGTCTGCAAGCGTGGCCAGGGCACCGGCTACTCGGGCATCGAGAACCCGCTCTTCTACAAGGAGAACACTCGGATGTTCTACGGCGATGCCCGGGAGAGCATCGATTCGTTGCTGTCGCTGATCGACTAGGGACGATGCGTGGCCACGCCGGCCGCAAGGATCGCCTGCAGGGCCCGAATCGGCTGCCGATTCGGGCCCCTTTTTCGCTACAATCCCCGTTTCATCCACCAACCCGATTTCAATCCAACAGGCGGGGCCGACCATGGCAGAGGAACAGATGAACGTGGCGGTGCTGGGGGGCGGCAGCTTCGGCACCGCACTCGCCAGCATCGCCGCCGACAACGGCGCCAGGGTGCGCCAGTGGCTGCGTGACCCCGAGCTGGCCGAGCAGATCAACCGCGAGCATCGCAATGGCCGCTACCTGCCGGACTATGCCATCAACCCCGCGGTAGTCGCCTCCACCGACATGGCCGAGGTGCTCGACGGGGCCGGCCTGGTGCTGGTGGCGATCCCCTCCAAGGCGTTCCGCGAGGTGGTGCGCCAGGCGCGCCCCCACCTGCATGCCGAGCAGATCCTGGTCAGCACCACCAAGGGCATCCAGGAGGAGGGCTTCAAGCTGATGAGCCAGATCCTCGAGGAGGAGACCGGCTTTCCGCATATCGGGGTGATCTCGGGGCCTAACCTGGCCTCGGAGATCGCCCAGAAGCAGCTCACAGCCACGGTGATCGCCAGCGACGACCCGGAGACCCGCACCCGGGTGCAGACGGCACTCGGCTGCGACTACTTCCGGGTCTATGCCAGCAACGATCGCCATGGCGCCGAACTGGGCGGGGCGCTGAAGAACATCTACGCCATCTCCGCCGGCATGGCCGCCGCACTCGGCATGGGCGAGAATACCCGCAGCATGCTGATGACCCGGGCGCTGGCCGAGATGAGCCGCTTCGCCGTCTATCGGGGCGCCAACCCCATGACCTTCCTGGGGCTGGCCGGGGTCGGCGATCTGATCGTCACCTGCTCCTCGGCCCTGTCACGCAACTACCGCGTCGGCTACGCGCTCGGCGAGGGCAAGACCCTGGACGAGGCGGTGGAGGCCCTGGGCCAGGTGGCCGAGGGGGTCAACACCGTGCGGCTGGTGCGTGACAAGGCGCGCCAGGACAGGGTCTACATGCCGCTCGCCGAGGGGCTCTATCAGGTGCTCTTCAAGGGAGTGCCGGCCAAGGAGATGGCGCGCATGCTGATGCTCGGCGAGCAGAGCAGTGACGTGGAGTTCATTCTCTCCCGGGAGGACGTGCAGCAGGCCCACCGGGAGACCGGAGGCCGGCATGGCTGAACGCCTGCTGATCCTGCGCCACGGCGAGGCGGGGCCCGGCTACCCCGACGCCGAGCGTGCGCTGACCGACTGGGGGCGAGGCGAAGTCGAGCGACTGGCTGCCTGGCTGGCGGGACGCTCCGACCTCGCCGGGCTGCACCTGCTGGCGAGCCCCTACGTCCGCGCCTGGCAGACCGCCGCCATCATCGGCGAGGCGCTGGGCGCAGCGGTGGAGACGCTGCCGATCATCACTCCCGACGACGACCCCGCGGCGGTGGCCGACTGGCTACTTGAGCAGCCCGAGGGGCGGCCGCGGCTGCTGGTGAGCCATATGCCGCTGGTGGGCGCGCTCACCGGGCTGCTGGTGGAGGGTCGCGCCGACCGCGGGCTCGCCTTTCCCACCGCGGCCGTCGCCGAGCTCGAGGCCGGCGTGTGGGCCGCGGGCTGCGCCCGCCTGGTGGGCTTCACCACGCCCTCTGACCTGAGCTAGATCACCCCCGCCACCTTGAGCGCGAAGGCCCCGACGGTGATCGTCAGGCTGGCCATCAGGGTGGTCAGGGCGATGATGTTGGCGCTCAGCACGGCATTGCCCCCCATCGCCTTGGCCATCACAAAGGCCGCGGCCGCGGTGGGGCTGGCGAAGAAGAGGAACATCACCCCCAGCTCGCGCCCCTCGAAGCCGGCAAGCCAAGCCGCGCCGGTGGCCAGTACCGGCACCGTCACCATCTTGAGCAGGCTGGCGCTGGTGGCCAGGCGGCCCGACTCGCGGATGGCGCCCAGCGACAGGGTGGCGCCGATGCAGATCAGCGCCAGCGGCAGGGTCAGGGAGGCGAAGTACTCCCCGGAGGTCATCAGCCAGCCCGGCAGGTGCAGCTCCAGGGCGGCCACCGGGATGGCCACCACCACGGCCAGGATCAGCGGGTTGTGCGCGATGTGCGACAGGATGCTGCGCCAGTCCGCGCTCTGGCCCTCCTGGTAGGTGGCCAGGGCCACCACCGAGAAGGCGTTGTAGGTGAGGATCACCACCCCGAGCAGCAGGCCACCGGCGGAGAGGCCGTAGTCGCCGTACATGCCGCCGGCCAGCGCCAGCCCCACGATGCCGCAGTTGCCGCGGAAGGCGCCCTGGATGTAGACCCCGCGCTCCGCATAGGGCACCCGCAGCCGGGCCCAGCCCCAGCAGAACAGGAAGCTGCCCAGGGTGGCCAGGGCGAAGAACCCCAGCAGTGCCGGGTTGAGGGTCGCGTCCAGGTCGGCCTTGATGATGCTCAGGAAGATCAGGGCGGGCATGGTGCCGCGGAACACCAGTTGGGAGGCGGTGGAGACGAAGGCGGCATCGATCCAGCCGGCGCGCTTGAGGCCCAGGCCGATGAAGACCATGGCGAACACCGGTAGGGTGACCTCGAGGGTCTGGAGGAAGAGGGCGGAGAGCTCCATGCTGGTGGCGCCCTAGCGGGCCAGCCAGAGGCCGACGACGATGGCGGCGAGCACAGTGGCGAAGAACAGGCGGTTGCGCAGGCGGGTATCACGGGGTCGGGTCACGGGGGGCTCCCTGGCGGATTGGCGCCAAATGAGTTAGAACAAGTGTTTGATCAAGGCGCTTCGCCTATCCGCCCGATGGTAAACCCGTTAGTCTGCTATCGCCACGTTGGGACATCCTCGTTATGCCGCTTCCTGCCCACGACACCCTGCTCTTCGCCCACGCCAACGGCTTTCCCGGCTCGAGCTATCGCAGCTTCCTCGGCCCTCTGGCCGAGCGCTTCGATGTGCACCCCCTCGACCGCCTCGGCCACCATCCCGACTTCCCGGTGGGCCACAACTGGCTGGCGCTGCGCGATGAGCTGCTCGAGCAACTGGCCCATCACGAGCAGCCGGTGATTGGCGTGGGCCACTCCATGGGCGGGGTGCTGATGGCCATGGCGGCCGAGGCCGCTCCCGAGCGCTTCCGCTGCGTGGTGATGCTCGACCCGCCGCTGATGCTGGGGCTGGATGCCTGGGCGATGAAGATCGCCAAGCGCCTGGGCTTCGTGGAGCGGGTGACCCCGGCGCGCTATAGCCGCGGGCGACGCACCCTGTGGCCCGACCGCGAAACCATGCGCCATGTGCTGCGTCGTCGCGAACTGTTTCGTCGCTTCACCCCGGAGGCCCTCGACGACTACGTGGAGGGCGGTACCCGCCTGCTCGACGATGGCCGGGCGGTGCTGGTCTATGACCCTCAGGTGGAGGTGGAGGTCTTCCGCCACCTGCCGGACCATCTCGGCGACCTGCCGAGGCGCCTGCGGGTGCCCTTCGCCCTGCTCGCCGGCGAGGACTCCAACCTGCTGACGCCGCGCCGCCGGCGCCGCCTCGCGCGCCATGGGGTGCCGGTGACCCTGGTGCCGGGGGCTCACATGTTCCCCATGGAGCACCCCGAGGAGGCCCGCCGGACCCTGCTCGAGACCCTGGATGCGCTGCTGGAGGCACGGCCATGACCGCTCCCTGTGAGCTGCGGCTGGCCGAGGGCCGCTTGGCGGCCCTGGCCTGGGGCGAGGAACACGCGCCGACCTGGCTGGCCCTGCACGGCTGGCTCGACAACGCGGCCAGCTTCTCGCGGCTGGCACCTGAGCTGGTGGCGCGCCTCGGCATCCGGGTGGTGGCGCTGGACTTCACCGGTCACGGCCACTCGACCCACTCGCCGGGCGACTACGCCCTGTGGGACTACTGCCACGATGTGCTCGACGCCGCCGACGAACTGGGCCTTTCGCGATTCAGCTTGCTGGCCCACTCCATGGGGGCCGGCGTGGCCTGCCTGACCGCGGCGGCCCTGCCGGAGCGCCTCGCGCGCCTGGTGCTGATCGATGGCCTGGGGGCGGTGACCACCGAGGCCGAGCGTGCCCCCGACCAGCTGCGTCGAGGCCTGCTGGCCCACCGGCGCGCACCCTCGCCCGCGCCGCACTATCCTGATGGAAAGGCCGCGTTGGCGGCGCGGGTCGCGGGAGGCGCCACGCCCATCGATGCCGAGACCGCCGCTCCCCTGGTGGAAAGAAATTTGATGGCGCTCCCGGGAGGGCGGGTCGGGCTGCGCACCGACAGCCGCCTGGTCCGGCCGTCGCCGGTGCGCCTCTGCCCGGAACAGGTGATGGCCTGCCTGGGCGCCATCCGCTGCCCGACGCTGCTGGTCGAAGGGGAGGCGGGGATCCTCGGCGAGAGCGAGCGCGCCCGGGCGGCGCGCTCGGCCCTGCCGGGGCTTGTGCGCCGGGTGCTGCCCGGCGGCCACCATCTCCATCTGGAGCCCGCCGCCGTGGGGGTGGTGGCCGAGTCAATCGCGGCGTGGCTCGCATGACGGCCATGCCCCCTGCAGAGGAGCACCAGAGATGAATAATTCGCAGCGCAAGGGTAAGCGGGTAGCCCTGGTACTGGGCAGCGGTGGGGCCCGGGGCTATGCCCATATCGGCGTGATCGAGGAGCTCGAGGCCCGGGGTTACCGGGTGGTGGCCATCTCCGGCTGCTCCATGGGAGCGCTGGTGGGGGGCATCTATGCGGCCGGGCAGCTCAAGGGCTACCGCGACTGGGTGTGCCGGCTCTCCTACTTCGACGTGCTCAAGCTGGTGGACGTCACCTGGAGCCCCATGGGAGCCATGCGCGCCAGCAAGGTGATGGAGAAGCTGGAGTCCCTGGTCGGCGACGTGCGGATCGAGGAGCTGCCGATTCCCGTCACCACCGTGGCCACCGACCTGACGCGCCAGCGCGAGGTGTGGTTCCAGAGCGGGCCGCTGCTGGAGGCGATCCGCGCCTCCATTGCTGTGCCCGGGGTGATCACGCCGGTGCACCGCGGCGACCGGGTGCTGGTGGATGGTGGCCTGCTCAATCCGCTGCCGATCATCCCTATCGTCTCGGCCCACGCCGACTTCGTGATGGCGGTCAACGTCACCGCCCACAGCCCGCGCCCGGTGACCCTCGAAGAGCTGCTGCCGCCGGACCAGGCGGCCAGGGAGAGGGCCCGCGAAGAGGCCCGGGATGCCGGCGGCATCGACTTCGGCGGCTGGGTCGACGAGGTGCGCAGCGCCGCCGGCCGCTGGCTCGATGGCCTGGGGGCGGGCGGCGGCAGTGCCGATGGAGAGGAGAGCGACCAGAGCGTGGCGGGGCTGCGCCGCCGCCAGTGGGGCCGGCTGGACATGGTGCTGGCCTCCTTCGATATCACCCAGGCGGCGCTGGCCAAGTACAAGGTGGCCGGCTATCCACCGGACGTGCTGATCGAGGTGCCCAAGACGGTGTGCGGCGCCTACGAGTTCCACCGCGCCGAGGCGCTGATCATGCTGGGGCGCCACCTGGCGGTGGAGGCGCTGGATCGCTACGAGGGGTACCGCCATCCGGGCTTCGGGGGACGCGGCATCGTGGTGGACCCGGTCCAGCCCGGTCTCATCTCCCCGGAGTCCCTGGGCGCGCCCAAGCCGGACGGGCGCGAATGAGTCAGGCCTCGCCGCGGCGGCGCAGCAGCACGTAGACGGCGCCGGTGCCGCCATCGGCCTCGACGGCGGAGCAGAAGGCCAGCACGGCTGGCCATTCGCGCAGCCAGGCGTTCACGTGGCTCTTGATCACCGGGTAGTCGCTGGTGGTTCCCCAGGCCTTGCCGTGCACCACCAGCACGCAGCGGCGTCGCTCGGCGCTGGCCTCGCGCAGGAACGCCTCGAGCTCGGCACGGGCCTCCTCCAGGGTGTAGCCGTGCAGGTCGAGCCCCGCTTCCCAGGCCAGCTGGCCGCGCTTGAGCCGCTGGCGGGTGCGCCAGGGCAGGTCGGGCAGGGCGAACTCCAGATACTCCGAGGGGCGCACGGCCTCGACCCGTCCGTCGGAGGTGCGTCCGCTGCCGCCGGCCTCGCTCGCGGCCTGGGCGGCGGCGCGGCGCTCGGCCGCCGCGGGATCCTCGCGCCGCGCCCGGCCGGGGTCGGCACGGTTGGTGCGCAGGCGGCGTACCCCGGCCTCGTGTAGCGCCTGGCGGAAGGCGCTGATCTCGTCGTCGTCCGGGCGGTGGCGGTCTCGGCTCATGGCGGTGGGGGGCCAGTCGGGAAAGTGAAGGGGACCCAGTATAACCAGCGTGGCGTGGCTGTGAACCGCCCCGGCGGTTACAATCGGCCTCCTTGCCCGATTCGCCCGACAACGACAGGATGCCCCGTGGCCGCCCGCAACGACTCCACCTCGACCCTGACGCTTCCCGACACCGAGCTGCGCGACGGCCTGATTACCCTGCGCGACTGCCTGCGCTGGGCGGCCAGCGAGTTCCACCTGGCCGGGCTCTTCTACGGCCACGGCACCGACTCCCCCTGGGACGAGGCGGTGGCGCTGACCCTGGGCGCCCTGCACCTGCCCTGGAGCGTCGACCCGGCGGTGCTCGACGCTCGCCTGCTGCCCATGGAGCGCGCGCGCATCGTGGCCCTGGTGCGCAGCCGCATCACCACGCGCCGCCCGCTGCCCTACCTGCTGGGCGAAGCCTTCTTCGCCGGTTACCCCTTCGACGTGGACGAGCGGGTGCTGATCCCTCGCTCGCCCATCGCCGAACTGATCGAGGAAGGCTTCGCCGCCTGGTTCCCCGACGAGCCGCCGGCCCGGGTGCTGGATCTCTGCACCGGCTCCGGCTGCATCGGTATCGCCGTCGCCCTGCACCTGCCCACCTGCGAGGTAGACCTCGGCGACATCAGCGAGGAGGCCCTGGCGGTGGCCCGCCAGAACATCACTCGCCATGACGTGGGCGAGCGGGTGCGTGCGGTGCACTCCGATCTCTTCGCGGCGCTGCCGGGCCGCTACGACCTGATCATCTCCAACCCGCCCTACGTGGATGCGCGCGACCTGGCCACCATGCCCGCCGAGTTCCGCCACGAGCCGGCCCTGGCCCTGGGGGCCGGGGCCGACGGCCTGGAGATCGTGCGGCGCATCCTGCGCGAGGCCCGCGAGCACCTCACCGAGCGCGGCGTGCTGATCGTCGAGGTTGGCAACTCCGACCACCACCTGGAGGCCGCCTTCCCCGAGGTGCCCTTCCTGTGGCTCGACTTCGAGCGCGGCGGCCAGGGGGTCTTCGCCCTGACCGCCGATGAACTCGACGCCCATGCGGCGTCCTTCGCCTGATTCCCGATCCCTTCGAGGAGGAGCGCCCATGTCCGGCAACACCTTCGGCAAGCTGTTCACCGTCACCACCTTCGGCGAGAGCCATGGACCCGCGCTCGGCGCCATCGTCGATGGCTGCCCGCCGGGGCTGCCGCTCACCGAGGAGGACCTGCAGCGCGACCTGGACCGCCGCCGCCCCGGCACCTCGCGCCACACCACCCAGCGTCGCGAGCCCGACCGGGTGAAGATCCTCTCCGGGGTCTTCGAGGGGGTCACCACCGGCACCGCGATCGGCCTGCTGATCGAGAACACCGACCAGCGCTCCAAGGACTACGGCAACATCAAGGACCAGTTCCGGCCGGCCCACGCCGACTACAGCTACCATCACAAGTACGGCTTGCGCGACTACCGCGGCGGCGGGCGCTCCAGCGCCCGGGAGACTGCCATGCGGGTCGCCGCCGGGGCCATCGCCAAGAAGTACCTTGCCAGTCGAGGCATTGCCGTTCGCGGCTACATGAGCCAGCTCGGCCCCATCGCCATCGACTTCAAGCAGTGGGAGGCGGTGGACGCCAATCCCTTCTTCTGTCCCGACCCCGACCGCGTGCCGGAGCTCGAGGCCTACATGGACCAGCTGCGCCGCGACCAGGATTCGGTGGGGGCCAGGATCACCCTGGTCGCCGAGGGGGTGCCGCCGGGCCTCGGCGAGCCGGTGTTCGATCGCCTCGACGCCGAACTCGCCCACGGCCTGATGAGCATCAACGCGGTAAAGGGGGTGGAGATCGGCGACGGCTTCGCCTCGGTGAGCCAGCGGGGCAGCGAGCACCGCGACGAGATGACCCCGGAGGGCTTTCTCTCCAACCACGCCGGCGGGGTGCTCGGCGGCATCTCCAGCGGCCAGGCCATCGTCGCCCACCTGGCGCTCAAGCCGACCTCCAGCATCACCACGCCCGGCCGCAGCATCGATGTCCACGGCAACCCCGTGGAGGTGGTCACCAAGGGGCGTCATGACCCCTGCGTCGGCATTCGCGCCACCCCCATCGCCGAGGCGATGATGGCGCTGACCCTGATGGACCACCTGCTGCGCCATCGCGCCCAGAACGCCGAGGTGCGGGTGGCGACCCCGGTGCTGCGTTGAGGGGGGCTCCGCCTGGCCGGGTGCGGACTGCTACACTGCCAGGCATCACCACCGCAAGGGCAATGCCATGAAGATCAATGTCGAGTTCGACCTGACCCCCGAGGAGTTTCGCCAGTCGCTGGGCCTGCCCGACGTGGCGGTCTTCCAGCAGCAGCTGATGGAGCAGATCCGAAAGCAGATGGAGTCCGGGGTGGAGGGTTACGATCCCATGAGCCTGATGCAGCCCTTCCTGCAGCAGTCGGGGCTGGGGCAGGGGCTGACCCAGGGGCTCTCCCAGGGCCTATCTCAGGGGCTCTCCAACTTCGGCAGCTACCAGCAGATGATGCTCGATATGCTCAAGCAGGCCGGCCAGAGTGCCGCCCAGAGCAAGTCCGAGGCGGCCAGCGACGCTCCGCCAGATGGCGCTGCCTCCTCTGCGTCCCGCGCGGCAGACAAGGCCGATGGCACCGGAAGCGCGGCGAAGAAAACACCCGCCAGCGCCCGCTCGCGGGCCAAGCGCGAGAGCTGATCTCACTCGCCTTCGCCTTTCATCGTCTTGCAACCTGGGGCGTGGCAGACTAGGCTTTGTGCAGTGCAACATGCCGGGCGCCTCGCCCGCCATCCGTCACCGATCCGGGAGACCACCTCATGCAGGACAACAAGATGATCGACGCCTTCAACGAGCAGACCCGTCAGTTCTTCGAGCCGATGCGCAAGCTCAACTCCCTGATGCTGAACAACATGGAGAAGCTGACCCAGTACCAGATGGAGTCCATGAAGCGCTACAGCCAGCTCGGCACCGAGCGCCTGCGTGACGCCAGCGAGGTCAGCGACGCCGACTCCATGCAGGCCTTCAGCGCCCGCCAGGCCGAGATGATGAAACAGCTCTCCCAGCAGATGCTCGAGGATGCCAAGGCGCTCTCCGAGATGAGCCTGGCGTTCAAAGCCGAGCTCGAGAAGCTCTTCGCTGAGCAGGCCAAGCTGGCCGAGCAGGTGGCCACTAAGACCACGGACGGCGAGAAGGCGAAGGCCGAGCCGGCCAAGGCCGCCTCCACCCGTGGTGCCAGCAAGAGCTGAGACACCGTTGCCCGGCAGGCAACTCGCGGCGCGCCCAGACACGCCGCTGAACAACCCGCCCCCCGTCCATCACGGGTGGCGGATTGAGCTATTTGCAGCCGGCACCGCGACGGTGGCCGGCGCGTCAGGAGGGGTCAATGCAGCCAGGGGTTGAAGCACCGACACAGGCCGAGCTGGAGGCGTGGAACGCCCAGCTCCAGCAGATCGGCGAGGAGTATCGCGCCCTGATGGGCGACCTGCTGGAGCGCATGGTGCCCAGCGATGCCGCCGACTCCGTCTACAGCGATATGCGGGAGAGCTTCCAGGCGGCGGCCGAGTCGCTGATGAGCAACCCTCCCCTGCTGTGGCAGACCCAGGCCCGGCTGATGCAGGACCAGTTCCAGCTCTGGCAGAACGGCCTGCGCGCCATGGCCGGCGAGCCGGTGGAGCCGCTGGTGACGCCGGCCAAGGGCGATCGTCGCTTCACTGACGAGGCCTGGACCAGCAACCCCTATTATCTGGCGCTCATGCAGCAGTACCTGCTCTTCTCGCGCATGGTCGAGGAGCTGATCGACGGCCTAGAGCTGCCGGCCGACCAGAAGCAGCGCCTGGGCTTCTATGCGCGCCAGCTGGTCAACGCCATGGCGCCCACCAACTTCGTCACCACCAATCCCGAAGTGATGCGCCGCACCATAGAGAGCCGCGGCCAGAACCTGGTGGACGGCCTGGCGCGGCTGCGCCAGGACCTGGCCAACTCCGTCGAGGGGCTCAACGTCACCATGACCGACCGCAGCGCCTTCGAGGTCGGCAGGAACATCGCCGTGACCCCCGGCTCGGTGGTCTACGAGAACGAGCTGATCCAGCTGATCCAGTACGCGCCGACCACCGAGAAGGTGTTCAAGACGCCGCTGCTGATCGTGCCGCCGTGGATCAACAAGTACTACATCCTCGACCTGCGCGAGGACAACTCCCTGGTCAAGTGGCTGGTGGGGCAGGGCCACACGGTGTTCCTGATCTCCTGGCGCAACCCGGGCCCCGAGCAGCGCGACCTGACCTGGGCCGACTACATGCAGCTAGGCCCCATCGCCTCCATGGAGGCGATCGAGCAGGCCACCGGGGAGAAGTCAGTCAACCTGCTGAGCTACTGCGTGGGCGGCACCCTTGCCGCCTCCACAGTGGCCTACCTGACCAGCACCCGTCGCGGCCGCAAGGTGAAGTCGGTCACCTACATGACCACCCTGCTGGACTTCCGTGACCCGGGCGAGATTGGCGTCTTCCTCTCCGAGCCGGTGCTCCAGGGCATCGAGGCCAAGATGGCGCGGGATGGCTACCTGGACGGTCGCGTCATGGCCTTCAGCTTCAGCCTGCTGCGCGAGAACGATCTGTTCTGGTCGTTCTACATCAGCAACTACCTGAAGGGGGAGGTGCCGGCGCCCTTCGACCTGCTCTACTGGAACACCGACGGCACCAACCTGCCGGCCGGTACCCATGGCTGGTACCTGCGCCACTTCTACCTGGAAAATCGCCTGGTGCAGCCGGGGGGCATCGAGCTGGACGGCGTCAAGATCGACCTGCGCAAGATCTCCACCCCCAGCTACTTCCTCTCCACCCGGGAGGATCATATCGCCAAGTGGAACAGCACCTACTACGGCGCGCTGCTGCCCAAGGGGCCGGTCAAGTTCGTGCTGGGGGGCTCCGGCCATATTGCGGGGGTGGTCAATCCGCCCCACAAGAACAAGTATGGCTACTGGACCAACGATGCTTTGCCCGAGACCCACGAGGAGTGGCTGGCCGGCGCCGAGCAGCATGAAGGCTCCTGGTGGCCCCACTGGCAGGCGTGGATGACCGAGAACGGCTACGCCGATGCCGAGAAGATGGTGCCGGCCCGTCAGCCGGGCGATGGCGAGCTCGATATCCTCGAGCCGGCCCCCGGCCGCTACGTCAAGATGACCATCCCCGAGGTGCTCGGCGAAGTCCCGGCGGCGACGACATCCTGAGCGTCACGCCCTAGCCGATAAGTGGTAAATAAGTGGTAACGAAGAAGCGCCCAGCCGAGTCATCGGCTGGGCGCTTCTCGTTGGAGGCATCGCCCGGTGACTGGGGCTCCTACGGGGTGGGACGGCGGCGCAGCCTCAGGCTGGGCAGCACCAGCAGCGCGGCCAGCAGCCAGGTGGGCCAGCTGCCGGTGCGGGTGAAGGGGGTGAGGCCCGCCATGGGGCGCACCTCGCCGGTGATGCTGGTCATCTCGAACTGGGGCGCGCGGGCGGTGATGCGGCCCATCGGGTCGACGATCACGGTCACCCCGTTGCTGGTGGCGCGCACCAGGTAGCGGCCGTTCTCGAGCGCGCGCAGGCGCGCCATCTGCAGGTGCTGCAGGGGGCCGATGGACTCGCCGAACCAGGTGTCGTTGGAGACCGTCATCAGCAGGGCGCTGTCCCGGGCGCGCTCGGCCACCAGGTCGGCATAGATGATCTCGTAGCAGATGGCGTTGCCGATGGTGGTGCCGGCGGCGACCATCGGCGCCTGGCCCGAGGGTCCAGGGGTCATGGCGGGCATCGGCAGGTCGAAGAAGGCGATGGTGCCACGCAGCAGGCTCTCCAGGGGGAGGTACTCGCCGAAGGGCACCAGATGCTCCTTGCGGTACTCTCCCTCGGCGTTGCCGAGGCCGATCACGCTGTTGAAGTAGCGCCCTTCGGCGTCGCGCTGCAGGATGCCGGTGAGCAGGGCGGTGTCGGGGGAGAGGTTGGACTGTACCCGCTCGAGAATCGGCCGCGCCTGGTCCTCGAACATCGGCAGCGCCGCCTCAGGCCAGACGATCAGGTCGAGGTCGTCGGGCTGGGTGCGGGTCAGCTCGGCGTAGATGTTGGCCGCCTCGCGCTGGCCCTCCGGTGTCCACTTGATCAGCTGGTCCAGGTTGCCCTGCAGCAGGGCGACCCGCAGCGGCTCGCCGGCGGGCTGGGTCCACTGGGTCGGCAGCGCCAGGGGGATGAGCCACAGGGCGGCCACCGGGGCCGCGGCCCACCAGCGCCGCGCCAGGAACTCCACCAGCAGGGTGCCGGTGAGGGCGGTGATCAGCGACAGCAGGTAGACGCCGCCGACGGGCGCCCAGGGGGCCAGCGGCGAGTCCACGTGGGCGGAGCCCAGCAGCAGCCAGGGAAAGCCGGTGAAGAGCCATGTCCTGAGCCACTCGCCCAGCACCCAGGCGCCGGCAAACGCCAGGAAGGCCAGCCGCGGCCCGGTGAGGCGCCGGTAGAGCCACAGGGTCACCGCCAGGAACAGCGCCATGCTGGCCACGAACAGCGCGGTGAGAAACACCGCCAGGGGCACGCCGGTGTAGCCGTAGTCGTGGATCGAGACATAGACCCAGGAGGCGCCGGAGCCGAACAGGCCGAGGCCATAGCACCAGCCGCGCAGGGCGGCTTGGCCGGGGGTGAGCGCCTGGATGCCCAGGTAGACCAGGCCCACCGCGACCGGGCCGAGCCACCACAGCTCGAAGGGCGAGGCGGTGAGGGTGGTGAGGACCCCGGCGGCCAGTGCCAGCAGGCAGCCGAGAAGCGGAGAGAGGCGAAGCTCAGACATGGTGACCGTCCGTGTTGGGGGCTGAATCAAGGGGGTGACGGGCAGCGGGGCCTCAGGCGTCGTCCTGCCCGCTGCAGGGCTCCGCCTCCAGCAGGCGGATGCGGCGGTTGTCGGCGTTGAGCACGGTGAAGCGCCAGCCGCCGATCTCGGTGTGCTCGCCGCGCCCGGGCAGGTGGCCGAAGCGCTGCATCACGAGCCCCCCGAGGGTGTCGAACTCCTCGTCGGAGAAGCGGGTGGCGAAGCGCTCGTTGAAGTCCTCGATGGGGGTCAGGGCGCGGATGGCGTAGCGCCCCTCTCCCAGTGCGCGGATATCCTCCTCCTCGTCGGCGTCGTGCTCGTCCTCGATCTCGCCGACGATCTCCTCGAGGATATCCTCGATGGTGACGATGCCCGCGGTGCCGCCGTACTCGTCCACCACGATGGCCATGTGGTTGTGGGTGTCCTGGAACTCCTTGAGCAGGCTGTTGAGGCGCTTGGACTCCGGCACGAAGAGCGCCGTGCGCACCACCTCCTCGAGCCGGAAGGGGCGGCCATTCTGCTGGCCGCCCTGGAGCAGCGGGAGCAGGTCCTTGGCCAGCAGGATGCCCTTGACCTCGTCGAGGTTCTCGCCGATCACCGGGTAGCGGGAGTGGCCGGCCTCGAGGATGATCGGCAGGTACTCCTCCAGGGGCTGGTCGAGGCCGATGGCGGTTACCTGGGAGCGGGGGATCAGCACCTCGCGCACCTGCTGGTCGCTGATCTTCAGGGCGCCCTCGATGATCATCATGGCGTCCTGCTCGAGCTTCAGGCGGCTGGCGGCCTGGCGCAGGAAGGCGAGCAACTCGTCACGGGAACTGGGCTCGTCGCTGTCGCTGGAAAGCGCGCTGAAGAGCTTTTCCAGCCAGGATCGGCTGCCCTGGCCGCTCGTTCGGTCTTCGCTCATGGGTCGGGTCTCTCGTCCTCGGTCGCTGCGTCGTCGCGGGCGCTACCGCCCGCGTCTCGGTAGGGGTCGTCGATGCCCAGCTCGGCGAGGATCTCGCGCTCGAGCTGCTCCATCGCTTCGGCCTCGTCATCCTCGAGGTGGTCATAGCCGAGCAGATGGAGGGTGCCATGCACCACCATATGAGCGTAGTGATCGCGCAGGGCCTTGTCCTGCTCGCTGGCCTCGGCGGCCACCACCGGGTGGCAGATCACCAGGTCGCCCAGCAGCGGCAGCGCCACGCCCGGCGGGCACTCGAAGGGGAAGGAGAGCACGTTGGTGGGGCGATCCTTCCCGCGGTAGTCGCGGTTGAGCGCGCGGCTCTCCTCGGCGTCCACCAGGCGCAACGTCAGCTCGCTGTCGGCGTCGACCTCATGGCGAGCGAGCACCGCCGCCACCCAGGCCTCGAGCTCGGCCTGGCCGGGGAGCCCCTCGGCCGCGACGGCCTGCTGGCGGTCGACCCGCAGGCTCATGGCTCGCCACGCTCGCGGTCGAGGCGCTCCTGTCGCTCGAGACGCAGCGCCTCGCGCTCCTGCTCCCGGGCCTGCTTGCGGGCGCGCTCGGCGACCTCCTGCTCGGCCTCGTAGTGGTCGTAGGCCTCGATGATGCGCTGCACCAGGGGGTGGCGCACCACGTCCTTGGCGGCGAAGTGGGTGGTGCCGATCCCCGGCGTGCCCTTGAGCACCTCCAGCACCTGGATCAGCCCCGAGGTCTGGCCGCGGGGCAGGTCGACCTGGGTCACGTCGCCGGTGATCACCGCGGTGGAGCCGAAGCCGATGCGGGTCAGGAACATCTTCATCTGCTCGCGGGTGGTGTTCTGGCTCTCGTCGAGGATGATGAAGGCGTTGTTGAGGGTGCGCCCGCGCATGTAGGCCAGCGGCGCGATCTCGATCACCTGGCGCTCGATCAGCTTGGCCACCTGCTCGAAGCCGATCATCTCGTAGAGGGCGTCGTAGAGGGGGCGCAGGTAGGGATCGATCTTCTGGGCCAGATCGCCGGGCAGGAAGCCGAGCTTCTCGCCGGCCTCCACCGCCGGGCGCACCAGCAGGATGCGACGTACCTCCTGCTGGTTGAGCGCCTCCACCGCGGCGGCCACGGCCAGGTAGGTCTTGCCGGTGCCGGCCGGCCCGATGCCGAAGTTGATGTCGTGGGCGCGAATGCTCTGCACGTAGGCCTGCTGGTTGAGGCCTCGCGGCTTGATCAGGGTGCGCGGGGTGCGCAGCAGCACCTCGCCGTCGGCCGCGCCACCTTCCTCCTCCTCCAGCGCCTCGAGGCCGGACTCCTGCAGGAAGAGATGCACGGTGTCGGGCTCCAGGTCGCTGGCCTCGGTCTCGCGGTAGAGGTGTTCGAGCAGGTTGGCGGCGGCCTTGACCCGGTGGATTGGGCCCGCCAGCTGGAAGATGTTGCCGCGGTTGCGCAGGGTGATGCCGAGGCGCGCCTCCACCAGCTTGAGGTGCTCGTCGCGCTGGCCGCACAGGTTGGCCAGGCGGCGGGGGTCATTGGGCTCGAGATTGAGGGTGATGATGCGATTGGCCGGGGAGGATGGCTGGCTCAAGACTGGCGGATCCCGTGGAAGTTGGATTTAGGGCAGCTTACTGCCCCGGCGCATGCCGGGGCAATAAAGGGGCGGGGCGTCAGTAGATCTCGGGCGAGGCGAGTTCGCCACGCAGCGAGTTGGGCAGCGCCTCGGTGATCTCCACGTCGACGAAGAAGCCGATCAGCTCCATGGGGTTGGCGGCACGGAAGTTGACCACCCGGTTGTTCTCGGTGCGCCCGGAGAGCTGGCCCGGGTCGCGGGGCGCGAAGCCGGTGACCAGGATGCGCTGGGTGGTGCCCACCATGCGCCGGCTGATCTGCATCGCCTGCTGGTTGATGCGCTCCTGGAGGATCGCCAGGCGCTGCTTCTTGGTGGCCTCCGGGGTGTCGTCCTCGAGGGCGGCCGCCGGGGTGCCGGGGCGCGCCGAGTAGACGAAGCTGAAGGAGTGGTCGAAGCCGATGCGATGGATCAGGTCCATGGTGGCCGCGAAGTCCTCGTCGCTCTCGCCGGGGAAGCCGACGATGAAGTCCGACGAGAAGCTGATGTCCGGGCGCAGCGCGCGGATGCGCTCCATCTTCTCGATGTACTCCGCCGCGGTATGGCCGCGCTTCATGGCGGCCAGTATCCGGTCGGAGCCGGACTGCACCGGCAGGTGCAGGTGGCTGACCAGCTCCGGGATCTCGCCGAAGGCCTCGATCAGGCTGTCGGAGAACTCCACCGGGTGGGAGGTGGTGAAGCGGATGCGGTCGATCCCCTCGACGGCCGCCACGCAGCTGATCAGCTCGGCCAGGTCGATCTCGTCGCCCAGTTGGTTGAGTCCGCGGTAGGCGTTGACGTTCTGGCCCAGCAGGTTGATCTCGCGCACGCCCTGGTCGGCCAGGTGGATCACCTCGTCCATCACCGCCTCGAAGGGGCGCGAGACCTCCTCGCCGCGGGTATAGGGCACCACGCAGAAGGTGCAGTACTTCGAGCACCCCTCCATCACCGAGACGAAGGCGGTGGCGCCATCGGAGCTCGGCTTGGGCAGGTGGTCGAACTTCTCGATCTCGGGGAAGGTGACGTCCACCACCGAGATCTGGTCCTGCTGACGGGCGTCGAGCATCGCGGGCACCCGGTGCAGGGTCTGGGGGCCGAACACCATGTCGACGTGGGGCGCGCGCTTGCGCAGCGCCTCGCCCTCCTGGCTGGCCACGCAGCCGCCGACGCCGATCACGAGATCGGGGTTGGCCTCCTTGAGCTTCTTCCAGCGCCCCAGCTGGTGGAACACCTTCTCCTGGGCCTTCTCGCGGATCGAGCAGGTATTGAGCAGGATGACGTCGGCCTCGCGCTCGTCGTCGGTGAGCTCGAGCCGGTGGGATTCGCCGAGCAGATCCGCCATGCGCGCGGAGTCGTACTCGTTCATCTGGCAGCCGTGCGTCTTGATGAAGAGTTTCTTCGCCATAAGAATTGGGTCGTGGCGCCAGGCGCCCGACGTCTGTCACCAGTGGATGAAGGGGGAGTGTGTCGTGAACGTGTGGCCGCGGCGGGCCTGGCCGCTCGGGTCGAAAAAGTAACCCGGTATTATACGCATGGCCCGGCAATGGGGCCAGCATGGGCCGTCGGCCGCGGGAGTGTGCTACGCTTGCGCCTCTTGTCGAAACACGGTTCGAGGAACACTCAGCACCATGGCGGCGAAGCCTATCTATCGGGTGGTTTTTCACCAGCAGGGAGAAGTGTGGGAGCTCTACGCGCGCGAGATCTTCCAGAGTGACCTGTGGGGCTTCATCGAGGTCGAGGAGTTCGTCTTCGAGGATGCCTCCCGGCTGGTGGTGGACCCCTCCGCGGACAAGCTTCGGCTCACCTTTGAGGGGGTCATCCGCAGCTATCTCCCGCTCAATGCCATCGTGCGCATCGATGAGGTGGAGCGGGAGGGGACGCCTCGGGCGGTGAAGAGCGACGGGCGGGTCGCCGAGTTCCCACGGCCCTTCTCGCCGCCCTCGGCCCCGAAGCGCTGAGGGCGGCTGGTCACGAAGTGATCAGAATGGGCGCAGGGCAGGCGCCACGCCGCCGGGCGACCCCTTTCCAGCGGTTGTCCCGAACCTTTTCCACAGGAGCTGTGGAAAAGCTCCTGCGGAAAACGGCCCGAGTGGCCGGACGTCTCATCGCCGCGGCGTCGGCAGGAAGCCGGCGTCGGACACAGGTCGCGCCAGAGTGGAAATCCGCAAGCTTTAGCCAGGACAATGGCATGACACGACACGACATCACACGACTCAGCCTGGGCCTTACCCTGGGGCTTCTGGCCCTGCCCCTGCAGGCCCAGCAGAACGACGCGACCCACTGGGTCAGCGATTCCCTGACCACCTACGTGCGCAGCGGTCCCACCGACGGCTATCGCATCGTTGGCACCCTCACCGCCGGCGAGCCGGTGACGCAGCTCGAGACCAGCGGCAACTACACCCGGGTGCAGAATGCCGACGGCAACAGCGTCTGGATTCTCACCAGCGAGCTGCAGGCGACCCCCAGCGCCCAGGTCCGCGTGCCGGCGCTGGAGCAGCAGGTGGCCGAGCTCTCCGCCGAGCTCGACGGCATCAACGAGGAGTGGGAGAGCCGCACCGCCGCCCAGCGCGAGGCCCTGGAGGCTCGCGAGGCGCGGATCGCCGACCTCGAGGCGCGCAATGAGGCGCTGGACGCCGAGACGGAGCAGTCCCGCCAGACCATCCGCCAGCTGCAGGCGCGCCTGGACACCCAGGAGGAGGATCTGCTGATGCGCTACTTCATGTACGGTGGCGGCGTGGCCGGGGCCGGCCTGCTGGTCGGCCTGGTCGTCCCCCACCTGCCGCGTCGCAAGCGCAAGCGCGACCGCTGGTTCTGAGGAGGGTGCCATGGCCAACGAATGGATCGACCGCTGGCGTGAAGGGCGCATCGGGTTCCACCTCGAGCGTCCCCACCCCATGCTGGTGGCCCACTGGCCCGGCCTCGAGGTCAGGCCGGGAACCAAGGTACTGGTGCCGCTATGCGGCAAGAGCCTGGACATGCGCTGGCTGGCCGGCCATGACCATCCGGTGCTGGGCATCGAGCTGGCGCCGGAGGCGATCGAGCAGTTCGTGGCCGAGGGGCAGGGGGTGGTCACCCGCTATCATCAAGCGGGGTTCCAGATCTACCGTCAGGCTAACGTGGAGCTGTGGCAGGGCGACTTCTTCCACTTTCACATCGAGCAGGCGGCGGAGATCGGTGCCTTCTACGACCGTGCCTCGCTGATCGCGCTGCCGCCGGCCACCCGCCAGCGCTATGCCTTTCACCTGGCCCAGCTGGTACCGCCGGGCAGCCGCGGGCTGCTGATCAGCCTCGAGCGCGAGCCGGGCGATGAAGGGGGGCCACCGTTCAGCGTGCCGCCCGATGAGGTGCGCAAGCTGTTCGCGCCCAATTTCCGGCTCACCCTGCTGGCACAGGGCGAGCCGGAGGCCGGCAGCGGCTTCCGCGAGAGCGCCTGGGCGCTGGTGCGCCGCGGGCCGCTGGAGTAGCCGTGGGCGGTACATGCAGCGAGGGCGCCCGTCGGGCGCCCTCGCTGCGTTCGGGTGTCCGATCGCTTATCGCGCCAGCAACCGGCCCAGCTCCGGGTCGCGGAAGACCCGGTTCAGGCCATCGGAGAGCAGGTCGTTGACCATCCGGGTGTTGGTGTCGCGATCCGGGCGCACGACGTAGCTCTGGGTGCGGCGCGACGTGTAGGTGCCGGTGTAGGTGTTGCCGCCGTTGCGCGCCTCGGCGATGAACACCGCCTCCAGGCGCGCCTCGTCGATCATCGGCCGGCTCTGGCCGCGCTCGTAGCCCAGGTGGTCCAGGGTCAGGGTCAGGCTGGGGCGGTTCGGGGCGCTCTCGGTGGTGGGGCTGAAGCCCATGTCGCGCACCGCGCGCTCGGCCTCGCGCTGCAGGTGGGGGATCAGCTCGTGGGCGTTGACGGTGATGGTGGCGGTGGACATGGCGCTGCCGGTGCGGGTGCCGATCACTTCGCTGTCGCGGCCGTCCACGGCGATCACCGTCACCGCCTGGCCGCTGCCGGTGACCGGCACCTCGGCGCTGCGCTGGGGGTTGAGCTGCAGGTAGTGGGGGCTGGCGCAGGCGCTGAGCAGGCCAGCCGCCAGCAGGCCGGCAGACAGGCGAAACAGACGGGTACGAAGACGGTGACGCTGCGGCATGGGGTAACTCCCTGGGGCGACGGGGGAAGGTGTTGGGGCCGCCAGTATATTGCCTCGCTCCGGGCCCCGGAATTCCTCGGGCAGGGGACAGGCCTCAACGGTACACTTCGGTCAGGGCGCTCAAGGCAGGCGACCCGGCACGTTACCCATCGCGACGCCATGGCCAGTGACCACCTGCCCGGCGCCGAGGAGCTGCTGGTGCTCGAGGCCTTCGTCATCGACCCCGAGGCCCAGTGGCTGGAGGTTCTGTGCGGAAGGCTCAGGCGGCGCTGGCCAGGGGGCTCAGCGCCCGGGATGGCCTGGCGTCGGGAAATCGATGCCAGCGACTCGGAATGGCGTAGAGCCGCTTACCGCGGGTCAGGTCGAGTCGCTCGTAGTCGGCGTGACGCACGGTGGCAAGCCACGGTTCGCCCAGCCAGTCCGCGGCCAGCTCCACGCGCACCTCGGCCCCCACCGGCGAGATGGCGGTGACCGTGACCGGCAGTCGGGCTTCGGGCGTCGGTGACGGCGCCAGACGCACCTCGTGGGGACGCAGCAGCAGCTCCTCGGGGCCGTCGGGCAGTGACACCGAGAGGCGCGCTTCGCCGCAGGTGAGCACCCCGTCGCGCACCTCGCCCTCCAGGTGGTTCACATCGCCCAGGAACTCGAAGACGAAGCGGTTGGCCGGTGCCTTGTAGACGGCGTCCGGGGTGTCGATCTGCTCGATGCGCCCGTTGCTCATCACCGCGACCCGGTCGGAGAGCTCCAGGGCCTCCTCCTGGTCGTGGGTCACGAAGATGCTGGTGAAGCCCAGCTCGTCATGGAGGTGGCGCAGCCAGCGGCGCAGGTCCTGACGCACCTTGGCGTCCAGTGCCCCGAAGGGTTCGTCGAGCAGCAGCACGTCGGGGCGCAGGGCCAGCGCCCGGGCCAGGGAGACCCGCTGCTGTTGGCCGCCGGAGAGCTGGGCCGGATAGCGATGGGCCAGCTGCTCGAGTTGCACCATCTCCAGCAGGCGGTGAACCCGGGCGCGGATCTCGCCGGCGGTGGGGCGGTGCTTGCGCGGCATCACCGTGAGGCCGAAGGCGACGTTGTCGAACACTGTCATGTGGCGAAACAGCGCGTAGTGCTGGAAGACGAAACCGATGCGCCGGTCGCGCACGTGCACCTGGGTGACGTCGCGGTCGCCGAAGAGGATGCGCGCGCCGCTGTCCCGATCGGCGTGTTCGAGGCCGGCGATGATGCGCAGCAGGGTGGTCTTGCCCGAGCCCGAGGGGCCGAGCAGGCCGATCAGCTCGCCGTCATGGATGTCGAGGTTCACCGGTTCCAGCGCCTGGGTGCGCTGGCGCCCGCTGCCGAAGTGCTTGCCGATGTTGTGCAGACGAATGCTCATGGATGGGCCTCCTGGCGCGCGGCGCGCCATTCCAGCGTGGCCTTGGCGGCCAAGGTGAGCAGGGCGATCAGCGCCAGCAGCGAAGCGCTGGCGAAGGCGCCGACCGTGTTGTAGTCCTGATAGAGCTGCTCCAGGTGGAGCGGCAGGGTCATTGTCTGGCCGCGGATGGCCCCGGAGACCACCGAGACGGCACCGAACTCGCCCACCGCCCGGGCGTTGGTGAGGATCACCCCGTAGAGCAGCGCCCAGCGGATATTGGGCAGGGTCACCCGGCGAAAGATCGTCCAGCCCGGCGCGCCGAGGGTCACGGCGGCCTCCTCCTCGCGAGAGCCCTGGGCCTGCATCAGTGGGATCAGCTCCCGGGCCACGAAGGGGCAGGTGACGAAGATGGTCACCATCAGGATGCCCGGCCAGGCGAACATCAGCTGGATGTCGTGGCCGTCGAGCCAGCCGCCCAGCCAGCCGTTGCGCCCGTAGAGCAGCAGGTAGACCAGGCCCGCCACCACCGGCGAGACCGCGAAGGGGATATCGATCAGGGTCTGCAGCAGGCGCCGCCCCGGGAAGCTGAAGCGGGTCACCAGCCAGGCCAGGGCCACGCCGAACACCAGGCAGACCGGAATGGTCAGCAGTGTGATGAACAGCGTCAGGCCGATGGCGCGCAGGGTGTAGTGGTTGCTGACGTTGGCCCAGAACACGCCCACGCCCTGGGCGAAGGCCTGGGCGAAGATCGCCACCAGCGGCAGCAGCAGGAAGAGCGCGGCCAGCAGCAGGGCTGCGGCAACCAGGGTGCGGCGCACCGCCGGGGCATCACCGATCCGTTGCATCAGCCGCGTCCTCCATGCAGGCGCTTGATGAAGCGCCCCTGCCAGATGTTGATGGCCAGCAGCAGCGCCAGCGACACGAAGAGCACCACCGAGGCGATGGCCGAGGCGCCGGCGTAGTCGTACTCCTGAAGGCGCACGAAGATCATCAGCGCGGTGATCTCGGTCTCGTAGGGCATGTTGCCGGCGATGAAGATGATGGCGCCGAACTCGCCCAGCGAGCGCACGAAGGCCAGCCCCGTGCCGGTGACCAGTGCCGGCCACAGGTGAGGCAGGATCACCCGCCGAAACGCCGTGGCGTCACTGGCGCCCAGGGTCAGCGCCGCCTCGTCCACTTCATGGGGCAGGTCCTCCAGCACCGGCTGCACGGTACGCACCACGAAGGGGATGCTGGTGAAGGCCATGGCGAGCGCGATGCCCACCCAGGTGTAGGCCACCTGCAGCCCCAGCGGCTCGAGCAGTCGGCCCATCCAGCCGTTGCTCGAGTAGAGGGTGGCCAGGGTGATGCCGGCCACCGCCGTGGGCAGGGCGAAGGGGAGGTCCATCAGGGCGTCGAGCAGGCGCTTGCCGGGAAACTCGTAGCGCACCAGCACCCAGGCCAGCAGCAGGCCGAAGGCGGCGTTCACCAGCGCCGCCACGAAGGCGGCGCCGATGGTGACCGTGTAGCTGGCCACCACCCGGCCGTCGCTGATGATCGCCCAGTACTCGGCGAGGCTCAGTCCGGCCAGCTGGCCGAACAGGCCGGTCATCGGCAGCAGCAGCACCAGCGACACGAACAGCAGGCTCACGCCCAGCGACAGGCCGAACCCCGGCAGCACCCGCTTGGGGGCGCGGCCGATGGCGAAGGGAAGGGCGCGGGTGCTCATGGGCGTGGCTCGTCTCCGAAGGCGCGGGTGGCTCAGCGGCGCTGCAGCTGGTCGAGCAGGGCGCCGCCGGCGAAGTGCTCTTCCATGGCCTGATCCCAGCTGCCGAAGATCTCCTCGACGCGCAGAAGCTCGGTCTCCGGGAACTGGTCGGCGAACTCCTCGACCACCGCCTCGTGATGCACGCGGTAGTTGAAGCCGGCCAGGGTGCGCTGGGCCTCCTCGCCGTAGAGGTACTCCACGTAGGCCTGGGCCAGGTCGGTGGTGCCGTTGCGCTCGGCGTTGGGGGCGACCACCGCTACCGGGAACTCCGCCAGGATGCTCACCGGCGGCACGATCACTTCATAGTCATCCTCGCCGTACTCGCCGCGGATGTTGTTGACCTCGGACTCGAAGCTGATCAGCACGTCGCCAAGGCCCCGCTCGATGAAGCTGGTGGTGGCGCCGCGGCCGCCGGTGTCGAACACCGCCACGTTGCGCAGGAAGGTGCGCATGAAGTCGTGGATCTGTTCCTCGTCGCCGTCGAAGTGCTGGTCGGCGAAGCCCCAGGCGGCCAGGTAGGTGTAGCGGCCGTTGCCGGAGGTCTTGGGATTGGGGAAGACCATGCGGACATCGTCGCGTACCAGGTCATCCCAGCTCTCGATGCCCTTGGGGTTGTCCTTGCGCACCAGGAAGGCGGTGGTGGAGTAGTAGGGCGAGGCGTTGTTGGGCAGGGCCTCCTGCCACGCCTCGTCCACCAGGCCGCCGTCGGCCAGGGCCTGGACGTCGGTGACCTGGTTGTAGGTCACCACGTCGGCGCGCAGCCCCTGCAGGATGGCGCGGGCCTGGGCGGAGGAGCCGCCGTGGGACTGGCTGACCGCCACCGTCTCGCCCTGGGTCTCCTGCCAGTGGGCCACGAAGTCGGGGTTGATGGCCGAGAAGAGCTCGCGGGCGATGTCGTAGGAGGAGTTGAGCAGCTCGCGCTCTGCCGCCGCGGCCGGGCCGGCGAGGCCTACGCCGAGGGCGATGGCAAGCAGCGAGCGCTGAAAGAGGGGGCGCAGGGTCATGGAAGGCACTCCGGAACTGGGTGAGATTGCCGGAAGGGTAAATCTCGACAATAGTAATTACAATGGTTTTTTTTATTCGATTAAAGAATATATCCCTGCGGGGAGCGTATCGCCCCTGCGCTGCCGGGCCGCCTGAGCCTCTGGTAGAATATGCCCTCTCGCAAGCGACCCCTGGACACCGTCATGACCGATGCGCCCCGCGACTTCCTGATCGCCCCCTCGATCCTCTCCGCCAATTTCGCCCGCCTGGGTGAGGAGGTGGATGACGTGCTGGCCTCCGGCGCGGATATCGTCCACTTCGACGTGATGGACAACCACTATGTGCCCAACCTGACCATCGGGCCCATGGTCTGCGAGGCGCTCCGCAAGCACGGTGTCACCGCGCCCATCGACGTGCATCTGATGGTGCGCCCGGTGGATCGGCTGATCGGCGACTTCATCGACGCCGGCGCCAGCATCATCACCTTCCACCCCGAGGCCTCGGACCACATCGACCGCTCGCTGCAGCTGATCCGCGACGGCGGCTGCCAGGCGGGCCTGGTGTTCAATCCGGCCACGCCGCTCTCCTATCTCGACTACGTGATGGACAAGGTGGACATGGTGCTGCTGATGAGCGTCAACCCCGGCTTCGGCGGCCAGGCCTTCATCCCCGGCACCCTGGACAAGTTGCGCGAGGCGCGGAGCCGCATCGACGCCTCCGGCCGCGATATTCGCCTCGAGATCGACGGTGGGGTGAAGGTGGAGAACATCGCCGAGATCGCCCGGGCCGGCGCCGACACCTTCGTGGCGGGCTCGGCGGTGTTCAAGGCCAGAAACGAGGCCGACCCGCACCGCTACGACTCCGTGCTGCGTGACTTCCGAGAGCAGCTGGCCGGCGCGCGCTGAGGCCGTGAGCGAGCAGCCCCCCGCCGCCGAGGCGCCGGTCTGGCACCTCTACCTGCTGGAGACGGCGGGCGGGGCGCTCTATACCGGCATCACCACCGACGTCGACCGGCGCCTGGCGGAGCATGCCGCCGGCCGCGGCGCCAAGGCACTGCGCGGCCGCGGCCCCCTGACCCTGCGTCACCGCGAGCCGGTGGGCAGCCACGGCGAGGCGCTGCGCCTCGAGGCCGAGATCAAGCGGCTCTCGGCGACCCGCAAGCGCGCCTGGCTGGCGGCACGCCAGCCAGTGCAGGACGATCAGCAACGCAGAGGAGCAAGCATGCACCCCATTCTCGACGGCATCGAGCTGGTGGCCTTCGACCTGGACGGCACCCTGATCGACTCGGTGCCCGATCTGGCGCTGGCCGTGGACGCGGCCCTGGCAGACCTCGGCCTGCCCGCCGCCGGCGAGGCGAGGGTGCGCGACTGGGTCGGCAACGGCTCGCTAGTGTTGATGGAGCGCGCGCTGCGGTTCGCAACGTCTGCCAGCGAGGCGCCGGGGACTGATCGTAGAGGGGGTCCTATGCCAGGGGTGAGGAGCACTGCTCCGAACGGGCTGGCCATGGATGGCCAGCACCGGACCTGCGAGCGAAGCGGGACGCGAGAGCGAAGCAGGGCATCGGTAGCGCCCAGGGAGGGGTTCACAGCGCCCCCTCGTAGATCAGTCGCCGGGAAAGCCTCGCTTGCCACTGCTGCTGAGGTCGACAAGCCCCTTCTGGAGCGCGCCCATGCGGCATTCCTTACGCACTACGGTCGTGACCCCGGCGCCCATACTCGGCTCTACCCCGGCGTGCGCGAGTGCCTGGATGCCCTGCGTGAGCGCGGCCTGCCGCTGGCGCTGGTGACCAACAAGCCCTATGCCTTTATTGCCCCGCTGCTGGAGGGGCTGGCGCTTGCCGAGCACTTCGCCCTCTGCCTGGGTGGCGACAGCCTGCCCGAGAAGAAGCCTCATCCGGCGCCGCTGCTGCACGTGGCCAGCCACTTCGGCCTGGCCCCTCGGGCCTGCCTGATGGTGGGGGACTCCCGTCACGATATCGCCGCCGGTCAGGCCGCCGGCTTTCGTACCCTGGCGGTGCCCTACGGCTACAACCACGGCGAGCCGGTGCGCGAGAGCGGCCCGGATGGCGTGGTTGAATCGCTGGTGGAACTCGTTTAACGTGAATTCGGCTAATGCTATAAGCGCGGCCTAATCAATATGTTATTGCTATAAGAAGCGGAAGCCTCTCGATGAACAGCCGCACCCTGTCGGACACCTGCCCTGCCTTCGGTGGCGCCCCGGCCGCCGAGCCCCGCCTGCGCCGCTCGCCGCTCCGCGGCGGCTGGCGATGGTGACGCTCCTTCCATGTTGAGCCGCGGCGCTGGCTACCTTCAGGTCGCGCCGCCCTGCGCCCCATCGCCAACCCGTTACACCGAGGATTCCCGGGCATGATGACTCCCGAACGCTTCCGCGAGCTGGCCGACGCCGGCTACAACCGTATTCCGGTCACCCGCGAGGTGCTGGCCGATCTCGACACCCCGCTCTCCACCTACCTCAAGCTGGCCAATGCCCCCTGGTCCTTCCTGCTGGAGTCCGTGCAGGGCGGCGAGAAGTGGGGGCGCTACTCCATCATCGGCCTGCCCAGCCGAGAGCGCATCGAGGTGCGCGGCTTCACGGTGAGCCATATCGTCGACGGCGAGCAGCAGGGTGTGGCCGAGGTGGAGGACCCGCTGGCGTGGATCGAGCAGTTCCAGGCCCGCTTCAGGGTGCCGCGCCTGGACGACCAGCCGCGCTTCGACGGTGGCCTGGTGGGCTACTTCGGCTACGACACCATCCGCTATATCGAGCCGCGGCTTCGCAGTGAGGCCGCCGCCGCCAAGCCCGACCCGCTGGGCGTGCCCGATATCCTGCTGATGGTGTGCGACGAGCTGGTGGTCTTCGACAACCTCTCCGGGCGCCTGGCGCTCTGGACCCATGCCGACCCCGCCGAGCCAAAGGCCTACCCCCGGGCGGTGCAGCGCCTGGAAGAGCTGGAGATCCGCCTGCGCAGTGCCACCCTCAACACCATCAGCCCTGGCACCGGCGGCGCCGCGGTGGAGGAGGGCGACTTCACCTCCGGCTTCACCGAGGCGGGCTTCAAGGCCGCGGTGGAGACCATCAAGGAGTACGTGCTGGCCGGTGACGTCATGCAGTGCGTGCCCTCCCAGCGCATGTCGATTCCCTACCGCGCCGCGCCGCTCGACCTTTACCGGGCACTGCGCAGCCTCAACCCCTCGCCCTACATGTTCTTCCTCGACCTCGGCGATCATCAGGTGGCCGGCTCCTCGCCGGAAATTCTGACCCGCCTGGAGGAGGGCGAGGTGACGGTGCGCCCCATCGCCGGGACCCGCAAGCGCGGCCGCAGCGAGGAGGAGGACCAGGCGCTGGAGGCGGAGCTGCTGGCCGATCCCAAGGAGCGCGCCGAGCACCTGATGCTGATCGATCTCGGCCGCAACGATGTGGGGCGCATCAGCGAGACCGGCTCGGTGAAGGTCACCGAGGAGATGGTGGTGGAGCGCTACTCCCACGTCATGCATATCGTCTCCAACGTCACCGGCAAGCTGAAACCGGGGCTGACCGCCATGGACGCCCTGCGCGCCACCTTCCCGGCGGGCACCGTCTCCGGCGCCCCCAAGATCCGGGCGCTGGAGATCATCGACGAGCTGGAGCCGGTCAAGCGCGGCATCTACTCCGGGGCGGTGGGCTATCTCTCTTGGCATGGCAACATGGACACCGCCATCGCCATCCGCACCGCGGTGATCAAGGATGGCCAGCTGCATGTCCAGGCGGGTGCCGGCATCGTCGCCGACTCCGTGCCCGAGATGGAGTGGCAAGAGACCCTCAACAAGGGGCGCGCCCTGTTCCGCGCCGTGGCCATGGCCGAGCGCGGCCTGGACAACCTCGAATAAGGCGCCGGAGAGACCCATGAAAGTCTGCATGATCGACAATTACGACAGCTTCACCTTTAACGTGGTGCAGTACCTGGGGGAGCTGGGCGCCGAGGTGGCGACCCACCGCAACGACGCCATCACCCTCGAGCAGATCGAGGCCATGGCCCCCACCCATCTGGTGATCTCGCCGGGGCCCTGCACGCCCAACGAGGCGGGCATCTCCCTGGCGGCCATCCGCCACTTCGCCGGCCGGCTGCCGATCCTCGGCATCTGCCTGGGCCACCAGGCCATCGGGCAGGTCTACGGCGGCCAGGTGGTGCGCGCCCCCCAGGTGATGCACGGCAAGACCTCGGCCATTCGCCACTCGGGCCTGGGGGTCTTCGCAGGCCTCGATGACCCCCTGGAGGTGACCCGCTACCACTCGCTGGTGGTGGAGCGCGCCTCGCTGCCCGACTGCCTGGAGATCACCGCCTGGACCGCTGACGATGACGTCACCCCGGGGCTGATCATGGGGCTTCGCCACCGCGAGCTCGACGTCGAAGGGGTGCAGTTCCACCCCGAGTCGATCCTCACCCGCCAGGGCCATGAGCTGCTGGCCAACTTCCTACAACGTCGTCCTCAAGCGCCGCTGGGCCGTGCCTGAGTCGAGGAGAGCCATGATGCAGATGCGAGATGCCCTCGGCGCCCTGATGCGCCGCGACAACCTCACCTTCGACGAGACCCATGAGGTGATGCGCCAGATCATGACCGGTGAGGCCGGCGACGCTCAGATCGCCGCCTTCCTGATGGGCATGGCCATGAAGGGCGAGACCGCCGAGGAGATCAGCGCCGCCGCCCAGGTGATGCGCGAGCTGATGAAGCCGGTGCGGCTGCCGGCCGCGCTCGAGAACGTGGTGGACATCGTCGGCACCGGCGGCGACGGCGCCAACCTCTTCAACGTCTCCACCGCGGCCAGCTTCGTGGTGGCCGCCGCCGGCGGCCACGTGGCCAAGCACGGCAACCGCGGCGTCTCCTCCTCGTCGGGGAGCGCCGACCTCTTCGCCGTGGCCGGCATCCACCTGGACATCGACGCCGAGCAGGTGGCGCGCTGCATCGCCGAGGTGGGCGTGGGCTTCATGTTCGCCCCCAACCACCACCCGGCCATGCGCCATGCGGTGGGGCCGCGCCGGGAGATGGGCGTGCGCACCCTGTTCAATATCCTCGGCCCCCTGACCAACCCCGCCGGCGCCCCCAACCAGGTGCTGGGTGTCTACTCCCCGGAGCTGGTGCCGCTGATGGCCGAGGTGCTGCGCCGCCTGGGCAGCCGCCACGTGCTGGTGGTGCATGCAGAAGACGGTCTGGATGAGATCTCCCTGGCTGCGCCAACCCGGGTGGCCGAGCTGAAGGAAGGCGAGATCACCGAGTACGTGATCACCCCCGAGGAGCTCGGCATCCCGCGTCAGTCCCTGGACCCGCTGCGGGTGCAGTCCGCGGAGGACAGCCTGCGGCTGGTGGAGCAGGCGCTGGTGGGGGATGGCCCGGCAGCCGATATCGTCGCCCTCAACGCCGGCGCGGCGCTCTACGCCTCGGGCATCGCCGACAGCCTCAAGGAGGGCGTGGCCCTGGCCCAGGACGCCCAGGCCTCCAAACTGCCCCTGGAGAAGCTCCGGGAGCTGGCCAATTTCACCCGCGTCTTCCTGCAGTGAGCGCGCCACGTTCTCTCGGTGCACCCCCTGTCTCAGCGCACCGCCTACAAGGAGTCACATCATGAGCGCATCCCCGGGGGCGACCCCCACCATCCTGACCCGCATCCTGGCGCGCAAGGACGAGGAGGTGGCCGAGCGCTCCCGCGCCGTCCCCGAGGCCGAGCTGCTGCGCCTGGCCGCCGAGCAGAGCGCACCGCGCGGCTTCGTGGCGGCCATGCAGCGCATGATCGCCGCCGGCGACCCGGCGGTGATCGCCGAGGTCAAGAAGGCCTCTCCCTCCAAGGGGGTGATCCGCGGGGACTTCCACCCCGCCGAGATCGCCGCGAGCTACGCCAAGGGGGGAGCCGCCTGCCTCTCGGTGCTTACCGATGCCGACTTCTTCCAGGGCCACGAGGACTACCTGGTCGAGGCCCGTGACGCCTGTGAGCTTCCGGTGATCCGCAAGGACTTCATCACCCACGGCTACCAGGTGAGCGAGGCGCGGGCCATCGGCGCCGACTGCATCCTCCTGATCGTCGCCGCCTTGGAGGACGCCCAGATGGCGGACCTCAATCGCCAGGCCATCGAGCTCGGCATGGACGTGCTGGTGGAGGTGCACGACGCCCGTGAACTCGAGCGCGCGCTCAGGCTGGATCTCTCCCTGGTGGGCATCAACAACCGCGATCTGCACACCTTCGACACTACCCTGGATACCACCCTGGAGCTGTTGCCGCGCATTCCGAAGGGGGTGACCGTGGTGACCGAGTCCGGCATCCACACCCGCGACGACGTGGCCCGCATGCGCGAGCACGACGTCAACGCCTTCCTGGTGGGCGAGGCCTTTATGCGCGAGGCCGATCCCGGCGAGGCGCTGCGCCGGCTGTTCTTCTGAGAGCGACGCCGCCTGCGAGCGGTCGGCGGCGCTGGCAGGGATAAGCCGGTACTCGACCGGGGTATGACGATACGACGAAGGGAGGCCTCCGGCCTCCCTCAAGTTATTTGGCAGGTGGCTTTTCGGTGCCTAGGCTTTCGCCTGACACGCCTGCCGAGGGGAAACAGAGCGACTCATCATGGCGATCAAGAAATCCGAACTCTACTCCTCCCTCTGGGCCAGCTGTGACGAGCTGCGCGGCGGCATGGACGCATCGCAGTACAAGGACTATGTCCTGTTCATGCTGTTCATCAAGTACATCTCGGACAAGTACGCCCATTCCGACGACTTCGCGCCGCCGGTGATCATCCCCGAGGGCGCGAGCTTCCCAGACATGGTCAAGCTCAAGGGCAAGAGCGACATCGGCGACAGGATCAACACCCAGATCATCCAGCCCCTGATCGATGCCAACCAGCGCCTGGCGCGAAGCGACTTCCCGGACTTCAACGACCCCAACAAGCTCGGCGAAGGCAAGGCGATGGTGGATCGCCTCACTAACCTGATCAGCATCTTCCAGAAACCGGAGCTCGACTTCGCCAAGAACCGCGCCGAGCACGACGATATCCTCGGCGACGCCTACGAATACCTGATGCGTCACTTCGCTCAGGAGAGTGGCAAGAGCAAGGGACAGTTCTACACGCCCTCCGAGGTCAGCCGGATCATGGCGCAGGTCATCGGCATCTCGCCGGAGTCGGCGGTGGCGGCCACCACGGCCTATGACCCCACCTGTGGCTCGGGCTCGCTGCTGCTCAAGGTCGCCGCCGAGGCAGGCACACACATCACCCTGGAAGGGCAGGAGAAGGACGTCACCACCGCCGGTCTGGCGCGCATGAACATGATCCTGCATGACTTCCCCACCGCCAACGTGGTGCAGGGCAACACCCTGGCCAACCCCAAGTTCAAGGAGCAGGGCGGGGGGCGTGAGCAGCTGCGCACCTACGACTACGTGGTCGCCAATCCGCCTTTCTCGGACAAGGGCTGGAGCGCGGGCCTCACGCCGGAAAACGACCCCTGGGAGCGTTTCGGCTGGGGCACGCCGCCCGCCAAGCAGGGTGACTACGCCTACCTACTGCATATCCTTCGCTCGATGAAGAGCACCGGCAAGGGCGCGGTGATCCTGCCTCACGGTGTGCTGTTTCGGAGCAACGCCGAGGCGGGCATTCGCCGGCGGCTGGTGCGGTCGGGGTATCTGAAGGGCATCATCGGCCTGCCGGCCAACCTCTTCTACGGCACCGGCATTCCCGCCTGCATTCTGGTGCTGGACAAGGAGAACGCCCAGGCGCGGAAGGGGATCTTCATGATCGATGCCGCCCGGGGCTTCATCAAGGATGGCAACAAGAACCGGTTGCGCGAGCAGGACATCCACCGCATCGTCGATACCTTCAGCAAGCAGGTCGATGTGCCCCGCTTCGCCCGCATGGTGCCCCTTGACGAGATCGCCTCGCCCAGGAATGACTTCAACCTCAACCTGCCGCGCTACATCGATGCCAGCGAACCGGAAGACCGCCACGATCTCCACGCCCACATGAACGGTGGGATTCCCGTACGCGATATCGACGGTGACCGCGCCGCCAACCCGCCGGTGCCCGGCCTGGCCGCCTACTGGGGCGTCTTCCCTGGCCTGCGGGCATCGCTATTTCGACCTACCCCGCACGCCGGCTACGTCGATCTCGCCGTAGCCCCCCAATCGCTGAGAACCGCCATCCTCGAGCACACCGAGTTCGCCACCTTCCGTGAGCGGACTTTTGCCCTGTTCGACGACTGGCGCACGCGGAACCGGCCGGTGCTCAAGGACTTTGGTATCGATGACCAGCCCAAGGCCCTGATCACCCGGGTGGGCGAGGACCTGCTGAACACCTTCCGCGCCGCTCCCCTGCTCGACCCCTACGACATCTACCAGCACCTGATGGACTACTGGTACGAGATCCTTCAAGACGACGCCTACGAGATCGCCGCCGACGGCTGGGTGGCGGAGACGCGCCGCGTGCTGGAAGAGGTCAAGTCTGGAAAGAAGAAGGGCGATATGAAGGACAAGGGCTGGACCTGCGACCTGATTCCCAAGCCCTATATCGTCGCCCGCTACTTCGCCGACGAACAAGCCGAGCTGGACGCCCTACGCGGCGAGCTGGACAGCGTGGGTGCCGGCCTGGCCGAGCTCATTGAGGAGCATGGGGGCGAGGAGGGCCCGCTCAAGGATGTCGCGTCGAAAGGTGATGCCCAGGACGCCTTCGTTCAGGCGCTGGTGGAAGCCTGGCATGAGGACGATCCCGAGGCCTGCGGCCGCTACCGGGCCATGTCGGGCCAGGCAGAAGAGTATGCCACCGAGCTGGGTAACCTCGCCGATGGCGGCTACCTTTCAGCGCTGAAGAGTCCCAAGGGCAAGCTGACCCAGAAGGCGATCAGGGCTCGGCTCGACGCCACCACCGATGTGGAGGAGCACAAGACGTTGCAACGCTATCTCTCTCTGGAGAAGCGGTTGAAGACCACGAACAAGGAGGCCGCAGGCCTGCTTGCCGAGGCCGAGGTGCACTACCGCGAACGCCTACAGCAGGAGCCGCTGCCAGAGGCCCTGAACGATCTTCATGCCACCGCCCGCTACCTGGAGCTGCTCGATCGGCAAGCGGCCCTCAAGGCAGAGGTCAAGGAGGCGGATGCCGCCCTTGACCTGCTCGCTTACGAGAAATATCCACAGCTCGACGAGGAAGAGATCAAGACCCTGGTGGTGGACGACAAGTGGCTCGCCGCCCTGGAGGTCGCCGTCCAGGAGGAGCTGGAGCGCGTCTCCCAGACACTCACCTCGCGCGTCCGCGAGTTGGCCGACCGCTACGCCACGCCTCTGCCGCAGATGAGCCGGCAGGTGGAAGCACTCTCGGCGCGGGTGGAGGAGCACCTGAAGACGATGGGAGTGGTGTGGGCATGACGGACGAGGCGATGGAGGTGCGCGACGCCTCGGCGGGGTATGCGCTGCAGGCGGACAGGCCGGCGGTGCCCGAGGGCTATAAGCAGACCGAGGTGGGGGTGATTCCGAAAGACTGGGTGTTGTTCCAGTTTGGTGACATATTTGAGTTCCGAAATGGCATAAATGCGGACAAAAACTCTTACGGAAAAGGTATTTACTTTGTTAATGTTTTAGAGCCAATAACCCACTCGCATATTTATGGTCCTGAAATTGCCGGGCAAGTTTCTTTGCCAGAAGCGGTGGTGGCCCCGTACATAATTCAAGCAGGTGATATCCTATTTAATAGGACATCTGAGTCGCCCGAAGAGCTGGGTTTGGCATCTGCATACCTAGGCACCGATCGTGTTGTGTTTGGGGGCTTCGTGATTCGTGGGCGTCCTTTGGGGAATAGGCTTGATTCTGCTTATGCAGGTTATTCTCTGCGTGCCCCGTCAATACGAAAGCAAATCATACCTATGGGGCAGGGGGCTATTCGCACAAATATTGGGCAAAAAAATTTAAGTCTTGTTGTTGTGCCGCTTCCGCCACTCCTGGAGCAACGCGCTATTGCCACCGCCCTGAGCGATGTCGATGCCCTGCTGGAGTCGCTGGACCGCCTGATCGCCAAGAAACGCGATATCAAGCAGGCCACCATGCAGCAGCTGCTTACCGGTGAAGTCCGACTGCCTGGGTTTGAGGGGGAGTGGGAGAAGAGGAAACTGGGCACGATTGCAGTTATTCGGAGTGGCGGGACGCCGAGCACCTCAAACGACGAATTCTGGAATGGCGATATCCCATGGTGTACTCCGACTGATATTACTGGGTTACAGGGAAGAAAGTATCTTTCTGCAACGAATCGGTCCATCTCTGATGCTGGGTTGAAGATGAGTTCTGCCGAATTGATTCCGCCTGGTTCCATCATCATGACCACTCGTGCAACGATCGGCGAGTGCGCCATAAATACTCTTCCGGTGACCACCAATCAGGGCTTCAAGAACCTAGAGCCAACCTCCGTAGATTGCGAGTATCTTTACTACCTCATGACGACGCAAAAGCAACGGCTACTTCAGTTGTGTGCGGGAAGTACTTTTTTGGAAGTCGGAAAGAAGCAGTTGGAAATCTTAGATTTATATCTTCCCGAGGATGTAGAGGAGCAGCGCGCAATTGCCACTGTCCTCTCCGATATGGACGCTGTTATCGAAACCCTCGAGCAACGTCGCGCCAAGACCGCCGCACTAAAGCAGGCGATGATGCAGGAGCTGCTGACCGGAAGGACACGGCTGATATGAGCGACAGGGCCGTCACCGATCCGGCGCTGGTCACCGAGCTGCGCCAACTGATCGACAGCGCCCGCCAGCGGGCGGCGGTGGCGGTCAACGCCGAGCTGACCCTGCTCTACT
The DNA here is from genome assembly GCF_003182195.1 of Halomonas sp. A11-A. Taxonomy (GTDB): domain Bacteria; phylum Pseudomonadota; class Gammaproteobacteria; order Pseudomonadales; family Halomonadaceae; genus Halomonas; species Halomonas alkalicola. Next base: position 115,987 of record NZ_QGTM01000007.1, read on the forward strand.
GGCAGATCGGCCGCCGCATCCACCGGGAGGTGCTGGCGGGCAAGCGGGCCGGCTATGGCGAGGAGATTGTCTCCGCGCTGGGGAGACAGTTGACCGCCGAGTACGGGCGGGGCTTTTCGGTCAAGAACCTGCGCCACATGATCCGCTTCGCCGAGGTGTTTCCCGAGGAGAACATTGTCTCGACGCTGTCGAGACAATTGTCCTGGAGCCATTTCCTGGAGGTGATCTACCTGAAGGAGCCCCTGGCTCGGGAGTTCTATGTTCGGCTGTGCCTGGAGGAAGGCTGGAGCGTGCGCAGGTTGCGGGAGCGTAAGGAGACCCTGCTCTTCGAACGGACTGCGATCTCCAGCAAGCCGGAGGAGACCATCCGCCATGAGCTGAAACACTTGGATGCCACCGGACAGCCCTCGCCGCAGTTGCTGCTAAAGGATCCGTACATCCTGGATTTCCTCGGCCTCAACGACCGCTATCTGGAACGCGACCTGGAAGACGTCATCCTGCGCGAGATCGAGCAGTTCCTGCTGGAGCTGGGTGCGGGCTTCACCTTCGTGGGACGCCAGAAGCGTATCCAGGTCGATGACGAGGATTTCTACATCGACCTGCTCTTCTACAATCGCAAGCTCCGGCGGCTGGTGGCCATCGACCTCAAGCTCGGGCGCTTCAAGGCCGAGTACAAGGGGCAGATGGAGCTCTACCTGCGCTGGCTGGCGCGCCACGAGCAGGAGGCAGGGGAGAATCCGCCGCTGGGCATCATCCTGTGTGCCGGCAAGCAGCGCGAACAGATCGAGCTGCTGGAACTGGACAAGAGCGGCATCCATGTTGCCGAATACCTGACAGTGCTGCCGCCCCGAGAGGCCTTAAAGGCCAAGCTGCATCAATCCATCGCCGCCGCCAGGGCGCGGCTGCAGGGAGGTCAGGACGAGCCGACCGACTGAGTCACGCAAGGAGCCCGCCAGATGTCGCACGCCACGCGCCCGGAGCGCCTGACCCAGAATCGCGTGATCCACCTGCTGACCCGCCCGGAAGAAGAAGGCGGTCTGGGCTACCGCTGGCTGGGCAACTGGAGCCGCCGGGAGGGCAATCGCGCCATCGAGCCCGCGTTGCTGCGCGACAACCTGAGTAAACGCGGCTACTCCGAGGCGCATATCGCCCCCGCCCTGCACAAGCTGCGGGCGGCAGCCGATGTCACCGGCGTGACGCTCTACCAGGCGAATCTGCGCACCTACAACCTGCTGCGCTACCCCGTGAAGGTGCAGCTGGCACAGGGAAAGCCGCACGAGGATGTGCACCTGATCGATTGGGCGCACCCGGAGCATAACGACTTCGCCCTCGCCGAGGAGGTGACCCTCAAGGGTGGGCATGAGCGCCGCCCCGACCTGGTGCTCTATCTCAACGGCATCGCCGTGGCGGTGATCGAGCTCAAGCGCAGCTCGGTGGAAGTGGCCGACGGGGTGCGTCAGCTCATCACCAACCAGGAACCGATCTTCAACGAGGGCTTCTTCACCACCGTGCAGCTGTTGCTGGCCGGCAGCGATGCCCAGGGGCTGCGCTACGGCACCACCGGTACGCCGGAGCAGTTCTTCGTGCAGTGGAAGGACGAGGAGGGCAGCGTCGCGGCGTCGCCCGGGGTGTTGCTGGACAGGCCGCTGGTGCAGATGTGCGGCAAGCAGCGCCTGCTGGACCTGATCCGCAACTTCGTGATCTTCGATGTAGGGCAGAAGAAGGTACCGCGACCTCACCAGTATTTCGGCGTCAAGGCGGCCCAGGAGCGTATCGCTCAGCGCGAGGGCGGGGTGATATGGCATACCCAGGGCAGCGGCAAGAGCATCCTGATGGTGCTGCTGGCCAAGTGGATCATGGAGCACGACCCGGCGGCACGCATCCTGGTGGTGACCGACCGCGACGAGCTGGACAGGCAGATCGTCGGCGTGATGCGCAATGCCGGCGTGGTGGGCGAGGAAGCCCCCTCGCCGCGTATCACCTCACGGGCCCAGTTCATGGAGAAGCTGGGGGCGACCACGCCGCGGCTTCTCTGTGCCCTGGTGCACAAGTTCGACCCGGGCGATCTCAGGGGCGATCCGCCGCCGGTGCATGGGCGCTTCTATGTCTTCGTGGACGAGTGCCACCGCACCCAGGGCGGTGCCATGAACCGCCAGATGAAGCGCTGGCTGGCCGATGCGATCTTCATCGGTTTCACCGGCACGCCCCTGTTGCGCAAGGACAAGCAGACCACCCGCGAGGTCTTCGGCACCTATATCCACACCTACAAGTTTCCCGAGGCGGTGGCCGACGGCGTGGTGCTGGACCTGAAGTACGAGGCCCGCGATGTACCGCAGCGCTTGACCTCTCGCCAGGCCATCGACAAGTGGTTCGAGCAGAAGACCCGGAACCTCAACAACTACCAGAAGGCGGTGCTGCGCAAGCGCTGGGCAACGCTGGAGGAGCTGATGAGCGCCGCCGAGCGCAAGCAACGCATCGTCGCGGACATCATCGAGGACTTCGGCCTCAAGCCGCGACTCAACAATGACCGCGGCACGGCCATCCTTGTGGCCGCCTCGATCTACGATGCCTGCCACTACTTCCGGCTGTTCCAGAACACCCCGTTCGGCCGGCACTGCGGGATCATCACCTCCTTCGAGCCCAACCACAACGCCATTTCCCGCGAGCCTTCCAACAGCGATGAACGCTACAAGTTCGACACCTATACTCAGCATGTGCTGAAGGAGGGGCAGAGCACCAGCCAGTACGAAGCCGAGGTGAAGCGCCGCTTCATCGAGGAGCCGGCCAACACCAAGCTCTTGATCGTGGTCAGCAAGCTGCTGACCGGCTTCGATGCTCCTTCGTGCAGCTACATCTACCTGGACAACGAGCTGCGCGATCACAATCTCTTCCAGGCGATCTGTCGGACCAACCGCCTCGACGGCGAGGACAAGGACTACGGTCATATCGTCGACTTCAAGCAGCTGTTCGGCGATGTGCAGCAGGCGATCGCGGTCTACAGCTCCGACGAGCTGGACCTGGACGACGGCGGGGCAGCCGAGAACAACGTAGAGCTAAAGGACTGGCGTAAGGAGGGTCGCAGGAGGCTCGACACGGCCCGAGAGGCACTCAAGTACCTGTGTGAGCCGGTGCCGCCGCCGCGGGATATCGAGCACTACCTGCACTATTTCTGCGGTGATGCCGGCACGACGGAGGCACTGGACGACACCGAGGTACTGCGGATCTCCTTCTACAAGGCAGTGGCCAGTTTCGTGCGGGCCTATTCCGCCATCGCCCAGGAGCTGGACGCCGTCGGCTACACGGTGAGCGAAATCGACACCCTGCAGGACGAGGTCGCCTTCTTCAGCGAGGTGCGTGCCGCCATCAAGTGCCACTCCGGCGAGGAGCTGGATATCAAGCCCTTCGAGGCGGACATGCGCCACCTCATCAACACCTATATCCAGGCGGATCCGGCGAGCAATCTGGGCTCGGTGGACAACTACTCCCTGGTGGACCTGATCGTCGAGACCGGCATCCATGATGCCATCGCCAGGAAGCTCAACCAGCAGGGCAAGCTGTCGAAGAACGGGGTCGCCGAGGGCATCATCAACAACGTGCGTAAGACCATCATCCGTGACCAGCTCACCGATCCACGTTTCTACGAACAGCTATCCAAGCTGCTGGACGACCTGATCGCGGATTGGCGAAGCGAGACGGCTTCCTACCAGCAGTTCCTGGAGCGCGCCGAGGCACTGGTCAAGCAGATGGCACAGGGCCAGCGTGGCGAAGCGCTGCCTCCGGAACTGGACGATCGACCCGAGGCGCAGGTGATCTATCACAATCTCCCGGATATCCTGGCCGCGACGCGCCCGGTCGGCGAGGTGCATGAGCCAGCCCCCGACGCCGATGAGCAGCGTCTGCGACTCTCGCTGGCCATCGACCGGGCGATGCGCGAGCAGGCCCCGGCCGGATGGCGGGGCGACGATGCGCGCGAGCGGCAGGTGCTCAACGCCTTGCACCCACTCCTCGGCAGGAATCGACAGGCTACCAAGGCCGTCTTCGATCTGATCAAGCAGCAGGCGGGTTACCCGTGACAGAAACGATCACCTTGGGGGATATTCCCATCGAGGTCACTCGCAAGAACGTCCGCAACGTGCATCTTTCCGTACATCCGCCGGATGGGCGGGTCACCCTGGTGGCACCTCGTGCGACCCGCCTGGAGGTGGCGCGCGCCTATGCGATCGCCAAGCTCGGCTGGATTCGCGACCAGCAGGCGAAGCTCCATGCGCAGGCGCGGGAGACGCCACGCCGTTTCGTCGAACGGGAGAGCCACTATCTGTGGGGGCGACGCTACCTGCTGAATGTTGAAGAGAGGGAGTCACGCCCCGGCGTCCGCATCGATCACAAGCGCATCACCCTCAGTGTGCGACCGGGAAGCGATCGGCAAAAGCGTGCCGAGGTGATGCACGAGTGGTACAAGAGGTTGCTGCATGGCGCCGTTCCGCCGCTGATCGCAAGGTGGGAGCCTCGCCTAGGCGTGCGAGTGTCGGCTTATCACCTGCAGCGCATGAAGACGAAGTGGGGAAGCTGCAATCCATCGAAAGGCAACATCCGGCTCAACACGGAGCTGGTCAAGAAACCCAAGGATCTGCTCGAGTACATCGTTGTGCATGAAATGTTGCACCTGGTCGAGCCGACGCATAACGAGCGTTTCATCACGCTGCTCGACAAGCACTACCCGGGCTGGCGTGAGGCCCGGGAAGAGCTCAACGAACTGCCGTTGTCAGCTGAAGCTTGGTGAATAGAAAGTATGGCTGTATCAACGCATTATGGTTCCTGTTATATATGTTGGTATTTTCACTAATTACTGGAATTGATTGGAAATGAAAGCCGCGAGATTGGCGATGTCATCATCGGACAGGCCCGCGGCATTCGGAATCATCAGGCCCGAATTGGCCCCCACCCTTTCCCCGTCGCGGTACTGCATGAGACGCGACGCGATGTAGTCCGAATCCCTGCCGGCAAGCGAGGGAAAGCTCGCCATGCCCTTTCCCCCGGGGCCGTGGCACTGGGCACAGGAACTAGCGTACAGCGATTCTCCGGCAGCTTCGTCGGGCTCCCCGGCACTAGCCGTGCTGATGGTCAGGGTGGTGGCGGCAAGCAGCAGCGCAATTTTCAACATATTATCTTTCCAGTGACCTTCTGACAGGAACCGCGCTGCCCTGGGGCAGTGCGGTTCGCGGTTGAGATGGAGAATTAGGGTCGAAGCGGGCTATTCCGGGCTGATGCGGTGGATTTCACCCTCATCCACGGCGACATACAGGCTGCCGTCGGGCCCCTGGACAACCGACCGGAACCGGGCAGGCCCCATGGGGAGGTGCATTTCCGATACATCGGTGACGGCTTCGCCGCTTTCATGCAGGGCGAGCAGGTTGATACGTTGCCCCACCCCGGTGCCTCCGAAGCCGATGCCCATGAAGCCGACGGCGAGTCGCCCGTTCCAGGCCCCCCACTGGTCACCGGTCAGGAAGTCGGTGCCGCTGATGCCCTGGGAGAGGCCACTGTTCTGCCAGGCGGGCACCAGGGCGTTGGGGTAGACATTGGTGTCCGTCAGCGGCATGTAGGCGGCGCGCTCCTTCGGGTTCATTCCCTCCATCTGGTTGGGTTCATAACCGCAGTAGTTGTCGGGGCAGTCACCCCGTCCGGCCATGTTCGGGCGCGGGTCCCAGCCGCTGTTGCCGCCATTGACCAGGGCATTGACCTCGTCGGAGTGCCAGGGGCCATGCTCGGTCACGATGGGCTGTGAGGTCTCGGGGTGAAAGGTCAGACCCTGGACGTTCCGGTGCCCGAAGGTGTAGATCCGGGGATCGAACCCGGCCGGAGGAGCATTGTCCTCTGCCGCATTGCCATCCCGATCGATGCGTAGCACCTTGCCACCGAGCTGGGTGGGGGACTGGGGGATTTCGCTGTTGTGGTTGTCGCCGGTGGTGACGTAGAGGAAGCCATCACCGGGGTTGAAGCGGATGCGACCACCGTTGTGAGCGCCGGCATCCCCGAACGGATGGTCGGTGGCGGCGGGTTTGTAGGGAATGTCATCGACGATGTCGGTGCGATCCGATACGTCATCGAAGTCGCCGTTGACCGTCAACCGGAGCACGCGATTCGTGCGTGGCTCCGACAGCTCGGATGCCGAGTAGACATAGACGAAGCGGTTGTCGTCGAAGTCGGGGTCGACCGCCACGCCGTTCATGCCGGCCTGGCCCTGGCAGACGAGATCGTTCTCGGTGGTGGCATAGCCGTCGGTGTCTTTCATCCCCAGCAGGTGATGGACGTCCCCGCTGGGTAGGCGCACCGACATGCCGCGGCACTTCTCGGTATAGAACATTGTGCCGTCCGGCAGGAAGGCTATGTCCCACGGGTTTTCCAGGCCGGACAGCACGGTACTGTGGCTCAGGGTAGGGACGTGGTTGCCGGCCATCGCCGAGGCCGGCAACCCGGCGATCGCGGTGGCGGTCATGATGGCATAGACTGACGGCTTGGTGAGTCCTGGAGACATCGTGACTTCTCCTGTCTTGTTGGCGTTGTGGGGACTGCGTGCTGTGGTGGCCCGGACAGGCCACCCCTGATGCTCTCCATCGCCCCGGGGCAATTTCCTCGGCATCTGGCATTGAAACAGTAGCTCAGAAGCTCGGTTCCAGCCCGGTGAAATGGCTTCAGGCTTGTTGGCCGGTGTCATATACCAGCCTGGGAGCCCGCAGAGAGTCAGGGCGATAGATTCTTGCTATCGGCTCAGCAGCCAGAGCAGCGCCGACAGCACGAGGCTGGCCAGGATCATGGTGGTAACAGGAAAGAAGAACGAGGCGTTCTCCCGGCGAATGACGATGTCGCCGGGCAGTTGACCCAGCGGCAGGCGGGAGAGCCAGGGCCACAGCAGGCCCACAACGACGATGATCAGGCCGATCAGGATCAGGGTGCGGTTCATGGTCTCGCCTCCAGTCGTCTGGCAGCCAGGGGTCGTGGGTGAGTGCGCCCACCGGAGACCTCCCCGGTGGGCGTTTCGGGTACTGCGGCACCGGCTCAGCCGGCCCGGCGCAGCACCTCGAGAAGGGCCTGCAGCGGGTGGGGCAGGACGGCATCGGAGAAGCGCTTGGCCTGGCTGCGGCAGGAGTAGCCGGTGGCCAGCAGTCGGCCCCGGTTGGCCTCGTCTTCCACCAGGCCCTGCCAGGAGAGGCCGTAGATGGTCTTGGAGGTCTCGAGGTTGCGGGCCTCGTGGCCGTAGGTGCCGGACATACCGCAGCAGCCGGTGGCCACCAGCTCGAGCTCCAGACCGAAGGCGGCGAACAGCTGCTGCCACGCCTTGGGGCTGCCCGGGGCGTTGGTCTTCTCGGTGCAGTGGGAGAGCAGCCGATAGCCTGGGCCCTCGATGCCGGTGCCGTCCAGGGTCAGGCCGCCGGGCACCAGGCTGCCCGCGCGGGTCACCAGCCACTCCTGGAGCATCAGCACCTCGGGTACGGCATCCGCGCCCAGCGCCTTCACATACTCCTGGCGGTAGGTGAGGGTCATGGCCGGGTCGATGCCGACCAGCGGCACGCCGAACTCCGCCAGGGTGCGCAGGCGCCGGGCCTGCTGCTCGGCGGTGCGTGCGAAGGCACCGAGGAAGCCCTGCACGTGCAGCGGCTTGCCGTTGGGGGCGAAGGGTGCCACGAAGACCCGGATATCCAGCCGGCCGAGCAGCTCGACGATATCCAGCACCAGCCTGGCCTCGAAGTGGCTGGTGAAGGCGTCCTGGACGATCACCACGCTCCTGGCCTTTTGAGCCTCGGTGAGCCGGCCCAGGGAGGTGGGGGTGGCCTGGGCCACGCCCCAGGCGGCCAGGGTCTTCTTCAGGCTGGCCCGTGAGAGCTGCGGGCTGTCCACCAGGCCCACGGGGCCGGCGAGTAGCCGCTCCACCAGGTGGCTGCCGATCAGCGCATTGTAGGCGGGCGCGATGCGCGAGAGGGCGGGCAGTAAGTATTCGGTAGTGCCGACCAGGTAGTCGCGCAGCGGGCGCAGGTAGCGGCCGTGGTAGACCTCCAGGAACTGCGCGCGGGAGTCGGGCACGTCGACCTTCACCGGGCACTGGCCGGCGCAGGACTTGCAGGCGAGACACCCCGCCATGGCGTCATAGACCTGGTGGGAGAAGTCCGCCTCGCGCCGGCGGCGCAGGGTGTTGAGGGTACGCGTCGGCAGGCTCCTGACAAAGCCCCAGACGCCTGCACTACTGGCCTGCCGGGAGGCCTCGATCAGGTCGATGTCGGCCTCGCCCTGCAGGCGCAGCCACTCGCGGATCAGGCTGGCGCGCCCCTTGGGTGAGTGCACCCGGTCGCGGGTCGCCTTCCAGGAGGGGCACATGGCGTCATTGGGGTCGTAGTTGTAGCAGGCGCCGTTGCCGTTGCAGTAGACGGTGGCGGCGTGGGCCTGCCACACCCGCTCGTCGATGGTGCGGTCGAGCTGGCCGCGGGTGGGCACGCCGTCGATGGTCAGAAGGCCCGGGTCGACGAGTTTCACTGTCTCCGCCTGCGTGGTGTCAGACGCCTTTCCCTCGGTTTCGGACGGGATAGAAGCAGACCCCGCGGCGTCGGGCGGGATAGAATCAGTACCCGCGGTTTCGGGCGGGCTCCCCACGGGGGCGGGTGGGGTAGATGAGGAGAGAGGCGTCGCGATCTTGCCGGGGTTGAGCTGGTTGTAGGGGTCGAAGGCCGCCTTGACCCGCTGCAGGCTGGGGTAGAGCTCGCCGAAGAACCTCGGTGCATACTCCGAGCGTACCCCCTTGCCGTGCTCGCCCCACAGCAGGCCGCCGTACTTCTTCGTCAGCTCGACCACCTCGTCGGAGACCTCGCGGATCAGCCGCTCCTGCGCGGGGTCCTTCATGTCGATGGCGGGGCGTACGTGCAGCACCCCGGCATCCACGTGGCCGAACATGCCGTAGGCGAGGCCGCGGGCATCCAGGGCGGCGCGGAACTCACTGATAAAGTCCGCCAGGTGCTCTGGCGGCACCGCGGCGTCCTCCACGAAGGGGATGGGGCGCTTCTCACCCTTCTCGTCGACTCGGGCATTGCCCAGCAGGCCCACGGCGCGCTTGCGCATGGCGTAGACGCGCTGGATGGCGGCACGGCCGGAGGCCAACGTGAAGCCGAGGCGAGCCACGCTCTCGTCGGCCTCCAGGTGGCGGCAGAAGGCGGCGACCCGCTCGGCCAGGCGTTCGGGGTCGTCGTCGTTGAACTCCACCAGGTTGATGCCGCGCACCGGGGTCTCGCCGGCGGGAAAGAACTCCGCCACGCTGTCCCAGACGAAGTCCTCCATGGCCAGCATCAGCACCTTGTCGTCCACCGTCTCGATGGAGGTGGGGCGCGCCTGCGGCTGGGTTGATGGAGAGCCGAGCGCCTGCGGCTGGTCTTGTGAAAAGCCCATCAGGGCCCGAGCGTCGCGCAGGGCATCCATGAAGCCGGCGTAGCGCACGTTGACCAGGGTGGAGTGCTGCGGGATCGGCAGGACGTTGAGCACCGCCTCGTCGAGAAAGCCCAGGGAGCCCTCGGCGCCACACAGCAGGCTGTTCATGTCGAGCCGACCCTGGTCGTCACGCAGATGCGCCAGGTCATAGCCGGTCAGGCAGCGATTGAGCGGCGGGAACTTGGCGCGAATCAGCTCGCCCTGGGTGTCGATGATCTCCCGGGCGGTGCGGTAAGCGCGGCCGGTGACGTCGTCGCGTTCGCACAGCGTTTCCAGTTCCGTTTCATCGACCGGTCGGCTCACCAGGCGTTCGCCGCCCAGCAGCAGCACCTCGAGCTCGAGCACATGGTTGCGGGTCTTGCCGTACTCGCAGCTGCCCTGGCCGCTGGCGTCGGTTGCGATCATGCCGCCGATGGTGGCGCGGTTGGAGGTGGAGAGCTCCGGTGCGAAGAAGAGGCCATGGGGCCTGAGCGCGGCGTTGAGCTGGTCCTTGACCACCCCGGCCTGGACCCGCACACGACGGGCCTCGACGTCGATCTCGAGGATCCGGTTCATGTGGCGCGAGACGTCCACCACCAGGCCGTCGGTGAGCGACTGACCGTTGGTGCCGGTGCCGCCGCCCCGCGGCGTGAGCACCACCTGGCGGTGGGCCGCCTCACCGGCCAGGCGGGCGATGCGCGCGAGGTCCTGGCCGTGGCGGGGATAGAGCGCGGCCTGGGGCAGTCGCTGGTAGATCGAGTTGTCGGTGGCCAGTACCGTGCGGTCGGCGTAGTCCGGGGCGATCTCGCCCTCGAAGCCGGCGTCGCGCAGGGCCTCCAGGAAACGCAGGTAGGGGGCGGCCAGCCCCGGCATGGTGCTGGCGTCGGCGGTGTCCAGTCGTGCGATCATGGCACTCTTTCATGGGGAAGCGGAGATTCCTCTACTTTACCGTGACAGGCGGGTGGGGCGCACCCCGCGGGCGGGGTCGGCGGCGGGCGCGTGGCGCCCCTGATGCCTTTTGCCTACAATGGGCGGCCTGTTTCACTCCCGTCTTCTTTCTTCTTCATCACCGACTGCAACGGACCGGATTCCATGCTCGATCCCAAACTGCTGCGCAGCGACCTCGATTTGGTCGCTCAACGACTGGCCAAGCGAGGCTTCGCTCTCGATACCGACCGTCTCGAGGCGCTGGAGTCCCGGCGTCGCGAGCTGCAGGCCGAGACCGAGTCCCTGCAGAACGAGCGCAACACCCGCTCCAAGGCGATCGGCAAGGCCAAGGCGTCCGGCGAGGACATCCAGCCGCTGCTCGACGAGGTCTCGGACCTGGGGGATCGCCTGGATGCGGCCAAGGCGCGCCTGGCCGAGGTGCAGGCCGAGTGGGATGACGCGGTCAGCGGCATTCCCAACCTGCCCCACGAGAGCGTGCCCGAGGGCAAGGATGAGGCCGACAACGTCGAGCTGCATCGCTGGGGTACCCCCCGGGCGTTCGACTTCGAGGTGCGCGATCACGTCGACCTGGGCGCCCTGCAGGGCAAGCTGGACTTCGAGCTGGCGGCCAAGCTGACCGGCGCGCGCTTTGCGGTGATGCGAGGCCCCATCGCGCGGCTGCACCGTGCCCTGGCCCAGTTCATGCTGGACAAGCAGACCCTCGAGCATGGCTACGAGGAGTGCTACGTGCCCTACATGGTCAACGAGGCCTCCCTGCGCGGCACCGGCCAGCTGCCCAAGTTCGGCGAGGACCTGTTCCGCCTCGACGACGAGCGCGGCTACCACCTGATCCCCACCTCCGAGGTGCCGCTGACCAACTTCGCCCGGGACGAGATCCTGGAGCACAGGGCGCTGCCTCTGAAGCTCACCGCCCATACGCCCTGTTTCCGCAGCGAGGCGGGCTCCCACGGTCGTGATACCCGCGGCATGATCCGCCAGCACCAGTTCGACAAGGTGGAGATGGTGCAGCTGGTGGACCCGGCCACCAGCTATGCGGCCCTGGAGGAGATGCGCGGCCACGCCGAGGCGATCCTGCAGGCGCTCGAGCTGCCCTACCGGGTGGTGACCCTGTGCACCGGCGACATGGGCTTCGGCGCCGCCAAGACCTATGACCTGGAGGTGTGGATCCCCAGCCAGAACGCCTACCGCGAGATCTCCTCGGTCTCCAACTGCGAGGAGTTCCAGGCGCGGCGCATGCAGGCGCGCTTCCGCCACCCCGAGCAGAAGAAGCCGCAGCTGCTGCACACCCTCAACGGCTCCGGCCTGGCGGTGGGGCGCTGCCTGGTGGCGGTGCTGGAGAACTATCAGAACGCCGACGGCTCGATCACGGTCCCCGAGGCGCTACGCGCCTACATGGGCGGCGTCGAGGTGATCAACCTGGGCGGCGTCGAGGTGATCAACCTCCCGGGCTGATGCCGCCAGGCCAGGGCCCCCGCCCTTGACGCGAACCCCCGCTGGCGCCAGCCACCGGGGGTTTCTTGTATGGAGGTCGGAAGCGCCTCGCTACTCGATCTCCCAGGTGACGCTGACCCCGGCCTCGATCTCGAGGGTGCCGGGGCGGTACTCCGCCTGGGGAGCGCCTTCCCGGGCATCGGCGGCCATGGCCAGCATGCGCGGCTGGAAGACCGGCGAGCGGGTCTCGCTGACGCTGGCCACCGGGCCCAGGGTGATGCCCAGGGTGTCGGCCATCAGCTCGGCCTTGTGGCGCGCCTTCTCCAGCGCCTTGACCAGCGCCTCGTCGGTGGCGGCGTCGCGGTCGGCGAGGTCATAGCTGACGCCGTCCAGGGCATTGACGCCGGCCTCGGTGAGGGCGTCGAGCAGCCCCGGCAGCCGCTCCAGGTCGTCGAGCTGGATCCGGAAGGCGCGCTCGAGGCGGGTCCGGACCAGCGTCTGACGCTCGCCGTCCTCGTGACGGCTACCGGCGAGGTGTTCCGGCTGCACGGCCAGCGAGCCGGCGCTGATGGCGTCGCGCTCGAACCCGGCGGCCTCTAGGGTGCGAATCAGCTCGCCGGCACGGCCTTCCAGCCGCTCGCGGGCCTCGCGCAGCGCGTCGGGGTCTCCTCCCCGGTCCTCTTCCTGGGACACGGCCGGTGTGCGCTCCCAGAGGCGGGCCGTGAGGGTGGCGCGGTCAGGTACCACCGCCAGCGTGGCCTCGGCCTGGACGTGGAGCTGGCGGGGCGGGGTGGCCTCGGCCAGCGCCTGCCCGGCCAGCAGCGGGGTGGCGACGAGCAGGGTGCCCAGCAGCAGCTGCCGGGCGGGACGAAACAGCCTCATGGTGGCCTCCTTGCAATGATGGCGTGACCGTCTGCCACCCCGCTTCGAGGTGGGCCGACTATAAAGGTTCCCGCGGCGGCCATCATTGTTGCTGGCCCGGCGCGGAGGCATGATGGGGGCTGGCCAGGGAGGACAGGAACGCACGATGTCGGCTCATGAACCGGATGCCCCGAGCATCATTCCGCTCAACCTCATGCTCGGCCTGGCCGCGCTGGTGGTGATCGTGGCCGGCATGAAGGCCGGTGCGAGCCTGCTGGTACCGATGCTGCTGGCCATCTTCATCGCGGTGGTCTGCACCGCGCCGATCCAGTGGCTCAACCGGCTGGGGCTTGGCCTGCGGGCGGCCGTGTGGCTGCCCCTGGTGGTGATCGGGGTGCTCTTCTCGCTGGTGGGACTGCTGCTGGTCAACAGCTTCGGCACCTTCACGGAGGCGCTGCCGGGCATCGAGGAGAAGCTGCAGGCCTACTATGTCGGGCTGCTGGATGGCCTGGCGAGCCTGGGGCTAGCCATCGACCCGGACCGGCTGGCCGGTCTGCTGGACGTCGAGGAGCTGGGCGGCTGGATCCCCGCCCTGCTCGGCGAGATCGGCAACCTGCTGGTGCAGAGCACCATCGTGGGCCTGCTGGTGCTGTTCATGCTGTTCGAGATGCTGCACTTCCGCGACAAGGTCTCCCGCGCCCTGGCCAACCCGGCGCCGAGCCTTCAGCGCTTCAGCGAGTTCAGCCAGACCCTCAAGCGCTACCTGGCCGTCAAGACTCTGATCAGCCTGGTCACAGGCGCCCTGGTGTGGGTGGCCTGCCTGCTGGTGGGGGTCGATTTCCCCTTCCTGTGGGCGGTGCTGGCCTTCGCGCTCAACTTCATTCCCAACATCGGCTCGGCCATCGCCGCGGTGCCCCCGGTGCTGCTGCTGCTGGTCTCGCCGGAGGGCGGGCTGGTCGATGCCCTGCTGCTCTCCGCGGCCTACCTGGGGATCAACTTCCTGCTGGGCAACATCGTCGAGCCAAGGGTGATGGGGCGCGCGCTGGGACTGTCGACCCTGGTGGCCTTCCTGTCGCTGGTGGTGTGGGGCTGGATCTTCGGCACGGTGGGCATGCTGCTCTCGGTGGTGCTGACCATGACCCTGAAGATTGCCCTGGACAGCCATCCCCAGACCCGCTGGATCGCCCACCTGCTGGGGCCGGGGGAGGAGGCCCCCGAGGCAAGTCCCGAGCGTCCGATCGCGGAGCGCGACGCCGAGGATGAGGAGGCCTGAACGACAACGCCCCGGCCAGGGCCGGGGCGTCATGCTTGCGCTGAAGTGAGCGCCGCGATCAGGCGTTCTGGTCGATGAACTGCGTCAGCTGCGACTTGGACTGGGCGCCCACCAGGGAGGCGACCTTGGCACCGGACTTGAACAGCATGACGGTGGGCACACCGCGCACACCCTGCTCGGCGGCGATTTCCGGGGCATCGTCCACGTTGATGCTGACGACCTTGAGGTTGCCTTGGCGCTCCTCGGCGACCTCGTCGACCACCGGTGACATCACCTTGCAAGGACCGCACCAGGGGGCCCAGAACTTCAGCAGCACCAGGGTGTCGGCCTTGAGGACTTCCTGCTCGAAGTTGGCATTGGTGACATCGACGTTATTGGCCATGGGGTTCTCCAGTTTCGTTGCGCTGCATCGAGCGTATTCACGGCACGCCTGGGGCGTGCCCGGCCGGCTGATGTTAGCGGTCGGCCGCTGCGCTGGCAAATGGCAGCATGAGACGGCTAGGCGGGACGCCGCCTCCTTGTATATACTTCAAAGTGATTAGAGATTTTTTGCTTATTGCTATTTGGCATTGCCAGCGCCTGTGACCGGGGCGGCGGCCAGGGAGTTTGTCATCATGAAGCTGCAGCAGCTGCGCTATATCTGGGAAGTCACCCGCCACAACCTCAACGTCTCGGCCACCGCCCAGAGCCTGTTCACCTCCCAGCCGGGGATCTCCAAGCAGATCCGCCTGCTGGAGGACGAGCTGGGGGTGGAGATTTTCGCCCGCAGCGGCAAGCACCTGACCCGGGTGACCTCGGCCGGGCAGGCCATCGTCGAACTGGCCGGCGAGGTCCTGCGCCTGACCGAGAACATCAAGGAGGTGGCTCAGGAGTTCAGCGACGAGCGGCGCGGCAGCCTGGCCATTGCCACTACCCATACCCAGGCGCGCTACGCGCTGCCGCCGGTGATCAGCGAGTTCACCCGCAAGTATCCCGATGTGGCTCTGCACATGCAGCAGGGTACCCCCAAGCAGATCGCCCAGATGGTCAGCGACGGTCAGGCGGATTTCGCCATCGCCACCGAATCCCTGGAACTGTTCAACGACCTGGTGCTGCTGCCCTGCTACCGCTGGAACCGCTGTCTGCTGGTACCCCGCGGGCACCCCCTGGCCGATGAGCCCGAGCTCACCCTGGAGATCCTGGCCCGCTATCCGCTGGTCACCTACGTGTTCGGCTTCACCGGCCGTTCCCAGCTGGACGACGCCTTCCGGGCGCGGGGGCTGACGCCCAACGTGGTGCTGACCGCCGCCGACGCCGACGTGATCAAGACCTACGTGCGCCTCGGTATGGGGGTGGGCATCGTCGCCCATATGGCGGTGGACCCGGAGCACGACACCGACCTGGTGGCGCTGGATGCCGGCCACCTCTTCGAGAGCTCCACCACCAAGATCGGCATCCGCCGCGGCACCTTCATGCGCGGCTACATGTACGACTTCCTGCAGGGCTTCGCCCCGCACCTGGAGCGTGACCTGGTCGATGCCGCCCTGGCGGCGGGGCCACGGCACGAGGCGCCGCTCTTCGAGGGGCTCACGCTGCCGGTGCGCTAGCCTCGCAGGGCCCCCACCCCCCGGAAGGGGCGGTGGGGCCTTGAGCGACGAAGGGCGCCCCGCGGGGCGCCCTTCGTCTCTCTGCTCCCTGCTCCGCTTCCGCTCAGCGGGGGGCGGAGGAGGGGAGGTTGGTGGCGTGCAGGCCGCACTCCTTGCCGCCCTGCTCCTCCCACCACCAGCGCCCCTCGCGCTCGTGCTGGCCGGGCAGGGTGGGGCGGGTGCAGGGCTCGCAGCCGATGCTGACGAAGCCGCGTTCATGCAGGGGGTTGTAGGGGACGTCGAACATGCGGATGTAGGTCCACACTTCCTCGCTCGACCAGTGGGTCAGCGGATTGATCTTGTAAAGCGGGCTCGCTTCGCTGCCGAAGCCGTGGTCGTGCTCGGCGATCTGCAGGCTCGAGCGGGTGCCGGGGCTCTGGTCGCGGCGCTGGCCGGTGACCCACATCGGCAGGCCGGCGAGGCGGGCGCGCAGCGGCGCCACCTTGCGGATGCCGCAGCACTCCTGATGGCCATCGCGATAGAAGCTGAAGAGTCCCTTCTCGCCCACCAGTGCCTGAACCGCCTCGGGGTCGGGGAAGCGCACGTCGATGGCGATGCCGTAATGCTCGCGGACCCGCTCGATGAAGGCGTAGGTCTCCGGATGCAGCCGGCCGGTATCCAGGGCGAAGACATGGACGGCCTCCTTCGGCGCGACCTTCAGGGCCAGGTCGATCAGCACCACGTCCTCGGCGCCGGAAAAGGAGAGCGTCAGCTCGCCGAAGGCCTGGTGGGCGGCGCGGAGGATCTCCTTGGGGGTCGCCTGGTCGTGCTCCAGGACGAAACGGTTGGGGTCGAAGCGTGCCATGCTGGCCTCCTTGGGTTCGATGGCCGTTACCCTAACAAGGCCGAGCCCGCCGGCCCCAATACCGATTTCTTGGATATCTATTCCTTCGAGGGGCAAGAGGCAGGGTTCTTATGCATTTTCTGTCAATTCATCGTCCGCAAGGGCGGCCATCAGGTGGCCGATCTTGTCGAGGGTCTCCTGATACTCCGCCTCGCCCTCGGAGTCGGCCACCAGGCCGCCGCCGCCCCACAGGTGGAGTTGGCCGTCGTCGGCCACGGCGGTGCGAATGGCAATGGAGGTGTCCATGCGCCCGCGCACGTCCACATAGCCGAGGCTGCCGCAGTAGGCGCTGCGCCGGCTCGGCTCCAGCTCCTCGATGATCTGCATGGCGCGTACCTTGGGGGCGCCGGTGATAGAGCCACCGGGGAAGGCGGCGGCCAGCAGCTCGAGGGGCGTGCGCCCCGGGGCCAGCTCGCCGGTGACCACGCTGACCAGATGGTGCACGTTGGCGTAGCTCTCCAGGCTGCACAGCTGGGGCACCCGCACGCTGCCGGGGCGGCAGACGCGCCCCAGGTCGTTGCGCAGCAGGTCGACGATCATCACGTTCTCGGCGCGGTCCTTGAGGCTGGCGGCGAGCTCGCAGGCCAGCCGCCGGTCGTCGGCGGGCGTCGCCCCCCGGGGGCGGGTCCCCTTGATGGGGCGGGTCTCCACCCGGCCGTCGCGGCACTCCAGGAAGCGCTCCGGCGAGAGCGAGAGGAGCGCCTGCTCGCCGCGGGCGGCGGGCCAGGCCATGTAGCCGGCATAGGGGGTCGGAGTGGCCTGGCGCAGGCGGCAATAGGCCGCCCACAGGTCGCCCACATAGGGGGCGCTGAAGCGCTGGGCCAGGTTGATCTGGTAGCAGTCGCCGGCGCGGATATAGCGCTGCACGGCGGCGAAGCGCGCGAGGTAGTCGGCCCGGGAGAGCTCCCCGGCGAGGGGGGCGGTGAGCCGAACCCCGCCGGCCTCTGCGGCGGGTGCCGCCAGCCACTCCTCTACCTGCCGGCGGCGCTCGGCGGTGGCCACCAGCCAGCTCTCGCGCCGCTCATGGTCCTGGATCAGCGCCCAGTCGTAGAGGCCGACCCGGCTCCCCGGCAGGTCGACCACCGGCCGGGCGTTCTCGCCCACCGGCTCCAGCAGCCGCCCCAGGTCATAGCTCCAGTAGCCGATCAGCCCCCCCAGGAAAGGCAGCTCGCTCTCCAGGGCCGGGGCGGTCAGGCGCTTAAGCAGCGCCTGCTGGGCGGCGAAGGGGGAGAGCCCGGCAAGCTCGGGAACGCCGCTGACGCGGCCACAGGCATCGACGGCAAGCGTCGCCAGCGGATCGCTGGAGAGGATGTCGAAGCGCCCTGCGGGGGCCGCGGGACGCCCGCTGTCGAGCAGCACGGCGCCGGGGCGCCTACGCAGGCGGGCGAAGTGCTCGAGCGGTTGCTCATGGTAGGGACAGGGGATGATCTGGAGTTTTGCGCTCATTGCCGGGCCTTGCTGTGACAGGCGGCCCATTCTAGGCGTCTCGACGGGGCTTGTCCCTGTTCTTGCCCGCCGCGGGGGCCAGCGCTCTGCTGCTATTGTCGACAGTCCCTCCGATGGTGGGGGGGGTTGTCTACAACCAAAGGTGAAGCGTTCCGGGGTTTCTGCGTATTGACCCTGTTATGGGGAGTGGCTACTCTCTCTTCATCGAATAATTGTCGACAATTGCCATGACCTCAGTCGAAATCGAAACCACTCCCCCGGAAGTGCGTACCCTGGCGGAGCGCGTCTTCCAGCAGCTCCAGGATGCCATCGTGCGCGGCGAGCTGGCGCCGGGCAGCAAGATCACCGAGCCGGGCCTCTCCAGGGCCTACGGCATCTCGCGCGGCCCGCTGCGCGAGGCGATGCGTCGCCTCGAGGCGCACCGCCTGATCGAGCGGGTGCCTCATGTGGGTGCCCGGGTGGTGAAGCTCTCCATGAAGGAGCTGCTGGAGCTGTTCGACGTGCGCGAGGCGCTGGAGAGCATGGCGGCCCGGCTGGCGGCCGAGCACATGACCGCCGAGGAGATCGCCGGGCTGCGCGAGCTGCTGGCGATGCACGAGCGCCAGGCTGACCTCAAGAAGGGCGAGGCCTACTACCAGCGCGAGGGGGACCTGGACTTCCACTACCGGATCGTCCAGGGCAGCCACAATCGCATGCTGGTGACCCTGCTGTGCGACGACCTCTACTACCTGGTGCGGCTCTACCGCACCCAGTTCAGCGCCAGCGGCTCGCGGCCCCAGCGCGCCTTCGTCGAGCACCACCGCATCGTCGATGCCATCGAGGCCGGCGATGCGGAGCTCGCCGAGCTGCTGATGCGCCGCCATGTCAGCGCCTCGCGGGCCAATGTGGTCGACCGCTATGCGGCCACCCTGCGTCAGGCGGCCGAGACGACATCCTGATCCGAACCGACCCCCCGCGGCCCGGACCCTCCAGGCCAGCCCCCTACAGGAGAGAGACCATGACCCAGCAGACCCCCGGCGCCCGCTTCCGTGCCGCCCTCGAGGCCAATCGCCCGCTGCCCATCGTCGGTACCATCAACGCCTATACCGCCATGATGGCCAAGCGCGTCGGCCACCAGGCCATCTATCTCTCCGGCGGCGGCGTGGCCAACGCCTCCTTCGGCCTGCCGGATCTCGGTATGACCACCATGAACGACGTGGTCGAGGACGCCCACCGCATCTGCGGCGCCACCGACCTGCCGCTGCTGGTGGATATCGATACCGGCTGGGGCGGCGCCTTCAACATCGCCCGCACCGTCAAGGAGATGCAGCGCGCGGGCGTTGCCGCCGTGCATATCGAGGACCAGGTCGCCCAGAAGCGCTGCGGCCACCGCCCCAACAAGGCCATCGTCTCCCAGCAGGAGATGGTCGACCGCGTCAAGGCCGCCGCCGATGCGCGCATCGATCCGGACTTCTACCTGATCGCCCGCACCGACGCCTTCCAGAAGGACGGGCTGGATGCCGCCATCGAGCGTGCCCAGGCCTGCATCGAGGCCGGCGCCGACGCCATCTTCGCCGAGGCGGTGCACACCTTGGACGACTACCGGGCCTTCTGCGAGCGCGTCGATGCGCCGATCCTGGCCAACATCACCGAGTTCGGCGCCACGCCGCTCTTCTCCCAGCAGGAGCTGGGCGAGGTGGGCTGTCGCATGGTGCTCTATCCGCTCTCCGCCTTCCGCGCCATGAACGCCGCGGCCCTCAAGGTCTACCAGAGCATCCACGCCAACGGCCACCAGCGCGACGTGGTGGAGCTGATGCAGACCCGCGACGAGCTCTACGACTTCCTGAACTACCACAGCTTCGAGCAGAAGCTCGATGCCCTGTTCGCCGAAAACCAGCTTGCCGAGAAGGGCAGCGACGCCTGAGGCGTGCCCTCCAGTCACTTCGGATACCTATTCGGATACCTACAAGAGGAGAGAGATCATGGTTGATAAACCCATCGGCGGCGCCGGACTGCGTGGCCAGAGTGCAGGTACCACCGCCCTGTGTACCGTGGGCAAGACCGGCTCCGGCCTGACCTACCGCGGCTACGACATCAAGGAGCTGGCGGAGAAGGCGAAGTTCGAGGAGGTCGCCTACCTGCTGCTCAGGGGCAAGCTGCCCAACCAGGCCGAACTCGACGCCTACATCACCAAGCTCAAGGGCCTGCGCGGCCTGCCCGCGGCGCTCAAGACCGTGCTCGAGCAGATCCCCAAGGACTCCCACCCCATGGACGTGATGCGCACCGGCGCCTCCATGCTGGGCAACCTCGAGACTGAGCAGAGCTTCGACGAGCAGCAGGATGTCTCCGACCGCCTGCTGGCCGTGCTGCCCTCCATCATCTGCTACTGGTACCGCTTCAGCCACGACGGCGTGCGCATCGAGACCGAGACCGACGATGACTCCGTGGGTGCCCACTTCCTGCACCTGCTGCGTGGCGAGCCCCCCTCCGAGCTGCATGCTCGGGTCATGAACGTCTCGCTCATCCTCTACGCCGAGCACGAGTTCAACGCCTCGACCTTCACCGCGCGTGTCTGCGCCTCGACCCTCTCCGACATGCACTCCTGCGTGACCGGCGCCATCGGCTCCCTGCGCGGCCCGCTGCACGGCGGCGCCAACGAGGCGGCCATGGCGATGATCGAGAATTGGACCTCCGCCGACGAGGCCGAGCGCGAGATCATGGGCATGCTCGAGCGCAAGGAGAAGATCATGGGCTTCGGCCACGCGATCTATCGCGAGTCCGACCCGCGCAACGCCATCATCAAGGAGTGGTCCAAGAAGCTGGCCGAGGATGTGGGTGACAGCGTCCTCTACCCGGTCTCCGAGCGCGTCGAGGCGGTGATGTGGCGCGAGAAGAAGCTGTTCTGCAACGCCGACTTCTTCCACGCCAGCGCCTACCACTTCATGGACATCCCCACCAAGCTGTTCACGCCGATCTTCGTCTGCTCGCGTGTCACCGGCTGGTGTGCCCATGTCTTCGAGCAGCGCGCCAACAACCGCATCATTCGCCCCAGCGCCGATTATGTCGGCCCGGAGAAGAGCGAGTGGGTGCCCATTGAGGATCGGGGTTGAGTATGAACACCGACTACCGCAAGCCGCTTCCCGGCACCGAGCTGGACTACTTTGACGCGCGGGCGGCCGTCGAGGAGATCCAGCCCGGTGCCTATGACACCCTTCCCTACACTTCCCGGGTGCTCGCCGAGCAGCTGGTGCGTCGCTGCGAGCCGGAGCTGCTCACCGATGCCCTCAAGCAGCTGATCGAGCGTCGCCGCGATCTGGACTTCCCCTGGTACCCGGCCCGGGTGGTGTGCCACGACATCCTCGGCCAGACGGCGCTGGTCGACCTGGCCGGCCTGCGCGACGCCATCGCCGAGCGGGGCGGCGACCCCGCCAAGGTCAACCCCGTGGTGCCGACCCAGTTGATCGTCGACCACTCGCTCGCCGTGGAGCACGCCGGCTTCGAGCCGGACGCCTTCGAGAAGAACCGCGCCATCGAAGATCGTCGCAACGAGGATCGCTTCCACTTCATCGAGTGGGCCAAGACCGCCTTCGAGAACGTCGATGTCATCCCCGCCGGCAACGGCATCATGCACCAGATCAACCTGGAGAAGATGTCGCCGGTGGTCCAGGCCCGCGACGGTGTGGCCTTCCCCGATACCTGCGTGGGCACCGACAGCCACACCCCGCATATCGACTGCCTGGGCGTCATCGCCATCGGCGTCGGCGGCCTCGAGGCCGAGACCGTGATGCTGGGCCGCCCCTCGATGATGCGCCTGCCCGACATCGTCGGCGTGGAGCTGATCGGTAAGCCCAAGCCCGGCATCACCGCCACCGATATCGTGCTGGCGATCACCGAGTTCCTGCGCCGCGAGCGCGTGGTGGGGGCGTATCTCGAGTTCTACGGCGAGGGGGCCAGGAGCCTGACCATCGGCGACCGCGCCACCATCTCCAACATGACGCCGGAGTACGGCGCCACCGCGGCGATGTTCTACATCGACGAGCAGACCATCGACTACCTGACGCTCACCGGCCGCGAGCCGGAGCAGGTCGCGCTGGTGGAGACCTACGCCAGGCAGACCGGCCTGTGGGCCGACAGCCTGGCCAATGCCCAGTACGAGCGGGTGCTGACCTTCGATCTCTCCAGCGTCGAGCGCAACCTGGCCGGTCCCTCCAGCCCGCACCGCCGCCTGCCCACCAGCGCCCTTGCTGAGCGTGGCATCGCCGTGAACTACGAGAAGGCCCAGGCGGAGGAGAAGGAAGGCCGGATGCCCGATGGCGCGGTGATCATCGCCGCCATCACCAGCTGCACCAACACCTCCAACCCGCGCAACGTGGTGGGGGCGGGCCTGCTGGCCAAGAAGGCCAACGAGCTCGGCCTGGTGCGCAAGCCCTGGGTGAAGTCGTCATTCGCTCCAGGATCGAAGGTCGCGCGGCTCTATCTCGAGGAGTCGGGCCTGCTGCCGGAGCTGGAGAAGCTCGGCTTCGGCATCGTCGCCTACGCCTGCACCACCTGTAACGGCATGTCCGGCGCGCTCGATCCGAAGATCCAGCAGGAGATCATCGACCGCGATCTCTACGCCACCGCGGTGCTTTCCGGCAACCGCAACTTTGACGGCCGCATCCAC
Organism: Halomonas sp. A11-A; assembly: GCF_003182195.1. Taxonomy (GTDB): domain Bacteria; phylum Pseudomonadota; class Gammaproteobacteria; order Pseudomonadales; family Halomonadaceae; genus Halomonas; species Halomonas alkalicola. The sequence continues at coordinate 138,504 of NZ_QGTM01000007.1, forward strand.
CCCTACGCCAAGCAGGCCTTCCTGGCCTCGCCGGCGCTGGTGGTGGCCTACGCCATCGCCGGGACCGTGCGCTTCGATATCGAGAAGGACGTGCTGGGCACCGACAAGGACGGCAACCCGGTGACCCTCAAGGACCTGTGGCCCTCCGACGAGGAGATCGACGCCATCGTCGGCGAGTTCGTCAAGCCGGAGCAGTTCAAGCAGGTCTACATCCCGATGTTCGACCTGGATGCCGCAGAGAAGGCCGAGAGCCCGCTCTACGACTGGCGCCCCCAGAGCACCTACATCCGCCGCCCGCCCTACTGGGAAGGCACCATGGCGGCCGAGCGCGAGCTCAAGGGCATGCGGCCCCTGGCGATCCTGCCGGACAACATCACCACCGACCACCTGTCGCCGTCCAATGCCATCATGATGGACAGCGCAGCGGGGGAGTACCTGCACAAGATGGGCCTGCCGGAGGAGGACTTCAACTCCTACGCCACCCACCGCGGCGACCATCTCACCGCCCAGCGGGCGACGCTCGCCAACCCCAAGCTCTTCAACGAGATGGTGCGGGACGACGCAGGCGAGGTGGTGCAGGGGTCGCTGGCGCGGGTCGAGCCGGAAGGCCAGGTGATGCGCATGTGGGAGGCCATCGAGACCTACATGAACCGCGGCCAGCCCTTGATCATCATCGCCGGCGCCGACTACGGTCAGGGCTCGTCCCGTGACTGGGCGGCCAAGGGCGTGGCGCTGGCTGGGGTCGAGGCGATCGTGGCCGAGGGCTTCGAGCGCATCCACCGCACCAACCTGATCGGCATGGGCGTGATGCCGCTGCAGTTCCAGGAGGGCACCACCCGCCACACCCTGCAGCTCGATGGCACCGAGACCTACGACGTGGAGGGCAAGCCGGCCCCGGGCGCGACCCTGGAACTGGTCATTCATCGCAAGACCGGAGAGGTCGACCGGGTGCCGGTGACCTGCCGCCTGGATACCGCGGAAGAGGTCACCGTCTACTCCGCCGGTGGCGTGCTGCAGCGCTTCGCCAAGGACTTCCTGGAGTCCACGGCCGAGGCGTCAAGCTGACGCCGGGCGAACGTCTGACGAGGTAGAGCCCTATCGACCCGGCGCCGCAAGGCCCGGGTCGATCTTTACCTTCTTCAGCCTCTTTATCCTATTTATCTTCAAGGAAGCGACCTTCATGGCTCACGTTCCTCAGATTCGCATTCCCGCCACCTATATGCGCGGCGGTACCAGCAAGGGCGTCTTCTTCCGGCTCGACGACCTGCCCGAGGCGGCGCGCAAGCCTGGTGAGGCCCGCGACCGCCTGCTGATGCGGGTGATCGGCAGCCCCGACCCCTACCAGAAACAGATCGACGGCATGGGTGGGGGCACCTCCAGCACCAGCAAGACGGTGATCCTCTCGAAGAGCGAGAGCCCCGACCACGACGTGGACTATCTCTTCGGCCAGGTCGCCATCGACCGTGCCTTCGTCGACTGGAGCGGCAATTGCGGCAACCTCTCCGCTGCCGTGGGGCCCTTCGCCGTGGCCAACGGCCTGGTCGATCCGGCGCGCATTCCCGACAATGGTGTGGTGGAGGTGCGCGTCTGGCAGGTCAATATCGGCAAGACCATCGTCTGCCAGGTGCCCATCACCGATGGCGAGGTGCAGGAGACCGGCGACTTCGAGCTGGACGGCGTGACCTTCCCGGCGGCCGAGGTGCCGGTAGCCTTCAAGGACCCCGCCGACGGCGAAGGGGCGATCTTCCCCACCGGCAACCTGGTCGATGACCTGGAGGTGCCGGGCCTGGGTACTCTCAAGGCCACCCTGATCAACGCCGGCATTCCCACCATCTTCGTCAATGCCGCCGATATCGGCTACACCGGCTCCGAGCTGCAGGAGGCGATCAACGGCGACGCCGAGGCACTGGCGCGCTTCGAGGCCATTCGCGCCCATGGGGCGGTGAAGATGGGGTTGATCGAGGACGTCGCCGAGGCCGCAGGCCGCCAGCACACCCCCAAGGTCGCTTTCGTGGCCCCGCCGGCGAGCTACACTGCCTCCAGCGGCAAGCGGGTCGAGGCCGGCGAGATCGACCTACTTGTGCGGGCGCTCTCCATGGGCAAGCTGCATCACGCCATGATGGGCACCGCGGCGGTGGCCATCGCCTCCGCCGCGGCCATCGAGGGCACCCTGGTCAACCTGGCCGCCGGCGGCGGCAAGCGCAACGCCGTCACCTTCGGTCACCCTTCCGGCACCCTGCGGGTGGGCGCCGAGGCGAGCCTGACGGAGGGGCGCTGGGTGATCGACGAGGCGGTGATGAGCCGCAGCGCCCGGGTGCTGATGGAGGGCTTCGTACGCATTCCCGGCGACAGCTTCTGATCGACCTGTCTGTGGGTGCCAGGGGGCCGGCCCCTCGTTGAGTTCCGGGCCCCTGGCCTCGCCGAGCGATATATTGATATGGGTCATGGCCCTATGCGCGTCGTTGAGCTACATTTTTCTGGTGGAAGGGGTTGCACCCCTCGGGGGAAAACCGTAAAGTATGCATCCGCTGCCGGTGACCAGCAGGGTTGCAGGCGGTAATAGGTGGTGGAAGTGGTTGTTCTGCTTGGGGTTTTTGAGAGTTTCGAAAATCTTCTCGCTTGACACTCACCGCGGATTCGCTAGAATGCGCGCCACTTGTTCTGCAGGGCTCGCTAAGGGCTCTATTCGCAACGCCTCGGCAAGATGAGGCGGGTCGTCAGCGGAGATCGGACGG
>NZ_QGTM01000008.1 GCF_003182195.1 Halomonas sp. A11-A
CCCAAGGCCGAGGTTACGGTCGACTGGTTCCATATCGTGCAGACCTTCACCAAGCGGCTGGACGAAGTGCGCAAGAAGGAGCGCCGGGAGCAGGGACACCCCAAGTCGCTGCGCTGGGCCCTGCTGAAGAGCCTGGACAACGAGAACCTGACACCCAAGCAGCTGGCGGCGCTCGAGGAGCTGGTGGCCGATCAGAGCGCTACCGCCGATGCCTGGGTGATCAAGGAAAAGCTGCGCTGGATCCAGAAGGCCCCGACGCCGCGAGCGGCTCGGTGGCGCATCACGCACTACCTCAAGGTCATGAAGGCGGCCGTCTCGGCGAAGCCACTGCTGAAGCCGATGGGTAAGGCCCTGGCAACGCTGGAGCGCCATGCCGATGCAGTGGCTAGGCGCTGGATCTCGGGACTGACGAACGCACGACTGGAAGGGATGAACGGCCTGTTCCAGGCGGCAAGGTCACGCGCTCGCGGCTACCGGAACGAGGCCAACTTCATCGCCATGATCTACCTGATTGGCAGCCCGGTGGGCCTCCTGCTCGATCAGGCCAAATCCACATGAAACGACGAAGAACCATTTTTCTGAATGTTACTATCTTTATTATTTTTATAAAAATAGCTTTAGGGTTTTACGGGCAATCTATTACCAACTTTATTAATTTACAAAGACTATTATCTTATTGATTAATAGGCTTCGGAGAGCAGTAAGTTTCTAACTTTATTTGATTACCACAGTTCCACCTGGGGCTGCCGATGTGGGCCAACCCCGACTGGCGCGGCGGCCTCTATCCGCCGCACGGCGGCGGCCTCGAGGAGTACGCCCAGGTGTTCTCCGCCGTGGAGGGCAACACCACCTTCTACAGTGGGGCGCCGCGGGCCGAGAGCGTGGCGGCCTGGGCGTGCCAGGCGCCGCCGGGCTTTCGCTTCTGTTTCAAGCTGCCCGCCGCCCTGACCCACGACAAGCGACTGGCCGGCATCGAGGCCGAGCTCGACGCCTTCCTCGCGGCGCTCGCCCCACTGCACGATCGCCTGGGGCCGCTGATGGTGCAGCTGCCCCGGGACTTCGGTGCCGAGGAGCTGCCCCGGTTGGAAGCGCTGCTGGGTCGCTGGCCGGCAGAGATTCCCTGCGCGGTGGAGGTGCGCCACAGCGAATTTTTCCACAAGGGGACGGCGGAGCGCGATCTCAACAGGTTGTTGATAACTCATGGCGTGGATCGCGTGATGCTCGACGTGCGGCCGCTCTTCGCCACCCCCGCCGGCGACCATCCCAGCCTGCGCCAGGCCCAGCGCGAGAAGCCAAGACGCCCATTACACGTGCTTTCCACGGCGGATCGGCCGGTGGTCCGTTTCATCGGTCACCTGGATGGTGAGATCAACGCTCGCTGCTTCGCCCCCTGGATCGAGCGTCTCTCCCTGTGGATAAAACAGGGGAAAACCCCTTACCTGATGGTGCATACGCCCGACAACCGGCGGGCCCCGGAGTTGGCGCGACGCCTGCATGGGCGGCTGGTGGAGCGGCTGGCGCTGCCTGCCTTGCCGCCTTTCCCCGGCGAGGCCCAGGCCAGCCTGTTCGGAGGCTGAGGGGGTTCGCCCCATCGCTGAGCCAGGTCAACGAGATCGGACTGGCCATCAGACGTTTGATCGGATAGTTTTATGGGCCGGAGCGCCCTTACCCTGGATTCTGACTGGATTTGACGCCGAACCCGCGTCGATCTTGCGATGATCCTGCGTTCCCGCACCCTGCGCTCGACGTCTACCCGCCGGCGGTCGCGGGGTGTAGCGGCAGCGATCCTGCCCGGATCCTGTCATGCTCTGGATGGCGCCCTGCGACCCATGGCGTCCTGGACGTGGCAATGACAAGCACAAGCCGCCATTGCGCCGGACCGGCCGCTGGCGACACGACCAAGACAGGGTGACACATGTCGAAACTCTCCCACGCTCAGTGGTCATCGAAGATGGCCTTCATCCTGGCAGCCACCGGTTCGGCGGTAGGGCTGGGCAATATCTGGCGCTTCTCCTACATGGTAGGTGACAGCGGGGGCGCGGCCTTCGTGCTCGTCTACCTCGCCTGCGTGGCCCTGGTGGGCCTGCCGATCCTGGTCGCCGAGTGGCTGATCGGCCGCCGTGGCCAGGAGAACCCGATCAACTCCATGCTGGACCTGGCCCGCCAGAGCGGTCGCCTGCCGGCCTGGGCGCTGGTCGGCGCGAGCGGTGTGCTCGCCGCCTTCCTGATCCTCTCCTTCTATAGCGTGATCGGCGGCTGGTCGCTCTCCTATACCCTGAGTTCGGTTACCGGCGCCTTCTCCGGGCAGGATGCCGATGCCATCGGCGCCCTCTTCGGCGGCCTGTTGGGCAGCCCAGGCACGCTGACCCTGTGGCACACCGCCTTCATGGCACTGGTGATCTTCATCGTCGCCCGCGGTGTGACCAAGGGGCTCGAGGGCGCCGTGCGCACCATGATGCCGGGGCTGGTGCTGCTGCTGATCGTGCTGGTCGGCTACGGCATGACCACCGGTCACTTCGGCGAGGCGCTGGCCTTCATGTTCCGCCCCGACTGGAGCGCGGTGACCGGGGGCGTGGTGCTGGCCGCCATGGGGCAGGCCTTCTTCACCCTCTCCCTGGGCATGGGCATCATGATGGCCTACGGCTCCTACCTGGGCGAGGACGTCAACCTGATCGGCACCGCCCGTACGGTGATCATCCTCGACACCGTGATCGCGCTGCTGGCGGGCATGGCGATCTTCCCCATCGTCTTCGCCAACGGCATGAGCCCCGCCGATGGGCCCGGGCTGATCTTCGTCAACCTGCCGGTGGCCTTCGGCAACATGACCGGCGGTGCCATCCTCGGCCTGATGTTCTTCCTGCTGCTCACCTTCGCGGCGCTGACCTCGGCGATCTCGCTGCTGGAGCCGGTGGTGGAGCTGGTGGAGGAGCGCACCCCGCTCTCCCGTGTGGCGGCGACCCTGACGAGCGGCGTGGCGGTATGGGCGCTGGGCATCGCGGCGCTGATGTCGTTCAACGTCTGGGGAGACTTCCTGATCTTCGGCCTGAACATCTTCGACCTGCTGGATACCTTCACCAGCAAGGTGCTGCTGCCCCTGACCGGCCTCGGGGCGATCCTCTTCGTGGCCTGGTGCCTGGAGCGCCAGAGCGTGGCCAGCGAGCTCGGCCTGGCCGGCGGCACGGAGCGGCTGTGGCACCTGGTGGCCCGCTATGTGGCGCCCATCGGGGTGATCGTGGTCTTCGTCACCGGCCTGCTCTAGGCGGGACGATCCGAAGAGGGCAGAAAGCCCTGCGAGCCCCGCCCCGGCGGGGCTCGCGTCGTTGTGGGGGTGCCCTGGCCGTTGGGCCGGGGTCAGTGCATCTCGTCGAGCTCGTCTTCCGGCAGCTCGGCGATGTCACGGGACAGCTGCTTGAACTCCTCATGGAGCTCGATGCCCCGCCGGGCCCGCAGGTTGCGCTGGGCGGCGGTGCGGCTGCGCTGCTCGTGCTCGACGACTTCCATGCTCATGAAGATGTCGAGGAGTTCGCTCTTCAGGGAGGTTAACCGTTCGACATTGCGCATGATCGACTCTCCTTGGACACTACGCGGCACTGCAAGTCTTACTATATCTCACTTGACAGAATGATGACGATCAGGGTTTTACGCCACAACGAAGGGTAAACGCTGGCGTTCGGACGGGGTCACCGCTGGCGGCCGGGGCGGCACCGACATCTTGCGCTGCACAATGCCGGCTCCTTGGGCATACTGTGTCAAACCCGTTACCCGTATCGTCACTGCCCGGGGCGATACCCCCATTCGAGGAGCTTCCAGTGAGCAGCGCCCTTTTCGATGAGATGAGACGCCGCATGGAGCACTTCCGCCGCTCCGAGCAGAAGGTGGCGCGCTTCGTGCTGCGCAACCCCGAGGAAGTGATCCACATGCGCATCGTCGACCTGGCCACCGAGGCCAAGGTCAGCGAGCCCACGGTGGTGCGCTTCTGCCGCGCCCTGGGCTGCAACGGCTTCCAGGACTTCAAGCTCAAGCTGGCCCAGATGCTGGCCACCGGCAGCCAGTTCGCCCAGTTCTCCATGAACGACAGCGACTCGGTGGCGGAATTCTCCCAGAGCATCTTCGATTCCACCGTGGGCACCCTGCTGTCGGTGCGCGACCGCCTCGACAACGAGGCGCTGAGCCAGGCGATCAACGCCCTGGCCATGGCCAACCGGGTGGAGTTCTACGGCTTCGGCGCCTCCGGCGCGGTGGCCTTCGACGCCCAGCACAAGTTCTTCCGCCTGCAGATCTCCACCGCGGCCTATGCCGACCCGCACATGCAGAACATGTCGGCGGTGACCCTCAAGGAGGGCGACGTGGTGGTGGCGATCTCCCAGACCGGCCGTACCCGGGCGCTGGTGGCCAGCGTGCGCCTGGCCAGGGAGGCCGGCGCCACGGTGATCGGGCTCTGCCCCAGCGGCTCGCCGCTGGCCGAGGAGGTCACCCTGCCGCTCTATATCGACGTCCACGAGGACACCGAGATCTACACTCCCATGAGCTCGCGCATCGCCCACCTGGTGCTGGTCGACGTGCTGGCGGTGGGCGTGGCCAAGACCCGCGGTCCCAAGCTGGCCGAGCAGCTCAAGTCGGTGAAGAAAAGCCTGATTCCGCTGCGCTACCCCGAGGAAGAGGCCTAGGCAAAACCAGGCGCGGCGAGGGCAGGCCGAGGAGGAGAGGCGGGCAATATGCTAAGCTGATCGCCCATTTTCCGAGCAGCGATGCCCTCTCCATGGACGACGTCACGGCGATCCTCGACCACCTCAACACCGCCCAGCGCGAGGCGGTCAGTGCCCCCCAGGGCAACATGCTGGTGCTGGCCGGTGCCGGCTCCGGCAAGACCCGGGTGCTGGTCCACCGCATCGCCTGGCTGATGCAGGCCGAGGGGCTCTCCCCCTATGCCGTGCTCGCCGTGACCTTCACCAACAAGGCGGCCCGCGAGATGCGCACCCGCCTGGAGGCGCTGCTCGGGCTCTCCCTGCGCCACGTCTGGGTGGGCACCTTCCACTCCACGGCCCACCGCCTGCTGCGCACCCACTGGCAGGATGCCCGGCTGCCCCAGCACTTCCAGATCATCGATTCCGATGACCAGCTGCGCCTGATCAAGCGGCTGATCAAGGAGCACGAGATCGATGACGAGCGCTTCCCGCCGCGCCAGGTGCAGAGCTTCATCTCGGGCTGCAAGGAGGAAGGGCTGCGCCCCCACCAGGTCGACGTCCATGGCGACGCCTACCTGGGGCAGATGGTGGAGCTCTACGAGCGTTACCAGCTCACCTGCGAGCGCGGCGGCCTGGTGGACTTCGGCGAGCTCCTGCTGCGCAGCCTCGAACTCCTGCGCGACAACCCCGCCCTGCTGACCCACTACCAGGAGCGCTTCGCCCACGTGCTGGTGGATGAGTTCCAGGACACCAACACCCTGCAGTACGCCTGGCTGAAGCTGCTCACCGGCATGCGCACGCCGATGACCGTGGTGGGCGACGACGACCAGTCCATCTACGGCTGGCGCGGCGCCCGGGTGGAGAACATCCGCCGCTTCGAGCAGGAGTTCCCGGAGACGAAGACGGTGCGCCTGGAGCAGAACTACCGCTCCACCAGCGCCATCCTCGAGGCCGCCAACGCCCTGATCAGCCACAACACCGAGCGCATGGGCAAGGAGCTGTGGACCGACGGCGCCCGCGGCGAGCCCATCTCCGTCTATGCGGGCTTCAACGACCTGGACGAGTCCCGCTTCATCGTCGACACCATCCGCGAGAAGGTCGACGAGGGCTTCCATCGCCGCGAGATCGCCATCCTCTACCGCTCCAACGCCCAGTCCCGGGTGATCGAGGAGACCCTGATCCGCCAGGGCGTGCCCTACCGCATCTACGGCGGGCACCGCTTCTACGAGCGCCTGGAGATCAAGAACGCCCTGGCCTACCTGCGCCTGCTGCTCAACCGCGACGACGACGCCTCCCTGGAGCGGGTGATCAACGTGCCGGCCCGGGGCATCGGCACCCGCACCGTGGAGCTTCTGCGTACCCGGGCCCGGGAGAGCGGCGTCTCGCTGTGGCAGGCGCTGCATGACGGCGTGAGCGACGGCACCCTCAAGGGGCGCGCCGGCAGCGTCGTGCAGGCCTTCGCCGAGCTGATCGAGCGGCTCGACGACGAGACCGCGGGGCTGGCGCTGCACGAGATCATCGATCACGTCATCGAGCGCTCGGGGCTGGTGGAGCACCACCGCAGCGAGAAGGGCGAGAAGGGCCAGGCCCGGGTCGAGAACCTGGAGGAGCTGGTCAACGCCGCCCGCGCCTTCACCCAGGGCGAGTCCTTCGATCCCCCCGAGGCCGGCGAGGGAGCCGTGGCGCTGGAGGCCTTCCTCTCCGAGGCGGCGCTGAATGCCGGCGAGCACGAGGCGGACGAGTTCGAGGACAGCGTCCAGCTGATGACTCTGCACTCCGCCAAGGGGCTGGAGTTCCCGGTGGTCTTCATGGCCGGCGTGGAGGAGGGGCTCTTCCCCCACCGCATGTCGGCGGAGGAGCCGGGGCGCCTGGAGGAGGAGCGCCGGCTCTGCTACGTGGGCCTGACCCGCGCCATGAAGAAGCTCTACCTGACCCACGCCGAGATCCGCCGCCTGCACGGCAAGGAGACCTTCCAGCGGGCCTCGCGCTTCCTGCGCGAGCTCCCCGAGCAGTACCTGGAGGAGGTGCGCCTGCGCGGCCAGATCAGCCGGCCGGTGACCACCTCGCGCCCCTCGGGGCTGCGCCAGACCGAGGTGAATGGCGGCGCCGACCTGCCGAGTCTCTCGCTGGGCCAGCGGGTCCACCACCCGGTGTTCGGTGAGGGGGTGATCCTCAACGCCGAGGGGCAGGGCGAGCGCGCCCGGGTGCATGTCAGCTTCGAGGGCGAGGGCGACAAGTGGCTGGTGCTGGGCTTCGCCAAGCTGACGCCGCTCTGAGGGTCGTTGACGATAACGTCAACGTCGCGGTCTTGTGGCCCAATTCGGCCTTGGCGCATACTCGCTGGCGGACACCACCGCGCGTCATCACGCCGCGCGGCCCGATATAACAAGCCTTTCGGAGTCATGCCCTCATGCAACGCCGCAACTTCCTGAAGACCCTCGGTGCCGGCGCCGCCGGCGTCGCCGCCGCCCCCTTCGTGGCCACCACCGCCAAGGCCCAGGAGACCATCACCTGGGACATGGTCACCTCCTGGCCGCGCAACTTTCCGGCGCTCGGCACCGGAGCCAACGAGTTCGCCCAGCGCGTCGAGGCGCTCTCCGGCGGGCGCATGCGCATCCGCGTTCACGGTGCTGGCGAGCTGGTACCGGCCATGGAGGTCTTCGACGCCGTGGCCGCCGGCACCGCCGAGATGGGTCACTCCACCGCCTACTACTGGCGCGGCAAGGTGGCGGCCTCCCAGTTCTTTACCGCGGTCCCCTTCGGCATGAACACCACCGAGACCAACGCCTGGCTCTACCACGGTGGCGGCCAGGAGCTGTGGGACGAGATCTACGCCAAGCACAACCTCAAGCCCTTCGCGGTGGGCAACACCGGTACCCAGATGGCGGGCTGGTTCAAGAAGGAGATCAACTCCCTCTCGGACATGCAGGGCATCCGCCTGCGCCTGCCGGGCCTGGCCGGGGAGGCGATGAATCGCATCGGCGTCACCACGGTGACCATGCCCGCCTCCGAGATCTTCACCTCCCTGCAGACCGGGGTGCTGGACGCCGCCGACTGGGTGGGCCCCTACAACGACATGGCCCTGGGCCTGCATCAGGTGACCGACTACTACTACACCTCGGTGTGGAACGAGCCCAGCGCGGTGCTCGAGGGCACCGTCAACCTGGATGCCTGGAACGCCCTGCCCGACGACCTCAAGGCGGTGGTGCGCGAGGCGGCCAAGGCCTCCAACCTCTCCATGATCAGCGAGTTTGCCTACCGCAACGCCCAGGCCCTGGAGACCCTGGTCGAGGAGCACGGTGTCCAGCTGCGCACCTTCCCGGAGGACGTCATGCAGGCGCTCTATGATGCCTCCATGGAGGTGGTCCAGGCCCAGGTCGACAGCGATCCGGATTCGAAGAAGGTCTACGACTCCTACGTGGCCTTCCAGCAGCTGGTACGGCCGTTCAGCGACGTCGGCGAGTACTCCTACCTGAAGGGGCGCGAGGCCGTCGGCGCCTGATACCGCGCGTGCGGAATCGCTATCGGGGGCGCCACTTGGCGCCCCCGATGCGTTGCGGCTGACCGGCGAGAGAGACGGCCTACTGGTGCACGGCGCGGATGCGGCCCTTGTCGTCCAGGGCCACCATCACGAAGGTCGCCTCGGTCACCTTGTGCAGCTCCTTGGAGTCACGCTCCTGGGGCTGGCGGATCCACACCTCCACGTCGATGCGGATCGAGCTGTGGCCGATCTCGCACACGGTGGTGTAGATGTTGACCATGGAGCCCACGCGCACCGGGCAGAGGAAGTCCATGGCCTCGATGGCCACGGTGGCGGTGCGGCCATGGGCCTCGCGACCGGCGGCCAGCTCGGCGGCCTGGTCCATGTGGGCCACCAGCCAGCCGCCGGCGATGTCGCCATGCAGATTGGTGTCCTGGCGGCTGGCCAGCAGTTTCAGGGTGAGATCGCCCCTGGGAGCGGGGATATCGTCGAGGTCTGTCATGAAAATGTCATCATCCTGGCTTGTTATTGTGGCCGTAGGCGACAAGAGGCATACGGATGTCTGAATCGGGGGTCATGGTATATGCAGTGGCCGCCGCCCACCAGCGTGGCCCCGTGGCCCGCCAGAGGGGCGGTAGAGACGGCGGCAGGCGGATGACCTGGCGGCAGCGGGCGGCGATGGGCTGGCTGGCGCTGCTGCTGCTGTGGGCGCCGGGTCTGGCCCAGGCGGACGCCGACGAGGTGGCCGGCACCCTGGGGGCCGTGGGCTCCGATACCCTGGCAGGGCTGATGCTGCACTGGGGGGAGGCCCTGGCCGAGCAGTACCCGGCGGTACGCCTGCAGCTGCAGGCCAGCGGTTCGTCCAGCGCTCCCACGGCGCTGATCGCCGGTACCACCCGCCTGGGCCCCATGTCGCGCCCCATGAGCGAGGCCGAGCGGGCGGCCTTCGTGGCGCGCCACGGCTATCCGCCGCTGGAGCTCGAGGTGGCCCGGGATGCCCTGGCGGTGGTGGTGCATCGCCACAATCCGCTGGAGAGCCTGACCCTGGCCGAGCTGGATGCGCTCTTTTCGGACACCCTGCGCTGCGGTGGCGAGGCCCCCATCGAGCGCTGGTCACAGCTCGGCAGCGGCCTGCCCGAAGGGCGCGTGCGGCTGCATGGCCGCAACGTGGCCTCCGGCACCCATGACCTCTTTCGCCTGCGCGGCCTGTGCGGGGGGCGCTTTCGGCTCGACGTCAACGAGCATCCCGGCTCGGCCGCGGTGGTGGCGGCGGTAGCGGCGGAGCCCGGCGCCATCGGCTATGCCGGGCTCAACCACCTGACGCCGGCGGTGCGCGCCGTTGCCCGGCGCGACAGCGAGAGCGGCGAGCTCCACCCGCCCAGCGCCATGATGGTGAGCCGCGGCGACTATCCGCTGTCGCGCAGCCTCTATGTCTATGTCAACCGGCCGCCGGGGGCGACCCTGCCCGGGCCCGAGCGCGCCTTCCTCGAGCTGGTGCTCTCCGACGCCGGCCAGGCGGTAGTGAAAGAGCTCGGCTTCGTGCCCCTGACCCCGGCCGAGCGTGAGCGCCAGAGGCGCCGTCTCGAGGGCCATGGAGGCCGCTGAGGCTGTCACCCAACTGTCATCAGGATGTCGTAAAGTGTTGTCATCACCCTTGCCGATGATCGACCGGGAGCGGCCATGATCGACCCTTTGCCGCCCAGGGCCCAGCCGCGCCACCAGTGGTGGCGGCGCCTGCGGGACCGCCTGGCGACCCTGCTGATCACGGCCGGCGGCATCGGCGTGGTGGCGGCGGTGCTCGCCATCGGCCTCTTCCTGGCCCTGGAGGTGGCGCCGCTGTTTCTCGAGGCGGACTCGGGCGTCGGCTGGCGCGAGCTGTGGCAGCCCCGCTGGCAGCCCGGCACCCTGCCCGGGGAGCCCCCCCTGTTTGGCCTGCAGCCGCTGGCCTGGGGCACCCTCAAGGCGGCCTTCTGGGCGCTGCTGTTCGCCGTGCCGCTGGCGCTGGGCGCGGCCATCCACTCGGCCCTCTACATGCCGCCGCGGCTGCGCAGCCGCCTCAAGCCGACCCTGGAGTTGATGGAGGCGATGCCCGGCGTGGTGGTCGGCTTCGTTGCCGGCCTGGTACTGGCCCCCTGGGTGGAGCGCCACCTGGCCGGCGCCCTGGCGCTGGTGGCGGTGCTGCCGGGGGGGCTGCTGCTCGCCGGCCTGGCCTGGACACGCCTGCCGGCGCCCTGGCGGCGTCGGCTTCCCCAGGGCTGGGCCGGGCTGTGGCTGATCCCCTGGCTGGCGCTGCTGGCGGGTCTGGCGCTGTGGCTCTCGCCCTGGCTCGAGTCGCTGCTGTTCGGCGGTGACCTGCGCGGCTGGCTGGAGGCGCACTTCGGGCTCGGCTATGCCTCGCGCAACGCGCTGATCGTCGGCCTGGCCATGGGCTTCGCGGTCATTCCCGGCATCTATGCCCTGGCCGAGGATGCACTCTCCGGGGTGCCGGCGAGCCTGGGCGAGGGCGCCCAGGCGCTGGGCGCGACCCGCTGGCAGAGCCTGTGGAAGGTGGTGCTGCCTGCGGCGGCCCCCGGGGTGTTCAGCGCGGTGATGATCGGCGCCGGCCGCGCCGTGGGCGAGACCATGATCGTGCTGATGGCCAGCGGCAACACCGCGCTGATGACCCTGAGCCCCCTGGAGGGGATGCGTTCCCTGGCCGCCACCATCGCCATCGAGCTGCCCGAGGCGGTGCCGGGCGGGGTCCACTACCGGCTGCTGTTCCTGGCGGCGCTGGCGCTGTTCGTGTTCACCTTCCTGGTCAACACCCTGGCGGAGCTGGTGCGCGCCCGGCTGCGCCGCCGCTACCGGCGACTGGAAGGGTTGTCATGATCGGCCCCGGGCGCGCTCGCCTGCCCCGCGGCGAGGGGCCCTGGCCCTGGCTCGCCGCCGGGAGCGTGGCCCTCTCGCTGCTGCTGCTGGTGGGGCTGTTGACCCTGCTGGCGGCGCGGGGCATGGGGCACTTCTGGCCGTCTCCCCTCACCCTGGTGACCCTGGAGGATGGCCGCCAGCTGGTCGGCCAGGCGGTGCGTGAGGAGCGTCTCGCCCACGCCGAGGGACGCGAACGGCTCTACCTGACCGCCAACCGCGACCTGGACGGCGCGATCTGGACCTGGGTGGCGGTGGAGGAGATCGTCGCGGAGAGCCGTCCTCACGATCTGGTGGTGCTGGAGCGCACCCGCTGGGGCAGCTTTCAGGGGCGCCTGCTGGCACTGGAGAGTGCCGAGGGACGCGTCGAGGGAGAGGCCGCCTGGTCCGCCCTGCAGGCGCGCCTCGAGGAGCTCGCCGCCTTGCGGTCGGAGCGGGAGCGGCTGCGCGACGAGACGGTGGTGCCGCTGGTGCGGCGCCTGGAGCGGGAGCCGGAGGTCCGGGGGGAGCTGGCCCGGGCCAATGCGCGGATCCGCGAGCTCCAGGCGCGCATGGAGGGCGATACCCTGTGGCTCGAGAGCGTGGATGGCCGCCGCCTCGAACAGCCCCTGGCCCAGGTGCTGCGCGCCTGGCGGCCCAACGCCATGTCGACGCCCCAGAAGCTGGCGGCATGGGGGCAGGGGGTGTGGCGCTTCCTCTCCGAGGGGCCCCGGGCAGCCAACAGCGCCGGCGGCGTCTGGCCGGCGATCTTCGGTACCGTGCTGATGGTGCTGCTGATGTCGGTGGTGGTGACCCCCTTCGGCGTGCTGGCGGCCATCTACCTCAATGAGGTGGCCCATCAGGGGCGCTTCACCCGGCTGGTGCGCATCGCGGTGCGTAACCTGGCCGGGGTGCCCTCCATCGTCTACGGGGTGTTCGGGCTGGGGGTCTTCGTCTACGGCATCGGCGGCACCCTCGACGAGTGGTTCTTCGCCGATCAGCTGCCCTCGCCCACCTTCGGCACCGGCGGGCTGCTGTGGGCCTCCCTGACACTGGCGCTGCTGACCCTGCCGGTGGTGATCGTGGCCACCGAGGAGGGGCTGGCGCGGGTGCCGGACCACCAGCGCGAGGGGGCCCTGGCGCTGGGCGCCACCCGGGTGGAGATGCTGACCCGAGTGGTGCTGCCGATGACCGCGCCGGCCATGCTCACCGGGGTGATCCTGGCCGTGGCACGGGCCGCCGGCGAGGTGGCGCCGCTGATGCTGGTGGGGGTCGCCAAGCTGGCGCCCCAGGTGCCGGTGGACGGTGAGTTTCCCTTCCTGCATCTTGAGCGGAAGTTCATGCATCTGGGCTACCACATCTACGACGTGGCCTTCCACGGCGGCGATGTCCAGGCGGCGCTGCCGCTGGTCTACGCCACCGCGCTGCTGCTGGTGCTGGTGATCCTGGTGCTTAACCTGACTGCAATATTCCTGCGCCATCATCTAAGAGCGCGTCACGGGGCCCTGCCGCGCCGCTAGCGGCAGCGCCCGAGGAGTGAGGAACCCGATGTCCGTCTTCCCGTCGCCACGGTCCGCTGCCGGCGGCCCGATCATCGACTTCGACCCGGCCGCCTGCTGCCTGGAGATCGAGGGGCTGAGCCTGGCCTACGGGGAGACGCCGGCGCTGCGCGAGCTCTCGCTGCGCGTGCCGCGCCAGCGGGTCACCGCCTTCATCGGGCCCTCGGGGTGCGGGAAGTCGACGCTGCTGCGGGCCCTCAACCGGCTCCACGACCTCAACGACGAGGTGCGGCTCGCCGGGCGGATTCGCCTCGAGGGGCAGGATATTCACGCCCCCGAGGTGGAGGTGGCGGAGCTGCGCCGGCGGGTCGGCATGGTGTTCCAGGCGCCCAACCCCTTCCCGATGTCGATCTACGACAACGTCGCCTTCGGGCTGCGGCTGCAGGGGGGGATCCGCAAACGCCAGCTGGACGACATCGTCGAGTGGGCGCTGCAATCGGCGGCGCTGTGGGATGAGGTGAAGGATCGCCT
Source organism: Halomonas sp. A11-A (assembly GCF_003182195.1). Classification (GTDB taxonomy): domain Bacteria; phylum Pseudomonadota; class Gammaproteobacteria; order Pseudomonadales; family Halomonadaceae; genus Halomonas; species Halomonas alkalicola. The sequence continues at coordinate 13,080 of NZ_QGTM01000008.1, forward strand.
GAGGAGTTCGGCCTGGGCGCTCTCCGGCGGCCAGCAGCAGCGCCTGGTGATCGCCCGCACCCTGGCGGTGCGCCCCGAGGTGCTGCTGCTCGACGAGCCGGCCTCGGCGCTGGATCCGATCTCGACGCTGAAGATCGAGGAGCTGATCCGCAACCTGAAGTCACAGCTGACCCTGGTGCTGGTCACCCACAACATGCAGCAGGCGGCGCGGGTCTCCGACTACACCGCCTTCCTGCAGGAGGGCGAGCTGGTGGAGTACGGCCCCACCGACAGGCTCTTCACCAATCCGCGCCTCGTGCGCACCGAGAACTACATCACCGGGCGCATGGCCTGACGGCCGGCCCCAAGGAGAGTCCCATGGACATCACCAGCGATATCCACAGCCGCCACATCTCGCGGCAGTTCAACCAGGAGCTCGAGGAGCTCAAGACCCACCTGATGGCCATGGGCGGCCTGGTGGAGAAGCAGCTCCAGGAGGCGGTGGCCGCACTGCTCGAGGGGGACTCCGACCTGGCCCGCCGGGTGGTGGAGAACGATCGCGCGGTCAACGACATGCAGATCAAGATCGACGAGGAGTGCACCCAGGTGCTGGCGCGCCGCCAGCCGGCGGCCTCGGACCTACGCCTGGTGCTGGCGGTGATCCGCGCCGCCTCCGATCTGGAGCGCATCGGCGACGAGGCGAGCAAGATCGCCCGCAACGCCGCCGACCTGATCGCCGCCGATAACGGCACCCGCGGCTTCGTCGAGGTGCGCATGATCAGCGAGCACGTGCGGCGCATGGTGCGCGATGCCCTGACCTCCTTCGCCCGCTTCGATACCGAGCTGGCGCTGAAGCTGGTGCATGAGGACGAGGAGGTGGACGAGGAGTACCGCAGCGCCATGCGCTCGCTGATGACCTTCATGATGGAGGATGCCCGCTCGATCTCGCCGATCCTCAGCCTGATGTGGATCCTGCGCGCCCTGGAGCGCATCGGCGACCACGCCAACAACCTGGCCGAATATGTGGTGTATCTGGTCAAGGGGCTGGATATCCGCCACACCGACCCCGAGGACCTCGACGAGCAGGCAATCACCCGCAAGGGTTGACCCCACCCCACCTTTGGTAGTCAATGTCGCAGGCCAACGCTCTATTGGAGCCGCGATGAGGGGCGCCGGGGGCAGGTCGAAGAGGAGGTCCGTGGACCAGGGATGGTCTAGGTAGCCCCCAGGGAGGGGTTCATGGCGCCTCCTCGCAGACCTGTCGCCGGATCAGCCCCGAAGATCCCTTTCGACGAGACTGCCTCAGCGCCCACCATGCTCGATGCTATCACCGCCCTGGCCCGGGGCACCCGCCTGGCCTACTCCCGCGGCCTGCGCCGCTATGTCTTCGTGCCCATTGTCATCAACCTGCTGGTCTACGCCGCCATGCTGCGCTACGTGCTGGCCAACTTCGGCGGCTGGCTGGAGGGCTGGATGGCGCAGGTGCCGGGGTGGCTGGCCTGGCTGGAGTGGCTGATCTGGCCGCTGTTCGTGATCAGCCTGGTGGTGATCGTCTTCTTCACCTTCACCCTGGTGACCCACCTGATCGCGGCCCCCTTCTATGGCTTCCTGGCGGCGAAGGTGGAGCGGGTGGCCACCGGCCGGCCGCCGCTGGACGACCGCGGCCTGGCGAAGACCGCCGTGGATGCCCTGGGGCGGGAACTGGTCAAGCTGGCCTACATCGCGCCGCGGGCCCTGCTGCTCCTGCTGATCAGCTGGGTTCCCGGCGTGAACCTCGCCGCCCCGCTGCTCTGGGCGCTCTTCTCGGCCTGGGTGATGGCGATCGCCTACCTGGACTACCCCATGGACAACAACAAGGTGAGCTTCGCCGAGATGCGACGGCGGCTGGCGGCACGCTGGTGGCCGAGCCTCAGCTACGGCGGCTGCGTGACCCTGGTAACCTGGATTCCCCTGGCCAACCTCTTCCTGCTGCCCGGCGCGGTGTCCGGCGCGGTGCTGATGTGGGACCGCCACTACCGGGAGCCGGCGGTCTCAGAGGCTCGCTGAGGACTTCTCGGCGGCCTCAGCCGCGAGTCGCTCGGCGGGGAACAGGCAGCGGAAGCGGGCGCCCTGGCCCGGGCGGGAGTCGATCTCCAGGCGGGCGTCGTGGCGCAGCAGCACATGCTTGACGATGGCGAGGCCAAGCCCGGTGCCGCCGGTGGCGGCGCTGCGCCCCTTGTCGACCCGGTAGAAGCGCTCGGTCAGCCGCGGCAGGTGCACCGGATCGATGCCCTCGCCGTTGTCCTCCACCTCCAGGCAGGCGCCGTCGCCGTGGGGCCGCCAGCGCAGCACGATGCGGCTGCCCTCGGGGGTGTAGCGCACCGCGTTGAAGGCCAGGTTGGAGAGGGCGCTGTGGATCTCCTGCTCGCTGCCGAGCAGTGACCTGGGTTCCACCAGCTCCACCTCGACGGTGTGGCGGCCGGCGGAGAGGGCCGTCGCGTCGCGCTGCACGCTGCCCAGCAGGGCGTCCATGCCCAGCGGGGTGTGGTCCTCGCCGCCGCGGTCGATCTCAAGGCGCGACAGCAGCAGCAGGTCGCTGACCAGGTTCTGCATGCGGCTGGTCTGCTCCTGCATACTGGGCAGCCCCCGGGCGAAGCGCGGCGGCAGCTGGTCGGCGTAGGTGGCGTAGGTCTCCAGGTAGCCGGCCAGCACGGTGAGCGGGGTACGCAGCTCGTGGGAGACATTGGCCACGAAGTCGCGGCGCATCTCCTCCAGGCGGTGCAGGCGGGTGATGTCGCGGGCCATCAGCAGCCGCTCGTCATCGCCGTAGAGGGTGATCTGGAACTGCAGCACCATCTGCTCGTCGATGGGCGAGGGCAGCGTCAGCGGCTCGCGGTAGTCGCGGGCATGGAAGTAGTCGATGAAGCGCGGATCGCGCAGCAGGTTGGTGATGTGGTGGCCGCGGTCATGGGCGGCGTTGAGCCCCAGCATGCGCTCGGCGGCGCTGTTCCACCACTCCATGTCGCCGTGGCGGTCGAGCATCACCACGCTGTCGCGCATCGCCTCGGAGGACTCCTGGATGCGCTTGATGATCCCGAGCAGCCGCTCCTGGGTGTGGCGCTGCCCCTTCTGGTAGCGGTAGAGACGGTCGAACAGCTCGCCCCACACGCCCGTGGTGGCGGGAGGCTCGGCCTGGGGGGTGAGGGTCAGCCAGCGGTGGAGGCGGTAGAGCTGGCGCAGATGAAAGCCCAGGCAGGCCGCGAGGCCGAGGGCCAGGCCCGCCCAGGCATGAGACAGCAGCCATCCCACCAGCAGGCCGATGCCGGCCAGCAGCAGAAGTCGCCATAGCTCCCGCCTCCAGAGGCCCACGTCAGCCCTTGGCGGAGAACCGGTAGCCGGTGCCGCGCACCGTCTGCACCAGGTGCTGGTGGCGCTCGCCCAGCGCCTTGCGCAGGCGGCGGATATGCACGTCCACGGTGCGCTCCTCCACGTAGACGTTGCCGCCCCACACCTGGTCCAGCAGCTGGCTGCGGGTGTAGGCGCGCTCCTGGTGGGTCATGAAGAACTGCAGCAGGCGATACTCGGTGGGGCCCATCTCCACGGGCCTGCCGCTGGCGCTGACCCGGTGGCTCACCGGATCGAGCAGCAGGCCGTCGACCTCCACGGCCTCCTCGACGCCCTGGGGCGTGGCGCGACGCAGCACCGCCTTGAGGCGGGCCACCAGCTCGCGGGGAGAGAAGGGCTTGGTGATGTAGTCGTCGGCGCCGGCCTCCAGCCCCTGGATCTTGTTGTCCTCCTCGCCCTTGGCGGTGAGCATGATGATCGGCAGTTCGGCGGTGGTCGGCTCGCGCTTGAGGCGGCGGGCCAGCTCGATGCCGCTGGTGCCGGGCATCATCCAGTCCAGCAGCACCAGGTCGGGCTGGTGGTCGACCACCATGGCATGGGCGGCCTGGGCGTTGTCCGCCTCGAGGACGCGGTAGTCGGCCATCTCCAGCGCCACCGCGATCATCTCGCGGATCGGCGCCTCATCATCGACGATCAGAACGGTCTTGGCGGTCATCCGGAAGCCTCGGCACAGTGACGGATCGATGACGATCTCACCATGCCAGTATGACACTCGCATGACAGGACCGCCCGCCTGTCATGCGCCGGCGGCCGGCCACAGGCTGAGGGCGATGCCGGCGAACACCAGCAGGCCCGACCAGTGGTTGTTGAGGAAGGCCTGGAAGCAGGGATCGCGCTCGCGCTCGCGGATCAGGAACTGCTGGTGCACGAAGGTGGCCGCCATGCCGGCCAGGCCCAGCCAGAAGAAGCCGCCGAAGCCCAGACGCAGCCCCGCCCAGGCCAGCAGCAGCAGGGTCAGGCCCTGCAGCAGGCCGATCATCAGCCGGTCGGCGCGGCCGAAGAGCACGGCGGTGGACTTGATGCCGATCTTGAGGTCGTCGTCGCGGTCGACCATGGCGTACTGGGTATCGTAGGCCACGGTCCAGGCGACGTTGGCGGCGAACAGCAGCCAGGCCTCGAAGGGCACATGGCCCAGCACCGCGCCGAAGGCCATGGGGATGGCCCAGGAGAAGGCGGCGCCCAGGAAGAGCTGGGGCAGGTGGGTGTAACGCTTCATGAAGGGGTAGATGAAGGCCAGCGCCACCCCCACCAAGGAGAGCATCACGGTGAAGAGGTTGGTGAAGAGCACCAGCACGAAGGCGGCCATCACCAGGATCAGGAACAGCGCCTGGGCCTCGCCCTCGCTGATCCGCCCGGTGGCCAGGGGGCGCAGCCGGGTGCGCTTGACGTGGCCGTCGAAGTGGCGGTCGGCGTAGTCGTTGACCACGCAGCCGGCAGCGCGCATCAGGTAGACCCCGGCGATGAAGATCAGCAGCACGCGGCGGCCGGGGGTGCCCTCGGCGGCCACCCACAGCGCCCACAGGGTGGGCCACATCACCAGCCAGGTGCCGATGGGGCGGTTCAGGCGCATCAGCTGCAGGAAGTCGGGCACCCGGGCGAGGCCCGTGGGGCGCATCAGGGAACGGTCCATCTCTACCTCGTAAGAATGTTCTTTATTGGCAGACGGTGTTAAGCGGCGGGACTGTTCCGGCGACAAGCCTGCGAGGAGGCGCTGTGAATACTTCCTTGTACGCTACCGACGCCATCCCTGGCGTAGGACCTCCTCTTCGGCTTGTCCCCGGCGCCCCGCCCGTCGGCATCGGAGACTGGCCCAGAGCCTAGCGCGAAGGGAGACCGAGGTCATCCGCCATGGCATCCAGGAACCACTCCTGCACCAGCACCCGGAAGTCGCCGCGGCGAAACACCGAGCGGCGCCCCCAGGGCCCCGTGGCGGCGTGGAAGCCGGCGGGGGCGGAGGTCACCTCGATCTCGCCGCGCTCGAGGCCCGGCTGGCGGAACAGCCAGGAGCCCAGCGAGCGCTCGCCCAGGTGGGCCAACTCGTGTTCCGGCAGGCCCGAGAGCGGCGCCACCGAGCGCGCCACCACCCAGGGGTGCTCCCCCAGGCAGAGCGCCACCTCGCGCAGCCAGGCGCGCTGGCCGGGGGCGATGCCCAGCGCCCTGGCCTCGTCGCGGCGGGGCGTGCCGAGGCGCTGGTCGAGCAGCCGGACGCGGAAGGGGCGCGGGGCACCGGCCTCGGTGAGGCGCAGGGTCAGGGAGTCCCGGGAGCCGACCCAGCGGTGCCAGGCGGGGCTCATGGCCGGCCGGGAGGCGGCCAGGGGGATCCAGTGCGCCAGGGCGCAGATGTCGGCAGGTGGCAGGTCGGACACCGTCGGGCTCCGCGTCGCTTCAGGGGCGGCTAGTGTAACATGCGGTGCCATCCCCACCCCTGAGCGAGGAGGCCCATGAGCGCTCCCCTGACCATCATCGGCTCCGGCATGGCCGGCATCGGCCTGCTCCGCCAGCTGCGGGCCCTGGACGCCGAACGCCCCGTGACCCTGATCACCGCTGACGGCGGCGATGACTACGCCAAGCCGCTGCTCTCCACCGGCTTCGCCAAGCGACTGCCGCCGGATCGCCTGGCAGCGCGCAGCGCCCTGCGGGTCGCCGACGAGCTGTGCGCCGTGGTGCGCACCCATACCCGGGTCGAGGCCATCGATACGGCAGCGCGCACCCTGCGGATCGGCGCCGAGCGGCTGCCCTGGGGCGAGCTGGTGCTGGCCACCGGGGCGGCGCCGGCCGTGCCCTTTACGGTGCCCGAGGCCGTGGCCGGGCGGGTCTTCAGCGTCAACGATCTGGACGACTATCGGGTCTTCCACGGGGCGCTCGAGGCGCTGGGTCGGCCGGCGCGGGTGGCGATCATCGGTGCCGGGCTGGTGGGCTGCGAGTTCGCCAACGACCTGCTGGCGGGCGGCCACGAGGTGAGCCTGGTGGCCCCCGAGGCCGCGCCCCTGCCGCGGCTGCTGCCGGTGCCCCTCGGGCGGGCCCTGGGGGAGGCCTTCGAGGAGGCCGGCATGGTACTGGCGCTGGGCACCGGCCTGACGGGCCTGGCGGAGGTCGGGGCGGCCGTGGGGGTCAGCCTGGACGACGGCAGCCGCCTGGAGGCCGACCTGGTGCTGGTGGCCACCGGTCTCAGGCCCCGCACCGCCCTGGCCGAGGCGGCGGGCCTCGCGGTCAGCGCCGCCGGCATCCACACCGACCGCTGCCTGGCCACCTCGGTGCCCGGCATCCACGCCCTGGGCGACGTGGCCTGCGTCGACGGGGTGAATGCCATGTACGTGCAGCCCTTGCAGGCGAGCGCCAAGGCGCTGGCGAGGACCCTGACCGGCATGCCCACCCCGGTCGCCTACGGCCCCTGGCCGGTGGTGGTCAAGACGCCGCTGCTGCCGGTGGTGGCCCTGCCGCCGACCCGCCCGCCGGCGCGCTGGCGCATCGAGGGGGAGGCGGGGGATTTCACCGCCCTGGCGGAATCGGAAGACGGTCGTTTGATCGGATTTGCGTTGACAGGGGCCTGTGTCCGTCGGAAAGTTGAACTGGCGCGGGTTGCGCCGCCGTTGCTAGGCTAGATCTTCGACAGAACAAGACCCCGGCGACAGGCGCCCGGGGAGTATGCCAATACCAGGAGGGCAGTATGCGTAAGCCAGAACTCGCCGCGGCGATTGCCGAGCGTGCCGATCTTTCCAAGGACAAGGCGAGCCAGGTGCTCAACGTGATCCTCGACGAGATCACCGGTAGCGTGGCCCAGGGACAGGATGTGTCGCTGATCGGCTTCGGCACCTTCACCGTGCGTGAGCGTGCGGCGCGCACCGGCAAGAACCCCCAGACCGGCCAGCCGCTGACCATCCCGGCCAGCAAGACGGTGGCCTTCAAGCCGGGCAAGGGCCTCAAGGACGCGGTGGCCAAGTAAGACACAGCAAGGCGCCAGGCGGCCCGCTGCGGTGGGCCGCGGCGGCCTTCCCCTCCATGGATTCGGATTCGGTGGCGAGATCGAAATGAAGCTGCGACTGATGCTCTGGCTGCTGGCCTTCCTGCTCAAGCGCGCCCTGCGCCGCAAGGCCCGCTTCCGCGAGCTGCTGACCGAGATGCGCGGCCTCGATTGGGGCATCGCCACCGAAGACCTCGCCATCGCCCGCCACTACCGGATGACCCCCCGCGGTATCCAGTCCGGGCGCGGCCTGCCGGTGGACCTCGACCTGGAGCTGCGCTTCGAGGACGAGGCCACCGCGCTCCAGGTGCTCAGGAAACCCACCCAGCAGGCCTTCCTCGATGGCATGATGGCAGGCACCGTGCGTCTGGTCGGTGATTCCGCCGATCTGCAGAAGCTCCAGAAGCTCCTCCGGCACCTCTGATCCACCTCTGACCTCTCACCCTCGCCTCGCTGCCCGGCTCCTGGGTCGTGAGGGTTACACCTGCCCGTAGCGGCCCGCCTCCTCGCCCAGCCAGCGCCTGACCAGCGGCCGGCTCGCCTCCGGGTGGATGGCCAGCAGCGCCTCGGCCAGCGGAGCGACGCGCTCCAGCAGGTCGGCGTCGCGCTCCAGGTCGGCGATCTTCATCTGGGCCAGGCCCGTCTGGCGGGTGCCCAGCACCTCGCCGGGGCCGCGCAGCTCGAGGTCCTTCTCGGCGATGCGAAAGCCGTCGTTGGTCTCGCGCATCACCGCCAGGCGCTCCTTGGAGTGGGCGGAGAGCGGCGGGTGATAGAGCAGCACGCAGAAGCTCGCGGTGGAGCCGCGCCCCACCCGGCCGCGCAGCTGGTGCAGCTGGGAGAGCCCAAGCCTCTCGGGGTTCTCGATGATCATCAGGCTGGCGTTGGGCACGTCGACCCCCACCTCGATCACCGTGGTGGCCACCAGCAGGTCCAGCTCGCCGGCCTTGAAGGCGTCCATCACCGTGGCCTTCTCGGCGGCCTTCATGCGCCCGTGCACCAGGCCGATGGCCAGTTCCGGCAGAGCCTCGGTGAGCTCGTCCCGGGTCGCCTCGGCGGCCTGGCACTCCAGCACCTCGGACTCCTCGATCAGGGTGCAGACCCAGTAGGCCTGTCGCCCCTCGGCGCAGGCGTGGCGGATGCGTGCCACCACCTCGGGGCGCCGCTCGTCGGGCATCGCCACCGTCTTCACCGGGGTGCGCCCGGGGGGCAGCTCGTCGATGATCGAGACGTCGAGGTCGGCGTAGGCGCTCATCGCCAGGGTGCGGGGAATGGGGGTCGCGGTCATCACCAGCTGGTGGGGCGTCAGGCCCCCGGCCTCGCCCTTCTCCCGCAGGGCCAGGCGCTGGTGCACCCCGAAGCGATGCTGCTCGTCGACGATGGCCAGGCCCAGGCGCTGGAAGTGCACGTCGCCCTGGAAGAGGGCATGGGTGCCCACCACCATGCGCGCGCGGCCGTCCTGGATGGCCGCCTTGGTGTCCAGGCGCGCCTTGCCCTTGAGCTTGCCGGAGAGCCAGGCCACCTCGATGCCCAGCGGTTCGAACCAGGCCCGGAAGGCACGGTAGTGCTGCTCGGCGAGGATCTCGGTGGGCGCCATCATCGCCGCCTGGCAGTCGCCGGCGATGGCGGAGAGCGCGGCCATGGCGGCCACCACCGTCTTGCCGGAGCCCACGTCGCCCTGCACCAGGCGCAGCATGGGCACCTCCCGGGCCAGGTCAGCGCCGATCTCGTCGAGCACCCGGCGCTGGGCGCCGGTCAGCGAGAAGGGCAGCTGGGTCAGGAAGCGCGCCTGCAGGCCGCGCCCGGAGGGCAGCGCCGGGGCGCCATCCTCCTGGATGCGCAGGCGCACCGCCTGCAGGCTCAGGCGGTGGGCCAGCAGCTCCTCCAGGGCCAGGCGGCGGCTGGCGGGGTGGCGGCCGCTGGCCAGGGCCTCGGCATCCACCTCCGGCGTCGGCTGGTGCAGCACGTGCAGGCAGTGGTGCAGCTCGGGCAGGCGGAAGCGGGCGCGCAGGTCCTCGGTGATCCAGTCCGGCAGCGCCTCGGGATGGGCCTCGAGCAGGGCCAGGGCCTGCTCGATCAGCGCCCGCAGGCGGGTCTGGTGGAGCCCCTCGGTGGCTGGGTAGATGGGGGTCAGGTGATCCTCCACAGGCGGGGCGTCGGCCTTGAGCAGGCGATACTCGGGGTGGTAGAGCTCGAGCCCGGTAGCCCCGGCGCGGGCCTCGCCGAAGCAGCGCAGCCAGCTGCCGGGCTGGAACTGCTGCTGCTGGGCCGGCGAGAAGTGGAAGAAGCGCAGGCTGAGCAGTCCCGAGCCGTCGCGCAGCCGCACCAGCAGGCTGCGGCGGCGCCCGCGCACCACCTCGGCGGCGACCACCTCGCCCTCCACCACCGCCTCGTGGCCGGCGCGCAGGGTGCCGATGGGGGTGATGCGGGTGCGGTCCTGGTAGCGCAGCGGCAGGTGGAAGAGCAGGTCGGCCACGCTCTCGAGGCGCAGCCGGGCCAGCTTCAGGGCCAGCGCCTCGCCAACCCCCTTGAGCGATGTGACCGGCGCGTCGAGTGCATTCATGCCGGCATGGGGTCGGCCTCGCGGCAGCGGGCGATGGCCTCGGTCACGGCGTCGATCGCCTTGGGCCGCGGGAAGCTGGCCCGCCAGGCGATGGCCACGGTGCGCGAGGGTGCGGGGGGAGCGAAGGGGCGGCTGACCAGCAGGCCGCTCTCGTAGTGGACGGTGCCGATGGCCGAGCGGGGCAGCACGGTGATGCCCAGCTTGGAGGCCACCATGTGGCGGATGGTCTCCAGCGACCCCCCTTCGGCGGTGAGGGTGTTGTTGGGGCTGGCCAGCTTCTGGCTGATGGCCGGGCAGGCCTCGAGGATCTGGTCGCGGAAGCAGTGCCCCTCGCCGAGCAGCAGCAGCCGCTCCTTGAGCAGCTCCTCCTTGTGGACGACCTCGCGCTCGGCCCAGGGGTGGTCGGCGGGCAGCAGCACCTCGAAGGCCTCCTCGTAGAGCGCCTTGGTCAGCACGTCGGTCTCGGTGAAGGGCAGCGCCACGATGATGGCGTCCAGCTCGCCGCTTCTCAGCTTGCGGCGCAGGTTGCCGGTGAAGCCTTCCTCGATGTAGAGCGGCATCTGCGGCGCGCCGCGGCGCAGCTCGGGCACCAGGTGCGGGAAGAGGTAGGGGCCGATGGTGTAGATGGCGCCGAGCCGCAGGGGACTGGCCAGCTGGTCCTTGCCGGCGTTGGCCAGCTCCTTGATCACGCTGGTCTGCTCCAGCACCCGCTGGGCCTGCTCGACGATCTTCTCGCCCAGCGGCGTCACCTGGACGGTGGACTTGGAGCGCTCGAAGAGGGCCACGCCCAGCTCCTCCTCGAGCTTCTTCACCGCCACGGAGAGGGTCGGCTGGGAAACGAAGCAGCGCTCGGCGGCGCGTCCGAAGTGGCGCTCCTGGGCGAGTGTCACGATGTAGCGGAGTTCTGTTAGAGTCATCGTGGTTGCCTTGCAGGCATCCTCTTGAAATTCCAATAGGGACTTTTTATCAGGGGGCAGGGAAAAGGTGAAGACAACAACGCTGATTCTAGGCTGTGGGGATATCGGGATCGGGCTTGGCCAGCGGCTCAAGGCGGCCGGCCAGCGGGTAGTAGGCGTGCGCCGCAACGTGGCCGCGCTGGAGGGCAGCGGCCTCGAGGCCGCCGGTGCGGACCTCACCGATCCCACCAGTCTCGCCGCCCTGCCCGATGCCGACGTGCTGGTCTACGTGGCCAGCGCCGACCACTTCGAGGAGGAGGCCTACCGCGCCGCCTACCCCGCGGGGCTCAAGGCGGTGCTGGAGGAGTTCGGCGCCCGCAAGAAGACGCCGAAGCGGGTCTTCTTCGTCTCCTCCACCAGCGTCTACCCCCAGCAGGCCGGTGAGGAGGTGGACGAGGCGAGCCCGGCCGAGCCCACCGGCTTCGCCGGCGCCCTGATGCGCGAGGCCGAGCAGGCGCTGCTCGACCATCCCCTGCCCGGCACCGCGGTGCGCTTCTCGGGCATCTATGGCCCCGGCCGCGATCGGCTGATCCGCCAGGTGAGCGAGGGGCGCATCGCCCCGGAAAGCCCCGCGATGTACACCAACCGCATCCACCGCGACGACTGCGTCGGGGTACTGGCCCATCTGATCGAGCGCAGCCTGGCTGACGAGCCCGTCGACGACCTCTACCTGGCCAGCGACTGTGAGCCGGCGCCGCTCCACGAGGTGATGACCTGGCTGGCGAAGCAGCTCAAGGTGGAGGCCACCGAGACCATCCAGTCGCCGCTGCGCCGCCGCGCCAGCAAGCGCTGCGACAACTCTCGGCTGCTGGAGAGCGGCTACGAGTTCCGCTACCCCAGCTACCGCGAGGGCTATGCCCAGGTGCTCAGGGAGGGTGGCTTCCTGCCCGAAAAGGCCTGATCGCCATGGGGCCACGCGGTCGCTTGATCCCTGGCGGGCTGGGGTTACAGTGGGAAGCGGTAGCCCAGCGTCAGGGTCTCGAAGCCGTCATTCGGCCGCTTGATCCCGCCGTTGGAGTAGTGGGTCAGCGCCAGGGAGAGCTCCCCGCCGGCCCAGGGCATCCCCACCGCCAGGCGGTCCTCGAACTGGAAGGCGGTGGAGAGGTTGCGCGCCTCCACCCGGGTCTTGAGGAAGAGGGCGCCACCGATGCCCCCCTCCACGAAGAGCTCGCGCTCGCCGGGGAAGGTCCAGCGCAGCGCCGGCGACAGCAGCAGGGCGGCGTTGTCGTCCTGCTGTTCGCCGGAGAGCAGCAGCAGGCCGGTGGCCAGTCGCAGGTCCAGCCTGGGGTGCAGGCTGGTCAGCGGAACGAGGCGGTCGACCTCCATCTTGAGGGCGATCGTGGATTCACTGGTGGCGCCAACGGCGACTTGAAGATCGGCCATGGCCGGGCTGCCGGCCAGCAGCAGCGTTAGGGCGGCGCAGGCCGCCCGATGCGACACGAGAGACATTCCCTTCCCCCTCCATGACCCGGATGGCTCAGCTGGCCCGAGTGTGCGCCATAGACGCGTAGCGCACCCCCTGGCCGTCGTTGATCGAATGAATCAGCGTCACCTGATTATAGGCCCACTCGAGCTCCACGTCCGGCAGGTCGTCGGCCTGGAGCCGCTCGCGCAGCCCCGGCGGCGGCATCTGCGCCAGGAAGAGCCGCATGGGGCTTTCAGTCGCCGATGACCATCACGGCTTCCGCCTCGAACTGCGCGCCCTTGGGCAGCGCCTTCACGCCCACCGCGGCGCGGGCCGGGTAGGGCTTGGCGAAGAACTCCTCCATCACCTTGTTGACCACGGCGAAGTTGTCCAGGTCGACCAGGTAGAGGTTGAGCTTGACGATCTCGCCCAGGGAGCCCGCGGCCTCCTCGCAGACGGCCTTGAGGTTGGTGAAGACCTGGCGGGCCTGGGCCTCGAAGTCGTCGGAGACGAGCTCCATGGTGGCCGGGTCCAGGGGAATCTGGCCGGAGAGGTAGATGGTGTTGCCGGCCTTGATGGCCTGGGAGTAGGGGCCGATGGCGGCGGGGGCCTGGTCGGTGTTGATCACGGCCTTGTTGCTCATGGTGTGCTCCGTCGGTTGGTTGCTGCTCGGGATAATCGAAAATGGCCCGGCCCGCCCCGGCCGGGAAAGCTCAGTTGCCGAGTCGGGTGATGCGCCCGACGTGGGAGAGGTTGCGCAGCCGCTTGATGATGCGCGCCAGGTGCACGCGGTTGCGGACCGCCAGGGTCAGGTTGACCGTGGCCAGGCGCGCGTCGCGCTCCTCGATGCCGATGCGCTCGATGTTGGCATCGGCGTCGGTGACCACGCCGGCCAGCTCAGCCACCAGGCCGCGACGGCTCTCCACCTCCAGGCGCAGCGCCACGGGGAAGTCCTCGGCGATGTCGTCGGACCACTCCAGGGCAAACAGCTTGTCCGGGTCGTTCCTGAGTTCGCCCAGGTTACGGCACTCGGCGCGATGCACCACGATGCCCTTGCCCACCGAGAGATGGCCGATGACGGTATCGCCGGGCAACGGGTGGCAGCAGCGGGCGAATTTGATCACCATGCCTTCGGCGCCGCTGATCAGGATGGGGCCATGGGCACGCGGCTCGCCTTTGTCCGCGGGGCGCTCGCCGTGCTGCAGGTCGAGCAGGCGGCGCGCCACCACATGGGCGACCCGGGTGCCCAGGCCGATGGATTCCAGTAGGACATCCTCGTTCTTCAGGCCGAGCTCGCCCAGCAGCGCGGCCAGCGGCCCCTCGGGGAGCTCCTCAAGGCTGGTCTCGAACTCCGCCAGGGACTTGTTGAGCAGCCGCCGGCCCAGCTGCACCGCCTCGGTATGCTGCTGGTGCTTGAGGGCGTGGCGGATCGCCGAGCGCGCCTTGGCGGTGGCCACGAAGTTGAGCCAGCTGAGGTTGGGACGCGCCCCCGGAGCGGTGATGATCTCCAGTGTCTGGCCGCTCTCCAGCCGGGTGGAGAGCGGGGCCAGGTGGCGGTCGATGCGACAGGCGATGGTGCTGTTGCCGATATCGGTATGCACCGAATAGGCGAAGTCGATCACCGTGGCGCCCTGGGGCAGCTCCATGATGTCGCCCTTGGGCGTGAACACGTAGATATCGTCCGGGAAGAGGTCGTTCTTGACGTGCTCGATGAACTCCAGGGAGTCGCCGGCATGGCGCTGCATCTCCAGCAGCCCCTTGATCCAGGAGCGGGCCCGGGCGTGGCTGCCCTCGGCGATGGGGTGCTGGGTCTGGCCGGCCTTGTAGAGCCAGTGGGCGGCGATGCCGTTGTTGGCCATGGCCTCCATCTCGCGGGTGCGGATCTGCACCTCGATGGGCATGCCATTGGCGCCGAACAGGGTGGTGTGCAGGCTCTGGTAGCCGTTGGCCTTGGGGATGGCGATGTAGTCCTTGAAGCGCCCCGGCACCGGCTTGTAGAGGTTGTGCACCACGCCCAGGATGCGATAGCAGCTGTCGACGTCCTCGGTGATGATGCGGAAGCCGAAGACGTCCATGATCTCGTTGAACGACTTGCGCTGGTCGCGCATCTTCTTGTAGATCGACAGCAGGTGCTTCTGGCGGCCGACCACGGTACCGGCCAGCCCCTCGTCATCGAGGCTCTGCTGCAGGGTGTTCTGGATCTGGCGGATCGCCGAGCGGCGGTTCCCCCGGGCGCTGGAGACGGCGCGCTTGATGCGCTCGGCGCGCATGGGGTGCAGCGCCTGGAAGGAGAGGTCCTCCAGCTCCACGCGGATGGTGTTGATGCCCAGGCGGCTGGCGATGCGGGCGTAGATCTCCAGGGTCTCGCGGGCGATGCGGCGCTTCTTCTCCGGGCGCAGCGCCCCCAGGGTACGCATGTTGTGCAGGCGGTCGGCCAGCTTGACGATGATGACCCGGATGTCCCGGGACATCGCCAGCACCATCTTCTGGAAGTTCTCGGCCTGGGCAACCGCCTTGTCCTCGAAGGCGATCTGGGTCAGCTTGGAGACCCCGTCGACGAGCTCCGCCACCGGCTTGCCGAACTGCTCGGCCAGCGCCTCCTTGCCGACCCCGGTATCCTCGATGACGTCGTGCAGCATGGCCGCCATTAGGCTCTGATGGTCCATGTGCATGTTGGCGAGGATATTGGCGACGGCGAGGGGGTGGGTGACATAGGGCTCGCCGGAGCGCCGGCGCTGGCCGTCGTGGGCCTGCTCGGCATAGTAGAAGGCGCGCTTGACCTGCTGGATCTCGCTCTGGGGAAGGTAGCCGCCGAGACGGTCGGCCAGGTCATCGATGGTGAACATGCGGCGCGCCCTGATTCCTGCGTGAGTGTCCTGACAAGGATGACGGCGCCGCGGCGCCGTCTTGGATCACTCCTCGCCGGCGCCGCCGAAGTAGGGCTCGCGCACCGGACGCACGGCGGGCTCGACCGGCTCGTCGAGGACGCTTTCGTCAACCAGGCCGGCGGCGATCTCGCGCAGGGCGACCACGGTGGGCTTGTCGTTCTCCCAGGGCAGCAGGGCATCGCGGGAGCCGCGTGCCAGCTGACGTGCGCGCTGGGCGGCGATCATCACCAGCTTGAAGCGGTTCTCGACATGTTCCAGACAATCTTCGACTGTGACTCGCGCCATGGGGGGTGCCTTCCTGTAAAGCCTGCGGGAACCCGGCGCTGCACACGCGGTGGGCGTGTGGACGGATTCCACCTATGGGTAGACCGGATAGGTTACTCGACTGCCGGTTACCCTGACAAGCGCTGCAGTGCAGCGCCTGTCAGGCTCAGCAGTGCAGCGCCTGTCAGGCTCAGCAGAGCAGCGCCTGCAGCAGCGGGGCATGGGCCTGGCTGGCTCGCTCGTGGCGCAGCCGCTGGGCGATCACCAGCGCCTGGAGTTCGCGCAGGGCGGAGGTGAAGTCGTCGTTGATCACCAGGTAGTCGTACTCGTCGTGGTGGGACATCTCGCTGACCGCGTCGCGCATGCGCCGCTGGATCACCGCGTGCTCGTCGGTGCCGCGGCTGGCCAGGCGGCGCTCCAGTTCCTCCCGGGAGGGGGGAAGGATGAAGATGGAGACCGCATCGGGCATCTGCTGGCGCACCTGGCGGGCGCCCTGCCAGTCGATCTCCAGGATCACGTCCTGGCCGGCGGCCAGGGCGGCCTGCACCGCCGGGCGCGAGGTGCCATAGTAGTTGTCGAAGACCCGGGCGTGTTCGAAGAACTCGCCGCGCTCGATCATCGCCTCGAAGGTCGCCACGTCCACGAAGTGGTAGTTGACCCCGTCCACCTCGCCGTTGCGGCGCTCGCGGGTGGTGTGCGACACCGACACCTGGATGCCGTCGAGGCTCTCGATCAGCTCGCGCACCAGGCTGGTCTTGCCGGCGCCTGAGGGGGCGGAAACGATGAAGAGGGTACCCTGGGGCATGGTCGGCATCCCTGTGTGACAGCTGGATGAAGCGGCATGGGCCGAAGGAAAGCGCGCAGTATCGCATGAATCGGCGGCGCGCTGCAGGCCTACCGGGCCCTCGAATGCCCGGAAATCAGATGATTCAGCTCTTCCAGGTAGGCCTCCAGAACCAGGTTGGGCGGCCCGCTCTTGCGAGTGATGGCGCTGTAGCGGGTGACATAGTGCCACGCCTCCGGGTTCAGGGCCTTCATCTGGCGGCTGAGGACCCAGCGTTCGGCATAGTGCGTCGGCAGATAACCGATAAAGCGCCGAGAGAGGATCAGGAAGGCGACCCCTTCTCGGTCGGTGGCCGAGGCGGTGGGGTTGAGCCACTCATGCTGTGCCTTGATCGTCGGCGACTGGGCGTAGGCCGGCACCACGGCGTCGTGTTCTGCCAGCTGCTCGGCGGTGATGGGGTCGGCCAAGAAGAGCGGGTGGCCTGCCGCGCAGTACAGCCGCGAGGTCTCCTCGTACAGCGGCAGATAGGTGAGCCCCGGCAGCGTCTTCAGCGCGGGCACCACCCCGGCATGCAGGCGACCGTCGAGCACCCCCCGTTCGATCTCGCTGGGCGGGATCATGCGGATGTTGATCCGCACCTCCGGGCCTCGGTCCTTGAGGGCGCTCAGCGCATGGGTGATGTGCATCTCCGGCATGCTCACCAGGTTGTCGGTGATGCCGATATTGAGCTCTCCCTTCAGCCAGGCGTGCAGCCCATTGACCCGGGTGCGAAAGCCCTCCATCGCGGCGAGCAGCTGCAGGCTCGCCTGGTACACCTCGGCGCCCTCGTCGGTCAGCGCGAAGCCTCCGCGCCCGCGCTGGCAGAGCCGCAGCCCCAGCCGCGTCTCGAGATCCTTCATGGCCATGCTGATCGCCGCCCGGCTGATGCCCAACTCCACCTCAGCGGCGGAAAAGCCCCCGCACTCCACCACCTTGCGGTAGATGCGGATCAGGCGCAGCTCGGCATCCCCCGGCAGGCCCATGGGGGCATGCTTGCTCATGGCTCTCTCCGGCGGGTTTCTGTCAACTGGAAGGTTACATGAATTCAATCAATCATGAATTTAACTGACGCATGGCGTTGCCTAGTCTGAAGGCAGGACTCACGGCTCGATCCACAACGAGATCTACAACGACAAGGTTCCGCGAGGCAACGTCATGACCGCACAAGCCTTTCCCTATGCCGCCGGGCTCTCCACCGAGCAGCTCGACGCCTACTGGATGCCCTACACGGGTAACCGCCAGTTCAAACGCGACCCGCGCATCATCGTCGGCGCCGACGGCAGCTACTTCACCGATGACCAGGGGCGGCGCATCTTCGATGGACTCTCGGGGCTCTGGACCTGCGGCGCAGGCCACGGCCGCCCGGAGATCACCGAGGCCGTCAGCCGGCAGCTGCGCCAGCTCGACTACGCCCCGGCCTTCCAGTTTGGCCACCCGAAGGCCTTCGAGCTCGCCCACCGCCTCCGCGAGCTGACCCCGCAGGGGCTGGATCACGTCTTCTTCACCGGCTCCGGCTCGGAGAGCGCCGATACGGCGCTCAAGATCGCTCGCGCCTACTGGCGCAAGAAGGGCAAGCCGACCAAGACCAAGCTGATCGGCCGCGCCAAGGGCTACCACGGGGTCAACTTCGGCGGCATCAGCGTGGGCGGGATCGGGCCCAACCGCGCCCCGTTCGGCCAGGGCATCGACGCCGACCATCTGCCCCATACCCTGATGGCCGAGAACGCCTTCACCCGCGGCATGCCCGAGCGCGGCGCAGAGAAGGCCGAAGAGCTGCTCGAGCTGATCGCCCTGCACGACGCCTCCAATATCGCCGCGGTGATTGTCGAACCCCTGGCCGGCTCCGCCGGGGTGATTCCTCCCCCGAAGGGCTACCTCAAGCGCCTGCGGGAGATCTGCGATCAGCATGAGATCCTGCTGATCTTCGACGAGGTGATCACCGGCCTGGGGCGCATGGGCGCCATGACCGGCGCCGAGGAGTTCGGCGTCACGCCCGATATCCTGAACGTGGCCAAGCAGCTCACCAACGGCGCGGTGCCCATGGGCGGGGTCATCGTCCAGGGCGAGATCTACCACACCTTCATGGAGCAGGGCGGCCCCGACTACATGCTCGAGCTGCCCCATGGCTACACCTACTCCGGCCACCCGGTGGCCTGTGCCGCGGCCCTGGCGTCCCTCGACGTGCTGGAGAATGACCGCCTGGTCGAGCGGGTCAGGCAGATCAGCCCGGTCTTCGAGGAGGCCCTGCACGGTCTCAAGGGCACCCGCTATATCAGCGATATTCGCAACTACGGGCTGGCCGGTGCCCTGCAGATCGAGGCCTACCCCGGCGAGCCGGCGCGGCGCCCCTTCGAGATCGCCATGAAGTGCTGGGAGAAGGGCTTCTACGTGCGCTACGGCGGCGACACCATCCAGCTCGGCCTGCCGTTCATCGTCGAGCGCGAGGAGATCGATCGCCTGGTCAATGCCCTGGGTGAGGCGATAGGCGAGCTGGACTGAACCGGGCCGCCCCTCCAGGCAGACCCCTTCCCGCCAGACCCCTTCGCCACCCCGCCTCGCCTGACTAGCAGGCGTGGCGGGGTGTGTCGAGATGGCCGGAGTAGCCGGTGGCGCGGCACTGGCCGCCCCCCACCGCCCTACTGGCAGGCTCCCAGCGCCACCTGGTAGGAGCGCTGGATATGATCCTCCATCAGCGCCTGGGCAGCGGCCACTTTCCCCGCCAGTGCCAGCTCCACCAGCTGGTCATGCTGCTGGTTGAGCTGATCGCGCACCTGTGGGGCCGGCGGGGCCAGGCGCCGGTAGCGATCGAACTGGTCATGCAGCTGCTCGATGAAGCGCAGCAGCCAGGCCGAGCCGCAGGGGGCCAGCAGGGTGCGATGGAACTTGCCGTGCAGCCGCTCCCACTCCTCGACCGGCTGCGCGGTCTCATCGGCTCGCCTGAGCCGATGCGCGGCGGCCAGCAGTTCCGACTCCCACTCCGCATTGCCGCGCTCGATGGCCCGCTTCAGCGCCATCACCTCCAGTTCGCGACGCATCTCGGCGATATCGTCCAGCTCGTCCCGGTTCAGGCCCGGCACGCGAAACCCGCGCTGGTTCTCCTGGATCAGCAGCCCATAGGCCGCCAGGCGGTTGAGGGCCTCGCGCAGCGGGCTGAGCCCCACCTCGTAGTGCTCCTTCAGGGCGCTGATCGCGACCTTCTCCCCGGCCTTGAAGCGCCCGTTGACGAGGTCCTGGCGCAGGGTGTCATAGATGAGGCTGGACCTTGTCGTCCCGCCCTTGCGCTTGGGTGCTCCCATACCCCCTCCCGTTTTTCGCTCCGTGAATGGCCTGCGTCATCACGGGTTGACGCCGCTTCGGACGCCGACCTATAGTCGAAACTATAATCGATTTTTTAAATTCAGCACGATTCAAGAGAATTTAATCTATGGTTGGTACCGGCACCGATCTGGAGATTCGACACCCATGACCGCCCAGCGCAAGGCGCCGCTGGGCGCCCTCTTCTGGTCCTTCACCCGCATCGGCCTGCTCGGCTTCGGCGGTGGTCCCGCCATGATACCCCTGGTGCAGCAGGAGGTGGTCAAGCGCCACGCCTGGATGACGGACGAGGAGTTCGCCGATGTGCTGGCCATCGGCAACACCCTGCCCGGCCCCATCGCCACCAAGATGCCGGGCTATATCGGCTACCGCGTCGCCGGCCTGGCCGGCTGCATCATCGCGGTCGGTGCGGTGATCGTGCCCATGATCCTGGCCATGATCCTGCTGCTCGGGGTCTTCAGCCGCTATCGCGACGTGGCCTGGATCCATGGCATGGGACAGGCGGTGGTGCCGGTGGTGATGGTGATGCTGGCCCAGCTGACCCTGGACTTCTGGAACAAGTCGCGCCTGGCGCTGGGCTGGGCCATCAGCCTGGCCATGGCGGCCGTCGCCGGCGGCCTGATCTACGGCCTGGGCCTGCACCCCGGCTGGGTGATCGGTGCCCTGCTGATCACGGCCCTGCTGCGGCCGGGCCAGAAGGCCACGGAGGCGAGCTCATGATCTACTGGGAGCTGTTTCTCGCCTTCTTCATCCCCAACATCATCGGCTACGGCGGCGGGCCGGCGATCATTCCGCTGATCGAGGCGGAGGTGGTCGGACGCTACGGCTGGATGAGCGCCCAGGCATTCGCCGAGACCCTGGCCCTGGGCAACGCCCTGCCGAGCCCCATCGCCACCAAGATGGCCGGCCAGGTCGGCTACGAAGTGGCCGGGGCGGGGGGCGCCCTGGTGGCCGTGCTCGCCACGGTGGTGCCGTCGCTGCTGCTGATGCTGGGCGCCCTGGGCCTGCTCTATCGCCACCGGGAGTCGCCCCGGGTCAAGCGCATGAGCCAGTGGGTCCGTCCGGTCATCGCCCTGATGATGGGCTGGCTGACCCTCGGCTTCTTCCTGGAGGGCGTCGACGGCGCCGGCCTGCTCCACACCCTGGTGATCGGCATCGCCGCCGCCGTTGCCCTGCTTCGCTTCCGCGCCCACCCCGCCTTCGTGGTGCTGGGGGCGCTCGTCTATGGAGGACTCTTCCTCGGCTGATGACCTCGGCCCCGACCCGAACGACCCGCCCGGTACGCCGGGCCCATAACAAGACCCCAAGCGGGAGCACGCGCTCGCACCAGCGCCGCCTCGAGCGGCGACTGCACCAGACCACAACAGCAAAGGTGTCCGACATGACGCGTTCCAGACTGACCCAGACCTTCGCCGCCATTGGCCTCGCTGCCGGCCTCGCCCTCACCGGTACGGCCCAGGCCGACTACCCCGAACAGGACATCCGCCTGGTCATCCCCTACGGCCCGGGCGGCGCCACCGACATCATCTTCCGCCTCATCTCCCAGGAGGCCGAGGGCCACCTCGGCACCTCGATCGTGCCGGTCAACATGGCCGGCGCCGGGGCTACCCTGGGCTCCCGGAACGTCAAGGATGCCCGCCCAGACGGCTACACGCTGCTGGGCAGCCACGACACCATCGCCCTCTCCAAGCTGGCGGGCACCGTCGACTACTCCTACGACGCCTTCGAGCCCGTCGCCCTGCTGACCCAGACGATCAACATCCCGGCGGCCCACGCCAACCACCCGGTGCAGTCCGCCGACGAGATCGCCGACTACATCCGTGAGAACCCCGGCCGGGTGCGGATCAGCATGATCCCGAGCTCCACGGACCACTTCTTCTGGGTGCAGTTCTTCGACGCCGCCGGCATCGACATGGCCGACGTGCGCCTGGTGGGCTACCCGGACACCGGCGAGCAGGTCTCGGCGCTGCTGGCCGAGGAGATCGACTTCGCCATGTTCAACCTGCCCTCCGGCGGCGCCTTCTTCGAGGACGGCATCTTCCGCCCGCTGGGCGTGGCGCATCCCGAGCGCCTCGACGGCCTGCCGGAGGTGGCGACCCTGCGCGAGCTCGGCATCGAGATGGATCACTCCACCAGCCGCGGCATCTTCGCCCCCAAGGGGACGCCTCAGGAGATCCTCGACACCCTCGCCGAGGCCTACCAGGCCTTCCTGGACGAGAACGAGGCCGCCCTGAGTGCCGCGGCCGAGAACATCGACTTCCAGAACTGAGCCCGTGGTGGTGCCGTCGTCCGGCGGCGCCACCGGAGAGACGCCCATGTTGACCCTGACCAAGGACCGCGCCCTGGCCCTGGTGATGCTGGTGATCGCTGGCATCATGCTGGCGGAGACGCGCCACATCCGTCCGCCGACCAGCTGGCAGCCCTACGGCTCGGCGCTGTTCCCCCGCATCCTGCTGGTGGTGATCGGCCTGCTGGCCCTGCTGATCCTGATCCGCTCGCTGTTCCAGGGCGCCCCCCCGCGCGAGGCGCCGAGACGCTCCTTCCGGGAGTGGCTCGCCCACCATCGCATCGTGCTGTCGCTGTTCGCCCTGTTCGGTGCCTATGCGCTGTTGCTGCCGCTGCTGGGCTACATCATCAGCACCCTGGCCTTCATGGTCAGCGCCCTGGCGCTGCTGCTGGGCGTAGACCACTGGCGCAAGTGGGCCCTCAATCTCGGGGTGAGCTTCACCCTGGTGCCCCTCGTCTACGTGATCTTCCGTTACGGCCTGCGGGTCTGGCTGCCCTGAACGATCTGGAGTGACCCATGGCGGACTTCTTTCTTCAAGCGCTCGGCCAGGTCAGCAGCCCCTCGGTGCTGCTGCTGATCCTGGTCGGCGTGCTCTTCGGCATCATCGGCGGAAGCATCCCCGGCTTCACCGTCACCATGGCCATCCTGGTGGTCTTCCCCTTCACCTTCGCCATGGACCCGGTGAGCGGTGTCTCGCTGATGGTCGGCGTCTTCGTCGGCGGCTACTCGGGCGGGATTGTCTCGGGGGTGATGCTCGGCATCCCCGGCACCCCCTCCTCGATCACCACCGTCTACGACGGCTACCCGATGGCCCAGAACGGCCAGCCCGGTCGGGCGCTCGGCATCGGGGTCGCGGCCTCGTTTCTCGGCACCCTGATCAGCGTGGCGGTGCTGGTCTTCTTCGGCCCGCTGATCGCCAGTTTCAGCATGAACTTCCGCCCCTGGGAGATCACCGCGCTGATCATCTTCGCCCTCACCCTGGTGGCGGGGCTCTCCAACGGCGCCCTGCTCAAGGGGCTGCTGGCGGCGGCCCTGGGGCTCCTGATCACCACGGTGGGCTATGACCGCAACAGCAACCTGCGCTTCGACTTCGGCATCCCGGCGCTGAGCTCCGGCTTCGAGATCCTACCGGTGATGATCGGCATCTTCGCCTTCTCCCAACTGCTGGGAAATCTCGAGAAGCTGCGCGACGACCCCCAGGGGGCGGGCCGAAACGTCGACACCAACGTGGCTATCCCCTACGGCACCATCCTCAAGGACATGGCGGGACAGAAGCTCAACACCCTGCGCTCCTCGCTGATCGGCAGCCTGGTGGGCGCCCTGCCCGGCACCGGCGGCACCGTGGCCAACTTCATCAGCTACGACCAGGCCAAGAAGTTCTCGCGCCACCCGGAGCGCTTCGGCAAGGGCACCCCGGACGGCATCGTGGCCTCGGAGGCCTCCAACAGCGCGGTGGCCGGCGGCGCCTTCGTGCCCACTCTGGCGCTGGGGATTCCCGGCGACCTGCCCATGGCGATCATGATGGGCGTGCTGATCCTGCACGGCATCACCCCGGGGCCGCTGATGTTCGAGCAGAACCCGGTGCTGGTGGGTGCCATCTACGCCAGCCTGCTGATCGGCGCGGTGGTGATGGTGCTCTGCCAGCTGATGCTGGTGCGCTGGTTCGCCAAGATCTCGCTGATCCCTCAGCAGGTCCTGGTGCCGGTGGTGCTGATGCTCTGCGCCATCGGCGCCTACGCGCTGAACAACAACCTCTTCGACATCTGGGTGCTGTTCATTTTCGGCCTGCTCGGCTACCTGCTGTGGAAGGCCGAGGTGCCGCTGACGCCGCTGATCCTCGGCGTGGTGCTGGGCAACAACCTCGAGCGCCAGCTGTTCCGGGCCCTCGAGCTCGACGACAGCTGGATGACCTTCCTGACGCGACCGCTCTCGGCGCTGTTCCTGGCCCTGGCCGTGGCGTCGATCGTCTTCTCGCTCTACCAGGACCGCAAGATCCAACGCAACCGACTCAAGGCCCAGCAGGGCGACGCCTGACCCGACTCAAGGAGCTTTCGATGCAACACGATGCGCTTTACTACCCCAGCCCCTCGCGCCGCATGGCCGCCTTCGGCACCCGCGGCATGGTCGCCACCTCCCAGCCGGTGGCCGCCCAGGTGGGCATGAGCATCCTCCAGCGGGGTGGCAACGCCGTGGATGCCGCCATCGCCTCGGCCGCGGCGCTGACCGTGGCGGAGCCCACCTCCAACGGCATCGGCAGCGATGTCTTCGCGATCGTCTGGCTGGACGGCAAGCTGCACGGCCTCAACGCCAGCGGTCCGGCGCCCCAGGCGGCCACCATCGAGGCCATGCAGGCCCTGGGGCATGAAAGCATGCCCAACCACGGCCTGCTGCCGGTCACCGTGCCCGGCGCCCCGGCCGCCTGGGCGGCGCTCTCCGAGCGCTTCGGCCGGCTACCCTTCGCCGAGCTGCTGGCACCGGCCATCGCCCTGGCCGAGGAGGGGTATGCGGTCACCCCGGTGATCCACCAGATGTGGGAGGAGGCCTTCCACACCTACGCCGCCTATGGCGATGCCAGCTTCGCGCCCTGGTTCGATACCTTCGCCCCCGAGGGGCGCGCCCCGCGGCCGGGCGAGCGCTGGGCGGCGCCGGACCACGCCCTGACCCTGCGCCGCATCGCCGAGACCCAGGCGCGGGACTTCTACGAGGGCGAGCTGGCCGAGCGCATCGATGCCTTCTCCCGCGAGCACGGCGGGCTCTTGCGCAAGGAAGACCTGGCGAGCTTCGCACCGGAGTGGGTCGACCCGATCAGCGTGCGCTACCAGGGTCATGACATCTGGGAGATTCCGCCCAACGGCAGCGGCCTGATCGTGCTGCAGGCGCTGGGCATGCTGGAGCGGCTGGGGCCGGAGGGACGCGACCCGGTGGAGACCCTGCACCGGCGCATCGAGGCCACCAAGCTGGCCTACGTGGACGGCTTCGCCCATATCACCGAGCAGGGGGCCATGCGCCCGAGCGTCGAGCAGATGCTCGCCGACGACTACCTCAAGGCCCGCGCCGGGCTGATCGGCTTTGATGCCCTCGACCCGGTCCACGGCAACCCGCTCAGCGGCGGCACCGTGTATCTCGCCACCGCCGACGGCGAGGGCAACATGGTGTCGTTCATCCAGAGCAACTTCAAAGGCTTTGGCTCGGGCATCGTGGTCCCCGGCACCGGCATCAGCCTGCAGAACCGCGGCTGGTCCTTCTCGCTGGACCCCGAGCACCCCAACGCCCTGGCCCCGGGCAAGCGCACCTACCACACCATCATCCCAGGCTTCATCACCAAGGACGGCGAGGCGGTGGGCCCCTTCGGGGTGATGGGCGGCTACATGCAGCCCCAGGGGCACGTGCAGGTGGTGACCAGCATGCTGCAGGACCACCTCAACCCCCAGGCGGCCCTCGACATGCCGCGCTGGAAGTGGACCAAGGGCCGCACCGTGGAGGTCGAGCCCCACTTCCCCGACCACCTCGCCCAGGCGCTGGCCCGGCGCGGCCACCACATCGTCAAGGTGGCCGACACCATCAGCTTCGGCCGCGGCCAGATCATCCTGCGCGACCACGACACCGGCGTGCTGAGCGGCGGCACCGAACCGCGCACCGACGGCGCCGTGCTGCCCTGGTAGCGGGACCGGCCGGCTCTCCTGACGGGGAGAGCCGGCCGAGGCCAGGCCTCACTCGATGTTCTGGATCTGCTCCCTCATCTGCTCGATCAGCACCTTGAGCTCCACCGCGCAGCGGGTGGTGCTGGCCACCACCGACTTCGAGGAGAGGGTGTTGGCCTCGCGGTTGAGCTCCTGCATCAGGAAGTCCAGGCGCCGGCCCACCGGGCCCTTCTGCTTGAGCTGGCGCTCCACCTCGGCCACATGGGTGGCCAGGCGGTCGAGCTCCTCGTCCACGTCGGCCTTCTGGGCCAGCAGGGTCAGTTCGGCCTCCAGGCGCTGGGGGTCGAGCTCGCTCTTCACCGCCTCCAGGCGCTCCAGCAGCAGGCTGCGCTGGCGCTCCCGTATCTGCGGCAGCAGGCTGCGCACTTCGGCCACCAGGGCCTCGATGGCGACGAGCCGCTCGCGGATCAGGGCGGCGAGCTTCTCGCCCTCTCGGGCGCGACCGGCCACCAGGTCATCCAGGGCGGCCTGAAACAGGGCCAGCGCCGCGGCCTTGACGCTCTCGGGGTCGGGGCCGCGGCTCTCCAGCACGCCGGGGTAGTCGAGCAGCGCCAGGGCATCGGGCGGGGTGGCATCGGCCACGGCCTGGCGCACCTCGCCCAGGACGCGGGCGAGCTCCGCCAGCCGCGTCGCGTTCACGCTGAGGCCCTCGGCCGCCCCGGCGGCCTCGAAGCGCAGGCTCACCTCCACCTTGCCGCGGGCCAGCCGGCCGCGCAGCGCCTCGCGGAAGGCCGGCTCCAGGTCGCGCAGGCTCTCCGGCAGGCGGAAGTGGGGCTCCAGGTAGCGCTGGTTCACCGAGCGCAGCTCGAGCTGCAGGCTGCCCCAGTCGGCGGTGTGCTCCTGGCGGGCGAAGGCGGTCATGCTGTGGACCATGGCGAGGACTCCGGGGTGACGCGGATGAACGGACAGAAGTGTCGGATAGGCCGAGTGTACCCGATTCGCCGATGCGGCTGCCCAAGGGTGTAGAATGGCCGCCAGCCATGATTCCCGTGCGTTTCAGACCCGACCCAAAGAGGTGATATGTCCACTCCGTTTCGACGCCCCAGCGGCCGTGCGCCCGAGCAGCCCCGCGAGATCCGCCTGACCCGCGACTACACCCGCCACGCCGAGGGGTCGGTGCTGGTGGAGTTCGGCGACACCAAGGTGCTGTGCAACGCCAGCGTCGAGCCCGGCGTGCCGCGCTGGCTGCGCGGCAAGGGCCAGGGCTGGGTGACCGCCGAGTACGGCATGCTGCCCCGCGCCACCCACACCCGCGGCGGTCGCGAGGCGGTCCGCGGCAAGCAGGGCGGCCGCACCCTGGAAATCCAGCGCCTGATCGGCCGCTCGCTGCGGGCGTCGCTCAACCTCAAGAAGCTCGGCGAGTTCACCATCACCGTGGACTGCGACGTCATCCAGGCCGATGGCGGCACCCGCACCGCCTCCATCACCGGTGGCTGCGTGGCGCTGGTGGACGCCATCCGCTACCTGCAGCGCAAGAAGCTGATCAAGAGCGACCCCTTCGTGCAGCTGGTGAGCTCGGTCTCCGTGGGGCTCTTCAAGGGGGTGCCGGTGGTGGATCTGGACTACCCCGAGGACAGCGGGGCGGATACCGACATGAACGTGGTGATGGCCGAGGACGGCAGCCTGATCGAGGTGCAGGGCACCGCCGAGAAGGGCACCTTCAGCCGCGCCGAACTCAACGCCATGCTGGAGCTGGCCGAGAACGCGGGTAACCAGCTCTTCGACCACCAGCGCGAGGCGCTGGGCATTCCGCGGTAAGCAGGAAGCGAAGGGCGCCGGGCAAGGTCCCCCAACGCATCACGCCGGCCATGGTGGCCGGCGTGCTGCGTTCCGGTGAACCGGAACGGCGACGGGGAAGGGCGTCAGATCGGCAGGTCGTACTCGACGATCAGCGGGGCGAACTCCGAGAAGGTGGCGTCGTAGTCGACCCAGGCGTCCACCACATGGCGGCGGAAGTTGGGGCCCACCACCTGGTAATCGATGCGCCAGCCCTCCTGGCGGGAGCGCGGCACCTCCTGGTCGAGCTTGGGCCACCAGGTGTATTCGCCGGCGTCGCGGTTGATCTCGCGGAAGCAGTCGATGAAGCCGGTGGGGCCGAAGACCTGATCCATCCAGGCGCGCTCCTCGGGCTTGAAGCCGGGGGTGTCCTGGTTGTCGGCCCAGTTCTCCAGGTCGATGGTCTTGTGGGCGATATGCCAGGTGCCGCAGATGATGTACTCGCGGCGCTTGCGAGCCATCTTGCTCAGGTACTCCTGATACTGGGCCATGAAGGCCTCCTTGGCGGCGAAATCGCTGCCGTCGGGCATCAGGAAGCTGGCGATGCTGAAGCGGTCGTAGTCGGCCTGCAGGAAGCGCGCCTCATGGTCGCACTGGGGGAAGCCCAGCCCGTACATGATGGCCTTGGGAATCTTCCGGCAGTAGATCCCCACCCCGGAGAAGCCGTCCTGCTCGGCGTCGAGGAAGTAGCCCTCGTAGCCTTCCGGGTAGAGGATGCTGTCGTCCAGCTCGAAGCTCTTGGCCTTGAGGTTCTGGACGCAGACGACATCGGCATCCTGGCTGGCCAGCCAGTCGAGAAAGCCTCGACCGACGGCCTCGCGGATGCCGTTGACATTGACTGTTGCTATTTTCATACGTGGTCCCTTTACCGTCGCGCGTGTATGATACCCGACGTTTCGACGTTTGGGTAAATGGCTACGGCCAATAAAGGTGATAGGAGCCAGCGGTGGAGCATTCCGGCACGCCTGCGCTGCAGGACTACCAGCGTGAATTCATCGAGTTCGCCATCGAGCAGGGGGTGTTGCGCTTCGGCGAGTTCACCCTGAAGTCGGGTCGGGTCAGCCCCTACTTCTTCAACGCCGGGCTGTTCCGCACTGGCGGTGCCCTGGCGAGGCTGGGGCGCTTCTATGCCCGCGCCATCGTCGACCGTGCCCCGGCCTTCGACGTGCTCTTCGGCCCCGCCTACAAGGGCATTCCGCTGGCCGCCACCGCGGCCGTCGCCCTGGCCGACCATCACGGCCGCGACCTGCCCTACGCCTTCAACCGCAAGGAGGCCAAGGCTCACGGCGAAGGTGGCAATATCGTCGGCGCCGAGCTTTCCGGTAATATCCTGATCATCGATGACGTGATCACCGCCGGCACCGCCATCCGCGAGGTGATGACGTTGATCGAGGCGGCCGGTGCCGAGGCCGCCGGCGTGATCATCGCGCTCGACCGCCAGGAGCGCGGCACGGGCGAGCAAAGCGCCATCCAGGAGGTCGAGCAGACCTACGGCATGCCGGTGGTCAGCATCGTGACGCTGGACATGGTCCTGGCCTATCTTGAAGAGCAGGCTGGCGATGCGCTGCGCGGCCATGCCGCCGCCATTCGCGACTACCGGGCACGCTACGGCGTCTCGGCCGACTGAAAGCGACCGCACCAGCAGGCAAGGGTGAAGCTCGCCATAGAGCGGGCCACTGACAAGGAGAGCGAGATGAAAAAGACACTGACGCTGCTGACCGGCCTGGCCCTGCTGGGCACCGCGGGGATCGCCCAGGCGGCCAGCTTGGATCTCAACCTGGGGCCCGATGCGGTGCAGTTCGAGGCCGCCGGTGAGGTGGTGGACGGCATCAGCCTGGGTGGCGGCGTGGTCCACAGCGAGTATCGCGAGGACGCCACGGTGTTCCACGCCCAGCTGATGGGCGCCAACCATACCCGTGACCACGAGGTGGGCGTGGGCGCGCGCTGGACCCAGTACGACACCGACTACGGCAAGGGCGGTGGCCTGGGGCTGGGCGGCTACGGCTATGTCTACCTGCCCAACCTGCCCGAGGTCTCCCTGGGCGGCTACGGCTTCTATACCCCCGGCGTGGTATCCAGCCGCGACCTGGAAGACGGCTACGAGATCGGCGTGCGCGCCCGCTACGCCTTCACCCCCAACGTGGATGGCTACCTGGGCCTGCGCCAGCTGGGCGCCGACTTCGACAACGACGCCGGCACCCGCACCCTGGATCGCGGTGCCCAGGTTGGCGTGCGCCTGCGCTTCTGACCGCTCCCGCCGCCTGCCGCCGCCGATGATCGCGGGCCCCGTCACGGGGCCCGCCTGCGTTCCACCGGGGCCCCTACCGGAACCACCATGCTCGATGTCGTCCTCTACCAGCCCGAGATCCCGCCCAACACCGGCAACCTGATCCGGCTCTGTGCCAACACCGGCTTTCGCCTGCACCTGATCGAGCCGCTGGGCTTCGTGCTGGACGACAAGCGCCTGCGCCGCGCCGGGCTCGACTACCACGAGTGGGCAGCGGTGCGGGTGCACCCCGACTGGGAGGCCTACCTCGAGGCGGCCGCACCGGCGCGGGTATTCGCCGTGTCGACCCGGGGCCGCACCGGCTATCATGAGCCCGCCTATGGCGAGGGCGATGCCCTGGTGTTCGGCCCCGAGACCCGCGGCCTGCCCCAGGCGATGCTCGATGCCCTGCCCGAGCCCCAGCGGCTGCGCATCCCCATGCGCGAGGAGAGCCGCAGCCTGAATCTCTCCAACGCTTGCGCGGTGCTGGTCTACGAGGCCTGGCGACAGCTGGGCTTTCCCGGCGCTGCCGCGGTGGACTCTGTGAGGCCCGTGCGATGAATGCCCCCGTCACCATCCAGCAGCGCCTGGCCCGGCTCAACCCCCGCCAGCAGGAGGCAGTACGCTATATCGATGGCCCCTGCCTGGTGCTGGCCGGCGCCGGCTCCGGCAAGACCAGCGTGATCACCACCAAGATCGCCTACCTGGTGCAGGCCTGCGGGATGAGCGCCCGGCGCATCGCCGCGGTGACCTTCACCAACAAGGCCGCCCGGGAGATGAAGGAACGGGTGGGCCAGATGCTCAAGGGGCGCGAGGGGCACGGGCTCACCGTCTCCACCTTCCATACTCTGGGGCTCAACATCATCCGCCGCGAGCTCAAGGCGCTGGGCTACAAGGCAGGCTTCTCGCTGTTCGACCCCGAGGACGCCAAGGCGCTCTTGCGTGACCTGATGCAGAAGGATGCTCAGGTGGACGCCGAGGCGATCAACTCGGTGCAGCATCAGATCTCGGCCTGGAAGAACGACCTGGTGCTGCCTGGCCAGGCGATGTCCCACGCCGCGGACGACGACGAGCTCTTCGCCGCCCGGGTCTATGAGGCCTACAACCGCCACCTCAAGGCCTACAACGCGGTGGACTTCGACGACCTGATCCTGCTGCCGGTGGTGCTGCTGCGCGACGACCCCGAGGTCCTGGCCCGCTGGCGCAAGCGCATTCATTACATGCTGGTGGACGAGTACCAGGACACCAACGTCAGCCAGTACCAGCTGGTGCAGCTGCTGATGGGGGAGCGCCAGACCTTCACCGTGGTGGGCGACGACGACCAGTCGATCTACGCCTGGCGCGGCGCGCGCCCTGAGAACCTGGTGACCCTGGGCGAGGACTTCCCGCGCCTGCAGGTGGTCAAGCTGGAGCAGAACTACCGCTCCACCGGTACCATCCTGCGCGCCGCCAATACCCTGATCAGTCACAACCCCCATGTCTACGAGAAGACCCTCTGGTCGGAGATGGGCGAGGGCGCGCCGATCCGCGTGGTGGTCAATCGCCACGAGGAGGCCGAGGCGGAGCGGGTGGCCAGCGAGATCCTCACCCGGCGCATCAAGGAGAAGGCCGAGTGGCGCGACTTCGCGGTGCTCTACCGCGGCAACTTCCAGGCCCGCCTGCTGGAGCTCAAGCTGCAGCACTACCAGGTGCCCTACAAGCTCTCCGGCGGCACCTCCTTTTTCTCGCGCAACGAGATCAAGGACGCCATGGCCTACCTGCGACTGCTGATCAACCCGGCGGACGACAACGCCTTCCTGCGCATCGTCAACGTGCCGCGCCGGGAGATCGGCCCCGGCACCCTGGAGAAGCTGGCCAACTATGCCAACGAACGCGGCATCTCGCTGTTTGCCGCCTGCCATGAGCTGGGTTTGGAACAGGTGCTTCCGACACGGGCGGTGGAGCGGCTGGGGCGCTTCACCCACTTCATCGACGGGGTGCGACGGCGCATGGACCAGGGCGACGCCATCGCCGCCATCCGCGACATGCTGCGCGAGATGGACTACGAGGCGTGGCTCTACCAGAACGCCAGCGCCCCCACCATCGCCGAGCGGCGCATGGCCAACGTCTGGATCCTGATCGACCAGCTCGAGAAGTCGATGCAGTCGGACCCCGAGGAGAGCATGGCCTCCGAGGAGACCGAGACCGACAGCGTGGAGGCGGCCATCTCCCGGCTGGTGCTGCGCGACATTCTCGAGCAGCAGGCGGAGGAGGACGACTCCGATCGCGTCCAGCTGCTCACCATGCACGCCTCCAAGGGGCTGGAGTTTCCCCACGTCTACCTGATGGGGCTCGAGGAGGAGCTGCTGCCCCACCGCAACGCCATCGAGGCGGGCACCGTGGAGGAGGAGCGCCGCCTGGCCTATGTGGGCATCACCCGGGCGCGGCGCACCCTGACCCTGACCTTGGCTCGCCAGCGCAAGGCCTTCGGCGAGCTGATGGACTGCGCGCCGAGCCGCTTCCTGGACGAGCTGCCGGCAGGTGACCTGGAGTGGGAGGGGCGGCCGGACCGCGAGGATCCGGAGAAGAAGCAGGCCCGCGGCCAGGACGCCATCGCCGGGCTGCGCTCTCTACTGGGCTGAGGGCTCTTTACTCGGCAGAGGGCTCTCTGCTGGGCCGAGGGCTCTCTGCTGGGCCGAGGGCTCTACTGTTAAGCTGAAGACTCTCTACACAGCTGAAGGCTCTTGTCCACCAGCACAAACGGGGCGCCATCTGGCGCCCCGTCGTCACTTCATTTTCCTGCAAGTGCGGCTTACTTGACGGGCTCGACCAGGAAGTCCACGGCGGCACGCACCTCGTCGTCGGACAGGTTGGTGTGCCCGCCCTTGGGCGGCATGGCGCCGATGCCGTTGATGGCGTGGTCGTACAGGGTCTCGATATCCTGATCGATGCGGCCCTCCCACTCACCAGCCTCGCCACGGCGCGGAGCGCCGGCGGCACCGGTCATGTGGCACGCCATGCAGGCCTGGTTGTAGATCGCCTCGCCGTCGATGCCGGCATGGGAGGGAGCGTTGCCATTGGCATCCTCCTCGGTGGCCTCGGCAGCCTCTTCGGCCGGGGCTTCCTTGGCGGGCGCTTCTTCCGCCGCGCCGCCCAGTTCCGGCACGTCCATCACCGGCTCGAGCAGGTAGGCGGTGGCCGCGGCGACCTCGTCATCGGAGAGGTTGGGGTTGCCGCCACGGGCCGGCATGGCATTGAAGCCGTTGATGGAGTGGTCGAGCAGCGTATCCCAGCCCTGGTCGATGCGTGCGCTCCAGGCGCCTTCGTCGCCGCGTACCGGGGCACCGGCGGCACCGGTCTCGTGACAGGCCATGCAGACGCGGTTGTAGATGGCGCCGCCGTCGATGCTGTCGGCGCCGTTGCCGTTGGCCGCCGGGGCAGCGTCCGCAGAGGCCGCGGTACCGCAGTCCTCGCCCTGCAGGCAGAGCTGGCCCGCCGGCTTGAGACGCTCGGCGATGGCGTCACGGTCGACGTTGGCCTGGGCGGTAGCCATGCCGGCGGACAGGCCCAGGGTGGCCAGGCACCCCATGATAAGTTTGCTGGATTTCACTCTCACCACCTCTTGACGGTCCTGTAGAAGTTGTTCGCGGCGCAGGCCCGGTTGCCGATGCGGCCGGAAGACGCCATGACGCGTATTTTAGTGCGGTTCAGTATACCGGCATCCCCGGCGGCTGGAAAATGCTGCCCCCCCGCCATTCGCATGAGAGGCCCCGGCGACGCGGCCGGCCCGCGCTGGACAGGCGCCGGCGAGGCGGTTAGGATGACGACCGCCTGGTGTCGGCACCGGGCACTGCGCGCCCGTAGCTCAGCTGGATAGAGTACTGCCCTCCGAAGGCAGGGGTCACAGGTTCGAATCCTGTCGGGCGCGCCACGAATTCAAGGGCCTGCGACATCGTCGCAGGCCCTTTCGCTTTTCCGGGGCCGGGCTGTTGATGCCGATCCCTACTCGAAGACGATCCGTGGCAGATAGAAGGAGACCACCCAGTTGGGCGCATCCACGATCTCGCTGATGCGCAGGTCGCCGCACACCGAGCAGAGCATGTAGGCCTGTTCGGCCGGCATGTTCCGAGACTTGCCCAGCCAGTCGATGGCCCCTTCCACCGCCTGGCGTGCCCCTGTCATCAGGTCGGGCCCGATGCCCGTGAACACCTCATAGCCGGCGCCGTCCAGATGGCGCGTCACGGGCCCGGGTGTGCTGAAGCGGGGCATGGCCAGGGGCGTGTCCTTGATCAGGTCCAGGGTGACGCTGGCCGTCATCGCGCTTTCGATGGCGGTGCCGCAGACTTCGCCGTCGCCCTGGGCGGCATGCGTATCCCCGATCGAGAACAGCCCCCCGACGACTTCCACGGGCAGATAGAGCGTGCTGCCGGCGCTTAGGTCGCGAATGTCGAGATTTCCGCCGACGCGCCTCGGCGGCACGATGGAGTGGGTGCCCGCGGCGGCGGGGGCCAGCCCGATGGTGCCGGCGAATGGTTTCATGGGGATTCGTGCCTGGCTTGCGTAGGCGGCAGGTGTCCGAGTGGTGGTGTCGTAGTCCCAGAGGAAGAGCGCCGGGGACGTGAACTGATCGTGCAGCAGTCCGAATCCGGGGATGATGGCGGTCCAGCCGAACCCGGAGGGGCGGAACTCGTTGATCGTCACCTTGAGGATGTCGCCCGGTTGCGCACCATCGACAAAGATGGGGCCGGTCACCGGGTTGAGGTGCTCGAACGGCATGGTCGCCACGTCCGCCGCCTTCGACTCTCGGGTGAAGTAACCGCCGGAGGCATCCTGGCACTCGAAGGAGAGGGTGGTTCCGGGTGCCACCGTCTCGACGGGGGCGTAGGCAGGATTCCAGCCGTGATGGCAGTGCTGGCCATGGATCGTCTTGATGGGCGTCGGATGGGCCATGGTGGCATCTCCTTTCTGTGGGAATGACTCAGGGCATCAGGGCGCTGGCGATACTCAGCAGCCGCTGATCCTGATAGCGGTCGGCGATCAGCTGCACACCGACAGGCAGCCCCTGAGGCGTCCAGTGAAGTGGCAGGTTCACGCAGGGCACCCCCAGCAGGGTCCAGACTCGCGAGTAGATCGGGTCGCCGGTGCTGGCGAGGCCTTCCGGGGCCACGCCCGGGGCGCTGGGGGCAAGCAGCACGTCGAAGCGCATGGCAAGCTGTTGCGACAGCGTGAGCCTGGCCCGGTCGACGGCCTGCCGAGACGTCCAGCAATCCGCCAGAGACAAGCGCAGCCCCTCGTCCAGCAGTGCGATCAGGGCCGGGCTCATCGATGCTTCGAAGCGCTCACGCTCACTGGCCAGGGCGTCTGCGGCCTCGTAGGCCAGGATGACCTGCTGGTGGGCCACGAGCTCATCGAATGACGCGCCCAGCTCGGCGGTACCGATATCGGCGCCAAGGGCGGCCATCTTCTCACCGGCGCCTTTCAGGGCGGTGGCGGTCTCCGGCGACGGCGAATGTGTGCTGGGCACCTGGCAGAGGCCGACGCGGACCCCGTCGAGCCGCGTCAGGGTGCGGATCGGGGGACTGCCGGTGAGAGCCCTGAACAGCGTGCGGCTGTCCTCCAGGTGCCTCGTGAACCAGCCCAGAGTGTCCAGTGATGGGGCGAGTGCCTTCACCCCGGCGACGCTCAGCGTGCCGTGGGTGGGCTTGAAGCCGACAACGCCACAGTAGCTGGCCGGGCGGATGATGCTGCCCACGGTCTGGGTGCCCAGCGCCACGGGCACCATGCCGGCGGCGACGGCGGCCGCCGAGCCGCTCGAGGAGCCGCCCGGGGTGCGTGTCGGATCGTGGGGGTTGCGGGTCTTGCTGGGCTGGAAGTAGGCATACTCGGTCGACACCGTCTTGCCCATGGGCAGGGCGCCGAGGCGCGTCAGCTGGGTGACGATGGCCGCGTCCATATCAGCGCGGTCGACCCGGTGATAGTCTCGGGTCCCCCATGTGGTGGGCAGTTGGGTTGTGTTGATGATGTCCTTGATGCCCACCGGGACGCCGCCAAGGGGCGCGTGAGGGGGGCCGCCATCATGCACGGCTATGGCGGGCTCGGAGGCCAGGCACTCCCAGGCCTGGATGGTGGGATCCTGGGCTTCGATGCGCTCCCGGCAGGCCCGCCACCAGTCGAGAGGCGAGAACTCGCCGCGGGCGAGTCCGCGCTGAAAGCCTGCCAGGGTCATCCGGGTCCAATCGGTCATGTGCCTTCCACTCCTGACTGACCTGCTGCGTGAGGGGGGACGTGAGCGTGCTGGCCCGAAGTGGGATCAGGGGGCCGGCGGTTCCCCGAGAAGGTCGAGGCCGGTCCCCAGCTGCTCCTCGATGGCCTGGCCGATGGCCAGCAGCCGGGCGTCCTGCCAGGGGCCGGCCAGCACCTGCAGTCCGACCGGCATGCCGGCACTGTCCTTGCCGACCGGCAGGGTCAATCCGCAGAGCCCCATGAAGTTGGCGATCACCGTGTTGCGCAGCGCCTGCATGTTGGCACGGGCGTAGGCGCCCTCGGGGAGCAGACTCTCCAGGGTGGGGGGCGTGATCGCTACGGTGGGAGTGAGCAGGGCGTCCACGTCGGCCAGGCGCGTCGCGGCGGCGACAGTCAGCTTGTCGATGATGGCGCGGCGGCGGACGTACTCCCAGGCCGGCATGTCGTCCGCGGCCTTGACTCGTGCAGCGACATTGGGGTCCAGGGTCTCGATCATCTCGGGCAGCTCGGTCTTGAGGAAGGCCGCCAGTTCGGCTGCGGCCAGCCCCCCTTGCTGGAACAGGGTGTACGCCTCGTCGGTATGGGGCAGGTCGAGGGTTACCACGCGGGCTCCGGCCGCCTCGAGCCGGCGGATGGCCGCCTCGACGGCTTCGGCAATCCCCGGGCTGCAGTCTTCCCAGAAGAAGGTGCTGGGCACGCCGAAGGTCAGATCGGCCAGCGCGGGCGGCGCCGGAACGCGGGTGGCCCGGCCCGTCAGGGCGCCGTCTAGCGCATCGAAGGTGAAAGCCAGGTCGTCCACTCGGTGAGCCAGCAGCCCCGGGGTGTCCAGGGTGCTGGAAAGGGGCACGATCTGCTGCGTCGACCAGCGGCCGGCGGTGGTCTTGAGTCCCGCGACCCCGGTCATGGAGGCGGGAATACGCACCGAACCGGCGGTATCGGTGCCGAGGGCAAGACTGGCGGTGCCTCCCACCAGTGACACCCCGGCGCCGGCGCTGGAGCCACCCGGCGTCCGGTGGTGCTGGCGGTCCCAGGGGTTGCGAGGCGCGCCCCAATGGGCATTAGTGCCGAGACCGCCGAAGGCGAACTCCACCGTGTGGGTCTTGCCCATCACGCTCGGCAGCTGGGCAAGCAGAGTTGCGACCATGGGGCCGGGCTGTTCCCACGCCCGGGGCAGCCGCCGCGACGAGCCGGCGTAGGTCGGCAGTCCCGGTACCGCATAGATGTCCTTGATGGAGACGGGAATGCCCATCAGGGCACCGGTATCCCCGCCCTGGTGGATCACCGCATCGGTGGCCCGGGCGAAGGCCAGCGCGGCCTTGCCGGTCCAGGTCAGGTAGGCATGGTCATGTTCGCCGCGGGCCTGGTGGGCCGCCAAGGAGGCCTCGGCCAGGCGGGTGGCAGTGAGCGAGCCGCTGCGCAGTCCGGCGTAAAGTTCGCGGAGCGGACGCTTCAGGGGGGAGTCGGTCATGGCTGACTTCCTTTTGATCAGTCGCGGATCTCGAAGATCGCTTCGACTTCGACGGCGGCGTTGCCGGGCAGGGTGGCAAC
The DNA here is from genome assembly GCF_003182195.1 of Halomonas sp. A11-A. Lineage (GTDB taxonomy): Bacteria > Pseudomonadota > Gammaproteobacteria > Pseudomonadales > Halomonadaceae > Halomonas > Halomonas alkalicola. The sequence continues at coordinate 50,415 of NZ_QGTM01000008.1, forward strand.
CCCGATGGCGGTGCGGGCATGGCGCCCGTTCTCGCCGAACAGCGTGATGAACAGCTCCGAGGCGCCGTTGATCACCAGCGGCACGTCGTGGAACCCGGGTGCCACGTTGACGAAGCCGTTCATGCGCACGCAGCGCACGACCCGGCTCATGTCGCCGCCCACCGCATCGCTGAGCGAGGCCAGCAGGTTGAGGGCACAGGCCTGCGCGGCCAGCTTGCCGGTCTCGAGGTCGAACTCGGCACCCACCTTGCCGGGGTAGAGGACCTCGCCGCCCTGCTCGCAGATCTGGCCAGCAAGGAACAGCTGGTTGCCCAGCCGTGACCAGGGCAGGAAGGCGCCTCGGGGGCGCGGGATGGCGGGCAGGGTGAGGCCTTGTGCGGCCACGGCCGCTTCAATGGTCTGGGTCATATCAATCATTCCTTGTCTTGAGCAGCTGCTCGACGGCATGAGCCAGGGTGCGGACGGCAACCACGGCGTCGGCGCGCTCGATCTGTTCATCGGGGTGGTGGCTGATGCCCGCGCGGCAGGGAGTGAAGAGCATTGCCGTGGGGCAGAGGTGGGCGAGATGGATGGCGTCGTGAAAGGCTCCGGACACCAGTCGCGGGGCCTTTGGCCAGTGCGCCTCGACGGCCTCGTCAAGCACGGCGACCAGAGCGTCATCGAAGGCTACCGGGGCCACCCGCGAGGTGGCCTGCAGGCTGGCTATGCAGCCGGACCACTGCCGCTGCGCCAGCTGTCGGAAGGCCGTGTCCAGCGCCTCCAGCACCTTCGGGTCGGGGTGGCGAAGGTCGATGGTGAAGCGGGCCCGCTGGGGGATGGTGTTCACCGAGTTGGGCGACAGCGCGAACTTGCCGATGGTGAAGCGCACCTGATCGTCGTGGGCCGCCACGGCTGCCTTCAGGGCGCCGACCAGGGCGTGGGCGCCCATGAAGGCATCGCGACGCGACGCCTCCGGCGTGGTGCCCGCATGGTTGGCCTGACCGTCGACCTCGACTTCGTACCAGTGGACGCCCTGGATGCCGGTGACGACACACACCGGCGCGCCCTGTTCCTCCAGCACGGGGCCCTGCTCGATATGCAGCTCAAGGAAGGCATGGGGCACGACCGGCGCGGAGCGAAAGTGAGCGCCGCGGGCCTCCAGCAGCGCCAGGCAGTCGGCCAGCGCCGCCTGGAAGGTGACCCCCTCATCGTCCTGTGCGGCGAGGATCGTCTCGGCGTCGCGCCGGCCGGCGAACCAGGATGAGCCGGAGGCGCCAGGGGTGAAGCGTGCCCCCTCCTCGTTGGTCCAGGAGACCACCTCGACCGGTCGAGCATGGGTGACCTCTTGCTCGGCTAGGGCGCGCAGTATGGCAAGGCCGGCCACCACGCCCAGGGTGCCGTCATAGGCCCCGGCGTTGGGCTGGCTATCGAGATGGCTGCCGATCAGCAGCGGGGCGAGGGTCGGATCCTGCCCCTCTCGGCGCAGGAAGACATTGCCCATGGCGTCGTAGTGGGCGCTGCACCCCAGCGCCTCGCCTTGCGCCATCAGCCACCGCCGGGCGTGGTTGTCCTGATCGCCCAGTGCCAGGCGGCGGATGCCGCGAGGGGAGAGGGCGCCGATCCGGGCCTGGGCCTCGACATCCTTCCAGAAGCGGTCGCCATCGACCGCGCTGGCCAGGAATGCACTCGCTTGCATGGTCGGTCTCCTCAGTAGAGCAGCGATGGTAGCCAGGTGCTGATCCAGGGCACGTAGGTGATGACCATCAGGGCGATCAGCATGATCAGGATCAGCGGCAGGCAGGCCTTGAAGACCTCCTGCAGCGACATCTTCGAGATCGCCATGGCCACGAACAGGTTCAGGCCGACGGGCGGGGTGATCATGCCGACGGAGAAGTTGACCAGGGTGATGACGCCGAAGTGGACGGGATCCACGCCGACCTGGGCGGCAATCGGCTGCAGCAGCGGCGACAGGACGATGATGGCCGAGGCGCTGTCGAGGAAGAAGCCGGCAACGATCATCACCACGTTGAACAGCGCCATCACCAATAAGGGGTCGTCGGTAAGAGAGAACACCTGCCCCGCCAGCTGGGTTGGGGTGCCGGTAATGGCCAGCAGCCATGAGAAGGCCGAGGCCCCGGCGGTGATCAGCAGCAGCGTGGCCGAGATCAGGCCGGAGCTGCGCAGGGTGCCGAGCAGGTCCCGGAAATCGATGCTGCGATAGACCACCATGCCGACGAACAGCCCGTACATGCAGGCCACCGCCGCCGATTCGGTCGGGGTGAAGATGCCGCTGTAGATCCCGCCAAGGAGGATGAACGGCAGGCCCAGGCCCCAGGCGGCTGACTTGAATGCCGTGCCGATTTCGCGGTGGGACGGGAATGGCGAACGCTGATAGCCCTTGAACGAGGCGTAGACAATGCAGTAGGCGATCAGCAGCGAGCCGATCAGGATGGCCGGCAGCAGGCCGGCTGCGAACAGCCGGCCGACCGAGGTGCCGGTCACCGACCCATAGATGATCAGTGCGATGCTGGGCGGCACGATGGGCCCCAGGGTGCCCGCGGTGGCAATCAGGCCGATGGCGAAGCGCTTGTCGTAGCCGGCCGCCACCAGGGCAGGGAACATGATCGTGCCGATGGCCACTACCGTGGCGGGGCTGGATCCGGAAATTGCCCCGAAGAACAGGCAGGAGAGCACGGTGGCCGCCGCCAAGCCTCCCGGTACCCAGCCCACCAGCGCCTTGGCCAGGTTGATGAGCCGGTCCGACAGTCCGCCGATGCGCATCAGCTCGGCGGCCAGGATGAAGAAGGGGATGGCCATCAGAGAGAAGTTGTTCATCCCGGTGAACATGCGCATCGGCACGATCACCGGGTTGGTGGTGCCGAAGAACTCGATGGCCAGGATGACGGAGAAGGCCAGCGCCGCGAAGATCGGCAGCCCCAGCAGCAGCACCGCGAAGAAGATGGGAAGAAGTGCCGTGATCATGAGGGTCTCCAGTCGTTAGACGAGCTTGTCTTTCTCGGCGGCGAGCTCTTCGGCGAGAGTGACCGGCGGCTTGGTCCAGGCCTCATGGATGACCCACAGGTAACGCAGGATCAGCAATATGCCCGACACACCGATTGGCAGGTAGAACCAGGCCATGGGCAGACGCAGGGCGGCCGTAAGCTGTCCGCGCCCCAGCGTGTTGAAGTAGAGCTGGAAACCGTAGTAGGCCAGGAAGCCGGCGAAGGCGATGCCCAGCACGGCGGCGATGATATGCAGCCAGCGGTTGATGGCGGGGGGCACAAAGGCGTTCAGCACGTCGACGGAGATATGCACGCCGTGCCTGACCCCCATGCTGGCCCCCACGAAGCTCATGCAGATGATGGAGTAGATGACGACTTCCTCGGCCCAGAACAGCGAGCCATTGAAGCCGTAGCGATAGACGACCTGGATGGTGGTGATGATGGTCGCGATCGACATGAACGCGACCATCGCCACACTCTCCAGGAAATCAATCACCTTGTTGAGTGCTTCAAACATGGTGAGTGCACCGGGTTAGAGTGACATCGAAGAGGGTGGCAGGATCAGTACTCGATACCCACCGCGTCATAGACCTTGTGCAGGAGCTCGGTGGTGACCACGCTCTCGTACTCCTCATGCACCGGCATGCTGGCCTCGATGAAGGCCTCGCGCGCCTCGGGGGTGATCTCGTTGATCGCAATCTCGTCCTGGATGGCGGCCAAGATCGTCTCTTCGTCCTGCAGGGTCAGCTCGCGTGAGGCGGTGCGCCCGTTGTCGAAGGCTTCCAGCATTACCGCCTGCAGATCCTCGGGCAGGGAGTCCCAGGAGTCCTGATTGATCACCGCCGCGTAGGCGTGGTAGGCGTGGTTGGTCAGCGACAGGTAGTCCTGCACTTCGTGGAAGCGCATGGTGTAGATATTGGCCAGCGGGTTCTCCTGGCCGTCGACGACGCCCTGCTGCAGGCCGTTGTAGACCTCGGAGAAGGCCATGGGGGTGGCGTTGGCGCCGAAGTTCTGATAGGTGGAAATGATGATCGGTGCCTGCATGGTGCGCATGCGAATGCCATCGAGGTCCTCGGGGCCATGGATGGGCCTGATGTTGTTGGTCATGTGGCGGAAGCCGGCGCCCCAGAAGTTCACGCCATACATGTTATGTCCGCTGAGGGTGTCCAGAATCTCGCGCCCCACGTCGCCATCCAGGGTCGACACCATGGTGTCGTAGTCGGCGATCAGGAAGGGCAGGTCGAGGATCTGCATGCGCGGCTCGAAGTTGCCGAGTGTTGCGGTGGGCGGGATGCCGATATCGACCAGGCCCATCTGGATCTGCTCGATGATCTCCACGTCGCCGCCGACCTGGGCCGCGGGCAGCACGTTGATCTGGATGCGTCCCTCGGACTTCTCCTCGACCTCCTCCTTGAAGCGAAGTGCTGCCTGTCCGTTGGGCGTATCCTCGATCAGGACGTGGGCGAAGCTGAAGGTGTACTCGGCGGCCTGGGCCTGGCTCATGCCGAAGGACGCGGCGGCAATCGCCGCCACCAGTGACACCTTGGTCAGTTTGCTCTTCATTGTCAGCACCTTGTTGGGTTGTTGGTGTGCATCTTCGCGTGACGATCGACACCGGGGGAGCCCGGCGTCACCCGCACTCGGTACGGGCCCTTTCAGCCTGACGCGGACAGGCGGAGCATGTTGCCGGCCATGCTCAGGCCGTCAGGGTTCGTAGTTGCGCGCCGACCTCGCCGTTCGCTGAGGCGAGGAGGGCCGACAGGGCAAGCCTGGCCTTGCGGGCGCTCAGGTCGTGTACGGCGATGACGCCGGTCTCCTCCAGGCTCGCCAGGCTGCCCACGAACTCGTAGCTGGCGTGGACCGGCCCGCTGGGGCAGCTGCTGACGATCGCCACCGGGGTGCCTTGCGCGGTAATGCGCGTGATGACGTCCAGCCAGTCTGGAGGAACGTGGCCGCGCCCCAGGCCGTCGATCACCAGGCCGGCGGCGCCCCCGGCAACGGCAGCCTCCAGCAGGGTGGGCGAGGCATCCAGATAAGCAGGCAGGATGTCGACCCTCGGCAGCGTGGCGTCGGCGGGAAGCTCCAGGCCCACGGAGCGAGTGGGATGCATCGCGATGGTCACTCTCGCCCCGTCGACATAGCCGAGCGGACCGGCCTCGGGCGCGGCAAAGCCGTTCACCTGAAAGCTGCTGACCTTGCGCACCTGCCGGGCAGAGAAGATCGACTGGTTGAACACCACCAGAGGGCCGAGGCCGCGGGCCTTGTCGCTCGCGGCGACCATCACGGCGTCGGCGATATTGCGAAAGGCATCCGTCCCGGGTTCATGGGGGGCGCGCTGCGAGCCGGTCAGCACGACAGCGGGGGAGGCCGACAGGGTGATGTCGAGGAAGTAGGCGGTCTCCTCGAGGGTGTCGGTGCCATGGGTGATGACGACGCCCGCCACGTCGGAGCACTCGGCCAGGGTCAGGCACTCCCGGCGCAGGCTCATCAGGTCGTCGCGGGTAATGGCATTACTGGGCTTCTGGAGCAGGGAGCGGACCTCGACGTCGATGGCCGCGCCCTCCGGCAGCGAAACCTGGCTCATCAGCACGTCACCCTGCAGTGCACCCGACCGATTCCGGCCGGAATCATCCAGGCTGCTGGCGATGGTGCCGCCGGTGGTGATAACCACCACCCGAGTGCTTGTCCTGACTCTTGTCATTGTTGTCACCGTGTCGGGCATGGGGGCTTGGGCCCGTGATGCCGTTTCAGTGGTCAGGCATCAGATGTCTGTTGTCTGAACCCATGCTAGACTCGATTTCGAGCCGCCTGCAAGCGGGAAATGACAGGACGTCCAAATTTTTCGGCATCGACAAAGAATATTTCGCTTCGATGCGGCACGCCACGCCAACACGAGACGCCAGCATGAGCCTGAAACGCCAGCCCACACTGCCGCTCACGTCCATGGAGAGCTTCGGCAGCTCCATCGACCGCAGCTCCGTCGCCCTGCAGCTACTGGAGCGTATCAAGGAGGCTCTGATCCGCGGTGAACTCCAGCCGGGCGATTACCTGCCGTCGGAGACCGAGCTGACCCAGACCCTGGGGATCGGCAAGTCGAGCGTCCGCGAGGCCATCAAGATGCTCCAGGCCATCGGCATCGTGGAGGTCAAGCGGGGGCAGGGCACCATGATCTGCCGCGAGCCGGGCGCCCCCCTGGTGGACCCGATGGCCTTTGGGATGATCCTGGCGCGGGGCATGACGCGCGACGTGCTCGAGTTTCGCAAGATGTTCGAGCCCGCTTATACCCTGCAGGCCATGCATAATGCGCGTCCAGAGGACCATGCCCGCATCCAGCGGACCATCGAGGACATGGCCTCGGCAATTGCCAACGGGGAGCAGACGGCGCGCCACGATGCCGCCTTCCACAGGGCCATCCTCCATGCGACCCACAACCCCATGACTATCCGTGTGGGTGAGACTCTGATTCAGCTGACGGAGGCGGCCTTGGAAACCTCCATGCAAACCCTGCCCGAGGTCGCCCTTAAGGATCACCGAGCGATCTACGCCGCCTTCCAGGCGGGCGACGAAGAGGCGGTGAAGGCGGCCATCACTGTCAGCAGCGAGAGCTGGGAGACCAACCTGACCTACGTCGACTGATCTGAGAGCCGGCTGCCCCGCGCCACGCCCGCCCGGCTAACCGTCGGCGATGCGATCCCGTCCCGCGGTCTTGGCCGCATAGAGCGCCCGGTCGGCGCGTTCCAGCATCGCCTGAGGGGGGCACCGGGCCGGAAGTCGGTCAGTCCGCTGCTGGCGGTGACCCTCAGCCCCACCCAGTCATGGGTCCGGATTGCCTCGAGCAGCCGCTGCATGGCGCTGCGGGCCGCCGCGATAGTGGGGTGGCTCATCCAGGTAGCGAGCCGAGCTGCAGATCAGGCACAGCTTGTCGAAGGTGCCGGGGCGCAGCAAGGAAGCCATCAAGCTGATGGTGCCGCCGATGGAGTGCCCCACCATCATCGCCCTCTCGAGCTGGAGCTCCTCGCACAGGGCGGGCACGTCCTCGGCATGGCCCGCGGGGGTGCCGTGGCGGTGAGGATCGAAGGCGGCGGGGTCGGCGGCGCCGAAGCCGGGCAGGTCGAGCAGGATCAGCTGGTAGTCGGGCTCCAGGCGCGGCAGCAGGCGGCTCTACACCGTCTGGTCACAGCCGAAGCCGTGGAGCATCACCACCGGGATGGCACCGCGCCCATGCCGGGTCACATTGAGTCGCTGGGTCAGGTTGCAGGTCATGCTCGGGTCTGGTGGCGTGGCTCTCGCTCTCAGGGTAGCGCATCGGCAGCGTTGACTTCTCCTCGGCCCGGCGCCAGCCGTGGCGCGCCGAAAGAATTGCAACTTCCGGGCGGCAAGAACAGAAAGAATGGGTGGCCGAAATGCCGGGTGGCCCCCTCGGTCAGCCCGGGGCGCCTCTGTTATCGTCTCGTTGCATATCGACGCTTCCGGCATCCGGCCGGAAGCCCTGCAAGTGACCCCAACACGAGGAGGCCGCAGATGGCAGGCAACACCCCCGATGCATCCCTTCCCGCCACCATGTCGGCCATGCTGCTGACCGGACACGGCGACGTCGACCGGCTGGTCTACCGCGATGATGTGCCGGTGCCCCGGCCGGGGCCGGGCGAGGTGCTGGTGCGGGTCACCGCCACCGCCAAGAACAACACCGACCGCAAGGCCCGGGAGGGACTCTACCCGGTGAAGAAGGGTCAGGTGACGTCGTTCGCCATGGGCGGCGAGCCGACCCTGACCTTCCCGCGTATCCAGGGCGCCGATATCGCCGGGCGCGTGGCGGCGGTGGGTGAGGGGGTCGATCCGGCCCGGATCGGCGAGCGCGGCCTGCTCGACTTCAACCTCTATGCCGACGCCCGCCGCGACATCAACTTGACCCCGGACTACTACGGCCACGGCGCCGACGGCGGCTTCGCCGAGTATGTGGCGGTGCCCGCGGACCAGTTCCACCACGTGCCCAACCCGGAACTGCGTGACGCCGAGCTCGCCGCCATGGGCATGTGCTCCTACCAGACCGCCTACCATATGATGACCTCGGCGAAGGTCGCCGCCGGCGAGCGGGTGCTGGTGACCGGCGCCAGCGGCGGGGTGGGCACGGCGCTGATCCAGCTCTGCCGCATCGTCGGGGCGATTCCCTATGCGGTGAGCCAGCCGGAGAAGGCCGAGGCGCTCAAGGCGCTGGGTGCCGAGGCGGTGATCGACCGCGGCGACCTGGAGAGCTTCGTCGAGCGGGTACTCGCCGCTACCGGCGGCGCCCCCATCGATGCGGTGATGGACCTCGTCGGCGGCGAGATGACCGATCTGTTCATCGACACCATGATCCACGACATGAAGACCCGGACCAGCTACCCGCGGCTCTCCATTGCCGGGGCCAGCGGCGGCAACCTCTCCGAGATCATGTGGACACGCATCTACCTCTACCAGGTGCAGATCTTCGGCGTCTCCCACGGCACCCGGGAGGAGGCCGAGCAGTTGATCGCCTGGATCCGCTCCGGCGAGCTCAGGCCGGTGCTGCATGCCGCCTTCCCGCTTTCCGCGCTGCACGAGGCCGAACGCTACTTCGTCAACCGCGGCAGCAACTTCCTGGGCAAGATCGTCATCGTCCCCGACAGCCAGTGGGAGGAGCACGGTGCTCCCTTCGCCCTGGCTTCCCCCTCCGCCCGCCAGGAGCCGCGCCCATGAGCCGCCCGCTGACCTTCCAGATGATGGACACCCACGCCGGCGGCGACGTCAGCCGCATCGTCCTCGGCGGCATCGCACCGCTGCCCGGCGATACCGTGCGCGACCAGATGCACTACCTGCGTGACGATGCCGACGGCCTGCGCAAGCTGCTGCTCTTCGAGCCCTACGGCATCCCCGAGATGTCGGTGGACCTGATCGTGCCGGCCACCGACCCCGAGGCCGCCGCCGGCTACATCATCATGGAGGTGATGGGCTACCCCATCTATTCGGGCTCCAACACCATCTGCACCGCTACCGCGGTGCTGGAGGCCGGCATCGTGCCCAAGCGGGAGGGAGTGCAGCACTTCACCCTCGAGGCCCCGGCGGGCCGGGTCCAGATCGAGGCCCGGGTGGAGAACGGCGTGGTGGAGGCGATCACCTGCGAGGGGCTGCCCAGCTACATCGACACCTACCGCGCCTCTCTCCAGGTGCCGGGGCTGGGCGAGGTCACCTACAGCGTGGCCTACAGCGGCGGCTTCTACGCCCTGGTGGACGCCACCGAGCTCGGCTTCTCGCTGGTGCGGGAGGAGGAGCGCGCCCTGGCCGAGTGCGCCCACAAGATCGTCGAGGCGATCCAGGCCGAGCGAGGCTTCTCCCACTACACCCTGGGCGACGTGGGGCCCCTGCCCTTCCTGCACTTCATGGGGCCGGTGGAGCAGGTGGCGGAGGGTTACTACCGCTCCCGCTCCACCACCTATGTGCACCCGGGGGTGATCTGCCGCAGTACCACCGGCACCGGCACCTCGGCGCGCCTGGCGCTGATGCACCACGAGGGGCGCATCCGCCCCGGCGACCGCCTGGAGACCGTCTCCCTGCGCGAGACCGGCTTCATCGGCACCTTCACCGGCACTCACCAGGAGGGGGCGCACACCGTGGTGGAGAACACCATCACCGGGAAGGCTTTTGTGCTGGGCCATACCGAGGTGGTGGTCAACTGCGACGACCCCCTGGTGGCCTGCGACGGCCTTCACCATATCCTGACTGCCCGCCACGGCTGAGGCGCACGCAAGCCGCCAAGCCAGGGGGTGCCGGGGACAAGCCCCGAGCAATCCTTGACCCCGCCACCTAGACTCGGTCGGTAGGCCCGCCAGCCCCTTGAGCCCCCGCGCGAAAGGGGGCAGGCTGGCGCTCATCCCTCACGCTTTCGCCCCGGAGGCTTCCATGGCCATCACCAACTTTGCCGATCTGCTCGGCGAGGCTCGCCTGCAGCCCGAGGCCGTCCAGATCGGCTGACATCGGGGTGTCATCACCCATAGGGTTGAATTATCAGCTCGATGCCACCATTCAATTTACGCTATCGGCGGATGCGGGCTACCATCTCTCCCGTATTCCGATCACCCCTCATACCAAAGTCGAAAGGATCATTCTCGAATGTCCCTGATCAACACCGAAGTCAAGCCGTTCAATGCCACCGCCTTCCACAACGGTGAGTTCGTCGAGATCTCCGAAGAGAACATGAAGGGCAAGTGGTCCGTCGTGATCTTCATGCCGGCCGCCTTCACCTTCAACTGCCCGACCGAGGTCGAGGACGCTGCCGACCACTACGAGGAGTTCCAGAAGGCCGGTGCCGAGGTCTACATCGTCACCACCGACACCCACTTCTCCCACAAGGTGTGGCACGAGACCTCCCCGGCGGTGGGCAAGGCCAAGTTCCCGCTGGTCGGCGACCCGACCCACCAGCTGACCCGCGCCTTCGGTGTGCACATCGAAGAAGCCGGCCTGGCCCTGCGCGGCACCTTCGTGATCGACCCGGACGGCGTGATCAAGACCATGGAGGTCCACGACAACGCCATCGCCCGCGACGTCACCGAGAGCCTGCGCAAGCTGAAGGCCGCCCAGTACGTTCGCAACAACCCGAACGAAGTCTGCCCGGCCAAGTGGAAGGAAGGCGAAGCGACCCTGGCTCCTTCCCTGGACCTGGTCGGCAAGATCTAAAGGAAACGCTGATTCATTGCTGCGCTCGATATCTTGACCACCGGCGGTGCTCGAAATCCTCACCTAGTAACGCATAGGCTCCGGTTTCTGTGCTCCGGCGGTGGCCAACCTCTCTTCGCTCGCGACATGAATCCCCTGTTTCCTGAGCGGTGTTGTCCCAAGGCCCTGCCCCGGGCCTCGCTGCTCCCCACCCGGGCAGTCCTGCCCGGGTGTTCCTACTCCCTCACAAGATCGCCCTCGCGACGCCCCGCGGCGCTCGTACGGCCCCCTTGTGACCCTGTTTCGCGAACATGAAGGAAACCGCTGTCATGTTGGACGACAATCTGAAAAGCCAGCTCAAAGCCTATCTGGAGAAGGTCACCCAGCCGTTCGAGATCGTCGCTTCCCTCGATGACGGCGCCAAGTCTCAGGAGCTGCACGGTCTGCTGACCGATATTGCCGGCCTGAGCGACAAGATTTCCCTCGAGCTCGATGGCCAGGACGCGCGCCGTCCTTCCTTCGCGCTCAACCGTGGCGGGGAGGCGACCGGTGTGGTCTTCGCCGGCATCCCCATGGGCCACGAGTTCACCTCCCTGGTGCTGGCGCTGCTGCAGGTGGGCGGCCATCCGCCCAAGGTCAGCTTTGATGTGATCGAGCAGATCAAGGGACTCGAGGGTCCGCTTCACTTCGAGACCTACTACTCGCTCTCCTGCCAGAACTGCCCGGACGTGGTCCAGGCGCTGAACCTCATGGCGGTGCTCAACCCGGGCGTCAGCCACGTGGCCATCGACGGCGCCCTGTTCCAGGACGAGGTGGAGCAGCGCCAGGTGATGTCGGTGCCCAGCATCTACCTCAACGGCGAGCCCTTCGATCAGGGGCGCATGAGCCTGGAGCAGATCCTGGCCAAGGTGGATACCGGCGCCGCCAAGCGCGAGGCCGCCAAGCTCAACGACAAGGCCGCCTTCGACGTGCTGGTGGTGGGCGGTGGCCCGGCCGGCGCCGCGGCGGCGGTCTATGCCGCGCGCAAGGGTATCCGCACCGGCGTTGCCGCCGAGCGCTTCGGCGGCCAGGTGCTCGACACCATGGCCATCGAGAACTTCATCTCCGTCTCCCACACCGAGGGCCCCAAGCTGGCCGCGGCGCTGGAGGAGCACGTCAAGGAGTATGAGGTCGACATCATGAACCTGCAGCGTGCAGTCAAGCTGGTGCCGGCGGCCCAGCCGGGCGGCGAGCACGAGGTGCAGTTCGAGTCCGGGGCGAGCCTCAAGAGCAAGACCCTGATCCTGGCCACCGGCGCCCGCTGGCGCGAGATGAACGTGCCCGGCGAGGCCGACTACCGCAACAAGGGCGTGGCCTACTGCCCCCACTGCGACGGCCCGCTGTTCAAGGGCAAGCGCGTGGCGGTGATCGGCGGCGGTAACTCCGGCGTCGAGGCGGCCATCGACCTGGCCGGCATCGTCGGCCATGTGACCCTGATCGAGTTCATGGACGAGATGCGCGCCGATGCCGTGCTCCAGAAGAAGCTCAAGAGCCTGCCCAACGTCGACATCATCCTCGGCGCCCGCACCACCGAGGTGAACGGCGACGGTGCCCGCGTCAACGGCCTCACCTATGAGGAGCGCGCCAGCGGCGAGATCAAGCGCCTCGACCTGGAAGGCATCTTCGTGCAGATCGGCCTGGTGCCCAACACCGAGTGGCTCAAGGGTTCCCCGGTGGAGCTCTCCGAGCGCGGCGAGATCATCACCGACGCCCACGGCACCACCAGCGTGCCCGGCATCTTCGCCGCCGGCGACGTGACCACCGTGCCCTACAAGCAGATCATCATCGCCATGGGCGAGGGGTCCAAGGCGGCGCTGGGCGCCTTCGACCACCTGATCCGCAGCTGATCGGCGGGGCCGGGCTCTTCTTCCCGGCCCCCGCCCGTCACAGCGACGCCCCCGCAGGCCTGGCCTGCGGGGGCGTCGTCGTTTGCATGGTTTGGCGTGTTGCCAGGTGTTGGCCGATCAGCGAGAGATCAGCCAGAGGAAGGGCAGCAGGGTGAGGGCCAGGATCCCCGCCACCGCCATGGCCACCAGCAGCATGCGGATGGGGTGATGGCGCAGGCGCGTCCACAGGGTCGGCGCCTCGCCGCGCTCGGCCAGGTCGTCGCGCTCCTGGCGAACCCGCTCGGTGAGGCCCTGCTGGTAGGCGTCGAGGGCCTCCCGGGCCGCTTCGAACTGGCCCTCGTCGCGCAGCCAGATGGCCGCCACGCCGAGGCCCCAGAAGCCGGCCCGGGTCTCGTAGGTGTCGAAGCCGTGCGCCTCGAGCAGCGCCCGCACCTCCTCGGCCTCGGCGTCGGGCACGTTGCCCAGCCGGAACAGCAGTCTTGCCACGATGCTCTCCTGTCGGGCCGGCTCAGGGCAGCTCGGCGCGCTCGATCACCACGGGCTCGCGGGGCACGTCCTGGAAGGGGCCGCGGCTGCCGGTGGGCACGCGGCGGATGGCGTCGACCACCTCCATGCCCTCCACCACCTGGCCGAATACCGCATAGCCCCAGGTCTGGCCCGACTGCGGGCTGGCGTGGTCGAGGAAGCCGTTGTCGGCGACGTTGATGAAGAACTGGGCGGTGGCGGAGTGGGGGTCACCGGTGCGCGCCATGGCCAGGGTGCCGCGGCGGTTCTTCAGGCCGTTGTCGGCCTCGTTGGTGATCGGGTCGCGGGTCGCCTTCTGGCGCATCTCCTCGTCGAAGCCGCCGCCCTGGATCATGAAGCCGTCGATCACCCGGTGGAAGATGGTGCCGTCATAGTGGCCCTCCTGCACATAGGTGAGGAAGTTGTTGACGCTCTCCGGGGCCTCGGCCTGGAACAGCGCGATGCCGATGGCACCGTGGCTGGTGTGCAGGATGACATCGGGTGCGGCCTGTTCGGCCTGGGCCGTGGTGACGGCGAGGCCGAGGGGCAGGGCGGCGGCGAGCAGCAGGGCGGGAATCAGCGGACGTTTCACGGGGCGGGTCACCATGTTGTTGAAGATCGAGGGTTGTGAAAATCGAGGGTCAGGAAAACAGGGTTCCCAGCATAAGGCCCCGCCGAGGCCCTGTCAGCGTCCGTCTTTCACCTGCGTTGAGGCAGCGTTCGGCAATGTTTGACATGGGTCACGGCCCCGCCCGAAAAGAGGTATCGAGTATGGATCTTAAGGGGGGATTCCCCGACCATTCCCTGCATGGGGGTCGGCGCCAGCCGCCGGCCCGGTGAATCCAGCCCGGTCGGCCGGGCCTCAGCGGTGGCGGGAGGGAACAGCAGATGGTGGCGGAACTCGGTAACTTTGCGCTGATCCTGGCGCTCTGCCTGGCGCTGATCCAGAGCGTGCTGCCGCTGGTGGGTGCCCAGACCGGCAGCCTGCGGCTGATGCGCACGGGGGCCTTCCTGGCCAGCGGCCAGTTCGTCTTCCTGGCGATCGCCTACGGCGTGCTGACCTGGGCCTTCCTGGCCAATGACTTCAGTGTGCGCTACGTGGCCAGCCACTCGGCGCTGAGCCAGCCGCTGATGTACAAGATCACCGCGGTGTGGGGAGGCCACGAGGGATCGCTGCTGCTGTGGGTGCTGATCCTCGGCCTCTGGGGCGTGGCGGTGGCGCGCTTCAGCCGCGCGCTGCCCCGCGAGATGCTGGCACGGGTGCTGGCGGTGATGGGCATGATCTCGGTGGCCTTCATCGCCTTCACGGTCTTCACCTCCAATCCCTTCGACCGCATCGTGCCCGGTCCCCTGGATGGCCGCGGCATGAACCCGCTGCTTCAGGACCCGGGCATGATCCTGCACCCGCCGCTGCTCTACATGGGCTACGTGGGCACTGCGGTGGTCTTCGCCCTGGCCATGGCGGCGCTGATGGGGGGGCGGCTGGACGCCGCCTGGGCGCGCTGGTCGCGCCCCTGGACCATCGTCGCCTGGGTCTTTCTCACCCTGGGGATCGCCATGGGCTCCTGGTGGGCCTACTACGAGCTGGGCTGGGGCGGCTGGTGGTTCTGGGATCCGGTGGAGAACGCCTCCTTCCTGCCCTGGCTCACCGCCACGGCGCTGCTCCACTCCCTGGCGGTGACCGAGAAGCGCGGCGGCTTCAAGGTGTGGACCCTGATGCTGGCCATCATCACCTTCGCGCTGGTGGTGCTGGCGGCCTTCATCGTGCGCTCCGGGGTGATCACCTCGGTGCACGCCTTCGCCACCGACCCGGATCGCGGCGTCTTCCTGCTGGCCATGCTGGCGGCCACCCTGCTGGGCTCGCTGACCCTCTACGCCTGGCGGGCGCCCCGGGTCGGCCTCGGCGGCGGCTTCCACTGGTTCTCCAGGGAGTCGCTGCTGCTGGCCAACAACGTGCTGCTTACCGTGGCCTGCGTAGCGGTCTTTATCGGCACCCTCTACCCCCTGGTGCTCGACGCCTTCGGCCTGGGCAAGATCTCGGTGGGCCCCCCCTACTTCGATGCGGTGTTTGCGCCGCTGATGCTGCCGCTGCTGCTGCTGGTGGGCCTCGGCCCTACGGTGATGTGGAAGCAGTCCAGCCCCGCCGAGGTGGTGCGCCAGCTGCGCTGGGTGCTGCTGGCCAGCGTCGTGGCCGGTGGCCTCTGGCCGCTGACCATGGGCGCCTGGCGCCCGCTGACCGCGCTCTCGCTGATGCTGGGCAGCTGGATCATCCTTACCGCGCTGCTCGATATCCACAAGCGCCTGGGCAGCTCCCGCCAGCCGCTGACAAGGCGCCTGCGCCGGGTCATGCGCCCGAGCTTCGTGGGCATGCATCTGGCCCACGTGGGCCTGGCGCTGGTGGTGGTCGCCATCGCCATGGTCAACACCTACGAGGTGGAGCGCGACGTGCGCATGGAGCCCGGCCAGACCACCTCGGCGGCGGGCTTCGACTTCACCCTGCTGCGCATGGAGGAGGTGCGCGGGCCCAACTACGACGCCGACCAGGCGGTGGTCGCGGTGACCCGCGACGGCCGCCCGGTGGCCACCCTGCTGCCCCAGCGCCGCTACTACGACACCCAGCCCCAGAACCCCATGCACCAGGCCTCGCTGCATCGCGCGGCGACCCGGGACGTCTATGTCTCCCTGGGCGAGCGGCTGGTGGGGGATGCCTGGAGCTTCCGTCTCTACTACAAGCCCTACATGGCCTGGATGTGGAGCGGTGCCATCCTGCTCTCCCTGGGCGGCCTGCTGGCGGCCTGTGACAAGCGCTATCGGCTGGCCCGGCGCCGCGAGCGCGAGCCAGCGGCCACGCCGGGCGTCGGTCGGGAGGTGACCGCCTCATGAAGCTCAAGCTGCTGATTCCGCTGGTAGCGGTGATGGCGCTGCTCGGCCTGCTGCTGCTCGGCCTGGGGCTCAACTCCCGGGACCTGCCCTCGCCCCTGGTGGGCAAGCCGGCGCCGGCCTTCACCCTGGAGGCCCTGGAGGATCCCGAGGTGCTGCTGACGGAGCAGGACTTCATCGGCGAGGTGGCGCTGGTCAACGTCTGGGCCACCTGGTGCAGCACCTGCCGCGCTGAGAAGCCGCTGCTGATGGAGCTTGCCCGCGGCGGCATCCCCATCCACGCCTTCAACTACCGGGACGAGCGCGATGCCGCGCTGCGCTACCTGGAGATGACCGACAGCCCCTACCGCACCATCGCCTATGACCCCGCGGGGGATGCCGGCATCGACTGGGGCGTCTACGCCACCCCCGAGACCTATGTGCTCGATGCCGAGGGCATCATCCGCTACAAGCGCATCGGCCCGCTCAGCCGCCAGCTGCTCCTCGACGAGGTGCTGCCCCTGATTGAAAAACTGAGAGCCGAGAAGCTGAGAGCCGAACAGCGGACGACGGAGAAACTGGGCGCCGAGTCGGCGGGGAGGGCGTCATGAACCGCTGGCTGGCAGGCCTGCTCATGCTGCTGGCGCTGGCGCTCTCGCCCGGCATCGCCCTGGCCACGGCCATCGGCGAGCCGCTTGCCTTCGACAGCGAGGCCCAGCGCCAGCAGTACGAAGCGCTGACCCGGGAGCTGCGCTGCACGGTGTGCCAGAGCGAGACGATCCACGAGTCCAACGCCGAGCTCGCCGCCGACATGCGCCGGCGGGTCTACCAGATGACCCGGGACGGCATGTCCGCCGACGCCATCGTCGACTTCATGGTGGCCCGCTACGGCGACTACGTCCGCTACCGGCCGCCGCTGCAGGCCAACACTGCCCTGCTGTGGGCCAGCCCCTTCCTGCTCTTCGGCGGCGGCCTGCTGGTCTGGTGGCAGGTGATGCGCCGGCGCGCCCGGCCCGATGACGAGCCCCACTTCACCGACCAGGAGCGTGCGGCGCTGGAGCGCCTGCGCCGTGGCGACTGACCCCGGAGGTACGACGAGATGAATGGCGTCTTCCTGCTGCTGGCCCTGGGCCTCTGCCTGCTGGCCCTGGCCTTCGTGCTGATACCGCTGCTGCGTGAACCCCGCGCGGCCGGCCCCGATCGCCGCGAGGTGCTGCTGGCGGTGCACCGCGACCGCGTCGCCGAGCTCGACCAGGACCTGGCGGCCGGCACCCTGACCGCCGAGCGCCACGCCCGCGCCCTGGCCGACCTGGAGCGCGAGCTGCTCGACAGCGGTGTGCTGGAGGCCGATGCCGGCGCCGGCAGTGAGGGCCGCGGCCAGCGCCGCCTGGCCCAGGTCGCCGCCGTGGCCAGCATGGCGCTGCTGCCCTTCCTGGCCATCGGCACCTACCTCTCGGTGGGCTACAGCGAGGAGGTGTTCGCCGCCCGCGCTCCGGCCGGCCAGGTGACGATGCCGCCCGAGCAGGTCGAGCCCAGCGACGAGGAGATGACCCGCGAGTTCACCCGGCTGGTGGAGGGGCTGCAGGTGCGCCTGGCCCAGGACCCGGCCGACCTCCAGGGCTGGGTGCTGCTGGGCCGGACGCTGACCTTCCTCGACGAGTTCGAGGCCGCCGGCCGCGCCTTCGGCGAGGCGCTGCGCCACGGTGGCGACCGTGACCCCGAGGTGCTGGTGCGCTACGCCGATGTGCTGGCCGAGCTCGAGGGGGGGCTTGCGGGTGAGCCGGCGGCGCTGATCGAGCAGGCGCTGGCCATCGACCCCGAGCACGCCCAGGGGCTGTGGCTTGCCGGCACCCGCGCCTACCAGGACGAGGCCTTCGACGAGGCCCGCGCCTACTGGGAGCGCCTGCTGGCGGTGCTGCCCGCGGAGTCGGCCGAGGCCGAGGTGATCCGCGGCAACCTGGCGGAAATGACGCTGCGCTAGCCCGGGAAAGGGTCAAGGAGGCCAAGATGACAGTCCGCTTCACCCGGGAGACCCTGCGCATCCTGCATCAGGTGCCGCTGTTCACCGGCCTCACCGAGGAGACCCTGGCGCTGCTGGCGCGGGGTGCCCATGAGCGCTGCTGCCCCCGCGGCACCCGGCTGTTCGCCCAGGGCGAGCCCGCCGATCGCTTCTTCGTGGTGCTCGACGGCTGGGTGAAGCTCTACCGCGACAGCCCCGATGGCAGCGAATGCATGGTGGGGCTCTTCACCCGCGGCGACTCCTTCGCCGAGGCGGCGATGTTCGACCGCCAGGGCTTCCCGGTGAACGCCGGCGTGGCCGAGGACGCTCGACTGCTGGTCTTTCCGGCCGAGCCCTTCCTGGCGACGCTGCACGAGCACCACGGCCTGACGCTCAACCTGCTGGCCAACCTGACCGGCATGCTGCGGGCGCTGGTGCTGCAGCTCGACCAGCTCACCAACCAGTCGACCCACCAGCGGCTGGCGGCCTTCCTGCTCTCGCTGTGTCCGAACGATGCCCGCCGTGCCACCGTCAGCCTGCCCTGCGACAAGATGCTGATCGCCGGGCGCCTGGGCATGAAACCGGAGAGCTTCTCCCGGGCCATGGCACGCCTGCGAGCATTCGGCGTGCGCTGCGAGCGTAACTGTGTGCATCTCGAGGACCTTTCCGCGCTGCGCCTGTTTGCCCGCGGCGGCGAGGCGCGCCCCCTGTCGGCCTGCCCCGGCCTCAATGGCACGGGGACCTCCAGGGTCCTTTCGCCGCGACCCATGACATAAGTCAACGCTGCGGTGTGCCACTTGACCACTGTCAAGTGAGCAAAGAAGTAAAGCTGCTACTACTTATACGCAGGTGGAGAGTGTCTCCCCGGGCAGTTGGATCGCTGACCCGGGCCACGCGAGGCTCTCTCCAGACCCTACCCCACGGGGAAACAGAGCGAGGCACGTTATGCACAAGAAAGCACTGAGCAAGGGAATCTTCGCCCTCAGCTTCCCGCTGGCCGCCATGCTGGCGGGCGGCGTGCAGGCTGACGCACCGGAGATGACCGCCGAGGAGATGGACCGCGCCGGGGATATCTACTTCTCCCGCTGTGCCGGCTGCCACGGCACCCTGCGCAAGGGCGCCACCGGCCCCAACCTGCTGCCCGAGACGACCATCGGCATGGGCCAGCGCCGCCTGGAGAGCATCATCGCCTACGGCACCGAAGGCGGGATGAACAACTTCGACGGGATCCTCGACGAGGAGGAGATCGAGCTGATCGCCAAGTACATCCAGCAGACCCCCCAGGAGCCGCCGGAGATGTCCCTGGCCGATATCCGCGACACCTGGACCATCGTGGTGCCCCAGGATCAGTGGCCGGACGCCCCCCAGCACGATCGCAACTGGCAGAACTTCATGGTCACCATCCTGCGTGACCGGGGCGCCATGGGGATCATCGATGGCGACACCAAGGAGCTCATCACCGAGGCCGAGACCGGCTATGCGGTGCATGTGGCCAAGTCGAGCTCCGACGGCCGCTTCTGGTACGTCCAGGGCCGTGACGGTCGCCTGTCGAAGATCGACCTGTGGATGGACCCGCCCCAGGTGACCGCCGAGGTGTTCATCGGCATCGATGCCCGCGACGTGGCGGTTTCCAAGTACGGCGAGTGGAAGGACAAGTACGTCATCGGCGGCGCCTACTGGCCTCCGCACTTCGTGATCGCCGACGCCGAGACCATGGAACCCCTCAAGGTGGTCTCCACCCGGGGCTACGACACCGAGGGCAATTACGTCCACGAGGCCCGCGTCGCGGCCCTCTACGACACCCCCCATGCGCCCACCTTCCTGGTCAACGTCAAGGAGACCGGGCAGATCTGGCAGGTGGACTACAGCGACATCGACAACCTGCGCATCGATCACATCCAGTCGGCGGAGTACCTCCACGATGGCTTCTTCGATTCCACCGGCCGCTACTTCATGATCGCGGCCAACTTCAGCAACAAGATGGCCTTCGTCGACACCGTGGAGCGGAAGCTCGTCGGCCTGCTCAATACCGGGCAGATTCCGCACCCGGGGCCGGGAGCCAACTGGATCGATCCGGAGTGCGGCCCGGTGGCCGGCACCACCCACCTGGGCGAGGGCCTGGTGACCTTCTGGGGCACCGACCCGGAGAACCATCCGGAGCATGCCTGGGCGATCTGCGGCACCGTGGAGACCGACGGCCCGGGACTCTTCCTGCGTAGCCACCCGGACTCTCCCCACGTCTGGATCGACCAGTCGATGCACCCGGAGGCCGATGTCAACCAGTGGGTCATGGTCATGGACAAGGAGACCCGCGAGCTGACTCCGATCCATGTGGCCGATCGTCCAGCCGAGCATGACGCCGTGGCCCTGCACTTCGAGTACGACCAGTCCGGCAGCGAGGTGTGGGTCTCCATCTGGGCCCGCGGTCGCGGCCATCAGGATGACGGCGCCATCGTGGTCTACGACGACGCGACCCTCGAGGTCAAGGCAGTCATCGAGAACCTGAACACGCCGACCGGCAAGTTCAACGTCTACAACCGCAAGGCGAAGTGGCAGCGCAGCTAGGCCGCCCCGCCGGAGCGCCCGCGGGCGCTCCGGCTCCTTTCCCCGCCGTTTCTGCCGTTCCGGCAACGGGCTGCCGGAGTGGCGGGGCAAGGGGCCGGACACCCTCGCGGCCCCGAGGCCGCGAGGCCGGGCGGGGCACGCATGACTAGGGGCATGAGACTTGGGGAGAGTAGCGATGCTGAGGGAGCGACTGCGCAACTGGCGCAAGATCACGATCATGGGAGCCTCGCTGGGGGCCGCCGCGCTCTTCTTCGTGGCCGGGATCATCTTCTGGGGTGGCTTCAACACCGTGATGGAGGCCACCAACAGCATGAAGTTCTGCAGCACGGCCTGTCACGAGATGAACTGGGTCTACGAGGAGTACAAGGAGCGGCCTCACCACCAGAACGCCACCGGGGTGGGGGCCACCTGCGCGGACTGCCACGTGCCCGACGCCTGGGGGCCGAAGATGGTCCGCAAGATCGAGGCCAGCCGCGAGGTGTGGCACTGGATGCTGGGCACCATCAATACCAAGGAGAAGTTCGAAGGCAAGCGGCTGCAGCTGGCCGAGAATGTGTGGCGCTCCATGCTGCGCACCGACTCGCGTGAGTGCCGCAACTGCCACGACTGGTCGGCCATGGACCTCGAACAGCAGGCGCCGCGCGCCGCCCGCGAGCATGCGCGCGCCTTCGAGCAGGGCCAGACCTGCATCGAATGCCACCAGGGTATCGCCCATGAGCTTCCCGAAGACTGGGACGAGTCGCCGGTGTGGGCCTACCGCTTCGAGCACGACGAGCCCGTCACCGATCTGCCGGAGCGCGGCGAGCCGGCCATGCCGCTGGAAGCCGAAGAGCTGGGTGAAGCCGTGGCAGCCGAGGGTGACATCGCCGCGACCCTGGACTGGTCCGACGTGCCGGCGCTGGACGTGACTCTGTTCCTGCCCGGTCAGGCCTCCATCGAGTGGATCCAGGATGGCAGCGAGCACGGCGGCGGCCGCGCCTTCAGCTTCGGCGACCGCTGCATCTGGTGCCACGCCGGCGAGGAAGCGGATATCGGTGCCCTGGCCACCAGCGCCGAGAAGATCGAGACTTATGACCTGGGCGACAAGCGCGGCCATATTCCGATGGCCGTACAGACCGCCTTCGACGACGACTACCTCTACATGCGCTTCCAGTGGGAGGACGCCGCGCATGCGCCGCTGCCCTTCGTCGATGGCGGCATGATGGACCCGGAGAACGAGATCAAGCTGACCGTCAGCTTCGCCGACGACCGCGTCGACATGGCCGACCGCGGCGGCTGCTGGGCCAGCTGCCACCATGACTCCACCTACATGCCGGACGCCCCGGAGCAGGAGGCCCTGGAGGAGAGCGAGCTCGGCGAGCGCCTGGCGCTGATGAACGGCGTGACCAAGTATCTCTCCGAGAGCCGGACCGAGATCGAGGTGCGCGGTCGTCGCGGCGCCGCTCGCGGCGGCTGGGACAAGCTCAAGGAGAGCGAGGAGATCGAGGAGCTGTTCAGCGGCGGGGTCTACCTGGACATGGCGCGCTACAAGAGCGGCAGCGAGCGCACCGAGTCCGGCTATATCCTCGAGCAGCGCCACTTTGACGAGAGCGAGGCGGTGGTCTTCAGCGCCAGCAAGGAAGACGGCGTCTGGACTGCCTACATGACCCGCGCCCTGCGCACCGGTCAGCAGGGTGACAAGCCGCTGACTCTTGACGGCAAGTACAACATCAACTTCGCCCTCCACGATGACCATGCCTCATCCCGCTTCCACCACGTCTCCTGGCAGCACGGCCTGATGTTCGGCGCCGACGAGGTGGACGAGGAGATGGTCGAGATCAACGCCACGCGTATCGAGCGCTGACAGAAGGAGACGGCATGACACAAGTGAAGCAACTCCGCGGCTGGATCGGCGCCCTGGCGCCGGCCCTGCTGCTGGTCGCCGGGGCGGCCCTGGCCGCCCCGGCCATCACCGGCTACGGCAGCGTCGAGCTTGGAATGTCCCCCGACGAGGTGCGCGAACGCCTTGCCGCGGACGGTGTCACCGAGGTGACCGAGGAGCAGACCGCCGACGGCGACCTGCTGATCGATGGGCGCCTGGGCGGCGCCCCGGCGGTGGAGACCGACCTGCGCTATGTCTTCCCGGCGGGCAGCGACCGGCTGGCGCTGGTGGTGGCCTTCCATCCCGAGGTGGCTGACCAGGCCGCGGTGAAGGAACAGCTGACGGCCGAGTATGGCCAGCCCTGGGAGGAGGAGATGGCCGAGTGGTGGCTGGAGCAGCTGGCCGAGGGCATGCCGGCCACCCCGCTGGGCTTCTCCGCCTGGGGCGGCGACGAGCAGCAGCGTAACCGCTTCGTGCGTCTCTGGACCTTCGAGGAGTACCTCACCGTGGAGTATCTGGATACCCGGCTGCTCTCCGGCCGCCAGTAGTCCCCGGCCGTGATTCCGTTCGACCCTGGGCCGCCCTGCGGGGCGGCCCTTGGCGTGGATGGCCGTGTGCGGTGCGGGTCAGGTCATCCTCGCGTCAATCGGTATCCGTTCGGCACTGCTGCCGGGTCCGTTCCATGGCCTCGGCTGCGCCCTCCAGGGAGAACACCATGAACCAGGGATCATCCTCGGCGCGCATCAGACGCAGGCGCAGGGTCTCGCCACGGCGCATCTCCTCCAGCAGCAGTGGCTGCTCCTCGAGCAGGAACTGCACGTAGAAGCCGCTGTCGCCGCGCTCGGTGATGAACTCCGCCTCGCCGCCGTGGATCGTCTCGTGGTCCACCCGCAGGTCGGCGGGCACGCGGTTGACCACCCGGCTCTCCGGCTGACGCTCGCCCAGGTCCACGCGCAGCTCAAGCCAGGGCCTGTCGCAGGCCCCGGGGGTGAGGTTGACGCTGAACAGGGAGTCGCTGTAGCTGCCGACCTCCAGGGCGCGATAGTGGCGCTCCTCGCCCAGCGTCAGGATCAGCGATTGCCAGTGGCGGTGGGCCTCGGCATCGGCGGTGTTATAGATGGCGGCCGCGGCGCCCTGGGCCATGAGGCCGGTGACCAGCAGGGTGGCGGGGGCGAGAAGGGGCAGCTTGGGCATGGACGCACTCCTGGGGACCAGCTGCCGATGGTAGCACCCCGCCCATTGCCTGCCGACCGACATCCGCCCTGCCGCGGGGCCCGAGGTCGCGTCACTTCCGTTCGGCGAAGTGGGCGGCCAGGTCGGCGATATCCTGTTCGCTCAGGTCACGGGTCATGCGCTTCAGCAGGTGGCCGCGCTCGCCGGCCTTGAGCGCCTGCATGCGGGCCGTGAATACCTCGGGCTCGAGGCCGGCGATGCTGGGAAAGCGGGAGATGTTGCTGCGGCCATCGCGGCCGTGGCAGCTGGTGCAAAGCGCTGCCAGTTCGGCGCCGCGGCTGGCAGCGCCATCCGCCGCGGCGGCCTCCGGGTCGGCGGGCTTGCCTCCGGCCAGGAGGATCGCCGGGTGGCCGGCGAGGGCGATGGCGATCAGGACAAGGAACATGACGGCGACGCGATGGGGGGCGGGGGTCGCAGACATGGTGGGATCCTCCTGTGGTGGGGGTCAGTGCCCGTGCATGTGGCCTCCGGCCCCAGTCTCGCCGTGGTGGCCGCCGGGCTGCATCACGGCGTCGCGGCGGCCCAGCTCGGTCAGCAGCTCCAGGTCGATCTCCTCGAAGGTGAGGATGCGACCGCCGTAGGTCTCCTGGAAGGCCTCGGCCAGGCGGGCCTCGGCGAAGGGCGCCAGGGTGTGGCCCATGGCGCCGCGGCGCTCGTGTTCCACCACATAGTAGGCTTCGCTTGCCAGGATAAAGGCATCATCCGACGGGGTGGTCCAGGGTGTCACGCCCACGTCATGCACCCAGGCATGGCTCAGGCGGGTCTCGTTCTCGGGCTGCAGCAGGAAGGCGAAGAGGTCGGTGGTGGAGCAGAACTTGCGGGCGGACGCATCGCGATTCAGGTAGGCCTGTCCCTTGGGGCCCGGCAGCTCCTGGATCAGCATGCCGCAGACGTGGCAGCTGTCGCCATCGGTGATGGGCTGGGGAGCCGCCAGCTCGGTATCGCCGCTGCCGCCGCAGGCGGTCAGCAGCAGCGACAGGGCCAGGGGCAGGGTGTATCCGGCGAGGCTAGCAGGTGTCATGGCAAGGGTTCCGGTAAGGGGGAGATGGGTCAGGCCGAGTGGTGGCGGAAGCGCAGGATGGCAAGTCCCAGCGGCACCAGGGTCCAGCCGACCAGCACCAGGGCCAGCCAGCCGCGCTGGAAGGCGCTCTCGCTGGCGATGGCGGTCACGCCGGTGAAGGCCTGGGCGGAGTCGAAGCCGACCATGTTGATCAGGCGGAAGCCATCGGTGGGATTGAGCAGCAGCAGCCAGGGCAGCCAGTCGCCGCCGCCCTGCACGCTTACCAGCAGGGCGAGCAGGCCCAGGTCGAAGACCAGCACGAACAGGAACCAGACGCCCAGGGCCAGCCCGGCGGCTCGTGCTTTCTCGGTTACCCAGACGCTGATCAGGTAGGCGAAGGCGATGAATACCCAGCCCAGCAGCACGCTGCTGGCGATCAGCACGCCCATGCTGATGGTCAGCTGCACGAGGTCGACGCCATCGGCGAACAGCGCGATCACCACGCCGGCGACCCCGAAGCCCAGCGCGGTGGCGGCGCCCAGGATCAGGCCGTGACCGAGGAACTTGCCGAGCAGCAGGGAAGTGCGGCTCAGCGGATAGGTCAGCAGCAGCAGCAGGGTGCCGGCCTCCTGTTCGCCGACGATGGCGTCATAGGCCAGCAGCAGGGCGATGAGCGGGATCAGGAAGACGGCGAGGGTCGAGAGGCTGACCACGGTGGTCGACAGCGTGGTAAAGCCCATGCCGCCGCTGGCGGCGGCGCCGAACCAGGCGATGCCCACCGCGAGGGCGGCCAGGATCAGGGCGATGGCCAGTACCCAGCGATTGCGCAGGCCGTCGCGGAACTCCTTGTGGGCCACGGTCAGGGTCGCGTTCATCGGGGGCCTCCGGTGGCATGGGGGGGTGGGGCGGAGAAATGCGCATAGAGGTGCTCGAGGGTCGGCGGCAGCAGCTCGATGTCCTCGACCCCCGGGGCGTCGGCCAGGCGCCGGAGCACCGCCATCTTGGCGTCGGGGTGGACCTGGAGCTCGAGGGCATGGCCGTTGAGGTGGCGGGGTGTCACGCGGTCCGCTTCCCAGCCATGCGACCAGTCGGTGCCGGGCCAGCTGCCGCGGGCGCGCACCGTCAGCGGCAGTGCCGCTTCCCGCCGCAGCTCGTCGAGGCTGCCCAGCGCCAGGCGCCGGCCACCGCCGAGGATCAGGGCGCGGTCGATATAGGGCTCCACGCCGGGCAGCACATGGGAAGAGAGCAGCACCGTGCAGCCACGCTCGCGCAGCTCCCGCACCGTCTCGTAGAAGTCGCGGGTGGCCGCGGGGTCGAGCCCGGTGGTGGGCTCGTCGAGCAGCAGCAGCTGCGGCTCGCCGAGCAGGGCCTGGGCCAGGCCGAGGCGCTGGCGCATGCCCTTGGAGTAGGTCTTGACCCGCCGGTCGGCCGCTTCGGCGAGGCCGACCCGCTCGAGCAGCTCGCCTACCTGGCGGGACTCGATGCGCTTGAGGCGGGCGAAGTAGGCCAGCACCTCGCGGCCGGTGAGCTGTTCGTAGAAGCTGACGTTCTCCGGCAGGTAGCCCAGGCGCCGGCGCAGGGTCTCCGCGTGGGGGCCGTCCGGGGCGCCACCCAGCACCGACAGGGTGCCCTCGCTGGGCGAGATCAGCCCCAGGATCAGCTTCATGGTGGTGGTCTTGCCGGCGCCGTTGTGGCCGAGCAGGGCGAGCACCTCGCCCTCCTGCACCTGCAGGTCGAGCTCGGCGAGGCGCGTGAGTGTGCCGTGGCGCTTGGTCAGGCCGTGGCATTCGATCACCGGGTTCATGGCAGCAGGCCTCCTGTGTCGGGCTCGCGCATCAGCGGCGCGCTGTCGCGCACGCCCTGGGCGCGGAAGATGGGGAACTGGCGCTGGACCCAGCGCAGGGCCACCACCGCGGGGCTGCTCATCAGCAGACGGGCGTCGGGGTAACGCCACAGCAGCCGGTCGATGGCGTCGTTGGGCTCATAGGCAGTATCGCCGATGCCGTCACCGGCGAGGTCCCAGCCCAGGTAGTCGCTCCAGTAGTTGCCTTGGCCGTCCACCGACCACTCCTGGCTGCGCGTCGAGACGTACATCACCTGCTGGCGGTTGTTGACGAAGGCGTTGTGATAGAGGCGGTTGTTCTCGGAGCCAGCGGTGAGGTGGATGCCGAGTTCGCTGTCTGCCAGGCGGTTGTGGTGGATCTCGTTGGCCTGGGAGTTGTAGATGAACAGCGCCTTGCCTTCGGCCCCGAGGGTGACGCCGTGTTCGTCACCGCCGGCGGCGCCGTGCCAGGCGGTGATGCCGCGGATGTCGTTGCCGGCCACCACGCTGTAGTTCACGTAGTTCATCAGGATGCCGTAGTTGTGGTCGTTCTCGGAGTGGTTGCCGCGCACCTCGAGGTCGCGAGACATCATCAGGGCGTAGCCGGCCCGGGTGCCGCTGGTGTGGTTGTCGATGATCCTTGCGCCATGGGTGAACATGTAGTGGATCCCGAAGCGTGAGTCGCGCAGGCGGTTGCCGCGAAACTCCAGGTCTCGACTGGTATCCACGTAGATCGCATCGCGGGCGTCGCGGATGTCGTTGTCGGCAATCAGGCCGCCGTCGATGTTGTAGAGGCGAATGGCATCGCCGCGGTCCTGGGAGCGGATCTCGCTGCGGCCGCGGATACGGTTGCCGACGAGGGTCGGGGCTTCCAGGTGCCAGAGCCAGACACCGAAGGCCACGTTCTCCATTGCGGTGTCCTGGATATGAATTCGATGTGCGCCGCGTTCGCCGTGAACGCCCGCGTTCATGTCGGTCAGGTTGACACCCGAGTTGCGCAGGGTCAGCCCCTCAATGCGCACATCGGGGGCGGTGACGCGAATCACGTCGCCTTCGCCCTCGGCGTCGAGGATGGCGCCGGCGTCACCGCGCAGGGTAAGCGGCTTGTCGATCAGGATGCCGCCGCGATGGACGCCTGGGTTCAGCCACACGGTGCTCCCCGGCGCGGCGGCGTCGATCTGGGACTGGAGCGAGGCATCGCCAGGGTCGATGCGTACCTCGCCGAAGGCGAGAGACGTCATCACCAGCAGGGCGAAGCCAGCCACCCAGGCAGGAAGTATGCGCAGCAAGATGGTCACCTCTGGTGGTGGCAGAGGCCGGCCCCGAAGGGCCGGCCGTGAGTTTACGCAGGCTCCACCAGCATCCGCCCCGACATCTCCATGTGGAGGGCGTGGCAGAACCAGCTGCAGTAGTACCAGTGCACGCCGGGCCTGTCGGCGATGAAGGTGGCCGACGAGGTCTGCTGCGGGTGGATCTCGAAGTTGATGCCGTGGTTGACCATGGCGAAGCCGTGGCTCACGTCGGCGATGTTGTCGAGGTTGGTGACCACCACCGTGACCTCGTCGCCCTGCTTGACCCGGAACTCGGTGAGGCCGAAGTTGGGGGCCACCGAGGTCATGTAGACCCGCACCTTGTTGCCGTCGCGAATCACCGTGTTGGCGGTCTCCAGATCGACGCCATCGGCGCGGGCCATGGCCACGGTCTCGGCGAAGTAGGGGTCGTCCCTGGTGTAGGTCTGCGACGGATTGAGCTGATCGGCGCGGATCATCAGGGCGTCGTGGGGCTCGGCATAGGTCGGACCGTCGTGGATCAGCGTCATCTGCTGGCCGGAGATGTCGATCAGCTGGTCGTTCTCGGCGTGCATCGGGCCTACCGGCAGGAAGCGGTCCTTGGAGAACTTGCTCAGCGCGGCCAGGTACTTGCCGTCGACGTCGCG
Source organism: Halomonas sp. A11-A (assembly GCF_003182195.1). Lineage (GTDB taxonomy): Bacteria > Pseudomonadota > Gammaproteobacteria > Pseudomonadales > Halomonadaceae > Halomonas > Halomonas alkalicola. The sequence continues at coordinate 78,729 of NZ_QGTM01000008.1, forward strand.
GCTGCAGGCCAGCGAGGCCTTGATGTGGCCAATGTTGTAGTGCACATCGATACGGTCACGGATGTAGTTGACCTCGTCGCCGTTATAGGCGCGGATGGCATCCTCCACGTTCCACTTCACCACCTGGCTGTCGAGGAACAGCGAGGTGTAGGCGTTGCCGCGGTTGTCGAAGGTGGTGTGCAGCGGACCCAGGCCCACTTCCGGCTCGGCCACCACGGTGTCACGCGGATCGTCCAGGCTGCCATCGAACCAGGCGTCGACCCGTGACCACTCGATCACGGTGCAGGTCGGCGACAGCTTGCCGCTGACCACGCAGTACTTGCCTTCCGGAGGCATGGTGTTGACGCCGTGTGGGCTGCGCGGGGTCGGTACATAGAGGGCGAAGGGGTTGCGGCCGCTGTGTGCCTGCTCGCGGGCATCGACCACCGGGACGGCGGAGTCGCCGACGGTGGTGGACTCGCCGTTGGCGATCGCTTGCTCGATGGCCGGCACGTTGAAGATCACCGTCCAGTCGCGCTCCGGGCCCATCATCTCCGGCAGGGTCATGCCGCGGCTGGAGTTGTAGCAGGAGGCGGCCACGTACTTCTCTGAGTAGTCGGTGTCGCAGTTGTCGAGGTTGCCGTCGACGATGGCCTGCCACTTGATCTCCATGGTGTCGGCGTCGAGACAGGTCATCATGGTCCAGTATTCGGACGGATCGTCCATGTGCTGAACGTTGTTGCCCAGCGGGATGATCATCTCGCCGGCGGCGTAGACCCGCTCAGTCCTGGGCACCCGCTGCAGGGTCAGGCCGTGGATGGACTGAACGTTGGGAATGGTGACGATCTTGTCGGCGCGCATGATGTCGAGGCGGATCCGCGCCACCCGGGTGTTCAGCTTGTCGTTGATGAAGCAGTAGCGGCCATCGTAGCGGGCGTCGGTGTAGCTCACCTTGGGGTGGTGGGTATCGCCGTTGCGCGGGGCATTCTCGCCCAGCACACGCTTGGACTCGTTGGTGATCCCCCAGCCGGTGGCGCTGTCGACGTTGAAGACCGGGATACGCAGCAGCTCCCGCATGGAGGGAATACCGAGAATACGCACCTCACCGGAATGGCCGCCGCTCCAGAAGCCGTAGTACTCATCGAGCTCACCCGGACCGACGTGGTGCTCGTTGTTGGCTGCCGCCTCGGCCGGTCGGCTGCCCATCATGGCGCCGGCGCCGAAGCCCCCGGCGAGACTGGCACCGGCCACGCCGGTGATCGCGCTGTTGCGCAGGAAGTGCCGGCGGCCGAGGTCCTTGATGTGGTCGTTCTTGTCGCTCATGGTTCACTCCTCCTGAAGAGTGGGAATGCGCTGCAATTTGGCCCCGCTGCCCTGCGCAGCATCGGCCGGGAAGATGTCGACGCCACCCGCCTTTGACGAGGCCCTGGTGGCCTTCTCGAAGCGCTTGCGGCGCTTGACCATCGGCGGACAGTGGCGGTCGTCGTGATAGGTCACCTGGCAGTCCAGGCAGTAGTGGCATTCGTTGGCATTGATGCGGCCATCGGGGTGGATGGCGGCCACTTCACACTCGTTGGCGCAGATCTGGCAGGGGGTGCCGCAGCTGCCGCGATGGCGCTTGAGCCAGTCGAACAGGCGCAGCCGGGCGGGAATCGCCAGCCCCGCCCCCAGTGGGCAGAGATAGCGGCAGTAGGCCTTGTGGGTGAAGGCGGAGACGGCGAGCAGGCCCAGGGCATAGAGCAGGAAGGCCCACTCGCGCTGGAAGCGCATGGTGACGGCGGTCTTGAAGGGCTCCACCTCGGCATAGCGCTCGGCCTGCCCCAGGGAGTGCAGCGAGACGGCGAACAGGCCCAGCAGGACGATGTACTTGATGGCCCACAGCCGCTCGTGCAGGGCGAAGGGGACCTCGAACTGGGGCACCCTGAGCCTGCGGGCGGCCTTGTTGATCAGGTCCTGCATGGCGCCGAAGGGACACAGCCAGCCGCAGAAGACGCCGCGCCCCCACAGCAGCAGCGTCACCGCCACGAACGACCAGAGGATGAACATCATCGGGTCGATCAGGAACGACTCCCAGCTGAAGCTGCCCATCAGCGAGTGGACGAAGGTCAGGATATTGACCACCGAGAGCTGGGCCAGGGAGTACCAGCCGATGAAGGTCACGGTATAGACCAGGAAGCCGATGCGCAGCGGCTCGAGAATGCGCGGATGGCGTGCCAGCACGTCCTGGAACAGCATGATGGCGGTGAGAACGGTCAGGCCGAGGCCAAGGATCACGATCTGGAAGGTGCGGTCGCGCCACACCTGTACCCACAGAGCCTCCTCGACGGGCGGTGCGAAGCGTTCGACATAGGCTTCCGGAATGCTGTAGTGGGTATTGAAGCGGACGAACTCGGTATCCAGGGCGCCGGTGGCCCGGCGTACCAGCAGGCCTAGCTCCCAGGGCTCGCCGGGATCGAACTGGGCCTCCTCGCGAATGATGAAGATATCGCGCTCGGTCAGCGTCGGGGCACCCTCGATGCCGAGTCGCACGATGCGGCGGTGGTCGCTGTCGTGGAAGGTGATGGCGGTATTGCCCTGGCCCGCCTCGATGCGATCGAAGATGCCGCCGCGCACATAGCCTGAGCCCTTGAAGGAGTAGTCGCCCCGGGCCATCACGCCGATGGCGTGCTCGCCCTCGTCGAGGCGTTCCATGAGCTGGTCGTAGACCACGTCGCCGAGCAGGTTGCGGCCGGCCGTCGGGGCATTCAGGTAGGTCAGGTAGAGATCGATGAAGGTGCTCTCGGGCGCCGCAGTGCTTGCGTATGCCTCGGCGGGCGTGCCGGCGAAGGCCTCGTTGACCTGGCCATGGGTCAGGTGAAGCCGGCGAAGGGTGCCGTCACCCACCAGGGTCTCCCAGTCGGCCGGCTCGAACACCTCCTGGCGTACCCTGGCTGGCGGAGTCGCCAGGGGGTCGTCGATCAGGCCCTGCTCGGCGGCGACCCGGCGTGCGGCGCGCATGATCGTCTCGGTCAGCACGATCACGGTGACGGTGGCGCCCGAGATGGCGTCGAGGTTCTCGCCGACCCGCAGGCGCTCGCTGACGTGATGGGGGATGTGGGCATCGGCGTAGTCGATGAGGCGCTGCTCGGGAATCCCCACCAGCATGATCGGCTCCTCGTGACCGAGGAGGGTGGCCTGGGTGAGCCGGCCCTCCAGGTCGATGCCTACCAGCATGTTGATCGGCTTGCCGGAATAGGCCGGGATCGGTGCGATATCGTCCGTCTCGAAGACGAAGCCCAGCAGGGTGTCGCCGGCATGGACCGCCCTGGCGGGATGCTCCCCCTTGACCTCGGACAGGCGGGTGGCGTCCGGGAAGCCGGGAGTGACCTGCTCGAGCTCGATGGCCTGGGCCGACAGGGAGCCCAGCAGCAGAAGCAGGCCGAGGAGCCAGCTAAGGGTGTGGGATGCAGGGGGGGAGCGCCGTTTCGACATGGGGCAGTCCTTGGAAGCCGGGAGCTCGTTCTGGGACGAGATCATCAACAGGTATTAAAAATGCATCTTTTGTTGCTTTGAAAAACCCGACACCAGGGATGTGGTCGGGCTGATGGGCTCATCATGGCAGCTGGCGCGGTCATGTGACTTGACGTGGGTCAGGTTCGATTCCGACCGTAGGGAAGCGGCCCAGGCGGGCCCCCATGCGAAGCGCCCCCGGCAGCCTGGCTGCCGGGGGCGCTGTGTTCGCGTTGGTCAGGGCTCTTGCCGCTGGAGAAGGGGGCTCAGAGCACCGGTTCGAGCATGAAGTCCACCGCGGCCTTCACCTCCTCGTCGCTGAGGTTGGTGAAGCCGCCGCGGGCCGGCATGGCCTGGAAGCCGTTGATGGAGTGGTCGTAGAGGGTCTCCATGCCCTGCTCCAGGCGCGGGGCCCAGGCGGCCGCGTCGCCCTTGATGGGGGCGCCGGCGGCACCGGTCATGTGGCAGGCCATGCAGGCCTGGTTGTAGATGGCCTCGCCGTCGGGCTCGGCCTGGACGGCGGCCGAGAGGGCCAGGGCGGCGACGCCGGTCAGGGTGAGGGTAGCCAGTCGCTTCATGAACATGTCTCCAGAATGCATCTTAAGGCGGTGAAAAAATCGGATGGCGCCGACGCCTCCGATGTCTGGACCCATGATGGCGCAGGGCCCCATGGGTAGCCATGACCCATGTCATGGCACAACGCACTAGCCAGCATCGCCGACGCCGCCCGGCAGCGCAAGCCGGCGGCCGTCAGGGGGCCGGCGGCGGGGCGGAGCCGGCCTTGCTGCCGGTCAGCGGCTCGATCCTCAGCAGCTTGACCAGCTGCGACTGCTGGGGGCCCAGCATGTCGGCCAGGGTGTACTTGTCGAGGACGGCGAGAAAGGCGCGCAGCGCCTCGGCCAGGATCGGCTTGAGCTGGCAGGCCGGCGTGATGCGGCACTCGTTGCTGTCGCCGAAGCACTCCACCAGCTCCAGGTCGTTCTCGGTATCGCGCACCAGCCTGCCCAGGCGAATCTCCTCGGGGGCCTTCTTGAGCAGCAGGCCGCCGTTCTTGCCGCGAATGGCGGTGATGTAGCCCTTGTGGCTCAGGTCCTGGACCACCTTCATCAGGTGGTTGCGGGAGACATCGAAGCTGGTGGCGATCTCATGGATCGTGGAGCGCTCCTCTCCCTTCGCCGCCAGGTAGATCAGCACGCGAATGGAGTAGTCGGTAAAGCGGGTCAGGTGCATAGGAGGGCTGCCACCTCTCAGCTTGATATTAGTCAAACATGGTTAGATAAGAGCATTCTATTCTATCATTTTTCTGCTCGCTGCCGTTAAGGCGTCATCGCCTGCGGCATCGGGTCGCGTCAGCAGGAAGCCTGCCACGCCGCAGAACAGCATCCCGGTCGTTACCAGCACGGTCGTGGCCGCACCTCCGATCCACAGCACCCCCCAGCTGATCAGCAGTAGAACCAGCGCCAGCCGCTTGGCCCGGCGCGGCACAGCGCGCTGCTCACGCCAGGCGTGCAGGGTGGGCCCCAGGCGCGGATGGGCGTGCAGCCACCGGGCCAGCCTCGGCGAGCCCTTGGGGGCGGCCCAGGCCGCCAGCAGCAGGAAGGGCGTGGTGGGCAGCAGCGGCACCACCAGGCCGGCGGTGCCCAGGCCGATGCAGCCATAGGCCAGCCCGCTCCAGGCGAGGCGCGAGACCGGGTGTGTCATGGAGAACCTCCCCCGTGGCGGCGATGCTCAATAAATAGTATTTTACATGCATGTTAATGAGTGGCGCAAAGCCTTCCTCGAGTCGCCCCGGGGGAACCGTTTCCACCGTTCCTGCCTGCCGAGGGATCGGCCTCGCGTCGACCTCCAGGCGAGGGTACTTGATCCAGGTCAGCTACCTCGAGAAGGGTACCGACGCGCCGGGCCCTGAATGGCATACTCTGCCCCATACGGCGGCGCCGCGGTGCCGCCCCCGGTTGAAGAGGCTGTTTCACGATGCAAGACGACCTGCTGTTCGATCGCCCCCTGGTGGAGAAGTATGACCGCCCGGGGCCGCGCTATACCTCCTACCCCACGGCGCCCCAGTTCCATGCGGCCTTCGCCGAGGACGACTACCGCGCCGCCGCCGAGCGCAGCAACCGGGCCGAGACGCCCAAGTCGCTGTCGGTCTACGTGCATATCCCGTTCTGCAAGAGCCTCTGCTACTACTGCGCCTGCAACAAGATCATCACCCACAACACCGAGCGGGCCGCCGAGTACCTCGAGTGGCTCAAGCAGGAGATCCGCGTGCAGGGTGCGCTGTTCGACGAGTCGCGGCGCATGACCCAGCTGCACCTGGGCGGTGGCACCCCGACCTACCTGAGCAACGCCCAGCTCGGCGAGCTGATGGCGGCGCTGGACGAGGCCTTCCACTTCGCCCCGCCCGCCGAGCGCGAGTTCTCCCTGGAGGTGGACCCGCGCACCGTGACGCCCGAGCAGATCCACGAGCTCCACGACCTGGGCTTCAACCGGCTGAGCTTCGGGGTGCAGGACTTCGATCGTGACGTCCAGGAGGCGGTGAACCGCCTGCAGAGCGAGGAGCAGGTGGTGGAACTGGTCCAGGCGGCCCGCGACGCCGGCTTCCAGTCGGTGAGCGTCGACCTGATCTACGGCCTGCCGCGCCAGACCGTGGCCAGCTTCGATGCCACCCTGACCAAGATCATCGCCCTGCAGCCGGACCGCATCGCCAGCTACAGCTATGCCCACCTGCCCCAGCTGTTCAAGGCCCAGCGCCTGATCCGCCCCGAGGACATGCCGCCGCCGGAGCGCAAGCTGGAGCTGCTCGAGCTGACCATCCGCCGCCTCACCGCCGCCGGCTACGTCTATATCGGCATGGATCACTTCGCCCTGCCCGACGACGAGCTCTCCCTGGCCCGCGAGAACGGCACCCTGCAGCGCAACTTCCAGGGCTACTCCACCCATGCCGACTGCGACATGATCGCCCTGGGCATCACCTCCATCGGCAAGGTGGGCGACACCTACAGCCAGAACGTCAAGGAGACCGCCCAGTATCAGCATCGCCTGGAGGAAGGGCGCCTGCCGGTGTTCCGCGGCTACCGCCTCAACGCCGATGACCGCCTGCGCCGCGACGTGATCAACGCCCTGATGTGCCACAACCGCATCGACTTCGCCACCATCGAGGCCGCCCACGGCATCGTCTTCCGCGACTACTTCGCCGACGCCCTGGCGCAGCTGCAGGAGATGGCCGACGACGGCCTGCTGGCGATCCGCGAGGGCGAGATCGAGGTGCTGCCCGCCGGACGGCTGATGATGCGCAATGCCGCCATGGCCTTCGACGCCTATCTCAAGCCCGAAGAGAACCGCTACTCGCGCACCGTCTGAGCGAGTCGGCGCAGCCGGCCGGCGCGCCGTCTCCCGCCCCTGGCCGCGCCACGCCGCGGCTCTCCCGCTGTCAAATGAAAATGGGTCATGATGTCGCCTCTCCTGCACCAGATATGGGGCTTGCCGAGGCGATATGGTCTATATATGGTAGGCGGGCCGCGGGTGATCGAGGGCTGTCCGGCGACATGATGCATGTCAGTGCAGCCCGGGGAACACCGGCCTAGGATGAACGGTTCGGCGGCCTCGGCCGCGTGGTTATCCTCAGGAGAGCTGTCATGTCCCTGCCGTTGTTGCCCTTACCGTTACAGGCCCTGCCGCGCCTTCCCGCACCCGCCCGCCTGATTCGCGCCGTCGATCCGCGCGTGCCGGTCGGCGTCAAGCGCCGCCTGGTGGAACCGCTGCTCAACCGCACCTTCGCCGAGCCCCTGGCCGAGGGGGAGTTCGACGCCCTCGAGGGGCGCCGCATCACCCTGGCCATCGAGGATCTCGGCGTGGCGTTGACCCTGACCCTCGAGAACGAGCGCCTCAGGGTCTGTACCGAGCCCGGCGAGGCCTCTATCCGCGGCGGCTGGCGCGAGTTCCTCTGCCTGGCCACCCGCCGCGAGGACCCCGACGCCCTGTTCTTCCAGCGCCGGCTGCTGATCGAGGGCGACACCGAGCTCGGCCTGATGGTCAAGAACCTCCTCGACGGTCGCGAGGAGGGGCTGGCCCAGGGGCCCTTCGGTGAACTGCTGGTCCGCCTGGAGCGGCTGGCGAGACGTACGAGCTGACTTTTTTCGATTAACGCACTTCTTCCGGAGCCATCCGCATGAGCACTTCCACCAAGGCCGTGAAGTCATCCAGCGAGGTCCCCCTGCAGGGGCCGTCCCGCGACATCTGGGACTCCAAGTACCGCCTCAAGGATCGCCACGGTAAGCCCGTGGACAAGGACGTGGCCGCCACCTGGGAGCGGGTGGCCCGGGCCCTGGCCGCGGTGGAGGGTGAGCGTGCCGACGAGTGGCTGCCGAAGTTCCGCTGGGCGCTGGAGAACGGTGCCATCCCCGCCGGGCGGATCATGTCCAACGCCGGCGCCGAGGCCTACAAGCCGGCGGTGAGCCTGATCAACTGCACGGTGTCGCGCACCATCCGCGACTCCATGCACGACATTCTCGACTCCGTGGTGGATGCCGGCATGACCCTCAAGGCGGGCTGCGGCATCGGCTACGACTTCTCCACCCTGCGCCACAAGGGCGCCTTCGTGTTCGGCGCCGGGGCCGGCACCAACGGCCCCCTGGCGTTCATGGATATCTACGACAAGATGTGCTTCACGGTGGCCTCCGCCGGCGGCCGCCGCGGCGCCCAGATGGGCACCTTCGACGTCGGCCACCCCGACGTGCGCCAGTTCATCGAGGCCAAGCGCGAGGCGGGCCGCCTGCGCCAGTTCAACCTCAGCCTGCTGATCACCGACGAGTTCATGGAGGCGGTCAAGAACGACACCGACTGGCCGCTGGCCTTCCCGCTGCACCCCGGCGAGAAGGACGACGTCGACGAGAGCGAGCTGCTCTACCGCGACTGGCCGGTGATCGAGGAGGGCTACACCGTCGATGCCGAGGGCCGCGTGGCCTGCCGCATCGTCGAGGTGATCAAGGCCCGCGAGCTGTGGGACACCATCATGCGCTCCACCTACGACTACGCCGAGCCGGGCTTCATCCTGATCGACCAGGTCAACCGGATGAACAACAACTGGTTCTGCGAGGAGATCCGCGCTACCAACCCCTGCGGTGAGCAGCCGCTGCCCCCCGAGGGCGCCTGCCTGTTGGGCTCGGTGAACCTGACCCGCTTCGTCATCGACCCCTTCGGCAAGAAGCCGCGCTTCGACTGGGAGCGCTACCGCCAGGTGGTGGCGATCTTCACCCGCATGCTCGACAACGTGGTGGAGATCAGCGGCCTGCCCCTGGAGGGCCAGCGTCGCGAGATCGAGGCCAAGCGCCGCCACGGCATGGGCTTCTTGGGCCTGGGCTCCACCCTGACCATGCTCAAGATCCCCTACGGCTCGCCCGAGTCGCTGGCCTTCACCGAGGAGGTCAGCCGCAACCTGGCCATCGAGGGCTGGAAGCAGGCGCTGGAGCTCTCCCGGGAGAAGGGCATGGCCCCGGCGCTGGCCGAGGACTACGAGATCACCCCGAAGATGCTGCGCGAGCGCCCGGAGCTCAAGAAGGACGGCTACGAGATCGGCGACAAGGTGCCGGGCCGCATCCTGCATGCGCGCTACAGCCGCTACATGCAGAAGGTCGCCGAGGTGGAGCCGGAGCTGGTCGCCCAGCTCGCCGAGCACGGCGCGCGCTTCACCCACCACAGCTCCATCGCCCCGACCGGCACCATCTCGCTGTCGCTGGGCAACAACGCCTCCAACGGCATCGAGCCGTCGTTCTCGCACCGCTACTTCCGCAACGTGATCCAGTCGGGCAAGAAGACCAAGGAGCAGGTGGAGGTGGTCTCCTTCGAGTTGGCGGCCTATCGCCACTTCATCGCCGCCGATGCCGTGGAGAGCGACCTGCCGGACTACTTCATCACCGCCGACGCGGTGAGCCCCAAGCAGCACGTGGCGGTGCAGGCCGCCGCCCAGGCCTGGGTCGACTCGGCGATCTCCAAGACGGTGAACGTGCCCACCGAGTTCCCCTTCGAGGAGTTCAAGGACCTCTACCTGGACGCCTACGCCAGCAAGCTCAAGGGCTGCACCACCTTCCGCTTCAACCCGGAGGCCTTCCAGGGCGTGCTGGTGCGCGAGGACGATCTCAAGAACACCACCTACGTGTTCGAGCTGGAGAACGGCGAGACCATCGAGCTTGCCGGGGACGAGAAGATCATCTACGACGGCGAGGAGCACAACGCGGCCAACCTCTATGATGCGCTGAAGGAAGGCACCTATGGCAAATGGTAAAGCGCACCGCCTGATGCCGAGCGTCAATCAACCAATTACCGGAGGAGCCTCCTGATGGCCGTCGAGATCACGTCCAAGATCGTTTCCTACAGCGTCAAGAAGGCGGTGGAAGAACCGCCGCTGCCCGAGGAGAACCCGCTCACGGTGCGCATTCCCTCGCGCCCGGAAGGTACCCTGGAGGCCGTGTCGGAGAAGATCTCCTACGTCGGCGCCGAGGGGCGCAAGAAGGTCTACCTGCTGGTCTCCTTCATGCCCGTGGAGGGCGTGCTGGGCGGCAAGCGGGTGGTGATCGAGCGCCCGGTGGAGTTCTTCTTCCCCTCCGGCCAGCTCTCCAGCGAGCACCAGTGGATCACCGCCACCATGCGCAGCCTGTCGCTGGCCGCCCGCGGCGGCTACGTCACCCAGGCGGTGGCGGACCTGCGCAAGGTGGCCTGGGACAAGGGCCTGGTGCGCTGCGGCATGAACCGCTGGGGCAAGCCGATGTTCCACGACTCCGAGGTGGCGGCCATCGCCTGGTCGATCCAGCAGATCCTCTTCCGCCGCGGCTTCCTCGACCAGGACGGCAACCAGGTGCCGGTGGAGGAGCTGGTGGCCCGCTACGCCCAGCGCCAGGCCAGCGGCCACCTGTGGCAGCCGCCGACCCCGGAGGAGATCGAGCAGGCCGAACGCAAAGCCGAGGAGGCCGCCCACGCCAAGGCCGACGGCCCCACCGTGGTGGGCCACTGTCCCGAGTGCAACGGCGAGCTGATCATGATGGACGGCTGCCCCACCTGCTACTCCGGCTGCGGCTGGTCCAAGTGCGGTTAACAGCAGTGCGGCTGACAGGCTGATCAGAAGCCGACGAACGCCACCGCCCCGAGTCACGAGAGTGGCCCGGGGCGGTGGCGTTTGGGGCTACTGCCTCTGCAGGAGCGACGGGAGGGAGAGCTTTTCCTCGATGCGTTTCAGAATGACAACGACGTCGTCCACCGATTGAATGGCCAGGTTGAGCAGGGCGGCATTCTTCTCGGGATCATCGGGATAGTCATGCGAGAAGCGGTTTCGGATGATTCTCAGCTGTTGCCACTGATCGCTGCTCTCGAGGAACCCCAGTTTCTCCAGGCGGTTCAGCTTGTCGATCATCGGCCTGTCCTCGTAGGGCTCCTGGAGGACGGCGAGGGTCGCCGGCAGCAGTCGAGCCCCCATGGCATCCTGTAGTCGCCCGAAGCGCAATACGAACTGGTCGAGTGCCTGGATGGCGTCGTCGTCGAGAGAGGCAAGCCGCCGGCCAGTCAGGGGCAGCTGGTCCGCTATGGAATCCAGCGCATGCTGCAGGTGGTGAAAGTGGCGCTGGCACTGTCGCCAGGCATCGGACAGCTGATGCTGGGTGACATCGCTCATAACCTGACCCCGGTGCGCTCGGCGATCTCGAAGATCGGCGGGTGTTCTCCACGGCCCGGGTAGTCGATCAGCAGATCGATCTTCTGCTCACCGATAGCCTGCTGGACCCTCAGCTGGAAGTCGATCTCGGCCCGAACGATCTCCTCGACATCGCAGATTTGGGTCTCGATCAGCAGATCGATATCGCCTCCCCGTGCCTCGTCGTCGGCGCGGGAGCCGAACAGGGTCACGCGCGTGGCGGGGCCGAAGCACTCCCGAGCGAGCCGGCGAATGACGTTCCGCTGATGCGGTGACAGACGCATCGTGCTCTCCTGATCGCTGTTTGATTACAGCAGCTTAGCACAGTCGCGGCCTTCAGCCGCGCAGATCTACGGACGCGAAGTGGCGCCTGAGACGACGCACCAGGGTCTCCAGGGCCTCCCTTGGCGGGGCCTCGGCCAGGGGCTCGCAGTAGCCGGGGTCGAGGCAGCGCTCCCGCCGCGCCAGCTGGATGGCATAGCGGCGCACGCCGCAGTCGGCCAGGGTCATGGCCAGCCGCTCGAGCGCCTCCAGGGTGAAGTCGCGCCAGTGCACCGTGGTGCGGCACTCGAAGGGGGTGTCGCTCTCCAGCAGCAGCGAGAGGCTGCGCGCGTGGCGCCGCCAGATGCCGGGTCGGCCGCTGATGCGGTCGAAGTCGGCGCCGCGCCCCTTGGTATCCAGGGCGACCCAGTCGAGCCGCGGCAGCAGCGCCTCGAGCCGCTCCGGGTAGGGGCCGGCAGTATGCAGCCCCACCGCCAGGCCCAGGGCCCGGCAGGCGTCAGCGGCGGCCGGCAGGTCGGGGTGCAGGGTAGGCTCGCCGCCGCTGAAGACCACGGCATCGATCTCGCCCAGCCAAGTGGCCAGCAGCGTCTCGATGGCCTGCCATTCGCCCGGGGCCGCCCGGCGGGCTGGCCCCATGCTGCCCGCCGTCTCGCAGTAGCCGCACGCCAGCGGGCAGCCCTGCAGATAGACAACCGCCGCGCGATGGCCTGGCAGGGCCTGGTCATGGCGGGCGTCGAAGCCGGCGATGGGCAGGCGGATCTCGCCGGCGAGCGCGTCCTGTAGCGGGATCATGGGTCGCTTACCCGAGGGCGGCAGCCCGGCTGTGGTCCATGCCGGGTCGACCGTGCCAGTAGCCGTCGCAGATCTCGGCATCCACCAGGCTGAGCGGGTCCGGCGCGGCCAGCTCGCCGCGGCGGGCGGCGTCGAAGGCGGCGACTACCTCGGCCATGCCCTCGGGGCGCGGGCTGAGGCGGGCGATGCCGACGCCCATCTCGGCCATGGCGGGTACCTCCTGGCGCAGGTCCTGGCAGGCCCCCGAGAGGGTCTGGATGCCGTTCAGGGTGAAGACCTGGGCGGCCTCCTGGGTGCGCAGGGCCAGGCCCTCCGGGTGCTTCTGGCAGACGAACTGGCAGCGATCCTTGGGCTTCTGGTAGCGGCGAGCGGTGAAGCAGCGCGATGACCAGGCGAGCGGCAGGTGGCCATAGGCGAACACCTCGCAGGGGGCCTCGAGGCCCTCGTCGCGACAGTCGGCGAGCAGCCGGGTCAGGTCGTCCCTCGACATCTCCACCGGGGCCTGCCAGCGCCGCATGCCGGCCCGGGCCAGCACGGAAAGCGTGGCCGGGTTGTAGAGGTTCAGGGCGGCACCGGCGACGAAGGGCAGGCCGGCCGAGGAGAGGCGCTGCAGGGCGCTCTGGTCGTTGGCTTCCACCAGGAATTCGCCGTTGTCGCACAGCTTGCGCAGGTCGCGCAGGTCGGCCTCGGACTCGATCAGCGTCTGGCTTGCGAGCACCACCTGCTTGCCGCTCTGGGCAAGCTCGCGGCCAAGCCCCAGCCAGTCGTCGAGCTTCATGTCCCGGCGTCGCGAGCAGACCGACTCGCCCAGGTGGACGATCTCGACCGGCCAGTCGGCGGCCTCGCGGTAGAAGTCGGTGTAGCGCTCGCGGGTCCAGTAGAAGAGCACCGGGCCCAGCGACAGTTGGAGCGTGGGGGTCTCGGACATGGGGCTCTCTCCTATTTCCAGCGGCGCTCGTAGGCGCCCAGGGTGGTGGTGCTGCCTTCAGAGACCTCGCCGAGGCCGCTCATCCAGGCGGGCTCGGCATGGAAGCGGCCGGGGGCCCGCGCGAGGCGATCCAGGGCCTGGCGCCAGATGCCGGCGACCTTTGATACATAGGCCGGGCTGCGCTGGCGACCCTCGATCTTGACGGCCGCGATGCCCAGTTCCTTGAGCTCCGGCAGCAGCTCCAGGGTGTTGAGGCTGGTGGGCTCCTCGATGGCGTGGTAGGTCTCGCCGCCCACCTCGAAGCGCCCCTTGCAAAGGGTGGGGTAGCCGGCGTTCTCGCCCTCGCCGTAGCGGTCGATTAGCACACCGTTCAAGCGTGACTCCAGGCCCTCCGGGGTCTCCTCCCAGCGCACATGGGCCGCCGGCGAGCAGACGCCGCGGGTGTTGGGCGATTCACCGGTGAGATACGACGACAGGTAGCAGCGCCCCTCGGCCATGATGCAGAGGCTGCCGAAGGCGAATACCTCCAGCTCCACGGGGCTCTGCTTGGCCAGGTCGCGCACCTGGGTGATGGAGAGCACCCGGGGCAGCACGGCGCGCTTGATGCCGAACTGGTCGTGATAGAAGCGCAGCGCCTCGTGGCTGGTGGCCGAGCCCTGTACCGAGAGATGGCGGGCGAGGTCGGGGTGGCGGCGGGCGGCGTAGTCGAGCAGCCCCATGTCGGCCATGATCAGGGCATCGACGCCAAGCTCCGCGGCCTGGTCCACGGCGCGGGTCCACAGCGCCCAGCCGTCGGGCTGCGGGTAGGTGTTGATGGCGCAGAACACCTTCTTGCCGCGGGCGTGGGCGTAGTCGATCCCTTCCCTGGCGCGCTTGTCGGTGAAGTTGAGCCCGGCGAACTGGCGGGCGTTGGTGGTGTTCTGGAAGCCGAAATAGACGGCATCGGCCCCTTCATCCACGGCGCGCTTCAAGGCAGGCAGGTTGCCGGCGGGGCAGACGAGCTCCATGGTGAGCCTCCTGTGGTGGGAATCCCGACCATGCTAGTCGACTATCCCCGGTGGTCTTTTGACGCGGGTCATGGCGACCCCGGGTTGGGGGTGCGGGCGCGCCAGGCGTCGGCACTTTTTCCTGAAACCAGGCGCTCCTGAACGCAAACGGCCCCCGGTATCGGGGGCCGTGGCGGGCGGGCCAGCGTGGCATCGTTCAGCCGGCGCGTTCGAAGAGCAGGTTGTTCTCCAGGTGGATGTGCTGCATCAGGTCGTCGCGGAACTCGCGCAGCCCGGTGTAGAGGGCGCGCCAGGTGGTGCAGGCGCCCTTGGGCGGGGTGATGTTGTCGGTCAGCGCCAGCACCTGCTCGAGGTTCTCGCCGTGGTCGTCATGCTCGTGGCGCATCACCGCGATGGGCCCCTGGGCCTGGGCGCCCATGCCCTGGCGCAGCATCGGGAAGAGGATCTGCTCCTCCTTCTGCATATGGCTCTCCATCTCCTGATGGATGGTGGTGAGCAGGTCGGCCAGGCCGTTGGGGCAGGTGTCGCGCTCGCCGTGGACCTGCTCGACGCGCCGCGCCATGCGCACAAGCTCCGGAAGCTGCTGGCGGTGGACGTCGTGGTAGCGGGTCAGGATATGGTCGATCAGCTCGTCGTTGCTGGCCGACTGCCAGTCGCGCTCGTCGCTCGCGCCGGCGGGCAGTGCCTCGAGCTCGGCGACCAGAGCCTCGGGCGCGAGGCCGATGCGCTCGGCGGCCTCGCGCAGGCTGATGCGTCCGCCGCAGCAGAAGTCGATGTTGTGGTCGCGGAATACCCGGGTGGCGCCGGGCAGGGTCAGGGCGGTACGGCCGACGGTCTGTTCGATCAGGCTCATGGTGACGTCCTCTTGGGGTGATGGGCTGCTCAGGCAGGTGGCGCCTTAAGATGTATATTTAATACATCTTTTAGGCGGGGCCAACATGAGGCGAATTGTCGCTCCCGGGCTTGCCCCTCATCGCCCAAGGCCCAGGGGCCGCTGCCGGGCGGTATTCGGTGCCATTAACTTGACCGAGGTCAGCGTCGCATGAGGTCGCCTGGCGGCCGGCTTCGCGCCCACACAAGATGGAACGATGATACCTGCGAGACTCAAGCATGGTGGAAGGACAACGCTTCAGTACCAGGGCGCTCTTCGAACCCGGTGCGACACCCGGCCCAACGCTCTGCTGACAGGTCAACCGCGCGGCGGAGGGAGGTGACATATGAGGCCTGTGATCAATCGGCTGGGCCGGGGGCTCATGGTGCTGGCTGGGGTGGCGGTGGGCGTGGCGCTGCTGGTGCTCTTCGTGGTCAATCGCCAGGTCCCGGAGCGCAGCGACACGCCGCCGACCCCGGTCGCGGTGAGGGTGATCGAGGCCCGTCCCCTGGCGGTTCGCCTGGAGGCCCGCGGCCACGGCGTGGCGCGCCCCGCCGAGACCTGGCAGGCCGTGGCCAATGTCTCGGGCCGGGTGGTGGAGCGCCATCCGGGGCTGGAGAGCGGCTCCCTGCTGCGCGAGGGCACCCTGCTGCTGGCGCTGGACCCGACCGCTATGAGCTGGCCATCGCCGAGGCCGAGGCGGAGCTGGCCAGCCTGGCCGGCGAGCTGGCTCAGCTTGCCGCCGAGGAGGAGAACACCGGCCGCCTGCTGGCACTGGAGCGCCAGGCCCTGGCCCTCGCCGAGCAGGAGCTGTCGCGCATCGAGCGCCTGGCGGCCAGCGGCTCGGTGTCGACCTCCCAGCGCGATGCCCAGCGGCGCAGCACCCTGGGGCAGCGCCAGGCGCTGACGTCGCTGGAGAACAACCTGGCGCTGCTGCCGGCGCGGCGCCAGGTGCTCGAGGCCCAGCGCGAACGTGCCGCGGTGCGCCTGGCCCAGGCCCGCCGGGACCTGGCGGATACGCGCATCACGGCGCCCTACGACCTGCGCCTGGACGAGGTGGCGGTGGAACTCCACCAGTTCGTGAGCGCTGGGCAGCGGCTGTTCGAGGCGGACAGCCTGGCCGCCGCCGAGGTGGAGGCGCATATCCCGTTCACGGCGATGCGCTGCCTGCTGGGCAGCGTGGCGCCGGCCGAGCTGCCACCCGGCGCCCTGGATCTCGGCGAGCGCCTCGACCTCGGCGCCATCGAGGCCGAGCTGGCGCTGGTCGGGGCGCCCGGCGTGGGCTGGGAGGGCAGGGTCGTCAGGGTTGCCAGCGGCCTCGACCCGGCCACCCGCGCCGTGCGGGTGGTGGTGCGGGTCGACCATCCCTGGCGCGATGCGCGCCCTCCCGATCATCCGCCGCTGCAGCGCGACATGTATACCCGGGTGCGGCTCTCGGCGCCCGGCCCCGAGACCTGGATGGTGGTGCCGGCGTCGGCGCTCCATCAGGGCGAGCTCTATCTGGCCGATGGGGAGGATCGCCTGGTGCGACGCCCGGTCTCCGTGGCCTTCGCGCAGGGGGAGCTGGCGGTGATCGAGGCGGGCCTGGCCCCGGGGGAGCGCGTGGTGCTCGACGACCTGCAGCCGGCCATCGAGGGCATGGCGCTCGCCGTGCGTCGGGACGAGGCCGCCGAGGCGCGCCTGGCCGCCCGGGCCCGGGGCGAAGCGTCGACGGGAGAGCGGCCATGATCCGCTGGTTTGCCGCCCACCCCACCGCCGCCAACCTGCTGCTGATCCTGCTGCTGGCCGCCGGACTCTTCGCCGCCCCCCACCTCAAGCGTGAGACCTTCCCCGACTATCGTCCGGTGGAGGTGTCCGTGGAGGTGGTCTACCGCGGGGCCAGCGCCGCCGACGTCGAGGATGCGATCTGCCGACGCCTGTTCGATGCCGTCAAGGGCGTGGAATTTCTCGACGAGTTCGGCTGCGTGGCCCAGGACAACCTGGCCAGCGCCACGGCGACCATGGCCGCCGGGGGCGACGCCATCCGCTTCCTCAGCGAGATCGACACCGAGGTGAGCGCCATCACCGAGCTGCCGGCCCGCGCCGACCCCCCGGTGGTGCGCGAGTTACACCGCAGCGACCTGGTGGCGGCGGTGGCGGTGTCCGGCGAGATGCCGAGGCGCCAGCTGGAAGACTACGCCCTGCGCCTGGAGGAACGCATCATGACCCTGCCCGGCGTCGCTCGGGTGGCGATCCACGGCATGTCCCGGCGCCAGTGGCAGGTGGAGGTACCCCGCGAGGTGCTGGGGCAGCACGGCCTCTCGGCCTGGGAGCTGGCGCGGCGGGTGGCCGGCCAGAGCCTCGACCTGCCGCTGGGCACGCTGGAGACCGCCGACCGCGACCTCCTGCTGCGCTTCACCGACCAGCGCCGCTCGCCCGCCGAGCTGGCCGAGCTGGTGGTGGTCTCCGACGCCGGCGGCGGTGAGCTGACCCTGGGCGAGCTGGCCACCATCACCGAGGCCGGTGAGCGTGCCGAGGAGCAGGTCCGCTTCAACGGCGAGCCGGCGCTGGTGCTGGAGGTGAGCAAGGCGCTGCGGGACGATGCGCTGACCGTCAAGGAGCGGCTCGAGTCGCTGCTCGAGGCCGAGCGTCGTCGCTTCGACGGCGGCGTCTCGCTGACGCTGACCCAGGATGCCACCAGCATCGTCCGCGACCGCCTGCAGATGCTGGTGGGCAACGGCCTGATGGGCCTGGTGCTGGTGGTGCTGGTGATGAGCCTCTTCTTCCGCCCGCGGCTGGCCCTGTGGGCGGTGCTGGGCCTGCCGGCGGCCTTCATGGGGGCCTTCATCGTCATGGCCCTGACCGGGCTGTCGCTGAACATGATCACCCTGGTGGCGCTGCTGATGGCCATTGGCATCGTCATGGACGATGCCATCGTGATCACCGACAACATCGCCGCCCACGCCGGCGAGGAGGCCACGCCCCTGGAGGCGGTGGTCTCGGGCACCCGCCAGGTGCTGCCCGGGGTGCTCTCGTCCTTCCTGACCACGGTGGCGGTGTTTGCGCCGCTCTCCTTCCTGGCCGGTGAGCTGGGGGCGGTGCTGGGGCTCGTGCTCGCCATCATCCTGGGGTCGGCCGGTTTCATGGCCGGGGGGCACCTGGGCAGCGAGGCGATGCCGGATATCGAGGGCGACGTGCTGGAGGCACGCATCCTGATGCCCCAGGGTACACCGCTCGAGCGCACCGAGGCGGTGGCCGAGCGCATCGAGACGGCGATGCGCGAGCTCGATGCCCGCCTCTCGCCGCAGCAGCCGGGAGGCGCCGCCCTGGTCGAGGCGATCCAGGTGCGCTTCAACCACAACCTCAGCGCCCGGGAGGCCGGCCCCCATGTGGCTACCGTCATCGTCGACCTGCTCACCGCCGAGCGGCGCCGGGTGCCGCTTGAGGTGGTGGCCAATGCCGAGGAGCGGCGCGAATGGGCGCGCATCACCCGCATCGACGGCCGACGCACCGTCACCGTGGAGGCCAACGTGGATGCGCGCCGGGCCAGCGGCCAGGCCATCGTCGATGACCTCGTCGGCAGCGGCTGGCTGGAGGATTTCGGTGCCCGCCACCCCGAGGTGGCGGTCTCCTTCGAGGGCCAGGTGGCCAGCTCCGCCGAGACCGGGGGCTCCATCGGCCGCGGCCTGCTGATCGGCCTGGTGGGCATCTTCGTGATCCTCTCCTTCCAGTTCCGCAGCTACGTGGAGCCGCTGATCGTCATGCTCTCCATCCCGCTGGCCTTCATCGGCGCCATCTGGGGGCATGTGCTGATGGGCTACTACCTCTCTATGCCCTCGCTGATCGGCGCGGCCTCCCTGGCCGGCATCGTGGTCAACAACGCCATCCTGCTGATCCATTTCATCAAGACGCACCGCGAGCGGGGCCTGGATGCGGTGACGGCCGCCGGCCAGGCCAGCCGCGACCGGCTGCGCGCCATCCTGATCTCGTCCATCACCACCATCGCCGGGCTGCTGCCGCTGCTGGCCGAGACCAGCACCCAGGCGGCGGCCATCAAGCCGCTGGTGATCTCGGTGGTCTTCGGCCTGCTCAGCGCCACCGTGCTGGTGCTGCTGGTGATCCCGGCGCTCTATGTGCTGCTGGACGACTGGGGGTGGGTCGTTGCGGGAGAGAGGCCGGCCACGGCTTCCTGACGCCCGATAGCCCATCCACCCTTCTCGTACGACAGCGCCCCGGCATGTGCCGGGGCGCTTCGTGTCGGTGGTGGAGCCGAGCCGCCTCAGGCGGCGTCGAGGGGACGCGACGGGCCGAAGTGCTCGTGGTGGCGGCGCTCGGCCGGCACTCCCAGCTCGGCCAGGGCCCGATCGACGGCGCTCATGAAGCCTTGGGGGCCCACGGTGTAGCAGCGTGCGTCCTTCGGCAGCAGCCGCGCCAGCAGTGCGCGGTCGATGCGGCCGGTATGGTCGGCCGCCTCGCCGCGCTCGTGGACGGTCACCGTGTGCAGCTGTTCCGGGTGCGCCTCGGCCAGGGCCGCGACCTCGTCGCGGAAGGCGTGATGGTCGGCATCCAGGGCGGCGTGCAGGTAGACCACGCGGCGGCCCTGTGCCAGCGCCTGGCGGGCCAGAGGCAGCATCGGCGTCTGGCCGACCCCGCCGGAGGCCAGCAGCAGCGGCTCGCTACCCTCGGCCAGGGTCAGGTCGCCGGCCGGTGGCAGCAGCTCCAGGGTATCGTCCACCGCCATGGCGTCATGCAGGTGGCGGCTGGCGCGCCCTTCCGGCTCGCGCTTGACGGAGATCCGGTAGGTGCGGCCGTTGGGCAGCGCCGAGAGGCTGTAGTGGCGATAGAGCGGCTCGCCGTCGAGGGTCAGCCTGACCCCGATGTACTGGCCCGGGGCATGCTCGGCCACCGGGTCGCCGTCCACGGGCGCCAGCACGAAGGAGCGGATCACCGCGCTCTCCTGGCGGGTCTCGGCGATGCGGAAGGTGCGGGTACCGCGCCAGCCGCCGGGTCGCTGCTCGAACGTCCGATAACGGTGGGCCTCCAGCTCGATCAGCAGGCCGGCCAGCTCCTCGTAGACACCGCTCCAGGCGGCGGCGATCTCCGGTGTCACGGCGTCACCGAGCACCTCGCCGATGGCGGTCATCAGGCACTCGCCGACGATGGGGTAGTGCTCGGGGCGGATGTCCAGGGAGACGTGCTTGCTGACCACCGTGGCCAGGGTCTCGCGCACCTTCTCGCGATCATGGCGTAGCTGCACATAGGCCAGCACGGCACCGGCCAGGGCCCTCGGCTGCCCGCCGTCGGCCTGGTGGGCCTCGTTGAATAGCGGCTTCACTTCGGGGTAGCGGTCGAACATCAGCGGATAGAAGCGTTGGGTGATGGCGTCGAGATGCTCGGCGACGGTGGGGGCGGTGGCTGCGATCAGGGCTTCCTGGGCAGGGGTCAGCATGGCTGGCTCCTCTTCGGGTTCGTCGGGGGGTGTGTTTTTTAAGATGCATATAAAATACATCTTAAAAGTGGCGATCGCTACCCCCCTGCCCTGGTACAGGATGTCGCACCGGGTCAGTAGGCCCAGACGATGGCCATCAAGAGGCCCCAGGCCAGCACCCCGGCGGCCATGATGGTGTAGGTCGCCGACATGGCCACGATGTCCTCGTCCGTTCGGCGGCAGAGGGCCTGAAGGCCGTGATAGATCAGGCTGCAGGAGATGCCCAGTGCCACCAGCACCGCCAGGGCGTTGAGCAGCAGGCTGGGGATCAGCAGCACGATCGCTGAGGACCACAGCGGCAGCGGGGCCAGGGCGGCCAGCAGGTAGGCGTCGTGGTAGTCGATCGAGAGCTCGCGGGTGCCATTGACCACGGCGTGGATCAGCCAGCCCATCACGAAGAAGGTCAGCAGCTCCGCCAGGAACAGGATGGTGGTGATGAAGCGCCACTCCCGGTCGGCGAAGCCGGCGACGAAGGCGTCCCCGTAGTGGGTACCGGCGTAGTAGAGCATCAGCGGGGGCAGCAGCGACATCGGGAAGACGATGGCCCAGGCCAGCAGCGGAATGGAGGGGCGGCGCTGCTGCAGCTCCTTCCAGCCGACGCTGCGGGTGAAGGGCAGGCGGACGACGGTGATCAGGTTCATGGCGCTTTCCCCCTGTTGGTTCGGGCCGGTCCCCCGGTGTGGCGAGCCGAAGATTGCGGGGCCGCATCGGGGCATTTAATATCACATTGTGATATTTATGCTTTAACAGTTAGTGCTCGACGCGGGACCTGTCAAGGCGCGTGAAGCAGGAGAAGGGGCTTTCATGACCGAGGGTGAGCGGTTGACCAAGCAGGATTTCCAGCGGCTATCACATTTTCGCTATCAACTGCGCTGCTTCCTGCGTCAGAGCGATGACATCTGCCGTGAGCACGGCGTAACGCCGCTGCAGTATCAGCTGCTGCTGCACCTCAAGGGCTTCGAGCAGCGACAGTGGGCGACTGTGGGCGAACTGGCGGAGCGGCTCCAGGCCAAGCATCACGGCACGGTGGCGCTGGTCGACCGCTGCGAGGAGTCCGGCCTGGTGGTGAGGCGCCCGGGACGCGACGACCGGCGTCGCATCGAGGTCCACCTGCTGGGGAAAGGCGCCGAGCTGGCCGAACGGATCGCCGAGAGGCACCAGCCGGAGCTTCGTCATCTTCAGGAGGAGTTTCAGCTGCCGGGGTGGCCCCGGCTGCCCTGACCGTCTGGACCGGGGGCGCTCGCCCCCGGGGTGGCTGCCGCTACAGGCCGATGCGGTGGGCCCGGTGGGTGAAGAAGATGCCGCTGGGCGACTCCGCCGGCAGGCGGGCCAGCTCCTCGAAGGTGCGGGTGTCGTAGACCACCACGTGGCCGCTGTCCCGGGCGGAGATCCAGATGTGCTCGCCGCGGGGGGTGAACTCCTTGTGCAGGATCGACTCGCCGGGGGAGAGCGTCTCGATCACCTCCCGGGTGCGGGTGTCGATCACCTGGACCCGGTCGTTGTCGGGGTGGGCGAAGGTGACCCACACCTGCTGCTCGTCGGGGCGGCTCATCACGAAGATCGGCTGGCCGTGCACCTCGATGCGATCGGTCAGCGACCAGTCGCGGGTGTCGGCCACCAGCACCTCGTTGCGGCCTACGGCGGGGAAGAAGGCCTGGTCGCCGGCCATGGCCCAGCCCTCCAGGTGGGGCATCTTGTAGACCGGCAGGCGCTCCTCGCCGCGGCCGTAGTCGGGCAGGATGCGCTGCACGCCCTTCTCCGGGTGCCACAGGTCGAGCAGCGCCATGCCATCCTCGCCGAACAGCCCGGCGATGTAGTAGCGCCCGTTGGCGGTGATCAGGGCGTCGTAGGGCATGCTGCCCACGTCGCGATAGCGGGTCACCTCGGGCTCCGGCGTGGACATGTCCAGGGTCCAGATCTCGCCGGCCTCGAACAGGCTGAACACGAACATGTTGCCCGGCACGTCCACCACGCCCACCACCTTGGCCTGGTCGGTGGTGCCGTCGGCTTTCTCGTAGGTGGCCGGCACGTCGACGACCAGCTCCATGGTCTCGACGTCGAACACCTTCACGCCGCCCGGCTCGTAGTTGCCCACCGCCACATAGCGGCCGTCCTGGGAGATGGCGCCGCCGATGCTGTTGCCGCCCTGGATGATGCGCCCGTCGATCTCGCCGGTGAGCAGGTCGAGCCGGGTCAGGCCGCCGTCGCGGCCGAAGACGAAGGCGTGGCGGGCATCGCGGGTGAACTTCACCGAGGCGTGGGAGAGGTCGCCGAAGCCCTCGATGTGCCTGAGTACCCGCTTGTGGGTGGTGTCGACCAGCGCCACGCTGCCGGTGGCGCGCTCGATCACCACGCCCAGGTCGCCGGTGCCGCGAATCTCCACGGCGGGCTCGGCCAGGGCGGGGCCGGCCGCCAGCAGCGAGAGGGCGCCGGCGGCGAGCAGGGTCTTGATGGGGCGGTTCAACGGCATGGCGTTCTCCTCGGGGGATCAGTCGTCCAGGGTCTTCAGGCGGTTGTCGGTCTGCAGGTGGTCGGCGATCCAGCGCGCCTCCTCCTCGCTGAGCAGCGCCTCCCAGCCGGGCATGGCGGTGCCGGGGATGCCGTGGCGGATGATATGCGTCAGCGCCTCGGGGCTCAGGGTCTGCATGCGGTCGCGGGGCAGGGCGGGGCCCAGGCCGCCGCGCAGGGTCATGCCGTGACAGGAGCCGCAGTCCTGGTAGAGCAGGGTCTCCAGGCGCTCGGGGTTCGGGGCGCCGGTGTCCCGGCTCTCCGCCTGGGCCACCTGAGGCAGCAGCCAGACCAGGCCGACTAACAGCAGGGGAAGGGCTCTCTTGGGCATGTCGGGGCTCGCAGGAGGTGGGGTGACGGATACCCGAGTCTCGCCGTCAGGGCGTCGCTCTGCGTTGATGAATATCAAGCCGCGGGGCAGTTGCGAAGGGGATTGGATCATAAAAGGGCATTCCGCATGCCTCTTTTGACTTGCGTCAACCACCGCGGAGTTCTCCGCTTGCGGGGTTCGGGCTGCAGGTAAGATGCTCGAGAAAGGCATCTTAAAGCGCCACAAGGAGCGTCCCATGGTCACACTCGACCCCTTGGACCGCCAACTGATCGACGCCTACCAGCGCGGCCTGCCGGTCTGCGAGCGGCCCTTCGCCGCCATGGCGGCGCACCTGGGCAGCAGCGAGGCGGAGGTGCTCGAGCGCCTGGCGCGCCTGGCGGATCTCGAGGTGCTCAGCCGGGTAGGGCCGGTCTTCGACCACGCCCGTGCCGGCGCCAGCCTGCTGGCCGCGGTGGCGGCGCCCGAGCCTGCGCGCGATGCCGTGGCGGAGGTGATCAACCGCGCCCCCGGCGTCAACCACAACTACCTGCGCGAGCACGACTTCAACCTCTGGTTCGTGATGACCGCGCCCGACGAGGCCGTCCTCGAGGCTCGCCTCGATGCCCTGGAGGCCGAGCTCGAGCGCGAGATCCTGCGCCTGCCCATGCTCGAGGGGTTCCACATCGACCTCGGCTTCCCGATCCCCTGGCATGAACTGGAGGCGCCATGAACGCCAGACAGCCCGCTCCTGTCAGCTCCGAGCCCCTCGCCGAGCGGCGCCTGCGCGCCCTGGTGGAGCAGGGGCTGCCGCTGGTGCCGCGCCCCTGGGAGGCTCTGGCCAAGCAGTGCGGGATGGCGGAGGCGGAGGTGATGGCCTGCATGCGGCGCTGGCAGTCCGAGGGGCTGGTCAAGCGCCTCGGCCTGGTGGTGCGCCATCGCGCCCTTGGCATCACCGCCAACGCCATGGTGGTGTGGGACGTGCCCGACGCCGAGGTGGCCGACCTGGGCCGACGCCTGGCCGACGAGCCCGTCGTGACCCTCTGCTACCGCCGGCCGCGGCGCCTGCCCGACTGGCCCTACAACCTGTTCTGCATGATCCACGGCACGCGCCGTGAGCGCGTGCTTAGCGCCCTCGACGAGATCGTCGAGCGCCAGGCGCTGCAGGCCATTCCCCACCGCGTGCTGTTCAGCCTCAAGGCCTACCGTCAGCACGGCGGCCGCTATACCGCCGAGGAGCGCCCATGACCGCCATGCCCGCTACCACCCCACGCTCGCCCGCCGCTGCTGCACGCCAGCCCGCCGCCGCTGGGCCAGCCGCCGAGCTGGACGCCGCCGATCGGCGCCTGATCAACCGCCTGCAGGATGGCCTGCCGCTGGTGGCGGCGCCCTATGCCGCCGTGGCCGCGGAGCTCGACCTCTCCGAGGGCGAGCTGCTCTACCGCCTGGAGCGGCTGCTGGAGGCGGGGGTGCTCAGCCGCTTCGGCCCCATGTACCACGCCGAGCGGCTCGGCGGCGGCCTGACCCTGGCCGCCCTGGCGGTCCCGGAGCCGGACTTCGAGGCGGTCGTGGAGGCGGTCAACGCCTTCCCCGAGGTGGCCCACAACTACCGCCGCGAGCACCGCCTCAACATGTGGTTCGTGCTGGCCACCGAGACGCCCGAGCGCATCGGCCAGGTGATCGCCGAGATCGAGGCCGCCACCGGCCTGCCCGTCTTCAACATGCCCAAGCAGGAGGAATTCCATGTCCGTCTCCACCTGCCCGTCTGAGTCGCCCGCCGTCTCCACGCCCGATGAGCGGGATCGCGCCATCGTGCTGGCCACCCAGGCGGGTCTGCCGCTGGTGCCCGACCCCTGGGCGGCAGTGGGTCGCCAGCTGGGGATGAGCGGCGCCGAGGTGCTGGCCCGGGTGCAGGCCATGCAGGCCAGCGGTGCCATTCGCCGGGTGGCAGCGGTACCCAACCATTATCGGCTCGGCTATGTGGCCAACGGCATGACGGTGTGGGACGTGGACGACGCCCGGATCGAGCGCCTGGGGCGCGAGGTGGGCCGCCTGCCCGGCGTCAGCCACTGCTACCGGCGCCCGCGCCACCTCCCCGACTGGCCCTACAACCTCTTCGCCATGCTGCATGGCCACACCCGGGAGGAGGTCGAACGCCAGGCCGAGGCGCTGCGCGCGCTGCTCGGCGAGGCCTGCCGCGACCACCGCATCCTCTACAGCTCCCGCATTCTCAAGAAGACCGGCCTGCGACTGGCCGGCCGACCCGGTGCCGGGCGAAAGCCCGAGCCCAGGAGGTAAGCCATGTTTCGCGTCACCCGCTATATCAAGAGCCTGATGGAGCCGACCCCGATCCCGACTGCCCGCAAGCCGCCGGGGCCGGTGGTGATCTGGAACCTGATCCGCCGCTGCAACCTCACCTGCAAGCACTGCTACACCACCTCGGCCGACATCGACTTCGCCGGCGAGCTCTCCACCGCCGAGGCCCACGCCGTGCTCGACGACCTCAAGGGCTTCCGGGTGCCGGCGCTGATCCTCTCCGGCGGCGAGCCGCTGATGCGCCCGGACATCTTCGAGCTGTCGCGGCGCGCCCGTGAGCTGGGCATCTATACCGGTCTCTCCACCAACGGCACCCTGATCGACGAGTCCAACATCGACGCGATCGCCGCCATCGGCTACGACTACGTGGGCATCAGCATCGACGGCCTGGAGGCCACCCACGACGTCATCCGCCAGCGCCAGGGGGCCTTCCGCGAGTCCATGCACGCGGTGAAGCTGTGCAAGGAGCGCGGCATCAAGGTGGGGCTGCGCTTCACCCTGACCCGGGAGAACTACCAGCAGCTCGGCGACATCCTGGCGCTGATCGAGGCGCACGACGTCGATAAGTTCTACCTCTCGCACCTCAACTACGGCGGCCGCGGCCGGCGCCACAGCAAGCAGGACGCCTGGTACCGCATGACCCGCGATGCCATGGCCCGGCTCTTCGACCACTGCCGCGCCGAGCTCGAGCGCGGCGTGGAGCGCGAGTACGTCACCGGCAACAACGACGCCGACGGCCCCTTCCTGCTGATGTGGGCTCGGGAGCACTTCCCCGACCAGGCCGAGGCCCTGGAGCGGCGCCTGCGCCACTGGGGGGGCAACGCCTCCGGCGAGCATATCGCCAACATCGACAACCTCGGCAACGTTCACCCCGATACCTTCTGGTGGGACCACGACCTCGGCAACGTCCGGGAGCGGCCCTTCTCCGCGATCTGGCGCGACGACACCACAGACCCCCTGATGGCGGGCTTCCGCCAGCGGCCGCGGCCGCTGAAGGGGCGCTGCGCCGAGTGTCGCTTCCTCGACATCTGCAACGGCAACACCCGGGTACGGGCCTGGAAGGTGACCGGGGACCCCTGGGAAGAGGATCCCGGCTGCTACCTCACCAACGAGGAGATCGGCGCCAGTGTCGACGGCGAGCGGCGCGTGGCGGCGCCCTACGAGGCCATCCAGGCCATCGAGCTCTGAGCCGAGCCAGAATTCAGGCCGTGATGCTCCGGGAGAGCGAGCCATGACAGCATTCCGACAGACCCAGACCCTCAACTTCGGCCTCGACGAGGCGCCGTTGGCGCCGGGTGAGGTCGCCATCGTCGGCGCGGGCCCCGGCGACCCCGGCCTCCTGACCCTGCGCGCGCTTTCCATGCTGCAGCAGGCCGACTGCCTGGTGTTCGATCGCCTGGTCTCCCAGGAGATCCTGGCCATGGGCCGCCCCGATGCCCGCCGCTACTACGTAGGCAAGGCCTCGCGTTGCCATGCCCTGACCCAGGAGGAGACCAATGCCCTGCTGGTGCGGCTGGCCGGCGAGGGCAAGCGGGTGCTGCGCCTCAAGGGCGGCGACCCCTTCATCTTCGGCCGCGGCGGCGAGGAGGCCGAGTACCTGATCGAGCACGGCGTCGGTTTCCGGGTGGTGCCGGGCATCACCTCGGCCTCGGGTTGTTCCAGCTACGCCGGCTTCCCGCTGACCCACCGCGACCACGCCCAGAGCGTCACCTTCGTCACCGGCCACTGCAAGGGCGATGGTGACCTGGCGCTCAACTGGGCGGCGCTGGCGGTGCCCCACCACACCACGGTGTTCTACATGGGGCTGACCAATGCCGAGCTGATCCGCAGTGAGCTGCAGCGCCACGGCATGCCCGCCAAGACCCCGGTGGCCCTGGTGGAGCGCGGCACCACGCCGGAGCAGCGCCACGTGCTGGCCACCCTGGGCGACCTGGTGGAGGTGATCGAGCGCGAGGCGTTCCGGCCCCCGACCCTGATCGTGGTGGGCGAGGTGGTCAGCCTGGCCGAGACCCTGGCGCCGGCCATGACCCGCCTGGCCCGGACGCCGGAAGACGCCATCGACGCCCTGGCGCACGGGATGGGGAGGGTGGCGCTGTGAGACACGCCGTGACGACCCTGCGCACCCTGCTGCTGGGCGGCCTGCTGGCCGCCCCCGCCCTGCCGCTGATGGCCGCGGAGCCCGATGCCAACGTGCTCTACAACCATCACTGCGCGATCTGCCACGGCGTCAGCCGGCTGGGCGGCATCGGGCCGGCGCTGCTGCCCGACAACCTCTCGCGGCTCAAGGCCGACGAGGCGGTCTCGGTGATCCGGGACGGCCGCCCGGCCACCCAGATGCCGGCCTACCGTGAGCTGCTCTCGGAGGAGGAGGTCGCGGCCCTGGCCGAGTGGATCTTCACGCCGCCGGACCACGAGCCCCGCTGGGAGGAGGCCGATATCCTCGCCAGCCACGAGCTCTCCCACCCCTACGGTAGCCTGCCCGACGCCCCGGTGTTCGAGGTCGAGGATCTCAAGAACCTCTTTCTGGTGGTGGAGATCGGCGACCACCACGTCAGCCTGCTGGACGGCGACCGCTTCGAGCGGATCGCGCGCTTCCCCAGCCGCTATGCCCTGCACGGCGGGCCCAAGTACAGTCCGGACGGACGCTACGTCTACTTCGGCTCCCGGGACGGCTGGGTAACCAAGTACGACATCTACAACCTGGAGGTCACCGCCGAGGTGCGCGCTGGCATCAACATGCGCAATATCGCCGTCTCCGCCGACGGCCGCTACGTGCTGGCGGGCAACTACCTGCCCCACAGCCTGGTGCTGCTGGATGCTCGGGACCTGGACCTGATCGCGGTGATCCCGGTGGAGGGGCTCGACGGCGAGACCTCCCGGGTCAGTGCCGTCTATACCGCGCCACCGCGCAACAGCTTTGTGGCGGCCCTGCGCGATATTCCCGAGGTGTGGGAGATCCGCTGGCCCGAGGAGCGGGCCGAAGGGGACGAGGCGCTGGTCGGCGACTTCGCCCTGCATCGCATGGAAGCGCCGGACTACCTCGACGACTTCTTCTTCGACATGGAGTACCGCTACCTGGTCGGCGCCGCCCGCGGCGGCAAGGGCGGCCAGGTGTTCGACATGGACGAGGAGGTCAAGGTCGCCGACCTGCCGCTGGAGGGCATGCCGCACCTGGGCGCCGGCATCACCTGGGAACTCGATGGGCGCCGGGTGATGGCGATGCCGCACATCGACAAGGGGCAGGTCTCGGTGTTCGACATGACCGACTGGTCGCTGATCACCCATATCGAGACCGACGGTCCCGGCTTCTTCATGCGCAGCCACGAGAACTCGCCCTACGCCTGGGTGGACGTCTTCTTCGGTCCCAACCACGACCGCATCCACGTGATCGACAAGCAGAGCCTGGAGATCGTCGAGACGCTGATTCCCGAACCGGGTAAGACCGCCGCCCACGTCGAGTTCGACCGCCGCGGCGAGACCCTGCTGCTGAGCGTGTGGGACGACGACGGCTACCTGCTGTGGCTCGACGCCAACACCCTGGAGGAGCTGGGACGCATGCCGATGAAGCGGCCTTCAGGCAAGTATAACGTGTGGAACAAGACCCAATACGAAGAAGGCACCAGCCATTAGTAATCATTGGCTGCGCGGGCGATTCGCTTTGTTGCACGATTGCTGGTGCGCCAGCCCGGTCAGAATCCTCACATATACCCCATATGCTCCGGTTCTTGTGCATCGTGCGCCTCGCGCTTCATCCCGCTCGCTCAATGATTGGTTGCGTGGCGATTAAAAAGAAGCATTCTTGATACTCGTCATGAAGCCACCCGACGCGAATCGCCATAATGGATTCATCCAAGCATTCAAGTCGGATATGCCGCCATGAACACCGCTTCCCCCGCTCCCCACCAGCCGCGCCTGCCCTTGGCGCGGTTGGCGTTTCGCCCCTTCTTCCTGCTGGCGTCGCTATTCAGCGTGCTGGCCATGGTGGTCTGGTTCGCCTTCTGGCACGGCGACATCCTGCTGCGCCCTCACGGCGGGCTGATGTGGTGGCACCAGCACGAGATGATCTTCGGCTTCGGCGCCGCCGTGGTGGTGGGTTTCCTGCTCACCGCGGTGCAGAACTGGACCGGCCGGCCGAGCCTTAGCGGTGCACCGCTGCTGGGCCTGGTGGCGCTGTGGCTGGCGGCGAGGATCACCCTGGCGTTTCCCATGGGGTTGCCGGTGTGGCTGTTGATCGCCCTCGACGTGGCCTTTCTGCCGCTGGCGGCGCTGGTCATGGGGCGTCTGGTGGTGGCGGCCAGGTTGTGGCGCAATCTGATGTTCGTGCCGGTACTGCTGCTATTGGCTACGGCCAATCTGGCCATGCACCTGGGGGTGGCCCAGGGCAAGTTCGCGCTGATTCGCGAAGGCGGCTATCTCGGCGTGCTGTTGATCGCGGTGCTGATGGTACTGCTGGGCGGCCGGGTGATTCCCTTCTTCACCTCGCGCAAGCTGGGGCGGCCGCAGCCGGCGGCGATTCCGGCGCTGGAGAGGCTGACCCTGGGCTCGCTGCTGGCGATCGTGCTGCTGCAACTCGCGGTGCTGCTCGGTGCCGCCGTGCCGCCTGCGCTGCTGGCCAGCGTGATGCTGGTGGCGGCAGCAGCCAGTCTGGTGCGTCTGGTGCGCTGGGAGGGCCACCTGACCCTGCGTGAGCCGCTGCTGTGGGGTCTGCACCTGAGCTATGCCTTCGTGCCGGTCGGTCTGACGATGTGGGCCATGGCACTGCTGGGCGTCTTCCGCGTCGAGCTGGCCCTGCATGCCCTGGCCATCGGCGGCATCGGCGCCATGATGCTGGCAATGATGGCCCGCGTGTCGCTGGGCCACACCGGGCGCGAGATCCGCACCCTGCCCGGTATCGGCGTGGGCCTGGCGCTGATCTTCGCCGGTGCCCTGCTGCGCTCGCCGATACTCGCCATGTTCCCGCAGATCACCCACTGGACCTACAACCTGAGCATCATCTTCTGGTGTATCGCCTACCTCATCTTCCTGTTTCACTATACGCTGCCACTATTGAGCGCCCGGGCAGACGGCCAGGCGGGCTAGGCGGTCCGAGGCGGACGGGCAACAGCTAGGGACGGAGCCAGTCGATGATCGAGTACTACTCGCTGATCAAGCATCTGCACATGACTACCGCAGTGCTCAGTATCACCTTCTTCATCGTGCGCGCCTGGTGGTCGGTGCGCGAGGTTTCCCTGCTGCAGCGGCGCTGGGTGAGGATACTGCCCCACGTCAACGACACCCTGCTGCTGCTGCTGGGGATCACGCTGATGACTATGCTCTCGATGTGGCCACACCAGCATCCGTGGCTGGCCGCCAAGCTGCTGGGGCTGCTCGGCTACATCCTGCTCGGCACCGTGGCGATCAAGCGCGGGCGTACGCCGATGACGCGGGGACTGGCAGCGCTGGCCGCGATCGTGGTGTTCGTTTACATCATGGGCACGGCCATGACCAAGGATCCCTGGTTCTTCCTCCCTCTCTGAGACGGGCGCTTTCCCGGACGGAGCAGGCTTCTATACTGAAGCCTGCCGAGACATTCACGACAAGACGAGGAAAACCACATGGCCAATCAAGATCTTCCTTCCGGTGCCGGCAAGGTGGCCGACGACTATCCCGAGGTGTGGCGCGCCTTCGCTTCGCTGGGCAAGGCATGTGCCGAGGCGGGGCCGCTGGACGACCGCACGCGGCGCCTGGTCAAGCTGGCGCTGGCGGTGGGCGGCGGCTCGGAAGGGGCCGTGCATTCGCATATGCGGCGTGCCATGGAAGAAGGCATCGAGCCAGAGGCCCTGAAGCAGGTGGCCATGCTGGCCATTCCCACTCTGGGGCTGCCGGCGGGGGTGGCGGCATTGACCTGGATCGAGGACATCACCGATAACCGGCGGTAAACGACTGACGGGCGGGCCCCAGCGGCCCGCCGTGCGACATTCCACCGCTCTCTGAAAGCCCCGTTCTCTCTCTGCCGCTGCCGTTCATCACCGCCGATTTGACGAAGGTCAATGCTGCCTCTGACTCGTGGCGTTACTCTTAAGATGCATTATAAATGCTTGTTTAAGGGGTGGGGCTCGCCGACTTCGGTCGCAGGTCCCTGAAGTGTCACCAGCGAGGGGGAAAGGCCCATGACCGAAGGCCTCACCAAGGCGGCGGCCCGTAATATCTTCTACGGCGGCTCGCTATTCTTTTTCCTGCTGTTCGCCGCACTGACGGCTCACAGCCATTTCTACATCGTCAACACCTCGACCCAGCCCATGTCGGACTCCGTGCGCCTGGGCAAGCACGTTTGGGAAGAGCACAACTGCATCAACTGCCACACCATTCTCGGCGAAGGCTCCTATTTCGCGCCTGAGATCGGCAACGTCTGGACCCGCTTCGGCGGACGCGACAACCCCGAAGGGGCTCGCATGGCGCTGACGGCATGGATGAACGCCCAGCCCACCGGTGCCCCGGGACGTCGCCAGATGCCGGCTCACGACATCAACGACGAAGAGATGCGGGCGTTGATCGATTTCCTGGAGTGGACCGATTCCATCGACACCCAGGGCTGGCCGCCGCACCCGGCGGGCTGATCCCCCTTCCAGGAACCAAGGAGTCGCACCATGAAATACGAAACGCAGAAGGTGGCCTTGCCGTTCTTCATGCTGGCAATGGCACTATTCGCTCTACAGATCGTCTTCGGACTGGCGGCAGCGGCAGCCTACGTGTGGCCGCACTTCATGTCCGAGGCCATGCCCTTCAACATTACCCGGACCAGCCACACCAACCTGCTGATCGTCTGGTTGCTGATCGGCTTCATGGGCTGCACCTACTACCTGATGCCTGAAGAGGCAGAGCACGAGATCTACAGCCCCAACCTGGCCTACCTGCAGCTGGGCATCTTCGCCATTGCCGGCGCCGGGGCACTGATCAGCTACCAGTTCGGCATCCATGAGGGGCGTCACTACCTCGAGCAGCCGCTCTGGGCGAAGATCTTCATCACGATCTCGTTCCTGATGTTCCTGTTCAATACCAGCCTGACCATGCTCAAGGGGCGCAAGACGGCCATCAACATGGTGCTGATGCTGGGCCTCTGGCTGGCCGCGGTGTTCTGGCTGTTCGCCTTCTACAACCCCGACAACCTGGCGCTGGACAAGCTGTGGTGGTGGTGGATCGTCCACATCTGGGTGGAAGGCGTCTGGGAGCTGATCATGGCCTCCCTGCTCGGCTACCTGCTGATCAAGATGACCGGCGTCGACCGCGAGATCATCGAGAAGTGGCTCTACGTCATCGTCGGCCTGGCGCTCTTCTCCGGCCTGCTGGGCACCGGTCACCACTACTACTGGATCGGCACCCCCGGCTACTGGCAGCCCATCGGCAGCATCTTCTCCACCCTGGAGGTGATCCCGTTCTTTGCCATGGTGGTGTTCGCCTTCTACATGTTCTGGAAGGGCAACCGCAACCACCCCAACAAGGCCGCCATGCTGTGGACCATGGGGTCAGCCGCCGTGGCCTTCTTCGGCGCCGGCGTCTGGGGCTTCATGCATACCCTGTCGTGGATCAACTACTACACCCACGGCACCCAGGTCACCGCGGCCCACGGCCACCTGGCCTTCTATGGCGCCTACGTGATGCTGATCATGGGCATCATCACCTACGCCATGCCGCAGATCCGTCGCGTGCAGCCCTTCAATCAGGTGCTGAACATGTGGGCCTTCTGGATCATGACCTCCGCCATGTGGTTCATGACCTTCACCCTGACCTTCGCAGGCGTCGTCCAGACCCACCTGCAGCGGGTGCTCGGCATGAACTTCATGCAGGTCCAGGACCAGCTTGACCTCTTCTACATCATGCGTTTCAGCACCGGCATCTTCGTCGGCATCGCCGCGCTGATGTTCATCTACGCGGTCTTCGGGCCGGCGCGCGAGCAGGTGCCTGCCACCAGCAAGCCGCTGACCGCTGCCGAGTAATGCCCCCGGCGGGCCGCGGCGGTCGCCGCGGCCCGCTTCCTTCCGGCTTATGGAGTGATTCATGACCCATATCGCATCCCTGCCCGAGCTCGACCAGGAGGCGCCCTTCTACCAGCCGGTCGGCAACGAGTGCGCGCTGTTCGAGCAGGCGTACCGACAGCGTCTGCCGCTGCTGCTCAAGGGGCCGACCGGCTGCGGCAAGACCCGCTTCGTCAGCCACATGGCGGCCAAGCTGGGCCGCCCCTTGTTCACCGTTTCCTGCCACGACGACCTCACTGCCGCCGACCTCACCGGGCGCTACCTGCTGCAGGGCGGCGAGACCCGCTGGGTCGACGGTCCGCTGACCCGCGCCGTGCGCGAAGGCGGCATCTGCTACCTCGACGAGGTGGTCGAGGCGCGCAAGGACGTCACCGTGGTGCTGCACCCGCTGACCGACGACCGTCGCCTGCTCCCCCTGGAGCGCACCGGGGAGCTCCTCGAGGCGCCGGACGATTTCATGCTGGTGGTCTCCTACAACCCCGGCTATCAGCACATTCTCAAGTCGCTCAAGCCGAGCACCCGTCAGCGCTTCGTGGCGATGTCGTTCGACTTCCCGCCGCCGCGGTTGGAGTGCGACATCGTCGCCCGCGAGAGCGGCCTTTCCCATGAACGCTGCGCCGCGCTGGTCAACCTAGCCGGACGTCTGCGCGAGCTCAAGGGTCAGGATCTGGAAGAGGGCGTCTCCACCCGCTTGCTGGTCTACTGCGCCACCCTGATCAATGCCGGCATGCCGATTCTCGAGGCCACCCGCGCCACCCTGGTCGAGCCGCTCTCGGACGATCTGGACGTGCAGGAAGGGTTGTTGGAGTCGATTCGCGCCACTTTCGGCTGAACATTCCACAGTGCGGGGCGAAGGGGGCAGGCCGAAGAGGAGGTTCTACGCCAGGGATGGCGTCGGTAGCGTACAGGGAAGTATTTACAGCGCCTCCTCGTAGGCCTGCCGCCGAATCAGCCCCAAACCACAGCGCCGGTCAGCGCCTTGTCGATCAGGAGGTCGCTCATGCAGTTTCTCGAACTCGAGGAGTTCGTCGGTCGCCACTGGCACCGCTGGGCCTCCAGCGCGGCCAGCTACCAGCGCTATCCGGAAGCGGCCGTCACCATGGAGCGGATGCGCCACGTGCTCGGCGTGTTCTTCCGCGCCAGCGGCGGCGAGGCGGGCGTTGAAGTCGCCGCCATCATCGCGCGCAGCTCCAATCACCGCCTGTCGCTGCGTCAGCGGCTCGGCTTCGACGATGAGGCCATCGACCAGGCCCGGCGCGACGAGGAGAACCTGCTGCTGCCGCCGCAGATCGATCTGTTCCCCGATGCCGAGCTCAATCGCGATCTCTACTTCTGGCTGGTGGCCTATCTGGCGGTGGCGCGCCAGCCCGAACAGCAGCGCGACCCGCTGCGCGCCGACCTGGCGCGCCTGCGCGAGGCGGTGCGCGCCCGCGACGCCGCGCTCGAACGCTTCCCCGGGCTGGCCGAGCGCTATCGCCGGCTGTGCCAGGCACTGCTGCTGGTGCGCCCGGCCCGCAAGCGCCTGCCGACCATGGAGCTGGCGCTGGAGCAGACCCTGCGCGTGCTGCTCGGCGAAGCGCGGGAGCTGGAAGGCTGGGCCGCGGCCCTGCACCACGCCGTGATGCGGCCCGAGCTGTCGCTCGACGGCATCGGCGCGCCGCGCGGTTATCGTCCGCCGCTGCCGGTGCCGCTGTGGGGCCAGGTGGTCACTCTGGGGACCGGAGCGGGCCGCGACGAGAGCAGGGACGACCCCGAAGAGGGCGAGACCAACAGCGCCCAGACGGTGAGCGACGGCAAGCGCAAGGCCGAGCGCAAGCGCCAGGACCAGACCGAGCGCGACGATCCGCTGATCGCCAACCGCTTCGAGAAGATGCTCTCCTGGACCGAGATGGTGAACCTCAACCGCCTGGTCGAGGACAACGAGGACGAGGAAGCCAAGCGCGCCGCCGAGCAGATGGAGGAGATCATCCTCAGCCCGCACAAGCAGCGGGCGGCGACGCGCATCAAGGTCGACCTCGACCTGCCGCCGGACGAGGCGCTGGGCGAGCGCCTGCGCGGCAAGCACACCTACCCCGAGTGGAACTACCGCAAGCAGATCTATCTGCCCGAACACTGCCTGGTGCACACCGAGCTTGCCAGCGAAGAGGGCGAGCAGTGGCAGCCCGATGCCGCTACCCAGCGGCGCATTCGCCGCGTACGCCGAGAGTTCGAGGCGCTGCGACCGCGACGCGAGACCCTGCGCGGCCAGTACGACGGCACCGAGCTCGACATGGACGCGGTGATCCGCTCGCGCTGCGACCTGGCCGCCACCGGCGAGTCCAGCGACCGCCTCTACATGACGGCCCGCGAGCAGGCCCGCGACCTGGCGGTGTCGATCCTGGTCGACGTCTCGCTCTCCACCGACGCCTGGCTGGAGGATCGCCGGGTGCTCGACGTAGCCAAGGAGGCGCTGTTGGTGCTGGGCCACGGCCTGGCCGGCTGCGGCGACGACTACGCCATCCACTGCTTCACCTCGCATCGGCGCCAGAAGGTGTGGGTCAACACGCTCAAGACCTTCGACGAGGCCATGAACGAACGGGTGGCAAGACGCATCTCGGCGCTCAAGCCCGGCCACTACACCCGCATGGGGCCGGCGATCCGACACGTGACCAAGGAGCTCTCCGAACGGCCCAACCGGCACCGGCTGCTGCTGCTGCTCACCGACGGCAAGCCCAACGACACCGACTACTACGAGGGCCGCTACGGCATCGAGGACACCCGCCGGGCGGTGCTCGAGGCGCGCCAGCATGAGGTGCGCGTGTTTGGCGTGACCATCGACAGCGAGGCGCACCAGTACGTGTCGCACCTGTTCGGCCGCGGCAGCTATGCCATCGTCAACCGGCCGGAGCACCTGTCGCTGGCGCTGCCGGGTATCTACCGTCAAATCATAGGTAACTAGGGGGAGTGAAGATGACAGTCAACCGTCCCGCCATTGCCCTGAGCCTCGGCCTGCTGGCCGCCTTCGCGGTGATCACCCCGTTGGCCTGGGTGATCAACACCCAGGACTGGGGCATCCTGATGATGTTCGTTGCCCCCTTCGCCGTCTACGGCCTGATCCGCCTGGCCCGGCGGCTGGCCGAGTGGGCTGGGGTAGGACCACCTCCTCCCACCTACTGACCCCGCCGTCACTACCACGCAAACGGCGCCGCTATCCCCGATAGCGGCGCCGTTTCGTTCACTTCTCTCGAGGACGAAGGCTAGGCTAACTGGGCGACAAGATAACCGGACCCCACCAGCACCAGCGTGGCCAGCACCAGCCCGACGAAGGCACCGCGCCAGGCCGGCGAAGCGTCGGCCAGACCCAGGTACACCATCAGCACCCGGTGCGCCTTGAAGAAGGTGGTGGCCAGCAGCAGGCCCGCCGACCACAGCGGCAGGGCGGCCAGACGGGCATCGCCGCCGAGCCGGGCGGAGAGCATGGCGACCAGCGTCAGCCCCATCAGCACCGCCCAGGTAATCAGCAGCCGGCGGGTGGCGGCATCGCGAAAGGCGTCTTGCATGGCGCGCATGGGCTCACCTCAGCAGGTAGATGATCGGGTAGAGCAGGATCCAGATCAGATCGACCATGTGCCAGAAGGCCGCGGCGGTCTCCACGTTGTCGTGGGAGATGCGCCAGGCCACCAGGGCGATCAGCCCCAGGCCGAACAGCACGTGGGCGAAGTGGAAGCCGGTCAGCAGGTAGTAGAAGGTGAAGAAGGTGTTGGTCTCGGGTGCGAGCCCCTGGCCGAGCTTGTCGGCATACTCCACTACCTTGACCACGCAGAACACCACGCCCAGGGCGAAGGCCGCTCCCAGCCACTGGCGGCAGCGCCGTATCCTGCCCTGGGTGATGGCCTGTACCGCCAGGGCGGCGAACAGCCCGCTGGTCAGCAGCACCATGGTGTTGATGCCGCCGATCACCGGATCGAGCAACTGCTGGGAGGCGTCGAAGACCTCGCGCTCGCCGGCCCGCAGCCAGGCGAACAGGCCGAAAAAGGCGGCGAACACCACGATCTCGCTGAGGATCAGCACCCACATCAGCGGATTGCCGGGCAGCGCCGCCAGCGGTCCCCAGCCAGGGTTGGGCAGCGGCCGCGGCTGAGACAGCTCGTGACGGTTCGCCACTCAGCGCTCCGGGGCGACGGGCGTGCGCTCGAATTCGGCGCGAACCGCCGGCGTGGTCAGCTTCCAGCCGGCCCAGGCGAACAGCACCACCAGCGCGGTGGCCACCATGATCAGCACCGAAAGGGCGCCGATCAGGCCCGCCACCGACTCCTCGTAGCGGGCCATTTCGCCGGCCGCATCGGCCATGAAGCCGAAGGTCAGCGGGGTCAGGGCGGCGCCGCCCAGCACGCCGACGAAGCCGGCCGCCATCAGGCCGAGAAAAGCCGGCCGCGCCCAGCGCCGACGCTGCAGCAGCGCTACGGAGAGCGCCAGGGTCACGGCGGCGCCCACCATCAGTAGGCCGGCCACGGTATTGCTGCGCTCGATCAGCCAGGCCACCCCGCCGGTGAGCCCACCGCTGCCGGTTTCGACGCCCAGCGAGGCGACCAGCGCCTCGCGGGGCAGTAGCGGCAGGGTGAGCAGCGCCACGGTCAGCGTGGAGAACGCAATGAAGCCCCAAGCCAGGCCGCTGACGGCAGCGGAGCGTGTCGGCGACAGTGGCAGGGTGGAGGTGGCGGTAGTCATCGGCGAGCTCCCAATCAGTCTTCCAGTGACACCTTGGCGCCGCCGAACAGCAGGCTGCGCGGGTCGTCGATGGCACGGTCGTTCAGCAAACGGTTGATCCCCACGCCGCTGCGACCGATGGTCCAGGCCAGGCAGGCGGTGAAGAAACCGTAGCCCAGCACCCAGGAAGCCCAGGAGGGGGCGCCGATCAGGCCCAGCAGGTACCAGGCGGCCAGCACCGCCCCACCGGCCAGGGCACCCAGCCAGAAGGTACGGATCTGGAACAGCAAATGGCTTTCCACCCATTCCGCATTGCGGCGACGGCGAAGGTGGGCGATCAGCACGCCGATGGGTGCGGTGACCACCGCCATGATGCTGCCCAGGTAGAGCACGTAGACGACGGCGGCCAGAGCCCGGCCTCGCGTATCGAGCGGCGCTGCGGCCGTGTCGGCTGGCGCATTGGAGTACGAGATGGTGGACATCGCTCCCTCCCGTGGGTGTGGCGAGTGAAAGAAATATTCATGCTGCATGTTAATGGCCACTATGCCCTGAGCGCCGATGGCTGTCCTTGCCTTGGGTCAATGCTGGGCCGTTTCGGTTTGGGATTCGGCGGGACGGTTTAGCGTGTCAATAAGGCTAAAATTTCATTCAGCCTGCCGGTAACGCTTCTAACCCGTTACGACACTCAGAATTTGCGGCCAAGCCATCACGCCCCGCCATATTGGCGCAGGGAGGCCGGTGCCAGTCCGTTGCTGAGCAATATCAACCGTCTAACTGGTGGGCAACGTCGCGGCGGAACTCAGCGGTGGTGGAGTCAGGTTTTTTTGTAGGCTGCAAGCATAATGGCCGCGATTATAAAAAAAGAACCAAATGCGCGATTCATAAATTGAATTCTTGATGTGGAGTTGATAAATCGCTTTAGTTGGCTGGCCAGTTCTGCATAGCAGAACATGACGATTATATCTACAGCGAGGAGTGTTCCTCCCATTATAAGGAGCTGGGAAATATGAGATGACGAACTGCTGTTGGATAGGAACTGGGGGAAAAGAGCGACTAGGAACACAGTGGCTTTAGGGTTGGTTAAATTGACGAAGAAAGATTTCCAGAACTGCTTCTTTTTTGTGTTCTCATCATTATTGATGTTGCCCAATGAGCTAGGTGATCTCCACTTCTGAACGCCTAGCCAAATTAGATATGCAACGCCCATCCACTTAATAAATGAAAATATTGTGGTGGATGATGCTAAGACTGCTCCAATCCCAATAGCAACTGCTAGAATTTGTATGCCATACCCAAGCTGCAGTCCCAATATGGTTGGGAGGGCGGATTTAACACCATTGTTAATGCCGCTGTTAATCGTGTTGATAGCTCCTGCACCAGGAGATATGCTAACAAAAAACGAAGCCATTAGAAAAGTCAGCCAAACACCAAGAGTCATCGTTATCTCCGTCGAGTTAAAAATTAAAATATTATTCCTGCTCGGCCTTGCAGAAGACAGCCAATTATAACATGTTTTTGTTACAAATTTGAGTCAGTGATTACTAGTCTTAATTCCTTTCGTAATTCAGTTTGGATATGTGCGAAGGAAGAACTACAGAGCGGCCCCGTAGCTGGACGCCCATCGGCACCGCCTTGCGCAACCCGGAGCGGGAGATCCAGGTCACCTAGTGGAGCCGGAAGGACTGACGGCCTGAATGCCCTCAGAGGAGCTAATCATGGCAACTCGGTGTGTTACCCCTCTCACGGGATATGAAATGATTGCTGAGGGCTTTTGCTATCAAGGTAAATGCCTCACCTAATGTCGCTTATCAGAAAAACTCTTATCGGAGATTCAGGGCAATGATGAAAATAAAGTCAGCGAGATGATCTGATGCAGTTTTATACAGATTAAAAGTGGCTTTCTTGGAGGGAGGCGTCAAGCATCGACGGGCTCTTATCTTGCTCAGCACCGGTGGGCACTAGCTTAAGCGATATATCGAGGCCCTAAGTTTATTTGTCATTGAGTATGCTAAAAAGCTTATCATGCTGGTTCGGTTTGGCTACT
Organism: Halomonas sp. A11-A; assembly: GCF_003182195.1. GTDB lineage: Bacteria > Pseudomonadota > Gammaproteobacteria > Pseudomonadales > Halomonadaceae > Halomonas > Halomonas alkalicola. Next base: position 119,095 of record NZ_QGTM01000008.1, read on the forward strand.
AACAAGCTATTCCACTGAGCAGGGTTTGGGTTGCAAGAAAGGTCGGTGACCTTGCATCCTGCCTCTCGTGCTATGACGATTCCTGCCGCAATGTCCCATAGATCCAGTCGCGCGCCCTGAGACCAAAAAGCGTCAAACCGGCCGAGGCCAGTATATGCAATCTCGAGTGCGGCAGAGCCTGGGCTGCGAATCCCGGCCACGCGGGGCATCAGGGCGGAGAGTTGTCGCTGGCTCGTCTCGCAGTCGCCCTTGCCGTGATAAGGCAGGCATGTACCGACCAGCATCTCAGTGAGAGGACGAGCTGGTAAAATGGGTATCCGCTGCGATCCCTTATAAGCCCCTTGGCCGCGGATGGCCCAGAGCATCTCGTCCAGTAGTGGCTGATAGACCACCCCGTGAGTCAGGGCCTCGCCCTGGCGTACTGCTATAGAGACAGAGAAGTGAGGCACGCGATGCAGGAAGTTATTGGTGCCGTCGAGCGGGTCGATGATTACCGTAAGGTCGCTGTCGCCGGCCGGGGTGGCGCCGGTTTCCTCTGCGAGAAAGCCCACCTCGGGGTGGGCGCGTCGGATGGTTTCAATGATGGCATGTTCAGCCGCCTGGTCGTAGTGGGTCACGAAATCCGAGGCGCCCTTGCACTCAAAATCGATGGCTCCAACGGTCTGGTAACCCTCGTGGAGGAGTTCACCGGCCGCCCGGGCAGCTTGCTGCAGGGTGTCGATTAGGATAGTGGTGGTCGATTTGGTCATGCTTGGTCTCCTGGGAGGCGCGCTACGGGCTTCGCATTAGAACCATCTTGAGGGTGCGGCGTTGCAGATATATGAACCCCGGGGTGAGCATCACAAGTAAGGCGGCGGGTGGCGACACCAACCGCTGTACTGCCACATGGTTGAGCCTGGCGAGGTTGCGAGCCCGGGCACCCATCTCGGTCGCTGCGATGCTAGTTTGCTCGGCAGTCCTTTTCAAAGAACGTTCTTTCGACAGCTTGGACTCATAGAATAACCGTAGCACTTTGGACCTCCTGGTATAGGCAGGGGCTTGCGTCGGCACCTTTCTGCTTTACCGAAGTGAAGAAAATCTCTTGGCTACTCATTAGATGATGGCGTGGCGCACCCGTGCGGAAATCCACTCCGAAGCCAGCACGGTGACGAAGATCATCACGAAGATGACGCTGACCTGGTTCCAGGCAAGACTGTTGATGGCGGCGTTGAGCTGCAGGCCGATTCCCCCGGCGCCCACCAGCCCTAGCACCGTGGATTCACGAATGTTGATATCCCAACGATAGACGCTGATACCGGCAAAGGCGGGCATGACCTGGGGCAGCACGCCGTAGTTCATCACCTGCAGACGTCCCGCACCGGTGGCGCTGATCGCCTCGACCGGAGTGGGGTGGATCTCCTCGATGGCCTCGTAAAGCAGCTTGCCGATGAAGCCGATGGAGCGTAGGGCGATGGCGATGATACCGGCCAGCACGCCCGGGCCGAGGATGGTCACCAGCAGCATGGCCCAGATCAGCGAGTTGATGGAGCGCGACGAGACGATGATCACCAGCGCGGCGCTGCGCACCACCGGGTGCGGTGAGGTGTTGCGGGCCGCCAGGAAGGCTACCGGGAAGGCCATGGCGATGCCCAGCAGCGTACCCAGGGTGGCGATGTTGAGGGTATCCCACATCGGCTTCCACAGCCGGTGGGCGTAGCTCCACTGGGGCGGCAGCATGCGGCTGATGAGATCGCTGCCCTGGCGGCCGGCGTCCTCGACGAAGACCCACATGGTGTTGTCGGAGATCACCTTCCAGCACAGCAGGAAGAGGCAGGCGCCGGCCAGCCAGCCGAGATACTGCAGCCAATGGGCGCGGGTGGTGCGCAGGCGCCAGCTCGGCGTGCCCTGCGAAGTCGTCGAAACGGGCATGGAGATTTCCTATTGCGTCCAGCGGCGGATATGGCTCGAGGAGTACTCGCACAACAGCACGATGGCGATGATGATCAGGAGTATCGCCGCCGAGGTGTCGTACTCGTAGCGGCTGATCGAGGTGTTGAGGGTGGCGCCGATGCCGCCCGCCCCGACGATGCCGATCACCGCCGATTCGCGAAAGTTGATGTCCAGACGATACATCGAGAGCCCGATCAGGCGGGGCATCACCTGGGGCTGTACGGCATGGTTCATGGTCTGCCACCAGTTGGCCCCGGTGGCGCGGACCGCCTCCACCTGGCGCCAGTCCAGGTCCTCGATGTCCTCGGCCAGCAGCTTGGCCATGAAGCCGATGGTGGCGAAGGCTAGGGTGATCATGCCGGCCAGGGGGCCGAAGCCGAACATCACCACGAACAGAATGGCGATGATGATCTCCTGAAAGGTACGCGAGACGGTGATGATGCCGCGGCACAGATAGTAGATGGGCCAGGGCGAGATGTTGCGCGCCGCTCCCAGCCCCACCGGGATCGACAGAGCCACGCCGATCACCGTCGAGGTGACGGTCATGGTCAGGCTCTCGAGAATGCCGTCGATGATGTCGCCGCGGCGGCTGATGAAGTCCGGCTGGGTGAAGGCCGCCAGAAAATTGAGGCCGCGGCCGGCTCCTTCGGCGACCCGTGCCCAGTTGACCTCCACCGAGGCCAGCGCCAGCACCAGATAGACAGCAAGACCTAGCGCCAGCCCCCAGCGCAGCTGTGGGTTCTCGATCAGCGGCAAACGCCGCCACTGGCCTGCCCGGGCCTGCTCCTGGCGGCTCATGCAGCGCCTCCGGTGGCCAGGTTGAGGTGAGCGGTGGGTGCCGGCCTGGCGGGCTCGCCCTCCGTTTCCTCCTCTTGAACCCGGGTGTCCCACTCCTCCTCGCCGTAGATGGTGGTCAGGGTCTCGGCATCCAGCTCGCCGGGTTTGCCGTCGAAGACGATCCGGCCGGCGCGCAGGCCGACGATGCGGTCGGCGAACTGCTGGGCGAGAGCCACGTCGTGGATGTTGATGATGGCGGCCAGATTGCGCTCGGCGCACAGCTCGCGGATCAGACGCATGATCTGGCGTGACGTCTTGGGATCGAGGCTCGCGGTGGGCTCGTCCACCAGCAGCAGGCGCGGACTCTGGATCAGAGCCCGGGCGATGCCCACCCGCTGGCGCTGGCCGCCGGAGAGCGCATCGGCGCGTTTGTCCAGGGCGTGTGGCAAGCCGACCCGATCGAGCAGGCGGAAGGCTTCGGCAATGTCTTCCTGAGGGTAGCGACGCGTGAAGCTGCGCCAGAAGCCGACGTAGCCGAGACGGCCGGAGAGCACGTTCTCCATCACCGTGAGGCGATCCACCAGGGCATACTCCTGGAAGATCATGGCCATGGAGCGGCGCGCCCGGCGCAGCGCCGAGCCGGAGAGCTGGGTCAGTTCGGTGTCTTCGAGCCGGATACTGCCGCTTGTGGGTTCAACCAGGCGGTTGACGCAGCGTATCAACGTGCTCTTGCCGGCCCCGGAGGGGCCGATCAGGGCCATTACCTGGCCGCGTGGCAGGTTCAGGTCGATGTCAGTCAGGGCGCGATCTCCGGTGGGGTAACGCTTGTTGACCGCGGAAAGCGTCAGCATGGTCGGGTCTCCCTTACATGCGCATGGGCCCGGAGAGCGAGGCTCTCCTGGCCCGTGCTGAATCATGGGTACGAGGGGATCAATCGCAGTCGTAGGTCACACCGTTGGCCTCGGCGATGGTGCGGATAATCTCCCAGCGCTCGGCGTAATCGATAGGAATGAACTGGCTTTCTCCATTGTTGGAGAATTCCGCTTGCAACTGCGTACCTTCCCAGTCATAGCTGAAGAAGGCTTCTTTGATCTTTTCCTGTAGTTCAGGGTGCAAATTGTGAGAGGTGCCGTAGGGAGTCGTGGGGAAGGTGGCAGAGGTATAAATGACTTCATAGTCATCCTCGCTAATGACCCCCCTTGCTTTCATTCTTGTGATAACTGAGTTAGCGATTGCCGCAGCTTCGTAATCCTTGTGGATGACTCCTAATATCGAATTCTCATGAGTGCCAGCGAAGGGGGTATCGAAGTCAACGCCAGCTTCCAGCCCGAACTCAGACTTGATGATTGCCGATGGAGCCCTAAATCCTGAATTGGATGTCTGAGAAGTAAAGGCGAGTTCTCTCCCGGCTAGGTCTTCCACAGAGGTAATGCCGCTTCCCGGGTAGGTGATAATCTCCATCTCATAGCCGAAGCTACCGTCCTCACCCGCCATCATAGCAAAGGGCCGGAACCCCCCGCAGTTAACCGCTAGAGGCACACCGCCAGTGTTGAAACCGGCCACGTGCAGACGACCGGCGCGCAGCGCCTCCTGCTGGGCGGCGTTGGACTGCACCGGGAAGAACTGCACCCGCTTGCCAGTCACCTCGCCTAGGTGGTCGAGGAAGTCGGCCCACACCTCGGCGTAGACGGCCGGGTCTTCCACCGGCGTGTAGGCAAAGACCAGAGTGTCGGGATCGACCCATTGGCTCTCATCGGATGGGATGTCGGCGATCATGTCACCGTCGGCATCAGTATAACGTTTGGAGAGCTCGGCGTTGGCCTGAAGCGACAGTGCGACTAAAAGTCCAAACAGGCTGGTTGTTACTGTCTTTTGATATGGGATAAGCATGTCAACCTCAGTTTTAAAAAGAAAAGCCTACAGTTTGAAGCGTAGATGGTGCATGCAATAGATTGCGTGAATATGTCGATTTGAATATGTTTTTGTTTCATTAATTTTGCGTTCTGAAGACCCCTTGGCGAAAAATGGCGTTACTGTGTCATGTATATGAAATTTATTTGAGTGGTGCTGGAAGAAGGCCAGGTGGATATCAACGCCACTGAAGCAATAGTGCAACGTGGGTTTAACGTGCTAGGTGCATGCTTGATCTGTCGGTAGAAGTTGGCGTTTTTTTCCACGGATCTCATGGTAAGGTGAAGATATGTCAAATAGAGTGGCTATAATCGGTACTGGAAGTATCGGAGTTGATTTGATGTGCAAAGCAATCAAATCAAAAGAGCTGGATCTCCGCTTCGTCGTAGGGAGAAGGAGCGACAGCCCAGGCATGAGAGAGGCAATGCTAAGAGGAGTTGAGACATCGAGCGAAGGGATTTATTACCTTGAAAAACATATTGAAGAATTTGATATTGTTTTTGATGCAACGTCGGCAAATTCACACGCAGAGCATGACAGACTTTTCTCTAAGCATAATAAGTTTGTTATTGATCTTACACCAGCCAAGATAGGCGAGCTCTGCGTTCCTGTTATAAATTTGGAGTTGTTAAAAGGTAAAAGAAATATAAATCTTATCACTTGTGGTGGGCAGGCAAGCTTGCCAATGGCATATGCATTAAAGAAATCCTGCGATAAGATTTTGTATGTAGAAGTGATATCTAGTATATCATCTGACAGTGCGGGGATCGCAACTAGGGATAATCTCAATGAGTATGTTGAAACCACAGAGTTTGCACTCAAAAAATTCACTGACGCTGAGGCCTCGAAAGCTATATTGAATATAAATCCAGCGCTCCCTCAAGTGTGCATGCAAACTACGCTATATGCTAGATGTGAAAAAGTTGACATTGAGAAGTTGAAAAGCAATGTCAGCGCTATCGTGAGGCAAGTTCAGGAATATGTGCCAGGCTATAATCTGGTGCTTGAGCCGCTAGTTGACTCGGGGAATGTGACCTTGGCAGTTCAAGTATATGGCAATGGAGATTATCTACCTGAGTACGCGGGGAATCTGGATATTATCAACTCGGCCGCAATGGCCGTCGCAAAGTTTAAATCAAGACTGAGTGGTTATAGCTCAAAAATAGCGGTCATTGAGGAGGGGGTGGCATGAAAAAGAAATACATTACCATTAGCGACTGCTCGCTGAGAGATGGTAATCACGCGATTAATCATCAGCTTAGTGTCGAGCAGATAAGTGGCTATTCAAAATTTATCGTGCGCTCAGACCCGTAGCCGTCGAGTAGGCGACAGACCTCCTTGCTGAGGTGGTCAAATGAGAGATAGGCACTCAACGGTAGCCATGCGTACTTCATCTGCCGCCACAGAATCTCTATCAGGTTAAGCTCCGGCGAGTAAGCCGATAGGTAGACCAGATGCACACGATGCGACATCCATTCCATAATCTTCCTTCTGAAGGCCTTGGAGCGATGCATGCTGGCATTGTCGAGCACCACGATGGCGAAGGTATCGGGGTCTTTCTGGGCCACAAATTGATCAAATGCTTCGATGACTGTCTCGGTAGTCACCGGCTCCGTGGAGGTATGGTAGACCAGCTTCCCGGCTCGGCTGAGGAACCCCAGTACGTTCAACCTTCGGCTATGGGAGTAGGCGGTCATCTCAAAGGGCTGCCCAATGGGACTCCACGCGTATGGAACCGGTGACGACTGCGAAAAGCCCGACTCATCGAAGTAATAGAGCTCGTGCTCACCCAGGTCTTCCCGCTCCTGAAGCACCTTGAGAAGGCCTTGAGTGTTGCGGAAATCCGTTTCGTCGCGCCGTGCCTTCAGTGAATGCCGAATACGC
>NZ_QGTM01000009.1 GCF_003182195.1 Halomonas sp. A11-A
CAAAGAATTCGGCCAGAAATGGCTAAGTCACTGAATTCTCATGCCATGAGTGCCGATTTCAGGCCAAAATCGGACTGGAAGTGTCGAACTCGGGGGCGCAAGATGCACTATGTGATTCACCCGGATTACCTGTGGAGCAGCATTTACGAACGCGCCCGTACCCAGGGCGACGAGTTGCTGCAAATCTTGGAGCGGGGATTCGATTACATCGAGAACGAGTCTTTCGCCAGCACCTTCCAAGGGCTGTTTTCCGAGATCAACCTCAACTCGGAAAAGCTAGGCCGGACACACAAGGCGCGCAACGATAAGCTTTGCGCCATCATCACCAAGATCGCTGAGGGAATCGCACAGTTCTCCACCGACAGCGACATTTTGGGCGATGCCTACGAGTACCTGATTGGACAGTTTGCTGCCGGCTCCGGCAAGAAGGCCGGGGAGTTCTACACCCCACAGACCGTCTCCACCATCCTGTCGCGCATCGTCACGCTGGACAGTCAGGAGCCCGCCACCGGCAAGAAGAAAAAGCTCAACAGTGTGCTGGACTTCGCCTGCGGCTCCGGCTCCCTGCTGCTAAATGTGCGCAATCAGATGGGGCCGCACGGCATCGGCAAGATCTACGGCCAGGAAAAGAACATCACTACCTACAACCTAGCGCGCATGAACATGCTGCTGCACGGGGTCAAGGATAGTGAGTTCGAGATTCACCACGGCGACTCCCTGACCAATGATTGGGAGCTGCTCAACGAGATGAATCCGGCCAAAAAACTTCAGTGCGATGCCGTGGTGGCCAACCCACCCTTCAGTTATCGCTGGCAGCCCAACGAAGCGCTGGGCGAGGACTTTCGTTTCAAGAACTATGGCCTGGCGCCCAAGTCAGCTGCGGATTTCGCCTTTCTGCTGCACGGATTCCACTTCCTGGGCGACGAAGGCACCATGGCCATCATTCTACCCCACGGCGTGCTGTTCCGGGGCGGCGTGGAGAGCCGTATCCGTACTAAGCTGCTCAAGGACGGCCATATCGACACGGTCATTGGCCTGCCGAGCAACCTGTTCTTCTCCACCGGCATCCCGGTGTGCATCTTGGTACTGAAAAAGTGCAAAAAGCCCGATGATGTTCTCTTCATCAACGCCGCCGAGTATTTTGAAAAGGGAAAACGTCAGAACCAGCTATTGCCCGAACATATCGACAAAATTGTCGAGACTTACCAGCACCGCCGGGAAGAAGAGCGCTACGCCCGCCGGGTGGGAATGGATGAGATTGAGAAGAACGATTACAATCTTAATATCTCCCGTTATGTCAGTACCGCAGAGGCTGAGCAGGATATTGATTTGTCGGTTGTCCATAGGCAGCTGGTTGGTATTGAAGAACGCATTGCCGAGGCAGCCAGAAAGCATAATCAATATCTAAAGGAGCTTGGACTGCCACCAGTGTGATTAGCTGAGCGAAGGGTCAGGAATCACTTATTTAGACCAGTCTGCATTTGTAGCTTGCATCTAGGTTGGAAAGGTTGCACTACCGCAACCTTCCCAGCCCGCTCACCCGCATCACCCGACGCTCCACCGCATCCAGCAGCTGGCCGCGCCCGGTCTCGACCAGGGTGAGCCAGTGCCTGGCCCGGGTGATGCCGGTGTAGACCAGCTCCCGGGTGAGGATCGGGTTGGGGGCGTCGGGGAGCAGCAGGGCGGTGTGGGTGAACTCCGAGCCCTGGGACTTGTGCACCGTCATGGCAAACACCGTCTCCACCGCCTGCAGGCGGCTGGGCAGCACCCACTTGATGCGCCCGCTGCCGTCGCCTGCCGGGAAGGCGACACGCAGCGCCTGGCCGCGGCCCTCGCCCGAGGGCTGGGGCAGCGCCAGGGTGATGCCGATATCGCCATTCATCAGCCCCAGGCCGTAGTCGTTGCGGGTGACCAGCACCGGGCGGCCGGGATACCAGAGCCTACGGCCGTCGCCGCTGTCGATCAGCCCTTCCTTCTCCAGCGCGGCGCGGATGCGCTCGTTCAGCCCCTCCACGCCCCAGGGGCCGCGGCGCAGAGCGCAGAGCAGCTGGAACTGGCCGTGGGCGGCCAGCACCTGTCGGGCCCAGTCGTCCAGCGCCTCGCGGGCGATCTCGCCGTCCGGGCCTGGCTCCGGCGCCGCGCTTCGCATCACTTCCAGATAGTGGCGATAGCCCACCGGGGGCGGCAGGACCTTGCCGTTTACCACGCGGTCCTCGCCGGCGCTATTTCCTCGATCAGGAAAGCCCGCGGCGTGGCCCGAGACCACCAGCCGCTCCAGGCCGCGATCCCTGTCCGTTTCCAGCTTGAGGTGTGAGAGGTCGGCGTAGCCATGACCAAGCACCTCGCGGATGGCGGCGCGCTTCTCGCGGCCCGCCGCGTCGCGGTTCACCGCCTCGGCCAGCCGGCCGATGCCGCTGGCCGCGTCGAAGCGGTGGCTTACGCGAAGCATGGCGATGGCCTGGTCCAGAGGGGCGCCCGCGGGGTCGATCATCTCGGGGGGCAGTGCCTGGCCGGTGGCCTCAGCAAGCCAGTCGGCGGTCTCGGGGGTGTAGTGGCCGCCCTCGGCCCGGGCGCAGAGGTCGCCCAGCACCGAGCCGGCCTCCACGGAGGCGAGCTGGTCCTTGTCGCCCAGCAGCACCAGGCGGGCGCGGGGCGGCAGGGCGTCGAGCATCGCGGCCATCATCTCCACGTCGACCATGGAGGCCTCGTCCACCACCAGCACATCCAGGGGCAGCGGGTGTCGGGCGTTATGGCGGAAGTGGCGGGTGTCGGGGCGCGAGCCCAGCAGGCGGTGCAGGGTGGTGACGTCGGTGGGAATGGCGGATCTGAGTTTGCTGGCACTGCAATCGCCCGATAAATCGGGCTCCCACAAGTCTGAAAGACTGTCGAGGCTTAACCCAGCCACCTGCCCGGCGATGGATTCGTTGAGGCGCGCGGCGGCCTTGCCGGTGGGGGCGGCGAGGCGGATGCGCAGCGCGCGGCGGCCTTCGCCCAGCGCCAGGGTCTGCAGCAGGGCGAGCAGCTTGACCACGGTGGTGGTCTTGCCGGTGCCGGGGCCGCCGGTGATGACCGCGAAGGGGGAGCGGGCAGCCAGGGCGCAGGCGGCCTTCTGCCAGTCCAGCTGGGGGCTTGCGGGGAAGAGGGCGGAGAGGGCCTGGCCGAGGGTAGTGGGGTCCGCCGGGCGCCTGTCGGCGCCTTCGCTCGGCGGAGCCGAGCTCCCACCAGACTCCGCAGGGCTCCCGTTGGAGTAGCTTCTGCTGGCGCCGTCCTCTTCGCTCGGCAGAGCCGAGCTCCCACCCGTTTCCGTAGGGCTCCCGGTGCTCTCGCCAAGGCGGGCGGCGATATGCTGCCGGATCGAGCGCTCGTGGTGCCAGTAGCGCCGCAGATAGAGGCGGGTGGCGTCGAGCACCAGCGGGGTGCTGCCGGGCCCGTGGCCGACGATCAGCGGGTGAGTGAGCGCTTCCTGCCAGTCGGCGAGGGAGAGCTCACCGAGCAGGGCGCTGGGCAGGGGGGGCGAGTCCTCCAGGCTGTCGCCCTCCGGGGGCAGCGAGAGGGCGAGGTCCGGCTCGGCGAGGGTGCGCTCCAGGTCCAGGCAGACGTGGCCGCGGCCGAGCTGGTGGCTGGCCAGTGCCGCGGCCAGCAGCAGCGGGGCAGGGGCGTCGGGCACCTCGCGGGCCAGGAAGGCGGCGAAGGCGCGATCCAGGGCGCGCAGCCAGCCGCGGGCCACCCAGCGGTCGAGCAGCACGAAGAGCGCCTGGGTATACCGCAGGGCCTCGGCGGTGGCGGCCTCGTTGGGGGTGGCCTGGGCGGTGGGTGAGTGGTCACTCATGGCTTTGTCTCCAGCGCTCATGGCTGCTCCTCGGAGGTGGCATCGGCATCGCGGAACAGGGCGTCGAGTGCTTCGATCAGCACCCGGGGCGGGCGCTCGCGGTGCACGCCGCGGGAGGGGGCGTGCTGGCCGCGCAGGAAGACGTAGAGCGCCCCGCCCAGGTGGCGGTCGATGTCGTAGTCGGGCAGCCGCGCCTTCAGCAGGCGGTGCAGGGCCAGCAGGTAGAGGCAGTACTGCAGGTCGTAGCGCTTCTCGCGCACCGCCTCCGCCATGACCGCCTCGCTGTAGGCCTCGTCGTCGCGGCCCAGGTAGTTGGACTTCCAGTCCAGCACGTAGAAGCGCCCCTCGTGTTCCACCACCAGGTCGATGAAGCCCTTGAGCATGCCGTTGAGCCGGTCGCGCTCCAGCGCCGGGCGCTCGGCGCCGCCCAGTGTGTGAGCGCTTACGAGGGCGTCCAGTCGGGTGGTGTCGACCCGGTGGGCAGCGAACCAGAACTCCAGCTCCACCTGATAGTGAGCGCTCTCCAACCGGTCCAGCCGCAGCGGCGACACCGGCCCCTCGGGGGCGTTCGGCACCGGCAGCTCGCAGGCCAGCAGCCCACGCAGCCAGGCCTGCAGCGCCGGGATACGCTCGCGCCAGCCGCGCAGGTTGGCGCGCCGCGCCAGGGTGTCGTTCAGCCGCTCGGGCTCCGCGACCAGCCGGGCGAAGCCCTCGGCGCCGGCCCACTCCAGCAGGCCGTGCAGGAAGGTGCCCGCCGCCGGGCCGCGGGGGAAGCGGTGAAGCGAGGCATCACTCACCGGCAGCGGCGCGCTGGGCGGGTCGCTGGGCTCGTCGCGCATCTCCCGGGCGGTGGCTTCAAGAGCGCTTTCAGGCTCCATGAAGAGCGCCGTTTCGGGTTCTTCCAGAAGGGCGGGTGCTTCTTCATCACCAATGCGCTCTCCGCCCAGGCGTAGCGCCGAGTAGCTGGCGATCCACCAGTGTTCCCGGGCGCGGCGGGCCGGGGTCAGCGCCTCGCGCAGGGCCTCGCCGTTCGCCTCCATGGGCACCATGAGGTCGCTGGATTCCGGCGCCGGCTCGACCCGGAGCTCCGTCTCCGCCGCGCCCTGGGCGAGGGGGAAGAGGGCCTCGAGCAGGCCATCCGTCGAGGGCGACGAGAGCGGTGCCCCGGCGGTGAGCACCTGGCCGATGGCGCTGCGCTCGAACCCCTTGAGCGGGGCGATGCCCAGCCAGGTGGCGTGGCGGGCGCGGGTCAGGGCCACGTAGAGCTTGCGCAGGTCCTCGCCCAGGCGCTCGTCGTCGGCGCGGGCCAGCACGGTCTCATCGGGCTCCAGCGAGAGGTGGCGGCGGCCCGCCTCGTCGTGCCAGGTGAGCGGCAGGTCGGTGGCCTTCTTCTCGCGGAAGGCGCAGATGAAGGGCAGGAAGACCAGCGGGTACTCCAGCCCCTTGGACTTGTGGATGGTGATCACCTGCACCAGGTCGGCATCGCTCTCCAGGCGCAGGCGGTGCGTATCGGCCTGCTGGGGCGGATGGGCGCGGGCCTCGCTCAGGTGGCGCAGCAGGGCGTGCTCGCCGTCGAGCTCGGCGCTGGCCTCTTGTAGTAATTCGCCGAGATGCAAGAGATCGGTGAGATGTCGCTCGCCACTCGCGCTCCTGAGCAGCCGGGTGGGCACGGCGAAGTCGGCCAGCAGCCGGTGCAGCATGGGCAGCACACCCTGGCGCTGCCACTGCCGGTGGTAGCCGCGGAACTGCAGCACGCGCGCCTCCCAGGCCAGCTCGTCGTGCTGCAGGGCGTCGAGGTCGTGATTGCCCATGCCCAGGCTCGGCATGGCCAGGGCGGCGTGCAGGCGCCGCTCGCTGTCGGGCTCGGCGCAGGCGGCCAGCCACACCTCGAGCTCCAGGGCCGCCGGGGTCTCGAAGACCCCCTCCTTGTCGGAGAGGTAGACGCTCTTGATGCCGCGCTCGAGCAGCGCGCCGCGGATCGCCTTCGCCTCGCTGCCGTTGTTGACCAGCACGGCGAGATCCGACGGTTTCAGCGGGCGGAAGGGCTCGCCCGGGGCGCCGAAGCCGGTGCGCCCGGCCCGGCCCTCGCGCAGGAGAGTGGCCATCTCGGTGGCGCAGCGCCCGGCCATCTCCTTGAAGTAGGCGCCCTTGCTTATGCCCTTCTCGGCATCGTCGCCCTGGGCCGAAAGGTGCCAAAGCGTCATGGCGGGCAGCGGCTCGCCGTCGCGGGTCAGGGCATCCTTGCGGCCTTTGGCCGACACCGGCAGGAAGGGCACGGGGTTGTCCCCCTCGGGGGAGCGAAACAGGAAGGCGCCGCGGCCGGTGGGGTGGGCCTCGGCGAAGCGGAACACCCGGTTGACCGCCTCCACCATGGCGGTGGAGGAGCGGAAGTTGGTGCCGAGCGTGACGTGGCGCCCGGCGGTGTCGCGGCGCGCCTGCAGGTAGGTGTGGATATCCGCGCCGCGGAAGGCGTAGATCGCCTGCTTGGGGTCGCCGATCAGCAGGACGGCACCGGGGTTGTCGGGGTCGGGGGCCTCGGCCAGGCGGTAGACGTGGTCGAAGAGCCGGTACTGCACCGGGTCGGTGTCCTGGAACTCGTCCACCAGGGCCACCGGGAACTGGCGGCGCACGTGTTCGGCCAGCGCCCCGCCGGCGGGGCCGGCGAAGGCGCGGTCGAGGCGCTCGAGCAGGTCGTCGGGGCCGAGCTCGGCGCGGCGCTGCTGCACCCGGCTGCGCCGTTCGCTCATCCAGCGCACGGCGTGGGCCAGCAGGTCGGCGTGGGCGCTGGGCAGGGCCTCGAGTTGCCCGGGCAGCGCGGCCAGGGCGTGCAGGGCCGGGTGGTCCAGCGGCTCACCCTGCTTCCAGATCTCGGCGATGCCCTCGGGCGTCAGGCGCTTCCAGGCGGCGTCGGTGAGCGCGGGGGTGGCGAGCGCCGGGTCCTGGGCCCAGTCGCGCAGGGCGCCCAGCCAGCTCGCACGGCTACGGCTGTTGAGGCTGCGCTGGTCATAGGCCTTGGCGGCGGCGGCGCTCTCCAGGGCGTCCGAGAGCTCCTCCAGCCAGGCGAGCCAGGGCGCCTTGAGCTCGGCGAGCACCCGCGTGCGCTCGGCCTGCATGGTGGCCAGGGCCCCGGCGGGAGGCGGGGCCTCGGGCAGCAGCTCGGCGTCGCCCTGCAGTCGGCGGACGTCCTCGGCCAGGGCGTCGGGGGTCTCCCAGTAGCGGGTGACCACCGCCAGGGCCTCGGCATCCAGGGCATAGTAGAAGCTGCGCCAGTAGTCCCGGGCCACCTCCAGCTCGAGCTCCGACTGGTCGAGGTTCATCTCGAGCGAGAAGAGGCTGCCGCTCTCGAAGGCGTGCTCGCGCAGCATGCGGTGGCACCAGGAGTGGATGGTGGAGACCGCGGCCTCGTCCATCCACTCGGCGGCCAGCTGCAGGCGGCGGGCGCAGGCGGGCCAGCGCTCGCGGGGGTAGCTGTCGCGGAGGGCAAGCAGCGGGTCGCCGCCCGGCGTATTGCCGTGTGACCTGTCCACCGCCTCTGAGTTATCCACCGGTGGTTCGGCGAAGAGGTCCCCTGTCATGGACGGGGCTTTCCCTGGGACAGGTCTCTGCGGAGGCGCTGTGAACCCCTCCCTGGGCGCTACCGATGCCATCCCTGGCATAGGACCTCCGCGATGACCTGCCCCAGGCGCCCCTTCGGTGGATTCTTCTGCAGCCTTGCTTGAATGAGGGTCTGTCCCCGATTGAAACGTCTCGGCGGCCTCCACCAGCCGGGCGCGGATGCGATCGCGCAGCTCGCGGGTGGCGGCGTTGGTGAAGGTCACCACCAGGATCTCCGGCGGGGTGAGGGCGCGGGGGAAGCTCTCGGCGTCGGCCTCGTCCCGGGGGCCCAGCACCAGGCGCACGTAGAGCAGGGCGATGGTGAAGGTCTTGCCGGTGCCGGCGCTGGCCTCGATCAGCCGGCTGCCGGTGAGCGGCAGGCGGATCGGGTCCAGGGTAGGGGGCGTTGTCTGGTCCTGTGCGCTCATGCCTGGCCTCCCTTGCCCTTGCCGTGCTTCTCCTTCGGCTTCTTCACCGCGCGTAGCAGCGGGGCGTAGAGCCGCTCGGCGAGCTCGGCGAAGCCGCCACCCTCCGGCGAGTGGACCAGGTCATCGAGCTCCGGCCACTGGCGCAGCAGGTAGGGGTCGCGGCCGCGCTCGCCGTGGTCGTTGTTGAAGCCGCTGCCGTAGAAGACGGTGCTGGCGGCCTTCCAGGCCTTGTCGTCCTCTTCGCTTGCCGTGCCGGCGAGGCAGCGGGCCATGGCAGCGGGGCTTCCGCCCTTCTCCAGCCAGGCGAAGGCGGTGTCCCGGGCCAGGGGCAGGGGAGTGGTCATGCCGTGCTGCCAGGCCGCGGCGATATCGGCCAGCCGCGCGCGGGCCTCCTCGGCGGGCAGCGGGGCCAGGGTGCCGCCGCCGGCGCGGGAGAGCAGCCGGGTGGTCATGGGGCCCTCCAGCTGGCCGGCCAGGTGGGCCACCCAGGGGCCGAGCCAGTGCTTCCAGTGGTATTTCCCCTTGTTGACCAGGCTGCTGGTGGTGAGCAGCACCCGGCAGCGCTCAATGGCGTCGTTGACGCGCAGCTCGCCCAGCCAGTCCTCCAGGGCCAGGCCGCGGCCAGGTTTCTCCTCCCCCCCTTCGCCCAGCGCCTCGCGAAGGTCCAGCGAGACGGTGAGGGGCTCCTCCATGGCGTGGGGCCACTCGTCGAGCACCTGGCGGTAGTCGGCGAAGAGGCTCTCCATGGGCTCGATGAGGGAGTCGCGCATGCGCTCGGCGAAGCCGCCCATGGCCAGGCGCCCCTGGCGCTCGAGGCGCTCCAGGGTGGCCAGCATGGCGGGCTCATGGGGCTCGCCGGCCTCCACCGCGGCGCGGCTCGCCTCGATCAGCGCATGCTGTAGCTGCCAGTGGTCCAGGCCGCCGAGGGTGAAGGGCTCGTGATCGAGGCGCTCCATGGCCTCGACTTCCAGGAAGACCTTGAGCCGGGTGGTGGTGAAGGCCTGCACCGGCGCCCTGAGGAAGTCGCCCAGCTGGGCCAGGGTCAGCGGGCTCTCCTGCCGGAAGGGAGTAAGCGGCACCGGCTCGGGCGGTGCGCCCTCGTCGCCGGGCAGGTGCAGCTCGCGCCACTCGTGAGCGTAGGTGGTCAATGAAGAACCTTCGCGGAAGTACTCGATGCTGAAGGGCTGCAGCGGGTGCTCGGTGGTCAGGGCCGCGAGCAGCGCCTTGCCGCCGTCGTCTTCCTCGTGATCGGCAAGCCGCCAGCCCCGGGCCAGGTGGTCGCGCAGCTGGCCGAGCAGCACCGAGGGGGGCTGCTCGCTGTTGTCGACGATGCTGCGGCCCACCCAGCTGATGCTCAGCCGGTCCCGGGCCGAGAGCAGCGCCTCCAGGAAGAGATAGCGGTCGTCCTCCCGGCGGGAGCGGTCGCCGGGGCGGTAGTCCTGGGCCATCAGGTCGATGTCCAGGGGGCGCTGGACCCGCGGGTAGTCGGCATCGTTCATGCCCAGCAGGCAGACATGGCGGAAGGGGATGGCGCGCATTGGCATCAGGGTGGCGATGTTCACCGCCCCGGCCAGGAAGCGCTGGGAGAGGCTCGCCTCGTCCACCTGGGCGAGCCAGTGCTCGCGCACCACCGAGAGCGGCAGGGGCTCGCTGAGCCCGGCCTCCTCGGCGCTCTCCTGCCAGGCGTCCAGCGCCTGCTCGAGCCGGGTCAGCGCCATCAGGTCCTGGTCGGAGTCGGCCAGGAAGCAGGCCGCCAGCAGCTCGCGCAGGCGCTCGCCCCAGGTGGCCACGTCGCAGGGCTCGGCGAGGGTCTGCCACTGGGCCTCCAGGGTGTCGATCAGGCTGACCAGGGGGCCGGCCAGCGCCGCCTCCAGCCCGCCGATGTCGTCATAGGGCTCCACTCCCTGCCAGGGGCCGTCGGCGGCGTCGCCCACCGCATAGCCCAGCAGCAGCCGGCGCAGGCCGAAGGCCCAGGTGTTGGCGGCCATGCCGCCCGGCAGGTCGAGGCTCTGGCGCTGGCGGGCGTCGAGCCCCCAGCGGATGCCGGCGCCCTCGATCCAGCGGCGCAGGGTGGGCAGGCCGCTCTCGGGGACGGCGAAGCGGGCGCGCACCGCCGGGACCTCCAGCAGGTCGAGCAGGTCGCTCACCGAGAGGCGCAGTTCCGGCAGGCGCAGCAGCGACTCCAGCGCGATCAGCAGCGGCAGGCGGTGGCGACTGGCCTGGTCGGAGAGGGTGAAGGGGATATGGCGCGGGTCGTCGGGGTCGAGGCGGCCGAACACCGCTTGCACCGCGGCGGCGTACTGCTCCACGTCGGGAACCATCACCAGGATGTCCCGGGGCCGGAGGGTCGGGTCCTCGCTGAAGGCGGCGAGCAGCTGGTCGTGGAGGATCTCCACCTCGCGCAGGGCGCTGTGGGCCACCTGGAAGCGCAGCGAGCGGTCGCGGGCCGGGTCCACGGCGGGCCAGGTGGCGCGGGTCTCGGCCAGCGGGCGCAGCTCGAGGATATCGTCCTGCAGCTGGCGCAGCAGGCTGGGCGTGGCGTTTTTCTCTTCAGGGCCTTTCTCTTCAGGGCCATCCGCGCCGTCCAGCGGCGAGTCGAAGAGGTCGATGCGCAGCGCCTCGCCCTCGAAGAGGTGGCGGTAGGCCTGCTGCTCGTCGAACTCGTCCAGCAGGCGCAGGTAGTCGCGGCCCTGCTTGCCCCAGGCGGCCAGCAGCGGCTGGGCGTGGAGGTGGAGCTCGGTCTCGGCGAGGTCCGCCGGCATGCCGGGGCGGCGCCGCTGGCGCTTTCTTTCTGCTCGAAGGAGGTCCTTGTGCTCGATGATGTCCGCCCAGTAGTGGCGGCAGGGGTTGTGCACGCAGAGCAGCACCTGGCTGACCCGCGCCATGGCGGCCAGCGCCTCCAGGGTCTGGACGGGCAGCGAGGAGATGCCGAAGACGATCACCCGGCGGGGCAGCCCGGGCGGGCGCTCGCCCAGCTCCCGGCAGGCCGCGAGGAAGCGCTCGTGGACCGCCGCGCGGCTGGAGGCCAGCCCCGCCTCGCCATGGGCCCGGGCGATGTCATCGCGCAGCGCCCGCCACAGCTCGGCTTGCCAGCGCTGCTCCTCGGCCAGCGGCCGGGCCTCGCCCCGGGCGGTGATCAGCACGTCCTCGCCCGCCGCCCAGGCGGTGAGCCAGTCGGCGCGGTAGACCTGGTACTGGTCGAAGAGGTCGGCCAGGCGCTCGGCCAGCTGGTGGCGCTTGCGCAGGTCGTCGTCGCCTTCCAGGAAGCGTGCCAGGGGGGCGAACACGGGGGCGTCCAGCAGGGCGGGCAGCAGGCGCATCAGCCGCCACACCAGCCGCGGCTTGTCGAAGGGGGAGACCGGCGGCACCTGCTCCTCCCCCAGCACGCTGCGGTAGGCCTGCCACAGGAACCTCGCCGGCAGGCTGACGTCGAGCGCCGAGGCGATCCCGGCGCCGCCCCGGGATTCGTCGGCGGCCAGGGCCAGCTTCAGCCACTGGCTGATGCCGTTGCTCTGCACCAGGATCGTCTCGTTCTCCAGCGGCCCCAGCGGATGGCGGCGCATCCACTCCACCGCCAGGCCGCGCAGGGCCTCCAGGCGGTTGCCGTGGATCACCATGAAGCCGGGCTGCAGGGCGGAATCGTCGAGGGCGGGCATGGCGCGGTTCCTTCGCTGGGTGCCGAGGGCGATGACAGGCCTCTCATGGTGCCACAGCGCGGTGCCGGATGGGCTACCATCGGGGGATCGCGATTCTCACGGAGCCCCTGTCATGAGTGACTACCTGCTGGAAGAACACGCCCTGAGCCCGGGCAAGATCTACCGCCTGCTCTCGGGCAGCATCTGCCCGCGGCCCATCGCCTGGGTCTCGACCCTGGACGCGGCCGGCAACGCCAACCTGGCGCCCTTCTCGTTCTTCAACGTGGTCAGCGTCAACCCCCCGGTGCTGGGCTTCTCCCCGCTGCTCGCCGGTGACGCCAACCCGAAGGACACCATCCGCAACCTCGGCGAGGTGGGCGAGTGCGTGGTGCATATCAGCGGCGAGGGGCTGGTGACGGAGATGAACGCCACCAGCGCGGGGCTCGAGCACGGCGACGACGAGTTCATCCACGCGGGGCTCGAGAAGGTGGCCATGGCCGGCGTCTCGGTGCCACGGGTGGCGGGTGCGCCGGTGGCCTTCGGCTGCCGGCTGCGCGAGATCATCCGCTTCGGCGACCAGCCCCTGGCCGGCAACCTGGTGCTGGCCGAGGTGGTGTCGATCCACATCGACGACGCCCTGTGGGACGGCCGCCACGTGGATGCCGATGGGCTCAAGCCCATCGGGCGCATGGCGGGCAACGACTACGCCCGCTGCACCGACCTCTTCGAGGTGGAGCGCCCCGCCTCGGGCAGCGCCATGAGCGCACAGCAGCGCGGCGGTCGATAGGGTTTGGTGAAAGGGATGAAGCGAGGGGCGCTGAGGGCAAGCCGAAGAGCAGCTGGTGGCCAGCGGCTTGGTGACGGTCTCCCCCAAGAAGGGCACCTTCGTGGCCATGGCTGCCATCAACGCCTCGTCTGCGGTAATCTCGTCAGCTTGATGATCACAAGGCCCGGCCGCATGCATGGCCGGGCCGCGCTGGACCGACACGAGGCTCCCATGAATCGACTCAAGACGCTGACCCTGGCCGTGGCCGCCGCTGCGCTGGCCACCGCTTCCCTGACCGCCCAGGCGCGGGACTTCCGCCTGGGGCTGATCACCCCGCCGCAGCACCTCTGGTCCACCGAGGCCGAGGCCTTCGCCGAGAGCCTGCACGAGCGCTCCGGCGGCGAGCACAGTGTCAGCGTCTTCCCGGCCCAGCAGCTCGGCAACGAGGCGCAGATGGTCCAGCAGCTGCAGACCGGCGCACTCGATATGGCCTTCCTGACCATCGCCGAGATCTCCAACCGCATCCCCGACTTCGGTGCCCTCTACGCCCCCTACCTGGTGGACGACGTGGACCACGCCGCGCGCCTGCTGCGCTCCGACACCGCCGCCGAGCTGCTCGAGCTGATGCCCGCCGAGGTGGGCCTGGTCGGGCTCGGCTACGGCATGGTGGGCATGCGCCAGGTGCTCTCCCGCAGCCCCATCGAGAACATGGACGACATGCGCGGTCAGCGTCTGCGCATCACCCCCTTCGAGCCCATCCGCGACTTCTACACCGCCACCGGCGCGGCCCCGGCGCCGCTGCCGCTGCTCGAGGTCTATGACGCCCTGGCCAACGGCCAGGTGGACGCCATCGACATGGACTTCGACTCGATCCTGATCCTCAAATTCCACGAGCAGGCGCGCAACCTGCTGATCTCCAACCATATGATGTTCCCGATGGTGGGCGTGGTCTCGGGCCGGGTGTGGCGCGAGCTCTCCGCGGAGGATCGCGAGCTGATCGAGACCACCATGGCCGAGCACCTGGAGAACGTGCTGGCCGGCTTCCAGCAGATGGACGCCGACCAGGAGGCTGAGATTCGCGGCCTGGACCTCAACATCGTCGAGGCCGACGCTGAGTTCTTTAGCGAGGCCATCGCCGAGTGGGAGGCCACCTGGGCCGAGAAGGCGCCGATGCTCGAGGCGCTGCGCGAGGAAGCCGAGCGCCTGCGCCAGTAAGCGGAAGGCGAGCCGATGCTGTCACGCCTCTCCGACCGCCTGGCCTACCTGGAGGAGATCGCCGCCGCCGCCCTTGCGGCGGCGGTCACCCTGCTGATCCTCGTCAACGTGGCCTTCCGCGCCGCGGGCAGCCCCCTCTACTGGATCAGCGAGCTGGCCATCTACGCCATGATCTGGATGACCTTCCTGATTGCCAGTGCGGTGCTCAAGCGCCGCCAGAGCATCTCGGTCACCCTGGTCAGCGACCTGGTGCCTGGCTTCGGTCATCGGCTGCTGATGGCCGCGGTGGATCTCGCCGTGCTGCTCTTCGCGGTGCTGCTGCTGTGGCTCTGCTGGCGCTGGTACCAGCCGCTGGCGCTGGCCCAGGCGGGCTTCGACTTCCGCGCCTTCCAGGGCGAGACCTTCAACTTCATCTATGCCGAGAACACCTCGACGCTCGGCATCAGGAAGTTCTGGGTGTGGCTGATCGTGCCCTGGTTCGCGCTCTCGCTGACCTTCCACGGCCTGGTCAACCTGGGCGGCGCCCTGCGCGGGCTGCGTGACCCCGGCCAGGCACCCCCGGAGGCGATGCCATGACGGTCGCGATCTTTGCGCTGCTGCTGCTGGGGGCGGTGCCCATCGCGCTCGTGCTGGCGCTGACCGCGATGTTCTACATCCAGGTCTCGGGCAACAGCGTGCTCTTCGACTCCTACCCCCAGCAGCTATTCGGCGCCATCGAGAGCTACGGGCTGCTGGCGATCCCGCTGTTCATGCTGGCAGGCGAACTGATGAACGAGGGCGGGGTGACCCGCCGGCTGATCGACCTGGCGCGGCTGCTGGTGGGCGGCTTCCGCGGCGGGCTCGCCTATATCAACCTGGTGGCCAACATGATGATGGCGGCGATCGTCGGCTCGGCCGCCTCGCAGATCGCCATCATGTCGCGGGCCATGGTGCCGGCCATGGAACGGGAGGGCTACAGCCGCTCCTACGGCGCGGCGATCACCGCCGCCGGGGGCCTGCTCTCGCCGATCATCCCGCCCTCGATGCTCTTCGTGCTGTTCGGCGTCATGGCTCAGGTGCCCATCGCCGAGATGTTCATCGCCGGCATCCTGCCGGGCCTGCTGCTGGGCTTCAGCTTCTTCCTGACCATCGCCGTGGTGGGGCTGGTGCAGCAGTACCCCAAGGGGGAGTGGCCGAGCCGCGCCGAGGCGAAGCGGGCGCTGCTCATGGGCCTTCCGGCGCTCTCCATCCCGCTGATCATCATCGGTGGCATCCTGCTGGGGCTGGCCACGCCCACGGAGTCCGCGGCGCTGGCGTCGCTGGCCGCGCTGCTGCTGGGGCGCTTCCTCTATCGCGACCTGAAGTTCGCCATGCTGCCGACGGTGCTCCGGCGCACCGCGGTGAATGCGGGGCTCGTGATCATGCTGATCGCCGCCGCCGGGGTGTTCGGCTGGGTGATCGTCTACGAGCGGCTGCCGCAGATGGCCGCGGCCTGGATCGCCGCGCTGACCACCGATCCCTTCCTGTTCCTGCTGCTGCTGATCGGCGTGCTGCTGCTGGTGGGGATGATCATCGACGGCATCGCCGCGCTGATCCTGGTGGTGCCGATCCTGCTGCCCATCGCCACCCAGCAGTTCGGCATCAGCCCCTACCAGTTCGGGGTGGTGGTCTGCCTGACCCTGGTGCTGGGCCTGCTCACCCCGCCGGTGGGGGCGGGGCTCTATATCGCCTCCTCGATGACCGGGGCCTCGCCGATGCGCATCTTCCGCTCGCTGCTCCCCTTCCTGCTGGCGAGCCTTGTCACCCTGGTGCTGCTGGCCTGGCAGCCCTGGCTGACCACGGCGCTGATCGGGCGCTGAGGGTGGCTTCGATGCGCTACTTGGCTTATCACGACCACCGACAGCGCTGGCAGCGGAGCAGGGAAGGCAGGGTGCTCACCGTCGGGGTACACTGCCTGTAATCGAAGTCATCCCCAGAGGCGACGACATGCAGCCCGTGGTTAACGATGTGGATCGAGAGCTTCACCAGGCGATTCTTCAGGCCCTGGCGCCCTTCGAAGTCGAGCAGGTCGTGCTGTTCGGCTCCCTGGCGGTAGGCAGGGCGCGGCCCGAGAGCGATCTCGACGTCGCCGTGGAGAGCCGCGAGCCCCTGAGCAGCCAGCAGAAGATGGCCATGATCGAGGCGCTGGCGCTGGCGTCGTCGCGCCCGGTGGACCTGGTCGATCTCAGGTCGGCGGGGCAGCCGCTGCTGACTCGGATCGTCACGACCGGCGTTCGGCTCAAGGGCAGCGATACCTGCTGGGCCAGGCTGGTCTATCGCAACATCATCGATAACGAGGACTTCGTGCCTCTCCAGCAGAGGATTCTCAGGGCGAGGCAGGACGCATGGATCAACTCCTGATCAATCAGAAACTCGAGTCGCTGCGCCGCTGTGTCGTGCGGCTGGAGAGTCGCTGCCCCGATACCCTTGGTGGTGCACAACTACGAAGCCGTTAACTGGCAGGTGGTTTTCTCCATCTGCCAGGAACACCTCGGCCAGTTCAAGCAGTTTGCCCGCACCTTCATGGACCCCACCGTGCGCTGAACGCTGCCTCCTATGGCGGCGATAGGTCGAAAGGGAGAATCCCGAGCGTTATACTCGGGTATTCACGCCCCTCGCCGCGACCGGAGTTGCCATGTTCCCCGAGTTCACCCTGCGCTACGTTCGCCTGCCGGAACACTTCTATATCCGCTTCGACCCCGTGCCGGTGCCCGCGCCGCGGCTGGTGGCCTTCAACCGGCCGCTGGCCGAGGAACTCGGCTTCGATCTCGATGCCTTCGACGAGGCGCGCGCCGCCGAGTGGTTCTCCGGCAACGCCGTGCCGCCCGGCGCCGAGCCCATCGCCCAGGCCTACGCCGGCCACCAGTTCGGCCACTTCAACCCGCGCCTCGGCGACGGCCGGGCGGTGCTGCTCGGCGAGGTGACCGACCGCGACGGGCGCCTGCGCGATATCCAGCTCAAGGGCGCCGGGATGACGCCCTTTTCCCGCGGCGCCGACGGTCGCGCTCCCCTCGGGCCGGTGCTGCGTGAGTACCTGGTGAGCGAGGCGATGCATCGCCTCGGCGTGCCCACCACCCGGGCGCTGGCCGCGGTGACCAGCGGCGAGCGGGTCTTCCGCCGAGTGCCGGAGCCCGGTGCGGTGCTGACCCGGGTGGCGTCGAGCCACCTGCGGGTGGGCACCTTCCAGTACTTCGCCGCCCGGGGCGAGCATGAGGCGGTGCGCACCCTGGCCGACCTGGCCATCGAGCGACACTATCCCCAGCTTAAGGGCCTGGAAGAGGGTGAGCGCTACGCGGCGTTGCTGGAGGCGGCAGTCGGGCGCCAGGCGGCGCTGGTGGCGAAGTGGATGGGGCTCGGCTTCATTCACGGGGTGATGAACACCGACAACTGCGCGATCTCCGGCGAGACCATCGACTACGGCCCCTGCGCTTTCATGGAGGCCTATGATCCTGCGACGGTGTTCAGCTCCATCGACGAGCAGGGGCGCTACGCCTATCGCAACCAGCCCTGGCTCGCCCAGTGGAACCTGGCGCGGCTGGCCGAGGCGCTGCTGCCGCTGATCGATGCGGACCAGCAGCGCGCCGTTGAGCGGGCCACGGCGCTGGTCGAGGCCTTCGAGCCGCGCTATGGGGCCGAGTGGCTGGCGGTCTTTCGCGAGAAGCTGGGGCTGGCGCAGGAGGAGGCGGGCGACCGCGAGCTGGTCGAGGGCCTGCTGGAAGCACTGCAGGCCGGCCGGGCCGACTTCACCCTGGCCTTCCGTCGCCTGAGTGAAGCGGTTGAAGAGGGTGAGGCGGTGGAGGACGACGCCCCCGCGCTGCTGGCGCTGTTCGAGAACGACGCGGCCCTGCGGAAGTGGCTGCCGCGCTGGCGCGAGCGTCTGGCTCGGGAAGGTGTCGGCAGGGAGGAGATCGCCGCGCGCCTGAACGCCGTCAATCCGCTCTATATCCCCCGCAACCACCTGGTGGAGAGGATGATCGCGGCCGCCGCCGAGCAGGATGACTTCGGCCCCTTCGAGGCCCTGCGCCAGGTGCTGGCCGAGCCCTTCACCGAGCAGCCGGGCCGGGAAGAATACGCCCAGCCGGCGCCGTCCACCGAGCGGGTCTTCCGCACCTTCTGCGGGACCTGAGCCGCAGCGGAATACCCTGCATCAAAAAAGACGCCCGGGAAAGCCCGGGCGTCTCTGTGGGTGACGGCGTGGCCGGGGCTCCCCGGCCAGCGCTTGCGCGTTACGCGACGTCGAAGCGGTCGGCGTTCATCACCTTGGTCCAGGCGGCAACGAAGTCCTTCACGAACTTCTCCTGGTTGTCATCCTGGGCGTAGAGCTCGGCGTAGGCGCGCAGGATGGAGTTGGAGCCGAATACCAGGTCGACGCGGGTCGCGGTGAACTTGGTGCTGCCGCTCTTGCGGTCCACGATGTTGTACGAGTTCTTGCCGGTGGGCTCCCAGCGGTTCGCCATGTCGGTCAGGTTGACGAAGAAGTCGTTGGTCAGCTGGCCCACGCGATCGGTGAAGACCCCGTGCTGGCTGCCGCCGTGGTTGGTGCCCAGCACCCGCATGCCGCCCAGCAGCACGGTCATCTCCGGCGCGGTCAGGCCCATCAGCTGGGCGCGGTCGAGCAGCATCTCCTCCGGCTTGACCACGTAATCCTTCTTCTGCCAGTTGCGGAAGCCATCGGCCAGCGGCTCCAGCGGCTCGAAGGATTCGGCGTCGGTCATCTCGTCGGTGGCATCGCCGCGTCCCTTCAGGAAGGGCACGTGGACGTCATGGCCCGCGGCCCTGGCGGCCTGCTCGATGCCCAGGTTGCCGCCCAGCACGATCACGTCGGCGATGCTGGCACCGGTCTCGGCAGAGATCTGCTCGTAGACCTTCAGCACCTTGGCCAGTCGCGCAGGCTCGTTGCCTTCCCAGTCCTTCTGGGGCGCCAGGCGGATGCGTGCACCGTTGGCGCCGCCGCGCATGTCGGAGCCGCGGAAGGTCCGGGCGCTGTCCCAGGCGGTGCAGACCAGTTCTTCGAGGGAGAGGCCGGCCTCGGCGATCTTCTCCTTGACCACCTCCTCGATGTAGTTGGTCTCGCCCTGGGGCACCGGGTCCTGCCAGATCAGGTCCTCGGCCGGGACTTCCGGACCTATGTAGCGGGACTTCGGCCCCATGTCACGGTGGGTCAGCTTGAACCAGGCGCGGGCGAAGCAGTCCTTGAAGTACTCGGGATCCGCCATGAACTTCTCGCAGATGGCCCGGTACTTCGGGTCAACCTTCATGGCCATGTCGGCGTCGGTCATCATTGGCTTGACGCGGGTCTTCATGTCGGTCGGGTCAACCGGCATGTCTTCTTCTTTGATGCCAATCGGCTCGTACTGGTTGGCACCAGCTGGGCTCTTGGTCAGCTCCCACTCATAGCCGAACAGCAGGTCGAAGTAGCCCATGTCGAACACGGTGGGGTTGGTGGTCCAGGCCCCCTCGATGCCCGATGTGACGGCATTGGCCGCCTTGCCGTCCATGTGCGGGTTGAGCCAGCCGAGGCCCTGGTTCTCCACGTCGGCGCCTTCCGGCTCCGGGCCCAGCGCACCGGCATCGCCGTTGCCGTGGGCCTTGCCAACGGTGTGGCCGCCGGCCGTCAGGGCTACCGTTTCTTCGTCGTTCATCGCCATGCGGGCGAAGGTGACGCGCACCTGTTCGGCGGTCTTGAGCGGGTCGGGCTGGCCGTTGACCCCCTCCGGGTTCACGTAGATCAGACCCATCTGGACAGCCGCCAGCGGGTTTTCCAGGGTGCTCGGCTTGTCGACGTCGCCGTAGCGCTCGTCGGAAGGTGCCAGCCACTCTTTCTCGGCCCCCCAGTAGATGTCTTCTTCCGGGTGCCAAATATCCTCGCGGCCGTAGGAGAAGCCGAAGGTCTTCAGGCCCATGGACTCGTAGGCCACGTTGCCGGCCAGGATGAAGAGGTCGGCCCAGCTGATCTTGTTGCCGTACTTCTTCTTGATCGGCCAGAGCAGGCGGCGGGCCTTGTCCAGGTTGCCGTTGTCGGGCCAGGAGTTGAGCGGAGCGAAGCGCTGATTGCCTGTGCCGCCGCCACCGCGGCCGTCGGCCAGGCGATAGGTGCCCGCCGAGTGCCAGGCCATGCGGATCATCAGGCCGCCGTAGTGACCCCAGTCGGCCGGCCACCACTCCTGGCTGTCGGTCATCAGCGCATGCAGGTCCTGCTTTAGCGCCTCGAAGTCGAGCTTCTTGACCTCCTCGCGATAGTCGAAGTCCTCGTCCATCGGATTGGTCTTGCGGTCATGCTGATGAAGAATGTTCAGGTTCAGGCTCTCAGGCCACCAAGCCTTCACATCCGCCTTCTCCTGCGTGTTGGACCCGTGCATCACCGGGCATTTGCCTGTGTTCTGTTGATCACCCATGTCGCACTCCATCTTGGCTGCTTTGAGCTTGGCTGTGTTTCGGGAATAGCCATCCTTGTATAGACGATGGCTTCCCTGGGGGGCAATGAGCCATATCAACCATCGCCCACCTTGCGGGTGCGACGGTCGCGGCTCCCTGTCCGCATCACCCCTAACCTACTCCTACGAAATCCATTAGCACAATGCGGCATTGCCCACCGCGGCGATAGGCAATCTCAATCGGCAGGCGGCGGCGGAACTGCTATGCCTGACGCGGCCGGTCAGGCCTCGGGAAGGCGCAGTTCTCGGGCCTCGCCCATCAGGAAGTCGCGGTTGGCCTCCAGCGCCTCGCGCAGGAAGTCCCACAGCAGGCGTACCCGGGCCAGGCGGCGCTGCTCCTGGCGGGCGGTGATCCAGAACTGGCGGTCGATCGCCACCTCGTCTGTCAGCACCCTGACCAGTGGCCCGCTGCTTTCCGCCATGAAACAGGGCAGCACGGCGAGCCCCGCCCCGTGCAGGCAGGCGGCGTGCTGGGTGGTCACGCTGGTGCTGCGCATGGCGAAGTGCGGCCCGGGGTGGCCGACCACCGCGGGGTCGAGCAGCGGCTCCAGGTAGCTGAGCTGCTCGCTGAAAATCAGGTCGTCCACGTAGCCGACCAGCCGATGCTCCCCCAGCTCGGCGACGCGGCCGGGCGCGCCGTGGCGCTCGAGGTAGCTCTCGCTGCCGTAGAGCCGCAGCCGATAGTCGCACAGCCGCGAGATCACCAGCCCCGGGCTCACCGGGCGCTCCACGGTGATGGCCAGGTCCGCCTCGTGGCGGCTCAGGTTGACCACCCGAGGCAGGGCGAGCAGGTCCAGGGTCACCCCGGGGTGGCGGCTGCAGAAGGCCGAGAGCAGCGGGGCGATCACCCAGGTGCCGAAGCCCTCGGTCACCCCCAGGCGGATCTGGCCGCTCACCTGGTGGTTCTTGTCGGAGAGGCTCTCGCCGGCCTCGAAGGCGTGGCGGGCCATCTCCTCGGCATGGGCGAGCAGCTGCTGGCCCGCCTCGGTGAGGTGGTAGCCGTGGGTGCTGCGCTCGAAGAGCTGGGTGTTGAGCTTCTGCTCGAAGCGCCGGGTGCGCCGCGACAGGGTGGAGTGGTCCAGCCCCAGGCGCCGGGCGGCGTCGGTGAGGCGCTGGGTGCGCGCCACCTCCAGGAAGATCTGGATGTCGTGCCAGTCGAGCATGGCAGGGCTCCACGGAGGAAACTTGGTTGTGCATCAGTGCACAAGCAATGTGCCTGAGTGCCCGTTGTCACGCCATCCGACCTCTGGATACACTCGATGCCATCATCGCTCGTGTTTTTATACACACAAAGTCTAATGCCGGGCGACGGCAGCGGCCAGCGGCCGCCACAACCACAAGCCGCCCACCGGCAGCGACAGCACCCAGAGGAGCACGCCCATGTCAGTCCGCGAAATCCCCATGTACATCGACGGCCAGCCCGTTCAGTCCCAGAGTCAGGAGTGGCGCGACGTGGTCAACCCGGCCACCCAGGAGGTGGTCGCCCGGGTGCCGTTCTGCACCGCCGAGGAGGTCGAGCGCGCCGTGGCCAGTGCCAAGGAGGCCTTCAAGACCTGGCGCAAGGTGCCGCTGGCCAAGCGCATGCGCATCATGCTCAAGCTGCAGGCGCTGATCCGCGAGCACACCGACGAGCTGGCCGCGCTGATCACCGAGGAGCACGGCAAGACCCTGCCCGACGCCGCCGGCGAGGTGGGTCGCGGCCTGGAGGTGGTGGAGCACGCCTGCTCGATCACCTCCCTGCAGCTGGGCGAGCTTGCCGAGAACGCGGCAAGCGAGGTGGACGTCTACACCATGCACCAGCCGCTGGGCGTGGGTGCCGGCATCACCGCCTTCAACTTCCCTATCATGTTGCCCTGCTTCATGTTCCCGCTGGCCATCGCCACCGGTAACACCTTCGTGCTCAAGCCCTCCGAGCAGGACCCGAGCTCCACCATGCGCCTGGTCGAGCTGGCCCACGAGGCGGGCATCCCGGCCGGGGTGCTCAACGTGGTTCACGGCGGCCCGGACGTCGCCAACCAGATCGCCGACCATACCGACATCAAGGCGCTCTCCTTCATCGGCTCCACCCACGTGGGCTCGCTGCTCTACAACCGCGCCGCCGCTGCCGGCAAGCGCATGCAGTCGATGATGGGCGCCAAGAACCACTGCGTGATCATGCCCGATGCCAACCGCAGCCAGGCCATCAACAACCTGCTTGGCTCCGCCTATGGCGCCGCCGGCCAGCGCTGCATGGCCAACTCCGTGGTGGTGCTGGTGGGCGAGGCCCGCGAGTGGCTGGAGGACATCGTCGAGGGCACCAAGAGCATGAAGGTGGGCCCCGGCACCCAGCGTGATGCCGACCTCGGCCCGCTGGTCTCCCCCCAGGCCAAGGAGCGCGTCGAGCGGCTGATCACCGCAGGCGAGAAGGAGGGCGCCAAGCTGCTGGTGGACGGCCGCGGCTACCGGGTCGAGGGCTACCCGAACGGCAACTTCGTCGGCCCGACCCTGTTCGCCGACGTGACCCCGGAGATGAGCATCTACCGCGAGGAGATCTTCGGCCCGGTGCTCTGCGTGGTGACCGTCGACACCCTCGACGAGGCGATCGAGTTCATCAACGCCAACCCCAACGGCAACGGCACCTCCATCTTCACCAACTCCGGCTGGGTGGCGCGCCGCTTCGAGAGCGACATCGACGTCGGCCAGGTGGGCATCAACGTGCCGATCCCGGTGCCGGTCGCCTACTTCAGCTTCACCGGCTCACGCGCCTCCAAGCTGGGCGACCTGGGCCCCAACGGCAAGCAGGCCATCGCCTTCTGGACTCAGACCAAGACCGTCACCGCCCGCTGGTTCGAGCCGGAGAACGTCTCCAGCGGCATCAACAGCACCATCTCGCTGAGCTGATCCCACCTGCTCGGTGACAGCGCGGCCCCGCCTCGAGAGAGGCGGGGCCGGCTGCGTTTCGGTCCATGACTCCCGTGGCTGCCTTTCTGTGGGAGGCCGGCTCCCTTGTGGGAGGCCGGCTTCGCCGGGCGAATGGAGGCCGCAGGCCTCCCTCGTGGCTGTCTTTCTGCAGGAGCCCGGGTCCGCCCGGGCGATTGGAGGCCGAAGGCCTCCCCCGGTCCATGACTCCTTGGCTGTCTTTCTGTGGGAGGCCGGCTACGCCGGGCGAATGGAGGCCGCAGGCCTCCCGCGGTGGTCGCCAATGGTCAGGCATGGCTACCATGCCTTTCGGGGCCGCCTGCGACCGAGATCGTATGGACAGCACCCTGACGTTAACGTTAACTGGAGGTTTCCAACAACAACCACAACGCCAGGAGCCACCATGACCGCGCCCATCAGCCGCTTTCCCATCCCCGAATCGATCCAGGACCTTCCCGAGGACATCCGCGACGCCATGCTGGCGGTGCAGGAGAAGGCCGGCTTCATCCCCAACGTCTTCCTGATGCTGGCCCACCGCCCGGCCGAGTTCCGCGCCTTCTTCGCCTACCACGACGCCCTGATGGAGAGGGAGGCCGACACCCTCACCAAGGCGGAGAAGGAGATGATCGTGGTGGCCACCAGCGCCCGCAACCGCTGCCTGTACTGCGTGGTGGCCCATGGCGCGCTGGTGCGCATCTACAGCAAGGACCCCCTGCTGGCCGACCAGGTCGCCATCAACCACCGTACCGCGCCGATCAGCGAGCGGCATCGGGTGATGCTCGACTTTGCCCTGCACTGCGGCCTGGACGTGGGGGAGCTCACCGATGAGTGGCAGGCGCGTCTGATCGAGGCGGGCTTCACCCACGACGACATCTGGGACATCGGCGCCATCGCCGCCTTCTTCGGTCTCTCCAACCGCCTGGTCACGCTCACCGGCACGCCGCCCAACCCGGAGTTCTACCTGATGGGCCGGGTGCCGAGGGAGAAGTAACGTCGTTGGCATCCAGAAGGGCTGCCGGTACGCTCGAAGATGAAAAGGGGAATGATGCGAGGCATGTTCAGTGGCAGAGCGTAAGGCATGGAGCGACCAAGACCGACTGCAGGCGCTGGCGCTCTACTGCCGCCTGAGCTTCGGTCAGTTGCATCGCGAGCGGCCCGAGGTCATTCACCTGGCCGAGCAGATGGGCCGCTCTGCCAGCTCGGTGGCCATGAAGCTCTCCAACTACGCGAGCCTCGACCCAGAGGTACGGGCGCTGGGCAAAAAGGGGCTGTCGGGTGCCTCACGCCAGGATCGCCTGCTGTGGGAGCGCTTTATCGCCGACCCGAAGAGTGTCGCCGCCGAGAGTGAGTCGGCCTGGGTAGAGCTCGATCCCTGTGGCGATAGTGCCGAGGCAGATGAGGATTACACCGGCAGCGAGGCCTATGCCCTGCAGCGACGGCGTATTGGGCAGTCGCTATTCCGCAAGGCCGTGATGGTGCGCTACGACACGCGATGCGTGATTACCGGGCTTCGTCACGAGGATCTACTGATTGCGAGCCATATCGTGCCTTGGCAGGCGCGCCCAGAGTCTCGCCTCGATCCCGCTAATGGGCTCTGCCTCAACGCGCTCCATGACCGCGCCTTCGATAAGGGACTGCTGGCCATCGACGACCGGGACCGCATTCGCATCTCTCCTGAGCTGACCGGCGCGGCCCCCAACGGCCGGCTCAAGGCGCAGCTCCATGACCTCGAGGGCCAGCCCTTGATCCTGAGCCCTCGCGCCTTTCCGAACCGAGACTATCTCGCCTGGCACTTCCGGGAGTGCTTCCGACGCTGATACCCCCGGCGACCCCTGGCCGCCGGCCCATGGCCTCGCTATGATGCCTCCGGCCCGTTGTGTTGCTGAGCACGGCGGGCCCACACAACTCATTCACTTGTCGCCAGGGGAGTCCCGCCGCATCCGCGGGGGCTGAGAGGGCCAAGCGCCGACCCTGGAACCTGATCCGGTTCATACCGGCGGAGGAAGCGCGACATGCCTTACCTGACGTCTGCCGTGCTCGGCGCGGCGCTTCTGTGCTTTGCTTTCCTGGGCCTGCGGGCCCGCCGGGCCGACGGCCTGCTCGATGACTACGTCACCGCCCGCAACTCCCAGGGCGCCCAGGCCATCGGCCTGTCGTTCCTGGCCTCCAGCATGGGAGCCTGGATCCTCTTCGCGCCGCCGGAGATCGGCGCCTTCGTGGGGCCGGTGGCGCTGGCCGGCTACGCCATCGGCTCCTCGCTGCCCTTTATCGTGCTGGGGCTCTACGGCCCGGCGATCCGTCGCCACCTGCCGCAGGGGCGCAGCATCGGCGAGTTCGCGGAGTCCTGCTACGGCGCCGGGGTGCGGCGCTGGGTCTCCTTCGTCTCGGTGGCCTACATGGCGATCTTCCTGGCCGCCGAGCTCACCGCCATCGGCGCCATCGCCGCGCTGCTCTCCGACGTGCCGCCGGCGCTGGTGGTCCTCGGGGTGGCCGTGGTCACCCTGGTCTACACCACCCTGGGCGGGCTGCGGGCGAGCCTCGCCACCGACCGCTGGCAGGCCTGGCTGCTGCTGGCCCTGCTGGTGCTGGTGGGCGGCGTGGCCTGGTGGTGGCTGCCGCCGATGCCGGCCGAAGCCGTGATGCCCTCGATTCCCACGAGCAGTGCGCTCTCGGTGGCGCTCACCCTAGTGATCGCCGTCACCGCGGCCAACCTCTTCCATCAGGGCTACTGGCAGCGGGTATGGGCCGCCGAGGATGACCGCGCCCTGGCCCGTGGGGCCCTGCTGGGTGGAGCCAGCAGCCTGCTGGTGGTGATGGCCATCGGCGGGCTAGGCATCGTGGCGGCCATGCATGCGCTGCCTCTGGGCGAGCCGCCGATTCCCTTCTTCGCGCTGCTCTCCGCCGCGCCGGCCTGGCTGGGCCTGCCGGCCCTGGTGCTGGCGGTGACCCTGGTGGCCTCCAGCGTCGATACCCTGCAGAACGCCATCGCCTCCATGGCGGTGGCCAGCTCCGGCCGGCGCGGGCTCTCGGTGCGGGCGGCGCGCCTGGTCACGGTGGCGCTGATGCTGCCGGTGGTGTGGGTGGCCCTGCAGGGATTCTCGGTGCTGCGCCTCTTCCTGATCGCGGATCTGCTGTGCGCCGCCATCCTGCTGCCGGTGCTGCTGGGCCTGTGGCGGCGCATGTCGCCGCTCGCCGCGGTGGCCGGCGGCGTGGCGGGCCTGCTCGGTGCGGTGCTGCCAGGCTGGATCACCCTGGGAAGCCTCTCCGCCGGCGTGCTCGCCGCCACCTTCCCGGACAGCATTCCGACGCTTCCGCCCTTCCTGGGGGCGCTGCTCGCCTCCACGCTGGTGAGCCTGCTGATCGCCTGGCGGTACCCGGGGGCGAGATTCCAACCGACACTCCAAGGAGATGCCCGATGACGACTCGAGCCGACTGGACCGCCTGGGCGGCGCAGCAGGACGCGCCGCGCCTCACCGACTGGCTGCGCGAGATCAGCGAGCCCGACTGGTCCGCCACCGTGAACCACCCGCTCTTCGACGCCATGGCCGAGGGTCGCCTCGCCGGCGCCGACTTCGCCGCCTATATGGTGCAGGACTACGGCTTCGTGGATCCCTTCACCGCGCTGATCGGCTTCGCCATCGGCCGTGCACCGAGCATGGAGGACCGGGTGGTGCTGGGGCAGTTCATGGGCATGTTGACCAGCGACGAGAACAGCGCCTTCCAGCGCACCTTCGAGGCCTTCGCGGTGCCCGCCGCCCAGCGCGAGGCGCCGGACTACCTGCCCGAGACCCGGGCCTTCCAGGCGCTGCTGCGCGAGACCGGTGATGGCGGCGGCTATGCGGAGATCCTGGCTGTGCTGGTGGTCACCGAGTGGGTCTACCTGGAGTGGGCGCTGCGGGTGACGCGTGCAGGCGACCTGCACCCGCTGATGGTGGAGTGGATCGACCTGCACGACAACCCCGCCTTCCAGGAGTTCGTGGCCTGGCTGCGCCGCCGCCTGGACGAGGAGGCCGAAGCGCTCGATGACGCCGCCTTCACCCGCATGGCCGAGTGCTTCCGCGAGACCGTCGCCAGGGAGCGCGCCTTCCACGACGCCGTGATGCCGCGCTGAGCGGGCTGCGCGGGTAGCCGTCGCCATACCCGCCTTGCTTGCGGTGGGCGTTGCTCAGGGGAAGAGGGGAGGCCCCCTCAGTCGAGGAAGAGGTCGGCGGGGAGCCCGAAGCGCTGGGTTAGGGCCTTGATCTGGCGCACGTTCAGGCGTCGCTTGCCGTTGAGGATCTCCGAGATCACCGATTGGGTGCCGACGTCCGGCAGGCTCGACTGGTCGAGACCGTGCCACTGCATCAGGTGGCGGAGCATGTCGGCGCCCCTCACCTCAGGCATCGGGCGATGGGCATCGTCATATTCCTCGATGAGGTCACCCATGTGAGAGGCGAGGCTCGCCAGGGGGTGCTCCTCGTCGTCTCCGACCAGCTCCAGCAGCTCATCGAGCGCCGCGACCAGGGCGTCGTAGTCGTCTTCCGTTTCCGGAGCGCTGAGCAGGGGAGCCACGAAGCGCCAGTGGGCGGCCGCCTGTTGGACGATGCTGGTCATGTTCACTCCTTCCAGGTACCCCTGTCGTATTCGGTATGGTCGAGGATGTGCTGGATATAGATCTTCCTGAATCGATAATGCACCACGGCGATGAGACGAATCTTGTTGCCGCCGATATCGAAGACATGCTGCCGGCCGACCTTGTCGGTGGCGGGAAACAGCGCCTTCATCTCGGCAAAGCTGCCGGGCTCGCTCGACTTCATGAGCCGATACCAGGCATCCAGTGCAGAGGCGGCCTGGGGCCATTTCTGCTTGGCTTCCCAGATGCGCTTCTGGGTGATGACATGCATGGCGTCTGTTCTATCGCACTTTGCGATAGAGTATAGGTTCTACCTGCGGACACGGCAATGGCGCCAGGCAAGAGCGCCCCCGCCGGGTAACCGACGGGGGCGCTCGCGTGATGGGCCGCTGTGGAGCTTCAGCCGCTACCAGCCGCTGCCGCCCATCATGCCCATCATACCGATGGCGCCGAACAGCATGCCGCCCACGGCGATGGCCAGGTAGATCAGGATCAGGACGCCGAAGATGGTGAAGTAGGTCTTGAGCTTGCCGAGGGCGAACTTCATGTCCCGGGAGTCGCCGCTCTCGAAGACCCGGCCGGCGGCGCCCGCCGCCTGCATCAGCACCCAGCCCGCCCAGATCGGAATCCAGGCCACGATCAGGCCGACGATGGAGAGGGCGGTCAGCACCCCCGAGAGGATCAGCATCACGCCGGTGAGCTGCATCCAGAACTTGCCGCGGTAGAGCGGCTCGATCAGGTCGCGCAGCAGTTCCTGGGAGTTGTTGTCCATGTCACGTTCCTTGTCGTGGTTGATGAGCGAATCGATACCAAGGGGTAGCGATGAGCTGCGAGACACTCTAGCAGCCCGTCAGGGGCCTTGCCCCGTTTCGATGCATGGGCACCATTGCTTGTCATGCCGGGCCTTGAGGTCCACCCTCTGGGGGTTACCCCATCTTCACAAGGAGCCCCGCCATGAGCGACACCCCCAAGGACCCCCGCCGCCGCCACTCCGCCAAGGTGGTGGACGGCCCCGGCAAGGCGGCCAGCCGCGCCATGCTGCGCGCGGTGGGCTTTCGTGATGAGGACTTCGCCAAGCCCCAGGTGGGTATTGCCTCCACCTGGAGCATGGTCACGCCCTGCAACAGCCACATCAACGAGCTGGCCGAGCACGCCCGGGACGGCGCCGACGCCGCCGGCGGCAAGGGGGTGATCTTCAACACCATCACCATCTCCGACGGCATCGCCAACGGCACCGAGGGCATGAAGTACTCCCTGGTCTCCCGGGAGGTGATCGCCGACTCCATCGAGACGGTGGCCGGCTGCGAGGGCTTCGACGGCCTGGTGGCCATCGGCGGCTGCGACAAGAACATGCCGGGCTGCCTGATGGGGCTGGCGCGGCTGAATCGCCCCAGTGTCTTCGTCTACGGCGGCACCATCCTGCCCGGCAAGGGCCACACCGACATCGTTTCGGTGTTCGAGGCCATGGGCGCCCACAGCCGCGGCGATATCGACCTGATCGAGCTCAAGCAGATCGAGGAGACGGCGATCCCCGGCCCCGGCTCCTGCGGCGGCATGTACACCGCCAACACCATGGCCTCGGCCATCGAGGCGCTGGGCATGAGCCTGCCCGGCAGCTCGGCGCAGAACGCCGTCTCCAGCGACAAGCGCGCGGACTGCGAGGCGGCGGGCGCCGCGGTGCTCGCGCTGCTCGAACGTGACATCAAGCCCTCCGACATCATGACCCGGGAGGCCTTCGAGAACGCCATCACCGTGGTGATCGCACTCGGCGGCTCCACCAATGCGGTGCTGCACCTGATCGGCATGGCCCGCACCGTTGGGGTGGACCTCGCCCTCGAGGACTTCACCCGCATCGGGCGGCGCGTGCCGGTGGTGGCCGACCTGCGCCCCAGCGGCCACTACATGATGAGCGAGCTGGTCGCCATCGGCGGCATCCAGCCGCTGATGAAGACCCTGCTCGATGCCGGCCTGCTCCACGGCGACTGCCTGACGGTGACCGGCAGCACACTCGCCGAGAACCTGGCCAGTGTCGCCCCCTATCCCGACGATCAGAAGATCATCGCGGCGCTGGATGCGCCCCTCAAGGCGGAGAGCCACCTGCGCATCCTCTTCGGCAACCTGGCGCCGGAGGGGGCGGTAGCCAAGATCACCGGCAAGGAGGGCACCCGCTTCTCCGGCACCGCCCGGGTGTTCGGCTCCGAGGAGGAGGCCCAGGCGCGCATCAACGACGGCACCGTGGTGGCCGGGGACGTGGTGGTGATCCGCTATGAGGGCCCGAAGGGCGGGCCGGGCATGCGCGAGATGCTCACGCCCACCTCGGCGATCATGGGCCGCGGGCTCGGCAGCGAGGTGGCGCTGATCACCGACGGGCGCTTCTCCGGTGGTAGCCACGGCTTCGTGGTCGGCCACGTGACCCCAGAGGCCTTCGACGGCGGCCCGCTGGCGCTGGTGGAGGATGGCGATGTGATCACCATCGACGCCGAGGCCGATACCATCGAGGTCGACCTCTCCGACGAGGAGCTGATGCGCCGCCGCGCCGCCTGGCAGCAGCCGGCGCCGCGCTACACCCGCGGGGTGCTGGCCAAGTACGCGAGGACCGTCAGCTCCGCCAGCACCGGGGCGGTCACCGACGCCTTCGACTGAGCCCCCGCGGCTGACAGGAGCGCCAACGACAGCGCCCCCGCCGGTTTCCCGGCGGGGGCGCTCTGCCTTTCAGTGGTTTATCCAGGCTCGGTTGGTTCGGGCGCGGCGGGTTCAGGCCTTGCGGACCCTGACCGGCAGCCCCTGGCGCACGCTGGCGCCGCTGATGGGCTCGAGCCAGGTGCCGTCCACGTTGCGGGTCGGGTCCCGGAAGCCCAGGTCGTTGATGTTGATGCCGGCGCGCAGCCAGGGCATGTCCGGCTGGGACTCCCCGTCGATCACATGCGGCGTGGCGCCGAGATCCCGGTGGCCGTAGCCGTGCTCGATGCCGAGCGACCCCGGCATCACGCTCTCGCTGACCAGGGCCAGGCCCACCACGCTGCCGCCGGGGCTCTCGATGCGGATGGTATCGCCGTGGCTGATGCCGAAGCGCTCGGCGTCCTCACGATGCATCTGCACCGGGTTGTAGGGCTTGATCATGCGCAGCCGCTCGTTGCCGATG
Organism: Halomonas sp. A11-A; assembly: GCF_003182195.1. Classification (GTDB taxonomy): domain Bacteria; phylum Pseudomonadota; class Gammaproteobacteria; order Pseudomonadales; family Halomonadaceae; genus Halomonas; species Halomonas alkalicola. The sequence continues at coordinate 30,572 of NZ_QGTM01000009.1, forward strand.
GCGTAGGAGTTCATCAGGTTGGACTTGAACGAGAAGGCGAGCAGCGGCCACTCCTCCTCGGTGAATACCTCGCGCATGGTCTGCTTGTTGGCCAGCAGCGGCAGCTTGTGGTTGGGTACGCCGCGGTTGGGCTCGCCGCTCATGGTGTCGATGCTGGTGCCCACCACCTCGTTGTAGACGCACAGGGTCCGGCGCCAGGCGTTGGTCAGCCGCTCGCCCCGGAAGTGGTCGCTGGCGTCCTGGAAGCGCCCGCCGCGGGCGTAGAGGTAGGCCACCCGGGCGCGCTCCTCGGCCTTGAGGGTGCGCTCGAGCCGCGGCAGCAGCGGGGCGATGCCGCCGTGGTCGATATCGCTCTCGTCGGCCTCGGGCAGCGGCTCGTCCATGAAGGCGATGTTGGCGGCGGCGCGCAGGTAGTAGTCCTCGGCGCGGTTGAGCGGGTGCAGCTTGCCGTCGGCATCCGGGATCGCCTCGTCGCCGAAGCCGGAAAGGCCCAGGCGCTTGGCCACGGCGATGAAGAAGCTGTCCTGGCACACCGGCTCGCCCTCGGCGGTCTTCTGCTGGCGCGGTTCCACCACCGGCCAGCAGGCGGTGGTCAGGCGGCCCAGCGCCCCCTTCCAGGCGCCGGTGAAGCCCCACACCTCGTACATCACCGAGTCGGGCACGATGTAGTCGGCGTAGCGGTTGGTCTCGTTGATGAAGCCGTCCACGGCCACGAAGAGCCCCAGGCGCTTCGGGTCCTTGAGCTTGTCGGCGATCATCGCCTCGAGCCCGGCCTGGCCGTAGATGGGGTTGGCCATGCAGCCGATGAGCGCCTTGATCGGGTAGGGGTAGCCGTCCAGCGCCGAGGGCAGGTGCTCGGTGAGGGTGGGCGGGGCGAAGGAGCGCCACGGTGCCCGGGCGGGGTAGGGGTTCTCGCCGGCCTCCACGCGGCGGCGGTACTCGGAGGACTTCTCGTAGGGGAAGCGCGAGCGGGAGAGGAAGACCCCCTGGGGGCCGCGCTTGCCGGGGAAGTCCACCAGGTCGTAGCGGGGGCCCTTGCTGAAGCCGTTGAACTGGCCGCCGCCCACGGCGCTGCCGCCCTTCATGTTGTAGTTGCCGGCCAGCAGGTTGAGCATCTGCACCGCGAAGGCGGCGTAGAAGCCGTTGCCGGACATCATGCCGCCGTGGCAGTTGACCACGGCGCGGCGGCCGTGGCTGGCGTAGCGTTCTGCCAGCTCGACGATGGTGGCCTCGGGGATGCCGCAGTGCTCGGCGTAGGTGGCCAGGTCGTACTCGTTGGCCGACTCCCGCAGCAGGGTCATGCTGCTTTTCACCCGCACGGCAGTTCCGTCGGCGAGCTCGACCTCGCGCTCCACGAAGAGCTCGGCGGCCATCGCCTCCTCGCCGTGAACGAGCTCGCCGTCGACCACCACCATGGGGGCGTCGGCGTCGCTGTCGGCCTCCGCCAGGCCCAGGTCGCTGGCGCGCAGGAAGTGGCCGCGGCGGGGGTGATCCTCGGTGTCGATCACCAGGTGGGTGGCGTTGGAGTGGGTGGCCTCGCCGGCGGCGTCCGCGGCGGCCTTGCCCGGCAGCTCCAGGAACGCCCTGGCGTAGCCCTCGTTGTCCAGCAGCCACTGGATGATGGCCATGGCGAAGGCGCTGTCGGTGCCAGGGCGGATGGGCACCCAGCGGTTGTGGTCGGCGGCGTGGGAGGTGGAGGCGTTCAGCGCCGGGTCCACCACCACGTACTCCAGGGTACCCTCGGCCCGGGCCTTGGCGATCAGCCGGCCCTGGCGCTTGAAGGGGTTGCCCGCCTGGCTCGGCGCGGTGCCGATGTACATGATGAAGCGGGCGTTCTGGATGTCCGGCTTGACGTGGGCGTTGGCGCCCAGGTCGTTCATCACCGCACCGGAGCCCATGCGGAAGGCCAGGCCGCAGTAGGAGCCGTGGTGGCCGTAGTTGCGGGTGGCGAAGGCGTTGAGGGTGAAGCGCTTGAGGAGCTCCGAGCGGCCGTAGTCGGTGGCCTCCATCACCATCAGCTGGTTGGCCTTCGGGCCGTACTCCGGGTTCTCCGGGTCGATCGGGGTGTCGTGGTCGTGGATGGCGCGCAGGCCGTCCACGTGGCCCTCGCCGAACAGGTCGCCGCCCTCGCAGACCTCCTCGATCAGCTGCTCGAAGGAGATCTTCTCCCAGCGGCGCTCGCCGCGCCCGCCCACCCGCTTGAGGCAGTGGTCGATGCGGAAGGGGCTCTCCAGCTGGCTCATCATGGCGTTGCCGCGGGCGCAGGCGGTGGAGCGGTTGACCTGGCCCTGGCCGCCGAAGGCGCTGACGTGGCGCAGCGCCTCGGCCACCGGGGTGCGCATGGGCAGGTGGTCGTCCGCGGAGAGCGGGTGGTAGGGGTTGCCGGAGACGCGCAGCACCCGGTCGCTCGCGTTGTCGACGCGCACCCGCACGCCGCACTGGGTGGTGCAGCCGTAGCAGATGGTGAAGGCGGTGCGCTGGTCCGGGTTGAGGGTGAGCTCGCCGGTGTCGAGGTCGACCCGGTACTCCGGCGCCAGGGAGTTGCCGTGGATGCGGTCCTTCGGCTTCTCGCCGGCGCTGCCGGTGACGCCCTTGGCCATCTTGGCCAGGGGGTCTGAGTAGCCGGCGACGAAGGTGGCGGCACCGCCGGCGGCGACGGCACCCTTCATGAAGCGGCGGCGTGAGGTATCGACGGGGGACTTAGCCATGGCGGGGCGCTCCTTCCATGTTGTGTGCAGCGCGTTGGGCGTCGGACTGTGCGGTGCTGTCGGATGACGCTGTGCTGTCCGAGAGCGAGACGTCGGCGGCGCTGCCGCCCTGGCGCGCCTGGCGCCACGGGATCAGCAGGTCGATCACCAGGACCGCGGCGAGCCACAGGCCGAAGGTGCCGACGATGCCGAGGATGCCGGAGGAGCCGGCGGGGATGCCGTAGTGGTGGAAGCCGGCGCTGTTGCGGGCCACGTGCTGCACGTCCATCAGCACCACCCAGCGGAACATCCAGCCCATGTGGATGGCCACCAGGCCCAGCACCCAGGCCCAGGCGAAGAGGGCCGGGCGGCGGGCGGCGGGGCGGGTGAGCAGGTAGAGCACGGCGCCGAACAGGGCCACCCCGGTCAGGCCGCCCCAGAGGGCGGTGCTGCGCCAGGAGGGGCTTGCGCGCACCGAGTCCAGCGCCGCGGCCACCGAGCCGACGTTGGCGTTGATGCCGTCCAGGAACCAGCTGCCGGCGACGAGGCCGGCCACCAGACAGGCGCCCAGCAGCACCCTGAGCATCTGGCCAATGGTGGCCCGGTCGCGCAGACCGCTGACCCGGTTCAAGACCAGCACGAGACCCGCCGCGGCGATAAAGCCGGTGGCGACCAGCATCGGCGGCAGCCAGACGGTGTTCCACAGCGGACGCGCCTTGACCACGGCCAGCTCCGCCCCGGTGTAGAGCATGATGCCGGTGGAGAGCGCCAGGGTGCCCAGGCCCACCAGCACCAGCGCCGCGCGCGGGGTGGGGGTGGAACCGAAGGAGAGCCCGCGTGCGGCAAGGCCAGCAAGGCCGGGGGCCTGGCGGTTGGCCTGCAGGGCAGGGCGCCAGGCCAACCAGCTGAGCACGAGCACGCCCACCACGTAGAGCGGCAGGAGCAGGCTGCCGATGGACATCCAGGAGCTCGAGGTGGGGTAGGCGTAGAAGTGCCAGAAGCGCAGCGGCTGATGCAGATCGGCCAGCAGCGCCACCGGCGCCACCAGGGTGGTGGTCAGGCAGGCCAGCAGCGCCAGGCGTGCGGTGGGCAGCCAGCGCTGCCGGCCGAACACCAGCGCCGGGGCCGCCAGCCACAGAGTGGCGTAGGAGAGGGCGATCAGGAAGAAGTACTGCACCGCCCAGGGGTACCAGGCGATGGTGTAGCGCGGGGCGAGCAGCTCAATGGCCATGGAATTCATAACCCATCTCCTTGCCGTGGGGGTCGAGGACTTCCAGGGCCACCGGCTCGGCGAGCGGGCGCGTAGTGAAGCGCTCGTCCATGCCGAGGTAGAAGACCTGGGGCAGGGTGTTCTTTTCGGGCTGCAGCACCATCAACTCGTCGCGGTGCTCTTTGATCATGCGGCTGATCTGGCTCTCGGGGTCGCGCATATCGCCGATGATCCGCGCGCCGCCCACGCAGCTCTCCACGCAGGCCGGCAGCAGGCCAGCCTCCAGGCGGTGGGCACAGAAGGTGCACTTGTCGGCGGTCTGGGTCCGGTCGTTGATGAAGCGGGCGTCATAGGGGCAGGCGTTGACGCAGTAGGCGCAGCCCACGCAGCGGTCGCTGTCCACCACCACGATGCCGTCTTGGCGCTGGAAGGTCGCCTGGACTGGGCAGACCGGCACGCAGGGCGGGTTCTCGCAGTGGTTGCACAGACGGGGCAGCATGAAGGTGGCTAGCTCGCCGCTCTCCTGGTGCGCCACCTCGTACTGGGAGACGGTGGTGCGGAACTTGCCCAGGGGGGCGGCGTTCTCGATATGGCACGACACGGTGCAGGCCTGGCAGCCGATGCACTGGCGCAGGTCGATGAGCATGCCGTAGCGCTTGGTAGGGTCGCCTTCTCGGCGCGGCGGCTGGCGGTTGATGCCGGCGCTGGCAACGCTCGAGAGCGGTATCAGGGCGGCACCCGCACTGAGGCGGGCCAGCTGGCCGAGAAGGGAGCGGCGAAGGTGGTCCATGGCGCCTCCGGTGGCCTGGGTGCCGCGGGGGATCGCCCCGCGACAGGAAGAAAGGGGTGACACCGGAAAGCCTACCTGCGACCAAGGTCGATTGGCTTGATATGCATCAAGAGATGATTAACAAGCTTTTAATCCTCGCTTAATGTTCACGCAAGCGTTTGGCAGATAAGGGAAAGTAGAGAGGAAGAAGTGGGAAAAAAGAGAGCGGTAGAGCGAAAGGGGAAGAAGAGAGAGGCAGAAAGCGCGGAAGCGTGTGTTCCGGGGGCCCATCAAGCATCACGCCCCGCCGGTGGCCCGGCAGGGCGTGATGTGGGATGGGGGTGCGGCGGCGTCAGTGGGCCGTCGGCTGAGGATCGATGGTGCGGTAGAGAATCTGCAGCTCCTCGACGGAGAGGTGCTCCAGCCGGCCGGAGAGCAGGTCGCTGACCTTCTGGGCCGGCAGCCCGGCGCGGCGGGCGATCTCTCGGCAGCCGAGGTCGGATACGGCGATCAGCCGAGTCACGATGCGCATGAGGCGTGTACGTTTTTCCAGGTCCCTGACGTCGAGGTCAGGGCTACTTCGCGGGGGGTCGAGAAGGTCCGCGCTTTGGGTGTGACGTGCAGTACTCATGGTGCTCCAGTAGGCGATTGCGACATGCACACTATGGAGGCTCTTTGGCGATTTTGCCAGTGTCGATTCGATGATGCTTTCGTGGCATGGTTCGACAGGGCCGGGAAGGTCCGGCGACCCAAACGGCGAGCGAGACGAGATGCACGATTTCATCATTGTCGGCGGCGGCATCCTGGGCATGTCCACCGCCATGCAGCTCAAGCAGGCCTACCCCGACCAGCGCATGCTGCTGCTGGAGAAGGAAGCCGCGCCGGCCATGCACCAGACCGGCCACAACAGCGGCGTGATCCACGCCGGGGTCTACTACACCCCGGGCAGCCTCAAGGCGCGCTTCTGCCTGGCCGGCAACCGGGCCACCGTCGAGTTCTGCGAGGCCCACGGCATTCCCTACGACACCTGCGGCAAGCTGCTGGTGGCCACCAACGACCTGGAGATGGAGCGCATGAAGGCGCTCTGGGAGCGCACCGCGGCCAACGGCCTCGAGCGTGAGTGGCTCTCCGCCGAGGCGTTGGCCGAGCGCGAGCCCAATATCACCGGGGTCGGCGGCATCTTCGTGCCCTCCAGCGGCATCGTCGACTACGCCGCGGTGACCCGCGCCATGGCCGCCGAGTTCGAGCGGATGGGCGGCGAGATCCGCTACGGCTGCGAGGTGACGGGCCTCGAGGAGCGAAGCCGCGAGGTGGTGGTAAGCAGCAGTGGAGGCGAGTTCACGGGGCACTATCTGGTGACCTGCTCGGGGCTGATGGCCGACCGGGTGATCCGCCTGCTGGGCCAGGACCCAGGCTTCACCATCTGCCCCTTCCGCGGCGAGTACTACCGGCTGCCGGCGAAGCACAATGCGATCGTCAACCACCTGATCTATCCGATCCCCGACCCCTCCATGCCCTTCCTGGGCGTGCACCTGACGCGGATGATCGACGGCAGCGTCACCGTGGGGCCCAACGCGGTGCTGGCGCTCAAGCGCGAGGGCTACCACAAGCGTGATATCTCGCTTCCCGACATGGCGCGGATGTTCACCAACCCCGGCATCCTCAAGGTGCTGGGCAAGAACCTGCGTCCGGGCCTGGTGGAGATGAAGAACTCCCTCTACAAGCGGGGCTACCTGGAGCTGGTGCGCAAGTACTGCCCGAGCCTGACCCTCGAGGACCTCGAGCCCTATCCGGCCGGGGTGCGCGCCCAGGCGGTCTCCCGGGACGGCAGGCTGGTGGACGACTTCCTGTTCGTGAACACCCGGCGCACCCTCAACGTGGGCAATGCCCCGTCGCCCGCGGCGACCTCGGCGATTCCCATCGGTGCCCATATCGTCGAGCAGGTGAAGTCGCTGGTGGAGGGCTGAGCGGGCGACCTTGGTGGAATTGCCGAAAGAATCCGGAAACGTAGAAATATGGCGGTTGGCCTCCCACGCAGGGGCCATGCTAGGTTTCGTGCAGGCGCGACGACCACTGCGCCGATAACAACCCCATAAGAGAATCGGGTTCCAGCCCGGAGGATTGCCATGAACGCCATGAAGTACGCCATCGCCGCTTCGCTGCTCGCCACGGCCCCGCTGGCCGCTGCCCAGCAGCTCTCCATCGCCACCGGCGGTACCGGCGGGGTCTACTACCCGCTGGGCGGCGGCCTGGCCGAGATGATCAACAATCATCTGGAGGGCGCCAGCGCCGTGGCCGAGGTCACCGGGGCCTCGGTGGAGAACATGGGCCTGGTGTGGCGCGGCGATTCCGATATCGCCTTCGCCCTGGCCGATACCGTCTATCAGGCCTATAACGGCACCGGTGACTTCGAGGGCCGCCAGCTCGACAACATCCGTGCCCTGGCCTCGGTCTATCCCAATGCCGTGCAGCTGGTCACCCTGGCCGACTCCGGCGTGGAGTCCCTCGAGGACCTGCGCGGCAAGCGGGTCTCGGTGGGCGCTCCGGGCAGCGGTACCGAGCTCAACGCCCGCGCCCTGCTGGAAGCCAACGGCATCACCTACGACGACTTCACCCCCCAGCGCCTGAACTTCAACGAGACCGCCGACGCCATCCGCGACGGCGACATCGACGCCGGCTTCTGGAGCGTGGGGCCGCCCACCAGCTCGATCCTCAACCTGGCCACCACCCGCGACATTCGCCTGATCGGCCTCTCCGACGAGGAGATCGCCAACGCCCGCGAGGTGGAGCCGGTCTTCGCCGCCTACGACCTGCGCGCCGGCATGTATGACGGCATGGACGAGGCGGTGCAGACCATTAGCATCCCCAACGTGCTGGCGGTGAGCAGCGAGATGGACGATGAGCTGGCCTACCAGATCACCAAGCTGCTCTTCGAGAACACTGACGAGCTGATCGCGGTGCACCCGGCGGCCAACGACACCACCGTGGAGTTCAGCATCGACTCCACCCCGGTGCCCTTCCATGATGGCGCGCTGCGCTACTATGAGGAGATCGGCGCCGAGGTCCAGGACCACCAGCGCCCGTAACGCGCCCCGAGCCGGGCACCCCGATGTCTTCTTCGATCCATGACGTCAGCCGCCGTGCCTTCGGGCCGGCGGCCTTTGCGCTCTGTCTGCTGCTCGCTCCGTCGGCCCATGCCGACGACGAGGGCTGGCTGGAGGTCACCGCCGACAACGGTCGGCGGATCGCCTCGCTGCCGATGCCCGAGGGCGAGGCCTGGTGCCTGGAGTGGAACCACTCCGTGGCCGGCTTTCCCGTGCAGGACTGCTATCGCCACCGCGATGGCCTGATGGTGCTGGAGCGCAGCCACCAGCCCGACTTCGCCGCCGGGCTCGGCCACGTGCCCGGCCGGGGGCGGCAGGTCTCCGACGGCGAGGGCGGCTACTGGATCGAGGAGATCGACGAGCCGGTGCCCGGCAACCGCTATCACCTCCGGGTCGGATCCCCGGAGGTCAATCATCGACTGCTGCACGAGGGCCGCCGGCTCAGCCTGAGCGATCAGGCCGCCGGCGAGCGGGTGACGATCCACCTGCGCACCTCGGCATCCACCTCCTGACGAGACGCCCATGAGCGAATCCGCCAAGCCCACTGTCACCGCGCCCGACGTCACCGTGCCCGGTGGCAACGCCATCCAGGCGCGTCCCATCCTCTGGCTGATCACCCTGGTGGCCGTGGGGCTCTCCCTGTTCCAGCTCTATTCGGCCGGCATCCAGCCGCTGGGACTCTTCTACCAGCGCAGCATCCACCTGATGCTGATCATGGTGCTGGCCTTCCTGATCTTTCCGGTCTTCGGCCCCCACCGCAAGCGCGGCGTGCTGGGCTGGACCATCGACTGCCTGTTCCTGGCCGGGGCCCTGCTGACCGGGGGCTACCTGGTGATCTACCTGGACGAGATCTTCCGCCGTGCCGGGTTCTGGAGCCAGACCGACATCATCGTCGGCTGCATCGCCACCCTGACCGTGCTGGAGGCCAGCCGCCGCGCGGTGGGCCTGGGCATGACCATCATCGGTGCCGTGGCCATCCTCTACGCCTTCGCCGGCCCGCGGGGCGAGCTGCCGTGGCTCGGGCAGTGGCTGCCCGGCATCCTGGAGCATCGCGGCTACAACATCGACCGTGTGGTGGGCCAGCTCTACCTGGGCCAGGAGGGCATCTTCGGCCTGCCGCTGGGCGTGGCGGCCACCTACATCTTCATCTTCGTGCTGTTCGGCGCCTTCCTCGAGATCACCGGCGCCGGCAAGTTCTTCATCGACCTGGCCTACGCCGCCACCGGACGCCAGCGCGGGGGGCCCGCCAAGGCGGCGGTCATCGCCTCCGCCGGCATGGGCTCCATCTCCGGCAGCGCCATCGCCAACGTGGTGACCACCGGCGCCTTCACCATCCCGCTGATGAAGCGCCTGGGTTATAAGCCCAAGCAGGCCGGGGGCATCGAGGCGGCGGCCTCCACCGGCGGGCAGATCATGCCGCCGCTGATGGGCGCCGGCGCTTTCCTGATCGCCGAGTACACCGGGGTCTCCTACCTGGAGGTGGTCAAGGTCAGCGTGCTGCCGGCGATCATGTATTTCGCCACCGTCTATCTCTTCGTACACATCATCGCCCTCAAGCAGGGCATGCAGGGCATGGCCAAGAGCGAGCTGCCCCAGGTGCGCGAGGTGATGAAGGAGGGCTGGCACTTCCTGCTGCCCCTGGGCGTGCTGGTGTGGCTGCTGGTGATGCACATGTCACCCATGCGGGTGGGCTTCTATGCGGTGGTCACCATGCTCGCCGTGGCGGTGCTGCGCTACGCGGTCTGGTTCCTGTTCGTGGCCCCGCGCCAGGGCCAGCAGGTGACCCTGGCGAACATGGCCTCGGCGGCCTGGGCCGGCTGGAAGAAGCTGGTGCAGGGCCTGGAGCTCGGCGCCCGCAACGCCGTGGCGGTCTCCATGGCCTGTGCGGTGGCCGGCATCATCGTCGGCATCGTGGGCCTCACCGGCCTGGGCCTGAAGTTCTCCGCCATGATGCTGGCCTTCTCCGGCGGCAATATCGTGCTGGCGCTGATCATGGTGCTGCTGGCCAGCCTGGTGCTGGGCATGGGCCTGCCGGTGACCGCCAGCTACATCGTGCTGATCGTGCTGGTGGGCCCGGCGCTGACCGCCGAGTTCGGCATCCCGCTGCTGATCGCCCACCTGGTGGTGTTCTGGTACTCCCAGGACTCCAACGTGACGCCTCCCATCGCCCTGGCCGGCTTCGCCGGGGCGGCCATTGCCGGCTCCAAGCCCATGGAAACCGGCTTCCAGGCCTGGAAGTTCGCCAAGGGGCTCTACCTGATCCCGATGTTCATGGTCTTCAACCCGGAGATCATCATGGGCGGCCCCTGGGCGGTGGTGGCCTGGAACGGGCTGATCGCGATCCTCGCCCTGGGGGCCTTCGCCGCGGCGCTGGAGGGGTATCTCTTCACGCGGATGTCGTGGCTGCCGCGCATCGCCATCGCCGGCGCCATCGTCGCGGTGTTCTGGCCGAACTTCCTGGTGGAGGCGATCGGGGTGGCGGTGATGATCGTGGCCATCGGCGGCAACTGGCTGGCCAGCCGGCGCGAGGCCGAGCTGTCCGGCTAGTCAAGGTGACGGGGGAGGGCCGCGCGGCTAGAATGTGCGGCTTTCCTTTCCGCACTCTTTTTCCGCACAGAGGCCGTTGCCGAGGAGCATCCATGCAGTCCGAACAGTCGCCGAAGGTCGGCGTGATCATGGGGTCGAAGTCCGACTGGCCGGTGATGGAACACGCCGTGGCGATGCTCGAACGCCTGGGTGTGCCCTTCGAGACCCGCGTCGTTTCCGCCCACCGCACGCCGGACCTGCTGTTCGACTACGCCAAGACCGCCGCCGAGCGGGGGCTTCAAGTGATCGTGGCCGGCGCCGGCGGCGCGGCCCACCTGCCGGGCATGGTGGCCTCCCAGACCGCGCTGCCGGTGCTCGGCGTGCCGGTGGAGTCCAAGGCGCTCAAGGGGCTCGATTCGCTGCTCTCCATCGTGCAGATGCCGGGCGGCATCGCCGTGGGCACGCTCGCCATCGGCAAGGCCGGCGCCACCAATGCCGGCCTGCTGGCGGCCCAGATCGTCGGCCTGCAGGATGCGGCGGTGCGTGGTGCGGTGGAGGCGTTCCGTGCCGAGCAGACGCAGACGGTGCTCGACAACCCCGATCCCCGTCCCGAGCCCTGATAGCCCAGCCCTGATAGAGAGACGAGTGAGGAGAAGGTCGTGGAAAAAGCCATGAACATCGGCGTCCTGGGTGCCGGCCAGCTCGGCCGCATGCTGGCCCTGGCCGGCTACCCGCTGGCCAACCGCTTCACCTTCCTCGATACCACCGGCCACCCCAGCGCCGGGATCGGGGAGGTCCTGATCCATACCGACCAGCACCATCTGCTCGACGATTTCCTGGCGAAGGTGGACCTCGTCACCTACGAGTTCGAGCACCTGCCGGTCTCCCTGGTCCAGGCCATCGAGGAGGTGAAGCCGGTCTATCCCTCCAGCGAGGCGATCCGCGTCTGCCAGAACCGCGCCGAGGAGAAGGCGCTGTTCGACCGCCTGGGCATTCCCACCCCCAGCTACCGCCTGGTGGCGCACGCCGACGAGCTCGAGGCCGCGGCCCGGGAGCTCGGCTGCCCGGTGGTGGCCAAGTCGGTCACCGAGGGCTACGACGGCAAGGGCCAGGCGGTGATCCGCGACCCCGCCGAGGCGGCGGAAGCCTGGCGCGCCATCGGCCATCCCAGGCTGATCGTCGAAGCCTTCGTGGAGTTCGTGCGCGAGGTGTCGATCATCGCCGTGCGCGGCCGCGACGGCCAGGTGGTCTTCTACCCCATGGCCGAGAATCAGCACGTGGACGGCATCCTGCGTTACTCCGTGGCGCCCATGCCGGACCTGGACGACAGCGTCCAGCAGACCGCCGACGGCTACATCCGCGCGCTGCTCGACGAGCTCGACTACGTGGGGGTGCTGACCCTGGAGCTCTTCCAGTGCGCCGACGGCAGCCTGCTGGCCAACGAGATGGCGCCGCGGGTGCACAACTCCGGCCACTGGACCATGGACGGCGCGGTGACCAGCCAGTTCGAGAACCACCTGCGTGCCATCCAGGGCCTGCCGCTTGGCGATACCGCGGCGCGCCTTCCCACCTGCATGGTCAACGTGGTTGGCCGCGAGGGCGACCCGGCGGCGATCCTCACCCTGCCAGATGCCCACCTGCACCGCTACGACAAGAGCGAGCGCCCCGGGCGCAAGCTGGCCCACGTCAACCTGGTGGCGCCGACCCACGAGGCGCTGATGGCGCGGGTGCGCGCCTGTGCGGCCCTCCTGCCAGAGGCCCCCGAGCCCCGCTTCAGCTTCGAGCAGGCCGACTGAGCGGCGCTCCCCATCGGCAACGCAAGCGGCCCCGCCAGATGGCGGGGCCGCTTGCGTATGGCGGAGGGGAACCCTCAGGCCCCGATGATGCCGCCGTCCTCCCGGGTAATGACCAGGGTCGCCGAGCGCGGGATGGCGCTGCCGCCATCCGGCCAGTGGCTCACCAGCTCGCCTGCGGCGAAGGCCTCGGCTTCGGTGGTGGCGCCGGGGTGCTGGACGTTGACGAACATGGTGCGCTGGTCCGGGGTGGTCACCACGCCGGTGATCTCCTGGCCCACGGGGCCGGTGAGGAAGCGGCGGATCTCGCCGGTCTCGGGGTTGGCGGCCAGCATCTGGTTGTTGCCGAACACCTCGAAGATACCGGTGTTCATCACCGACTCGCTGATGTCGGTCTGGATCCACACCCGGCGGTCGGCGTCGATCCAGAGGCCGTCAGGGCTGGCGAAGATCGCCTCCTGGCCCAGGGGCTCGCCGGCCAGGTCGCGGCTGTCGTCGCCGTCCCCGGCCAGCACGAAGAGGTCCCAGGCGAAGCGGGTGCCGGCGTGGCTGCCCTCTTCCTGCCAGCGGATGATATGCCCGAAGTGGTTCTCGGCGCGGGGGTTGGCGGCGTGCTCGTCGCCCGCCTCGCGGCGGGTGTTGTTGGTCAGGGTGAAGTAGACCTGGCCGGTGACCGGGTCCACCGCGCCCCACTCTGGGCGGTCCATCTTCGTGGCGCCGGCCTGGTCGGCGGCGGCGCGGGTGTTGACCAGGATATCGGCGAGATCGGCGAAGCCGTTCTCCGGGGTCAGGCCGTTCTCGCCGGGGGCCAGGGCCAGCCACTCGCCGCGGCCATCCTCGTGGAACCTGGCCACGTAGAGGGTGCCCTCGTCGAGCAGGGAGCCGTCGGCGGTGGCGGCGTGGAAGGGGCGGGAGGAGACGAACTTGTAGATGTACTCGAAGCGGGCGTCGTCACCGGAGTAGGCCACCACCGGCTGGCCCTCCACCGCCGGAGCGAAGATCACCCCCTCGTGGGCGAAGCGGCCCAGATGGGTGCGCTTGACCGGGGTGGCCTCCGGGTCCATGGGGTCGATCTCCACCATCCAGCCGAAGGCGTGGGGCTCGTTGCGGTAGTCCTCGGCGGGAGAGGCACCCCGGGCGCTGGCGTCGAAGCGCACGTACTCGTCGGCACCGCTCGCCGCCCGGTGCCACTGGTAGCGGCCGGTGTCGCGGGTCTGGATGCCGTAGCGGGCCTGACGGCGATCGATCTCGGCGTCTGCGTTGGCGAAGTAGCCGGCCCAGTTCTCCTCGGCGGCCAGGTAGGTGTTCCAGGGGGTGACGCCATGGGCGCAGTTGTTGAGGGTGCCGCGGGTCATGGTGCCGTCCGGGCTGTACCTGGTCACCACATGGTGGGTGCCGGCCACCGGGCCGGCCAGGCGCATCGGGGTCAGGCCGGTGATGCGGCGGTTGCGGGCGTCCTCCACCACCTGCCACTGGCCGCTGTCGTCCTCGCGGATGCGCACCACGCTGACGCCGTGGGCGTTGAGCTCCTTGAGCACCTGGTCGTCGTCGCGGCTGCCGTCGGCGTTCTGGGGGAAGCCGTTGCGATCCAGGGCGAGGCCCGCGGCGGCCGCGTGCAGGAAGCGCGGCTCCACGTACTCGTGGTTCATCACCAGCAGGCCGTCCCGGGAGCTGCCCTCCAGGGGGAAGAAGTGCATGCCATCGTGGTGGCTGCCCACCTGGTGGGCCTGGGCCTCGCCGCTGGCGCCAGGCGACCAGGCGGGCATGTCGCCGCTGATCGGGGTGCCCCAGGGCAGGATGGTGCTGACCCGGTAGCCTTCCGGGACCACCACGCTGTCGGCGGCGCTGACCGGAATGGCCTTGAAGCCGAGGCTCGGCGCCGGGGCGCTGGCGCCACCGGCGGCGAAGGCGCTGCCGAAGGGCAGGCTGGTGGCCATGGCGCCGGCCACGGCGGCGGCGAGGCTGCCGCGCAGCATGGCGCGGCGGCTGATGCGCGCCTCGAGGATATCGCCGAAGTAGCCGTTGGACGAGGGGTTGCTCATGGGCTCGTCGCCTGCGGCAAGAATGGCGTCGACGTGGCCGGGAAGTTGATGCTGGGTCATGGGGCTCTCTCAAGTGGGGCTTTCGTGGGAACTCTGAAGGGAGAGGGTGACCGCGACGGGTTACATCAGCATGTATGAATGAAGGCGGTTAGATGACAGCGCTGCGGGGGAGCCTGTTCCGGCGGACGGCAGCGGCCGGTGAGGCCGTCAACGACAGGGCCCCGCCGAAGCGGGGCCCTGCCAGTGACGGAGGAAATGACGGCGTCAGCCGCTGCTGCGCTGGCTCTTGAGGCCGAGCCCCCCCGCCGCGATGCCGATGATCACCATCACGACCACGACCCACAAGGGGCTATAGAAGGTGGTGTAGACCTCCCAGCCCAGCAGGCCGAGTATATCGGAGAACAGTGTCGGGGCGCCGACGAGGTGGCCACCCAGGGTACCGGCAGTGGCGAAGAGCAACCCGCCGATCAGTGCCAGGAGCACCAGCACCCAGCGGCGGGCGCCGTCGAAGGCGGCCTCGCCGGCCCGCCACACCAGCACGGTGAGCATGGTGAAGATGCCCAGCGACCAGAACGCCATCAGGATGTGATTGCGGGTCAGCGGGCTGTGGGTGCTGGCCTCCAGTGGCCAGACCAGAAACCCCGTGACGATAGCGGCCAGGGCGCCGAGCAGGCTGAGCACCAGCACCGGCAGCAGGGCGGCGCGGCTGAGCTCGGCCAGCCGACCGGGCAGCAGGGCGCCGACCAGGATCATCAGGGTAGCGAGTGCCCACAACCCCAGCGGGAAGTGGACGAGCATATGGTGCATGCCGGTCATCAGTGGTCTCCTTGGCGAGTGGAACGAAAGGCGGGCAGCAGTGCCAGGGTGACGCCGAACATGGTGATCAGGCCGGCGATCAGGGTCATCCACCACCGGGTAGTGATAGCATCGTTGAACTCCATCTCCACACCGTAGAGGGCAAGCTGGCGCTCGCTGTGGCGTGGCCTGACTGGCTTGCCTTCGGCGATATCGTCGGCGCCGGCGTGAGCACGACTGATCAGCAGTGGCCAGTCGACCTGCCCGGGATAGAAGAGCGTCATCTCGAACCAGTCGTTCGACCACTCCGGCGAGTCCCCATCGAAGGCCATGGCCTGGAAGTCGGCCTCGCGGCCCAGGCCCACGGTGTAGGGGTGCGAGACATAGTGCCAGCGGCTGCCGGTGGCGTTGCGGTAGACGCCGATGCCGATGTCGTAGACCCCCTGATCGCGGAAGGCCTTGTCATCCAGCGGGCTTCGGGTGTCCATGTCACGTACCAGGGTCACGTCCCAGTAGCCGTCCTCCCAGCGGGCAGGACCTTCGTTCACCATGATGTCGCCGCGGGAGCCGGCTGGCTCGCGCAGCAGGCGCCGCGGGATGACGTCACCATTCTGCCAGTCGTGGTCGGGGTCGAAATCAGTGCGATTGTCCTCGGAGAGGTAGTAGATGCTGTCGAAATCGACACCTCCGGAGGTCACGTCCTCCCAGCGCAGGGCGCGCTGGCCGGTCAGGTCGGGGTCGAGCATCCAGCGCGGCTGGTTGTTGTCGCCGTCCCAGTTGGTCGTGAAGGGACCGGTGCCGGCATCGCCGTGGCGATACTCGCCGACCCACTGGTCATCGGAGGCACCGATGGCATTGGAGCGCCCGGCACGCCAGTGCCAGAGATCCAGGAAGTAGCCGGCCTCGCGCTGGGCCTGCAGCACATCGGCATCCGCTACGCTGCGCCAGTCGTTCTGGTCGGAGCGGGTGGCAGGCAGGTACTTGCGGACATCGCTCTCGCCGAGGGTTTCCCCCAGGTGGGGATGGGCGCGCACGTCAGCCGGTGAGGCCGAGTTGCTGAAGAAGCGCATCTGATTGCCGACGGTGATGTAGCCGCCATAACGACCGAAATCAGGAACGCCGCCATCGTCCACCAGCATGGCCACTCGATCCTCGTAGGTGCCGTCGGGATCGGGCCCAGGAACCGAACTGCCGTGGCGTATCCACTCGCCGTCCTCGTAGCGCAGCATGTCGTGATAGACATGGGGTTGTGAGGCGGGCCAGCGATAGCGGAAGAAGATCTGATCACCGTTGTAGGCGGCCTGCACCTGCAGCGGCATGGTCAGCTCGTCGGGAATCCAGATGTTGCGCTCGAGGTCGTTCTCGATGACCCCGGTGCCCTGGGTGATCCAGGCCAGCCCGAGTGCCACCGGCAGTCCGAGGACCAGCCAGGGGGTGGTGCCCCTAACTTGATGTGCCTTGTCTTGACGTGCCATGCAAACTCCTTAATCGGCGGGCAACGTGATGCAGGGCTTTCATGATAGTAGAATCTTCCTGCTACTGCCTGACGCAGATCAAAGAAGGCTCATTAACTTGTCTAGATACTTGAAGGCAGAGCCCTCAGCAGTCGACACTATGTCGACAATCGGCAGGTTGATTTCTGACATGTCGACTTCTGACATCGGAGACCCATCAATGGAGCGGCAACTTGCGTTGGCAGTGCTGCGGGCGACCCGCCCGGGGTTTTTGGTGCTGGCGCCGCTGTGCGTGCTGCTGGGCATTGTCCTGGCGGGTCGGCAACCGATCGCCATCGCCCCGCTGGAGGTGGCGCTGGTGCTGCTTGGCGGCTTATTGGCCCATGTCGCGGTCAACCTGCTCAACGAGTATGACGATTTCCGTTCGGGGCTGGATCACCTGACTCGCCGCACTCCCTTCTCTGGTGGCAGTGGGGCCCTCCCAGAGGTTCCCGGTGCAGCGTCGGCGGTGCTGGTCGCTGGGATCACGGCGCTGGCGGGGGTGGTGGCCATCGGTGCGCTCTTCCTGTGGTGGCGGGGCTGGCCGGTGCTCGCTGTGGGGCTGACGGGGCTGGTGCTGATCGTTTGCTACACCCGCTGGATTACCCGTTCGCCCTGGCTTTGCCTGCTGGCGCCGGGGCTGGGCTTCGGGCCTGTGGTGGTCCTGGGCAGCTTGATCGCGCTGGGCGGCTGGCCAGACGCTACGGCATTCATTGTGGCGGCGGTGGTGGGGCTGCTGGTCAGCGAGCTGCTGCTGCTCAATCAGTTTCCCGACTGTGAGGCGGATCGACGCGTCGGCCGCCGTCATCTGCCGATTCTGCTCGGCCCACGGCGTGCCGCGCGTCTGGTGGCGGGGTTGTTGTTGGGCAGCCAGGCGCTGGTCGGCCTGGGCGTGCTGCTTGGTGAGCTTCCCGTGGCGGCCGGATTGGCCTGTCTGGCGCTCCCCGGGGCGCTGTGGGTGGCCTGGCGCCTCCCTGGGGTGCTGGAGGCGCCTGACCGTCTGGAAGCGCTGATGGGCGTTAACGTGGTGGTGCTGCTGGCCACCCTGGCGCTGCTGGCGCTGGGTCTCTGGGCCGGATGATGCCACGCTGGACCTTCAGGGCCACGCCGCTTGGCCCACTATCAGCAACAGCGCGGCGATGGCCGTGAAGTGGGCCGGGTACCAGGCGAGCCACAGGCGGCGCGGCATCGGCCAGGGGATTCGGGGGATGGCGGCATGGGCCCCAGCGGCTAGCAGCAGCACGCCCAGGCAGGTGGCGACGGTGAACGATTTGGCCATGGCTGAGCTATTCATCAGGCCCGCCACCGCCAGCAGTGGTAGGGTGCCGGCCACTGGCACCAGGCGTTCCCGCCGCGTCTCGCCGGTCTGGGCGAGGCCGGCGATCGCCAGCGTGAAGGCGGGCACCAGCAGCAGCCCCGCGTGGCCATACTCCACCCAATTCCCCGCTAGGAACCAAGCCGACAGCATCAGTAGCGGCTCGCCGACCCGTTGCCACCGGGGCAGGCTGCCGGCGCTCCAGCGGATGTTCCATCGTTGGTACCAGGCCACCGCAGCCAGCCCCAGCGCCAGGGTGAAGCAGACGTTGAGCAGCAGGGCATCCGAGGCGCGGGGCATCAGCATGAAGGGCAACTGGGCGACCAGGCCGATCACCAGGATGCGCCGGGCATAGCGCAGCGGGTTACGGGTATTGAACAGGCCGTGCCAGGCCACCATGCCGGCGAACAGCGGGAAGGCGATGCGGCCCAGCGAGGCGCCGATCCACTCGAGCCCCCAGGCGTCGGGGGCGAGGTAGCGCACTCCGTGGTCGAGGGTCATGGTGATCAGGGCCAGCCACTGCCCCCAGCCTGTCCAGGTCGAGACGGGGCGGGCGGGGGTGTTGGCCAGGGTCGCATCCGTCATCGGGCCCTCCTTGGTGTGGCGACGGTAGAGCGTGGCAGTCGCGACGACAGACCGTGGCGGCAGTGGCAAGTTCCCGACGAGAGGGCTTGCCCCGCGAGGGCGCGACGCCTTGGCCTGATTTGACGCAGGGGATTGCAGGCCAGGCCTGCTGGCCTGCGAGAGTGATTGGGCCGTTGGCTATCAGCGAAAGGCGCCGATTGGCCAACGCCCCTCTACTCACCGAAGTACTTGGCGTAGATCTCGTCGTAGGTGCCGTCCTCCTTCAGGGTGGCCAGGGCCTCGTTGAAGCGCTCGGCAAGCGCGGTGTCGCGCTGGCGGAAGGCGATGCCGAAGCCTTCACCGAAGTACTCCTCGGGCTCGGTGACCATCTCGCCCACCACCCGGAAGTCGGCATCCTCGTTGTCGAGCAGGGTGGCCTGGCCGACCACGTACTCCAGGAAGACGATGTCCAGGCGCTGGGCCTGCAGGTCCAGCACCATGTCGTCGGCGGTGGAATAGCGGTTGATCGTCGCGATGTGCCCGTAAGTGTCGGTGGCGTAGTTGTCGTAGGTGGTGCCGCGTTGCACGCCGATGCTCTTGCCGGCCAGTGTCTCTTCGTTGATCGCTTCGATCTCGCTGCCGGCCGGGGCGAACCAGGCGCCGGGGATGGTGATGTAGGAGTCGGAGAAGAGCACGGTCTGGCGGCGCTCCTCGTTGATCGACATGGAGGACATGATGGCGTCGTAGTTGCGTGCCAGCAGGCCCGGGATGATGCCGTCCCACTCCTGCTCGATCCATTCGCAGGTCACGCCGATCTCGGCGCAGAGGGCGTTGCCCAGGTCGATGTCGAAGCCGGTCAGCTCGCCGTCGGCGCCGCGGTACTCCATGGGCTCGTAGGGCACGTCGACGCCGATGCGCACGTGGTCGTAGTCGCGGGCCAGGGCAGTACCGGCGGCCATGGCCACGCCGAGGATCGAGACGGTCAGCAGTTTCTTCATGGAGGAGCTCCTGATGGTGAGAGATGGCACCCTGCGGGTGCCTACCGGGCAGACTCTAGCCCAGCCGCCGCGGGCTCGAAAGCCCTACGTGATGGAATTTCCAACGGGCGTTTGACGCTGGCGCCGCGGCCGCTGCGATGCCTCAGCTCTGTGGCATGAGGTGGGCCAGCAGCCGCTTCTCCAGCCAGCGGAAGAAGTAGAGGATGGCGAAGGTCAGGCAGAGATAGATCGCCGCCACGAACAGGAAGGCCTCGAAGGGGGCGTAGAAGCGTGCGTAGACGAAGCGCGCCGCGCCGGTGAGGTCCATCAGGGTGACCACGCTGGCGATGGCGCTGGCGTGGAGCATGAAGATCACCTCGTTGCCGTAGGCGGGCAGGGCACGGCGGAAGGCGCTGGGCAGGATGATACGCCGCATCATCAGGGCGTCCGACATGCCGTAGGCCCGCGCCGCCTCGATCTCGCCGCGGGCGGTCGCCTTGATGGCGCCCCGGAAGATCTCGGTGGAATAGGCCGCGGTATTGAGGGTGAAGGCGATCAGCGCGGGGTAGAAGGCTTCGCGCAGCAGCGGCCACAGGAAGGTCTCCTGGATGCCGTCGAAGAACACCACCCCGTAATAGATGATGTAGAGCTGGATCAGCAGCGGCGTGCCGCGAAACACGTAGGTGTAGGCGTAGATCGGCAGGCTGATCCAGCGGCGGCTCGAGCTTCTGCCGATGGCCAGGGGCACCGCCAGCACCAGGCCGATCACCAGCGACAGGAACACCAGCTGGGTGGTGGTCACCAGGCCGTCCCAGTAGTAGCCGAGGGTCTGCGGCGTGAAGATGACGTTGCCGGCCAGCAGGTCGTGGAACCAGGTCGTGAGGGCATCCATCTCAGTGTCCTCCGAAGCCGACGTTGTAGCGCTTCTGGAGCCTGGCAAAGAGCCACTCCGAGACGCTGGCGATCAGCAGGTAGACGGCCGCCACCGGGAGCAGGAAGGTGAAGGGCTCATGGGTGGCCCGGGAGGCCTCGGCGGCCACCCGCACCATGTCGGAGAGCCCGATCACCGAGACCAGGGCGGTGGTCTTGAGCAGCACCATCCAGTTATTGGAGATCCCCGGCAGGGCGTGGCGCATCATCTGCGGGAAGCGGATGCGCCGGAATACCAGCCAGGGGCTCATGCCGTAGGCCTTGCCGGCCTCGATCTGGCCGTGGTCCACGGCCATGAAGGCGCCGCGGAAGGTCTCGCCCATGTAGGCGCCGAAGATGAAACCGATGGTGATCACCCCGGCGGCGAAGGCGTTGAGGTTGACGTACCAGTCCACACCGAAGCGATCGTAGAGGGCGTCGGTGGCCACGTTGAGCGCCATCTGGCCGCCGAAGAACAGCAGCATCATCAGCACCAGGTCGGGCACGCCGCGGATCACCGTGGTGTAGAGGGTGGCGAGGCGGGTTAGCAGCCAGCTGCGAGACATCCTGGCGCTGGCGGTGAGCAGGCCCAGCAGGATGGCCAGCGCCAGCGACAGCGCCGCCAGCTGGAGGGTGACGCCGGCGCCTTCCAGCAGCCGTGGGCCGTAGCCATGAAGATCCAGCATAGTGCTCTCCCGCTCAGTACTTGGGGGCCAGGAACTGCTTCAGGCGCGGCGATTGCGGGTTGTCCAGCACCTGTTGCGGCGGGCCGGCCTCCTCGACCAGGCCCTGATGCAGGTAGATGACCTGGCTGGAGACGTCCCGGGCGAAGCCCATCTCGTGGGTCACCACGATCATGGTGCGCCCCTCCTCGGCGAGTTCGCGCATCACCTTGAGGACATCGCCGACCAGCTCCGGGTCCAGCGCCGAGGTGGGCTCGCCGAACAGCATCACCTCCGGGTCCATGGCCAGCGCCCGGGCGATGGCGCCGCGCTGCTGCTGGCCGCCGGACATCTGGGCCGGGTAGGCGTCGGCGCGGGCGGTCAGGCCCACGCGCTCGAGCAGCGCGCGGGCCTGCTCGATGGCTTCCTTCTTCGGCTTGCCGAGCACGTGCACCGGGGCCTCGATGATGTTCTCGAGCAGGGTCATGTGGGCCCAGAGGTTGAAGCCCTGGAAGACCATGGAGAGCTTGGCGCGCATGCGCACCACCTGCTTCCAGTCGGCGGGCTCGCGGCCGTGGCGAGTCTGCCTGAAGCGGATCTCCTCGCCGTGGACGATCAGGTCGCCTTCGTCGGGCTGCTCGAGCAGGTTCATGCAGCGCAGGAAGGTGCTCTTGCCGGAGCCGGAGGCGCCGATCAGGGTGATCACGTCTCCCTTGTGGGCAGAAAGCGACAGCCCCTTGAGCACTTCGGTATCGCCGAAGCGCTTCTTGATGTTGCGGACTTCCAGCGGAATCGGGGTTTCGGCCATGGTATGGGCTCCGGGTCAGGGTCACCGCGGCGACACGCCGTGGGTAAGCGGCGCTTGACAGGGGCGATGCCAGCGACGCATCCGCCCTCCGGTAGGTGCGGGAGGGCGAGATGGGATGCGGCGCGGGTCCAGTGCTGATCGGCAAAGGGGCAAGATTTTACCCTCCCGTTGTGGTTGTTATAAGGGTTTTTCTGCTGCCGATGCTTCTCGGAGCCTCGGCGGGCCGCCGGCCTCAGCCCGACGGCGGTGGCTCGGGGTGCACCAGCAGGGCGGCGCGGGCGCCGATCTCCACCTCGGCGTTGGGAAAGACCACGGCCAGCGGTGCCTCGCCGACCCGGGTCTCCCCGGCCTGGCCATCCTCGGCGAGCAGGGTGCCCGGCGGGAAGGTCGTGAAGTTGGGCGTATCGTCGGGGAAGGCCAGGCGAAACGCCACGGACTCCCGCATCAGCTCATGCGCGACCCGGAAGAAGGCCATGCGCTCGGGCGCTGCCGCGGGGGGCTCGCGCCCCTCGAGCAGCGCCGCCAGCAGCACGCCCATGGGCGCCAGCGGTGCCAGGTCATTGTGCCCGAAGGGCAGGGCGCGGCCCAGCTCCAGGGTGAAGGCCTGGGCGCCATGATAGTGCTTGCTGTAGTGGGAGAAGGTCCAGCTGTGGCGGTGCTGGAGGAGTACCGCCTGGATGTCGGCGGCGGCGAGCCAGTGCCACTGGGCCGCCTCCACCGGCGTGCGCTCGGTGAAGGGGCTGACCACGAAGCGCGGGTAGCGGCTGTCGCGGATGGCGGTGTGCAGGTCGTAGTGAAGCCGCGGAAGTGCCCCGTGGCGGGCGAAGAAGGCGTCCACCGCGGCCATCAGCGTCCGCGCCCGGTCGGGCTCCATGCCCTGCTCGTCGAGCTCCCGGCGGAAGAGGCGGTTGAGGTTGGTGCCCACGTAGCGCACCCCCTGGCGGGTCGCCTCGGGGTTGCCGAGCACCAGCAGGACCGGTGCGCCGAGCCTGGCCTGACCCTCGGCGAGCCGCTCGAGGCAGCCCTGCAGCAGCTCGATGGGGGCGGTCTCGTCGCCGTGGATGCCGACCGAGACCACGCTGGCGAGGGCGTCGACGGCGGGGCGCTCGGGCACCAGCTCGAGCACCCCCTCGCCACGTGGCACGGCGCTCCCCCCAGGCAGCGCGAAGGGGGCGATGGGCTCGCCCTCCAGGCAGCGCCACAGCCAGGTCGCCAGCGGCGCACGGGAGGCCGACGGGGAAGGGGGGCGGGATGGGCTCATGGGGCGGAATCCTCGACGCTACGGGTCCGGCTACCTTCCGCCAGCCGGCGCCGCCGGGCAAGGGGCGCGTCGACGCCGTGAAAGTGCCGGTGCCAGGGTGAAAGTCGCCCGACGCGGGACCTTTGGCCTATGGGGCGGCCCGCGGCACGGCGCTAAGCTGGAGGCCCACCCCCCTGCCAGGAGCCCGCCATGCCCGCCGCCCCCGCTTCGCCCAGCCCTTCCCTGGCGGGCCACTACGATGCCCCGGGCCGTGCCGGCGGCGAGCCGCTGGTCGCGCGCCTGGCGGCGGCCTTCCGGGCGGCGGGGTGCGATCCTGAGCACCTGAGCCTCGATGAGGTCGCCGGGGTCGACCAGCTGCACCTGGGCGGACGCCGGGCCAGCCGGCACCTGGCGGCGCTGGGACACTTGGCCCCCGGGATGCGGGTGCTGGACGTGGGCTGCGGCACCGGTGGGGCCAGCCGCCTGTTGGCCGCTGAGCTGGGCTGCGAGACGCTGGGCGTGGATATCACCCCGGCCTTCGTGACGGCGGCCGAGTGGCTCAGCCGCGCCACCGGCCTGGCTGAACGCACCCGCTTCCTGTGCGCGGATGCCTCCCGCACCCCGCTGCCGGAGGCGGCCTTCGAGGCGGTGTGGTGCCAGCATGCGCTGATGAACATGCCGGACATGGCGGCGGTGCTCGCGGAGTGGCGCCGGCTGCTGGTGCCGGGCGGACGGCTGCTGCTCCACGAGGTGGTGGCCGGCGACAACCTCGACCCCCTGGCGCTGCCGGTACCCTGGGCCAGCACGCCGGCGGCGAGCCACCTGCAGACCCGGGAGGCGCTGGAGGCGCGCCTGGCCGACGCGGGTTTCGTGCCCGAGGCGCTGGAGGACGTGACCGAGTCGGCCCTGGCCTGGCGACAGAAGCTCAGCCGGCGAGAGGACGGCGGGGAGGCCCCGGCCGGCCCGGTGCTGCCCGGCCCCGGGGTGATCTTCGGCGAGCGCTTCGCCGAGATGGGGCGCAACCTGCGCGACAACCTGGCGGCCGGCAAGGTGCGCATCCTGGCGGGCTGCTGGCGGTTGGCCTGAGGCAGGCCGGCTGACCGCGTCCGTTCGACCGAATCGTCGCCGGCCCTCGAATTCCTTCGCTTTTTCTCTCAGGACATCCGACTAGACTCGGTGATGTTGCATCCACTGACACAGGAGGTCCGCATGACCCGCGTTCTGGTGCTCTATCACTCCATGTACGGTCACATCGACACTCTGGCCCAGGCGGTGGCCGAAGGGGCCCGCCGCGTCGAGGGTGTCGAGGTCACCGTCAAGCGCGCCCCCGAGACCATGGACGCCGAGGCCTTCGAGAAGGCCGGCGGCCAGCGCTTCGACACGCCCGAGGCGTCCCCGGCGGAGCTCGCCGACTACGACGCCATCCTCTTCGGCAGCCCCACGCGCTTCGGCAACATGACCGGCCAGATGCGCACCTTCCTGGACCAGACCGGCGGCCTGTGGGCCAATGGGAAGCTGCGCGGCAAGGTGGCCAGCGTCTTCACCTCCACCGGCACCGGCGGTGGCCAGGAGACCACCATCACCTCCTTCTGGCACACCCTGGCCCACCACGGCATGCTGATCGTGCCGCTGGGCTACGGCATCGAGGAGCAGTACGTCTTCGACCAAGCCGGCGGCGGCAACCCCTATGGCGCCTCCACCATCGCCGGCGGCGATGGGTCGCGCCAGCCGGACGAGCGCGAGCTGACCATCGCGCGCTTCCAGGGCGAGCACGTGGCCAATATTGCGGCGAAGCTGACTCTCTGATCCTTCAGCGCGTGATCCCGACGTGAAGAAGCCCGCTCCGGTCTGCCGGGGCGGGCTTCCTTGCGATCGCGGGTTGAATCTCGATATTACCCCGTGATGCGCTCCGAAATGGCCCGGCCCAGGTCCTCGGTGGTGCCGGTGCCGCCCACATCCGGCGTCAGCACCGCCTTGTCACCCTCGGCGAGTACCGCCTCGAAGGCGGCGACGATGGCGTCGCCGGCTTCCTTGTGGCCCAGGTGCTCGAGCATCATGGCGCCGGACCAGACCTGGCCGATGGGGTTGGCGATGCCCTTGCCCGCGATGTCCGGGGCGCTGCCGTGGACCGGTTCGAACAGGCTCGGGAAAGTGCCCTCGGGGTTGATGTTGGCCGAGGGCGCCACGCCGATGGTGCCGGTGCAGGCCGGGCCCAGGTCGGAGAGGATGTCACCGAACAGGTTGCTGGCCACCACCACGTCGAACCAGTCCGGGTGCATCACGAAGTTGGCGGTCAGGATGTCGATATGGAACTGGTCCACGGCCACGTCCGGATAGCGCTTGCCCATCTCGGCTACCCGCTCATCCCACCAGGGCATGGTGATGGCGATGCCGTTGGACTTGGTGGCCGAGGTGAGCTTCTTCCTCGGGCGCGACCGGGCCAGTTCATAGGCGAACTTCAGCACCCGGTCGGTGCCGTGGCGGGTCATCACCGTCTCCTGGATCACCACCTCGCGCTCGGTGCCCTCGAACATCTTGCCACCGACGCTGGAGTACTCCCCCTCGGTGTTCTCGCGCACCACGTAGAAGTCGATGTCGCCGGGCTTGCGGTCGGCGAGCGGGCTCCGGATGCCGGGCAGCAGCCGGCAGGGGCGCAGGTTGATGTACTGGTCGAAGCGGCGGCGGAATTGCAGCAGCGAGCCCCACAGCGAGACATGGTCCGGCACGGTGGCCGGCCAGCCCACCGCGCCGTAGAAGATGGCATCGAAGTCCTTCAGGGTCTCGAACCAGTCGTCGGGCAGCATCTTGCCGTGCTCGGCGTAGTAGTCGCAGCTGGCGAAGTCGAAGTGCGCAAGCTCCAGGGCGATGCCGAAGCGGCTGGCGGCGGCCTCGAGGGCGCGCAGCCCCTCGGGCATCACTTCCTTGCCGATGCCGTCACCGGGAATCACGGCGATTCTGTGGGTCATGTCGGGCTCCATCGATTTCCGGGGGGAGGAACGAACCCCCACAGTCTAGCTCTCCCATGGCTGTCGATAATCGGGCTAGAATGCAAGTCATTATTGAGTAAAAGTGGAGAGTGAGGTGGCCCAGCTCGATGATCTGGCCTTCTTCCAGCGCCTGGCCCAGGCCGGCAGCCTCACGGCCACGGCCCGGGAGCTTGGCCTGTCGCTCTCGGCGGTCAGCAAGCGGCTCAAGCAGCTGGAGGCGCGCCTGGGAGTGACCCTGGCCAGCCGCACCACCCGCCGCCTGACCCTGACCCCGGAGGGCGAGCGCTATCTGGTGCGCGGGGCGGCGATCCTCGAGGAGCTGGCCGAGCTGGAGGAGGCACTGGGGGCGCAGCGCGCCGAGCTCTCCGGCCCGCTCAAGATCAACGCCACCTTCGGTTTCGGGCGACGCCACGTGGCGCCGCTACTCTCTTGCTTCTGCGCCCGCCACCCGGGGGTGGAGAGCACGCTTGAGCTGACCAACTTCCCGCTGACCCCAGGCGAACAGGGGGTAGACATTAGCATCCGGGTGGGAGAGCCGCCCGACTCGCGCCTGGTGGCCCGGCGTATCCTCGCCAACCGCCGGATCCTCTGCGCGGCGCCCGCCTATGTCGAGCGGATGCCCCGCCTGGCAAAGCCAGCGGACCTGGCGAAGCATCCCTGCCTGGTGCTGCGTGAGAATGACAGCGACTTCGCCCTGTGGCGCCTGACGCGCCGTGGCGCCGCAGGCGAGGAGCAGGCGGTGAAGGTCTCGGGGCCGCTGGCCAGCAACGACGGCGAGGTGATCGTCAATTTGGCGCTGGATGGCCACGGCATCGTGCTGCGCTCCTGGTGGGACGTGCATGCGCACCTGGAGAGCGGTGCGCTGGTGGAGTTGCTGCCGACGTGGCAGGGTGTACGCGCCGACTTCTATGCCGTCTATGCGCAGCGGCGTCACGTGCCGCTGCGCATTCGTGCCTTCATCGCCTATCTTGAGCAGGAGATGGGGCGCCGCGTACCGCCACTACCAGCAACGGAAACCGCCAGACAAGGAGTTTCGTCACCGTGAACGTACTGATGTTCACCAACACCTACCTGCCGATCGTCGGCGGTGTCAGCGAATCGGTGCAGCGCCTCAAGGCGCAGTTGCAAGCGATGGGCCACCGGGTGCTGGTGGTGGCACCGCGCCTCGATGGCCAGCCACGCCATGAGGCCGATGTGATCAGGGTCACGGCGGTCCAGCACTTCAACGGCAGCGACTTTTCCCTGCCCGTGCCCATCCCCGGGCAGCTTTTCGAGGCCATCGAGGCCTTCGAGCCCGATATCGTGCACTCCCACCACCCCTTCCTGCTCGGCGATACCGCAGCGCGCACCGCCGAGACCTATGGGCTGCCGCTGGTGTTCACCCACCACACCCTCTATGAGCACTACACCCACTACGTGCCGGGTGACTCACCGCGCATGCAGCGCTTCGCCAAGGCGCTGGCCACCGAGTACACCCATCTGTGCGATGCGGTGATCGCCCCCAGCGAGAGCATCCGCGACCTGCTGCTCGAGCGCGACGCCAACCCGGCGATTCACGTGGTGCCCAGCGGCGTGGATACGGTACGTTTCGCGGCCGGCAGCGGTGCGGCCTGGCGGCGGCGGTTCGGCATCGCGGACGACGCCTACGTGATCGGCCACCTGGGGCGGCTGGCGCGGGAGAAGAATCTCGCCTTTCTCGCCGTGGCAGTGGCCAAGGCGCTGGCCCTCCTGCCGACGGCGCACTTCCTGGTGGTGGGCGAGGGTGATGCGCGCCAGGCGATGATCGAGGCTGCGGAGGGCGAGGGGGTCGCAGCACGGGTACATTTCACCGGTCGTCTGCAGGGGCAGTCGCTCATCGATGCCTACCACGCCATGGATCTCTTCGCCTTCGCCTCGCACAGCGAAACCCAGGGCATGGTGATCGCCGAAGCGATGGCGGCGGGGCTGCCGGTGGTGGCCGTGGACGCTCCCGGCGTTCGCGAGGTGGTGCGCGATGGCGGCAATGGTCGGCTGCTCGACCACGATGATGTCGATGACTTCGCCGCGGCCCTGGTGTCGCTGTCGGCTCGCGACGTACGCAGGCCCCTGGTGGAGGGTGCTCGCTCCACCGCAGCGGCCTACGATGAAGCGAGCTGTGCCGAGCGCTGCTTGGCCGTCTATCGGCGTGCCATCGCCGCCAGTGGCCCCTTCACCCATGCCGAGGAGGGGGGCTGGGAGCGGGTGCGCCACCGCCTGGGGGCGGAGTGGCAGATGCTTTGCCATCGTGGCCGGGTGCTGGGCAAGCTGGTCCACGCCACCTGGGAGGAGGAGCGCCCCGAGTGGTGGCCCGACAGGACAGCGAAGTGATCAGCGCCGCCGGCGATGGTCGCTCCAGCGCTTGAGCGCCACCAGCAGCAGTACCGCCAGCAGCAGGCCTCCGGCCCCCCAGGCGAGCTCGTCGCGGCTTTCGGCGGTGGCCAGTTTCCCCAGCTGGCTGCCCAGCAGTGTGACCCCGGCGAGCCCGGGGGCGATCCCCAGTGCCGAGCCCACCAGGTAGTCGCGCAGGCGCAGGCGGAAGGCGCCGGCCATCATGTTGGTGAGGGTGAAGGGCGCCAGCGGCAGCAGATTGACGACGGTCATGGTGCGGATGCCGCGCCTGGCGAGGTAGCGCGAGAGACCTCTGAGGCGCTTGCCGCCGTGGCGCAGCAGCGCCTCGCGGCCGATACGCCGGCCCACCCACCAGGTGACCAGCGAGGCCGTCAGGGTGCCGGCCAGGGCGTAGCCGAAGCCCCACCAGGGGCCGAACAGCAGCCCGGTTACGCCCACCAGCAGGCTCAGCGGGAACATCACCAGCGACGCCCCGGCGTAGACCGCCATCACCACCAGGAGCGTCCAGGGCGCGTCGCGCCAGCCGGACGTCGAGGCGGCCAGCGCGCGCAGCGCCTCCAGGGTCAGCACCCCCTCCCGGGCCAGCCACTGCCAGCCCAGTGCCAGCAGCAGCAGCGTCAGCAGTGCCAGCAGCGGCAGCCACAGCGCGGCGGGGAGGCGGCGCCGCGCCTTCATGCCCGCGGCTGTGCCAGATAGTCGCCCAGCGCCTCGAGCACCCGCTCGATGGCGTCGTCATCCAGGTCGCGGTGTACCACCAGGCGGGTGGTGCAGCGCAGCTCGACGAGGATCCCGCGTTCGGCGAGCCAGGCGCGCAGCGGGGCGACGTGTCGCTCGGGTACGCGCAGGAACACCATGTTGGTGGCCTGGTAGGCCACCTCGAGGTCGGGCAACGCGCGGATCCCCTCGGCCAGGCGTGCGGCACGGCGATGATCGCCGGCGAGGTCGGCCACGTGGTGGTCCAGCGCATGGTGGCAGGCGGCGGCGATGATGCCGGACTGGCGCATGCCGCCGCCCAGCACCTTGCGCCAGCGCCGGGCGCTGTCGATCAGCTCGCGGGAGCCCGCCAGGGCCGAGCCCACCGGGGCGCCGAGCCCCTTGGAGAAGCACAGCGACACCGAGTCGAAAGGCGCGCAGAGCTCATCCAGTGAGGTGTCGCTGGCCACCGCGGCGTTGAACAGCCGGGCGCCGTCGAGGTGGGTGGCGAGGCCCTGCTCCCGGGCCAGCGCGGTGGCCGCCGCTACGTAGTCGGGATCGAGCACGCGCCCGCCGATGGTGTTCTCCAGCGCCAGCAGGCGGGTGCGGGCGAAGTGGAAGTCATCGGGCTTGATCGCCGCGCGGATGCGCTCCAGGGGCAGCGAGCCGTCCTCGGCGTGCTCCAGCGGCTGGGGCTGGATGCCGCCGAGCACCGCGGCGCCGCCGCCCTCGTACTTGTAGGTGTGGGCCTGCTGGCCGGCGAGGTATTCGTCGCCGCGCTGGCAGTGGGCGAGCAGGGCGGCCAGGTTGCTCTGGGTGCCGCTGGGGAAGAGCAGGGCGGCGGCCTTGCCGGCGCGTTCGGCCACGGCGGCCTCGAAGCGCGCCACGCTGGGGTCGTCGCCCCAGACGTCGTCGCCCACCGGGGCGACGTGCATCGCGTCGCGCATGGCGGCGCTGGGACGGGTGACGGTATCGCTGCGCAGGTCGATCATCGGCGCCTCCTGGGGACGGGCGGTGGGTCAGTGGCGCTCGGGATGGGCCGCGAGCGGCCGCGCGTGATACTCGGCCGGCAGGCGGGCCAGCGGCGCCTGGCCGAAGTAGCGGCCGAGCAGCGCATAGAGCGCCGGATAGACATCGTGGAGCAGGTCCGGGGCGGTGAAGAAGGCCTCGCAGCAGACCGCGAAGCACTCGCCGGGGTGGGTGGCGGCGTAGTCGTCGATGGGCGTGGGCTCGCCGCGCTCGAGATGCGCCTGGAGGTCCTCCCAGACGCCCATGAAGACCCGATGCCACTCCGGCGGGTCGATGTCGGCGGGCAGCGGCGGGAAGCCGTCCACGTCCAGGGAGTTGCCCAGGTCGAGCTTGTGGGCGAACTCGTGGATCAGCACGTTGAAGCCCGAGAAGTCTCCGCTCTCCATCAGGTCGGGGAAGGCCACCACCACCGGCCCCTGGTGGGAGGTCTCGCCGGCGCGCTCGTCCACGTACTCGTGCATCACGCCGAACTCGTCCATCTCCTCCACCTGGCGCTGGAAGGCGTCGGGCAGGATCAGCACCTCGTGGACGTTGGCGAAGGCCTCCCGGTGCTCCTCGTTGCTCCAGCCCAGGGTCAGCAGGCAGGCCTGGGCGGCGAGAGCCAGCTGGGCAGGCAGGTCGAAGGGGGTGGACTCGGCAAGCGTCGGGTGCAGGCTCAGGCGCTTGGCGTGGAGAAACTGCCAGGCGCGCTGCCCAAGCGAAGCGGCCTGCGCCTCGGGCAGGGCGGCAAGCAGCGGCAGGCGCGACCGGGCCTCGGCCCAGGCCGCCTCGGGGAAGGGGTGGCGGGCGGCGAAGCGCTCGGCCCGCCAGCGTTTCAGGTGCCCAAGCATCGGCTCTCCTCGCCTCGACTCAGCTCTCTTCCAGGTCGGCCCCTGACTTCCAGGACCAGTCCCGCCAGCGCAGGTCGAAGAGGTCCTTGCGGCGGTCCTTGAGGTTGGTCACCGAGCCCTCGTTGCGCACCATGGTCAGTCGGGTCAGGTCGAGATCCGAGAAGAGAATCATCTCGGTGTTGGGGGTGGTCTCGTTGAGCACGGCGTCGTGGGGGAAGGCGAAGTCCGAGGGCGAGAAGACCGCCGACTGGGCGTACTGGATGTCGAGGTTCTCGATGGAGGGCACGTTGCCCACGCTGCCGCACAGCACCACGTAGCACTCGTTCTCGATGGCCCGGGCCTGGGCGCAGTGACGCACCCGCAGGTAGCCGTTCTTGGTGTCGGTCCAGAAGGGCACGAAGAGGATGTCCATGTCCTGCTCGGCCAAGAGCCGCGGCAGCTCCGGGAACTCCACGTCGTAGCAGATCAGGATGCCGACCCGGCCGGCGTCGGTGTCGAACACCTGGAGGTCGTCGCCCCCCTCGATCACCCAGTCGCGGCGCTCCTGGGGCGTGATATGCAGCTTGGCCTGGCTCTCTATCTCGCCGTCGCGGTGGCAGAGGTAGCTGACGTTGTAGAGGCGGTCGTCCTCGCCCACCTCGATCATGGAGCCGGCCACGATGTTGATGTTGTAGGAGACCGCCATGCGCGACAGCTCGGCCTTGAACTGCTCGGTGAAGCTGGCCAGGAAGCGCACGGCCGCCATCTGGTCGCGCTGGGCGGCGCGGTCCTGCAGCCCCATCAGCGGGGCATTGAAGAGCTCCGGGAAGACCGCGAAATCGCTCTTGTAGCCGGAGAGGGCGTCGACGAAGTACTCCACCTGCTGCAGCACCGCCTCCACCGAGTCGAATTCGCGCATCTGCCACTGTACCGCGCCGACCCGTACCTGGGTCTTGCGGTTGTCGAGTACCAGCTCGGCGGGCTCATAGAGGAAGTTGTTCCACTCCAGCAGGGTGGCATAGCCCTGGGACCTCTCGTCCTCGGGGAGGTAGTCGCGCAAGAGGCGCTTGACCTGGAAGTCGTTGGCCAGCTGGAAGGAGAGGATTGGGTCGTGGATCTCCTTGCGGGCCACCCGGTCGATGTACTGGGTGGGGGAGAGCGTCTCGGCGTGCTGATGGTACTGGGGGATGCGACCGCCGGCCAGGATCGCCCGCAGGTTGAGCGAGCGGCACAGCTCCTTGCGGGCGTCGTAGAGGCGCCGCCCCAGGCGGTAGCCGCGGTAGTCCGGGTGGATCAGCACGTCCAGGCCGTACATGGCGTCGCCGTCCGGGTCGTCGAGGATCACCTCGCGCTTGCCGATCAGGTCGTCGTACTTGTGGGGGTTGGTGAACTCGTCATAGTCCACCCGTGCGGTCAGCGCCATGCCCACCAGGCGGCCGTCGTCCTCGATGGCGATCTGGCCGTCCGGGAAGGAGGCGATCAGCGTCTCGATGGTGTGCTTCGACCAGGCGCCGCCGATGTCGTGGTAGACCGCGTCCATTAGCGTCTCGAGCTGGGCGTAGTCCTCCGGCGTCAGGTTGCGAAGCGTCAGGTGCAGGTCGTCGAGGGACATGGCGCATCCTTGTCTGTCAGCGGGCAGAACGGGAAGTCTAGCACGTGGGGTCGGGGTCCCGGCGCGTGCGGGGGCGGACCAGCGGCCGGGTGAGGGTCTGGGCCATGATTACCCCGGCCAGGATCAGCACGCCGCCCAGCAGGTGGAACAGCGCGATGCGCTCGCCGAGGGCCGCCATGGCGATCAGTGCGCTGAACAGCGGCATCAGGTTGATGAAGATGCTCGCCTGACTGGCGCCGATCTGGCGGATCGCCAGCATCCACAGGAAGGTGGTGATGATCGAGGCCGGGATGCCGGCATAGAGGATCAGGCCAATGTTGCTCGCGTCCACCGGGGTCATGGGGCCCATCAGGTAGGGCGGCAGCAGGAAGAGCACCGCGAAGATCACCTGGGCGTAGAGCAGCACCCAGGGGGGCAGGCCGATCGGCCAGCGCTTGAGCATCACCCCGTAGAGGGCGTAGCAGGTGGCGGCCACCAGCATCAGGGCGTCGCCCTTCGCCACGGTCAGCTCCAGCAGCGAGAGCGGGTTGCCGCGACCCAGCAGCACCAGCACCCCCAGCAGCGCCACGACGCCCCCCAGGGTGCCGCCCAGGCTGGGCGGCTCGCGCAGGATCAGCGCGCTGAGCAGCACGGTGAGCAGCGGCACCATGGCGGCCAGGATGCCCATGTTGGTGGCCGAGGTGGTCTCGGCGGCCACGTAGGCGAGCCCCTGCCACAGCCCCATGCCGAGCAGCCCCAGCACGGCGAGCTTCGGCCATTCGCGGCGGATCGTGGCGCGATGCTTCCAGGCCGCCGGGGCCAGGAAGGGGGTGAGCACGGCGAGCGCCAGCACCCAGCGCAAGAAGGCGATGCTGGAGGGTGCGATGGCGCCCACGGTGAGCTGGTTGATGGTCATGTTGCCCGACCAGATCAGCACGGCGCCGAGCGGCGGCAGGAAATAGAACAGGGGCATCTTATCCTCTTCTCCAACGCAAGGGCCCCGCGTGGCGGGGGCCCTGTAGCTTACTGCAGCGCCTGCGCGGAGGCGATGGCGGGTGGCAATGGCCTCAGCCGATGGCGGCGACGCCGGCGCGGGCGATCTGCACATCCTGATCGGGCTTGACGCCGGAGATGCCGACGGTGCCGGCCACCTCGCCGTCGACGATCACCGGCACGCCGCCGGCGAGCAGCGACTGCATGGGCGCGGTGACGAAGGCGGTGCGGCCGCCGTTGATCATCTCCTCGAAGGCCTGGGTCTCGCGGCGGCCGATGGCGGCGTTGTGGGCCTTCTGGGCGGCCACCTCGGCGCTGAAGGGCGGGGCGTTGTCCATGCGGCGCAGGCCGAGCAGGTGGCCGCCGTCGTCGGCCACGGCGATGGTCACGCCCCAGCCGTTGGCCTCGGCCTCCTTCTGGGCGGCATCGAGGATGGCGTTGACGTCAGTCAGGGTCAGTACGGGCTTGGTCTTCATGAGCGGACTTCCTCTTGTGATGGAACGCTGTTGCAGGGGTCAGCAGGCTCGGGGCTTTATCGGCGGCAAGCCTTCGGGGAGGCGCTGTGAATACATCCCTGTACGCTACCGACGCCTTCCCTGGCGTAGGACCTCCCCTCCGGCTTGCCCCCGACGCCCCTCGTTCGGATGCGAGGCGGACCTCAGGCGATGGCCTCGTCCACGATCTCGATCCAGTGGCGCACCTCGGTGCGGTTGGCGCCGGCAAGGTGGGTCTGGCAGCCGATATTGGCCGTTACGATCACCTCGGGCTTGCCGGCCTCGAGATTGTCGAGCTTGTTGTCGCGCAGCTGCGTCGAGAGCTCGGGCTGGGTGATGGAGTAAGTACCCGCCGAGCCGCAGCAGAGGTGGGCATCGGCCACCGGCGTCAGCGAGAAGCCAAGCCGGGTCAGCACCGACTCCACGGCGCCGCCGAGCTTCTGGGCGTGCTGCAGGGTGCAGGGGCAGTGGAAGGCGAGCTTGCGGCTCTTCTTCACCTCGAGGGCGTCGAGCGCCTCGTCGCGCAGCACCTCCACCAGGTCCTTGGCCAGCGCGCTCACCCTGGCCGCCTTCTCGGCGTAGGCCGGGTCGTCCTTGAGGATGTCGACGTACTCCTTGACGAAGGCGCCGCAGCCGCTGGCGGTCTGCACGATGGCCTCCGCGCCGGCCTCGACATGCGGCCACCAGGCGTCGATGTTGGCCCGCGCCCGGGCGCGACCGTCGTCGTGGGCGTTCAGGTGGAAGTCGATGGCGCCGCAGCAGCCGGCCTCCGCCACCGGCGTCAGGCCGATGCCGAGGCGGTCCAGCACCCGGGCGGTGGCAGCGTTGGTGTTGGGCGAAAGGCCCGGCTGCACGCAGCCCTCCAGGATCAGCATCTGGCGGGCGTGGCGGCTGCCCTCTGGGCGCTTACCGGCATCCACGGGGGCGGGCGGCAGCTTGTCGCGCAGGGCGCCGGGCACCAGCGGCCGGAAGGTCTGGCCGAGCTTGAGCAGCGCCTGGAATCGCTTCGGCTCCACCAGCATCTTGCGCAGCGCATAGCGCTGGGCGCGCTCGGCCGGCTTGCGGGGCACCCGCCGCTCGATCTCGGCGCGACCGATGTCGAGCAACTTGTGGTACTCCACACCGGAGGGGCAGGTGGTCTCGCAGTTGCGGCAGGTCAGGCAG
This sequence comes from Halomonas sp. A11-A, assembly GCF_003182195.1. GTDB lineage: Bacteria > Pseudomonadota > Gammaproteobacteria > Pseudomonadales > Halomonadaceae > Halomonas > Halomonas alkalicola. The sequence continues at coordinate 65,593 of NZ_QGTM01000009.1, forward strand.
CGGTCCAGGTGCAGCCGGGTCTCCTCGGTCACCTTGTCGCTGCCCTCGGGGGCCTCGAGCATCTCCTTCATCAGGTAGATGCGCCCGCGGGGGCCGTCGCGCTCGTCGCCCAGCAGCTGGTAGGTGGGGCAGGTGGCGTTGCAGAAGCCGCAGTGCACGCAGCTGCGCAACACCCGGTCGGCCTCGCGGATATGCGGCTTCTTGAGATCTTCTTCGGAAAAATGCGTCTGCATCTCGGCGTTATCCCCTCTGTCTCAGAATGCCGCGTAGAGCCGGCCCGGATTGAAGATCCCCTTGGGGTCCAGCTCTGCCTTGAGGTTCTGGTGGTACTTGGCCAGCACCGGGGCGAGCGGGGTGAAGGGCTCGTCCACCGGCTGACCGTTGGCGCCGCGCCAGCAGGTGGCGTGGCCGCCGGCCCGGGAGACCACCTCGCGCAGGGTTGCGGCGTCGAGGTCACTTCTCAGCCAGCGCTGGGCACCGGCCCAGTCGTAGAGCACGTCGGTATCAGCGACGCCGGGAAGCTCGAGCACCGGGGTGTGGTGCGGCAGCGAGAGACGCCACAGGGCGCGGCCGTCCTCCCTGGCGAAGAACGCCAGGCGCTGCTCGTTCAGGGCGGCCCAGAAGTCGGGCTTGAGCTCGTCGCCGCCCAGCCGCTCGGCGGTGGCGGCCACCGAACTCGGTCCGCCCTCCAGACGCAGGTGCAGGGCGCCGTCGAGCCAGGCCGCGGCGGTGATGGGCAGCGGCTGACGGCCCCACTCGGAGAGCTTCACCAGGGCCTCGGCGAGCGGCATGTCCAGGTGCAGGCTGCGGCTGGCGCCGGGCAGCGGCAGCACCTTCATGGAGACCTCGGTCAGCAGCCCCAGGGTGCCCTGGGCGCCCACCATCAGCCGCGAGAGGTCGTAGCCGGCGACGTTCTTCATCACCTGGCCGCCGAAGCGCTGCTCGCTGCCCTGGCGGGTGATGACCCGCGTGCCCAGCACGAAGTCGCGCACGCTGCCGGCCCAGGGGCGGCGCGGGCCGGAGAGGCCGGTGGCGATCATGCCGCCCACGGTGGCGTCCTCGCCGAAGTGGGGCGGCTCGCAGGGCAGCATCTGGCCGTTGGCGGCCAGGGCGGCCTCCAGTTCGCGAAGCGGCGTGCCGGTGCGCACCGAGACGATCAGCTCCACCGGGTCATACTCGGTGATGCCGCGGTGCTCGCGGGTGGAGAGCGCTTCGCCCTGAACGTTACGACCATAGAAGGCCTTGGTGTCGCCGCCGACGATGCGCAGGGGAGTGCCCTCGGCCTCGGCACGGCGGATGCGCTCCGCCAGCGCCTCGCTGGCGTCATGGCTGGGGATATCGTGCTGGGGGGTGTCGTGTGTGCTCACCATGTCGTCGAAGTCTCTCAGCCTTGGCTCTCTGGGGCCTGGGTCGGCGCGGGGGCGTCGCCGGCGCTCTTGGTCAGGCGGAACTCGGAGCAGCGTGCCGGGGTGGGAATGTTCTTGCCCGGGTTGAGCAGCTCGTCGGGGTCGAAGGCGCGCTTGGCGGCCCGGAAGGTGGCGAGTTCGCCGGGGCTGAACTGCACGCACATCTGGTTGATCTTCTCGCGACCCACCCCGTGCTCCCCGGTGATGGTGCCGCCCACCTCGACGCACAGCTCGAGAATGCGCCCGCCCAGCTCCTCGGCGCGCTCGAATTCGCCGGGCTGGTTGGCATCGAAGAGGATCAGCGGGTGCATGTTGCCGTCACCGGCGTGGAAGACGTTGGCCACGCGCAGGCCGTACGCCTCGCCCAGATCGCCGATGCCCTTGAGCACCCGGGCCAGCTCGCGGCGGGGAATGGTGCCGTCCATGCAGTAGTAGTCCGGGGACATGCGGCCTACCGCCGGGAAGGCGTTCTTGCGCCCGGCCCAGAACAGGGCGCGCTCGGCCTCGTCGCGGGCCTGCTGGATGCCGGTGGCACCGGCCTGCTCCAGCACGCGGCGCACCGTTTCGCAGTCGTCGTCGACGTCGGCCTCGACGCCATCCAGCTCGCAAAGCAGGATCGCCTCGGCCTCCACCGGGTAGCCGGCGCCGATGAAGTCCTCGGCGGCGCGGATCGCCAGGTTGTCCATCATCTCCAGGCCCCCGGGGATGATGCCCGCGGCGATGATGGCGCCCACGGCGTTGCCGGCCTTCTCGATGTCGTCGAAGCTCGCCATCAGCACCTTGGCGCTCTCCGGCTTGGGCAGCAGCTTGACGGTCACCTCGGTGACCACGCCGAGCATGCCCTCGGAGCCGGTGAACAGGGCGAGCAGGTCGAAGCCAGGTGCGTCCAGGGCGTCGGAGCCGAGCGTCATGCGCTCGCCCTCGATGGTCAGCACCTCGACCCGGATCACGTTGTGCACGGTCAGCCCGTACTTCAGGCAGTGTACGCCACCGGCGTTCTCCGCCACGTTGCCGCCGATGGAGCAGGCGATCTGGGAGGAGGGGTCCGGCGCGTAGTAGAGCCCGTAGGGCGCCGCCGCCTCGGAGATCGCCAGGTTGCGCACCCCGGGCTGGACTCGGGCGGTGCGCGCGTCGGGGTCGATCTCGAGGATGCGGTTGAAGCGCGACAGCACCAGCAGCACGCCGTGTTCCAGCGGCAGGGCGCCACCGGAGAGGCCGGTGCCGGCGCCGCGAGTCACCACCGGGACGCCCAGGGCGCGGCAGCGCTTGAGCAGGGTCTCGACCTGCTCGAGGGTCTCGGGCAGCGCCACCAGCATCGGCAGGGCGCGGTAGGCGGAGAGGCCGTCGCACTCGAAGGGCCGCAGGTCCTCCTCGCGGTGCAGCAGGGTCATGCCGGGGAGTGCCTGGCGCAGGTCGGCGAGTACCTCGGCGGGGTCGCGCCGGGCCACTTCGCCATCGAGTCGTTCATCGAAGAGGGTGTTCATGATGACTCCGGAGGAGAGGGGGGATCTCTTCAGTGTAGATGTCAATTGTATGAAAAAATTTTCCATTAATCCATGGAAAATTTTTCCATATGAGGATGGGGTTGGCTCCGTTCAGAGGGGAGATAGGCGGAAAATGACCGGGCCCCGCCGAGAGTCGGCGAGGCCCGGTGAGCGTCATGCTCGTGCCATCATCCGGCCCGCATCAAGGGGTCGGTCACACCGATCACGTAGAAGGCGATCAGCGCGATGATGCCGGTGAAGATCAGGTAGTAGATCGTCGGCAGGATGGTCTTGCGGATGGTGATGCCCTCGCGGCCCAGCAGGCCTACGGTGGCAGACGCCGCGACCACGTTGTGGATGGCGATCATGTTACCCGCCGCGGCGCCCACGGCCTGCAGGGAGACCATCATGGCGGTGGAGACACCCAGCTGTTGTGCCACGTTGAACTGGAAGTCCGCCAGCATCAGGTTGGCCACGGTGTTGGAGCCGGCAATGAAAGCGCCCAGGGCACCCACGGCCGGGGCGAAGAAGGGGTAGACCCCGCCCACACCGTCGGCGACGAACTGCGCCATGGCCACCGGCATGGAGACCAGGTCCGAGGCATTGACGCCGGAGTTGATCAGGATCCGCACCATGGGGATGGTGAAGATCAGCACGAAGCCGGCGCCGAGGATGGTCTTCGAGGATTCGCCGAAGGCGGCCTTGAGCTCGCCCATGCGCATCTTGTGGAGCACGGCGGTGATCAGCACCACCATCAGCAGGATGCCGCCCGGCAGGTAGAGGGGGGCAATGCTGCCGGAAACGCCGGCCTCACCGAGGATGTTGCTCCAGCCGAAGGTCCAGGCATTGAGGGCGTCGCGCAACGGCTCGATGGTGCGAGAGGCGACCAGGATCACGGCCAGAAGCACGTAGGGCACCCAGCCCATCACGGTGGAGATCGGTGCCTTGCCGGCGATGTCATCCAGCTTGATTTCCAGCTTGCCGATCCACTCGTCCGGCCAGGACTTGCGCTCGGGGAAGTCCCAGACATCCTTGGGAATCAGGAAGCCGCGACGAGCCGCGGGCACGACGACGGCCAGGCCGACCATGGCGCCGATCATCGACGGGAATTCCGGGCCGAGCAGCACGCCGGCCAGCATGTAGGGCACCACGAAGGCGACGCCGGCGAAGATCGCGAAGGGGGCAATGGAGAGGCCCTCCTTCCAGGATTTGCTGGCACCGAAGAACTTGACCATGATCACCACCATGATCAGCGGCATCAGGATGCCGACGATGCCGTGGATCACGGCCACCTCGGCGGCGATCAGGCGGAAGTACTCCATCCAGGTGTAGCCGCCGGCTTCCAGCGCCTCGGTGATGGCATCGCGGTTGATGCCGCCGGTGACACCCACCACGATCGGGGTGCCCACGGCGCCGAAGGAGACCGGGGTTGACTGGATCATCATGCCCACCACCACGGCGGCCAGCGCCGGGAAGCCGAGGGCTACCATAAGTGGGGCGGCCACGGCGGCCGGGGTGCCGAAGCCGGAGGCGCCCTCTATGAAGCAGCCGAACAGCCAGGCGACGATGATGGCCTGGACACGACGGTCGGGGCTGATGCCGGAGAAGCCGTTGCGGATCGCGGTGATGCCGCCGGAGTGCTTCAGGGTATTGAGCAGCAGGATGGCCCCGAAGATGATCCACAGGATCGACACGGTGAGGATCAGACCCTGAAGGGTCGAAGCCAGTACCCGGTTGAAGCTCATGTCCCAGGCGAGCAGGGCGATGAGGGCGGTGACTACGTAGACGGCCGGCATGGCGGTCTTGGCCGGCATCCGTAAGCCGATCAGCAGTACACCGGCCAGCACCAGAGGCGTAAAGGCCAGCAGTGCAAGTAGGGTGTCGTTCATGAGGCAGGTTTCCCCTCGACTGTTGTGATGATGTTGTCTGCAATGAGGTGGCGCGACTCCGCCTGCCGGGGGCGCGGCGGATGCGCGAAAGATACGCCCTGGGAGCGTTGACTCGCCAGCGGTGGAGAATTGGTATTACCAATCGATCTCTTGCTTTTGCAATGCCTGAAATAAGGAAATGCCTTTTTCAACAATGAGTTGTTCGTGAGCGCTCGAGATCTGCCGCGAAACGGTGCCTCCCGACTATAGACTAAAGGACAGGGAGGGCAGGTCCGTATGGACCGCGGCATGCCGCGTGGCGGGGGTGGGAAAAGGCTGGCACACTGCCGGGGACACGAAAATCGCAACGGGGGAACGTTATGGCACGGGTGCTCTTTGATCTCTGCGGCATCGATGAGGGGCTGCGCTTCTCGCCCTATTGCTGGCGGGTGCGCTATGCGCTTGCCCACAAGGGGCTGGAGGCCGAGACCCGCCCCTGGCGCTTCACCGACAAGGAGGCGCTGGCCTTTGCCGATCACGACAAGGTGCCGGTGCTGGTCGACGGTGACGAGACGGTCACCGACAGCTACGCCATCCTGCGCTACCTGGATCGCGCCTACCCCGAGTCCCCGCTGTTCGGCGACGCCCTGGGCGAGGCGCGAGCGAGCTTCCTCAAGCACTACGCGGAGCGCTCCCTGCAGCCGGCCATGTTGCGCACCATCATCATGGATCTGCTCAACGCCATACACCCCGACGATCGCGACTACTTTCGCGAGACCCGCGAGAAGCGCCTCGGTCGCACCCTGGAGGAGTTCCACTCCCCGGCGAAGGGGCTCTCGCAGCTGGATGCGGCGCTCGAGCCGCTGCGCGGCCGCCTGAAGGAGGCGGACTACATCGACGGCGAGGCGCCCGCGGCGGGCGATTACCTGGTGTTCGGCAGCTTCATGTGGGCGCGCTGCGTGTCGAGCGCCGACCTGGTCTCCAACGCCGACCCGGTCTACGCCTGGCTGGAGCGCATGCTCGACCAGCACGGCGGCCTGGGGCGCCGCGCCATGCGCATCACCGATATCGAGGGGGCCTACCGCTGACTGTCAGGGGGAGGCAGGCGGCATGAGCAGAATGGTCCTTTGCTATGTTGCACTGCACAAAATTGCCTGCTATGTTGCAATGCAGCGCAGGGCGATGTGCCCTGTCTTCCCAAGGTAGACGGAGGTGCTCCATGACCAAGGCAACCACCCAGAAGGCCACCGAGCAGTTCGAGGGCCTGTTCGTCGAGCCGGCACGCGCCTATGGCTCCCTGACGCTCGAGTACTACGAGAAGCTGATGGCCGCCCAGATGGACGCGGCCCGGACCTACACCGACCTCGGCCTGGCCCAGGCGCGTGCCTGGATCGGCGTGCGTGATGCCGATGGCCTCAAGAAGGTCGTGGAAGGTCAGCAGAAGGCGGCCCAGGACCTGGGCGAGCGGATGAAGGCCGATGCCGAGAAGGTCAATGCCCTCGGCCAGGACTTCCTGCAGAAGAGCCAGAAGCTGGTCGAGGAAAGCCTGAAGTCCGCGACCGCCGCTAAGTAAGGCAGGCGCCGGCGCCACGCCGGCCGCGACATCGAACGGGCCGCCCCACCTCGGGGCGGCCCGTCTCGTTGGTGGCCCCGGCGAGCAGGCGAAGACACGCGCGCCGCCGGGGTCTCCGGCGGCGCCTGGGTGGTGGACAGCAGCGGCGAGGTCGAAGCGTCAGGCGTTGGCCACGACCTCGACGTCCTCGCCGCCGCTCTGGGGCTTCGGCTTGCCGGGCAGGATGGCGTCGAGCAGCAGGGCGGCCAGCGCCGCCGGCACCAGGCCCGACTTCAGCAGCAGCCCCACCTGGCCGGGCATGGTCTCGGAGATCGCCTCCACGGCGGGCAGGCCGATGCCGAGGCTCAGGGAAACCGCGATAATCAGCATGGCGCGCTGGTCGAGCTCGCACTCCTGGATGATCTTGAGGCCCGCCGAGGCGATCATGCCGAACATCACCACGCCGGCACCGCCCAGCACCGCATGGGGCATGGCCGCCACCAGGCCGCCCAGCTTGGGAAAGAGCCCCATGCAGATCAGCAGGATGCCACCGATGGTCACCACGTGGCGGCTGACCACGCCGGTCAGGGTGATCAGGCCCACGTTCTGGGCGTAGGCGGTGTTGGGCAGGGTGTTGAAGACCGCGGCGAAGGAGGTGGCCACGCCGTCGGCCATCACGCCGCCCGAGAGTTCGCGATCCTTGGCTGGCCGGCCAGCGCCGCCGGTGGTGATGGCGGAGATGTTGCCGATGGTTTCCAGGCCTACCACGAACATGATCAGCACCATGCCGACGATGGCGGTGAGGTGGAACTCCATGCCGTACTGCAGCGGCCTCGGCACGGCGAACCAGGCCGCCTCGCGCAGGTTGGTGAAGTCCACCATGCCCAGCGCGATGGCTACCAGGTAGCCGGCCAGGAGTCCGAAGAGGATCGAGGAGGCCTTGACGAAGCCGCGGCCCAGCTGGTGCACGGCGATGCACACCACCAGTACGAAGAGCGCCAGCAGCAGGTTGGTGGGCGAGGCGAAGTCGGGCGAGCCCACGCCGCCGGCGGCGTAGTTGAGGCCGACCGGCATCAGCGTGATGCCGATCAGCAGCACCACGATGCCGGTGACCACCGGCGAAAACCAGTGGCGGATCTTCTTGAGGAAGGCCCCCAGCACGATCTGCAGCAGGCCGGCGATGAAGGAGGCGCCGAGCACGGCGGCCAGCCCGAAGGCGTTGGCCAGGGGGAGCGCCACCGGCAGGAAGCCGAAGCTGGTGCCCTGGACGATGGGCAGGCGGGCGCCAATGGGGCCCATGCCGATGGTCTGGATCAGGGTCGAGACCCCGGCCACGAAGAGTGCCACCTGGATCAGGAAGATCGTCTCGCCGGTGGCGGCGCCGATCACGCCGGCGATGATGATGGGCGGGGTCACGTTGCCGGCGAACATCGCCATGATGTGCTGCAGGCCCAGGGGAATCGCCTTGGAGAGCGGCGGCATCGCATCCGGGTCGCGGTTGATGGTGCGGGTGGGGTTCGTCTCGGGATGGGGCGCGGAACGGGATCTGGTCATGGTCAGGCTCGCAGCTGGAGTTGTTGTCGGTGCTGGCGTGCGGGTCGTGAGGCTGGCCGGTTGTTATCGTGATTGAGGCCAATCCATGACTTTAAATGTACACAATATGGTTCCGTTTGAAAGACATCAGAATGATTTCCCGGAACTCATTTTCCGGATCCCTTGCTGATCAGGGGGTTATCCATCGTATATTGACCGTTTGGTCATGTCGTGATCGAGTGCAGGAGGCCAGCCATAACGACAAAAGCCCCGCGGAGGAAGCCGCGGGGCTGGCATGAGGGGCGCCGAGCGAAGCGTGGGGTGAAGGAGAGCCCTAACCCTCCGCGCGGGCCTGCAGGCGGAACAGGGCAATGCGATTGATCTGCTCCACCGCGGTGCGGCGCTCCTCGGCCGGGGTGTTCTCCAGGCGCACCTCGAAGGCGTCGAGGATGGCGAAGCGGTCGCTGCCCTTCACCGCCATCACGAAGGGAAAGCCGAACTTCGCCTTGTAGGCCTCGTTGAGCCGCTCGAAACGGGCCAGCTCCTCCGGCGAGCACTGGTCGAGGCCGGCGCCGGCCTGCTCGCGAGTGGAGTCGTCGGTGAGGGTGCCGGCCAGTGCCGCCTTGCCGGCCAGGTCCGGGTGGGCGCGGATCACCTCCAGCTGGCGCTCGGGGGAGGCGCTCTCCAGCATCTCGCCCATCAGGGCGGCCAGGGCCTCGGGGCGGTCATGGGCCTCGGAGAGGCCCCGCTCCCAGGCCAGCTCGGCGACCCAGGGGGAGTGCTCGTAGATCTCGCCGTAGCCGGCGACGAAGGCGGTCCTGTCCAGCTCGCTGGGGCGCGGGGTCAGCGTATTGTTGTGGGTCATGAAGAGGCTCCGGTTGGGGGTGTCGGATAAATGTATACAAAAAATGTTTTGAAATGTACTCCGTTAAGGTCTAAAAATGTTGTCAGGAAAATCCTCCGCCGTCCATCCAACCCGCCAATCAACCAACACCTAAGGGAGTCGAGACAATGGGACGCCTGACCACCCATGTACTGGATACCGCCCGGGGCCTGCCCGGCGAGGGCATTCGCATCGAGGTCTATCGCCTGGATGCCGGCAGCCGTACCCGCCTGAAGGAGGTCGTCACCAACGACGACGGGCGCTGTGACGCGCCGATCCTCGAGGGCGACGAGCTGGCCCGCGGCGAGTACGAGCTGGTCTTCCACGCCGGCGACTACCTGCGCCGGGAGGGCGTGGAGGCCGAGGAGCCGCGTTTCCTGGACGTGATCCCGCTGCGCTTCGGGGTGGCCGATGTCGAGGCGCACTATCACGTGCCGCTGCTGCTGTCGCCTTATGGCTATTCCACCTACCGCGGCAGCTAGCCTCATCCCGAGCGTTGGCGGCACTCGCCAGTTTTCAAGACCAAGGCTGACCTTCGGTCACCAACAACAATGCCATGAGTCGAGGCTCCCCTGATGCAAGCCTATCTGCTGGACTTTGCCAACTTCATGCTGCGCTGGCTGCACGTCATCGCGGCCATCGCCTGGATCGGCGAATCGATCTACTTCGTGATGCTGGACAACAGCCTCAAGAAACCCAAGGCCGCCGAGGACCGCGACAAGGGTGTCTTCGGCGAGATGTGGGCGGTGCACGGCGGCGGCTTCTACCACAACCAGAAGTACGCCACGGCGCCGGCCAAGCTGCCCGATGACCTGCACTGGTCGTTCTGGAAGTCCTACACCACCTGGCTGTCGGGCTTCGCGCTCTTCGTGCTGCTCTACATGGCCAACCCGAGCTTCTATCTGGTCAACCCCAATGCCAGCTGGGAGTGGGCCGCCAACATGAGCGGCTGGCAGGCCAACGTGCTGGCGCTGCTCTTCCTGGTCGGCGGCTGGGTGGTCTACAACGAGCTGTGCAAGCGCATCAGCCCCGACATGACCCGGGACGGCCTGCTGAGCATCGCCGTAGCCGTGATGATGGTCGTGGTGGCCTGGCTCAGCACCCAGCTCTTCGCCGGCCGCGCCGCCTTCCTGATCACCGGCGCGGTGATGGCCACGGCGATGTCCGCCAATGTCTTCTTCTGGATCATCCCCGGCCAGCGCCGCATGGTCGCCGCCATGAAGGCGGGCGAGGCCCCCAATCCCCTGGACGGCAAGCGCGGCAAGCAGCGCTCGGTGCACAACACCTACTTCACCCTGCCGGTGGTGCTGCTGATGATCAGCAACCACTACTCCTTCGCCTACTCCCACGAGCAGGCCTGGGTGATCATGTCGCTGTTCATCTTCGCCGGGGCCCTGATTCGTCAGTTCTTCGTGCTGATGCATGCCGGCAGCATCAAGCCGGCCTATCCGGCGGCCGGCGTGGCGCTGATCGCCCTGGCGTTCTGGATCGCCGCCCCCGCGCCGTCACCCGCCGCCGATCCGGACCGTGCCGCGGTAAGCCTCGAGGAGGTCCACGCCATCCTGGAGACCCGCTGCGTGGCCTGTCACGCCAGCCGGCCCACCCAGCCCGGCTTCAACGCGCCGCCGGCCGGGGTCGCCTACGATTCTCTCGAACAGACCGCCGCCCAGCGTGCACAGATCCAGCAGGTGGTGGCGAGCGGCTACATGCCGCTGGGCAACATGACCGGCATGACCGACGAGGAGCGCGAGGCCATCGCCGCCTGGTCACAGTGACGGCGGCGCCGCCGGCCGCCTTGCCCCTCCGCGCGTTCTTCACCCTGCGCCACACCTTGACTCGCCCTTCCGGTGGGTCAAGGTGTATCGGGAAGTCGTCTAAGGGGTCATTCGGCGTATACAATGAACGCCATCAGTGAAGGCAGGGGAGGTATGCCCGCATGAGTCAGCGCCAGCCCGAGCCCGCACACCGGCCGTCTTCCCCGCGCCGTGGCAAGGACGGTGACGGTGCCGAGCGCCACGAGGCCATCTACCGGTCGATTAGCGATGCGATCGTCGAGCATCGTCTCAAGCCCGGTGCCCGCCTACGCGAGGATGCGCTCTCCGAGGTGTTCGGCGTCAGCCGCACCGGTATCCGCAAGATTCTCCAGCGCCTGGCCCTGGAGCAGCTGGTCACCCTGACACCCCGCCGCGGGGCCAGCGTCACGCGCCCCACCGCCGACGAGGCCAAGGACGTCTTCGATGCCCGCCAGATGATCGAGTGCGGCCTGATGCCCGAGGTGGCCCGGCGCATCACCGCCGAGGAGGCGAGCGAGCTGCGCGACATGGCGCGCCGCGAGCGCAAGGCGCTGCGCGCCGGCGAGCAGAGCACCGCCATCAAGCTCTCGGCGGCCTTCCACGAGCGCCTGGCCCAGCTCTCCGGCAATGCCACCCTGGCCGAATTCGTCGGCCGGCTCTGTTCGCGCTCCTCGCTGATCCTCGCCGTCTACGGCAACCCCGGGCACCTGGGCTGCGAGTCCCATGACCACGAGGACCTGATTGGCTACCTGGAGGCCGGCAACGGCGAGCGCGCCGCGGCCTTTATGAGCCGCCACCTCAAGGCCATCGAGGCGTCGCTGTCGATCGTCGAGGAGGAGCAGGAGGCACCCGACCTGCACCAGATCTTCAATCTTTGATGCACGCTGCCGGTGCGTCTCGCCATTTTGTTCGCACCGACTCGGTGCGTCCCTATGCCCTCATTCCTTGCCTGTCAGCACCGTACTTGATCACAGCACGGTGTTTTTCCGTGTCCTCCCCAACGATCGGAAAATTTTTAGCTCCATGTTTGTATACTAAATTTCAGTAACTTGTATTTTTGGTTTTCGCGCTCCACCGTATTCTTGCTCGGATATCTCTCCCTTTGGCCTCGTAATTGCATTAGTCAAGAGGAGCTGTGCATCGACGATGCCGGCATTTCGACCAAGAAGAGGGGGAGCGTGAAAAATGGTATACAAAAAAATCGCAGCAGCCCTGTGCCAGGCTCGCCGTGCGGCAGCGGTCACCGTCAGTCTGACGGTACTCTCCATGCCGGTTATGGCCGACGGTCAGGTGCTGCGCATCGCCATGACCGCCTCGGACATTCCGTTGACCACCGGCCAGCCCGACAGCGGCTTCGAGGGCTATCGCTTCCTGGGCTATACGGTCTATGACGCGCTGATCAACTGGGACCTGTCCTCGGCCGACGAGGTCAGTGGCTTGACTCCCGGCCTGGCCGAATCCTGGGAGGTCGACGAGGAGGACACCCGGGTGTGGACCTTCACCCTGCGCCAGGGCGTGAGTTTCCATGATGGCAGTGAGTGGAATGCCGACGCCGCCATCTGGAACCTCGACAAGGTCTACGACGAGGAGTCGCCGCAGTTCGACGCCCGTCAGGCGGGTAACGTGCGCGGCCGCATCCCGGCCATGGACCAGTACGAGAAGGTCGACGATCATACCATCCGCTTCACCACGCGGGAGCCGGACGCCTGGTTCCCGTATCAGCTCACTTTCCTGCTGTTCTCGAGCCCGGCGCAGTGGGAGGCGCTCGGCGGCGACTGGGATGCCTTCGCCCGCGAGCCTTCCGGCACCGGGCCGTTCCGGTTGACGCGTCTGGTACCGCGGGAGCGGGCCGTGCTCGAGCCCAACGCCGATTATTGGGATGCCGACCGAGTCCCGCGTATCGAGCGCGTCGAGCTGATCCCCATGCCCGAGTCGAGCACCCGCACCTCGGCGCTGCTGTCGGACCAGGTGGACTGGATCGAGACGCCGGCACCCGACGCGATTCCGCGCATGGAGTCTCGGGGCATGAGCATCACCAGCAACCCCTATCCGCACACCTGGCCCTATCAGTTCTCCATGCTCGAGGGCAGCCCGTGGCGTGACATCAACGTGCGCAAGGCGGCCAATCTGGCGGTTGACCGTGAGGGGCTCGAAGTCCTGCTGGGCGGCCTGATGGTGCCCGCGGCGGGTATCGTCACGCCGGATCACCCCTGGTACGGCGAGCCCGAGTTCGAGACCCGCTACGACCCGGAAGAGGCCATGCGCCTGCTGGCGGAGAGCGGCTACGGCCCGGACAACCCCGTAGAGGTGAAGGTGCTGATCTCCACCTCCGGCTCCGGTCAGATGCAGCCCCTGGCCATGAACGAGTACATCCAGCAGAACCTGGCCGAGGTCGGCATCGCCCTCGACTTCGAGGTGCTCGACTGGGAGTCGCTGTTCCCCAACTGGCGGCGCGGCGCGGAAGACCCAAGCAGTCGCGGCGCCCATGCCACCAACATCTCCTTCGGCTGGCTCGATCCGTTCGCCGCCTTCTATCGCTTCATGCATTCGAGCATGGCGCCGCCCAACGGCTTCAACTGGGGCTACATGGACGACCCCGAGTACGACCGCCTGCTCGATGAGGCACGGGTGACCTTCGATCAGGAGGCACAGGACGCCATCCTGGCCGAGTTCCACGCCCGCATGGTTGACGACGCCGCCTGGCTGTGGGTGGCCCATGACGTGGGGCCCCGCGCCATGCAGCCGCGGGTCAAGGGCTTCGTCCAGGCCAAGAACTGGTTCCAGGACCTGACCCCGGTCTACATCGAGGAGTGAGTCGTAGCGGCGGCAGGTGAGGGTGTGCCTGCCGCCGCCGGCCTGGAGGCAAGATGAGTACCTATTTCCTCAAGCGCATTCTCTATGTGGTGCCGATCGCCCTGGCGGTAAGCTTCTTCTGCTTCTCGCTGGTGCACCTTTCGCCCGGCGACCCCATGGATGCGGTGGTGTCGGCCGATGCCCCGCGTGAGGTGGTGGCCATGGTGGAGCGCGCCTACGGCTTCGATCGCCCGCTGCCCGAGCAGTTCGCCCTGTGGGTGAGCCGTGCGCTGCAGGGCGACCTGGGGCTGTCGGCGGCCAACGGGCGGGCGGTGACCACGGAGGTATTCGCCGCGCTCAAGAACACCCTGCTGCTGGCCCTGGCGGCCTCACTGATCGGCTTCACCCTGGGCTGCACCTTCGGCCTGTTGGCCGGCTACTGGCAGGGTTCGCTGCTCGACCGCCTCGTCACCGGCTTCGCCGTGGGTGGGGTCAGCGTGCCCCATTACTGGCTGGGCATGCTGCTGGTGATCGTGTTCTCGGTGGAGCTCAACTGGCTGCCCTCCTCCGGTGCGGGGCCGGGAAGCTCGAACGACTGGGCCTTCGAGTGGGCCTACCTGCGCCACTTGATCCTGCCGGCCGTAACCCTGTCGGTGATCCCCATGGGGGTGGTGACCCGCACCGTGCGCGCCATGGTGGCCGAGATCCTGGCCCATGAATTCGTCGAGGCGCTGCGGGCCAAGGGGCTGGCCGAGAAGCGCGTGTTCCTGCACGTGGTCAAGAACGTGGCGCCCACGGCGCTGGCGGTGATGGGGCTGCAACTGGGCTACCTGCTGGGCGGCTCGATCCTGGTGGAGACGGTGTTCTCCTGGCCGGGTACGGGGCTTCTGCTCAACAACGCCATCTTCCAGCGCGACCTGCCGATCCTGCAGGGGACCATCCTGGTGCTGGCGCTGTTCTTCGTGCTGCTCAACCTCATCGTCGATCTGGCCCAGGCCAGGCTGGACCCGCGTATTCAGCGCAGCTGATCGCAAGGAGACACGCCCATGTCGCTCACTCTCGATACCGCCGTGTCGCCCATGGCGGCACCCCCCGCGGAGCCTGGCTACTGGCGCAGCGTATTCGCCCGCTTGCGGCGCGACCCGGTGGCCATGGTCGCCGGCCTGATCCTGCTGGCCATCGTGCTGATGGCGATCTTCGCGCCCTGGCTGGCGCCGCAGAGTCCTTACAGCACCAGCATGCTGCACCGCCTTCAGCCCATCGGCTCGCCGGGATTCCCATTGGGCAGCGACGAGCTGGGGCGCGACGTGCTGTCGCGCTTGATCCACGGTGCGCGGCTATCGTTGCTGATCGGCGTGATGCCGGTGATCAATGCCTTCGTCATCGGCAGCGCCATCGGCATCGTCGCCGGCTTCGTCGGCGGGCGCACCAATACCGTGATCATGCGCGTGATCGACGTGTTCTACGCCTTTCCCGCCGTGCTGCTGGCCATCGCCCTGGCCGGCGCCCTGGGGGCCGGGCTGGTCAACTCGCTGTTCTCGCTCACGGTGGTGTTCATCCCGCCCATCGCCCGGGTCGCCGAGAGCGTGACCACCCAGGTGCGCAGCGTCGACTACATCGAAGCGGCGCGGGCCAGCGGCGCACGCAGTCTGACCATCATTCGGCGTCACGTGCTGGGCAACGTGCTGGGGCCGATCTTCGTCTATGCGACCTCGCTGATCAGCGTCAGCATGATCCTTGCCTCGGGGCTCTCCTTCCTCGGCCTCGGGGCGCGTCCGCCGATGCCGGAGTGGGGGCTGATGCTCAACACCATGCGCGATGCGATCTACGTCAATCCGTGGGTGTCGGTGCTGCCCGGCATGATGATCTTCACCGTGTCGATCTGCTTCAACATGCTCAGCGACGGGCTGCGCTCCGCCATGGACGTTAAGCTATGAGTCATCAAGCCCGGAAGGAAGACAGCATGAATGCCACGCCGATGGCGACGAGCGATCCCCGTGACCGCGGCGGCAAGGCCCAGCCGCTGTTGCGGGTCAAGGGGCTGCGCAAGCACTTCGTGATCAAGCGTGACCTGCTGGGGCGGCCACTGAGCCGCGTGCATGCGGTGGACGGCATCGACTTCGAGGTGCGCAAGGGCGAGACCCTCGGCATCGTCGGCGAATCGGGCTGTGGCAAGTCGACCACTGCGCGCCTGCTGATGCACCTGCTGCAGCCCGATGGCGGAGAGGTGATCTTCGACGGCGACCCGGTCGGCACGCGGGGCGGCCTGTCGCTGCGCGAGATGCGCCGCCAGATGCAGATGGTGTTCCAGAATTCCTACGCCTCGCTCAACCCACGCATGACCATCGAGGAGTCGATCGCCTTCGGCCCGCAGGTGCACGGCGTCGGGCGGCGCGAGGCGCGTCAGCGCGCCCGGCGGCTGCTCGATCAGGTCGGGCTGCTGCCGGAGCGCTTCGCACAGCGTTATCCCCACGAACTCTCCGGCGGCCAGCGCCAGCGGATCAACATTGCCCGGGCGCTGGCGCTCGAGCCGCGCCTGCTGATTCTCGACGAGGCGGTATCGGCGCTGGACAAGTCGGTGGAAGCCCAGGTGCTCAATCTGCTCGGCGATCTCAAGCAGGAGTACGGGCTGACCTACCTGTTCATCTCCCACGATCTCAACGTGGTGCGCTACATCAGCGACCGGGTCATGGTGATGTACCTGGGCAAGGTGGCCGAGGTGGGCGACAGCGAGGCGCTCTACCGCGCCCCGGCCCACCCCTACACCCGGGCGTTGATGTCGGCCATGCCGTCGCTGGAACCGGGGCGGCGCACCCAGACGGCGCCGCTGGCCGGCGACCCACCCAACCCCATCGACCTGCCGCCGGGCTGCCGGTTCTGCCCGCGCTGCCCCCTGGCCGTGGATCTCTGCCGTGGCACCGAGCCCGAGCTTGCGGCGCTGCCGGGCGGCGGACACCTGTCGGCTTGTCACCGGGCCGACGAGGTGCAAGCCGCGGTATCGAACCCGCAGCCCAGCGTCGAGGAGAGCGTTCGATGAAATCCGATGTCATGACCCGAACGGCCGTTCAGACGCCGTTGACGGCATCCGCCGATCCCATGGTCGAGATTCGCGATCTGCACGTGCACTTCGGCACGCCTCGGCGTCAGGTGCAGGCGGTCAACGGGGTCGACCTGACCCTGGCCCGCGGCGAAGTGCTGACCATTCTGGGCGAGAGCGGCTCGGGCAAGAGCGTTACCCTGCGCAGCCTCATGCGCCTGCTGCCGGAGCGCAAGACGCGCCTGACGGGGAGCGTTCGCGTCGACGGTCAGGACGTGCTGGCCATGTCGCGGCGTGAGCTGTCCCGCTTTCGCGGTCGCACGGCGGCGATGATCTTCCAGGAGCCGATGCTGGCGTTCGACCCGGTGTTCACTGTGGGCGATCAGATCGCCGAAACCGTGTGTCGTCATGAAGGCGTGAGCCGGCGCGAGGGATTGGCGCGTGCCCTGGAGCTGTTCGACCGGGTGCGCATTCCCTCGGCCAAGCGGCGGCTCGCCAACTACCCTCACGAACTCTCCGGCGGCATGAGCCAGCGGGCGATGATCGCCCTGGCCCTGTCGTGCCGGCCCAAGCTGCTGCTGGCCGACGAGCCGACCACCGCGCTGGATGCCACGGTACAGATCCAGATCCTGCTGCTGCTTCGGGAGCTGCAGCGGGAGCTGGGCATGTCGGTGATCTTCGTGACCCACGACATGGGCGTGGCCAACGAGATATCGGATCGCATCGCCGTGATGTACGCCGGACGGCTGGTGGAAACCGGGGCCGTGGATACCGTCATCGCCCAGCCACGCCATCCCTATACCCTGGGGCTGATGCACTCGCGTGCCTCCGGCGAGCTGCGCGGGCAGCGTCTCAGTGCCATTCCCGGGGCGCCACCGGACATGTCGGCGCCGCCACCCGGCTGTGCCTTCGCCCCACGCTGCCCCCATGCCGACGCGACATGCACCCAGGCCCTGCCCGGCATGAGCGAGCTGGGCGACGGCCACCGGGCGGCCTGCTGGCGGCTCGGGGAGACGGCGAGCTGACGGCTCGTCACCACGGCATGGGCAGGTCCAGCAGCGTGCCTCGCGGTGGCGTCAGGCGCATCAGCGTGAACATGCCCTGGGCGACGGCGTACACCGCCATCCCGTAGAGCAGGGCGGTGTGCCAGCGCATCCGCGCGCAGCCGAGCAGCAGCCAGCCCAGCAGCAGCGGCGTGGCCAGGTTGAAGCCGATCAGCCACATGGCCAGGCCATAGCTCAGGATGCCGCCCAGGATGGGCAGTTCGCGGCGGCTGGCCAGGTTGGCAACGCGCCCCTGACGATGAAGGCGGAACAGCTGGCGCCCCAGTACGTAGAGGCTCAGCAGCAGGCCGGGCACGATGCCCAGGCTCGGCATCAGCCGGGCGTTGGGGCGAAAGCCCAGCATCTCCACCAGTGCATAGCCGAAGGCCGCCACCATCAGCAGTGCGGTGAACACCACGATGCCGCTGTCGTGGCCCGGTGGCTCCTCGCCGGGTACGGCGGTCTCCGTCTGGGGCACGGCGGTGCGACGCCGACGCAGCCAGCGCACCGCGTTCAGCACCAGGGGAATGGCGATCAGCGAGGCGATGATCAATACGCCGGGGCGAGTCAGCCAGGTGAAGCCGTGGATCTGGGTGGTCAGCCAGAAGTACTGCTCCATGGGCGTGGCCAGCACGAAGCCGACCAGCACCGGCGCCCGGGGAATGCCGGCATTCTTCATCAGCCAGCCGACAATGCCGAGCACCAGCAGGGCGAGGATGTCGCCGAAGGTCTGGGTGCCCTGGTAGGCGCCGGCCACCATGATCAGCAGCAGCGGCGCGGCGATCAGGGCGAAATTTACCCGGGTCAGGCGGGCGATGTAGGGGGTCACGGCGAAGCAGATGGCGGCGCCCATGACTGAGGCCAGCGCTACGCTCCACACGATCATATACATCAAGTCCGGCGATTCGCTGACCATGCGCGGGCCGGGGTAAAAGCCGAAGGAGAACAGCGCGCCGAGGAAGATGGCCGCGGCGGGGCCGCCCGGCACGCTGAACAGCATGGTGGGCACGAGATCGGAGATCACCGTGGCGTTGTTGGCCCCCTCGGCGCTGGCCACGCCGCGGATCTCGCCCTTGCCGAAGCGACGCTTGTCCTTGGTGGTGCTCATGGCGTGGCCGTAGGCGATCCAGGTGGAGGCGCTGGCACCCACCGCCGGGACGAAACCGCCGAAGATCCCGATCACCGAAGCACGGCAGATCAGCCACCGGCTGCGCCAGAATTCGCGAAAGCTCTCGCCCCACTTGCCCAGGGCCATCGGCTTGCCGGCGATGCCGCCGCCCGTGGCGACCATGCTGATCAGTTCGGCCACGGCGAACAGTCCCAGTGCCACGATGGGTAGCGACAGGCCGTCCATGAGATAGGACTGGCCGAAGATGAAGCGGTAGTTGGCGGCGGCCGGTGCGGCGCCGACCACGCCCAGCAGAATGCCGAAACAGGCGGCAGCCAGCCCCAGGGCGATATCCCTGCCGACCATGCTGGCGGCGAAGCACAGCCCCACCAGGGCGAACATAAACAGCTCCGGCGTGCCCAGGGCCAGCACCAGTGGGCCGGCAATGGGGATGGCGACGGAGAGAATCAGCGCGCCGAACAGCCCGCCCACCATGGAGGCGAGGAAGCCGACCCCCAGCGCCAGCGACGCCTTGCCCTGCTTGGCCAAGGCGTGGCCCTCGATGGCGGTGGGCGCCGAGGCCGGGGAGCCGGGTGCGCCGAGCAGCACCGAGGTGATGGTGTCCGAGGTATAGATCACCGAGATGGCACCGAGCAGCATGGCCAGGCCGGCATAGCCGTCCATCAGGTAGATGAACGGCAGCAGGATGGACACGGCGGCCACACCACCCAGCCCCGGCAGCATGCCGAACACCATCCCTGCCAGCATGCCGGCGAAGAGCGCCAGCAGCCGTGCGGGCTGGAACAGGATGTCCAGGGCCGAAACGATATTCTCGAGCACGTTGCGATTCCTATGCGGGAGCGTCGAGTACGGCCAGCCCCGAGAGGCCGGCCGTATCGGTTGCGAGCCTACAGCTCGACGTCGTACTTCTCGCTGAGCAGGGTGCGCAGGTAGTCGCGCACCTCGTCGGAGGGCTGCAGGGCCTCGCTCAACGAGTCGGTGACCGCCGAAGCCGGCAGCAGGTCATAGCCGCCGATGGCGTCCTGGCTCTGCTCCTGGTAGTCGGGATCGTCGTTGATGGCGGCGATGGTCTGCTCGAAGATCTCGACGACCTCGTCCGGCGTGCCCTCCGGCAGGTAGGCGGTGAGGCCGAAGTTGAAGGTGGTGGCCCCGATAGCCTGGAAGGCATCCCATTCCACACCGGAAGGCGGCTCACCATAAAGCTCTTCGTAGACCTCGTAGACCGTGGGGTAGTCTGGGAAGGCTAGATCACGTGCGCTCAATACGCCGTCATCGCCCACCGAGCCGGCGGACATGATCGGCACCGCTGAGCCCGCTTCAACCATATCCACCACTTGTGACATGTAGGCCGGGGTGAACTGGAAGTCGATATTGGTTTCGCCGCGCTCGAAGGCCAGGCGGGCAGGGCCACGGCCATCAAAGCCAAGTACGGCACGCAGATCGAGTTCAAGCAGCTCGAAGGCGAGCAGTACGGGTAAGTCGCTGGCGGCAGCAGCAATGCCGCCATAGATTAAGGTCGTGTCGGGGGAGTGCAGGTCGGCGGAGCTCTCGATGCCGGTACGCGGCGAAACGTAAATCACGGCACCGAAGGGCAGGCTGTAAGCTGGGCGCATCGCCGCCAGGTCGTACTCCACCGCATCCATGCCCAGCACGTAGGGATTCGAAGTGGAAGAGGTGGTAAATAGGATTGTCTCGCCGTCGGGCTCGGCATTCTGCTGGAACCAGTTGGCCCCGAGAATCGAGCCACCGCCCGGGCGCGTGCGCACGTTGACCTGTGGGTTACCCGGTAGATGTTTTTCGAGGAAGGGCTCAAGGAATTTGGCGGCGACGTAGGTGGCGCCGCCTTCACCGAACGGCACCACCACCTCGAGAGTTTTGCCGCTATAAAAGTCTTCCGCTTGGGCGGAACTGACGGCGAATCCGCTGGTGGCAACCAGCACAGCGGCGGCAAGGGTTTTGAGTGGGGGAAAAAGTATCATGGCGTGCTCCTGGTATTGTTGTGGCGCTCTAGGCGCATTGTTGAACCTGGTATCGGCGCGCTCGTCGATCGGTTATCGGCCAACCCGGTTTTCCAGTGTGCCCAGGCCTTCGACCTCGATGCGTATGACATCGCCGGTTTGCAGGAATTTGGGGGGAGTGAAGCCGATGCCGACGCCCACGGGGGTACCGGTCAGGATCACGTCGCCCGGCTCGAGGGTGATACCCGCTGAGAGGGTTTCGATGAGTGTTGGTACATCGAATATCAGCTGGTCGAGGCGCGCGGACTGGCGTAGTTCATCATTGACCCAGCACTTGATGGTAGCATCCGAGCGGTTCATTTCGTCGGCGGTGACGATCCATGGCCCCATGGGACAGAGGCCGTCGAGCGACTTGCCGAGATGCCACTGCTTGTGTCGTTGCTGCAAGTCGCGGGCGGTCACGTCGTTGGCAATGGTGTAGCCCCAGACGTGATCGTAAGCCTCGGCCTTCGTGATGCGGCGGCCGCCCTTGCCGATGATGATGGCGAACTCCGCTTCGTAGTCGAGCTGATCAGTGACCTCGGCGTGGAGGGGAATCTCATCGCCATGGGCGATCAGGGTGTTCCAGGCCTTGGTGAAGACGATGGGGTGCTTGGGTACCACGTCGTCGGCGGTGGTGCTGCTGTCATAACCGGAGTTGCTGAACTCGGCGGCATGCTCGAAGTAATTCTTGCCGATACAGAACATGTTGCGATGGGGGTGAAGTGGTGCTTCGAGGCGTGCGGCATCGAGAGGCTCGCCATCACCCTTGGGTGCAATTCGGTTGCCCAGCTCGGCCCAGTTGCGAATCAGGTGCTGCATGTCGCCCTGAAAGTCGGGTATCAGCGAGCTGAGCGGCCAATAGCGCTGGCCCGTGGCGTCGATCAGGGCGACGAGAGTGGGCTGGTCGGGCGCCGGCCGCAGAGTGGCGAATTTCATGTGAATTGGCTCTCCTTGGTTCTGGTTTGGTTCTGCAATGAACGAGCCTAGAAGGCTATTGGTACTCTTTCAAGTACTAATTCAGCCCGAAATTTTGCCTTGATGTATCAAATAGACTAGATTCAGCAGGGATTGGACCCGTAATGGTTGATGTGAAAAGGAAGCCAAGTGACCGATAGGCCAGTGCGTACCGCCGATGACAGCGATTTCCAGGAGTCCCTGGCCGAGAGCGGTATCCGCTCCGATGGCGCACGAGCCCTGGCGCGATACATCCAGGCGGAGATTGCCAGGGGGCGTTTCTCCCCCGGTCACCGCTTGCCTACCGAGCGTGAACTGAGCGAGCGCTTCGGCGCGTCACGCGGCGCGGTACGTAGGGTGCTGGGTCACTTCAAGTCCCTGGGCTTGATCACTCAGGTGGTGGGGAGCGGTACCTTCGTGGCGGAAGGGGGCGCTCCGCTCGGCCCAGCGGCGAAAGCCACTGGCATGGTCGAGTCGGGCGGCATGGCGGGGCAGGTCAGCCCGGCCCAGTTGATGGATGCCCGCCTGCTGATCGAGCCGCAGATGGTTTCCCTCATCGTGCGCTTCGCCACGGCCGACGACTTCGAGCGCATGCAGGAGTGTCTGGTGAGATCCGAGGCGGCCGCCAGCATCGAGGAGTTCGAGCACTGGGATGGCGCCCTGCACCAGGCCTTTGCCGAAGCCACGCACAACAACTTCTTCCTGCGTATCCTGGAGCTGACCAACGTGGTGCGCGAGGAAGGGGAGTGGGGGCGGCTCAAGCGGATCTCGCTGACGCCGGAGCGGCGTGAGCGCTACGAGATGCAGCATCGCGCCATCGTGGCCGCGCTGCGCGACCGCGACGAAGACACGGCAAGGGGCTTGCTGGAAGAGCACCTGCTGGAGGTGCAGCGCAACCTGTTCGGCCGACGCTGATATCGACGCGGCACATGCCGGATAACCAAGCCGCCGGACGCCCAAGGCGTCCGGCGGCTTGCGTTGTGGCCAGCGTGAGACCGCTTGCCCTGTCGATCCCACGTTTTTCTGGTAGTGGGCCCTTACCTTGCCGGCCAGCTATCTTGCCGGTGCTTCACTGGCGGAAGCGCTGGCAGGGCGCCCAGTGCTTCATCAGCAGGAAGTAGGTCAGGCCGGCCGGGATCAGGCTGGCGTACCAGGAGACGGCGGAGAAGGTGAGGGCGGCGGCGATGCCCACCAGGGTGGCGATGAGCGCGGCGTAGTTGACGCCCTGATAGGGGCCGGTCTCGTCATAGAGCTTGCCGAGGTCCAGCGTACGACGGCGGATCAGGTAGTAGTCCACCACCAGGATGGCGAAGATCGGGCCGAGGAAGGCGGAGTAGGTCTGCACGAAGAGCTGCAGGCCGGCGGCGGATTCGGGCTGCACCAGCTTCCAGGGGAAGGTGGCGAAGGCCAGCAGGCCGACGATCACCGTGGAGGTGGCGAACTTGAGCTTGAACACGTCCATCAGCACGTAGGTCGGCGGCACCACGTTGTTGAGCACGTTGGTGGTGACCTGGGCGAAGGCGATGAACAGCAGCGTGGTCATCAGCAGCGGGGTGTTGTCCACCGCGTTGGCGAACACCTGGATGGGGTCGGCGGTGCCGGTGGCCTCGGAGACCATGTAGCCGATCAGGCCCATGAACAGGGTGCAGGGTAGGATCGACATGGCATAGATGGTGGTCAGGATGCTGGGGCGGGTACCGTGCTTG
This sequence comes from Halomonas sp. A11-A, assembly GCF_003182195.1. Taxonomy (GTDB): domain Bacteria; phylum Pseudomonadota; class Gammaproteobacteria; order Pseudomonadales; family Halomonadaceae; genus Halomonas; species Halomonas alkalicola. The sequence goes on from NZ_QGTM01000009.1 coordinate 88,774, forward strand.
TGCTCCCGCGAATAGTCGCTGACGTTGAGCATCATGGTGCGTTCCGGGGAGCGGGTTGTTGTTGTCGTGGGTGCTGCGAACTATCCGGTGGTGCGGGCGGCCGGTCAGCGGGCCGGGGCCAGGTGGGCGAAGCGCTCGAACTGGCCGAGCATCGGCTTGGGTCGCGGGTAGGCCAGGTCGCCGTGCTTGCTGGTGCCGAGCCCCAGGCCGACCAGCGCCTCGGCCAGCTTCACGGCGGCGGTAACGCCCTCGACCACCGGCAGGCCCACCTCGCGGCTGATGGTGTCGGTGAGGTCGGCCATGCCGCCGCAGCCGAGCACGATGGCGCCGACGCCATCCTCGTCGCGGGCGCGGCGGCACTCCTCGATGATGCGGACAAGCGCTGCATCGGCGTTCTGCTCTAGGTCCAGCACCGGGATCTCCGCGGCGCGCACCCGGCGGCAGTGGTGGCGGAAGCCGTACTGCTCCAGCAGGTGCTCGGCGATGATGCCGGTGCGGCCCAGGGTGGTGACGATGGAGAAGCGGGTGCTGACCAGGGTGGCCATGTGGAAGGCCGCCTCGGCGATGCCGATCACCGGGGCGCGCGTGAGCTCCCGTGCGGCCAGCAGCCCCGGGTCCCCGAAACAGGCGATCACGTAGGCGTCGACCTCCGCCTGCTCGCCCGCCAGCACCTCGTCCAGCACGCCCACGGCGCTGATCGCCTCGTCGAAGTGGCTCTCGATGGAGACCGGCCCGCTGGCGGGCTGGGTGGCGGTGACCCGGGTGCCGGGCGCGGCGATGCGGCGGGCGGCGTCGCCGATCGTCGCCGTCATGCCGGCGGTGGTATTGGGGTTGATGACGCGGATATGCATGGCAAGGGCCCTGTCTTGTGAACGGCTAATAATGTCTTTGTACACAAAATAGTTTTCTTTTGTTCAAGCTGCAACCCTCGGCTGTCAGGGCGGCGCTGGTCGATATATCCCATTAAATAAATAAGGTAATCCCCCGGCTTTGCCGGGGGACTACCCGAGGTTTGACCGTGTGATGCGGTCAAAGGGAACCTCCAATCTCGGCCAAGAGATAGGAAGTTCCCAATGAGAGAGTACCAGAGTCTTGCTCACACAACATGGAACTGCAGGTATCATGTCGTGTTCATCCCCAAAAAGCGAAAGAAGGTGATCTTTGGTGGTATCCGAAAACACCTTGGTGAGGTGTTCCATGAGCTGGCAAGACAGAAGGAGTGCCAGATCGTAGAGGGGCACCTGATGCGTGATCACGTTCACATGTGTATCAGCATCCCTCCGAAGCACTCGGTGTCACATGTGGTTGGCTACATCAAAGGGAAGAGTGCGATATCTATAGCCAGAAACTTCATGGGCAGATCGCGAAATTTCTCTGGTGAAAGCTTCTGGGCGAGAGGTTATTTCGTCTCGACAGTAGGGCTTGATGAAGGAATGGTAAGGGCCTATATCCGGAATCAGGAAAAGGCGGATGAGCATTATGATCAGCTCAAGTTTGGAATGTGAGGCAGCCGCCTTCAGGCGGCTCAGATTCTTGCCCCTTTGAGGGGCTAACAATATAAAGCCCCCGGCTTTGCCGGGGGATACTTACTATCAGTTAGTTGGTGATTTTGCGAGGGGGGCGAGAAGATAGTTAGCAATAGACCTTGGTCTATGCCGGGCGTTTCGGGCCAAAATGTCGGCTTTTACTACGTGCAACTGTATACAGTTTTTGCCCTGCACGAGGGCTTGCAGATAAAATGGACACAGCATATCTTGTCTTTGTATACATAAACCCGTTCGTTCACGTTCCGGCTCTCGGGCCGTCGCGACGGCCGATAACAACCAGGAAGCTTCGCCATGACGCACGTTCCCACATCCGACTACCCCCGCGACCTGATCGGCTACGGCCGCACGCCACCCCACGCCAACTGGCCGGGCCGGGCGAAGATCGCCGTGCAGTTCGTGCTCAACTACGAGGAGGGTGGCGAGAACTGCGTGCTCCATGGGGACGAAGGCTCCGAGCAGTTTCTCTCCGAGATCATCGGGGCGGCGGCCTATCCGGACCGCCACCTGAGCATGGAGTCGATCTACGAGTACGGCTCCCGGGCGGGGGTATGGCGGATCCTGCGCGAGTTCGAGCGCCGCGGCCTGCCGCTTACCGTCTTTGGGGTGGCCATGGCGCTGGAGCGTCACCCCGAGGTGGCCCACGCTTTCAAGGAGCTGGGCCACGAGGTCGCCTGCCACGGCTATCGCTGGATCCACTACCAGGAGGTGCCCGAGCACGTCGAGCGCGAGCATCTGCAGAAGGCGATGGCGATCTTCCAGCGGCTCTACGGCGAGAAACCGCTGGGCTGGTATACCGGCCGTGACAGCCCCAACACCCGCCGGCTGGTACTCGACGAGGGCGGCTTCCTCTACGATAGCGACTACTACGGCGACGACCTGCCGTTCTGGACCCGCGAGCGCGACAGCCAGGGGGTCGAGCACGACCACCTGATCGTGCCCTACACCCTGGACAGCAACGATATGCGCTTCGCCGCGCCCCAGGGTTTCAATACCGCCGACCACTTCTTCACCTACCTGCGCGACGCCTTCGACGTGCTCTATGCAGAGGGGGAGGAGTCGCCCAAGATGCTCTCCATCGGCATGCACTGCCGCCTGCTGGGGCGCCCGGGCCGCTTCCGCGCCCTGCAGCGCTTCCTCGACCATATCGAGGCCCACGACCGGGTCTGGGTGGCGCGCCGGGTGGACATCGCGCGGCACTGGGCGGAGCACCATCCGGCACCGACGCGCTGAGCTCATTCTGCGCTGAACTGCTTGAGGCTGATCCGGCGACAGCTCTGTTCGGGGGCGCTGTGAACCCTCCCAGGGCGCTACCGATGCCCTGCTTCGCTCTCGCATCCTGCTCCGCTTGCAGGGCCAGCGCTGGCCATCCATGGCCAGCCCGTTCGAAGCAGTGCTTCTCACCCCTGGCATAGGACCCCCTTCAGAGCTATCCCCGGCGCCTCTCGCCCCGGTTCTTGCGGGGCGCTCGTACAAACCCGGGCTTAGGCCCAGAGTCTTTCAGGACACCCCATGAAACCACGTACCTACTATGCGCCCACCGGCGGTCATCCGCCCCAGACCCAGCTGCTCTCCGACCGAGCGGTGTTCACCGAGGCCTATGCGGTGATCCCCAAGGGCGTCTTCGGCGATATCGTCACCAGCAACCTGCCGTTCTGGGAGGACACCCGGCTGTGGGTGCTGGCGCGCCCGCTCTCCGGTTTCGCCGAGACCTTCTCCCAGTACATCATGGAGGTCGCCCCCGGCGGCGGCAGCGAGCGCCCCGAGCTCGACCCCGAGGCCGAAGGGGTGCTCTTCGTGGTGGAGGGCGAGATGACCCTGACACTCGCCGGCGAGCGCCACGCCATGGGGCCGGGCGGCTACGCCTTCATCCCGCCGGGCAGCGACTGGCAGGTCAGAAACGAAGCCGAGGCGCCGGTGCGCTTCCACTGGGTGCGCAAGGCTTATGAGCGCGTCGAGGGCATCGAGGTGCCGGAGGCCTTCGTCACCAACGAGAACGACCTCGACCCCAACCCCATGCCGGGCACCGAGGGGCGCTGGGCCACCACCCGCTTCGTCGACCCGAGTGACGTGCGTCACGACATGCACGTTAACATCGTCACCTTCCAGCCCGGGGCGGTGATCCCCTTCGACGAGACCCACGTCATGGAGCACGGCCTCTACGTGCTGGAGGGCAAGGCGGTCTACCATCTCAACCAGGACTGGGTCGAGGTAGAGGCGGGCGACTTCATGTGGCTGCGCGCCTTCTGCCCGCAGGCCTGCTACGCCGGCGGCCCGGGGCCGTTCCGCTACCTGCTCTACAAGGACGTCAACCGCCACCCCAAGCTGCGCCTGGGTGGCCGCTGAGCATTCAGGCATCTGCCCGAGACTCGCGAGCTACGTTGGCGGGGCTCGAGGCTGATCCGGCGGACTGACGAGTTAAAAATGAGGGCACAACATGCTCGAATTGAAAGCCGAGCCGCTGACGGTCGAGGCCTTCGCCCCCTTCGGCGACGTCATCGATACGCGCACGGCGGACTGGTTTCCGATCAATGCCGGGCGCACCCGGCGCTATCACGATCTGGCGCGGGTCGAGACCCTGGGGGAGGGCGCGCGGACGCTGATCAGCATCTTCGTCAGCCAGCCGGTGACGCTCCCCCTGGAACTCGATTTCCTGGAGCGCCACCCGCTGGGCAGCCAGGCCTTTATGCCGCTGCACGAGGAGAGGTTCATGGTGGTCGTGGCGCCGCCGGGCGAGACCATCGATCCCGCCGAGGTGCGCGCCTTCGTCACCGACGGCCGCCAGGGGGTCAACTACCGCGCCGGCACCTGGCACGCCATCCAGTCGGTGCTGGAGCGGGAAGGGGAGTTTCTCGTCGTCGATCGCGGCGGCGAGGGGAGCAACTGCGACGAGCATCCATTGGCGCTGCGCATCACCCTCTGATCGCCACGTATCTGGCCTGAAATCTATTACCAAGTGGTTGACCCAGTGCGCGACAAGCCCCGCCGTTCAGGGCGGGGAAGGATAGCGCGGGCGCCGCAGGCGTCCTACAGTGCTGTATATAGTTACAGCGGCCGGATCGCCATGCAACGCCTCCAAGCCTACAAGTACGAACTGATGTTAGACGGCCAGCAAGAGCGGCAAATGCGCCAGTTTGAATGCCAGTGCCCTGTTCGGCCCCGACGACTGGCACCGGGCCGAGGCGCTGCGTCTCGAGGCGCGCGATTACCTGTCACGCAATGACGCGTATACTTTCTTCCAGGCGCTCGACCGGCTGATCGTGACCGGGCCGACGCGCACCAATGTCAACGATTTTCGTGCCATTCTGGTCTTGCCGAGGACACCATGACGCTTCCCCCCCACGCCCCCATCCATGCCCCCATCCGCCGCACCAAGATCGTCGCCACCCTGGGCCCGGCCAGCGACCGCGAGGGCGTGCTCGAGGCGATGATCGCCGCCGGCGTCGACGTGGTGCGCCTCAACTTCTCCCACGGCTCGGCCGACGATCATCGCCGCCGCCTGGAGCGAGTCCGCGAGATCGCCGACCGCCTGGGCCGCAGTGTGGCCGCCCTCGGCGACCTGCAGGGGCCCAAGATCCGCATCGCCCGCTTCGCCGAGGGTGCCGTCGAGCTCGCCGAGGGCGCCCCCTTCGTGCTCGACATGGCCCTCGACGGCAACGCCGGCGATGCCACCCGGGTCGGCTGCGACTACCGCCAGCTGATCGACGACGTCGCCCCGGGCGACCGCCTGCTGCTCGACGACGGCCGGGTGGTGCTCGACGTCACCGCCGTCGAGGGGCGCGAGGTCCACACCCGCGTGGTGGTGGGCGGCAG
>NZ_QGTM01000010.1:0-22708 GCF_003182195.1 Halomonas sp. A11-A
TCAAGGTCATGAAGCGGATGGCTTACGGGTACCGCGACACGGAGTACTTCTTCCTGAAGATCCGTGCCGCGTTTCCCGGCAAAATGCGATGAACCTGAAGTTTGCCCTCTACCCGCTGGCGGGCGCCGCTTCCCTCGACGCCCTGACACCCCGTTATCGCGGCAAGTTCACCGGGCTCAACGGCGGCGCCCCCGGCTTCACGCTGGCGGATGGCGAGGGCCGCCCGGTGGCGGTGGAGATGGGCGAGCTGCCCCCGAGCCTCGACCTGCCGGGTGCCACAGCACGCCTGCTGAGCTGGCTCGACGAGAGCCCCGACCTGGCACTCGCCGCGGTGGGACACCGCGTGGTGCACGGCGGCCGCGACTACCACCGCCCGGTGCGCCTCACCCCCGAGATCACCGACGCGCTCAAGGCCTTCGAATCGCTGGCACCGCTGCACCAGCCCTTCTGCCTCGCCCCGGTGGCGGCGCTGGCCGAGCGCCACCCTGAGCTGCCCCAGGTGGCCTGCTTCGACACCGCCTTTCACGCCGACCAGCCCGAGGTCGCCCGCTGGTTCGCCCTACCCCGGGAGATGACCGCGCGCGGGATGATCCGCTACGGCTTCCACGGCCTCTCCTACGACTACATCAACCAGGTGCTGCCGGCCTGCCTGGGCGATGCCCCCCGCGAGCGGGTGATCGTCGCCCACCTGGGCAACGGCGCCAGCCTCTGCGCCATCCGCAACGGCATAAGCGTGGCCTCCACCATGGGCTTCACCGCCATCGAGGGAATGCCCATGGGCACCCGCAGCGGCAGCCTCGACCCGGGGCTGGTGCTGCACCTGATCCAGCAGGAGGGAATGAGCGCCGACGAGGTCACCGAGCTGCTCTACAAGCGCTCCGGCCTGCTCGGCGTTTCCGGCATCAGCGGCGACATGCGAGAGCTGCTCGCAAGCCCTGCGGAGGAGGCCCGCGAAGCAGTGGCGCTCTACGCCTACCGCGCCGTGCGCGAGATCGGCAGCCTGGCGGCCGCCCTGGGCGGGCTCGACCAGCTGGTCTTCACCGCCGGCATCGGCGAGCGTGCCGCCCCGGTGCGCGAGGCCATCTGCCGGGGCTGCGAGTGGCTGGGCCTGGCCCTCGACCCAGACGCCAACCGCCGCGACGCCCTCCGCATCAGCCGCGCCGACAGCCGCGTCAGCGCCTGGGTGATCCCCACCGACGAGGAACGCATGATCGCCTGGTACAGCGCCCGGCTGCTGAACTAGATCCGACCGGACCCTTACCCCGCCAGCGCCTCCTCCACCAGGGCCCGCGCCTCGTCGCTCATGGGCAGGCCCAGCGCCAGCTCATGGGCCTTCGGCGACATCTTCTTCCAGGTCATCTGCACGATGCGGATCAGGTGGTCGTGGTCGATCTGCTTCGCGAAATCGCCGAAGTAGTTCTCCAGGAACACCAGGCAGGCGCAGTCCTCCACCGCCTGGGCCCCTGGGTCGCGCCCCAGGCCCTGCTTGCGGATCATCCGCTGCACCGCCTCGGCCGCCGCGTCGTCGAAGCCCGCCTCGCGCATCAGCCCGGCGGTGGTCTCGCCGGCCCGCTGCCCCTGGTCGCGGCGCCAGGTCAGGTAGCCCACCCGCCCTTCCGGATAGTCGCTGCGCGGCACCTGCCAGCGCTGCAGGTGCTGACCGCGCACCGCCAGGCGCATCAGCTCGTCGGGGCGATCATGCAGCCGCTCCAGCCAGGCGCTCATGCGCCCGGCGTGCCACAGCTCCCGGGGTACGGATTCGCCCGCCACCTCGACGCGACGCGGGTCCTCCGCGTGGAGCGCATCCAGGGCGGCCAGGGTCCGCTCGAAAGGGGAAAGGGGCATCGCTCAAGACTCCTTGCTGATCAGACAGAACGTCCCGGCAGCCATCACGCCACCGGGCCGAGATATCAGCCTGTTCTGAAGCAAAACCCCATACAGGTCAACCTTGTTCGCCACCACACAGCAGGCCGCTGCCGCGGATCGCTTCCAGACGCCCCTCGCCGATGCCGGAGATGCGCGTCAGCTCGCCCGGTGCCCGCCACGGCCGGCCCGAGATGATGGCCTCGGCGCGTGCCGGCCCCACATGGGGCAGCTCGGCCAGGCGGTCGGCGCCGCTGGCGTTGAGGTCGATGCAACCCGGACCACCCCGGCTGGCCATCAGCTCACCCCCATCGGCAGCCTGGCGCTCCAGCGTCGCCCCGTTCAGCGCCACATACACCGGCACATGGTCCGAGATGCGCGCGCGGGCCTCCTGGTGGGCCATCGGCAGCAGTTCGGGGAAGCGCAACACACCCTGCTCATCCGGCGCGAGACGCTCGGCGTCGTACCACAGGTTGTCGTAGAGGTTGGCATAGCGGCCCGCCGTGGTCGCCAAGGTAGAGGCACCCTCGGTCACCGCCGGCACCGCGCCCCGCTCGCGCAGGGGCGCCCAGCCGGCATGGTCCGGTGCCAGGTTGAAGTCGCCCATCAGCAGGCGCGGGGTATCGGCATGCACCTCGCCGAGCCACTGCCAGTAGTCGGCCAGTGCCGCAATCTCCGGCAGGCGGTCGCCAACGCTATCGCCATACACCACATGTACCGTGGCCGCGGTGAAGAGCGTATCGTTCTCCACATCGCGGAAGCGCGCCGAGTAGGGCTCGCGCGAGAAGACGTCGCCATGGTCGATGAACACCACCGCGCCATCCTCGTAGGCCACCTCGCTCTCGCGCCACAGGAAGCCGTAGTGCTCCTCGTAGGAGCTGCGCCCCAGGGCATGGCTGGCCATGGAGGACCACGCCTCGCTGGAGAGCGCCTCCAGCTCTCGCTCCAGCGCCTCGAGGGCCGCTGGGTCCATCAGCTTCTGGATGGCCAGCAGGTCGAAGTGGTCGGCCACATGAGCCACCTGCCCCACCGCCTTGTCGTTGTTCCAACCCAGGTGCTTGATGTTCCAGCTGCCCACGACGATATCGCCCTGGGCCACCAGGGGAGCGAGAGCCAGCAGCCCGGCCAGTAGATAGCGGCGCATGAATCCTCCACGCAAAAGGCCGCCATGCTGCCGGCTTCGCGCAGAATCATCAATGGCTTAACAAGGAAACAGGCATGTCATCGCGCCGACAAGGGGCTGTCATCACGACACATGATGATGCAGTAGCTGTACTCACCCCTTTCGGAGGTTCTCATGCGCTTCACTCGTCGCGACACCCTCAAGCTCGGCCTCAAGGGGGGTGCCGCCCTCGGCGCCTGCCTGGCCGCCCCTTCCATCGTGCTGGCCCAGGGCCGCCGCCCGATGCTGCCCTACGGTGTGATGAGCGGCGACATGCTGCACGACCGCGCCATGCTCTGGGCCCAGGTCGATCGCCCGGCACGCATGCGGGTCGAGATCGCCGACAACCCCGAGTTCCGTGGCGCCCGCCAGTTGCTCGGCCCCGAGGCCCTGCCGGATACCGGCCTGACCACCAAGCTCGACGCCACCGGGCTCTCCGGCCTGGATACCGTGCACTATCGCATTCGCTTCGAGGCGCTGGACGACCGCCGTGGCGTCAGCGAGCCCGTCGTCGGCCAACTGCGCATGCCCCCAGCGAGCCGCCGCAACGTGCGCTTCGTCTGGTCGGGCGACACCGCCGGCCAAGGCTGGGGAATCGACGAATCGCGAGGCGGCATGACCACCTACGCCACCATGCTGAGCCAGCAACCGGACTTCTTCATTCATTCCGGCGACACCGTCTATGCCGACGGCCCCCTGCAGGAGAGCGTGGAACTGCCCGATGGCGGGCTGTGGCGCAACCGGGTGACACCCGCCAAGATCAAGGTGGCCGAGAGTCTGGACGAATTCCGCGGCCAGTACGCCTACAACCTGATCGACGCCAACCTGCGCCGCTTCAATGCCGCCGTGCCCATGCTCGCCCAGTGGGACGACCATGAAACCGTCAACAACTGGTACCCCGGCCAGCTCCTCGACGACGATCGCTACACCGAGAAGAACGTCTCGCTGCTCGCCGCCCGCGCCCGCCGCGCCTTTCTCGAATACATGCCGCTGCGCCAGCGCCCCGAGGCCCCCGGGCGGATCTACCGACGCTTCGCCTATGGTCCCAGCCTGGAGATCTTCATGCTCGACATGCGCTCCTACCGCGCAGCCAACAGCCGCAACCGGCAAGCCAGCGGCGACGAGGCCACCTTCCTCGGCCAGGACCAACTGCGCTGGCTGCTCGACGGCCTGCGCAGCTCCCGGGCGACCTGGAAGATCATCGCCTCGGACATGCCCATCGGCCTGATCGTACGCGACGGCGACAACTTCGAAGCCATCGCCAACGATCACCACGGCGAGCCCCTGGGCCGGGAGCTGGAGATCGCCGAGCTGCTCCGGGCGATCCGCGACGAAGCCATCCACAACGTGGTCTGGCTCACCGCCGACGTGCACTACACCGCCGCTCACCACTACTCGCCGGAGCGCGCCAGCTTCAAGGACTTCGACCCCTTCTGGGAGTTCGTCAGCGGCCCCCTGCACGCCGGCACCTTTGGCCCCGGCGAGCTGGACGGCACCTTCGGCCCCGAAGTGGTCTACCAGAAGGCGCCGCCGGAGGGGCAGTCCAACCTGCCGCCCTCCGACGGCTACCAGTTCTTCGGCCAGGTGGATCTCGATGGCGAGAGCGAGATCCTCACCGTGACCCTGATGGACGCAGCCGGCAATGCCCTGCATACCCAAGCACTGGAACCCCAGCGCGCTTGATACGCAGGCCTGACTACCACGCAAAGCGCCGCGGCTCCCGGGAACCGCGGCGCTTTTACATGGCGGGAGTCACTGCAGGTAGATGAACAGGGCAAACCCCGCCACCGCCAGCAGGAACAATGCCAGTCCGATGCGCCGGGAGGGGATGCGCGACGGGCCGAACTGGGCGAGTTTCGGGTCGTCGGGGTCGTAGCGAACCTCCAGCGTCTTGCCGGTGGGGTAGTCTCGCAACCAGGCCTCCGCCGCCTCACGCTCCGTGAAGGAAGGCGGCGCATCGAAGCGGCGGTTGTCGGTGACGATTGCCTGGCCCGCCACCTCGAAGCGCACTTCCACCCGCGGCAGGAAGCGCGCCTGCTGCTCGAAGTGCTCACGCCGCTGAGAGTGCTGACGGTGCTCGATGACCTCGGTGGCCACCACCTCGGCCATGGCCCGGGGCCAGGCGTTGACCGCGCGGCGCTGCCATACGCCGTAACCGGAAAATGCCGCCCCGGCCAGGGCGGCGATGGCGATCAGCAGGGGAACCTGCGACATCATGGAACATCCTTACCAGTAGCCGAGCAGCTTCCACCATAGACCGCCCACCACGACCCAGACCAGCAGGTTGACCACGCTCATGATGAAGCCGGCGCGCCACCACTCACCGAGCGGCACATAGCCCGAACCGAAGATGACCGGGGAGGTGCCCGTGGCGTAGTGGGTCAGGGTCATCATGATCGAGGAGGCCGCCGCCATGCTCAGCACGAACGGCATCGCCGGCGCTCCCATGGCCAGGCCCACGGCCAGAAAGGCTCCCATCATCGCCGTGATATGCGCCGTGGTACTGGCGAAGAAGTAGTGAGAGTAGAGGAATACCAGGATCAGCAAGGAGCTCGCGCCAAGCCAGCCCACGCCGGTCTGGGTAATCAGGCCCTCGATGGTGGAGGAGAACCAGGCCACCACACCAAGCTGATTAAGCTGCGAGGCCATCATCACCAGGGCACCGAACCACACCAGGGTGTCCCAGGCACTCTTTTCGCTCAGCACGTCCTTCCAGGTCAGCACCCCGGTCAGCAGCAGAACGGCGAGGCCGATCAGCGCGGCCGTGGCCGAATGCAACGCAAAGGCATCACCCAGCAGCCAGGCCGGCACCCCTGCCCACAGCAGCAGCAGCATCACGAACACACCCAGGGTGATCTTCTCGTCTCGCTGCATGCGGCCTAGGTCGGAGAGCTGCTGGCGGGCGAAGCTCGCCGCGTCTTCGGTCTTCTTGATCTCGGGGGGATAGAGCAGGTAGAGCACCAGCGGCATCAGTGCGATCGCCGCCAGGCCCGGCAACAGCATGGCCAGCGCCCAGGTGGTCCAGCTCAGCGTAATCGCGGCACCGGTGGCTTCGGCAATCAGCTTGACGGTCAGCGGGTTGGGGGCCGTGGCGGTCACGAACATCGCCGAGGTAATGGGGTTGCTGTGGTAGTTGACCAGTGCCAGGTACTTGCCGATCTTGCCGGTATTCCCGTTCTCGGGGGTTGAACCGAAGCTATGGGCGATCGACTCATGATGGGGTGCATGATGCCGCCCCCGCGCGCCGTGTTGCTGGGTGTGACCGGGGCGATCGTCAGCTCGGAGAGCGCCAGGGCATAGCCGATACCGAGCGTACGCTTGCCGAATACCGAGATGAAATAGTAGCCGATACGCGAGCCCAGGCCGGTCTTGATCAGGCTGCGGGATATCACGATGGCCACGGCAATCAGCCAGATCAGCGGGCTGGTGAAGCTGCCCAGCGCATCGCGGATCGCCGTGCCCGGCTGGTCGCTGGTGACGCCCGACGCCGCGACCATCGCGATGGCGACGATCGAGAGCGCACCAATCGGCATCGCCTTGCCGATAATGGCGGCAATCGTACCGATGAACATGGCCAGCATCAGCCATCCCTGATCGGAGACTTCGGCAGGCTGGGGCAACAGCCACACCCCCAGGCCGACCACGATAGCCACCAGCGCGGGAACCAGCCGCAGATCCGAGGCGCCTTCGTGAGTTTGGGACATGAGCGATTTCCCTGTGAACATTGAAAGGAGTCGCCAGGTCGATGGCCTCGCAGGACACTGGTCCTCAACCGAAGCGACACGGCCAAGGTACCAGCACTAAACTAAAGTTTTATTGATGCAGGTGGGTGTCATAGCGCCAACACCCTGTCCACACAGGGAATCAATGTGGGAGATCGTCGCCCTCGCGACGTGACGCCCGATTCACTGCCGACAGGAGAAAGCCATGAAGTACATCTTCGAAGTGCATATCCGCGACGGCTACACCGCCGAGGACTACGCCGACGCCTGGGTACGCGCCAGCGAGCTGATCCAGCAGGCGCCGGGTGCACGGGGCACCGAGCTGCACCGCAAGATCGACGACCCCGCCACCCTTATCGCCATCGCCCACTGGGACAGCAAGCAAAGCCGTGACGCCATGGAGGCCCAGCCGGCGCCAAGGGTGAAGGAGATCATCAAGAGCGCCGCCCCCTTCTGCGAGATCCGCGTGATCGGCGAATTCAAGGAGCCCGAGTGGGTGGTGATGCCGCCGGGTCCACAGGATGCTTAGCCTGCTCGGGTAACGTAAGCTTGGGTAACCAATGCCCGCCCCGCCATCGACAAGCAGGATGCTGCCATGGACAAGAAGGCCCTCAGCGAACGGGACATCTGCACCAAGTTCATCACCCCGGCGCTGGCGCACGCCGGCTGGGATATCCAGACCCAGGTGCGCGAGGAGGTCTCCTTCACCGCCGGGCGCATCATCGTGCGCGGGCGGCTGCATATTCGCGGCAAGCGCCGCCGCGCCGACTACCTGCTCAGCTACCACAAGAACCAGCCCATCGCGGTGATCGAAGCCAAGGACAACAAGCACGGCCTCGGCGACGGCATGCAGCAGGCACTCGCCTACAGCGACGCCCTGGACGTGCCCTTCGTGTTTACCAGCAACGGCGACGGCTTCCTGTTCCACGACCGCACCGGTCTCGGCAGCCAGACCGAAACCGTGCTCGGCCTGGACGACTTCCCCTCCCCGGAGATGCTCTGGGAACGCTACTGCCGCTACCGGGGCCTGGGGCCCGCCGAGCGCTCCGTGGTGGAGCAGCCCTACTACGACGACGGCAGCGGCCGCAGCCCGCGCTACTACCAGCGCATCGCCATCAACCGCGCCGTGGAGGCGGTAGCCCGCGGCCAAGACCGCATACTGCTGGTGATGGCCACTGGCACCGGCAAGACCTTCACCGCCTTCCAGATCATCTGGCGGCTGTGGAAGGCCAAGCAGAAGAAACGCATCCTCTTCCTCGCCGACCGCAACATCCTGGTCGACCAGACCAAGAACAACGACTTCAAGCCCTTCGGCCAGGCGATGACCAAGGTCACCAACCGCACGGTGGACCCCTCCTACGAGATCTACCTGTCGCTCTACCAGGCGGTGACCGGCAGCGAGGAGGAGCAGAACATCTACCGACAGTTTTCGCCGGACTTCTTCGACCTGATCGTCATCGACGAATGCCATCGGGGCAGCGCGGCGGTGGATTCCGCCTGGCGCCGGGTGCTCGACTACTTCGCATCCGCCACCCATATCGGCCTGACCGCCACGCCCAAGGAGACGAAAGAGGTCTCCAACATCGACTACTTCGGCGAGCCGCTCTACACCTACTCGCTCAAGCAGGGCATCGAGGATGGCTTCCTCGCCCCCTACAAGGTCATCCGCGTGGATATCGACCGCGACCTGCAGGGCTGGCGGCCAAGCAAGGGGCAGCGCGACAAGTTCGGCCAGGAGATCGAGGACCGCATCTACAACCAGAAGGACTTCGACCGCCAGCTGGTGCTGGAGCCGCGCACCGAGCTGGTGGCGCGCAAGATCACCGAGTTCCTAGAAGGCAGCGACCCCTACCAGAAGACCATCGTCTTCTGCGAGGACATCGACCACGCCGAGCGCATGCGCCAGGCGCTGGTCAACCTCAACCCGAAGCGAGTGGCCGAGAACCGCAAGTACGTGATGCGCATCACCGGCGACGAGGCCGAGGGCAAGGCGGAGCTCGACAACTTCATCAACCCCGAGGCGCGCTACCCGGTCATCGCCACCACCAGCAAGCTGATGACCACCGGCGTCGACGCCCAGACCTGCAAGCTGATCGTGCTCGACCAGCGCATCCAGTCGATGACCGAGTTCAAGCAGATCATCGGCCGCGGCACCCGCATCAACGACGACTACCACAAGCACTGGTTCACCATCCTCGACTTCAAGAAGGCCACCGAGCTGTTCGCCGACCCCGACTTCGACGGCGACCCGGTGAAGGTCTACCAGCCCGGCGCCGGCGACCCCGTCACACCCGATGATGAGCAGGAAGAGAGCGAGGCGGCGGCGGAAGGCGTCGAGGAGGGTCTCGCCGGCTACGAGCTGGAGGATGGCGCCACCTGGCAGAACGACGACGCCACGGCCGCGCCGGTGACCGCCTTCGGTGACGATGAAGGCCAGGGCAAGCGGGTGAAATACGTGGTCGATGACATCACCGTCAGCGTGGTGGCCGAGCGGGTGCTGTATCACGATGCTAATGGCAACCTGATCACCGAGAGCCTGCGCGATTACACCCGCCAGAAGGTGAAGGAGCAGTTCGCCTCCCTCGACGACTTCCTGCGACGCTGGCACGACGCCGAACGCAAGCAGGCGATCCTCGACGAGCTGGCCGAGCAGGGCATCTTCTGGGAGGAGCTGATCGCCGAGCTGGGCAAGAAGCTCGGCGACGAGCCCGACCCCTTCGACGTGATCTGCCATATCGCCTTCGACCGCCCACCGCTGACCCGCCGGGAGCGCGCCGAGCAGGTGAAGAAGCGCGACCTCTTCGGCCGCTACGAGGGTCAGGCACGAAAGGTGCTGGAGTCGCTGGTGGAGAAGTACGCCGACGCCGGCATCACGCCCATCGAGGACCCCAAGGTGCTTACCCTGGCCCCCTTCAGCGAGATCGGTGCCCCCATGGAGCTGGTCCAGGCCTTCGGCGGCAAGCCAGGCTATACCCGCGCGGTCCATGAACTCGAAGACGCCCTCTACCACTCCAGCGGCTGACCGGTATCCTGTTGGCATTGCGCAGCATGCCCCAGGCGTTATCCACACCCCGATGCCGGCGCTTCCGCCTGTGGATGAACCGGCATCTGCCCAGCATCGCAAGGAATCGACACCCCCATGAGCATCAGCACCACCATCAAGTCCATCCAGGACATCATGCGCAAGGACGTCGGCGTCGACGGCGACGCCCAGCGCATCGGCCAGCTCGTCTGGATGCTGTTCCTGAAGATCTTCGATGACCGGGAGCAGGAGTGGGAGATGTTCGACGATGCCTACCGCTCGCCGATCCCCGAGCCGCTGCGCTGGCGCCGCTGGGCCGCCGACCCCGAGGGCATGACCGGCGACGAGCTCAAGGAGTTCGTCGACACCATGCTCTTCCCCGGCCTGCAGCAGCTGCAGCCCCGCGGCGACGACACCCGCGCCGTGGTGATCCGCAACGTCTTCGAGGACGCCTACAACTACATGAAGTCCGGCCAGCTGATGCGCCAGGTCATCAACAAGCTGCAGGATGGCATCGACTTCAACACCCAGGCCGACCGCCACCAGCTCGGCGATATGTACGAGCAGATCCTCAAGGACCTGCAGAGCGCCGGCAACGCCGGGGAGTTCTACACCCCGCGGGCGGTGACCGAGTTCATGGTCAACCGGGTAGACCCCAAGCTCGACGAGATCGTCATGGACCCGGCCTGCGGCACCGGCGGCTTTCTCACCTGCACCATCGAGCACAAGCGCAGCCGCTACGTGCAGACCCCGGAGGACGAGCAGACCCTGCAGGCCAGCATCCGTGGCATCGAGAAGAAGCCGCTGCCCCACTTGCTGGCTACCACCAACCTGATCCTCCACGGCATCGAGGTGCCGGAGCAGATCCGCCACGACAACGCCCTGGCCCGCCCGCTGATCAGCTGGGGGCCCAAGGAGCGAGTGGATGTGATCGTCGCCAACCCGCCCTTCGGAGGCATGGAGGAGGACGGCATCGAGACCAACTTCCCCCAGGCCTTCCGCACCCGCGAGACCGCCGACCTGTTCATGACGCTGTTCATCCAGCTGTTGAAGGAGGGCGGCCGCGCCGCGGTGGTCCTGCCGGACGGCTTCCTGTTCGGCGAGGGCATGAAGACCCGCCTCAAGGAGAAGCTGCTCAGCGAGTGCAACCTGCACACCATCGTTCGCCTGCCCAACGGCGTGTTCAACCCCTACACCGGCATCAAGACCAACCTGCTGTTCTTCACCAAGGGTCGGCCCACCGAGCAGATCTGGTACTACGAGCACCCCTACCCCGAGGGCTACAAGAACTACAGCAAGACCCGACCGATGCGCTTCGCCGAGTTCGCCACCGAAATCGACTGGTGGGGCGAGGAAAGCGACGGCTTCGCCAGTCGGGAGGAGACCGAGCAGGCCTGGAAGGTCGGCATCGAGGAGATCAAGGCGCGCCACTACAACCTGGATATCAAGAACCCCCACCAGGCCGAGCAGACCAGCCACGACCCGGATGAACTGCTGGCGCAATACGCCCAACAGCAGGCCGAGATCCAAGAACTGCGCGACCAGCTCAAGCAGATCCTCGGCGATGCGCTGAGCCACGCCACTGCCAAGGAGGGCGAACAGGCATGAGCGCGCGCGAGCTGATTACCGACCACCTCGACCTCTGGACCGGCGCCGTCACCCAGAAGCGCAGCGGTGGCCGCGGCAACAATGGAAAGATCGAGCTGACCGGCATCAAGAAGCTGCGCGAGCTGATTCTGGAGCTCGCCGTGCGCGGCAAGCTGGTGGAGCAGGACCCCGAGGACATTTCTTTTAGTGATTTACTCCTCAATCTCCGACATGACTATACGCCGCCCAAAACAAGGGGTCGCCAAACAGTGTCAGGCGAGGTTACGCCAGATGAGCAGCCATTCAAAAAACCGAAAGGCTGGGCATGGACAAGGCTGGGTGAAATAGTCGAGGTTCTCGACAGTCAGCGTAAGCCCATAACAAAATCGGCACGCAAAGATGGTCCCTATCCATATTATGGCGCCTCTGGCATCGTAGACTATGTTGATGGCTACCTATTTGACGAACCATTGGTGCTAGTCGGTGAGGACGGCGCCAAATGGGATAAGGGAGAAGGAACAGCTTTTCCTATTTCAGGCAAGACGTGGGTAAACAATCACGCCCATGTTTTAAGGCCAAGAAGGGAGGCTATCACCGATGAATACTTGGTGTATTTCCTAACTGCCGCCGACTTAAACCCGTATATCACCGGAATGACCGTTCCCAAGCTTAATCAAGCGCGACTATCATCTATACCCGTTGCCACACCGAGCCTTGAGGAACAACACCGCATCGTCGAAAAAGTCGACGAGCTGATGGCCCTCTGCGACCGGCTGGAGCAGCAGGTCGGCGACCAGTTGGAAGCCCATGAGGTGCTGGTCGATACCCTGCTCGACGCCCTCACCCGCTCCGCCGATGCCGCGGAAGTGACCGCGAGCTGGGCCCGCATCGCCGAGCATTTCGATACCCTCTTCACCACCGAAGCCAGCATCGACAAGCTCAAGCAGGCCATCCTCCAGCTGGCGGTGATGGGGCGGCTGGTGGAGCAGGACCCCAACGATGAGCCCGCCAGCGTGCTGCTGGAACGTATCGCCGAGGAGAAGGTCCGGCTGGTCAAGGAAGGGAAGATTAGAAAGCAGAAGCCGTTACCGGAAATAGCTCATGATGAATATCCCTTTGAGATTCCAACTGGGTGGGCTATGTCTCGCATGGATGACATCACCAACATTATAAGCGGCATTGCCAAAGGCAAGAAGCTCTCCGGAAAGAAAGCTGTTTGGGTGCCTTACCTAAGGGTGGCCAATGTCCAGAGAGGTGCGCTTGACCTAAGCGAGGTCAAGGAAATTGAAATGGCATGCGATGAGGTTGAGAAATACACAGTCGAGAAAAGAGATCTCTTGATCACTGAAGGTGGCGACTGGGACAAGGTGGGAAGAACAGCAATATGGAATGCTGACATCAAACCTATGACTCACCAAAATCATGTCTTTCGTGCCCGCCTCATCCTTGGAGAGCAGAACGAGCATTGGATCGAAAAATATCTTAACTCTGGAATTGCCAGAGAGTATTTCGCCAATTCGAGCAAGCAGACAACCAATCTTGCCTCCATCAACAAAACTCAGCTAAGAAGCTGTATCGTTCCAGTTCCTCCGCTAGACGAGCAGCAGCGCATCGTCGACAAGGTCGACGAGCTAATGGCCCTCTGCGATCAGCTCAAGAACCGCCTGGCCGAGGCCGGCGCGACCCGCACTCACCTCGCCGAGGCAGTGGTGGAACAGGCGGTGAACTGATGGCCCACCTGAGCCATCCCGGGAGGACAGAGCAAGTAAGAACCCCCGCGTAAGCTCGTGAGAGCCAAGAGGCGGGGGCCATGTTGACGCATGTGTACGGCGCTCAGCGCATCAGGCTCAAGCCTGCATCCGGAACACATTGGCCGGCATTGCCGGTCGGTCATCCAGTCGGATCCGGGTCAGTACATAGACCAGAGGGCGCTCTGGGCTGCCATTGATGCGAAATACCTCGCCGTCGAGGGCAGCACCCCGGCCCAGCATGCGGTGAAGCATGTCCAGGTGCCCCCGCGGAACATAACCGAGCTTTCGTCCGGCGCTCTCCATCCTGATGGCGTGTGCGTCAATCTGGTTTTCAGGTTCCGGCACGAACTGCACGGGGTCGCCCTGGCTCAGCTCTGAGGCGTCGAGTTCGGCTTCATGGCGGAACCCAGCCACCTCCACCAGCACCTCGAAGGCTTCAGGCGGATCATCAAAGGGATGCACCAGCTCGAAACCATCGTTGGGTAGCTTGGCACCGCTGTACCCCAACAGGGCGAAGTCGCTGATCTCGGCATCGGCAGGGATGGCACGCAGCTCCAGATAGCGACTGAAATCGCCTCGGCTTCGCGGCGGCAGGCGCCGCTTGAAGGCCTCCATCACCTGGTGGCTGTGCTCCACCTGCTTCAGCGGGAAGGCGGGATAGCCTTCGAAGCCCATTTGCTTCGCCTCTGTCATCTCGGGGCCGTGGTCATATTGAAGCACTACCTGACCGCCCTTCGTCACCAACTGGCCCACGCGATAGCGAGAGCGCTTCTTGCTCTCGCGGGCCTGCCAGAAGAGCAGCAGCCGCTGTGGTTCCACCAGATGTTCGATAAAGCGGGTCATGTCAGTTCTCCAGCGCCTCTAACAGGCGCGCTCTCCTTGTCAGCGTCAGGAAGGCAATAAATTCAGCACGTTGAGCTGTAAGCGGGTGCGGAAGGTCAAATTGCGTGAGGCGGTACAGCATGGCCTCCAAGTCATCTTCGCACCATCTTTGCAGCCGTTCTATCAGTATCGGTCGGATATGGGGAAAGTGCCGACAGTACGCGACGACTCCTTCGATCAATGGTAGGCGCCGACTGTCGTCCCTGGCCCAGCGCATCTGATGCTGACCCCTTCGCAGGTATCCCGCGAGCTCGTTCGGGTCGCGCATCATGCGCTGCATCTTCTCCGGTAACAACTCATGCCCCAGGCTGGTGCCGTTGTCGAAGTAGGGCGCGAACCGTGCCAAAGGCCCTTCCTCGCTCCAGATCAGCCCCCAGTTTTCCTGATGGCGGTCGGTGTTACCGATCAGCGCATCGAAACAGAGACACAGCCCCCAGTAGCGCCGCCAGTCATGGGTCAGCCACTTGCCACGCTCAAGAATGCGGCTGATCTCGATGATGGTAGCCAGGTTGTGCTGCTTCCCCTTTTCACGGTCATAGCCCGGAATACGGCGCTGCATGTAGTCGCCTCCGGGGAAATAGCGCTCATCTCCACTGCCGGGGTAGCCCATGAACCACTCGTTCAGAGTGCCGGGCTCATTACGCTCCGAATCGATCGCTACGAACACCGGCGGCAGGGTCAGCCCCATCAGGCGTCCGATGCGAAAGGCGATCAGCTCGGCCCAGTACTGATCGGGGTGACGTGGCTTGCCAGGGTCGTTGGCACTCTTGATGGCTTCCTTGAACAGGTAGTTATGGCCCGGCAAACAGAAGTCGAACGGAGCCGGATTCGGGCAGACCAGCAGCGACTTGTCCCGAGCGCCAACCGGGAAGACCTCGTATTCCTGATGGATGTCCCAGCTCGCAATATCGATGACCTGATCTGGTCCTTGCTCGACTCCCTCACGATCGATCATGGCGCGGTCCCTGGCAGCCCGGAATCAAAAAACCCCTCAGCAGCATCACCGCAGAGCGGATCCGCCGATCGGGGCCGTGTTGGTAATTACTATAACACCCCTGCAAAACCTGCCCACCACCCACAAAAAGCCCCCGCAAGGTGCGGGGGCGAAGGACGCGGTCCGGCCGGACATGCCGAGGGGGCGGGGGGAACCTGGGCCGGCCGCGTCGGGGAACACCATACACCGGGACCGGGCCTGGGCCCGGCCCGCGAGCCTTACGACTCGACCTTCTCCTGAACGCGCTGCATCAGCTCGGGGTCCTGCTGAACCGCCATGCCGATGGCGTTGAAGGTATCCACGTCGAGACCACCCTCCTCGACCGCTTCGACCATCTTGTCGTTGGCCTCCATCTGCACTTCCTGCTGGGCGGCTTCGTCCTCGGCGGCCTGCAGGCGCTCGGTGTACTCCTGAGAGATCACGACGATTTCCTGGGAGACCTCCGCGAACTGCTCAAGCTGCTCATCGGTGAAGTCCATCGCCGGGGCCGCGGCCTGGGGCTGCTCGGGGGCAGCGGCCGGGTCCTGCTGGGCGTGGGCGGTGGCCGACATCAGGCCGGCGCTGAGCAGGGCGGCAGAGAAAAGGGCTGTCATCCGTTTCATTGATACCTCCAGAGAATCACCCCAGAGGGGGGGCGTTGTATGCATGTGCCCTCTGTGACGACGCTCACCCGCTCGCGTTCAACATTTTCCGGTAACCCTTGGTAACAGGTTGATTCATCAGGTGTCAGGCCACGCCTCCCCGCGCCTCGGCATCCAGCCGCTGGGCGGTCTGATCCACCGCACGCAGCCAGATCAACAGCAGCGCCCCCAGGGCCACGAAGCCGCCGGCCAGCCACAGGCCGGTGTCATAGTGGCCGGTACCCTCGGCGAGCATCCCGGTGAGCGCCGGGGCGACGATCTGCGCCGTGCCGTAGGCCAGCGTCATGCGCCCCATCATCCGCGCCGGGCTCTGGGGGTAGAGCCGACCGGCCATGGTCAGCACCAGGCTCACGCAGCCGAGGAAGGTGCCGCCGTAGAGCACGGCGCTGATCAGCACGCTGGCCAGGCTCGCGGTCAGCGCCGGCAGCACGATGCCCACCACCTGCAGGGCCATGGCCGCGATCAGCGCACCCAGGTAGCCGAAGCGCCGGGCGATCAGGTCCCACACCATCACCGCGGGAGCGGCGGCCAACCCCACCAGGGCAAAGGTCCAGTTGCCGGCACCAGCCAGCAGCGGCTCGCGTTCAACGATGGCCACGATGAAGGTGGCGCTGATCACATAGCCGTAGCCGGCGCAGAAGTAGGCGGCGAGCATCAGCCGCATGAAGGTGCGGCTAGGCGGCTGGGCCTGGCGTTGCCCGCCTCCGGCACCCATGATCGGCTTGGCGGGGCGCGGCAGCCAGGCCCAGGCGGGAATCAACAGCGCCGCGGCCAGAGCGGTGAAGCCCCACCACTGGGCCTGCCAGCCGAAGGCCAGGCGCAGCATCAGCTCCACCGCCAGGGCCGCTACCAGCATGCCCAGCCCCACCCCGGCAAAGTGGATACCCAGTTCGCCGCGCTGCCCGTGGCTGATCAGCCAATGCAGGATCAACCCCGAGGCCAGCAGCATGGCGCCGCTGCTGGAGAAACCGGCCACGAAGCGCATGGCCGCCCACAGCCAGAAGCTGTCCGCGAGGGCCATGCCGGCGGTGGAGAGCACCGCCAGCACCAGGGTGAGGCGATAGAGGGTGTCCTTGAGCCGGATGCTGTGGATGGAGGCCGCCAGCAGCGCGCCCAGCATGTAGCCGGCATAGTTGAGGGCGGCCAGCCAGCCGCCCTGGGCATCGGTGAGCCAGGTCTGCTGCTGCATCACCGGCAGCAGCGGCGTATAGGCGAAGCGCGCCACGCCGATGCAGAGGATCTGGCTGAACACCCCGGCCAGCAGCACCCGGTAGCGCGGGGAGAGGAACCCCGGGGACGGTCCCCCGAGGGAGGGTGACGAAGGCGTGGCCATGCCTGGCGCTCCTGATGTCCGTATTGTTGCGTCGTTATGCCGCTAAGGATCCTACCTTAACCGACTTTCCATGGAAGCCATCGCACGAATCACGACGTCGCCGAACACCGACATATCGCTGCCACATTGTCGGCATAACTTGCTACTCTCGAGCTCTGACCACCCCTGACAGGAGAGTGCCCCCATGTGGGACGAACGCTACAGCACGGATGACTACGTCTACGGCACCGAACCCAACGACTTCCTGCGCGAGCAGGCCGGTCTGATCGGCGAGGCGCCCAAGCGGGTGCTCTGCCTGGCGGACGGCGAGGGGCGCAACGGGGTCTACCTGGCAGGGCTGGGCCACTGGGTGACCTCGGTGGATGCCTCCTCGGTGGGCCTGCGCAAGGCCGCCCAGCTGGCCGAGGAGCAGGGGGTGGCGCTGACCACCCTGAATGCCGACCTCACCGAGCATGAGTTCCTGCCGGAGAGCTTCGATGCGGTGGTGTCGATCTTCTGCCACGTGCCGGCGGCGGGCCGCCCCCACCTGCACCGCCAGGTGATCCGCGCCCTGAAGCCCGGTGGCGTGCTGATCCTCGAGGCCTACACCCCGGATCAGGTGCCGCGCAGCACCGGCGGCCCGGACACCCCGGACCGCACCCCCACCGCTGCCGAGCTCGACGCGGCCTTCGCCGAGATGGCGATCGAGCTCAGCCGCGAGTGCGAGCGAGAGGTGGTGGAGGGCCGTGGCCATACCGGCCTGGGCGCCGTGGTGCAGTTCATTGCCCGCAAGCACTGAGCACGAGGAGTGCCATGATGACCCTTTTCTCCCGTCTACAGGCGGTCGGCTCACCCGCCATCGGCCTGGGCTGCATGAACCTCTCCCACGGCTACGGCCAGCCGGTGCCCGAGGCCGAGGCGCTGCGCGCCCTGGATGCCGCCTTCGACATGGGCTATCGCCACTTCGATACCGCGACCCTCTACGGCGCCACCGCCAACGAGCGGCTGGTGGGCAAGGCCCTCTCGGCCAGGCGCGGCGAGATCCTGCTGGCCAGCAAGTGCGGCATGGCCATGGACCCCGAGCTGGGCCGCAAGGTGATCGACGGCCGGCCGGCCACCCTGCGCCGCCAGTGCGAGGAGAGCCTGGCGCGCCTCAAGACCGACCATATCGACCTCTACTACCTGCATCGCTGGGACAGGACGGTGCCCATCGAGGAGAGTGTGGGCGCGCTCGGCCGGCTGGTCGAGGAGGGCAAGATCGGCGCCGTGGGCCTCTCCGAGGTCTCGGCGGCCACCCTCCGGCGCGCCCGGGCCGAGCACCCCATCGCCGCGGTGCAGTCGGAGTATTCGCTGTGGACCCGCAACCCGGAGATCGCGGTGCTCGAGGCGTGCCGCGAGGCGGACACCCTGTTCGTGGCCTTCAGCCCGCTGGGGCGGGGCTTCCTGGCCGGTGCCGTGAGGGAGCCGGAGCGCCTGGCGGAGGGCGACATGCGCCGGGGCATGCCGCGCTTCAGCGCCGAGCACCTGCCCCGCAACCTGGCGCTGCTGGCCGAGCTGGAGGCCGTGGCCGGCGAGCTCGAGGTCACCAGCGGCCAGCTGGCCCTGGCCTGGCTGCGCGCCAGGGGCGACGACATCCTGCCGATCCCCGGCACCCGCTCCGTGGCCCATATGCGCGAGAACCTGGCCGCCGAGGGGCTGCGCCTGAAGGCCACCACCGTGGCGCGGCTGGACGCCCTGCTGGCCCCGGAGCGGGTCGCGGGCGAGCGCTACGGCGTGGCGCAGCAGGCCGAGATCGATACCGAGACGTTCTAGTCCAGGGCGCGGTCGTCGGGGTCGCTGGGGAAGTCCAGGTCCTCCAGGCGGCCGGTCACCGCGGTGGCGATGTTGGCCAGGTGCGAGGCTACCCGCTTGTAGTGGCGTGCCAGCAGCGAATAGGCCACCGCCTCGTGGAACTCGACCGCCTCCTCCTCGCGCAGCAGCGCCTCGATCAGCTTGTCGCAGCGGCCGCGGATCTCGCGGGTGGCCGTGATGACCCGATGGGCCTTGGCCTCGTCGGAGTCACGAGTTGCGGCGATCAGCTCCTTGAACAGGCCGTTCAGGCGCTCGGCCATCTCGTCCAGCGGATGCTGGTAGCTGGGCACGTGGAAGCCTTCGCTGTAGAAGGCCCCCACCTCGAAGACGTTCTTGCAGTAGTCGCCGATGCGCTCGGCGTCCTTGGCCACGCTCATCAGCGCCAGGCAGATGGCCACGTCGTGGCCGGGGTTGACGGTGAGGTGGCGCAGCACCTTGCGGCGGATCGAGCGCTCGAGCTCGTTGACGGCCCGGTCACGCTCGTAGAGCGGCTGGCGCACTTCCTCGGCGGCCACGGTGCTGTAGAGCACCTCGTTGGCACGCGAGAACATCCAGGCGCCATGTTCCAGCATCCGGGTCAGGTCGGCGTAGGCCTGGTCGATGCTGTTCTCGGAGGTGAGGGCGCTATAGAGCTGTTTGAACATGGGGAACCTCCCGGTTGGCCGCGCTCAGCGCAGGCTCATGAACAGTTCGGTGAGGGTGATGCCGACCAGGGGCACCACCAGGAATACGCCGATCAGGAACAGGAAGGCGTAGCGAATCTTCTGGCCGGCCAGCCGCCCGTACCAGGTGGCAATGCGCAGAGGAATGACCCGCAGGGGCCACCAGATGGCGGTACCGGTCAGGTTGAAGATGACATGGAACAGCGCCACCGTCATCGCCGCGGCAATGGGGTTGGCGGTCGCCGCCAGCACGCTGGTCACGGTGGTGCCCAGGTTGGCGCCCATCATGAACGGCAGCACCCGCCGCAGGCGCACCACCCCGGCCCCGGCCAGGGGCACCATCAGGCTGCTGGTGATGGAGCTGGATTGCACCAGCACGGTGGAGACCACCCCCACGCCATAGGCGCGGGCGTCGGTGCGGAAGAAGTAGGTGCGGAACAGCCCGTCCATATGGCGCAGCAGGGCGCCACGCAGGTTCTGCACCATGAACACCAGGGCGGTGAACATCAGCAGCAGGCCGAGGCCGGCCACCAGCAGGCCGGCGGAAGCCGGGCTCGGCATCAGGGTAGTACCGATCCAGTTGGCCCCGTCGACGATGGGCGCGGTGATCACCTTGATAGGGCTGCTGGGGCGGGCGACCTCCTCCAGGCCGATCAGGTCGGCCAGCCAGGCGGCCAGCCGGGTGAAGATGCCGCGCCCACCCTCATGGAACATCCCGGTGAACCACTCCAGCGGGAAGACGATCAGCACGGTCAAGATATTGAAGAAGTCGTGCATCATCGCCGCGGTGAAGGAGCGCCGGAAGTTGCGCTTGATGCGCACGTTGGCCAGGGCCACGATCACCCCGGTCACCGCGGTGCCGATATTAGCGCCCATGATGGCAAACACCGCCGTGCCCAGGGTCATCTCCCCGCTGGCCACCAGGGTGACGATCAATGCCGAGGTAAACGAGGAGCTCTGCACCACCATGGTGACCAGCACGCCGGCCATCAGGGCGACGAAGGGGTTCTCGCCGTAGGCGAAGGCCCGGGTCAGGACATCGCTGGCCCCCCCGAAGGTGCCAAGCCCCGCGCCCAGCACGTTGAGGGCGGCCAGGAACAGGTAGAGGCACAGGCCGGCGTAGAGGCCTCGCAGCCAGGCGGGCACCTCGTGAGTGGCCTGGCGTGCAAGAGCGGGACGATCGGTGGAAGGTCCAGGATTCGACATTAGTGGTCTGCCGTGTTGGTGAACGGTCCCTTCGTGACGTTTCGATGACGATTCCGTGTCAGTGGGCGCAACGTAGCGCCACTATATGACACTTTGATGACGACGGGGCCATCCCGGGTCCGACGCCACCGCCCGGACGTGGCCAAACAGGTGTGGACAACTTCGGCCACTTCGTCGAGAACCGGGTCATTCGCCGCGCCCTGTGGCAGCGGCTGGCCGAGCTGCCGACGGTCACCAGGCTCTGCCGGACGGGCCCGGTGGCCTGGGTGCCGGGGGGGCCACCGCAGCCTGCTGGAGCTCGACGACGGCCGGATGCTGGCCGCCCATGTCATCCACCCCCTGGCGGGCCAGGGCCTCAACCTGGGGCCGCAGGACGCCGAGGCGCTGAGCGGCTGGCCGGCGCCAAGCGCCAGGTGATGCGCCACGCCCTGGGGCTCTGACCTCTTACGCCGGCTGTGGCGCGCCTCGGCCAGGGCGGCCTCGAGGAAGGCCAGCAGCGCGGGCAGTTCCGCCTCGATATGCCGGCTCAGGTCATGATCGCCGGGCAGCAGGTGCAGTCGGGTAGGGGTGGCACCGCGGCTGGCATGGAGGCGCTCGGCATCCTCGGGCGGAATCACGCTGTCGTCGAGGCCATGCACCAGCAGCACCGGGCAGCCGACCCGGGGCAGCGTAGTGACCGGGGCGATGGCAGCGAAGCGGTGGCCGATCACCCGCTCCACGTAGCGCAGCACGTACCAGCCCAGGGGAAAGAAGGGCAGCCCCTTCTCCTTCAGCCAGCGGCGCATCATGCCGTCCGGGTGTGCAAAGGCCGACAGGCTCACCACCGCCGCAATATCGTCGCGCCGCGAGGCGGCAAGCAGCACCGCCGCGGCGCCCACCGAGTGGCCAAGCAGGACCACCGGCGCCTGGGCCATGCCGGGCCGCGCGCGCAGCCAGGCCACGGCGGCGTCGGTATCCTCGGCAAAGCGCGGCATGGAGGAGAAGGTATCGGCATCGCTCTCTCGCCGTGATTGCGGGCATCGAAGAGCAGTACGTTCCAGCCCGCCGCCTGCAGCGGCCGCGCCAGGGGCAGCATCAGCTCACGGTTGGCGCCCCAGCCGTGGGTGATCACCACCGTCCCTCGGCGCTTCCCGGGCAACCACCAAGCCGCCAGCCGGCGACCCCGTCGGGCAGGAATCCACAGGGCCTCGCCGTCGAAGCCGAGCTCGGCCAGCCCGTAGGCGACCGGGACCCGCGGTGCAGCCAGGCTGATCCTGAGGCGCCGATGGAAGAGATGCAGCAGCACGGCGCCGCCGGCCACGATGCCCGACAGCACCCATCAGAGGGTCGACATGATTCAGGGCTCCTCGCGCAGGTGGTATGGCGACCATTGTGCGCCCTGGCGCCGGAAGCGTCAGCCGCCGTGGTGCCTCAGCTGCCGCCGCGCCGTCCCGGTGCTAGGCTGTGGCCATTGCCGCCCCCGGAGATGCCCATGTCGCTGCCCGCCTCGATCCGCCGCCTCGCCGCCGCCTGCCTGGCCGGCCTGCTGCTGCCCCTGCCCGCCTTGGCCCAGGGCCCCGACGCCGAATGGCAGGCCTATGAGGCGGCTCTGAATGACGGCGCCCGCCAGGCGGGCTACTGGCAGGCGGGCTGGACGACGATCTATGCCGGCAGCCTGGCCCTGAACACCTGGCAGGCCAGCGAAGCGAGCAGCCGCGACGACCGCTACGACGCCCGGGTGGGGGTGGTGAAGTCGGCCCTCGCCCTGGGCGGCATGTTCCTCGACCGCCAGCCCCACCCCGCCGCCTCCCGCGAGCTTGCGGCCGGCGAACCGGGCGATATCGACGGCGCCCGGGCGCTGCTCGAGGCCGTGGCCGCCGAGGAGCAGCGGCGCCGCAGCTGGGAGGCACGGCTCGGCTCTCTGGCCGTGAACACCGCCGCGGGGCTGCTGATCGCCGTGGGCGACGGCCGCGAGCGCGACGGCGCCATCAACTTCGCCACCGGCATGCTGGTCAGCGAGCTGCAGCTGCAGACCCAGCCGCGCCAGGCCACCGCCGCCATCAACCGCTTCCGG
>NZ_QGTM01000010.1:22802-91115 GCF_003182195.1 Halomonas sp. A11-A
GGCGCGACGGCGCCATCAACTTCGCCACCGGCATGCTGGTCAGCGAGCTGCAGCTGCAGACCCAGCCGCGCCAGGCCACCGCCGCCATCAACCGCTTCCGGCCGATCAGCGTCTCCCTCGGGGACATGAACCTCGAAGGTGAGTACGCCCTGCTGGTGGCGCCTAACCAGCTGGGCGTCGCCCTGCGCTACTGAGCCGTGACGCACAGGCCGCGACGTCGGATCTAACTTGCCTGCACCGGAGACAATGCTTTGGTCCATCACGGTTGAGCCCCGCGCCTGCGGGGATCGGGGTTCGCGCCGTCCGGAGAGTCTACTTCTAGACGGTTGAGCCCCGCGCCTGCGGGGATCGGGGCGGCGTTGCGCTGGTGGTGGAGGCGCTCGACGGTTGAGCCCCGCGCCTGCGGGGATCGGCTGGCCGCCGGCAGAGCCGCATCCCACGCACACGGTTGAGCCCCGCGCCTGCGGGGATCGGTACCACGTCTGGAAGCGTTCCACGGCCGGCATCGGTTGAGCCCCGCGCCTGCGGGGATCGGACCAGCGACATCAACCTGCCCAGCCGCACCATCGGTTGAGCCCCGCGCCTGCGGGGATCGGATCTCAGGCGTGCCCGGCGACCCCTACGCTGCCGGTTGAGCCCCGCGCCTGCGGGGATCGGGCGAGGACTTCGCGCGTCACATCGAAAAGGAACGGTTGAGCCCCGCGCCTGCGGGGATCGGGCACTGGCCGGGAGGAAGGGATGAGATCTGGTCGGTTGAGCCCCGCGCCTGCGGGGATCGGCGCATCCGCGGCAATCAGGCCGCCATGCTAGCCGGTTGAGCCCCGCGCCTGCGGGGATCGGCTGGGCGCCATCAACGAACTGCACAGCCTGGCCGGTTGAGCCCCGCGCCTGCGGGGATCGGCTCCGCTGTCGCTGATCGACCAGCCGGGGGAACGGTTGAGCCCCGCGCCTGCGGGGATCGGGCGCTGCATGCTGTAGATGCGCTGATACGCCTCGGTTGAGCCCCGCGCCTGCGGGGATCGGCGATGGCGAATAAGATTAATGTGCTCATGATGCGGTTGAGCCCCGCGCCTGCGGGGATCGGTCACCATAGGTGGCGCGTAACCCGTCCAGGGTCGGTTGAGCCCCGCGCCTGCGGGGATCGGTCATCCTCAGTATAAAGATATTCTCTATCCGGGGGTTGAGCCCCGCGCCTGCGGGGATCGGATTGCCGCACAGCGACTAACAGAGGCAAAGGACGGTTGAGCCCCGCGCCTGCGGGGATCGGTTTCTCGTCACGCTTCCGCTGCTCGGCTGCGGCGGTTGAGCCCCGCGCCTGCGGGGATCGGGGCCCCGAGGCGCTATGCACCTCGGGGCCTTCCGGTTGAGCCCCGCGCCTGCGGGGATCGGGAGGCCCCAACTTATCAAGAGCTGGAAGAGTGCGGTTGAGCCCCGCGCCTGCGGGGATCGGCTAAACATGGCGTCTACAGGGTCGGTATCATGCGGTTGAGCCCCGCGCCTGCGGGGATCGGGCACTGGCTATATCTACGCCAACCATTACCAGCGGTTGAGCCCCGCGCCTGCGGGGATCGGGCCCCGCCGCCCGGCACCTATGGCACCTATCACGGTTGAGCCCCGCGCCTGCGGGGATCGGATCTAGCCGCATGGGCCGACGCCAACCGTCACCGGTTGAGCCCCGCGCCTGCGGGGATCGGCGCTAGCCCGCACAATCCACGCCGAGACGGGGCGGTTGAGCCCCGCGCCTGCGGGGATCGGATATGGATGCCGTCTACATGCTTGCTCATGGTCGGTTGAGCCCCGCGCCTGCGGGGATCGGGACAGGCTGGCGTGTTGGCGCCACGGTTGCCCCGGTTGAGCCCCGCGCCTGCGGGGATCGGGAAATCATCCAAGCCACCCTAGCGGCAGGGTACGGTTGAGCCCCGCGCCTGCGGGGATCGGGTAGAGTCTCTCGCTCTCCGCAAGGGAGGGATACGGTTGAGCCCCGCGCCTGCGGGGATCGGTACTTGGACACTGTAAGGTTCAGCTCTTACGGCGGTTGAGCCCCGCGCCTGCGGGGATCGGACTAATTGTAGATAGTTGATCTACAAAAGGAAAATCGCCGGCAGAAATTCCACCGGCGATTTTGCCTATTTTTTATACAGACTGATTTTTTAAAGAGCTTGAATTATCAGTCACTTAGTCTCGATAGGTAGAAAGCGTACCAAACGCAGCCCATCGTGATCCCAGGGCGCACGCCGGTTCGCGCCATAGGTCTGGAACTCGAAGCCGGATTCCTGGTTGCTGGCCCAGGCCATAGCGACGTTACCATCCTCCGCCAGGGCATTGATCTGCTCCCAGATCATTTCCCTGATCCGTCTGCTGACATCACCGACATAGACGCCGGCTCGAATCTCCAACAGCCAAATGGCGAGCCGTCCGCGCAGGCGCGGCGGTACAGCTTCAGTCACGACGACGAGCATGGCCATCATCCACTCCTGTGTCCGGCATCACCGATAGAGGGCGGTTCAGGAATCGCCGGAGGCACGGCTTCCGGAGCAGGGGGAGGCGGCTCGATATCCCCCGCCGCAAGGACCTCCTCGATCATGGGAATCAACCGCTGCAAAATCTTGGCCTGCTTGAAGGCATCACGACACGCGATACGGACTTCGCGCTCCGGCATGGGCGGGTTGCGTGCCGCAACACGAAACGCCGCGGGCACGACCGTCTCGAATTTGACGATATCGGCGATATCGTAGACGAAGCTCTTCGGCTTGCCGGTATGCAGAAAGCCAATGGCCGGGGCATAACCCGCCGCCAGAATGGCAGCCTCACTGATGCCATACAAGCAGGCGGTGGCCGCGGAAAGACACTGGTTGGCAACGTCGGAGGCATCCCATTGGGAGGGATCGTAGCGGCGCCCCGACCACTTGACGCCGTATTGCTTGGCGATCAACTGGTAGGTCTTGCGTACCCTGGCGCCCTCCATTCCGCGGAGCTGCTCGACACTGCGACGCGACGGCGGCGGCTCGCCAAATCGCAGCTCGAACATCTTGCGTACGACCTTCAAGCGTAGCGAGTCGTCCAGCGCCAGCTGTGCCTGGTAGAGCAGCTTGTCGGAGCGTGCCCCACCAGGCTGACCGGCGCTATAGAGCCGCACCCCCGCGTCGCCAACCCAGATCAACAGGGTGCCCACGGTCGCCGCCAACTTGACGGCCGCATGGGAAACCCGGGTGCCTGGCTCCAGCAACAGGCAAGCGACCGAGCCCACTGGGATATGCATGCGCTCGCCATTGACCTCGTCGATGACCACGAAGGCGCCGTCTCGCACATCGATCTGCCCCATGCCGACGAAGATCATCGACATGCGATCCTTCATGGGAATCGGCTTGAGCGGAATAAAGCCCATACTGGCCTCCCTACCCGTGAGTATCGCTATGGCCGGCGGATCAACATCAGTCCACAACCAAAGGCCTTGGCACGCCCGATGCCCCGGGCCAAAGTCTCGATCAGGCGGCCCGGGTCGGCGACCTCCAGCAAGCCCTCGTAGTCCACGCTGGAGTATTGAATGGCGTCACGCCGACCAGGCTTCTGCAGGACATGCTGACGATAGGCTCCAACCTCCGGATCCACCGGTAGCCGGAAGCCCATCGTTTCTGCCCTCATATGCAGCCAGTCTCGCGCCGCCTGATCCATCGCCTGGACGCATTCCGGGCTAGTCCGCTGGCCCGGTGGAAAGGGTTTCTTTGCGGCCATCAGCACATCGCTACGGGGCGAGTGCCTGGCCCCCTCCACTCGTCGCGCCACCGTCGGATTGGCACGCAGCCGGAATGCCAGTTGCTCGCCTTCCCGCAGCGTCGGCGCAAAGGGCTTGCACTGCACATCGAGCAGGCCCGCGATGGAGATAGGCTCCCGGTCGGAGAGCACATAGAAGAGTGGCAGCCCCTTCGGGGGCTTGCCCTGCTCGGTGTCCTCTTCCAGCTCCTGACGAAACAGGAAGGGACGGGCACCCTCGTGGCCGGGAAATGCCTGCCAGAGCAGTTGGTGAGCGCCATAGGCGCCCCCCTGCATGATGTCGAACAGGGCTTCGCGGGAGAGGCCGTTGAGATCGACTCGAACACGTGAAAGATACATCAGCGCCCCTCCTCTGCACGCACATACCGCCGGAACTCGGTACGTGGCCCGAATTGCCAGCGACGCCGATTGAGTGGCCGATCCCACACATCGCTGGACTCCACGCCGCGACTCTCACCATCCAACCGCTCGACTCCACCCTCCCAGGCGTACATCACATCACCTGGGAGTCTTAACGCGACTTCCTCAGCTTTTCTCTCTTTGCCAACCAGCACGGGAAACGCCGTATCCAGAGCCTCACGCAACTGCCCGGCCTGGATCACTCGGGGGGCCAATGGCGCCGCCAGGGGGCAGGACTTGCGACCGAGGTAGAGCGGGTATTGCGGTCGAAGCAGCGCTGCCTGCATCGCTTCGAGGGATATCTCTGCACTCTCAGTAGCCCACACCGCAACAGTCCAGAGGCCGTCGCAGCGGTAGTCACGACTGGAGAGAATGGTATTGATCACCTTCTGTGGGGCACCCAATTCATCGCGTCGCGTGCGATAGGTCACGCCCTTGCGATCACCCGGCACCTGGGCGGTGTGGTAGTCGCGCAAAAGAGTGCCGGGAGAGCGCTGCTTGATGGCAATACACACGCTATCCCCTAGGGCTTTCTGGCCGGCATCGTCCTCGCGCCTGATGCCAAGGGCTGCACCCAGCAGCCCCAGGATGGCGCCGCGTCCGGGATGCGTGGCAGTAGGGCGCGTCTCGCCTACCGCTGCCTCACCCCAGCTGGCAAGTGGAGCATAGAGCCGAAAGACAAGATATTCCGTCATAACGGCTCCTTAATGGTCGGCGCTGAGAAACTCGATCAGCCCATCGAGGTTACCCGTGACGACCTCGCCCTCGAGCTTGGTGCCCTGGTAACCAGGCAAGGCAGAGACGATATAGCGATGATCGGCACCCGCCCCATAGGCTCCATCGAAGGCATTCACCTGAGTCTCGAGCCGTTCCACCGCATCACCGGCCTGATCTTGACCGGCCACCGGTCGCAGGAAGGCCACCGACAGCGAGCGCGGCTGCTGGTCACCCTTCTCGGCCAATACATAGCTGGCATGAGCGCGAGAGCCGAAGCTGTTCTGCTTGCCTTTCGGTGAAGTACGCACGGCGGCCTCCACCAGGGCAGCAATGGCCCGATCGGCCAGCTCGGTATCGCCGCTGAGGTTATCGACCAATTGCTGCCGATCGATGCAGATGTAGCTATAGAACAGTCCGGCCGCGAAGCCTGCCTCGCCGACATGGGCCGCGCCACGATGCTCGTCACCGGTATTGAGATCGTCCACGGCGGTGAAGTAGTCATCCTCCACCTCTGCCGCATGAACGGTGATGGCATGGGCAACCTGGCAGGCCGCCTCGACGTTATACTCCGGTACCGCCGCCAGCATGCGACCGAACAGGGCGATATCCGCGGCGGCCGGCTTGTGGCGCAGGAGATCCAGTTCGGCCTTCTCGGGCGCGCGATTCTCGGCGGCCAGCGTGTCGACCAGAGCATCCACCGCCGCCTGCTCCTCGGGTCCGATATGCACCAGTTGACTGGTCGCCAGCTCCCCCTTGGCGACATCGCCGAATACCTTGGCGATTTCCGTGGCCCAGGCACGCGCCTCTTTCTCCTTCACACCTTTTTCGATCAGGCGTTGCTCTGCCTCGAGACCCACGCGCTTGGTACGCTGGCCGCGGTGCTGACCCAGTGCCTCTTCGAACAGGGCGGAAGTGCGCCAGGTCCGCTTGAGGCTCTGGGAGGAAACACGCAGGCGCTTGGCACCGCCCATGATGGCGGTTTTCGGGCGCCCCAGGTCGTCACGGTTGAGGTTGGCCGGGGGATAGGAGGTCAGCAGATGCAGTTGAATGAAGTGGCTCATGCGTTCAGTTCCCTGTCTTGGATGGAAGTTCGATCAGTCGCTGGCGCGCTGATAGCGGGACAGCGCCTCGAAATAGTCGTTGGCCCATAGGAAGCCGAGGCGTCCCGTAGGCTGGGGTGCCAGCACCCCTTGAGACTCACGCCACCAGAGCGCGATATTGTCGGCGAGATGAACAACGCTGACTCCCTGCTTGTCGATCAGCGCCAAGGCGCGTCGTAATCGCTGCACCAGCTCTTCCGGTGTCTGACAGGTCAGCATCTGCTGGAAACGCAGCTCGCTCATATGGGGTTTGCCGGTTTCCTTCTTCTGTTTGCCTAGCTGGCTGCCCAAGGTGGCACTGGGGGTCTCGGCTCTTACCTCGGCCAGCACCAGCGCAATGCAGGCCCAGGTCTGCAGCCGCAGATTGCGTCGCTTCTCGCTTTGGCCTTCGGACTCCGGCAGCCGGTGCCAAAGATGCCGAAAAGCCTCGGTCAGCATAGCGGCCTCCGGCGATTCACAGCGCCGCAGCATGGCTCGCACCCCCTTCGGCCAGGGGGGCGCCGAGGTAAAGGCCTTCAGTTCCTCGGCGGGCAAGGTCAGGCGCTGCCACCAGCGGCGCACGGCAAAGGCTTCTTCAGGCGTGAGTGCCCGCAGTCGTTCGGGCACCACTGGTGTCGCTTTCTCCACCTGTGGTTCTGCTGTCTCACTCATGGCGCGACCTCCTCCGTTGTTGTGCTTTCCTTGCTACCCGTTAACGCGAATCCACCCTTCTTGGCGAACTGGGTGATGACCTTGCTGCCCTTGCTGCGCCCGGAGAGCCAGGCCTGCAGATTGCGCCGGGCCCCGGTGATGCGTTTCATATCGAGCTCGGCCACAGGACCGCTCAGGGCTTGTGTATCGAACAACCGCAGGGCTTCCCGTTGGAGCACGCGATACCAGCCCTCGGCGATCTCCGTCGGCATATGCGTGCTCTTGCCGTCGAGCAACGCCCGCTGCATGCCAAATAGGGCATGGAAGAAGCCAGCCTGGGTCGCCTCATAGAACTGGCTATCGATGGGGCTCATGTCCCCCTTGGCATCGGCAGGGCGCGAGAACCAGGCAGCCTTGATCTGGTTGCGTAGCATCCACGCCACCTGGCGAGCCAGTTCGGTCACGTCCTGAACCCAGGATCTGAGCACTTCTTGCTGCTCGGACGGCACCGCCACTAGCGGCATCTCGACGCTATACCAGCCGCGAGGCTTCATGTTGTCCATGTCGTAACCGAAGGCCCAGAGCCTGGCATGCCGGAGCAGCGGCTCGAATGCCTCACCTTCGCGCCGCGCCTGCCGATTGGCCGGCACCTTGCCATGCAGGTAGTCATGCACCACGGTTGCAGGCAGGGCGCCACTGTTCTCAGTATCCTCGAGCACCAGGTGCGACCAGTGCCGATACCCCAAGCCTCCCGGCTGCCCCTTGGTGGAAAGCGGCGGCTCGTTGGGTTTCTTGGGGTCACGACGATAGGGGGTCAAAGGGTGCTGCCAGGGGCCGTCGTAGTTGGCGCCATAGTTCTTGGCGCGAATCTCGGCGACAGATCGTGAGGTTTCCCGCCCGCAGAGATCGCACCGGCAGGGGGCGTCCTCGAAGAGCAGGCGAAAACGGCGCGGCATCGCCCAGTAGGCGTGCAGGGCATGCATGGCATCCGGGACGACCACGGCGCCTTTCCTATCGCTGAGCCGAGTTGGCCCCATCCAGGGAAAGAGAGAGTCGTCGTCAGGTCGCGGCGCCTCGGCCTTGCCCTGCCGTGAAAGGGATTGGCTTGGCATCACATTCAGCCATAACCGCTGCCAGAGGCTGGCCTGAGCATCCTCCGGCAAGACCAGAGTCGTCAACGGGCCACCGCCACGCAGCCCCACCCGGTAGCCAGCGCCACCGGATGGGGCATTGATCTGTAGGGTAAACAGGGCCAGGGCCGCACAATCAGGGCAGATCGCCTCGACTCGCCCCCGCTTGACGAAGTGATCGGTGTTGAGCTTGAGGCCATTGGCACCGGGGGAGTCGATCAGCAGCCCCGAGACGGACGTCGGCTTGGCATCCTCCAGAGGATCCCGGTCCTGCATAAAGCGCGGGCCATCGCCATCGAGCTCGAAGGCCGGCGCCAGGTGTTCAAAGGCTGCCTCGAGCGCCTCGCGACTCGGTGGTTCGTCAACGCGATCCAGCCAGTCATCGTGATCCCCGGGAAGAAGCGCGGTCTGCAGCAGGCCTATCAGCCACTGGTAGGCGGCGCCCTGGAAGTCCGCCCGGGGCAGTGCCAGATCGATGACCTCGGGGTCGGCGATGGCCAAGGGTGAGCGGTAGGCGATGCTGCCATCCCTGAAGCGGAAGGGTAGCCACGTGCTTACGAGCAGATTCATGCCACCT
This sequence comes from Halomonas sp. A11-A, assembly GCF_003182195.1. Classification (GTDB taxonomy): domain Bacteria; phylum Pseudomonadota; class Gammaproteobacteria; order Pseudomonadales; family Halomonadaceae; genus Halomonas; species Halomonas alkalicola. The sequence continues at coordinate 31,127 of NZ_QGTM01000010.1, forward strand.
CCAATAAATTTGTATATTCAGCTCCAACAACATAGACCATACTTCTCAAGCGGCAACCTCCTCGCTGGCACGGGGCTGAACCGTTTGTGTATTCGAGAGCCGCACAGATCCCCGCCGGGGCGGGGCTTTTTCTCGCTGGTCCAACAACGCCACCGCGCTTATGATGTCCAATGACCGATGTAGCAAGAGCCTTGGAGCCATGTAATGTCGACTCATTACGATCAGGACACCTACGCTTGGGCACTGGAGCAGGCAACACTGCTGCGTTCTGGAAAGCTGGATCAGCTCGATGTCGAACATCTTGCTGAGGAGATCGAGAGCATGGGCAAGAGCGAGCGCCGCGCCCTGATCAGTCAGCTGGCCCGACTCCTGATGCATTTGCTGAAATGGGAATATCAACCTGAGCGCCGCTCGCGCAGCTGGCGCCTGACTATTCAGGATGCTCAAGTTAAAGCCTCTCGACTGCTTGCCGACAACCCAAGCCTGAAGGCAACACTGCCCGAGCTGATGGCCAGTGCTTACGACGATGCGCGGCGGGCCGCCGCCATCGAGACCGACATGGAGCCGGATGCCTTTCCCGATACCTGCCTGTACAGCTTCGATGAGGCCATGGCATTCAAGCCCGATACCCATTGAGGCTTATCTCATCCAACCCCCGAGAACATGAGCCCAAACCGGACGTCATACAGAGCCCCCACCTCGCTCTCAGCCAACCACGGCTGCACAAAGCGCAACGCCTTGTAGCGCTCCTGTAGGGCTTCCCACTGGGCCTGATACTCACCCGGGAGACGTGTCAGCTTGCTTGCCTGACTCTGGCGCAACTTGATCTGGCTGAGCATATCGGCATGGCGCTCGCCCTCGGCCCAAAGCGCCAGGGCATCCTCGGCATCGCGCTTGAGCAGCGCCACATTGACCGTTGGCTCATCGACCTGGCGGGTGCCGATCTCCTGCTCCTCCTGCCACTTGTGGCGATCCCAGACGTAACCAGCCTCGAGCTCCAGGGCATTGAAGTTGGCCATCGAGGTGGCGACCCCCTGGATACCTTTCTGCTCCCAGCGAGCCCCCCGCAGGCCGTCCGGCACCAGGTCGATCACTTCACCATAGACGCCCTCGATCAGCTGGCGCGCCTGCTCGGGCATGCGGATTGCCCCAAGCTCGCGCAGGACTCGTTGGGTCAGCCACAAGAGGGAAGTGTCCCGATAGACGGCATTCGTTCCGGGTAGAGCACGCTTCATCCACTGTTCATCCGGCGCGTCTGACCACTCGGGGGCCAGCACATGGAGAACGGGCAGGCGGCGCGGCCCACGCACGTGGCGCTGAAGCCGCCCGGCACGCTGAATCAAGAGGTCAATGGGAGCGAGATCGCTGATCATCAGGTCGACGTCACAGTCCAGGGACTCCTGGAAGACCTGAGTGCTGATCAGCACCTGCCCGCGACGACGCTCCGGCGTGGACTTTTTGCCCAATCGCTCGATGACATCCGACTCGATACGCTGGCGATCCAGCATGGCGAAGCGGCTATGGAACAGCAGACAGCGCTGCGGCTCGGGGTGGCGCTCACGTACCGACTCGAAGGCGCGGATGGCGTCATCTACAGTGTTGCGCACCCAGGCAACGCACTCGCCGGCCTCGACGGCTGCCAGAATGGTCTCGATGGCCTGCTCTTCCTGGGTCAGCCATTCGACCCGCACCTCCCGCGAGACTTCCGGCCGCGAGCCCAGCGGCACCTCACGAGACGTCTCCTGATCGATCTGCGTCAGCAGCGGAAAGTCACTACGCTCAAGAGCGGCTGGCTCTCTATCCAGTCCGCCACGCCACGCCGTTGCCAGCGATTCGCGCATCGCATTCGGCAGCGTCGCGGTCAACAGGATGGCGCTGCCGCCCTGGCGGGCGTGATAGCTCAGCAACTGGTTGAGCAGGGTCTGCATGTAGTGGTCGTAGGCATGCACCTCATCGACGACCAACACCTTGCGCGCCAGGCCAAAGAGGCGCAGCGATTGATGTCGGAACGGCAACAGCCCCATGAGCGCCTGGTCGATGGTACCTACGCCCACCTCGGCCAGCAGCGCCTTCTTGCGCGAATCGGCGAGCCAGCGGTTGCAATGAGCCGTCGCCGTGGCTTCGCCGGGCTCATAGTCACGGTCACCCGGCTGCGGCCTGTCGATCGCCAGCGAGAACGATTCGTTCAGCCTGCTGGCACCATGGGCCAGTACGAAGGAGGGATGGGAATCAACCGTGAAGAAACGGCGATGCAACAAGCCGAGACGCTCATACATCGCGTTGGAGGTCGCCATGGTGGGCAGCGCGAAATAGAGCCCCTCTGCATGCCCGGCCGCCAACAGTCGCTGGGTGAGGATGCAGGCTGCTTCGGTCTTGCCGGACCCCGTGATGTCTTCGAGGATGAACAACTGAGGCCCAGGCGAGATCGGCAGGGTCTCGGCCTCGCTCTGCAAGGGAGTCGGAGTGATCGGCCCACCATCGAACCAGGCCTCGAGCCCGCTATAGGCAAGCGGCTCCGGCAGTCGATCGAAGCCGGTATCACGCAGCGCCGCCTCGGCGCGCGGCAATGCATAACACTCCCAATACTCGGCGAGCGGCATCTCCTTCTGGCAGTAATGGAAATGCTCCTGATTCGAGCCCAGCCAGTCGCTGAGCGTCGCCCAGCCGGCAATGGTCCAGCTCAGCGTCAAGAAGACTTCTAGCCACTCGCTCGAGACCAATTTCTCCACCGGCCACTCGATGTCGATAAGGCCGGCCCACTCTTCGACGAACTGCCTGGCAGCATCCAGGTCGTTACTATGGGCGTCCTTGGCAAAGAACTGCTCGAGCCGCAGCTGCTCAGCTTCGACCGGCTGGCCATGGTGGCCAAAGAAAGGCGCCAACGATGCCTGCATAGCCTTGCGGCGTTGGCGCACCTCGGAGCGCTCGAGGGACACCTCGGGCCAGCGCAGGATTCCGTCCTCCAGCCAGTCAAACCAACACTCCTGCCATAATAATGCTCCCAGCCGATCATGGCGTACGGTGTATTCGTATCGCTCAATGGGTGGAGCCAGCCCCACACTATCCGGTCGTGCCAGCCCCTGAAAGGTACGGGAGAACTTGCCAAGGTCGTGCAACCCCAGCAGGAAAACGAAGAGGCGGCGCAGCGTCTCAGGCCGCATAGCGAGGCGCTCTGCCAGCAGTTGAGTAAGCGGCCGCTCGGGAGCAAGCAGATACCAGCCCACGGCGGCCACATCCAGGCTGTGGTAAGGCAGAAGATGGCAGCTATCACCTTCATTCGCCGGTTTCGCCTTGCCCCAATAGAGGTAATACGACATCCCTGTCTCCTGTGGTTCTGTTACGTTTTTCTCCTCATACAAGCACCCCTCGCTCTAGCCTGCCAGCCTTGTGGCGCCGCAGCTAGGAGGCACGGCTCGGCTCTCTGGCCGTGAACACCGCCGCGGGGCTGCTGATCGCCGTGGGCGACGGCCGCGAACGCGACGGCGCCATCAACTTCGCCACCGGCATGCTGGTCAGCGAGCTGCAGCTGCAGACCCAGCCGCGCCAGGCCACCGCCGCCATCAACCGCTTCCGGCCGGTCAGCGTCTCCCTCGGGGACATGAACCTCGAAGGTGAGTACGCCCTGCTGGTGGCGCCGAACCAGCTGGGCGTCGCCCTACGCTACTGACCCTTGCCAGGCTCCTCCCCGGGCCGCTCGGGAACGGTGGCCATCCGCCGCTTTGTTATGTTATAACCTTCGCCATTCCGACGGAGGTTTCCCCATGGCACACCGTGCACACCGGCACCGCCCGGAAGGGCCCTGCCACTTCTCGCTGATGTCGCTCTCCGCTACCCGCCGGCTGCTGCTGGCGGCGGCACTGCCCCTGGCCGGGCTCTGGCTGGCGGTTTCCTGGGCCGCCGGGTGGTGGTCCTGATGTCGCGCCTGCAGCTCGAGGACCTGCAACTCGCCCGGGGCGGACGCACCGTGCTGGAGCATCTGGATGGCCGCTTCCAGGATGGCGCCATCACCGCCCTGATCGGCGCCAACGGCGCCGGCAAGAGCACCCTGATCAGCGCCATCATGGGCATGCTGCGTCCGGTGGCCGGCCGCGTGGCCTGCCAGGTGCCCCGGGAGCGCTGCGCCTGGCTGCCTCAGCAGCTGGCCCTGGACCTCACCTTCCCGATGAGCGTGGAAGAGCTGATCATGACCGGCACCTGGCCCAGCCACGGCGCGCTGAAGGGCTACTGTGCGGCCCACTACCGCCGCGGCCGCGAGATCATGGCCCGCCTGGGAATCTCCCACCTGGCCCACCGCCAGCTCGGCGAGCTCTCCGGCGGCCAGCGCCAGCGCGCCCTGCTCGGCCGCACCCTGATGCAGGAGGCCGAGCTGCTGCTGCTCGACGAGCCCTTCGCCAACGTCGACATCGAGACCGTCGACGTGCTGATGGAGGTGCTGCGCGACATGGCCCGACAGGGCGCCACCATCATCGTGGTGCTCCACGACATGGAGCAGCTCTCGCGCCTGGCCGACGACGTGCTGCTGCTGGCCGGTGGCCACGGCCGCTGGGCCAGCCCCGAATCACTGCTCGAACGCTATGCCGGCCAGCCGCCCCGCGCGCCGCGCCTGCCCCTCACCTTCCCGGATACCCTGCATGCTGGAACTGCTTGACGCCTGGCTGCTCGCCCCCTTCGACTACGGCTTCATGAGGCGCGCCCTGGTGGCGGGCCTGGCCCTGTCGCTGGCCGCCCCGCCGCTGGGGGTCTTCCTGATGCTGCGCGGCATGAGCCTGATCGGCGATGCCATGGCCCACGCCATCCTGCCCGGCGTGGCGCTGGGCTTCCTGTTCGCCGGCTTCTCGCTACCTATCATGAGCCTGGGCGGCGTGCTCTCGGGCCTGCTGGTGGCGGTGCTGGCCGGCAGCGTCTCCCAGATGACCGGCCACCGCGAGGACTCCGCCATGGCCAGCTTCTTCCTGATCTCCCTGGCCGCCGGGGTGATGCTGGTATCGCTGGGCGGCAGCAGCGTGGACCTCACCCACGTGCTGTTCGGCTCGATCCTGGCCGTGAACACCACCGCCCTGGTGCTGATCGCCGCCATCAGCAGCCTGATCGTGGTGACCCTGGCGGTGATCTTCCGCGCCCTGGTGGTGGAGTGCCTGGACCCACTCTTCCTGCGCGGCCAGGGACTGCACAGCGGGCTGATCCACGGCATCTTCCTGGGCCTGGTGGTGCTCAACCTCACCGCCGGCTTCCAGACCCTGGGCACCCTGATGGCGGTGGGCCTGATGATGCTGCCGGCCACCACGGCGCGCTTCTGGAGCAAGCGCCTGGAGGGGCTGATCGGCATCGCCGTGGCCATCGCCCTGGTCGCCAGCACCGGTGGGCTGCTGCTCTCCTACCACCTGAGCCTGCCCTCGGGCCCCGCGATCATCCTGCTGGCCGGCGCGGCCTACCTGCTCTCGGCGCTGCTGGGCCGCCACCACAGCCTGCGCGAGCGCCTGCAGCGCCGCGCCGCCCCCCTGGGCGCTCCTGAATCCCACTGACGCCTCCGACTCCACCGATACGACACTAGAGGACCCCTGCCCCATGCACATCGTGAACGCCTCCGCCGCCCTGCTCGGCGTCTCCGCCCTGCTGGCCCTGCCCACCGCCTTCGCCGCCGAGCGCGTGCAGGTGGTCACCAGCTTCAGCATCCTCGCCGACATGATCGAGAACGTCGGCGGCGAGCACGTCGAGGTGACCTCGCTGGTGGGCCCCGACAGCGACGCCCACGTCTACTCGCCACGCCCCACCGACGCCCGCGCCCTGGCCGAGGCCGACCTGGTGGTCTTCAACGGCCTGCAGTTCGAGGGCTGGATGGAGCGCCTGATCGACGCGAGCGACTACGCCGGCCCGCTGGTGACCACCACCGAGGGGATCCGCAAGCTGGCGTATCACGGCCACGACCATGGCCATGCTCACGGCCATGACGATCACGGCCACGACGATCACGGCCATGACGATCACGGCCATGACGATCACGGCCACGACGATCACGGCCACGACGACCATGATCATGGCGACCACGGACACGACGACCACGGCCACGACGACCACGGCCACGACGATCACGGCCACGACGACCACGGCCACGACGACCATGATCATGGCGACCAGGATCCCCACGGTTGGCAGGACCTGGCCATGGGCCAGATCTACGTGGCCAATATCCGCGACGGCCTGATCGAGGCCGACCCGGACAACGAGGCGGCCTATCGCGAGAACGCGGAGCGCTACATCGCCGAGATCCAGGCCATGGACGAGGAGATGCGTCGCCTGCTCGGCGAGATTCCCGCCTCCACCAGCGTGATCACCGGCCACGACTCCTTCGGCTACTTCGCCAACGCCTACGGCCTGCGCTTCCTCTCGCCGGTGGGTCTCTCCACCGAGGCGGAGCCGAGCGCGGCCAACATGGCGCGGCTGATCGACGTGATCCGCGAGCAGAACGTCCAGGCGCTGTTCCACGAGAACATGACCAGCCCGGCGATCATCAACCAGCTCGCCGAGGAGACCGGCCTGGCCATCGCCGGCACCCTCTACGCCGACGCCCTGGCCGCGGAAGGCGAGGCCAGCACCTACCTGGGCATGATGCGCCACAACGCCCAGACCCTGCATGACGCCCTGGCCCAGCCCGGCCATGATGATCATGACCATGGGCACGACGACCATGATCACGACAATGGTCATGGGCATAGCCACTGACCGAAAGGCTTGGCCAGCAGACACAGGGGCGCCTCCGGGCGCCCCTTTACGTCTGCGTCAACCCTGCTCCCGCCATCCCGCCAGCCTGGCCGTATATGTCGACTATCGGCCTAATCCATTAGTCTTCTCGATAATACTGCCGCCTGAATTGGCAGGAAATGCAAAAAATATGGCCCGATAGATCAACCCCTCCCCGATCTTTCCTCCTACCATGGGGCCAGAGCATCAAGTCGCCACATGCTCCTCTCCACACAACAACAACGCAAAGGTCTTGCCATGATCACAACCCGCCAGTTCGCCCTGGGTGCCCTCGCCGCCTCCGTCATGCTTGCCAGCCAGGCCAGCATCGCCGAGATCACCGACAACGAGATTCGCATCGGCTACCTAGTCGACATGTCAGGCGTCTACCGCGACCCGATCGGCCCCCTGGGGCTCGACGCCATCCAGATGGCCATCGAGGACGTCGGCGGCAGTGTGGCGGGTGCCGATATCGTGGTGTTCAGCGCCGATGACCGCAACAGTGCCGACGTAGGCTCCAGCGTCGTTCGCGAGTGGATCGACCAGCAGAACGTCGACATGGTCACCGGCCTGGTCGCCTCCTCCGTGACCCTGGCCGCCGTCCGCCTGCTGGAAGAGGAGAACCGCCTGGGGCTGGTCAATGGCGCGGTCTCCTCCGGGGTGACCAACGAGAGCTGCTCGCCCAACCATATCCACTGGGTCTACGACACCTGGGCCATGTCCAACGGCACCGCCCGTGCGATCACCCAGGAGGGGAACCCCAACTGGTATCTGCTCAGCGCCGACTACTCCTTCGGCCACGCCCTGGAGAGCGACGTGGAGCGGGTGGTCCTCGAGAACGGCGGCAACATCGTGGGCAAGGCGCGCCACCCCTTCCCGAGCACCGACTTCTCCTCCTTCATGCTCCAGGCCCAGGCCTCGGGCGCCGACGTCATCGCCCTCAACAACGCCGGTGGCGACACCATCAACGCCATTGCCACCGCCAGCGAGTTCGGCATCACCCAGGCGGGCCAGATCCTGGCCGGCATGGTGCTGTTCAGCACCGATGTGCGCAGCATCGGCCTCGAGGATGCCCAGGGCCTGCAGTTCACCAAAGCCTGGTTCTACGACCGCGACGAGGAGTCCCGCGCCTGGGCCGAGCGCTTCCGCGAGCGCACCGGCAGCATGCCGACCATGGTCCACGCCGGCCTCTACTCCAGCACCCTGCACTATCTGCAGGCGGTCGACGCCATCGGCACCGACGAGGCCCAGGCGGTGCGCGAGCAGATGGCGGCGACTCCCATCAACGACATCTTCGCCAAGGGAGGCTATATCCGCGAGGACGGCCGCATGGTGCACGACATGTACCTGGTGGAGGTGAAGTCACCGGAAGAAGCCGCCGACGAGGACGACCTCTTCCGGCTGGTACGCACCATCCCCGCCGAGGAGGCCTTCCGCCCGCTGTCCGACAGCCAGTGCCACCTGGTCAACAACGGCGCCTGAGGGGGGAACGACATGAGCCTCAACCCGAAGATCCAGCAGAACACCATCGGCGCCGCCCTCAACCGCAGCGCCCGCAAGCACGCCGACCGGCTGGCCCTGGCCTTCCACGACCGCGAGTGGCGATACGCCGACCTGAACCGGGCCGTGAACCGGGTGGCCAACGCCCTGCTCGGCGCCGGCCTCGCCCCAGGCGACCGCCTGGCGGTCTACGGCAAGAACTCCGATGCCTACGTGATCGCCTGGCTGGCAGCGACCCGCGCCGGCCTGGTGCATGTGCCGGTGAACTACGCCCTCACCGCCGACGAGCTCGGCTACATCCTCGAGCAGTCCGGCGCCGCTGGCCTGCTCAGCGATCTCGGCCTGGCCGACACGGTGGCCGCCGCCACCGAGGGCATGACGCTGACGCTGTCGGGCACCCTCCATGCGGGGGAGAGCAGCGGCTTCGACGTGCTGGCCACGGCCGTCGGCGAGAGCAGCGCAGCCGAGCCGGAGATCGCCGTGGAGGGCGCAAGCCTCGCCCAACTGCTCTACACCTCCGGCACCACCGCCGCCCCCAAGGCGGCGATGATGACCCACCAGGCGCTGCTCGCCGAGTACCTGGCCTGCATGGTGGAGCTGGACCTCAAGGGCGACGAGCCGATGCTGGCCGCCCTGCCGCTCTACCACTCCGCCCAGATGCACGTCTTCCTGATGCCGGCGCTGCTGCTGGGGGCGCCGGTGCACCTGCGCGAGGCGCCGCTGCCGGACGACTGCCTGGCCCAGATCAGCCGCCAGGGCATCGCCTCCTTCTTCGCCCCGCCCACGGTGTGGATCAGCCTGCTGCGCCACCCCGACTTCGCACGCTCCAACCTCAGCCGCCTGAAGAAGGCCTATTACGGCGCCTCCATCATGCCGGTGCCGGTGCTGGAGGAGCTGCGCCAGCGAATCCCCGGCGTGGGGCTCTACAACTGCTACGGCCAGAGCGAGATCGCCCCCCTGGCCACGGTGCTGCGCCCGGAGGAGCACGACGCGCGGCCAGCCTCGGCGGGCCGCCCGATCCTCACCGTGGAGACCCGCATCGTCGACGCCGAGATGAACGACGTCGCCCCCGGGGAGCACGGCGAGATCGTCCACCGCTCGCCCCAGCTGCTCACCGGCTACTGGGACAAGCCAGAGATGACCGAGGAGGCCTTCCTCGGCGGTTGGTTCCACTCCGGCGACGTGGGCTACTTCGACGAGGCGGGCTACCTCTACATCGTCGATCGCATCAAGGACGTCATCAATACCGGCGGCGTGGTGGTGGCCAGCCGCGAGGTGGAGGAGGGGCTCTTCCAGCACCCCGCCGTCTCCGAGGTGGCAGTAATTGGCCTGCCCGACGAGAAGTGGATCGAGGCGATCACCGCCGTGGTGGTGCTCAAGGAGGGCGAGGAGGTGAGCGAGGAAGCGCTGATCGCCCATGCGAAGGGCGTCATGGCGCCCTACAAGGTGCCCAAGCGGGTGCTCTTCGCCGACGCCCTGCCCAAGAGCACCGCCGGCAAGATTCTCAAGCGACACCTGCGCAAGGAGCTGAACGCGTGACCGAGGCCATCCCCCAGGACGAGCTGACCCCGCTCTTCCACGACATGATCTGCCGCTTCCTGGAGCAGGAGGTGGCGCCCCACTACGAGGCCTGGGAGGCGGCCGGCGAGCTGCCCCGCGAGCTCTGGCAGCAGATGGGCGAGGCGGGGCTGCTGGGCATCGACATGCCGGAGCCCCTGGGCGGCGCCGGGGTCGACTTCACCATCACCCAGCTGGTCATCGAGGAGATCTCCCGGCAGGGCTTCGGCGGCCTGGCCAGCGCCTACAACATCCACGCCAATATCGTGATGCCCTACCTGCTGCATATCGCCACCCCGGCCCAGCAGCAGCGCTGGCTGCCGGCCATGGCCCGCGGCGAGGTGATCGGCGCCATCGCCATGACCGAGCCCGGCGCCGGCAGCGACCTGGCCGCCATGAAGACCCGCGCCCAGCGCACCGAGGGCGGCTGGCGACTGGACGGCAGCAAGCTCTTCATCACCAACGGCCAGGTGGCCGACCTGGTGATCGTCTGCGCCAAGAGCGACCCGGAGGCGGGCGCCAGGGGGGTCTCGCTCTTTCTCGTCGACACCACCCTGCCCGGCTTCTCCCGGGGCCAGCCGATCAAGAAGATCGGCCAGCACGCCAGCGATACCGCCGAGCTCTTCTTCGACGGCATGGAGCTCCCCGCCGACGCCCTGCTCGGCGAGGAGGGCCAGGGCTTTGCCTACCTGATGCAGGAGCTGCCCCGGGAGCGGCTCGGCGTCGGCGCCCAGGCCCTGGGCGCCATGGAGGGGGCCCTGGCGCTGACCCTCGCGTATGTCCAGGAGCGCCGCGCCTTCGGCCAGCGGGTGGGCGACTTCCAGAACACCCGCTTCACCCTGGCCGAGGTGCAGGCCGACATCGAACTCGGCCGCGCCTACCTCGAGAAGTGCATGGCGCAGTATCGCCAGGGAGAAATGGGGCCCACCGAGGCCGCCATTCTCAAGCTGCGCCTCACCGAGATGCAGTGCGCCACCGCCGACACCTGCCTGCAGCTCTTCGGCGGCTACGGCTACACCCGCGAGTACCCCATCTCGCGCTTCTATCTGGATGCCCGGGTACAGACCATCTACGCCGGCACCTCGGAAATCATGAAGGAAGTCGTTGCCCGCTCGCTGCTGGGCAAGGCCTGAACCGGGAGAGACCTCATGCAACTGGACTCCGTTGTCATTCTGGGCGGTGCCCGCACCGCCATCGGCGGCTTCGGCGGCAGCCTGGCCGGCCTCGCCCCCCACGAGCTCGGCACCATCACCGCCCGGGAGGCGCTGGCACGCTCGGGCGTCGAGGCGGCGGCCATCGACCACGCCGTCTACGGCCATATCATCACCACCGGCCCCGAGGACGCCTACCTGGCGCGCCATATTGCCAGGGAGGCCGGCGTGCCCGACGAGGCCGGCGCCTTCAACGTCAACCGCCTGTGCGGCTCCGGGGTGCAGGCGCTGCTCTCCGCCGCCCAGCAGATCACCCTGGGCGACAGCCGCCTGGCACTGGCCGGCGGCGCCGAGTCCATGAGCCGCGGCGCCTACCTGCTGCCGCCCCAGGCGCGCAGCGGCCTGCGCATGGGGCACGCAGCGGTTGCCGACCTGACCCTCGGGATTCTCAGCGACCCCTTCGGCAGCGGCCACATGGGCTGCACCGCCGAGAACATCGCCAGCCGCCACGGCCTGACCCGCGAGGCGGTGGACCGCTTCGCCCTGGAGAGCCACCGGAAGGCGGCAAGGGCCATCGCCGAGGGCCGCTTCGCGGAGCAGATCGTGCCGGTCACCGTGCGCGAGGGCCGCCAGGAGCGCGTCTTCGCCCAGGACGAGCACGTGCGCGACGGCGTCACCCTGGAGGACCTGGCCCGACTCCGACCCGCCTTTCAGAAGGAGGGCATCGTCACCGCCGGCAACGCCTCGGGCCTCAATGACGGCGCGGCCAGCCTGGTGCTGGCCCACGCCGACGAAGCCGAGCGGCGCGGCCTCTCGCCCCGCGCACGCTTCCTGGTAGGCACCACCGCCGGGGTCGAGCCCCGTCTGATGGGGCTCGGCCCGATTCCCGCCGTGCGCCGCTGCCTGGAGCAGGCCGGCATCGCCATGGCCGATATCGACGTCATCGAGTCCAACGAGGCCTTCGCCGCCCAGGCCATGGCGGTGGCCGACGAGCTGGGCTTCCCGGCCGAGAAGCTCAACCCCAACGGCGGCGCCGTGGGGCTGGGCCATCCGGTCGGCGCCACCGGTGCCATCCTGACCATCAAGGCGCTGGCGGAGCTGGAGCGCACCGGCGGCCGCTTCGGCCTGATCACCCTCTGCATCGGCGGCGGCCAGGGCATCGCCCTGCTGATCGAGCGCTGCTGAAGGAACCCCGGACAACCACGAGGAGACACGCCGATGACCACCGTCCACCCGAAGATCCTGCCGCCCACGCCCTCGGCCACCAACCCGCCGCTGCTGATCGGCGAGCTGCTGGAGAGCGGCGTGCGCATGGCCGGCGACAATCCCATCGTCTACCGCGACCTGAGCCGCCACAGCTACCGCCGCTTCCGCGAGCGGGTGCACCAGCTCGCCCACCTGCTCACCGCCCGGGGCGTGCGCGCCGGCGATGTGGTGGCGGTGCTCGACTGGGACAGCCACCGCTACCTGGAGGCCTTCTTCGCCATCCCCATGCTGGGGGCCATCCTGCACACGGTGAACGTGCGCCTCTCGCCGGAGCAGGTCCACTACACCATGGAGCACGCCGAGGACGACTTCGTGCTCGTGCATCGTGACTTCGTGCCGCTACTGGAGGGGCTCCACGAGCGGCTGCCGCGCATTCGCGGCTACCTGCTCTGCCAGGAGGAGGAGGCGCCCCTCGAGACCCGCCTGCCCCTGGTGGGCGAGTACGAGACGCTGCTGGCCGAGCAGCCCGGCCACTACGACTTCCCCACCTTCGACGAGAACGCGGTGGCCACGCTGTTCTACACCACCGGCACCACCGGCAACCCCAAGGGGGTCTACTTCACCCACCGCCAGCTGGTGCTGCACACCCTGGGCGAGGCCAGCACCTTCCAGGCGCCGGGGTTCGAGCTGCTCGACCGCGACAAGGTCTACATGCCGATCACGCCGATGTTCCACGTGCATGCGTGGGGCGTGCCCTACACCGCCACCCTGCTCGGCGCCACCCAGGTCTACCCCGGGCGCTACGAGCCGGAGATGCTGGTCAAGCTGCTGGTCAGCGAGAAGGTGGACTTCTCCCACTGCGTGCCCACCCTGCTCGGCATGGTGGTGGGCGCCGAGCCGGTCGCCTCGGGCCGGGTCGACCTCTCCGGCTGGAAGCTGCTGATCGGCGGCAGCCCCCTGACCCAGGCGCTGGCCCGGCGAGCCCATGAGCTGGGCATCGACACCCGCAGCGCCTACGGCATGTCGGAGACCTGCCCGCTGCTCACCGCCGACATCCTGCCCCGGGATATCGCCGAGGCCGACTTCGAGACCCAGCTGCCGTGGCGCTGCAAGGCGGGCGTGGCGGTGCCGCTGGTGCACCTGCAGGTGGTGGACGAAAGCGGCACACCGCTGCCCCAGGACGGCGAGAGCGTCGGCGAGGTGCGCGTCCGCGCCCCCTGGTTGACCCAGGCCTACTACAAGGAGACCACCCGCAGCGAGGAGCTGTGGCGCGACGGCTGGCTGCATACCGGCGACGTGGCCACCCTCGACGAGCGCGGCTTCCTGCAGATCCGCGACCGCATCAAGGACGTGATCAAGACCGGCGGCGAGTGGATCTCCTCCCTGGAGCTGGAGAACCTGATCGCCCAGTGCCCCGGCGTGGCCGAGGTGGCGGTGATCGGCATGCCCGACGAGCAGTGGGGAGAGCGCCCCGCCGCCCTGGTGGTGCCCCTTGACCTCAACGCCCCGCCCACCGGCGACGAGGTGCTGACCTTCCTCAAGCAGTTCGTCAACGAGGGGCGCATCAACCGCTGGGCGCTGCCCTCCTCCATCCGCTTCGTCGACGAGATCCCCAAGACCAGCGTGGGCAAGCTCGACAAGAAGCGCATCCGCCAGGAGGCGTAAGGGACGAGCGCTGGCTTCACCGGGGTACCGCCAACGCCCGCCGATAGGCGGCGGGCGTATCCCCGGTCCAGCCGCGGAAGGCGCGGCTGAAGCAGGCCTGGTCCTGGAATCCCAGCGACTCGGCCAGGGTCGTCAACGGCTGCTCGCTGCGGGTCAGCGCCTGGATAGCGAAGTCCCGCCGACACTCGTCCTTGACCGCCTGGAAGCGGGTCCCTTCCGCCGCCAGGCGCCGCGAGAGGGTGCGCACCGACAGGTGCAGCGCCTCGGCCACCTCCGCCACGCTGGCCGAGTAGGCGCCGTGGCGGGTCAAGTGCTCGCGCACCCGGTGGGCGAGCAGGCGCTCCTCGAAGGAGACATAGAACCAGTCCGCCGGGGCGCGCTGCAGGAAGGCGCCCAGGTGCTGCTTGGTCTGGCGGATCGGCTCGTCGAGCACCGCTCGATCGAAGTAGATGGCGGTCTGGGGACAGTCGAAGAGCACCCGGCCCGGATAGAAGTAGCGATAGTCGGCACTATGAGCAGGCTGGGGGTAGGCGCACTCCATCAGCAGCGGTGGAATCTTGCGGGCAATCATCCACGACGCGATGCCGTGGAGCAGCTTCAGCATCAGCTCGTGCACCAGGATGCGGCTGCCCGCCGGAGCGCGGTGCTCCACCAGGCCGATGCGCACCCGCTCGTCACCGTGGCTGACCTCGTAGCCGAAATCATCCAGCAGGATGCGGAAGAACAGCCGATAGCGGTGGAGCGCCACCCTGAGGGTCGGCGCCTCCAGCAGGCTCAGGCAGAGCAGCTTGAGGGTGCCGCCACGCAGCGGCCGGGAGAAGAACCCCGGCGTCTCGTCATCGCACTCGTTGACCAGCAGGCGATAGAGGGTGGCAAACTGCTCCACGGTGACTCGCCCGTGCCGGGTGTCCAGCCAGCCCGGCGAGATGCCGGCGCGGCGCAGCAGGCTGCCGCGCTCGCGGTGAAGCTGTGGCACCCCCCGAAACAGCTCGCCGACGAAGTGTCTCGACACCGTGACCGTCACTCTGCCCTCCCTTGGCCATCAGGCCGCATGCCCCGGCATGCCCTCGGTTATACGCGATCGCCTTGCCGGCTTCACTTCTCCGTGAGTCGCCTGTGGCGGCGGAACGTTCTGTGCCACCATGCCGGAGGGAACGCCACCGGGAACTCCCCATGCTCGAATTTCGCCAGGTCCACAAGGCCTATGCCACCCCCCAGGGGCCGCTGACGGTGCTGGACGGCGTCGACCTGACCCTGGCGGCCGGGCAGAGCCTGGCACTGATGGGCGAGTCGGGCAGCGGCAAGTCGACCCTGCTGCACCTGGCGGCGGGGCTCGACCTGCCCGATGCCGGCGAAGTGCGCCTGGCCGACCGGCCGCTGTCGGCGCTGGCCGAACCCGACCGGGCCCGGCTGCGGCGCGAGGCGCTGGGCCTGGTGTTCCAGCAGTTCCACCTGGTGCCAAGCCTCACCGTGATCGACAACCTGCGCCTCCAGGCACGGCTGGCCGGTGTGGAGGATCCCGACTGGACCGCCGAGCTGGTGAGCCGGCTCGGCCTGGCCGGACTGGAGAAGCGCTATCCGGAACAGCTCTCCGGCGGGCAGCAGCAGCGCCTGGCCATCGGCCGTGCCCTGGACCCGCGCCCCGCCCTGCTGCTCGCCGACGAGCCCACCGGCAACCTGGACGAAACCACCGCCGGCGAGGTGCTGGCCCTGCTGCTGGAACTGGTACGCAAGACCGGCTGCAGCCTGCTGGTGGTCACCCACAGCCCCCAGGTGGCGGCGCCACTGGACCGCTGCCTGGTGCTCTCCCACGGCCAGCTTCACCCGCCGACGGACCGCTGATGGCCACGGTTCTCACCACCCTGTTCTCCCACTATCGGCGCCACCCCGGCCAGCTGCTGATGCTGCTGCTCGGCCTCTGGGTGGCCAGCGCCCTGTGGAGCGGCGTCCAGGCGATCAACGCCTCGGCCCGGGACAGCTACGCCCGCGCCGAGGCGCTCTTCACCACCGGCCTGGACCGCCTGGAGCGCCGCGACGGCCAGGCGCTGACCCGGGAGGAGTTCACCGCCCTGCGCCGGACGGGGGTGCCGGTCTCGCCGCTGCTGGAGGGCGAACTGGAGCCTGCGAACGGCACCCGGCTGACGGTGATCGGCATCGACCCGCTGACCCTGCCCGGCGACAGCGCCTTCGCCACGGCCGACAGCCTCTCTTCAAGCCCGGGCGAACTCACCGGCTTTCTGTCACCCCCCTGGCAGACCCGAGTGGCCCCGGACTCCCTGGCCGCCCTGGGCGTCACGCCAGGCGATGCCATCGGCAGCGAGCCTGCGCTGAACGACGGGAAACGCCTGCCGCCGCTGAGCCTGGCGCCCTCGCTGCCGCCGGACACCCTGGTGATGGACATCGCCGCCGCCGCGGCCCTGCTGGAGAGCGGCGAGCGGATCAGCCGGCTGGTGGTGGCGCCCGGCGCGCTTGCCGAGGCCCCGGACGGGCTGGTGCTGACGCCCGCCACGACCCTGGCCTCGCCGGGCCAGCTCACCGAGAGCTTCCATCTCAACCTCACCGCCCTGGCGCTGCTGGCGCTGGTGGTGGGGCTGTTCATCGTCCAGGCCGCGCTGGGCCTCGCCCTGGAGCAGCGCCTGGAGATGCTGCGCACCCTGCGCGCGCTGGGCGTGACCGGCCGGGCCCTGGTGGGCCTGCTGGCCCTGGAGCTGCTGATCCTGGGCCTGGTCGGGGCGCTGGCAGGCATCGCCAGCGGCGTCTGGTTGGCCCGGGCACTGCTGCCCGACGTGGCGGCCACCCTGGGCAGCCTCTACGGGGCGGGGGTCGGCGCCGAGCTGCGGCTGCCCTGGCACTACTGGCTGGGCGGGCTGGCGGTGACCCTGGGCGGCCTGCTGCTGGCCGGCGCCGGCGTGCTGTGGCGGGCGGCCCGGCTCAGCGTGCTCGACCTGGGCCAGGCCCAGGCATGGCGGGCCGGCTTCCACCGCCAACTGCGGCTGATGGCCATGGCCGGCGGCCTGGCGGCGCTTGTCGGCCTGGCGCTGTGGGCCTGGCTGGCCCGCCTGCCGCCGGGCGAGGGACTGCTGGCCGGCTTCGGCCTGGTGGCCGCCCTGCTGCTGGCCAGCGCCCTGTGGCTGCCGCCGGTGCTGGCCGCGGCCCTGGCCGGTCTGGCGCACCTGGCTCGGCGACGCCCGCTGGCCCAGTGGGCCCTGGCCGACCTGCAGCTGCAGCTGCCGCGGCTCACGCTTGCCATGATGGCCCTGCTGATCGCGCTCTCCGCCAACCTGGGGGTGGGCAGCATGGTGGGCGGCTTTCGCCTCACCTTCCTCGACTGGCTGGACCAGCGCCTGGTCGCGGACCTCTACCTGCGCCCGCCGGCGGAACGGTTCGACGAGGTTCACGCCTGGCTCGGCGAGCATCCGGGGGTGGCCGAGCGGCTGGCCACGCGGCGCAGCGAGGCCACCCTGCTGGCGGCCGAACGCGAGGGGGCCTCGCGGCCCCTGGAGCTGCCGGTCGGCCTCTACGGCATCACTCCCGGGGCGACCCTGATGCCCGCCTGGCCCCTGCGGGAGACCCTGGCGGGGCGCCAGGCGGCCTGGTCGGCGTTCGCGGCCGGCGACGCCTTCATCAACGAGCAGCTGGCCACCGCCGAGGGGCTCGCCCCCGGCGACCGCCTCACCCTGGCCGGCGCGGGCGCCCGCGGCGGAGCCCGCCAAACGCTGACCGTGGTGGCGGTCTACCCCGACTACGGCAACCCCCGCGGCGAGGTGCTGCTGGCCACGCCCCGGCTGGCCGAGCGCTTCCGGGCGCCGCCGGGCTCGGTGGGCATCGTGCTGGCGCCGGGCGCCGACGCGGATGACCTGCGTCGCGCCCTCGCCGAGCGCTTCGCACTGGGCCGCGACAGCCTGCTGGACCAGCGCGAGGTGAAGCGTGTCGCCACCGGCATCTTCGAGCGCACCTTCGCCATCACCCGGGCGCTCAACGCCCTGACCCTGGGCGTGGCGGCCCTGGCGCTGCTGGCCAGCCTGCTCGCCCAGGCACGCGAGCGACGGCGCCAGCTGGCGCCGCTGTGGGCGCTGGGCGTGCCCCGCGCCCGGCTGGGCCACCTTCAGCTGGCCCAGCTGGGCGGGGCGGCCCTGGCCACGGGCCTGCTGGCGGTGCCGCTGGGCATCGCCATCACCTGGGGGCTGGTGGCGTTGATCAACGTGGCGGCCTTCGGCTGGCGCCTTCCGCTGCACGTCTTTCCCGGCGAGATCATTCTGACCCTGGCCACCGCGGTGGCGGTGGCGCTGCTGGCCGCCGCGCTGCCCGTGCTGCGGCTGTGGCGGGCACCGCCCCGCACGCTGCTGGCCGAGGAGAGCGCATCATGAGCGCCCCGACCCGCGGCCCGTTGGCGGCACTGGCGCTGGGCCTGGCCCTGCTGCTGGGGGGCTGCGAGGAGGGTACTGCGCCCGAGCCCTCCGCCGGCTTCGCCGGCCTGGGCGAGAGCGCCGAGGGCTTTGCCCAGGCACGCCCCGGCACGCCGCTGCGCTTCCCGGAGGACCACGGCGCCCATCCCGACCACCGCATCGAGTGGTGGTACCTCACCGCCAACCTGGAGGACCAGGCCGGCGAGCCGCTGGGCCTGCAGTGGACGTTGTTCCGCCAGGCCCTGGTGCCCCCTATCGAGCGCCCTGCCCCCGGCCCCTGGGTCGCCGACCAGCTGTGGATGGCGCACCTGGCGGTCTCCCGGGGCGAGCGGCACGCCGTGGCCGAGCGCTTCGCCCGCAGCCACTCCGCCGACCCGAGCGAGGGCCGCGCCGGCCAGGCCGGCGCCGTGGCCCAGCCCTTCCGCGCCTGGCTCGACGACTGGACGCTGGCCACCCGGGTGGAAGACCCGGACGCCGACACCTTCGAGCGCCTCACCCTGACCGCCTTCGACGGCGAGGGGCAGGAGCGCGTCGGCTACCGCCTCGAGCTCACCGCCGAGGGCCCGCTGGTGCTGCACGGCGACGCCGGCTTCAGCCAGAAGTCCGCCGATGGCCAGGGCTCGATGTACGTCAGCCAGCCCTTCTGGCGCGTGGAAGGCGAGGTGGTACTGGCAGGAGAGACCCATGCGGTGAGCGGCCAGGGCTGGCTCGATCGGGAGTGGAGCAGCCAGCTGCTGGGCCCCGAGCAGGCGGGCTGGGACTGGTTCTCGCTGCACCTGGAGGACGGTCACCGGCTGATGGCCTTCCAGCTGCGCGGCGGCGGGGAGGCCGGCGGTGACTACCGTTCCGGCACCTGGATCTCGCCCGAGGGGGAGCCCCGGGCGCTGGCACCCGGCGAGCTTGCCCTCACGCCGCTGGCCACCTCGTCGGTGGCCGGCCGCGAGGTGCCTACTCGCTGGCGACTCGAGGTGCCCGCAGCGGGGCTTGACCTGATCGTCGAGGCGCCTCATGCCGAGCGCTGGATGGCCACCACGGTGCCCTACTGGGAGGGCGAGGTGGTCGCCCGAGACCCGCGGAGCGGTGAGCGGCTGGGGGTCGGCTACCTGGAGATGACCGGCTACTGAGCCGCTTGCGGGGCGGGGAACACAGGATTATCGCCGAGTGAGCGATAATGTTTCTCGCCAAACCCCGATTATCTTCTCCCGGGGTGCTGGTAGAGTGGCCGGCATCACCGACGTCACCCATCCAAGGAGAGCCAAGATGCTGCCCAGCCTGTTCATCTCCCACGGTTCACCGATGCTGGCCCTGACCGAGACTCCGGCCCATGACTTCCTGCGCGGGCTCGGCCAGCGGCTGCGCCCGAAGGCGGTGGTGGTGGTCTCGGCCCACTGGGCCAGCCGCCAGCTGCTGGTGAGCACCAGCGCCCACCCCGAGACGATCCACGATTTCGGCGGCTTCCCCCGGGAGCTCTTCGAGTGCCAGTACCCCGCCCCCGGCGAGCCCGAGCTGGCGCTGCGCCTGGCCCGCGAGCTCAACGCCGTCCCCACCGAACGCGGCCTGGACCACGGCGCCTGGGTGCCGCTGTCGCTGATGTTCCCGCAGGCGGAGGTGCCGGTGGTGTCGCTGTCGCTGCCAGTGCAGTGGTCCAACGCCGAGCTGGCGGCCCTGGGCGAGCGGCTCGCCGCGCTGCGGAACGAGAACATCCTGGTGATCGGCTCCGGCAGCCTGACCCACAACCTCTACGAGATGCAGGCCCGCGACGCCGCCATGCCGGCCTGGGTGGGCGAGTTCGCCGACTGGGTCGAGGCGCGGCTCGCCGAGGACGATCGCGAGGCCCTGCTGGCCTGGGAGTCGGCCCCGAAGGCCCGCGAGAACCACCCCACGCCGGAGCACTTCCAGCCCCTGCTGGTGGCCATGGGCGCCGGCGGCCAGGCCGAGCGCCTGCACCACAGCGTCGAGCACGGCGTACTGGCCATGGACGTCTACGCCTTCGGCTGAGGCAAGCGCCGGCCCTGAAACGCACGACGGCGCCGCCCCGGTGGGGCGGCGCCGTCGCATCGGGCCATGCCCGGGTCAGTCGCCCAGGGCGGCCAGCCGGTCGGCCTGGACCACCTCGATCCAGTAGCCGTCGACGTCCTTCACGAACACCACGTTCTTCATCTTGCCCTGGTCTGCGCGCTTGACGAACTCCACGGCGTTGGCGTCGAACCAAGCCTCGGCGGCCTCGAGATCCGGCACGCTGAAGCAGATATGGCCGAAGCCCTGGGGCTCGGCATTGCCGTCATGGTAGGAAAAGTCGGCCTGGTTCTCGGTGCCCCAGTTGTGGGTCAGCTCCAGCACCCCCTTCTGGCTGAAGGTCCAGACGGTGCGCTCGCCGGTCGCCTCGGGGACCGGCTCCCCCTCCTCCACCCGGGCCAGGAAGTAGAGCGAGAACTGCATCTCCTCGAAGTCGAGGCGGCGCAGCACTCGCATGCCGAACACCCGGGTATAGAAGGCCAGCGCCTTCTCGGGGTCCTTCACCCGCAGCATGGTGTGGTTGAGGCGAAAGCCGGCGCTATCGGCGGTGGGGGTCTGGACGCCGGGATGCTGCTCTCCCTTGAAGCTCATGGGCTACTCCTGTCTGCCATGGGGAAACTGTCTTGTGTAGATGGGGACAGCGGCAGGAGTTTTCCAGTTCCGGCGGCAGGCGATTTTTACGGTTCTACGCAGACTGGCGTGAAAACGAAGTTATCTTAGGGAGCGGTGGGGCACGCCATGACGCCAGACGAGATGCTCGCCAACGGGACTCGCATCGCCTTTCGCTGAGGCTTTCCGAGCCAGGCGGCAGGCGCTAATGTAGCGGCATGTCCGTCTCTGCGGAGCTCCCCGCATGCCCACCCCCCGTCCGGCCGCCTGGCGGCTCACCGCAGCCCTCGCACTGCTCCTGCTGCTGGCCGGCTGCGCCGGCCGTGAGCTTGCCGTGCATGACCCGACCCCCGCAGAGGGGCTCTCCATCGAGCGGGCGCTGATCCTGGCCGCTGCCCAGAACGCCCTGGGCACCCCCTATCGCTTCGGCGGCAACTCCCCCGCGGGGCTCGACTGCTCGGGTCTGGTGGAGCTGGCCTACCGCGCCGCCGGCATCCCGGTGCCGCGCACCGCCGACGACCAGTTCCGCGCCCTGCCCGCCACCCCCAGGGCCCGCCCCGGGGACCTGCTCTTCTTCGATATCACCGGGCGCGGCAAGGCCAGCCACGTGGGGATCTACCTCGGCGACGGCCAGATGATCCACGCCCCGGGCCGAGGCCGCCAGGTGGAGACGGCGCCGGTGGAGATCGCCTACTGGCAGGAGCGCTTCCTGGGCGCCGCCGCCGCGGCGCCCTGAGCCTTCGACAGGGGCCCCGCCGGCAGCCAGACCCGGGCCGCCAACCCGCCGAGTGCTGCGCGCCCGAGCGTGAACCGCCCCCCGTACAGGGCCACCAGATCGCCCACGATGGCCAGGCCCAGGCCGCTGCCGGGCTCCTGCTCGTCGAGCCGCACCCCTCGCGCCATGGCCTGATGCCGCTGGCCCTCGCTCATGCCGGGACCATCGTCCGCCACTTCGAGCCAGCACTCGTCCCCTTCCTCGCCGCCGCTCAGCAACACCCGGGTGGCCGCCCAGCGCAGGGCATTCTCGAGCAGGTTGCCGACCAGCTCCTGGAGGTCCTGGGGGTCCATGCGCAGCGTCATCGCCTCCGGCAGCGAGTGGCTCAGGCGGATGCCGCGCCGCTCGGCCAGCCGGCCCAGCCCCTCCAGCACCGGCGCCAGCACCTCGAGGCAGCGGCTCGGCCGATGCAGCCCGGCGTCGCCGGCGGCGGAGGCCCGGGCCAGATGGTGGCGCACGGCCTCGTCGATGCGCCGAAGCTCGGCCTTCATGCGCTGGCGCTGCGGCGCCTCGAGGCCATCCGCCTGGGTCGAGAGGACGCTCACCGGGGTCTTCAGCGCATGGGCCAGGTTGCCGGCGGCGTGGCGGGCCCGCTCCATCAGGCGCCGATCCCGTTCCAGCACGCCGTTGATGGCACCGGCCAGTGGCGACAGCTCGGCGGGCAGCCGGGTATCCAGGCGCTCGATCTCGCCGTTCTCGACCTCCCGGAGGCTGGCCTGCAGCCGGCGCAGCGGCGCCAGGGCCCAGCGTACCTGAGCCGCCAGCGCGGCCAGCAGCAGCAGGGCCAGCCCCAGCAGGGAGAGCACCAGCAGGCGGGAGAAGCCGGCGAGCTCGGCATCCAGCTCCTCCCGGCTGAGCGCCACGCCGATGTGCAGCGGCGCCTCGAGCGGGGCCAGCCGGATGTCGCGCTCGATCAGACGCAGCGGCACCCCCCTTGGCCCCAAGACGTCACGCACCTCGGGGCCCGAGGCCGGCACCACCGGCAGCCGCTGGTCCCACAGCGAACGCGATGTCAGCACCCGATCGGCGCCGTCGCTGACCTGCCAATACCAGCCGGAGAAGACCTGCTCGAAGCGCGGATCGCCCAGCGAGCGCTCGTGCTGGAGCCGCTGCTCCAGCTCGTCGTAGCGCACCTCGACGATGACCACGTTGAGCAGGGCCTCGAGGCGCTCGTCGAAGGCGGCGGTGGCGGACGCGCGAAAGTGGTGGGCGAGGCCGAGGCCCGCCAGGGGCAGCGAGACCAGGATCACCAGCAGGGCGGCCACCAGCAGGCGGGTGGCCAGGGAGGCGTGCGCCAGCGAGGGCAGGCGACTCATCCGCTCTCCTCGCCGCCCGTCAGCCGGTAGCCCTGGCCACGCAGGGTCTCGATATGCGCCGCACCCAGCTTGCGGCGCAGCCGGCTGACCTGGACATCGATGACGTTGGAGTCCGGCTCGTGGTCGCGGTCGTAGACGTGCTCGGCCAGCTCGCTGCGGCTGACCACCCGCGGGGCGGCATGGGCCAGGTAGGCGAGCAGCCGCGCCTCCTGGGCGGTGAGGCTCACCGGGCAGCCGGCACGGGTCACGCTGCCGGTGTGGGTATCGAAGGCCAGGTCGCCGATGCGCAGCACCGGATGGGCGTGGCCATGGCTGCGCCGCACCAGGGCACGCAGCCGGAACAGCACCTCGGCGGTCTCGAAGGGCTTGGTGACATAGTCGTCGGCGCCCGCCGTGAACCCCGCCGCCTTGTCGGCCCAGCGGGTGCGAGCGGTGAGCACCAGCACGGGCAGCTCGATGCCGTCCTCGCGCCACTGCCCCAGCCAGCGGGTGCCGTCGCCATCGGGCAGCCCCAGGTCGAGGATCACGGCATCATAGGTCTCGGTGCGCACCAGGAAGTCGGCCTCGCCGCCGCTGGCCGCCCGCTCGACCAGCACCCCGCCGCCGGCCAGCGCCTCGCCCAGCGCCTCGGCCAGGGCGCGATCATCCTCCACCAGCAGCACCTTCACGGGCGGCGCCTCATGTCGTCGATACCCACCCCCTCGATGCCGATGAGCTCGCCGCTGGCGGCGTCGAACTCGGACTCGACCCGCTGGCCCCGAGGACCGAGCATCTCCACCTCGTACACCAGCCGGCCATCCTCGCGCTCCAGCTCCACCTCCAGCACCTGCCCGGCGTAGTGGGCTTCCAGCCAGTCGAGGACGGAAACCATGGGCACCAGCTCACCGCGACTCACGCGCCCATGGAGGTCGTGCCAGTCGTTGTCGGCCGACGCCAGGGGCGGCAGGCAAGCCAGCGCCAGCGCAAGGAGCAGGACGGCGCCACGACGGCCCTGATGGAACGGACGGGGAGAGAGCTGGCATCGAGTCATGGAAAGAGCTTGCCACTCGGAAGATGAATGCAGCATGAACGACGCCGTCAGCTTCCGGCAAGGTCGCGGGTGATACAAGGGTGTCGTACCCAACAGAGAGGAGTTCACCCCATGACCATCAAGATGCTGATTGCCGGTTCCCTCACCGCCCTGGCGCTGGGCGTCACCGCTGCCCATGCCGGCGATGCCCTGCCCGCGGGCAGCCTCGACGCGGTGCTGGAGCGAGGCGCCGCCTACGGCTTCACCCACTATCTGGAGATCGAGGCCAAGGAGCGCGGCCAGGTGGAGATCGAGGGCTGGCTCGACGACGAGTGGCAGGCCGAGGTGCGGCTCTCCCTGGAGAGCGGCGAGCTCTACAAGGAGGAGCGCAAGCGCAAGGAGGACGGCCCCTGGGGCATGAGCGAGGCCGAGGTGCGGCTGGCCATGGAGGTCGCCATGGCCGAGGGCATGGCCGAGTTCGAGGAGATCGAGTTCAAGCGCGACGACCTGATCGAGATCGAGGGGCGCGACGAGGACGGCCGCGAACTCGAGGTGACCACCCGCCGGGGCGAGGAGGAAGCGCTGAAGGTCGAGCGCGACTGACCGACAGCCGACCACCGCAGGAAGAGGCCCGGGGCGCCACCAGCGCCCCGGGCCTCTTTCATCCGTACGCTCGGAAGCCCCTCGAATCGCTTAAGCCTTCGTTAAGCTGCCGGGGCCAGGGTATCGATGACACGTCATGGAGACGCCCCGATGCCCGACTCGAAATACCCTGCCTGCCTGCCGGCGGCGCCGACGCTGCACTGGCAGGAGGCCCGCCACTGGACCCAGCGCCGACGCCTGGCGCACCTGGTCCGCCGCCGCTTCGCCGAGGAGCATGACGCCACCGTCACCCAGCTGCTGCCGCGCCTCTTCGGCCTGTGGCAGGGCGGCTGGCCCCAGGCCGCAGTGGGGGTGCGCTCGGCGGCAAGCGGCCCGCTGTTCCAGGAGCGCTACCTGGACATCGCCGCCGAGCGCCTGCTCGCCGAGCGCTTCGCCCGCCCGGTGGCCCGTCACCAGGTCGCCGAGATCGGCAACCTGGCCAGCCGCCGTCCCGGCCTGCAGCGCCCGCTCTTCCTGCACCTGGTGGACCAGCTCGGCCGCGAGGGCATCGGCTGGCTGCTGTTCACCGCCACCCCCGAGGTGGCCAACGGCATCCGCCGCCTGGGCCTCACCCTCGAGCCGGTGATGGTCGCCGACCCGGCACGCCTGGGCGACGACCAGGCCCACTGGGGCCGCTACTATGAGCGCCGCCCCTGGGTCATGGCCGGCGACCTCACCCGCGCCCACCGGGAGCTTGCCGAACGCGGCCTGCTGCCCTCGGCGCCTCCCCGCGCGACGGAGATGGCCCATGCGCACCTCGCCTGAGGCCTTCCTGGCGCGGCTGGCCCGCCACGCCGAGGAGCGGCCGACCACCATCGCACTGGACGACGGCGCGCGCCACGTCATCTTCGCCGAGCTGCCGGGCGAGATCGAGGCGCGCCGGCAGCGCCTGGCCGCCGCCGGGGCGACGCGGGTCGCTCTGGCGCTGGACAATGGCATCGATTGGGCGCTGTGGGATCTGGCGCTACTGCGGGACGGCCGCGTGGCGGTCCCGGTGCCCGGCTTTTTCAGCCAGGCCCAGCGATGCCACCTGGTGGCGAGCGCCGGGCTCGACGCCTGGATCGGCCACGGTGGCGAGGCCCACGGCTTCGCCGCCACGCGGGACCCGGCCATCGCCACCCGGCGCGTCACCTCGCCCCCGGCCCTGCACGCCGGCACCACCCGCATCACCTTCACCTCCGGCACCAGTGGCACGCCCAAGGGGGTCTGCCTGGATGGCCTTGCGCCGCTGACCGTGGCCGAAAGCCTCGCCGAGGCGGTGGCCGGGCTTGCCATCGAGCGCCACCTGGCGATGCTGCCGCTCTCCACCCTGCTGGAGAATATCGGCGGCCTCTACGCACCGCTGTGGCTGGGGGCCAGCGTCCACCTACCCGGGGTGGCGGCGCTGGGCTGGCGAGGCGCCAGCGGCTTCGACCCACGGCGGGCACTGGCCACCCTCGACGCCTGCCGCCCCCACAGCCTGATCCTGGTCCCCCAGCTGCTGCAGGCGCTGGTGGAGGCGCGCCCGAAGGCCCCCGAGAGCCTGCGCTTCGTGGCCGTGGGCGGGGCGCGGGTCGCCGGCACCCTGCTGGGGCGCGCCCGTCGGGGCGGCTGGCCGGTGTTCGAGGGCTACGGCCTCTCGGAGTGCGCCTCGGTGGTCTGTCTCAATCGCCCCGGCGAGCCCGCCCGCGGCGTCGGCCGGCCGCTGCCCCATGCCGAGGTGCGCCTTGATGCCAGCGGCGAGGTGTGGGTGCGCGGCGCCACCATGCTGGGCTATCTCGGTGAGTCGGCGCCCACCACCCCCTGGCACGCCACCGGCGATCTGGGCCGCTGGGAGGGCGATGCCCTGGTGCTGGAGGGGCGCCGTCGCGAGGTCTTCATCACCGCTTACGGCCGCAACGTCGACCCCCAGTGGGTGGAGGGCGAGCTCTGCGCCCGCCCCACCATCGCCCAGGCCCTGGTCCATGGCGAGGCGCTGCCCGCCAACCGCGCCCTGCTGGTGCCCGCCTCGGCGGAGGTCGACGACGCGGCACTTGCCGCCGCGGTGGCCGAGGCCAACGCCGGCCTGCCGGACTACGCCCGGGTCCACGAGTGGCGCCGCAGCGCCCCCTTTACCCCTGAGAACCGCCAGCTGACGGCCAACGGCCGCCTGCGGCGCGACGCCATCCTCGCCGCCCATGGCGACTGGCTGCGCACTACCTCGTCCTGCCCACGGCTCGAACCGAGCTCGACCCTCAAGAAGGAGTGCCCCATGACCCCCTACCAGCAACTGCAGCAGGCCACCCGCGACGAGCGCGACTGGCTGCTCGCCACCCCGCTGCTGACCCGCGCCCTGGAAGGCCGCGTCAGCCGCGACGAGTACCTCGCCTTCCTCGGCCAGGCCTACCACCACGTGCGCTTCACGGTGCCGCTGATGATGGCCTGCGGCGCCCGCCTGCCCGACCGGCTGGGCTGGCTGCGCGAGGCCCTGGTGGAGTACATCGAGGAGGAGCACGGCCACGAGCGGTGGATCCTCGACGACATCCGCGCCGCCGGCGGCGATGCCGAGGCGGCCGCGGCAAGGCCGGCGGATCCCGCCACCCGGCTGATGGTGGCCACGGTGCGCGACACCATCGAGCACGGCAACCCGGTGGGCTTCTTCGGCATGGTCCAGGTGCTCGAGGGCACCAGCACGGCGCTGGCCACCCAGGCCGCCGAGAAGCTGCAGGCGAGCCTCGCGCTGCCCGACGAGGCGGTGCGCTACCTGACCTCCCACGGCAGCCTGGATATCGGCCACCTGGCCTTCTTCGAGGGGCTGGTGAACCGCCTGGAGGCCGACGACCTGGCGGCGGTAGTCGACACCGCGAGGCTGGTCTACCGCCTCTACGGCGCCATGTTCCGCGGCGTCGAGGCACGCTGTGCCGGCGGCAGCGCCGCCCGGGAGCTCTGCGATGCGCTGGCCTGATCGCCTCACCCGGCACCCGCGGCTGCCGGCGGGGGGCTGGCCCGCCCAGCGGGTGCTGATCACCGGCGCCAGCGGCGGCATCGGCCAGGCGCTGGTGGACGAGCTGGCCGCCGCCGGGGCGCAACTGCTGATCACCGGCCGCCGCGCCGAGGCCCTGGCGGCCACGGCGGCCCGCCACCCCGACCGGGTCACCGCGCTGCCCGCCGACCTGACCCGCGCCGAGGAACGCCAGCGGCTGGTGGCCGCCGCGGACCAGGCAGGTATCACCATGCTGATCAACGCCGCCGGGGTGAACCGGGTCGCACTGTTCACCGAGGGCTCGGATGCCGAGCTCGAGCGGCTCATCGCCCTCAACCTCACCGCCACCCTGCAGCTGACCCGGGCCCTGCTCCCCCGCCTGATGGCGGCGCGCCAGGGCTGGGTGATCACCCTGGGCTCCACCTTCGGCACCCTGGGCTACCCCGGCCAGGTCGGCTACTGCGCCACCAAGTTCGCCCTGCGCGGCTTCAGCCAGGCCCTGCGCCGGGAGCTCGCCGACACCCGGGTGCGGGTGCTGCATGTCTCGCCCCGGGCCACCCGCACCCCCATGAACGCCCCCGAGGTGACGGCCATGAACGCGGCCCTGGGCAACGCCATGGATAGCCCCGCCCGGGTCGCCCAGGCGGTGCGCCGCGCCGTGGAGCGCGGCCGGCCGGAGGCCCAGCTGGGCGGACCCGAACGCCTCTTCGTTCGCCTCAACGCCCTGCTGCCGGGGGTGGTCGACCGCGCCCTGGCCCGCCAGCTTCCCGTCATTCGCCGATTTATCGGCACCCCGGAGACCACGCCATGAACGCTGGACGACGCTTCCACTTTACCCTCCTGCGCCTGGCCGCCATGCTGCTTGTCGCCGGCCTCGGCGGCCTGTTCGCCATCGCCGCCCTGGCCGCGGGCGACGAGACCGTCACCGACCCGGCGGTGGTCCGGCTCCAGGCCCGCTGGGCCGAGATCCGCTACGAACTGCCGGACGACCAGCATGCCAGGGCCCTGGCCGCGCTGGGCGACGAGGCCGAACGCCAGCTGGCCGAAGCCCCCGACTCCGCCGAGCGGCTGATCTGGGCCGGCATCGTGCGCTCCAGCCAGGCCGGCGCCGAGGGCGGGCTGGGGGCGCTCGGCCTGGTCAAGCAGGCGCGCCGTCACCTGGAGGCCGCCCTGGCGCTGGACCCGCTGGCGCTGGAGGGCTCCGCCTATACGAGCCTCGGGGCGCTCTACTATCAGGTACCGGGCTGGCCGCTCGGCTTCGGCGACGACGACAAGGCCGAGTGGCACCTCAGGCGGGCGCTGGCCATCGACCCCGACGGGCTCGACAGCCTCTACTTCTGGGGCGACTATCTGCACCAGCAGGGTCGCGACGCCGAGGCGCGCCAGGCCCTGGAGAAGGCCCTACAGGCGCCGCCCCGACCCGGCCGCGAGCTCGCCGATGCCGGCCGCCGCGAGGAGATCCGCCACCTGCTGTCACGACTGGAGAAATGACGACCCGATGCGCATCCTGCTGGTCGAGGATGACCCGAGCCTGGCCTCGGGCATCCGCCTGGCCCTCAAGCCCGAGCACTACACCGTGGACCACCTCGCCGACGGCGCCATGGCGCGGGCCGCCCTGCAGGGCGACGAACCCTTCGACGCGGTGATCCTCGACCTGGGCCTGCCCGGGCTCGATGGCATGCGGGTGCTGGAGGGCGCACGGCGCGACGGCAACCGGGTGCCGGTGCTGGTCCTCACCGCCCGGGACGCCGTGGACGACCGCATCAAGGGCCTCGACGCCGGCGCCGACGACTACCTGGTCAAGCCCTTCGAGGTGGCCGAGCTCAAGGCGCGACTGCGCGCCCTGCTGCGCCGCAGCCAGGGCCAGGCGAGCCCGCTGCTGGAGTGTCGCGGCATCCGCCTCGACCCCGCCAGCCGGGAGGTGAGCTACCAGGGCGAGGCGATCGTCCTGTCCCGCCGCGAGTTCACCCTGCTCCAGGAGTTCATGGGACACCCGGGGCGGGTCTTCACCCGGGACACCCTGACCCGGCTGGTCTACGGCTGGGAGGAGGACGTGGAGAGCAACGCCATCGAGGTGCATGTCCACCACCTGCGCCGCAAGTTCTTTCCGGGGCTGATCCGCACGGTGCGCGGCATCGGCTACGTGCTGGACCGCGCCCCCCGGGAGGCCGAGGCGTGACCTCCATCCGGCGCCGCACCCTGGGGCTGGTGCTGCTGGTGTTCGGGGTCAGCATTCTGGCCATCGGCCTGGTCAGCTACCGCTACGCCGCCCACGAGATCGAGGAGCTCTACGACGCCAGCCTGGCCCAGAACGCCCGCCTGCTGGAGGGGCTGATCCAGGCGCCGCTGCCGGAGGCGCAGCGCGAGGCGCTGCTCGCCAGCCTGGAGAGCGCCCTGGCGCGCGCCGACCAGTCGGACAAGGACCTGCCCGGCCACCGCTACGAGAGCAAGCTGGCCTTCCAGCTGTGGGAGGGGGAGCGGCTGCTGCTGCGCTCGGCCAGCGCCCCGCCCGAGCCCTTCACCGAGGCGCCACCCGGCTACGCCAGCAGCCGGGTGGCGGACCACGACTGGCGGGTCTATGTGCTGGACGTGGCCGCGTCGTCGCGGCGTATCATGGTCGCCGAGCGCGACGATGTGCGCGGCGAGCTGACTCGCGCCGTGGCCCTGCGCACCCTGCTGCCGGACCTGGTCGGCCTGCCGCTGCTGGCGCTGCTGCTGTGGTGGGCCACCGGCCGGGGGCTGCGCCCGCTGTCGCGGCTGGCGGCGGCGATCCGCCAGCGCGACCCCCACAACCTGCAGCCTCTGGTGATGCGCCCCCTGCCCCGGGAGCTGGACACCATCGTCGGCGCCCTGAATCGGCTGCTGGAGCGCATCCGCCGGCTGCGGGTGCGCGAGAAGCGCTTCATCGCCGACGCCGCCCACGAGCTGCGCACCCCGCTGGCGGTACTCGACCTGCACGCCCAGAACGCCCTGGCCGCCGAGGACCCCGCCGACCGGCGCGAGGCGCTGGAGGAGCTGCGCAGCGGCGTGGCCAGGGCCACCCGGCTGGTCACCCAGTTGCTGACCCTGGCGCGCCTGGAGCCCGAGGAGGAGGAGCAGGAGGCGGGCGCCCGGGTCGACGGCGACCTGCTGGCCGAGGTGCGCGAAGCGCTGGCCGAGCTCTCGCCGCTGGCGGTGGAGCGCGACCAGACGCTGGATCTCGCCGCCGACGAGGGCAGCGACTGGCGGCTGGCGACCGAGCCGGGCGCCATCGCCACCCTGGTGCAGAACCTGGTCGGCAACGCCCTGCGCTACACCCCGGACGGGGGCCAGGTGACGGTGACCCTGGCGGCCGACGACGCCCGGCTGATACTGAGCGTGGACGACCAGGGCCCGGGGATTCCCGCCGCGGAGCGCGAGCGCGTCACCGAGCGCTTCCATCGCGCGGGTGCCGGGGCCGGCGCCGGCCTGGGGCTCTCCATCGTCGAGCGCCTGCTGGCCCGCCACGGCGGCACACTCCGCCTGGAGGAGGCACCCGGTGGCGGCCTGCGCGCGGTGGCGACGCTGCCGCGGGCCGACAAGGCCAGCCGGGCCTGACACCTGCTCGTGAGCGGGTTATAAGGGTTCGTTAAGGCGGGTCCCTCAGCATGGCTGCGTTGCCTTTCCGGACGCCACCATGACACCCCTCGACACTCGCCCTCTCGACCGGCCCATGAGTCTTCCCCCCATGCCTGAGTCCACTCGCTCTCCCCTGGAACGCTTCCTGCGGTTCCGCTCGAGGCTGCCGGCACTTTCCCCCCAGGCCCTGACCCTGTTCGCCTGCCTGGGCTTCACGCTCTTCTACAACCGGCGCTTCTGGTCGGCGGTGATCGCGGCCGAGCCGCCCGGCGGGCTTGGCGACTGGGGGCAGCTGGTCGGCTACGGCGTGGTGATGACCGCCCTTCATCTGGGGGTCTTCCTGCCGCTGGTCGGCCGCATAACCGTCAAGCCGCTGCTGACCGCCCTGGTGCTGGTCGCCGCCGCGGTCAGCTATTTCACCGGCCACTACGGCACCTACTTCGATACCCACATGATCGATAACGTGCTGCAGACGGATACCCGGGAGGCCGGGGAGCTGCTTACCCCGGGCCTGGCGCTCTATCTGCTGCTGTTCGGCCTGCTGCCACTGTCACTGGTATGGGGCTGGCCGCTACGCCGGCGCAGCTGGCAGCACGGCCTGGGGGCCGGCGCACTGTGGTGGCTGGGTAGTGTCATCGTGCTCGCCGGGGCGCTGCTGCTCTCGTTCCAGAGCCTCTCCTCACTGATGCGCAACCATCACGAACTGCGTTATCTGGTGACACCGGGCAATGCCATTATCTCCACCGGCCAGGTAATGGCGGCGCCGCCGCCACTGCCCGAGGAGCGCCTGCCCATCGGCGAGGATGCACGACGCCTGCCGAGCGCCGACGGCACGCCACGGCTGCTGGTGCTGGTGGTCGGCGAGACGGTGCGCGCCGCCAACTGGGGGCTGTCCGGCTATGCCCGGCAGACCACCCCGCGGCTGGCCGAGCGAGATGTCATCAACTTCCGTGAGGTGGCCAGCTGCGGCACCAGTACCGCCGTCTCGCTGCCCTGCCTGTTTTCCCCGCAGGGGCGAGCCGACTACGACGAGCGCTTCACCCGCAGCCACGAGTCGCTGCTGGACGTGGTGCAGCGCGCCGGCTATCGCGTGGAGTGGATCGACAACCAGTCGGGCTGCAAGGGGGTCTGCGACGGCGTGGAGCGAGCGTCACCGACGCCTGGCGATTACCCCGGGCTGTGCGAGGCGAGCGGCTGCCTCGATGGCGTGCTGGTCGAGGAGCTGGCAAGGCGCATCGGCGCGATAGGCGAGGATACGGTGATCGTGCTGCACATGCTGGGCAACCACGGCCCGAGCTACTTCCAGCGCTACCCGGAGAGCTTCCGGGCCTTCACCCCCACCTGCGAGTCGGCCGATCTGGCCCAGTGTGCCCCGGAGGCGATCGTGAACAGCTACGACAATGCGCTCCTGTATACCGACAGCGTGCTGGACGGGATCATCGGCGTACTGGAGGAGAGCCAGCCCCTGGCCACGGCCATGCTGTATGTCTCCGACCACGGGGAGTCGCTGGGCGAGAAGGGGATCTACCTGCATGGCCTGCCCTATGCCATCGCCCCCGAGGAGCAGACTCGGGTGCCGATGATGTGGTGGGCCTCCGAGGGTTTCCTGAATAGCCAGCAACTGAGCAACGACTGCCTCGCCGCCCGGCGCGACGCCTCACTGAGCCATGCCCACCTGTTCCATTCGCTGCTGGGGCTGCTCGGCGTGCAGAGCGAGGTCCGCCAAGACGCCCTGGACCTGGCAGCCAACTGCCGCGCCCCGGAGGACTGAGCCCCCGGGACGCGATCATAGCGTCGTGATCAGGCCACCGGGCTCACAGCTCGTGGCCGGTCACCACCCGACAGATATCGGCGAAGCTGTGCGCCAGGGGCACACCCGGCGCGGCCCTGTCGCCGGCTCCCATCGCGCGGCGGATGTCGGCCGCCGAGACCAGGCCGCGAATCCACTCCTGCCCCTGGTTGTCACGCTCGGTCACCAGCAGGTGCTGGTCGGCCATCGACTCCAGTGACAGCAGCAGGTCCTCGATGGTAAGCGAGGCAAGCTGCTCCAGCGACATGGCCGCCAGCTTGTGCCAGGGGGTCATGATCATGCCCACAGTGATCTCGTCACGGGGCAGGTCGCGCTCTTGCATGGCGAGCGTGATGCGCCGGTCGCCGATCACCTCCCGAGCGGTCAACGCCCCGAGGCAGTGCCTCTGCTCGTCGATGACCAGCAGCAGGCGAATGCCTCCAAAGCGCATGATCAGGTGCGCCTCGTCGACGCCGACCTCCGCATCGATGGTGCGTGGCATCAGCTGAGAGAAGTCGGTGAGCACCTCGAGAGCGGAACTCGATGCGCTCAGCCGCGGACGGTACGGGGTAACCAGCGACGGCGGGGCCGCGAGCTGGCGAAGCGGCTTGTGGGAAAGGTGCAGGGTGTTCATGGGAGGAACTCCTCATCAGGGTAAGCGGGGTGCCAATGGCACCTCTCGCCCCCAGGCTTTCAGAGCTCGCTTAAGGCAGGCTTAAGCCGGCGATACACCCGGCCTCGCGTGGGGCCTCCCTGTCTGTCCATCACGTCCTGTCCCCAGACCGGCGCAGCGGCGCCACACGACCGTGAACGTCGCTGGGTGGCGCCGCTGCCTGGCTTAGGCCATGCGTTTCAGGGTGTTGTCATGCAGCCAGAACTGGTGGGCCAGGCTGGCCAGCACGTGCACGCCGATCAGCAGCCACAGCAGGTTAGCCAGCACCTCGTGGGTCTCCTCGGCGGCCTCCTCCAGCCACTCGATCTCCGCCCCCGGGGCGAACAGTGGCAGCCCGAAGAACTCCACGCCGTGGCCGCTGCCCAGGGCGGCGAGCAGGCCGCTCGCGGGGATCAGCAGCATCGCCGCATAGAGCGCCAGGTGCCCCAGCCGTGCCGCCCACTTCCAGTGCGCATGGGCCTCGAGCCTGCCGTGGTTCACCCCGCGCCACAGCAGCCGGAACACCAGCAGCCCCAGCAGCAGCAGCCCGACGCTCCTATGCAGCGACATCGCCTCCCGCTCGCTCATCCCGAAGAGCTCCGCCAGCCACTCCGTGCCGAGCATCAGGATCAGCAGCACGGCCATGCCCCAGTGAAGCGCCCGTGAGACGGCGCCGTAACGTTGTGCGGAATCCAGCCAGTTCATGTCGTCATCCTCCTCGTTCGATGGACAACGACAGTCTTACGCCAGCGCGGCTGTCAGGAACCTTAACGCCCCGTTCATGGGGCGTTCATCCTTGCATCACGCCGCCCATGACGGCTCCGAGCCGCGCAATCCGCAACGGCGGTGTCACACGCCGGTCATGCCGCCGTAAGCCATCCTTAAGGAAGGGGCGCCACAGTCGGAGGTGATGACCGATCCCTGACGCGAGGCAACGCCATGACCCGGAGCGCAACGCTGTTACTCGATGCCACCCCCATCACCGAGACTCGCGCCATCCTGCCGCTACTGCTCGCCGGCCTGGCGCTGCTGGCACTTGGCGTGCTGGCCGCCGGCTGGGATCCCGTGGAGCTGCCCATGGGCCTGGTCGCCCTGGGGGCCGCAACGGCCGTCCTGATGGGCCCCGAACCGTGGCGGGGCGAGGAAGCGCTGGAGGCCACCAACTGCCTGGTGCTGGCCAGCCTGATCACCCTGGTGGGCTTCCACCTGCTGGGCTGAGCCACCGCCCGAGAACTCGCTGCCCTCGCGGGTCGACCCGCAGGGCCAGGCGTGCCGACTCCTTTTCCATGATTATTCTCCTCGGTCGATTAACATGGAACGTCAATGTGCGAACGACACGCAGCGAGGATCCCCGGCATGGCACGCACCCCTCTGCCCTTCAAGCTCCCCGGCATCGCCACCGGCCTGCGCGCGGCCTGGCGAGACGGCTACGGCCTGGGCGACCTGCGTCGCGACGTCCTGGCCGGCCTGACCATCGGCACCGTGGCCGTGCCGCTCTCCATGGCCCTGGCCATCGCCACCGGCGTGCCCCCCCAGCACGGGCTCTACACGGCCATCGTCGCCGGCGCCATCATCGCGCTGACCGGCGGCTCACGCTTCAACGTCTCGGGGCCGACCGCGGCCTTCGTGGTCATCCTCTTCCCCATCGTCCAGCAGTACGGCCTGGGCGGCCTGCTGATTGCCACGATGATGGCGGGGCTGATCCTGGTGGCGCTGGGCCTCAGCGGCATGGGGCGGCTCATCCAGTATGTCCCCTATCCCGTGATACTGGGCTTCACCGCGGGGATCGCGGTGGTGATCGCGGTGCTGCAGGTGCCCGACTTCCTGGGGCTGGAGGCCGGCCCGCTGGGCGAGCACTTCGTCGACAACCTGGGGCGCATCCTCGCCGCCCTACCCAGCCTGAGCCCGCTGGAACTGGGGGTCGGCGCCTTCACCCTGGGCATCATGCTGCTCTGGCCGCGGCTGCAGCTGCCGATTCCGGCGCCCCTGATCGGGCTGGTCGTGGGTGCGCTGGCCGCCTATGCCGTCAACCACGGGATTGGCGACCCGAGCACGGGGAATCTGGTGGAGACCATCGCCTCGCGCTTCACCTGGGAGGCCCACGGCGAGGCGGGCGCGGGCATCCCCCCGATCGCCCCGAGCCTGGTGGCCCCCTGGCACCTGCCCGGCGCCGACGGCGACCCCCTGGTAGTGGATTTCGCGCTGATTCGCGCCCTGCTGGGACCGGCGTTCGCCATCGCCATGCTGGGGGCCATCGAGTCCCTGCTCTGCGCGGTGGTCTCGGACGGCCTGACGCGCACCCGCCACGACCCCAACGCCGAGCTGGTCGGCCAGGGGCTCGGCAACCTCGTCGCACCGCTGTTCGGCGGCATCACGGCCACCGCCGCCATCGCCAGGACCGCCACCAATATCCGCAGCGGCGCCCGCTCGCCGATCGCGGCGGTGGTGCATGCGCTGGTGGTGCTGCTGGCGGTGGTCGCCCTGGCGGGGCTGCTGGGGCTGGTGCCGATGGCCGCGCTCGCGGCGCTGCTGTTCATCGTCGCCTGGAACATGAGCGAGGCCCGCCACTTCCTGCATACCCTGCGTTCGGCCCCGCCGGGCGACGTGGCCATCCTGGTGACCTGCTTCACCCTGACCGTGCTCTTCGACATGGTGCTGGCGGTAGCGGTGGGCATCGGCCTGGCCGCCGCCCTGTTCATCCGGCGCATGTCGCTGCTGACGGAGACCCGCCGCGTCGATGCCGAATCGCCGGCCGCCAGCGGCGAACTGCCCGAGGCGGTCGCCCTCTACGATATCGATGGGCCGCTGTTCTTCGGCGCCGCCGAGAAGGCGCTCACCTCGCTGCACCTGGTGGCCCCGAAGGTAAGGGTCGTCATCCTCGACATGCACGACGTGCCAAGCATGGACGGCACGGCGATCGTCGCCCTCAAGTCCCTGGTCGACGAGATGCATCGCGAAGGCGTCGGGCTGGTGATGGTCGGCCTGCCGGCGCGGATCATCGTCAAGCTGCGCCGCGCGGGGCTCCGCAAGACCGCCGGCCGGCTGACCTGGTGCCGCGAGCTGTCCCACGCCCGCGCCGTGGCGCGGCGCTGGCTCGACCGCGCCGGCTGAGGGAGGGCCGCGCCGATGGTGGGCATCGGCCGGCCCCGGGCCTTTACAGCGGCGCGGCGGCCGGGGATAGTGGCCCTGACGACAGGGGCGCCGCGGTGCAGAACCGCGGCTGAGAGGCACCCTTGGAACCTGACCCGGATAATGCCGGCGTAGGGAGTCGTGCGGTCCCGGCCCTGGCGCCTGCCCGCACCTCCCGCGCCCGGGAGGACGCATGTCCCACACGACGTTTCCCTCGATCGACCCCGCCGCCCACCTGGCGCGGGTGCGCGAACGCAGCCCGCTGATCCACAACATCACCAACCTGGTGGCCATGAACACCATGGCCAACGTGCTGCTGGCCATCGGCGCCTCGCCGGCCATGGTCCATGCCCGGGAGGAGGCCGCGGAGTTCACCGCCATCGCCGACGCCCTGACGGTCAATATCGGCACCCTCTCGCCCCACTGGGTGGAGGCCATGATCGAGGCCGCCGAGGCGGCTCGCCTGGTGGGCAAGCCCTGGGTGCTGGACCCGGTGGCGGTGGGGGCCACCGCCTACCGCCGCGAGACCGGCGCGCGCCTGCTGGAGCGCCTGCCCACGGTGGTCCGCGGCAACGCCTCGGAGATCATCGCCCTGGAGGCCGGCGGCGCCGGCGGGCGCGGCGTCGACAGCAGCGACCCGGCCGAGGCCGCCGAGCAGGCCGCCGTCCGCCTGGCCCGCCGCACCGGCGGCGTGGTGGCGGTGACCGGCGAGGTGGACCTCGTCACCGACGGCCGCCGGCTGGCCCGGGTGCGCGGCGGCCACCCGCTGATGCCGAGGGTCACCACCCTGGGCTGCTCGCTCACCGGCGTGGTGGCCGCCTTCGTGGCCGGCGCCGAGGATGCCTTCACGGCTACCGTCGCTGCCCTGGCCTGCTATGCCGCGGCAGGCGAAATCGCCGGCGAGACGGCACGCGGGCCCGGCAGCTTCGCCGTGGCCTTCCTCGACGCCCTGCATGCCCTGGAGGGCGAGACCCTGGGGCCCCGCCTGCTACTGGAGATGACCGATGCGACTTGATCTATCCCTGTACCTCGTCACCGACCCCGGCCTGTGCGCCGAGCGCGGCCTGGTGGAGACCGTGGTGGCCGCG
This sequence comes from Halomonas sp. A11-A, assembly GCF_003182195.1. Lineage (GTDB taxonomy): Bacteria > Pseudomonadota > Gammaproteobacteria > Pseudomonadales > Halomonadaceae > Halomonas > Halomonas alkalicola. The sequence goes on from NZ_QGTM01000010.1 coordinate 68,913, forward strand.
GTGCGCGGCGGGGTGACGGTGGTGCAGCTGCGCGACAAGCACGCCGCCGACGGGGAGATGATCGACCAGGCACGGCGGCTGAAGGCCGCGCTGGCCGGCAGCGGCGTGCCACTGATCATCAACGACCGCCTCGAGGTGGCCCTGGCCGCCGAGGCCGACGGCCTGCACCTGGGCCAGGACGACGGCGACGTGGCCGCCGCCCGCGCCGCCCTGGGCGAGCGGGCACTGCTCGGGCTCTCGGTGCAGACCCACGAACAACTCGCCCGCCTCGACCCGGGCCCGCTCGACTACCTCGGCCTGGGGCCGGTCTTCGCCACCCACAGCAAGCACGACCACGCCAGCCCGCTGGGCGTCAACGGCCTGACCTCGCTGGTCGCCGCCAGCCCCCTGCCCGCGGTCGCCATCGGCGGCCTCAAGGCCGAACACGCCGGCGCCGTGCGGTCATCGGGGGCCCGGGGCCTGGCGGTGATCTCGGCGATCTGCGGCCAGCCCGACCCGGAAGCCGCGGCGCGGGCCTTCTTCACCCGCCGCTGATCGCGCTCAGGAGGAGGGGCGGCGCTTCAGGGTCGTGCGGCGGTCGTGGTAGGCGATCGCCAGGCCACTGCCGATGATCAGCAGGCTGCCGACGAAGACCCACAGATCCGGCATCTCCCCCCAGAACCACCAGCCCAGCAGCACTGCTGTCGCACTGGCACCCGATCGTATGTCGCAATGACGGGGCGGTAGCAGACATCCGTCGATTCCAAGGCACACAGCCAGAACCTTGCAGGAGCTTCAGTGAATCATGCACCAAAACAACAAAATCCTGATGAGCTACCGTAGAAAGAAGCACCAGAAAGAAGCACTAGGCCACTTTAGATTGCCTCAAACCTTAGTTTTGTCATCCGGTGATTGCTCGATCAATTTCTGGGGGATATGCTAAATCCCAAAAGGAAGACAACCACATAACATGCCAAGATGAAGGGTTGTTCTAAAAGAGCCAGATGAAAAAGTGGTTATATGACCAACTATAACAGGAACAATAAAATGAAGATCCTCTATTTTCCCAAGAAAAAAGCAACGATCGCGACACTTCTGTGCGCCTCCGCCATAATCCTGCCCGGCGTCTCTACCGCTCAGGACAGCGAGACGATCAACATCGGGCTCAACGTATCATGGCCCGGGTTTTCCTTTCTGGAAGTGGCGCGACAGAAAGGACTCGCAGGCAACCATGATCTCAACCTCACTATCTTCGAGGATCCTCTTGGGGGCCATGCAGCGCTGGCAGCAGGCCAAATAGACGTATACCTCAGTACCGCTGAATATGCCCCATTTGCCATTGAACGTGGTACGGACACGGTTCTGGTTTCACACCTCAACATCTCTTACGGCGTCGACAAGGTACTGGTTGTCGAAGACATGACGACGGAGGAGCTGAAAGGACAGAAAGTCGGCGCGCCACAAGCCTACATCGGTGAAATATTGATGGGCATGTGGCTCGACAAGGAAGGCCTTACGCCGGACGACGTGGAGTGGGTCAACCTGAATGCCGACGAGGCTGTCGGGCCGGTCATGTCGGGAGATCTGGCGGCGGCTTACATGTATGAACCCTGGGTAACGCGTGTTCTGGACAATCTCGATACCGCCGAGATTGCGGCGGATACGGCTGATCCCTATTACCTCGATACCGGCATCTTCATGGATGCAATGTACATGAACAAGACGTTCATCAAGGAGCAAAGGGAAGCGGCCGTGGACATGATCCGGGCCCGCTTCGATGCCTTGCAGTACTGGCATGACCATACCGAAGAAGTGAATCAGTTGTTTTCGGACTATCTCCAGTGGCCGGTGTCCGATATCGAGTCGGTCGTGGGTACCAATGGCAAGTACCTGGACGATGGACTATATATGCTGGATTTTGACGAAACGGCGCGAATTTGCGGTGCGCTTGACGGAGAACCGCCGCATGGCATCGAGCAGGGTTCCATCGTCCAGAGCGTCGCACAAACCAACGAGTGGTGGGTCAAGCTGGGCCTGATGGATGGAGTGCAGGACGCAGCGAAGGGCGTCGACTGCAGCCTGATTGCCGACCTGGTCGACAGCGGTTATCGCCAGTCAATGTCTGCACGTTGATGCCGTAGGGTGAGCATCGGTGCCAACGGTGCTTCCCGCGACATGATCCAATCCGGCCGATGGGCCGATAGCATCTGACAGATGGGGAATGGGAATGGCGGGTGAATCCAGACAGGGTGCCTATCGATCACGCTGGTTCGAGTTCCTAGCGCCGATACCGAAGGGGTGGCGCCTCATCCTGGGCGCGCTGGTGTGGGTGATATTTTTCGGTCTCTGGGAAACAGCGGTATTACGCGGCTGGGTCAATACCTTGCTGGTACCTTCACCCCTCGAGGTGGTCGGCACGCTCTATGAGTTGTTCGCAGAGCGCGGTTTCCTGGGGGATGTCGGCATCAGTATTGCGCGCATCGTCGGTAGCTTTCTGGCGGCCTGTCTTATCGCGATCCCCCTCGGCATCCTGATGGGATCCTTCAAGACGGTCGAAGCGCTGTTCAATCCCTTCGTTTCGGCATGGCGGTATCTGCCGGCCCCCGCCTTCATTCCCATTCTGCTGATGTGGTTTGGCACGGGCGAGGCGCCCAAGCTGGCTCTGTTGTTTCTGGGGGTCATTTTCTTTCTGATTACCTTGATCATGGATCATACGAGCCAGGTGCGTGCAGAGCTTATCGAAACCGCGATGACACTTGGCGGCAAGCGGTGGCAGATCCTCTGGACGGTCGTGGTGCCAGCAGTGATGCCCAACATCGTGACGTCCATGAGACAGATGCTGGCGATCGCATGGACCTACCTGGTCATTGCCGAGATCATCGCCTCGACGACCGGCATAGGCGCGATGATGATGCGGGCACGCCGTTTCCTGAATACTGATGAGATAATGGCCGGAATCCTGATCATCGGTGTGCTTGGGCTAGCCTTCGACCTGCTTTTCCGCTGGTTGCAGCGCACCCTATTCCCCTATCTCAGCCAGGAGGGTGACTGATGAACGGCACAGTGAATGATGCAATGCTCTCCACAGCCGACCAGACATGCGCCATCAGCCCCCCCCCAAACTCAGGCTAAAAGAGGTCGGCAAGTCGTTTCATGTCCCGCGCGGGGAAGACATCCAAGCAATCGCGAACGTGAGCTTCGACACCCATGAAAATGAGGTGTGCGTGTTGCTGGGTCCTTCCGGCTGCGGTAAGTCGACCGTGTTGCGCATGGTGGCGGGTCTTGAGCAACCCACCACGGGCGAGCTCATGCTGGACGGGGAGAGGATCATTGGCCCGGCTCAGGAACGGGGGATGGTGTTTCAGGCCTACACCTCCTTCGACTGGCTGACCGTCCAGCAGAATGTCGAATACGGCATGCGATTGAACCGCGTTCCCAAGCAGGAGCGACGCGATCGCGCCGAGCACTTCATCGAACTGGTCGGGCTGAGTCGTTTCGCGGGGACGTACCCCCGTCACCTTTCCGGCGGCATGAAACAGCGAGTGGCGATCGCCCGAACGCTTGCCAACCAGCCGGCAATCCTGCTGATGGATGAGCCCTTCGGGGCACTGGACGCTCAGACACGCTGGCAGATGCAGGAACTGATGATGAATATCGTCGAGGCGGCCAATACGACAGTGCTGGTGGTGACGCATGATATCGAGGAAGCCATCTTCCTGGCCGACAGGATCGAATTCATGTCACGACATCCGGGCAGGGTTCATGAAGAGATCATCCCGGCCTTCAAGCAGGGACAGCGGATCGGCCAGAAGGAGGATCTGATCGGCCTGGCCGGGTACGGCGACCTGGAGCGCCACATCCTGCAGCTGATGCGCGAACAGGGCACCGATGAGACGTCACCGTGACATCGCATGGCGGTCGTGAACCGGATCAACAGAGAGGTCCCATGAAACAGGCGACGGTATTGATGGCAGAAATGACGTGGCCGGAGTTCGGCGCGCGTCTGGAGAACGAGCCGGTCGTGTTTCTCCCGACCGGCATGCTGGAGCAGCACGGACCGCATCTTCCCATGGGCGTGGACCACCTGTTGCCCACCGCCATCGCGGAGATGGTGGCGCAGGAAGTCGACGGTATCGTGGCCCCACCGATCAATTATGGTTACAAGTCGATGCCTCGCACCGGGGGAGGTCCCGCGTTTCCCGGCAGCACCGGACTCGACGGAACCACGCTGATCCATATAGTGCGCGACGTGATCCGTGAACTGGCGCGCCATGGTGTGCGTCGCATCTGCGTCATCGACGGTCATTTCGAGAACCTGTGGTTCCTCAACGAAGGGATCGACCTGGCAATGCGCGAGGTTGGTAGCACCGGGCTGAGGGTGATGTGTCTTCAGCACTGGGAGTTTCTGACTCGGCATACCCTCGATCTGGTCTTCCCCGATGGCTTTCCAGGGATCGAACTGGAACATGCCGCGGTACTCGAGACGTCACTGATGATGCATTTCTATCCCGACCTGGTGCGTACCGACCGAATTCCCGACAACGCCCCCATGGAAGCCCCGCCCTATGACGTCTGGCCGGCACACACGGAGTGGGTACCGGCATCGGGCGCACTCACCTCGGCTGCCCTGGCCTCGCCCGAGAAAGGGGCGGCCATGGCGAAGCAGTATCGCGACGATATGGCGGCTGCCGTGCAGAGAGAGCTCCTCTCGTGAATGGGCCACAGACGAGATGTCCTCGCATTCCACTTGAGGTAGTGGCACCCAGGTCCGGTTCGGGAGGGAATGATGGCGATTTCCTTTGATTTCAGTGGCCAGACGGTGCTCGTGACCGGGGCCAGCCGCGGCATCGGATTTGCCGTGGCGAAGGCTTTCGCTACTACCGGGGCGCGAGTCTGTGTGCTAGCCGATGATGCCGGCATCGTTCAGGCGGCGCGCCTACTGGCGGCGGAAACCGGTAGCGAGGTCTGGGCCCAGCGCTGCGACATCACCGATCGCCATGCCGTCAAGAGCGCCCTGGAGGGTATCGAACGAGTCGATGTGCTGGTCAACAATGCCGGCGTGGAACTTCCGACGCCGGTGGAAGAGGGCCATGACGACATCGATGACGCCTTCGAGCGCATCATCGACGTGAATGTCCTGGGCACCTGGCGGGTGACGCGGGCCGCGCTGCCGAAGATGACCGCAGGGGGTCGCATTCTCATCACGTCGTCGATCTGGGGGCGCACCGCCGTTCCCGGTTTTGCCGCCTACGTGGCCTCCAAGCATGCGTTGATCGGCCTCGCGCGGACCCTCTCCCGGGAGCTCGGGCCACGCTCGATCCACGTCAATGCCGTCTGCCCGGGGTGGGTGCGCACCGAGGCTTCGCTTCGCTCGCTGGCGGTGATGGCCCGGGAGCAGGCGGTCAGCGAGGAGGCGCTGGCCGACTCGATTGCCGCCGACCAGTCCCTGGGCGGCCTGATGGAGCCTGACGATGTGGCGGGACTGTACCTGTACCTCGCCTCCGAGGCCGCCGCCAACGTGACAGGGCAGGCGATCCCGATCGACCGCGGGGAGGTGATGGCATGAATGACTCACTGACAGGCGTTCGCATCCTGGTGACCGGAGGGTCACGGGGTATCGGACGTGCTACCGCCGTCTCGCTGGCCTCGGCAGGGGCCCGCGTGGCGTTTGGCTATCACGGTGATGACGCCGCAGCGGCGGTCACCCTGGCCGAGGTGCAGGCACACGATGCGTCGGCATTCTCGATCGAGTCGGATGTCGCGGTGGAAGCCGAGGCCATCGAGATGGTACAGCGTGCCGTCGAGGGGCTCGGTGGTCTCGATGTGGTGGTCAACAATGCCGGCATCCTGCATGAAGCGAGCTTGCTAGAGACTTCCATCGATGCCTTCGACAAGGTCATCGCGGTGAATCTTCGCGGTACCTTCGTGGTGGGACGTGAGGCAATCCGACACATGGTCCAGCAAGGCAGTGGACGCGTGATCAATATCGCTTCCGACCTGGGCTATCTCGGCAGGGAGCGCAACAGCGCGTATTGCGCATCCAAGGCTGGTATCGGTGCCATGACGCGCGCCTGGGCCTTGGAGTTCGCGCCGCAGATTCTGGTCAATGCCATTGCGCCAGGCCCCATCGACACCGACATGCTCGGAGCCGAGGTGATGAGCGAAGCTCAGCGCCAGAAGGAAAGCACTATCCCGCTGGGGCGCATCGGCCGTCCCGAGGAGATCGCCAACATGGTCACCTTCCTGGCAGGGCCACAGGCCACCTTCATTACCGGCCAGACCTACGGCGTCAACGGCGGTAGCGTCATGTTATGAACACACTGACAACCCATAAAGGACAATGACGATGGCTCACGACGCCGCTTTTTTCCGGCCACTTGGGGGCAGCGAAGTGCCGCGCTTCGCAGGACGCTCCACCTTCATGCGACTGCCACAGATCGAGGACCCGTCAGAGGTCGATATCGCCCTGGTAGGCCTGCCCTGGGACAGCGGCTCGACGAATCGCGTCGGTCAGCGTCACGGACCTCGCGAGATCCGCAACAATTCGACCATGATGCGGCTGGTGCACCAGGCGAGCCGCATCGCGCCCTACGACCTGTGCCGCATCGCCGACCTGGGGGACGTACCGGTCAACCCGATCGATATTCGCGATACGCTCGAACGGACCCGTGCGTTCTATCGACAGATCCACAATGCCGCTGCCGTACCGTTGACCGCCGGCGGTGACCATCTCGGCACCCTGCCGATACTGCGGGCCATCGCCCGCGATGAGCCCATGGCGCTGGTCCAGTTCGACTCGCATTCCGATACCAACGACACCTACTTCGGCGATAATCCCTATACCCACGGCACGCCGTTCCGACGAGCCATCGAGGAAGGCATCATAGACCCGGTGCGCATGATCCAGATCGGCATTCGTGGCTCTCTGTATGGGACTACTGACCTGGATTGGGCACGAGAACAGGGCATTCGCATCATCGAGATTGATGAATATTTCGATCTGGGCCCGGCAAAAGTGAATGCAGAAATCGCCCGCGTGGTCGGCGATGTGCCGACCTACGTCACCTTTGATGTCGACGCCCTAGACCCCGTCTACGCGCCAGGCACTGGCACGCCCGAGGTAGGCGGTTTCACCACGCGTGAGGCCCAGCTGATGATACGCGGCCTGCGGGGACTCAACCTGGTGGGGGCAGACGTGATGGAGGTGGCGCCACCGTTCGACTCCTCGGGCATCACCGCCCTGACCGGGGCGACACTGATGTTCGAGTTGCTGTGCGTCCTGGCGGACGCGATCTCCAGGCGAGACGCGTGATGCAGGGGCCCCTGCTCTTGCTTTTATCATGCCCTCGATGTGCCGGCATGAACGGCGAGCATATTGTCCCGCCTTGACCTCAAGGGCCTGGTGGCCGGCGGAGCACGCCCGAACTCCGCCGCCGCCTATCACCGCTTCGCCACCGGCCACAGCGGACCCCGTCAGGATGCGGCGTCTGCCCTGTCCGACAGCACATCGATCATGCAGTCACGGAGCAAATCGGCCGAGCGGAAGCTATGATGCTTGCTGGTGCAGATATAGAAACGCGTTTCATTCCCGAGGGTATCGGGCAGAAGCACCCTCATGTGGCCCGCGTCGACCCAGTACTCGGCATAGTGTGCTGGCAGGTAGCCGATGTAGCGTCCACTGAGTATCAGTAGGGCATTGCTTTCCATGTGGGAAACCGTCGGCCGCTCGATGGAGACGCAAAGGTCATCGTTTTCGGGAAAGGACACGTAACTCTTGCCCGTCAACGTCGTGCTCTTCAGTGCCTCCAGGATTCGAGCAGGATCGGATTCGTAGAACAGCGGGTGGTCGGCCCCGCAATAGAGCTGTTGGGACTCCGTGAAGACGGGCACGCTGTCGACAGAGTCGTGAGCCGGTTCGACGGGTGTCAAGATGCAATGATATCGCCCCTCGACCAGCCCCTGGATGAGCTCTTCCGGGGAGGAGATATCAACGTAAAGATGCACCTCGGGCGCAAGCTCGGTGAAATTCTGGAACCCCCTGGGCAAGGGTGCCACCCGATTCGTCGCCAGGGCGTCCACGACGCCGAAATGCAGATCGCCGGTCAGATGACCGCGTACCTCCGCCACCACGTCGCAAAAGCCGGCGACGGAATCGAATAGCGGTTTCAGGCTCAGGTGGATCCGCTCACCCTCCTCCGTCAGGGCGAAGCCTTTCCTCCCACGCTCGCAGAGGGTGAATCCCAGGCGTTCCTCGAGCGTTTTCAGCTGGACACTGATCGTCGAAAGCGACAGCCCCAGCACCTGCTGGGCCGGAGCGAGCCCCTGAGCCTGCACCACAGCATGAAAGACGCGAAGCAGTTTGAGGTCGAAGTCGGTCAGATTCGGAACATTGGAATGACGTGCAGTCATGAGAATCGCCAGAGTCGGCCAGTAGGAGTCGCCGGACAGTCCGTTGCCACGACGATCAACTTAGCAAAGAGGTATGTCCAATGGAACGTGCGCCATGGAAATGACCGAGATGACGCCTGCCGAGCACCGCGCGGGCGGGACCCTGGACCGGCGGTCTCCGGTTCCAGAGGGGCATCAGTCGTCGTTTCAAGAGGTCGGCCGGCGCTTGAACGAGGTGCGGCCCTCCCGGTAGGCGATAGCCAGGCCGCTGCCGATGATCAGAGCGCTGCCGACGAACACCCAGAGGTCCGGCATCTCGCCCCAGAACCACCAGCCCAGCAGCACCGCCCAGAGCATGGCGGTGTAGTCGAAGGGGGCGGCGATGGCCGCCGGGGCATGGCGGAAGGCCAGGGTGATGAAGGCCGTGGCGCCGACGCCGAACAGCCCCGAGCCGAGAAAGCCCAGCCAGTGCCCGGGGTGGGGCGTCTGCCACACCCAGGGCAGCGCCAGGCCGGTGATCACGAAGGGCACCAGGGTCATGTAGAAGACCATGGCCCAGAGGTGCTCGCTGCCCCCCCAGCGCCGCGCGGTGATCATCATCAGCGCATAGAAGACCGCCGCCCCGATCAGCACCAGCGACCCCGGATGGAAGGCCTCACCGCCCGGCCGTACCACGATCAGCACGCCCAGAAAGCCCACCAGCGACGCCACCAGCACCGGCCCCTCGATGCGCTCGCCCAACAGCGGCACCGAGAGCAGGGTGACGAACAGCGGCGCCACGAAGGCGATGGCGGTGGCCTCGGCCAGGGGCAGCAGGGTCAGCCCCAGCACGAAGCAGAACATGGTGCCGGTGTAGATCAACCCGCGCAGCAGGTGCACGCCTGGTCGCCGGGTGCGCAGCTTGCGCAGGCCGCCACCGAAATAGGCCAGCAGCGCAATCAGCGGCAGCGAGACCAGGGTGCGGAAGAAGATGATCTGCAGCGGCGAGTGCACCTCGCCGAGCCACTTGGCGATGGCATCACCGATGGCCAGGCAGAGGACGCCCAGGCACATGAAGCCGATTCCCTTGAATGACGATGACATGCTCCCTCCCTGCACGACGCAACCGCGAACCCAAAGCGACCACCCCGCCGACCAGTGGGCGGCGGGGTAGTGGTCCCGTGAGGCTAGCGACTCTGCCGGCAGGCGGCAAGGCTGTGCGGGGTCGGGTCAGAGGCCGGCGTTGATCACCATGCAGTCGATGCCCTCGCGCGCCAGGTTGCGGCAGGCGCGATAGGCCTGGTTCTCGTCGAGGTTGACCAGCCGGGCGCGGAAGATGGCCTGGGGGCCGCTTACCTCGTTGATATCCACCCGAGCATTGAAGAGCTCCTGGCTCAGGCGGTCGGCGGCGCGGCTGGCGTGCTGGCGGGCGTTGTCGGGATTGGAGAAGGCCCCGACCTGCACCCCCCAGCTGGCGCTCGAGCCCACTGGCTCGAGCCGGTGCAGGGTCTCGGGACGCGACACCTCGGCCGCCTCGCTACGGGCGATCAAGTCGCGAATGGGGTCGTTGGTCGAGCCCTGGGCGGTCTGCGGCAGCGAGGGCTGGACCGTGGGCAGCAGCTCCGGCGCCTGCAGGCTGGCCAGCTGGCGCTCGAGCTCCGGCGAGGGGCCGGCCGGCATCACCGGGGCGGCCGGCCCCTCGCCATTTATCCGGTCGCCGGAAAAGTCCGCCTGGGCCACCCAGTCGCCGCGTCCGAAGAGCGAGGCACGCACGAAGCCGCGATCGAGCAGGTCGGCCATATGGGCATCCCGGGAGGCGGCGGTGAAGCCGCCCATCACCACCGAGACCAGGCGGCGGCCGTCGCGCACCGCCGAGGTGGCCACGTTGAAGCCGGAGGCGCGGATGAAGCCGGTCTTCAGGCCGTCGGCCCCCGCATAGTTACGCACCAGGCGGTTGTGGCTGTTGTGGGTGGCGCCACGGTAGGTGAAGCTCTGCCGCGAGAAGTAGTGGTAGTACTGCGGGAAGTCCTTCATCAGGCGGATGGAGAGGGTCGCCATGTCCCGGGCCGTGGTGGTCTGGCCGTTGTCGGGCAGGCCCGAGGCGTTGCGGAACACGGTGTTGGGCATCCCGAGCTCCCGTGCCCTGGCGGTCATCATCTGGCCGAACTGGCGCTCGCTGCCGCCCAGCGCCTCGGCCACCACCACGGCCACGTCGTTGGCCGAGCGCACGATCAGCGCCAGGATCGCCTCCTCCACGGTGATGGTGGAGCCCCGCTTGAGCCACAGTTTGGAGGCCGGCATCGCCTCGGCCTGGGCCGAGACCGGCAGCGGCTGGTTGAGCCGCATGGTGCCCTTCTCCAGCTCCTCGAAGAGCAGGTAGAGCGTCATCATCTTGGTCAGCGAGGCCGGATAGCGCGTGGCGTCGGCATTCGCCGCGTGCAGCACCTCACCGCTCTCGACGTCCACCACGATGGCGGCGTAGCGCGGATTGGCCTGGGCCGTGGCGGTGATGGATATGGCCAGACACGCCAGCAGCGCGATCACGACGATGCCATGGCGCCGGATTCTGGTTATGGTTGCGGTCACCATCTGCATTCCCTCTGGATTCCCTGCGTGCCGTCAAAAACGGCACTGCCTCATCAAGCATTATGAACGGGAATACTCGAGTGTACAGGGCGCCAGGGCAGGAAAAACGCCGCTATTTCACGCTTTCACATTTCTCCTGCCCCGAGTTCAGCCGATGCGTCCCTCCTCCACGGCGTGGCAGGCCACTTCGCTGCCGTCGCTGCGCGCGATCAGCACGGGGACCTCGGCCCGACAGCGCGCCTCGGCATGGGGGCAGCGCGGGTGGAAGGCGCAGCCCGAGGGCGGATGCACAGGGTTGGGCACCTCCCCCTCGATCACGGTGCGCTCGCGCCCCTCTCCCTCCAGCGACGGTACCGCTGCCAGCAGCATCCGCGAGTAGGGATGGTGCGGAGTGGCGAACAGCTGATCCGACGGGGCGATCTCGGCGATGCGCCCCAGGTACATCACCGCGATGCGGTCGGCCATGTGCTTGACCACCGCCATGTCGTGGCTGATGAAAAGGTAGGTGAGCCCGTACTGCGCCTGCAGATCCTTCATCAGGTTGAGGATCTGCGCCTGCACCGAGACATCCAGCGCCGAGGTGGGCTCGTCGCAGACCATGAACTCCGGCTCGTTGGCCAAGGCACGGGCGATGGAGATGCGCTGGCGCTGGCCGCCGGAGAACTCGTGGGGATAGCGGTTGGCGTCCGCCGCCGACATGCCCACCTGCTCGAGCAGCTCGCCCACCCGGCGGCGCCGGTCGACGCTGCTCATCTCGGGGCGGAAGAAGCGCAGCGGCTCGCCGATGATGGTGCCCACCCGCCACAGCGGGTTGAGGCTGGCGTAGGGGTCCTGGAAGATCATCTGGAAGCGCTGGCGGATCGCCGCCGACTGGCGGCCGGAGCGCCGGGCCAGGTCACTGATCTCCTGGCCGTCGAAGACCAGCCGGCCGCGGGTCAGGCCATAGAGCCCGACGATCAGCCGCGCCACCGTGGACTTGCCGCAGCCGGATTCCCCCACCAGGGCGAGGGTCTCGCCGCGGCGGATGGTAAAGCTCACCCCGTCCACGGCCTTGAGTGTCAGCTTCTCGGCGCGCTCCAGCACCCGGTTGAGCCAAGGCTTGGAGACATCGAAGTGGCGCGCCAGATCGGTGGCCTCCAGCAGCACCTCGCCGCCCTCGGCACTCGGAACAGGTTGCGTCTGGCTCATCGGGTCACCTCCTGGGTGTCGCGGGGGGCGTCACGGCGCGCCACGGGGTTCTCCGGGTCGTGTAGCCAGCAGGCCGCCTGACCGGCGCCGGCGGGCAGCAGCTCCGGGCGCTCGATGCGGCAGCGCTCGGCGGCGTGGGGGCAGCGCGGGTTGAAGGCGCAGCCCGGCGGGATCGCCGCCAGGCGTGGCATGGCACCCTCGATCTGGTAGAGCCGCTCGCGGCGCTCGGCCAGGCTCGGGATGGAGGCCATCAGCCCCTCGCTGTAAGGGTGCTGCGGGCGGCGGATCACCTCCTTCACCGGGCCGATCTCGATCAGCCGCCCGGCATACATCACGGCGACGCGATCCGCGGTCTCGGCGATCACCCCCATGTCGTGGGTGACCAGCATCACCGCCGCACCGCGCTCGGCGCAGACCCGCTTGAGCAGCGCGAGGATCTGCGCCTGCACCGAGACGTCCAGCGCCGTGGTGGGCTCGTCGGCGATGATCAGCTCCGGCTCCGCGGCCAGCGCCAGGGCAATCACCACCCGCTGGCGCATGCCGCCGGAGAACTGGTGGGGGTAGCTGTCCAGGCGCGTCTCCGGGGCGGGAATGCCCACCTCGGTGAGCAGCGACACCGCCCGGGCCCGGGCCTGCCTCTCGTTCATGGGCAGGTGGGCGCGGATGGTCTCCACCAGCTGGTCGCCGATGGAGAAGAGCGGGTTCAGGCTGGTGAGCGGATCCTGGAAGATCATCCCGATATGACGCCCGCGCAGGGGCACGAAGTCCTCCTCTGGGAGGTTATCGATGCGTCGCCCCGCCAGGTGGATCTCGCCGCCGGCGATATGGCCCGGCGGCTCGAGCAGCTGGATCACGGCGTTGCCGGTCATCGACTTGCCGGCGCCGGACTCCCCCACCACGCCGAGCACCTCGCCCGGGGCGATATCGAAGGAGACGTCGTCCAGCGCCACCAGGGTGGCGTGGCGGGTGGGGAACTCCACCCGCAGATGGCGCACGCTGAGCACGGGCTCCCGCTCGCCGTCGGGCTTGTGGCCCATGGCGGCGTCGGCCACGCCTTGTCTATCGGAGCTTGGGGTTGAGGACATCACGCAACCAGTCTCCCAGCAGGTTGACGGAGAGCGCCAGCAGCAGCAGCGCCACCCCGGGGAAGAGCAGGATCCACCACTCTCCCGAGAACATGTAGTCCTGGCCGACCCGGATCAGGGTCCCCAGGCTCGGCTGGGTGGCCGGCATGCCGACCCCCAGGAACGACAGCGTCGCCTCGGCGATGATGGCGAGGGCCAGCCCGATGGTGCCGATCACCAGCACCGGGCGCATCACGTTGGGCAGGATGTGCTGGAAGAGGATGCGGTGGTCCGGCAGGCCGATCACCCGGGCCGCCTGCACGTACTCCTTGCCCTTCTCCACCATGGTCGCCCCGCGCACCGCCCGGGCGTACTGCACCCAGTCGGAGAGCCCGATGGCCACGATCAGCACGATGATCGCCACCTCGGCGTGCATCGAGCGCGGCAGGAAGCCGCGAATCACGCCGAAGATCAACAGCGCCATCAGGATCGACGGGAAGGTGAGCTGGACATCGGCGATGCGCATGATCAGGGCATCGCGCCAGCCGCCGCGGAAGCCCGCCATCAGGCCCAGGGCGGTGCCCAGCGCCAGGGCGAAGAGCACCGCGGCGAAGCCCACCAGCAGCGAGATGCGCGAGCCGTAGAGGATCGCCGAGAAGACGTCACGGCCCTGGCTGTCGCTGCCCAGCAGGTAGAAGTTGCCGGTGAAGTCCGAGGTGGTCAGCGGCGGGCTGAAGGCGTCGATCAGCTCCAGCTGGCGCGGATCGAAGGGGTTCTGCGGCGCGATCCAGGGGGCGAACAGGGCCCCGGCGAACATCGTCAGGGTCACCAGGGTGGCGATTATCACCACCGGCTGGCGCTTCCATGAGTAGACGATGTCGCTGGCCAGGAAGGTTCGCAGGGGCCCCGGCGGCTTCGCTACAGCGGGCGAGCCGTCGGTTCGTTGCACGTCCTGGCTCATTTGGCACCTCCCTGCACCCGCAGGCGCGGGTCGACCGCGTAGTAGAGCAGGTCCACCACCAGGTTGATGACAACGAACACCAGGGCAATCATCATCAGGTAGGCCGCCATCACCGGGACGTCGACGAAGCGCACCGCGGTGATGAACAGCGCCCCGACGCCGGGCCACTGGAACACCGTCTCGGTGATGATGGCGAAGGCGATGATGGTGCCGAGCTGCAGGCCGATGATGGTGATCACCGGGATCAGGGTGTTCTTGAGGGCGTGGCGCAGGTTGACCACCCGCTTCGACAGCCCCCGGGCCCGGGCGAACTTGATGTAGTCGGTGCGCAGCACCTCGAGCATCTCGGCGCGCACCAGGCGCATGATCAGCGTCAGCTGGAAGAGTCCGAGAGTGATGGCCGGCAGGATCAGCGAGCGTAGCCCGCTGCCGGTGAGCAGGCCGGTGTTCCACCAGCCCAGGTCGACCACCTGGCCGCGGCCGAAGGCCGGCAGCCAGCCCAGTTCCACGGCGAAGACGTAGATCAGCAGGATGCCGATCAGGAAGGTGGGCAGCGACACCCCGATCAGCGAGGCGGTCATGATGAACTTCGACAGCCAGTTGCCGCGCTGGATGGCGGTGTAGATGCCGAGCACGATGCCCATGACCACGGCGAAGATCGCCGAGATGATGGCAAGCTCCAGGGTCGCCGGCAGGCGCTCGAGGATCAGGTCGCTGACCGAGCGCGCCGAGCGGTAGGAGATGCCGAACTCGAACTGGGCGGCATTGACGATGAACTGCCAGAACTGCACCACCACCGGCTGGTCGAGCCCCAGCTGGGCGCGCAGCGCGGCGCGGTCGGCCTCGGTGGCCTCCTGGCCGAGCATGTTGAGCACCGGGTCGCCGACGTAGTGGAACAGCGAGAAGGCGATGAGCGCGACCACGAACATCACGAAGATGGCCTGCAGCACGCGCTGGATCAGGAAAGCGAGCATGGGATTACCAAAGCGTTATGCCCCCCGGCCGCTTGTGGCAGCCGGGGGGGCCTGGGCGTTACCAACGACTCAGTCGTTGAACTTCAGGTACTTGAAGTGCGGGGTATTCTCGCTCTGCACCTTGAAGTCGATATCGTCACGCATCGACCAGGTGAGCATCTGATGGTGGATGGGCACGTAGACGATCTCGTCGTGCACGATCTGCCACGCCTCCTCGATCATGGCGTTACGCGCCTCCTCGTCGATCTCCTGGCCCATGGCCACGGTCAGCTCGTCGACCCGCTCGTCGGAGTAGCCGGTGAAGTTCCAGCTGCCGCGATCGCCATCCTTGGTGTGGTAGAGGTAGTTGAAGACGTATTCGGAGTCCATGGTCGGCACGCCCCAGCCGAGCATGTAGAAGTCGTACTCCTCCCGGGCCAGCTCGGCGAAGTGCAGCGAGCGGGTCTGGGCCACCAGGTCCACGGTGATGCCGATGCGCGCCAGCATGCTGACCACCGCCTGGCAGATCTGCTCGTCGTTGACGTAGCGGTCGTTGGGGCAGTGCAGGGTGACCCGGAAGCCATCGCCGTAGCCCGCCTCCGCCATCAGCTCGTTGGCGCGGTCGATATCGGCGGGCAGCACCTCGTCGAGCACCTCTGAATAGCCGTTGACGAAGGGCGGCGCGATCATGCCGGCGGGCTGGGAGTTGCCGCGCATCACCGCCCGCTGGATGGTGGTCTGGTCCACGGCCAGGTCGATCGCCTCGCGCACGCGGCGATCGGCGAAGGGGTTGTCGTCGGTGTCGGCGGTGCGCAGCTCGGTGGAGCCGATATCCATGCCCAGGAAGATGGTGCGGTTCTCCGCCCCCTGCTCGTTCTTGAGGCCCGGGGCGTTGGCAAGGCGCTCGATGTCCTGCACCGGGGTCTCCTGGAGCAGGTCGACCTCGCCGGAGAGCAGCGCCGCCACTCGGGTGGCCGCCGACTCGATGGGGGTGAAGATCAGTTCGGAGATCTCCATAGGGTAGTGGTCGATGCCCCAGTAGTCGTCGTTGCGGACCAGCACGGTGCGCACGTCGGGCTCGCGACTCACCACCCGGAAGGGGCCGGTGCCGTTGGCGTTGCGCACCGCGTGGGTCTCCTCGCCTGCGGCGTAGTTCTGCGGCTCCTCGACGCCGTGCTCCTCGGCCCACTCGCGGCTCATGATGAAGAGGTTGGTGAGGTTGTTGGGCAGCAGCGGGTTGGGGTCGTGGGTCTCCACGTGCACCGTGTAGTCGTCCTCGGCGCGCACCTCCTTGATGGAGGTGAGCAGGCCGCGCATATCGGCGTGCTCGTGACGCGCCCGGTTCAGCGAGAAGACCACGTCATCGGCGGTCAACGCCTGGCCCTCGTGGAAGGTGACACCCTCGCGGATCTTGAAGACCCAGACGTGGGGGTCGTCCTCATGGACATGCCACTCGGTGGCCAGGCCCGGCTGGTACTCCACGTCCATGTCCTGGTAGATCAACACGTCGAAGATCTGGTGGTTCAGTGCGTGGGTCGGTCCCTCGTTCTGGGAGTGGGGGTCGAGTGTCAGGCCGTCGGCGGAGCGGGTCCAGCGCAGGGTCTCGGCATGGGCAGCGGAGGCGACCATGGCGGCCGCCATGGCGGAAACGAGCAGTGTCTTCCTGAACATCTTGTTGTTCCTCGTTCAAGCGTTTGATGGGCTCAGGCCCTGAGAGGGTTCTCCCATAACGTAGACGAGAAAGGAAGGCATCGGCCGTCAACGCTTTCAGCGCTGCCTCGTCCTCAACATTCGATGGCGTTGACCGCCAGCCCCCCCATCGAGGTCTCCTTGTACTTCGCCTGCATGTCGGCCCCGGTGTCGCGCATGGTGCGGATCACCTTGTCCAGGGAGATGAAGTGCTCGCCGTCGCCGCGCAGCGCCATCTGGGCGGCGTTGATCGCCTTCACCGAGGCGATGGCGTTGCGCTCAATGCAGGGCACCTGAACGAGCCCCCCCACCGGGTCGCAGGTCAGCCCCAGGTTGTGCTCCAGGCCGATCTCGGCGGCGTTCTCCACCTGGGCCACGCTGCCCCCCATCACCTCGGTGAGGCCGGCGGCGGCCATGGCGCAGGCCGACCCCACCTCGCCCTGGCAGCCCACCTCGGCGCCGGAGATCGAGGCGTTCTTCTTGCACAGGATCCCCACCGCCCCGGCGGCGAGCAGGAAGTCCACCACGTCGCGCTCAGAGGCCCCCTTCTGGAACTGCATGTAGTAGTGCAGCACTGCGGGGATGATGCCCGCCGCGCCGTTGGTGGGGGCGGTGACCATGCGCCCGCCGGCGGCGTTCTCCTCGTTGACCGCCAGGGCGTAGAGGTTGACCCAGTCCATGGCCGACATGGTCGAGGCAATCAGCGAGGGGCTCTCCTCGGCCGCCAGCAGCCGCTGGTGCAGCGAACGGGCGCGCCGGCGCACGTTGAGCCCACCGGGCAGCACCCCCTCGGCCTCCAGCCCCCTGGCCACGCAGGCCTTCATGGCCTGCCAGATCCGGCACAGCTCGGCGCGCACCTCGGCCTCGCTGCGCCAAACCTTCTCGTTCTCCAGCATCAGCTCGCTGATGCGCAGGCCGCTCTCCCGGCACATGCGCATCAGGTCGTCGGCGGTCTGGAAGTCGTAGGGCAGCGCGGTGGTGTCGCTGTCGAGCTCGCCCCGCTCGGCCTGGGCCTCGTCGATGACGAAGCCGCCGCCCACCGAGTAGTAAGTGTTCTGGTAGAGCTCGCCGGCGTGGCCGTGGGCGATCAGGCGCATGGCGTTGGGGTGATGCGGCAGGCTGTCGGCGTGCAGCTGCATGTCGCGGGCCCACAGGAAGGGTACGCTGTGGCGCCCGTCCAGTCGCAGGGCGCCACACTCCTGCAGCTCCTCGATGCAGGGGGCGATGATGGCGGGGTCGATGCGGTCGGGCCGCTCGCCCATCAGCCCCATGATCACCGCCCGGTCGGTGGCGTGGCCGATGCCGGTGGCGGAGAGCGAGCCGAAGAGCTGCACCTCGAGGCGACAGACGCGCTCGAGCAGCTCACGCTCCCTGAGTTCGCCGACGAAATCATGAGCCGCCCGCATGGGCCCCACGGTATGCGAGCTCGACGGCCCGACACCGATCTTGAACAGATCGAAGACGCTGATTGGCATGGCTTGTCACTCTCGAAAACGGTTGTTGTTGTCAGGATCAGCGGTCGAAGACCACGGTGCGACCGGCGTGCAGGAAGACCCGTCGCTCCACGTGCAGGGCCACCGCCCGGGCCAGGGTGAGGCACTCGATGTCGCGCCCCTTGGCCACCAGGTCCTCCGGGTAGTCGGCATGGCTGACCGGCTCGACCCCCTGGGTGATGATCGGCCCCTCGTCGAGGTCGTCGTTGATGTAGTGGGCGGTGGCACCGACCAGCTTCACGCCCTTCTCGTAGGCCTGGTGGTAGGGCCGTGCGCCCTTGAAGCCGGGCAGCAGCGAGTGGTGGATGTTGATGGCGCGGCCGCTGAGCTTCTCGCACATCCGGCTTGAGAGCACCTGCATGTAGCGGGCCAGGATCACCAGCTCGGCGCCGCTCTCCTGCACCACCTGCCACACCTGGGCCTCCTGCTCGGGCTTGGTCTCGGGCGTGATCGGGAAGTGGTGATAGGGGATGCCATGCCACTCCGCCAGGTCGGAGAGGTCCGGGTGGTTGGAGACGATGGCGCGTATCTCGATGGGCAGCTGGCCGATGCGGTAGCGATACAGCAGGTCGTTGAGGCAGTGATCCGCCTTGGAGACCATGATCACCACCGGCATTCGCGTGCCGGGGGCGGTGAGCTCGAAGGTCATCTCGAACTCGGCGGCACGGGCGGCGAACTCGGCCTGGAAGGCCGCGGCGTCGAAATCTGCCTCCTCGGGACGAAACTCCGTGCGGATGAAGAAGCCGCCGCTCAGGCGGTCATCGAAGGAGTGCTGCTCGGTGATGTAGCAGCGGCGCTCCTTGAGGAAGCGGGTCACCACGTCCACGGTACCCAGACGACTCGGGCACTGGGCGGCCAGGATCCAGCGATTGTTGTTGTCCTGCATGGTTGTCTCTCCCGAAAGGGGCCGGCGGATGCCGGCCCTCTCTCTTCTGTCAGGCGACAGCCGTCACCCTTCCACGCCGATGGCGTACTCGGCGCCGGCGTCCAGGATCCAGCGATAGAGGTAGTCGGCGAAGCTGCGACGCAGCACCAGTTCCCAGCGCTCCTCGGTGGGCCGACGCAGGATCAGGTTGGCCTTGGCGAACACCGTGGTCACCCCCTTGCCCACCGGGAAGGCCTCTGGGTGGACGTCATAGGGCGTCGACTTCATCAGCAGTTCCCGGGCCTTCTCCCCCTCGAGCTCGATCAGGGTCTGGCCGCCGCTGACGTTGACGATGGCATAGTGGGCATCGCCCAGCGCCTCGCGCAGCTTGCCCTCCAGGGCGAACTCCTCGCCGCCGGGCACGATCACCAGCCACTCGTCGGGGGAGAGCCACTGGATCGAGCGCTCGCCGCCGTCGTCATGGGTCAGGGTGTTGGGGCGTCCCGGCAGGCCGAAGCCGAGCACCTGGCGAACGGCCTCGTCGAGGACGATGGCGCCGCCGCGCAGGATCAGGTGGCCCAGCATGGCGCGCTCGCGCAGCACCACGCGGCTCCTCTGGCTGACCGCCGGGCGGCCGGTCCTGTGGTAGGACCAGGCCAGCGGGGACTCGGCAGGCACCTCGGCCTCGGGGCGCGCCTCAAAAAGGTTGAACCAGGTGGCGGTTTGCTCAGACATGCTGGCGCTCTCCCTTGGGATCGACAAAGATCGGGCTGACGATTTCGGCGGCGTGGGTCTTGCCGTCGGCCATGGGCAGGTAGACGGTCTCGCCCATCCGCGAGTGGCCGCCCTTGACCACGGCCAGGGCGAAGCCGCTCTTCAGGGTCGGGCTGTAGTAGCTCGAGGTCACGTGACCCACCATGGGCATGGGGATGGCGTGATCCGGGTCGAAGACGATCTGGGCGCCCTCCTCCAGCACCACCGCCGGGTCCTTCGGCTTGAGGCCCACCAGCTGCTTGCGGTCGATGCGCCGGGTATCGGGGCGCGACAGGGACCGCTTGCCCACCCAGGAGAAGGGCTTGTCGTAGCCGATGGCCCACTGCATGCCGAGGTCCTCCGGGGTCACCGAGCCATCGGTGTCCTGCCCGGCGATGATGAAGCCCTTCTCGGCGCGCAGCACGTGCATGGTCTCGGTGCCGTAGGGGGTCAGGCCGTACTTCTCGCCGTGCTTGAACAGCGTCTTCCAGACGTGCAGGGCGTAGTTGGCCTGGACGTTGATCTCGTAGGCGAGCTCGCCGGTGAAGGAGATGCGGAAGACCCGCGCCGGCACGTCCGCCACCTTGCCCTCGCGCCAGTCCATGAACTTGAAGCTGTCGCGATCGAGATCGATGTCGGTGATCTCGGCAAGGAGCTTGCGCGCCTCGGGCCCGGTCACCGTCATGGTCGCCCAGTGGTCGGTCACCGAGGTGAAGGTGACATCCAGCTCCGGCCACTCGGTCTGGTGCCACAGCTCCAGCCACTCCATCACGCCCGCGGCGCCGCCGGTGGTGGTGGTCATCAGGAAGTGGTTCTCGCCCAGGCAGCTGGTGGTGCCGTCGTCCATCAGCATGCCGTCGTCGCGACACATCAGCCCGTAGCGGCACTTGCCGACGGCCAACTTCTCCCACTTGTTGGTATAGATGCGGCCCAGGAACTCTCGGGCGTCCGGCCCCTGGATGTCGATCTTGCCCAGCGTCGAGGCATCGAGGATGCCAACCTTCTCGCGCACCGCCAGGCACTCCCGGGCGACCGCCTCGTCCATGCTCTCCTTCTTGCCGTCGACGGTCCTCGGGAAGTACCAGGGGCGCTTCCACTGGCCCACGTCCTCGAATTCGGCGCCGTGCTCCACGTGCCACTGGTGCAGGGCGGTGTAGCGCTCGGGATCGAAGAGGTCACGGCAGTGGCGGCCGACAATGGCACCGAAGGTGACCGGGGTGTAGTTGGGGCGGAACACCGTGGTGCCCACCTCGGGGATCGACTTGTTCAGGCAGCGGGCGGCGATGGCCATGCCGTTGATGTTGCCGAGCTTGCCCTGGTCGGTGCCGAAGCCCATGGCGGTGTAGCGCTTGACGTGCTCGATGGACTCGAAGCCCTCACGGGTGGCCAGCTCGATGCCCGCCGCGGTGACGTCGTTCTGCAGGTCGACGAACTGCTTGGGCGCACGCAGGGTGGGCTTCTCGTGGGGTACCTGGTAGAGCGCACAGGCCTTGCCCTCGC
Source organism: Halomonas sp. A11-A (assembly GCF_003182195.1). Taxonomy (GTDB): domain Bacteria; phylum Pseudomonadota; class Gammaproteobacteria; order Pseudomonadales; family Halomonadaceae; genus Halomonas; species Halomonas alkalicola. Next base: position 90,311 of record NZ_QGTM01000010.1, read on the forward strand.
GACGGGCGTCGACCTGGGGCAGCGTGATGGCCTGGGCCGTGCGGCCCAGCGCGGCCAGTGCCTCGCACGCCCTGGCCACGCCGTCGGCCAGCCCCTCGGCCAGGTCGTGGATCCCCCGGGCGCTGCCGGCGGCGTGCACGCCCTTCACCAGGCTGGGCACAAAGCCGAGGATCTCGTCGTTCCAGGTCGGCCGGGCACCGGTGTGGGAGGCCAGGTGGATCACCGGACTGTAGCCGCCGGAGCTGGCGATGGTGTCGCAGGCCAGCGTCTCGGCCTGGCCGGTGACCTTGAACGCCTCGGCATCGATGGTGGCCACGCGGGCGCCGCTGACACGCTTGTCTCCCTTGGCCTCGATCACCGCCGAGCCCTCGATGATGCGAATGCCGCGGGCGCGGGCCTGCTCCACCAGCTCGCCGTCCGGCGCCTGGCGCGCATCGACGATGGCCACCACCTCGCGGCCGGCGTCATCCCAATCCAGGGCGGCGCGGTAGGCGTGGTCATTGCTGGTGGAGAGCACCAGCCGGTTGCCCGGCACCACGCCGTAGCGGCGGATATAGGTGGAGACGGCGCCAGCCACCAGGTTGCCCGGCACGTCGTTGCCCGCATAGACCAGCGGCCGCTCGTGGGCGCCGGTGGCCAGTAGCACCTGACCGGCGCGCACGCGGTGCATGCGCGAGCGGGGCAGGCGATAGCCATCGACCGTGGGGGCGCCCGAGTTCGACAGATAGAAGCGTAAGCCACTGATTAACCTGAAAACGTGTTTTCAAAATTGGCACTACAAGCGAGATGCAGTCGGTGCCGGTAG
>NZ_QGTM01000011.1 GCF_003182195.1 Halomonas sp. A11-A
AGATGGCATGCGCACGTCGACGTAGGGCGCGCTTCTCACCATGGTGATAGGCGGAGGACAGCGTCTGCTGCTCAGACTCAGTGAGAGGTGCAACGAAGCGCCTTGCCATGGTTCCGTCCGTGTCAGTTATCCTACATACATTATGCACGAAAACTTTCGGTTAGGCACTTAATCAGTCAATTGGATCTTCAATGTCTCTTTTTCTATCATCAATTGGTCTTGGTACTTGTTTGCCAATCTTTACGGCATTTACGCTTGTTCACGTCATGTTTTTGGAAGAGCGGCGGCATGATAAAGAAATGGAGCCGGCATTGTCAGGAAAGTGGGTTAAGAGACTGACTCAGCTTTCAGTTTTGATGTTCTGTGTCTCTATTGTCTTTATGCTCTTTCATATTTCTAAGACTTTGCGCGTGGGTTTCTTTATGAGTGCAATTGTCATGTTGCTTTTGCTCAAAAAGTTTAGGAACTCACTGAATGAAGCAGCCTAACCAAGCCATAAAATTCGTCATGGCTGCGAAAGACGCGCGGCTTCCACCGGACTGCCTGCGCGTTGCATCGACAGCCTTTTATTGCGGTGCTATATCAGCTCCCGCTGAACGTCCGCTCCTGGCCGAAACCTGACATAGCCATCCTGGAACGGCCTCGCCGTGTTGGCGAAGCCGGATTATCAACTCCCGGTACTCACCTGGCATTGGCCCCGAACTCATGCAGCTTGCGGAACCACGCGTTTCGCTGTTTCTCGCTCATGGTTTCCACGCTGCCGATCAGAGTCTCATTCACCGGAGAGAAGCCGACGAAACCGAGGATGTTGCGTTCCAGCGACTTGATGCTGTGGGCCCGGTAGAGGTGCCGGTAGATCATCGCCGGCATGCCCATGGTGACCACGACCCTCGCCGAGCGGCCGGTCAGCCCCTTCCTGCCGAGGGGATTGCCCTCCACGTACTCGAAGGCGAAGCCGGGGCGCAGCACCTGCTCCAGAAACGCCTTCACCAGCGCCGGCATGTCGCCAAGCCAGAGCGGGAAGCACAGTACCAGGTGCTGGCACCAGGCGATGGACACCTGTGCGTCTGCCAGCGCGTCGGGCAGCGGGTCCGTTTTCCATGCCTTCTGGCTGCGCAGCAGCGGAACGTCGAGGGCCGCGAGCTCGATCACGCACACCTCGTGGCCCTGGGCCTCTGCCCCCTGGCGATAGTGATCGGCCAGCGCATGGCAGAGGTGTGGTTCGCTGGCGTCCGGGTGGCCCTGCAGGATCAGGATTCGCTGGCTCATGGTGGGTGATCTTGTGGGGAGAGAGTTGGGCTGCCATATAGCCTAGCCCCCATCGGCGAACCCGTCCGTCATCTCGTGCAAGGCGCTGGCCGCTGGCATCCAGTAGGTGGCTGTGGCCCGATGGCCAGTCCAGGGTCGGCAGGGACGTTCCCGGATGCCACACTGGGACCGACCCTTTCCTATCAGGAGTACGCCATGAGCAACGGACCCTACGGGCAAATCGCCTGCGGCTGCGGTGCGCTATCGCTGCTGGTATGCGGCGCCCCCCTGGCTCTCGGCGAAGACGCCGAGGGCGAGGCGGTGGCCTTCTGGCCGCTCACGGCCATCCAGATCGGCCAGGGGGCCGAGGAGCTCACGCTCTCGCTGGAGGACCGCGGTGGCGAGGCCTGGCGCTGCGGGCGCTGCGACGAGCGCCTGCTGCACGGCGATGACGAGGCCGGCGTGGCGGTGCTGGCGGGGCTTCCGGAGGATAGCGACGGGCCCGGCGTGGCGCTGGCGGCACCACAGCAGCGTCGCCTCGAGGCGCTGGGCTATCGGCTCCTGGTGGGAAGGTAACAGGGGAGGCGGTGCCTCCCCTGTGGGCTCAGGCGCTGCGCAGGTCGCAGCTGACCGCCGGGTTGAAGGGCTCGAGGTTGCCGCTGGGGTTGTTACGGAACCAGACGTGCTGGTCATAGTGGGGCTCGAAGCCGTGGGCCTGGTCGCCGGGGATGGCCGGGTCATCGGCCATGTAGTCCCAGGTGCGGCCCAGGAAGCTCGGCGGCTCGCTGTGGCCGGCCTCCTGCCAGGCCCGGGCGAACACCAGGTTCTCGACGCCCACCAGCACCATGGAGCCGTCCGCCTGGGGTTCGTAGAGCAGGATGGCGGGCTCCATGAAGTCGGTATGGGTGCCGGTGCCGTCCACCCGCGGTTCGGTGGCGGTGATGCCGAGCAGGTCGGGGCGCATGTAGTGGATGCCCATGTGTCCGAGTTCCGGCGGCAGGCCGTGCTCGCCGGCCTTTACGCACTCGCCGGAGGGATCGGGGATGTAGCCCTCGGCCAGCGCCACGTTCACGTCCGTGAAGCGTTCCACCGCCGCACGGATCGCCTCTATCGTCTCGGCAACGTCATCGGCCTGGCCGCTGGCGGCAGGCAGGCCTGCGGCTGCGAAGCCCAGCACGACGATGCCACTCCACAGGATATTACGCATCGGGGTCTCCTCCGGGTCATGTCGTGGCGCGGGAAGTCACGACCTCGGCCCCTGCGCCGGGCGGCGAGGGGCCGAGAGAAATGGGGTGGGTCACCTTGATCATAGCCGGCGGGGGAGGGAGGCAGCGGGTGGTTACGCTAGGGTACCCGGCATCAGCCGGGCGGGCTATGTGGGCTGATCGGCCTAGGTCCGCATCACGGTGCCGCGGCCTCGGTGGCTTTCACAAGAGGCGTCACGAATGGCGTTTCCAGCCGTGGAGCAGGTAGCGGGTGGCGCTCTGCCAGCGAGAGGGGGCGGCGGGCACCGGCGCCTTGGCCAGGGCGTCGATGGCCCGCTGAAGGGCCTTGAGGATGGCGTCCAGGTGGCGGTGGCAGAGGGTGCTGTCGAGGCCGCCGGGGCAGCGCGAGAGGAGCTGGTCGCAGGCCTCCCGGGCGCTCTCGAGGGCCGCGTGGGCCTCGGCGGGCAGCGTCGGCTCCTCGCTGCAGGCCTTGAGTTCGCGGCAGAGCATGCCGAGCATCCGGGTGTCGAGCCAGCAGGGCAGGCCATCGTCGGCCTTGCCGGCCATGGACTGCTTGATGGCGCGGAAGGAGCCCCGCAGGAAGACGGCGGTGTAGTACGCCTTGGGGCGTTCTGTGCTCATGGGGTGCCCGTGATGCGATTCAAGTGAGAATGTCTATCAACTGTGATGCATTTTCATCATTGGGTCAATGCCGGGTCCAGCGGCGGGTAGCCCAGCGCCTGACGCAGCGCCTCGGCATGGGCGGCGACCCAGTTCGGGTCGATGGGCCCCCAGTCGCGAATCACGTAGGCGCCGATGTTGTGGCGTGCCCCGTCCTCGTGCTTGAACTCGCAGACGATATCCAGCTCGCCCAGGGCGGAGAGGGTGTCCTGGGCGGTGCGCCGCGGCATGCCGGTGGCGGCCGTCACCGCCGGGATGCTGGCGATCCCCCGGGACACCAGGTAGGCCACGTAGAGGCGGCGGTAGAAGCTGGATCGGGTCTTGCTGAGTGTCATGGGGCCTCGCGTCTTGGGGGTGGTATCTCGGGTCACATTCGTACGCGGTCGAACTCGCGGCGGAAGTACATCTCCAGGCGCAGGTCCAGCGCCCAGCGCGGTTCGCGGTCCGCCTCGCGGGGGAAGTGCAGGGCGGGGGCCACGTCCAGGAACAGGATGCCGCGGTGCAGGTCGCGGCGGTAGCGGGTCTGCAGGTAGGTGTCCTCGATGCGCGGGCTCGAGCCGCTCTCGCCCAGCGCCACGGCGCTGTAGCGGATCGCCCGGCGGCGGTCGATGCGGCGGTTGAGCTCCACCGCCTCGCTGAACTCCAGGGTATCGACCACCTCGCGCCACTGCACGTTGGTGATGAAGCGCAGGTGGCGGTTCTCGTCCACGGGGCGGCCGATGTCCCAGCGGGTGCGGGCGGAGTAGCCGTCCTTGTTGAACCAGGAGAGGCGGTTGTCGCTCTCCAGCTGCCAGGGCCCGTCGTTGAGGGTCCAGAGGCGCTGGGTGATCACCCGGGCGTAGGGGTCCAGCGGCAGCCGCACGCGAATGCCGGCGCCGACCTGGGTGTTCCACTGCTCGCTCTTGTCGCGGCGTCCCAGGCGGTTCAGGCCGATGCGCAGGCTCTCCACGCCGCTGATGCGGTCATCCACCAGCTGGTTGTCCTGCTCGGCCAGGGTGCCCTGGGTCTCCTCCGGCTCGCTCTCGATGACCAGCCGCAGGCGCTCCTCGGTGGTGGGCAGGTCGAGGCGGAAGCGGGCGCCGATGTCCTGCTGGAAGGATTCCCCCTCCTTCCAGCGCCAGCCCTGGCTGATCCTGAGGTAGGAGTCGTTCTCGATGCTCAGGGCGTCGGTGGTGCCGAAGAAGCCGTCGATGCGCCGCGAGGTGGTCTCGACCCAGCGGGAGACGTTGTCGTGCAGCGGCTCTATCCGTTCGTTGGCCCAGGGGGGGGCAGGTCGCTGTCGTCCTCCGGGAGGTCCTCGGCCTCGGGCTCGCCGTGGCCGCCTTCCGGCATCTCGACGGCGCCGAGCTCATCGTCGAGCCAACCGCCCATGGGGGCCGGGGCGGTGTCGGCGTGGGCGCCCAGGGCGGCGCAGGCCGCCAGCGCGATCAGGACCTTTCTCATCCGTGGGCTCCCCCTCAGTTCCTGATAGCAGTCTATCCATGAACCCCGTTGAAGTCGCGAACCGTGGGCGCTAGCGGCAGAGGGCGTCGCGGGCCTCGGCCTGGCTCACCTCGTGGCCGGAGGGCAGCGCCGCCGCGGGGTCGAGCAGCCAGGTGGCCAGGTCGGCCTCGGTGCGCTCGCGCCGGGTGTAGCGGGTCAGCATGTGGTAGCCCTCCGGATAGAGCGCCAGGCGCCACTCGGGGGCGTCGGTGTCCTGTGCGGGCAGGCGCTCGAGCAGGGCGCAGGCGGCCTCGGCGGGAATCACCTCGTCCGCATCGCCGTAGAGGATCAGGGCGGGCCCCGGCAGCCGCTCGGCGGCGTTCAGGGCCAGGCTCATGGTCTCGCTGACGCCATGCAGAGTGTCGACCCGGGCGCTGCGCAGGATCAGCGGGTCGCGGGCCAGGCGCGCCATGATCTCGGGGTCGTCGGTGGGCTCGATGCCGAGTCGGCGCACGCTGCTGGCCGAGAAGCTGACCGAGGGGATGAGCCGCACGCCGAGCCACAGGCTGGCGCGCTGGTACCAGGGCATGGCCTCGAGCCCCCACACCGCCGGGGCGATCAGCACGCTGCCGGCCACCGGCGGCGGGTCGTCCGCCAGGGTCAGCAGCACCACCGCGGCGCCCATGCTCTTGCCCACCAGGTAGAGGGGCGTGTCGGGGTGGCGCGCCTGCAGCAGCGTGACCAGGTGGTGTACATCGGCCACCAGCCGCCGGTGACCGGGCCAGATCCGCCGCTGAGCGGTGAGGCCGAAGCCGCGCTGATCGAAGGCGTAGGTGGCGATGCCGTGGGGAGCGAGCGCCTCGGCCATGACGTCGAAGCTGCCGCCGTGGTCGTTGAAGCCGTGGACGGCCAGCACCAGGGCGCGGGGCTCCCGGGAAGGCTCGCCCTCGGCGGGCCAGTGCCGCAGCGGCAGGCGGTAGCCGTCCTCGGCGATCGCCCAGTCGGGCTCCAGGCGCACGGTATCCGGGCCGGGCCCGGGCTGCTGGAGCATCGCCTGGCCGCAGCCGCTCAGCAGCAGGGCGCCGAGCACGAGCAGGACTCGCCGCAGGGCCGGGCGCAGAGAAAGGGGTAGAAAAAGGCTCAGCGCGAGGCGCGGGCGTGCGGGCATGGGGCTCTCCGGTCCGAGTCCCTTGATCATACCCCCGGGGCGGCGCCGGGTTTCACCCCTTCGGTCACTCGCCTACCCTAGGGGGCGAAGGAATGAGCTGGTCAGGGAGGAGACGATGAGCAACGTGATGCGGCGTGCCCTGGGGTGGGGGGGCATCTATCTCGTGCTGGCGCTGCTGCCGGTGGCCGCGGTGGTGGCTCTTTCCCCGGCAGAGGGGCGCGGCTTCGGGGTGGCGCTCGGCACCCTGCTCGGGCTGCTGGCCCTTGCGGTGATGGCGCTGCAGGCGCTGGTCTCGGGCCGCCACCGCTGGTTCGGCGAGGCGCTGGGCTTCGACAACCTGCTGCAGTTCCACCGCCGAATGGGGCTCTTCGCGCTGCTTCTGGTGGTGGCCCATCCGCTGGTCATGCTGGCCTCGCGGCCGGCCTGGCTCGACTACCTGGACCCTCGCGACGACACCCTGCGCGCCCTGGCCCTGATCGGGCTGCTGCTCGCCACCCTGCTGCTGGTGGTCACCTCGCTGTGGCGCCAGGCCTGCGGGCTCTCCTACGAGCGCTGGCGGGCCCTGCATGGCCTGCTCGCGGTGGCGGTGGTGGGCGGCGGCTTCGGCCATGCGCTCATGGTGGGGCATGTCACCCGGGGGCTGCCCGGATGGCTGCTGGTCGGGCTGGTGGGCGCGTCACTGCTGCTGGTGGCCCAGAGCCGCCTGCTGAGGCCCTGGCGGCTGCGCCGCCGCCCCTGGCAGGTGGTCGAGGCGTCGCCGGCGCGCGGCGACGCCACCACCCTGGTGCTGGCGCCGGTGGGTGAGCATCGGCTCGCCTTCGCCCCCGGGCAGTTTGCCTGGATCACCCTGGGCGACACGCCCTTCCGGCTTCAGCAGCATCCCTTCTCCATCGCCTCCTCGGCGGCGCGGCCCGAGCGGCTGGCCTTTACCATCAAGCGGCTGGGGGACTTCACCACGACCCTGCCCGAGGTACCCGCCGGCACCCGGGCCTTCGTCGAGGGGCCCTACGGCGCCTTCCTGCCGGACGCCGACAACCCGTCCGGCGCCGTGCTGATCGCCGGGGGCATCGGTGTCACGCCTGTGATGAGCATCCTGCGCACCTTCGCCGACCGCGGCGAGCGCCTGCCGCTGTGGCTGATCTATGCCAATCCGACCTGGGAGGAGGCCACCTTCCGCGAGGAGCTCGATGCCCTGGCCGAGCGCCTCGACCTCGAGGTGATCCACGTGCTCGACGAGCCGCCGGAAGGCTGGCAGGGCGAGCGTGGCAAGGTCGACCGCGAGCTGCTCTCGCGCTGCCTGCCCGCCGACGACGGCCGGCGCGACTACTTCATCTGCGGCCCGGACCCGCTGATGGATGCCGCCGAGGGGGCGCTGATCGAACTGGGGGTCGCCCCGACCCGCCTGCACTCCGACCGCTTCGACATGGTGTAAGGAGAGAGACCATGTTGCATCGCTACGCCCGCCATGCCGCCACCCTGATCGCCGTGCTGCTGGTCATCGCGGCGCTGCTCGCCGCCCTGCTGCGCGGCTGAGGGCGACCTCCGCACCTGGCCTCAGCGCCAAAACCACCCCTTCATCACCGCGGTGATGCGGCGCATGTCGTCCGGGGAGGTGACGTAGGCGGGCATGGTGTAAAGCCAGCGGCCGATGGGGCGCAGCCAGACCCCCTGCTCGCGGGCCCAGTCGGCCACGCCGGCGAGGTCTGCGGCGGCGCGGGTCTCGATCACCGCGGTGGCGCCCAGGGTGCGCACCTCGACCACCGCGGGGTGGGCGGCCAACGCCTCGTCCCTTACCAGCTCCTCCTCCAGCACCCGGTTGAGCCCGGCGATCCGGCCCAGGTACGCCTCCTCCTCGAACACGGCCAGGCTTTCCAGCGCCACGGCGCAGGCCAGCGGATTGCCCATAAAGGTCGGCCCGTGCATAAAGGCGTGCATCGGCGAGTCACCGATGAAGGCCTCATGCACCCGGTCCGTGGCAAGCGTCGCCGCGTGGCCGAGATACCCCCCGGTGAGTCCCTTGGAGAGCACCATGATGTCCGGCGTCACCCCGGCGTGGTCGGCGGCGAACAGCCGCCCGGTGCGGCCGAAGCCGGTGGCCACCTCGTCGAACACCAGCAGCACGTCGAACTCATCGCACAGCGCCCGGGCCCCGACCAGGTAGTGGGGCGAGGTCATGTTGAGCCCCCCGGCGGCCTGCAGCAGCGGTTCCATCAGCAGGGCGGCGATCTCGCCGTGGTGGCGCTCCAGCACCGCGCGCAGGGCGGCGAGGTCCGCCGCCACCGCCTCGGGCGCGGCGTCGAAGGGGGCGGTGGGGGCCGGGGCGAAGTGGTGGCGGGGCAGGTAGCCCGAGAAGAGCGAGTGCATGCCCTCCTCGGGGTCGCAGACGGCCATGCAGCCGGCAGTGTCGCCGTGGTAGGCCTTCATCAGCGAGAGCAGGCGATGCTTGCCGGGGCGGCCCCGCAGCTGGTGGTACTGCACCGCCATCTTCATGGCCACCTCCATGCCGACGGAGCCGCTGTCGGAATAGAAGACGTGGTTGAGCCCCTCCGGGGTGACCCGCACCAGCTCCCGGGCCAGGCGGTCGGCCGGCTCGTGGGTCAGGCCGCCCAGCATCACGTGGCAGAGCGCGTCGGCCTGCCGCTGGATGGCGCTCACCAGGCGCGGGTGGCGGTAGCCGTGGATCATGCACCACCAGGAGCAGGTGGCGTCGAGCAGCGTCTCGCCGCCCTCCAGGGTGAAGCGCGGCCCCTCGCCGCCGATGACCTTCGGCGCCTGCCGCTGGGTCTTGAGGTGGGCATAGGGGTGCCAGACGGGAGAGCGGTCGCTCGAGGTCATTCAGGGCTCCAGCAGGACGTGGGGGTAACGGACGGACACGCGAAGGCGCCGCGCATCCCGGAAGAGATGACGGAGGAGGATCGTCGATAGCGGAGGGAACAGCGAGAAACCACGATGGTGCGGATGGGGAGACTTGAACTCCCACGCCCGAAGGCACCAGAACCTAAATCTGGCGTGTCTACCAATTCCACCACATCCGCACGGTGATGCAGGCGAGCATATTCTACGGACGCCCCCTCGCAAGTCAATGAGCATCGGGAAGTTCCAGGTGATCGGCGGCGGCCGCGGCCATGGCAGGGGCCGCGTCGGCCGCCAGTCGCGGGATCACGCCGAGGCAGGGGGCGGGCAGAGTGCGCGCCAGGGTGGCCAGGTTGTCGCGGTAGAGGGCGTCGTCCGTGGCGAAGGCAGGATCCACCTGGCTGCCGATCCAGCCGGCCAGGCGCAGGCCGGAGGCCTTGATGGCCTCGGCGGTGAGGCGGGCGTGGCTGAGGCAGCCCAGGCGCAGGCCCACCACCAGGATCACCGGGAGCTCCATCGCGAGGGCGAGCTCGGCGAGGTCCTCGTCGTCGTTGAGCGGCACCCGCCAGCCGCCGGCGCCCTCCACCAGGGTCAGGTCGCGCTTGAGGGCCAGCAGCGGGCGCAGCCAGCCGGTGAGGTCGGCCAGGCGCACCTCGACCCCGGCGCGCCGGGCCGCCAGGTGGGGCGCGATGGCGGGGGCGAAGGCGTAGGGGTTGATCGTCGTGTAGTCCACTGCCGGTACGCTCTCGGCCTGCAGGGCCAGGGCATCGGCGTTGCGCAGGCCGTCCGGTGTGGCCTCGCTGCCCGAGGCGATGGGCTTTAGACCCAGGGTGGTGAGGCCCTCGCGGCGTGCGCGGGCCAGCAGGCCGGCGCTGGCCAGGGTCTTGCCGGCGTCGGTGTCGGTGCCGGTGACAAAGTAGGCGGGCATCGCGTCTCCTCAGTCTCGGGTCAGGTCGAGGGTGAGCAGCCGGTAGCTGACCGGCAGTCCCTCGGGCTCGCGCATGGCGTCGAAGCGACGCCGGGCCCGGGCCAGGTCGGCGCGGGTCAGCCGGGCGCCGGGGCGCGCGGTCTGGGCGCCCACTCCCTTGATGGAGGCCATCACCGCGGCCAGGTCGGGGTAGTGGAAGCGCCGGGTCTGCCGCTCGACGCTGACGCGGCGAAAGCCGGCCAGGCGCGCTGCGGCCAGGTGCTGCTCGCGGCCGAGCAGCGGCAGCAGGGCAGCGGGGGCGCCGGGCCGCGACCAGGCATGGCCGACCTCCGCCAGGGTGCCGGGGGCGAGGGTGTTGATCAGCGCGCGCCCGCCCGGGCGCAGCACCCGGTGCAGCTCGCTCAGTACCCGGGAGAGGTCCGGGCACCACTGGATGGCCAGGTTGGAGAACACGAGGTCCAGGCTGCCGTCCGCCAGGGGCAGGGCGGCAGCGTCGGCGCATACCCAGCGCAGGCGCGGGTCGCTGCCATGGTCGTGTCGGGCCGCGGCCAGCATGCCCGGGGCCAGGTCGAGGCCGATGACCGTGGCGTCGTCGCCGAAGCGTTCGGCCAGGCGCTCGCTCCAGTGCCCCGGGCCGCAGCCGAGGTCCAGCACCCGCCAGGGCGTGCCAAGGGGCGTGACGGGCGCGGGTGGGGGCAGGCGCTCCCAGAGCACCTCGCCCATGGCGAGCTGGGCTGCGGCCAGACGCGCATAGTCGCCGGCGGCCCGAGAAAAGGCGTGGGCGACTCGGCGCCCCCATTGTGGTGAGGGGGGCGAGGGGGGCGAGGGGGACGAATCGCCCGGGTGGTGCGTGGCGGGGGATGCGCTCATGGGCAGGCCACCTCGGTGAGGGCCGCCGGCGCGCGATGAGATGCAGCGGCAAGCGTTGCCAGGGCCTCGGCCAGGGCGGCGGGCCGGGAGAGCATCGGGCAGTGGCCGGCCTGCTCGAGCCGATGATCGGCGCGGGCGATGGCGGCCGGCGCCTGCAGCGGGTCATTGGTGCCGACCAGGCGAATCACCGGGCAGCCGGCATCGGCCAGGGAGGAGGAGAGCTCCAGGGTCTCCAGCCAGGCCAGGCCCGCGGCCAGGGTGGCGGGATCGGCCGGGGGGCCGCCGTCCAGCAGGGTACGCAGCCGCCGATGGGCGTCTCGGGGGCTGGGTTCGCCGCCGAGCTGCCAGCGCTGGAAGTGGGCCAGGGTGGCCTGCGGGTCCCGGGCGAAGGCGCGGCGGAAGGCGGTGAGCTCCGTGTGGGTCACGCCCGCGGGGTCGCAGAAGCGTGCGCCCATGCCGAGCAGGATCAGCCCACGGGGTGCCGGCAGCCGGGCGAGCAGGGCGCCGGCCAGCAGGCCGCCCAGGGACCAGCCGACCCAGATGGCGTCGGCGGGCAGCGCCGCCGCCATGGCGTCGGCCAGGGCGTCCAGGCAGTCTGGGGCCGCCAGCGGGGCACGGCCCCCGTAGCCGGGCCAGTCCGGCGCGACGACGCTGACGCCGTCGGGCCAGTGCTCGGCCAGCGGCTGCCAGATCCGCGCGTCGCAGCCCCAGCCGGAGAGCAGCACCAGCCGCGTCATGGGGTCGCCTCCGCCGTGCTGGAACGCTCGTGGGCCCGGCAGGCGGCCAGCCCCTCGAGCAGCGCCTCCAGGTCGGTATCCGAATGGGCCGCGGAGAGCGTGATGCGCAGCCGCGCCTGGCCCCGGGGAACGGTGGGCGCGCGGATGGCGCCGACCAGAAGCCCCCGCTCGGCCAGCCGCTCGGCCCAGGCCATCACGCGGCGGCTTTCGCCGAGCACCAGCGGCTGGATGGGCGTGTGGCTCTGCGCCAGCGGCAGCCCTAGGCCTGCGGCCTCGGCGCGAAAGCGCCCGATCAGGCGGGCCAGGCGGGCGCGCCGCTCGGGCTCCTCGGCCAGGATCTCCAGGGCTGCGAGGGTCGCCGCGGCGACGCCGGGCGGCTGGGCGGTGGTGTAGACATAGGGGCGGGCGAACTGGGTCAGGTGGTCGATCAGCGCCTGGCTGCCCGCCACGAAGGCACCGCCGCTGCCCAGCGCCTTGCCCAGGGTGCCGACCAGGATCGGCACGTCCTCCACGCCGTGGGCACGCCCCACGCAGCCGTCGCCGTGCTCGCCGAGCACGCCGAGGCCATGGGCGTCATCGATCATCAGCCAGGCCCCGCGGCGACGCGCCAGCGCGGCGAGGCCGGCGATGTCGGCCACGTCTCCATCCATGCTGAAGACCCCGTCGCTGACCACCAGCTTCGGCGCCTCGGCGGGGGCGCGCTCGAGCAGCCGCGCGAGATCGGTCAGGTCGCCATGGTGGAAGCGCCGCGAGGGGGCGCCGGCCAGGGTCGCGCCGTCGAGCAGCGAGGCGTGGTTGAGGCGATCCTGGAACACCCGGGTCTCGCCATCGCAGAGCGCCTGGAGGGTGCCCAGGTTGGCCATGTAGCCGGTGGAGAAGAGCAGGGCGCGGGGCCGGCCGGTAAGTTCGGCCAAGCGGCACTCGAGGGCCTCGTGGACCGCCAGGTGGCCGCTGACCAGGTGCGAGGCGCGCCCACCGGCACCGTGGCGGCGGGCGGCCTGGGCCATCGCCTCAGTGAGGCGAGGATCGCCGGCCAGCCCCAGGTAGTCGTTGCCGGCGAAGTCGAGGCGTGGGGCTTGGGAAGCCACGGTGCGGCGGTGGCGCCACAGGCCGCGTGCCCGGTGCGCCTCGCCGCGTTCGGCGAGACGGCTTGGCCAGTCGCGGGTGGCCATGGCTCAGGCGCCGGCGTCGTAGGCGAGTTCGCTGGCCCGGGCGGCGGCCCCTGCTGCCCTCTGACGGGCCAGTGCGGCCTCGACGCCCGCCTCCATCCGGGCGTCGTCGGCGCAGGTCTGACGGCTTTCGGGGTGCAGGCCGAGCCGGGCGAACAGCGCCCGGTCGCGCTGGGCCTGGGGGTTGGCGGTGGTCAGCAGCCGCTCGCCATAGAAGATGGAGTTGGCGCCGGCCAAGAAGGCCAGCGCCTGGGTGGCATCGTCCATCTGCTCGCGGCCGGCGGAGAGGCGCACGTGGCTCGTCGGCATCAGGATGCGGGCCACGGCGATGGCGCGGATGAACTCGATGGGGTCCAGGTCCTCCACGTGCTCGAGCGGGGTGCCCGGCACCTTGACCAGCATATTGATGGGCACCGACTCGGGGTGCGGCTCGAGTCGCACCAGCTGCTGGAGCAGGGCGGCGCGGTCCCGGGGGGCCTCGCCCATGCCCAGGATCCCGCCGGAGCACACCTTCATGCCGGCGTCGCGCACGTGGCCGAGGGTCTCCAGGCGGTCGGCGTAGGTGCGGGTGGTGATGATCTCGCCGTAGTAGTCCGGCGAGGTGTCGAGGTTGTGGTTGTAGTAGTCGAGCCCCGCCTCGGCCAGGCGCCCGGCCTGGTCGCCGTCCACCATGCCCAGGGTCATGCAGGTCTCGAGCCCCAGCGCCTTGACCCGGCGCACCATCTCCAGCACCGCCTCGAGGTCCTTCTCCCGCGGGCTCTTCCAGGCCGCGCCCATGCAGAAGCGGCTGGCGCCGGCCGCCTTCGCCGCCTCAGCCTGCTCGACCACCTTCTCGATCTCCAGCAGCTTCTCCCTGGAAAGCCCGGTGTTGTAGTGGCCCGACTGCGGGCAGTACTTGCAGTCCTCCGGGCAGGCACCGGTCTTGATGGAGAGCAGGGTGGAGACCTGCACGGCGTTGGGGTCGAAGTGGGCGCGATGCACCCGCTGGGCGTGGAACAGCAGGTCGTTGAAGGGCAGGGCGAAGAGCGCCTCGATCTCGTCGAGGGTCCAGTCGTGGCGCGGCCGGGCCGTGGGGGCTAGGGTCAAGGAGTCGGCGGTCGCGATCGCATCGCGGGTATCGAACATGAGGGGGCTCGCTTATGGTAAACTTGGGAGTGGTGAGTAAGTTGACGGAAAGCCTATCCCAGTGGCGCCTGTTGTCAACCCGGTTGGGTGTCGAGGTTGACAGGCGGCTGCGTCGCCACCTGCCGGGCCGCTGCGCCTTCTGCCTGGGCGAGGCCGAGCGGGAGCACCCCTGGTGTGCGGCCTGCTTCGTCGAGCTGCCCTGGAACCTGCCGGCCTGCCCGTGCTGCGCCGAGCCCCTGCCCGGGCGCCCCGAGGAGAGGCCGTGTGGGCGCTGCCTGCGCTCTCCGCCCGCCTTCGTGCGCAGCCGGGTGCCGCTGCGCTATGAGCAGGAGGTGGCCGGGCTGGTGCGGCGCTTCAAGTTCGAGGCCTCTCCCCGGGCCGGGGCGGTGCTGCTGGCGCTGTTCGAGGCCGGCTTGCCGGAGACGGTCCTGGCCTGGCCCCAGGCGCTGGTGCCGGTGCCGCTGCACCCCCGCCGCGCCCGGGCACGCGGCTTCGATCAGGGCGAGTGGCTGGCCAGGCGCCTGGCACGTCGGCTCGAGCGTCCCCTGGTGCGCGCCCGGCGGTGTCGCGATACCCCCAGCCAGCGCGGCCTGGACCGCATGGAGCGCCGCCGCAACCTGAACCGCGCCTTCGTGATCGAGGCCGCGCTGCCCCCGCGGGTGGCGCTGCTGGATGATGTGATGACCACCGGGGCGACTCTGGAGGCCCTGGCGTCGGCCTGCCGCGCGGCGGGTGCCCGCGAGGTCGAGGCGTGGGCGGTGGCGAGAACGCCGCTCCAGTAAAGAGGACGGCTCTGCTAGCATGCGGGTTTTACTGCCGGGACTGCCGCTATGGAAACTTCCCCTCATCCTTTCGCCAGCCTCTCGCCCGCGCGGGTGGTGGCGGCGGTGGAGTCGCTGGGCTTCTGGCTGCCTGGCGAGCCCTTCACCCTCAACAGCTACGAGAACCGCGTCTACCTGGTGCATGACGACGAGCGGCGGCGCTGGGTGGTGAAGTTCTACCGTCCGGAGCGCTGGAGCGATGCGCGCATCCAGGAGGAGCACGATTTCCTGGCCGAGCTCGACGAGGCCGGGGTGGCCGTGGCCGCGCCCTGGCGCGACGACGAGGGCGTGAGCCTTCACCGCGCCGAGGGGTTTCGCTTCGCGCTCTTTCCCGGCCTGCCGGGCCAGGCCCCGGAGCTGGAGAATCCGGCGCACCTGTTCGCCCTGGGGGAGCTGATCGGTGCCGTGCATGCGGTGGGCGAACGCGGTCGCTTCGTCCATCGCGGTGCCATGGACCTGGATGAGATGGTGCTGGAGGCCCGGGAGCGGGTGCTGGCCAGCGCCCGGCTCGGCAGCCGCCAGCGAGAGGCCTATGCCCGGGTCACCGCGGCCCTGCACGAGCGGCTGGCTGACCACGCCTGGCCCGCCGAGCGGGCGATTCGCGTCCACGGCGACTGCCATATCGGCAATATCCTGGGTCACGATGCGCACTTCGCGCTGGTGGATTTCGACGACTGCCTGATGGCGCCGGCGGTTCAGGACCTGTGGATGCTGATTACCGCTGAGCATGCCGAGGAGCGGCACATGCAGCTCTCGGAGGTGATGGAGGGGTACGAGGAACACCGCGGGTTCGACCGCCGCGAGCTGGCCCTGATGGAGCCGCTGCGCACCCTGCGCCTGCTGCGCCACAGCGCCTGGCTGGTGGCGCGCTGGGAGGATCCGGCCTTCCCGGCGGCCTTCCCGTGGCTGGCCGATGAGGGGTACTGGGACGGCCAGATCCGCTCCCTGGAGCAGCAGCGCCAGGTGCTCGAGCGCGAGCCCCGCTGGCTTGCCTGATATCGGGTCGTGGCCTGACGCAAGGCGCCTCTGCCCCAACGCAAGGCGCCCTGAAGAGGGGCGCCTTGTCGCGAGGGGCGTTGCCGGGCTACTGGTCCGGGTCGGGACGCTCGGCGGGAATCGGGTTGGCGACCCCGGCGCCCTCGGCCTGGCGGCGCTGGATGTTGATCTTCTCGGACGGGTTCTCCTGCTCCTCGATGGCGAGCTCGCTGGCCAGCCGCAGCTCGAAGGCGTGCTCCGGGGTGAGCGCGCAGCGGCCGCTGTCGCAGGCGGCGATGCCGAAGCTGCCGTCCGCGTCGTAGGCGGCGGCCGACATCTCGCCCGAGTAGATCTCGCTGTCGTCGCCGTCGGTGGCGATGCAGGTCACGGCCTTGGTGGTGATGCGCACCCGCTCGCCCTCGAGCCGGGCATCGCCCACCATGATGCAGTGGCTCGGTAGCTCATAGGAGCCCTGATCGTTGGCGACCGGGCGCAGCAGGATGTCATCCAGGCGCGGCTCGTCCTGATCCAGGGTGATGGAATCGATCACCTGCACCTCGAGTCGCGCGTCGGCGGGCAGTTCCAAGGTCGCGGCCAGCGCCAGAGAGGGGCTCAGGAGGGCGGCCAGCAGCAGAAGGGTGGGGGTCTTGGTCATGTCGAGCTCTCGGAAGAAGTCGTGCACTGCATGAGAGCCAGGATTCTAGCACAGGGGGGACCTCCCATTCGCTGCGGGGCGGGGCAGGGGTGCGGTAGGTTGTCACGTGGCGGGCCTGCGCCGCGAGGGGGCTTGCGCTAGAATGCGGGATTCACGTCAATTCATAATGTACAGGCCATGTTTCTTGTATATCTTCTGTGCATGAAAACCGATCAGGACGGGCTCGACGATGACCGAAGAAATCGCCAACCACTACCGACAGATCCTCCTCGCACTGGGTGAGGATCCGGAGCGCGAGGGCCTGCGCGATACCCCCAAGCGTGCCGCCAAGGCGATGCAGTTCCTCAACCGGGGCTACGTCCAGTCCCTCGAGGAGATCGTCAACGGCGCCGTGTTCGAGTCGGAGACCGATGAGATGGTGCTGGTCAAGGACATCGAGCTCTACTCCATGTGTGAGCACCACCTGCTGCCCTTTATCGGCAAGTGCCACATCGCCTACCTGCCCAACGGCAAGGTGCTCGGGCTCTCCAAGTTCGCGCGCATCGTCGACATGTTCGCCCGCCGCATGCAGATCCAGGAGAACCTGACCCGCCAGATCGCCGAGGCGGTGCAGCAGGTCACCGATGCCCGTGGCGTGGCGGTGGTGGTGGAGGCCAAGCATCTGTGCATGATGATGCGCGGCGTGGAGAAGCAGAACTCCAGCATGACCTCCTCGGTAATGCTTGGCGCCTTCCGCGACAACCCCTCCACCCGCCAGGAGTTCCTGACCCTGGTCAACGGACGCTGAGGCCCGCCCGCCTAGGAGATCGGCCATGCCGCTGCACGCCATCGATGACCAGCACTTCGATCATGACCTGGCCACGATCCGCATCAAGAACCTTCGCCTGCGCACCCACATCGGGATCAAGGAGGAGGAGATCCAGAATCGCCAGGACGTGGTGATCAATGCGGTGATTCGCTACCGCGCCGACAAGGCGGTGGCCTTCAACCATATCGAGCAGGCGCTGAACTACCGCACTATCACCAAGCAGGTGATCGCCCATGTGGAGGGCAACCGCTTCCTGCTGCTGGAGCGCATGACCCGCGAGGTGCTCGATCTGGTGATGGCCCACGAGCAGGTGCTCACCGCCCAGGTCGAGATCGACAAGCCCCACGCCCTGCGCTTCGCCGATTCGGTATCCATCACGCTCTCCGCCACCCGGGAGCCCCGTCGCGGCTAGCGTCCCGTCCGTTTGCCGAAAGCCCTCCTGAAGGCCCTGTCGCTTTGAGCGCCGGGGCCTTTGCCCTTAGGATGGGACCTCCCCGAGGCGGTCGATCGAATAGGAGTGACCTTGAACACCGACAGCGATTCCCCGCGCCCCGCCCGCAGGCGCTACTCCCCCCTGGCCATGAGCGCCATCGTCACGGCGCTGCTGGCCCTGCTGCTGCAGGGCGGTTTCGTGCCGCTGAACCTGGCCGCCGCCGTGCTGGCGCTGCTGGGCCTGCGCCAGATCCGCCGCGAGCCGGAGCGCTATATCGGCCGCGCCTTCTGCTGGCTGGCCATCGCCCTGGTGCTGGTGCTGGCGGTCCTGACCGCCCTGGTCGAGCCGACGCCATCGGCGCCGCCCGCCGAGTTCATGGTCCCGGAGCAGAACGCCACCGAGCGTTGAGCGAGCTCGTCATCAAGCCTTTCACGGGCGTGGCGCCGGAGAGCCCGGCTCCCTTATCCTAGATGGCAAATCCGGCCGCCATGCCCCGTCCACTACAACACTGCCCCGTGCCCAGGAGATCTCCATGGAAGCCCTCAAGGAAACGCAGCTCTACTGCCCCTTTGCCTATATCGACGGCAGCTGGGTCGCCGCCGACAGCGGTGAACAGATCCAGGTGGTCAATCCGGCCACCGGCCAGCCCATGGGGGATGTGCCGCGCCTGGGGCGTGCCGAGACCGAGCGCGCCATCGACGCCGCCCATGCCGCCCTGCCGGCCTGGAAGGGGCTGACCGCCCAGGAGCGTGCCGACATCCTGATGAAGTGGCACGACCTGATGCTCGAGCACCAGGACGACCTGGCCATGATCATGACCTTCGAGCAGGGCAAGCCGCTCAAGGAGGCCGCCGGCGAGATCGCCTATGCGGCGAGCTTCCTGCGCTGGTTCGCCGAGGAGGCGCGGCGCGTCTACGGCGAGACCATTCCCGCCGCCAAGGCCAACCAGCGCATCCTGGTCACCAAGCAGCCGGTGGGCGTGGTGGGCGCCATCACGCCCTGGAACTTCCCCTCGGCGATGATCACCCGCAAGGCGGGCGCGGCGCTGGCCGCCGGCTGCACCATCGTCATCAAGCCGGCCAGCCAGACCCCCTTCTCGGCCACCGCTCTGGCCCTGCTGGCCGAGCGCGCCGGCGTTCCCCGCGGCGTCTTCAACGTGGTACCGGGGCGCGCCGGCGAGATCGCCGCGGCCATGACCGAGTCGCCCCTGGTGCGCAAGATCACCTTCACCGGCTCCACCGAGGTGGGCCGCGAGCTGATGGCCAAGGCGGCTCGGCATGTCCAGAAGATCTCCCTGGAGCTGGGCGGCAATGCGCCCTTCATCGTCTTCGAGGATGCCGACCTGGATGCCGCCGTGGAGGGGGCCATGGCCGCCAAGTTCCGCAACGCCGGCCAGACCTGCGTCTGCACCAACCGCTTCCTGGTGCAGTCCAGCGTGGTCAACGCCTTCTGCGAGAAGCTGGCCGTGGCCATGCACAGCGAGCTCAGGGTGGGGGACGGCACCGAGGCGGGGATCAATATCGGCCCGCTGATCGATGACAAGGCGGTGGCCAAGGTGAGCGAGCACATCCAGGACGCCGTGGACAAGGGCGCCGAGCTGCTGATGGGCGGCCATCCCCACCCGCTGGGGGGCAACTTCTTCACCCCGACCCTGATCAGCTTCGCCAACGAGCGCATGAAGGTGGCCAAGGAGGAGACCTTCGGGCCCCTGGCCGCGGTCTTCCCCTTCGACGACGAGGAGACCGCTGTGGAGATGGCCAACGACACCGAGTATGGCCTCGCCGCCTACTTCTACTCCCGGGACCTGGGCCGCGTCTGGCGCGTCGCCGACGCCCTGGAGTACGGCATGGTGGGCATCAATACCGGGCTGATCTCCAACGCCGCCGCCCCCTTCGGCGGGGTCAAGGCCTCGGGCCTCGGCCGCGAGGGCGGCCACCAGGGGCTCGAAGAGTTCCTGGAGACCAAGTATCTCTGCATGGATCTGGGCTGAGCCCGCTCGAGCTATCGCATCCACAACAGGGCCGGCATTCGCCGGCCCTGTTGTATCCGAAAAGTGATACTATAGTATCACTGTCAATCTGGTTCAGGGGGAAACCATGAAAGTTGAGCTGGTGACGAACCTCAAGCGCCAAGCCACGAAAATTCTGGCGGATCTGCATGCGTCAAAGGAGCCAGTACTGATCACGGAGCATGGTCAGCCCTCCGCCTATCTGGTTGATGTCGGTGATTACGAGTTCATGCAGCGCCGGCTTGAGCTGCTTGAAGGGCTCTCAAGGGGGGAGCGTGCTGTTCTTGAAGAGAGAACGTATCGCCAGAGTGAAGCCAGGGAGAAAATGGGCAAATGGCTGAAGTAACCTGGACGGAGCCCGCCCTTCAGGAGCTGGATGCCATTGCTGAGTACATTGCGTTGGATAATCCAGCGGCGGCACGTCAGCTGGTCGAGGAGGTTTTCAACAAAACTGAACGTTTGGAAGAGTTTCCACAGTCCGGACGGATTCCCCCCGAACTCCCCAATTCCATCTACAGGGAAGTGGTGGTGCCGCCCTGTCGCATTTTTTACCGTGAAGATGAACGCCGTGTTCTTATCCTCTATGTTATGAGGGTGGAGCGGCAGCTTCGAATTTCCATGTTGGAAAACGGCTAACCACGGGCGGAATAAGGATGCCATGCCTCCGCTTCGCTGCGTCAAAGCAATCGGTGTGCTGGTACATTAATTGGTGAAGATATGGAATCGGTCATTCAAGAAGAGATCTCCGGCTGCGGTATTGCTGCGAGCGCTGCTCTTGCCGGCGTTACCTATGCCGAGGCCAGGGAGAAAGCCAACATTCTCGGCATCCATGCCGAAGATACAGCGCTGTGGTCGGACACCGGGTATGTCCGGAAGCTTCTGGGGGAATTCGGTATTTCAGTGGATGCCGGGGAGACGCCTTTCGAGTCTTGGGAGAGTCTTCCGGATAGGGCGCTTCTGGCCATCAAATGGCGCATGGTGAGAGGCCAGCCCTTCTGGCACTGGGTGGTGTTTGTCCGAGAGGGTGGCGAGGCAAGGGTGCTAGATTCCAAAAAGGCATTGAAGTCCAATATCCGCCGGGATTTCGGGCGCATCAGGCCCAAGTGGTATATTGAAGTAAAGAGTGAATAAAGCCCCGCTTGTCGTCGGCGGCTGCCGGGCTTTACTGTCGGCTGACGGCAAGATTGATGCCGAGAGTTACCAGGAGGCCACCTCCAAGGCGTCGTGTGAGGTTACCGGCAGCACGAGAGCTCTTGAGTACCCGAGCCACCTTATCAGCAAGCAGAACACAGAGAATGTCGGCACTCGAGAAGATGAGGTTGACGATAGTGCCCAGCAAGAGGAGCTGAGCCCAGATGGGCAGGGCGCCCGCGGTATCGATGAACTGTGGCAGAAAGGCGAGAAAGAACAGCGCCGTCTTGGGATTGAGAACCTCTACAATGATGCTTTCCCAGAAGGGGCGGCGGGTCGATGCCATGTCGATATCGGCCACTGACGTCGTCAGGCGCTCTTGCGATAGCAAGAGCCTGATGCCGAGCCAGATCAGATACCCGGCTCCGAGCAGTTTCACCAGGGCGTAAAGTGTTGGGATGGCCTGGAACAGGGCCGCCAGGCCGAGCGCTGCAGCGACGACGTGGGCATAGCCACCGATGTGGATGCCGAGTGCCGCCATCCATCCGGAGTGCCGTCCCCGGGCGATGGTCTGTGCCGCGGTATAGAGCATGGCGGGTCCGGGCATGTAGGCGAAGAGTATCGCCGCGCTGAAGAAGGCAATCAGCAGTTCGTAGGATGGCAGCATGATGATCTCCTCGGATCTGTTGAGTATTGCGTGCCATGGGTGACGGGGTCAACGGAGAACGGTGCGGGACCCAGCGCGCCGGCGGGGGCGGTGCGCTGGGTGACTCATTGCTGGAGACTCAGTGGCGGAAATGCCGCATGCCGGTGAAGACCATGGCGATGCCCGCCTCGTTGGCGGCGTCGATCACCTCCTGGTCGCGCATGGAGCCGCCGGGCTGGATCACCGCGGCGATGCCGGCGGCGGCGGCGTCGATGCCGTCCCGGAAGGGGAAGAAGGCATCACTGGCCATCACCGAGCCGGGCACCGAGAGCCCCTCGTCGGCGGCCTTGATGCCGGCGATCTTCGCCGAGTAGACGCGGCTCATCTGGCCGGCGCCCACGCCGATGGTCTGGCCGTCCTTGGCGTAGACGATGGCGTTGGACTTGACGTACTTGGCCACCTTCCAGGCGAAGGCCAGGTCGCGCAGCTCCTGCTCGGTGGGCACCCGCTCGGTGACCACGGTGAGCTCGTCGCGGCCGACCATGCCGAGGTCGCGATCCTGGACCAGCAGGCCGCCGGTGACGCGCTTGAAGTCGTGGGCGTGCTCGCGCTCGCCGGGCCAGTGGGCGCCGACGTCGAGCAGGCGCACGTTCTGCTTCTCGGCGACGATGGGCAGGGCGTCCTCGGCGACCCCGGGGGCGATGATCACCTCGACGAACTGGCGGTCGATGATGGCCCGGGCTGTCTCGGCGTCAAGCGGCACGTTGAAGGCGATGATGCCGCCAAAGGCGCTGGTGGGGTCGGTGGCGAAGGCCTTGTCGTAGGCCTCGAGCGCGGTGGCGCCCACCGCCACGCCGCAGGGGTTGGCGTGCTTGACGATCACACAGGCGGTGTCGGTGAAGGCCTTGACGCACTCGAAGGCGGCATCGGTATCGGCGACGTTGTTGAAGGAGAGCGCCTTGCCCTGCAGCTGGGTGGCGGTGGCCACGCTGGCCTCGCTGGCCCCGGTCTCGACGTAGAAGGCGGCGTTCTGGTGGGGGTTCTCGCCGTAGCGCATGGCCTGCTTCTTCTCGAACTGCAGGTTGTAGGTGCGCGGGAAGCCATCCTCGCCGCCGGGCACTCGCTGGCCGAGGTAGTTGGCGATGGCGGCGTCGTAGCCGGCGGTGTGCTCGAAGGCCTTCACGGCCAGGTCGAAGCGGGTGGCGTCACTCACCGCGCCGTCCTGGGCGGCGATCTCGCCCAGCACCCGGGCATAGTCGCCGGCGTCCACCACGATGGTGGTATGGGCGTGGTTCTTGGCGCAGGCGCGCACCATGGTGGGGCCGCCGATGTCGATGTTCTCGATGGCGTCCTCAAGGGTGCAGTCCGGCTTCGCCACGGTCTGGGCGAAGGGGTAGAGGTTGACCACCACCATGTCGATGGGGGCGATGTCGTGCTCGGCCATCACCGCATCGTCCTGGCCGCGGCGGCCGAGGATGCCGCCGTGGATCTTCGGGTGCAGGGTCTTGACGCGACCGTCCATAATCTCGGGGAAGCCGGTGTGCTCGGACACCTCGGTGACGGCGATGCCGTTCTCCTGGAGCAGGCGGAAGGTGCCGCCGGTGGAGAGCAGCTCGACGCCGCGCTCGGACAGGCCGCGGGCGAAGTCGACGATGCCGGTCTTGTCCGAGACGCTGATCAGGGCGCGGCGAACCGGAGTGGGAGAGGCTTTGGCCATGGGGGTCACTCTCTGCTGACGGGTGGGACGAACAATCGGGGCGGCATGGGCATGGGCATGACATGCCGAAGGGAGCCGGCGGCTCCCTTCGTGAATGGGTCAGATCAGGTCGTACTGCTTGAGCTTCTTGCGCAGGGTGCCGCGGTTGAGGCCGAGCATCTCGGCGGCGCGGGTCTGGTTGCCCTGGGTGTGGTCGAGCACGGCGGCCAGCAGCGGGGCCTCCACCTCGGCCATTACCATGGCGTAGAGCCCGGTGACCTCGCCACCGTCCAGGTGGGCGAAGTAGCGGCGCATGGCGAGGTCCACCGCCTCGCGCAGCGGGCGCTGGCCGACGGACTCGTCGAGCGCCTGGGGGCGTTGGCCCTCCAGCCCGTTGAGTTCCTGGCCATGTCCAGACAGCTCGGGGTTCGGGGGAAAGGCTTGGCTGGTCATGCGGCTCGTGTTCCTTTCGACGTCATGCCCTCCCGCTTGGGCGCGGCGGCCTCGAGGGGGGCGTGACGAAAGCAGTCGTCGATGAAGCGATGCTGGGCGGCGGCGCTCTGAAGGCCGTTGAAGGTGGCCTTGTGCTCGCGCTGTCTCTCCGCCGTGAGGCGGGTGTCGCCGGCCAGGTACCAGCCGACGTGTTTGCGCGCGATGCGCACGCCCATGTGCTCGCCGTAAAAGTCGTGAAGGGCCTTGAGATGATCGCGCAGCACCGCGGCGCGCTCCTCGTCGGTCGGGGGCGCCAGGCGCTCCCCGTGGCGGAGGTAGTGGTCGATCTCGCGAAAAATCCAGGGGTTGCCTTGGGCGCCGCGACCCACCATCACCGCATCCGCCCCAGTATAGTCGAGGACGGCGGCGGCCTTCTCCGGCGAGTCGATATCGCCGTTGGCGAAGACGGGAATGCCCACCGCTGCCTTGATCTCGGCGATGGTGTCGTACTCGGCCTGGCCGGTGAAGCGCTGCTGGCGGTGGCGGCCATGCACGGAGAGGGCCTGGATACCGGCGGCCTCGGCCAGCCGTGCGATGCGCACCCCGTTGTTGCTCTCGGCGCACCAGCCGGTGCGGATCTTGAGGGTCACCGGCACCCGTACCGCCGCCACCACCGTCTCGAGGATCTCGGCCACCAGCGCCTCGTCGCGCAGCAGCGCGGAGCCGGCGGCCTTGTTGCACACCTTCTTGGCCGGGCAGCCCATGTTGATGTCGATGATCTCGGCGCCCATCTCGGCATTCAGCCGTGCCGCCTCGGCGAGCATCTCGGCATCACCGCTGGCGATCTGCACGGCGCGGGGGCCGGGCTCACCGCGGTGGTTCATGCGCAGGCGCGATTTGCGGGTGTGCCACAGGCTCGGATCCGAGGTGACCATCTCGCCCACCACCAGCCCCGCGCCCAGCCGCCGGCAGAGCTGGCGGAAGGGGCGATCGGTGACGCCGGCCATCGGCGCCAGGATCAGCCGGTTGGGCAGGGCGTGGTCACCGATGCGGGGCAGGGGCGAGCGGGTGTCGGGCATGGTGTCGGACGGTAATGGCATGAGGGGGCATATCATACGCCCCCGGTCGGATGGGGTGAAGTGGCGAAGGGTCGCGTCTAGCGCGCCCGTCGCCCGGTAAGCCGCACCCAGCCGTCGCTGGTGACCGGCTCGTCCATGGCCAGGCCCTGGGCGCGATAGGCTTCGAGGACCTCCTCGGCCTGGCCCGCGAGGATGCCGGAGAGCGCCAGGCGCCCCCCGGGGGCGACGTGGCCGGCGATCATCGGCGCCAGCGCCACCAGCGGGCCGGCGAGGATATTGGCCACCACGATGGGGAAGCGCTCGGCGTCGTCGAGCTGTTCGGGGTAGCAGAGCCGGAAGCGGCCCTCGGCGATGGCGTTGCGCTCGGCGTTGTCGCGGCTGGCCTGCAGCGCCTGGGGGTCGATATCGGTGCCGATGGCGCTGGCCGCGCCGAGCCTGAGTGCGGCGATGGCCAGTATCCCCGAGCCGGTGCCGATGTCCAGGACCGCCTGGCCGTGGAGGGCGTCGGCCACCGCCAGGCCGTCGAGCCAGGCCAGGCAGAGCGCCGTGGTGGGGTGGGTGCCGGTGCCGAAGGCGAGCCCCGGGTCCAGGTGCAGGTTGACGGCGCCGGGCTCCGGCGGTTCGTGCCAGCTCGGTACGATCCACAGCCGCTCGCCCATCTGCATGGGCTGGAAGTCGTCCATCCACTCCCGCTCCCAGTCGCGGTCGGCCAGCAGTTCCACCTCGATCTCGGGGCAGGGCTCCTCGGGGAGCTCGGCGGCCCAGGCCTGGCGCACCCGATCGAGCATGGCCTCGACGCCCTCCAGGTCGTCGTAGAGGCCGGTGAGCACCGTCTCGTTCCACAGCGGGGTGCTGCCGCGCTCGGGCTCGAAGACGGGGTCGTCGTGGGCATCCTGCAGAGTGATGGCGGTAGCGCCCTCGTTGAGCAGCAGCTCCTCGAGGGTCTCGGCCTGCTCGGGGGGGATATGGGCCTTGAGTTGCAGCCAGGGCATGGCGGTGTTCCGTGATGTGTGAAGGAGAGGGGCAACGCAAGCGGGGCGGCCGAGGCCGCCCCGCGGAAGTCGCCGGGGAGCGTCACAGCCCCAGCTTCTTCTCCAGGTAGTGGATATTGACCCCGCCCTGCTGGAAGTAGCCGTCGCGGACCAGCTCCTTGTGCAGGTCGGTGTTGGTCTTGATGCCCTCCACCAGCAGCTCGTCCAGGGCGACCCGCATGCGGGTCAGCGCGGTCTCGCGGTCGGCCCCCCAGGTGATCAGCTTGCCGATCAGGGAGTCGTAGTGGGGCGGTACCGTGTAGCCGGTATAGACGTGGGAGTCCATGCGCACCCCGAGGCCACCCGGCGGGTGGTAGAGGGTCACCTTGCCGGGGGAGGGCATGAAGGTGCGGGCATCCTCGGCGTTGATGCGGCACTCGAAGGCGTGGCCCGAGAGCTTGACCTCCTCCTGGGTGATCGACAGCGGCAGGCCGGAGGCGATGCGCAGCTGCTCGCGGACGATATCCACACCGGTCACCATCTCGGTGACGGGGTGTTCGACCTGCACCCGGGTGTTCATCTCGATGAAGAAGAACTGGCCGTCCTCGTAGAGGAACTCGAAGGTGCCGGCGCCACGGTAGCCGATGGTGATGCACGCCTGGCGACACGCCTCGAGCACCTCGGCGCGGGCCTTCGGGTCGAGCATGGGGGCCGGGGCCTCCTCGATCACCTTCTGGTGGCGGCGCTGCAGGGAGCAGTCGCGGTCATAGAGGTGAATGGCATTGCCCTGGCCGTCGGCCAGCACCTGCACCTCCACGTGGCGAGGGTTCTCGAGGAACTTCTCCATGTAGACGGTGCCGTCGCCGAAGGCCGCGTGGGCTTCGGTGCGGGTCACGGTCACCGCGGAGAGCAGGTGGGCCTCGGTGTGCACCACGCGCATGCCGCGACCACCGCCGCCGGCGGCCGCCTTGATGATCACCGGGTAGCCGATGCGCCGGGCGATGGCGACGATCTCGCCCTCATCATCCTCCGGCAGCGGGCCGTCGGAGCCCGGCACCGTGGGCACGCCGGCCTTCTTCATCGATTCGATAGCGCTGACCTTGTCGCCCATCAGGCGGATGGTCTCCGCCCGCGGGCCGATGAAGGCGAAGCCGGAGCGCTCGACCTGCTCGGCGAAGTTGGCGTTCTCGGAGAGGAAGCCGTAGCCGGGGTGGATAGCGCTGGAATCGGTGACCTCCGCGGCACTGATCAGTGCCGGGATGTTGAGATAGGAGAGGGCCGAGGCGGCCGGGCCGATGCAGACGGCCTCGTCGGCCAGGCGCACGTGCATCAGCTCGCGGTCGGCCTTGGAGTGGACCGCCACCGTCTTGATGCCCAGCTCCTTGCAGGCGCGCAGGATGCGCAGGGCGATCTCGCCGCGATTGGCGATGAGTACCTTGTCCAGCATGATGAATCCGCCAGTGTCAGGTGAATGAAGAGGCGCGGCGACGTCAGCTGAGCACGATCAGCGGCTGGTCGAACTCCACCGGCTCGCCGTCATCGACCAGGATCGCCTCGACCACGCCGTCGCGGTCGGCCTCGATCTGGTTCATCATCTTCATGGCCTCGACGATGCAGACGGTGTCGCCCTTCTTGACGCTCGAGCCCACCTCGATAAAGGGCTTGCTGCCCGGGGCCGGGCTGCGATAGAAGGTGCCCACCATGGGCGAGGTGATGGCCTGGCCCCGGTAGCCGGGGCCCTCATCGGCCTCGGCCTCGGCCGGGGCGGGGGCCGCCGCCTGGGCCTGGGGGGCGGGCTGCGCCGGCGCGGCATAGCTCTGGGGCATGACGGGCTGCCAGCTCGCGCCATTGGGATGGCGGCTGATGCGCACCGACTCCTCACCCTCCTGGATCTCGATTTCGCTGATGTTGGACTCTTCGAGCAGCTCGATCAGCTTCTTGACCTTGCGGATATCCATGACGTTGTCCCGATCGCTTGGGTGCAGTGAATGAGGGCTGGCCCGGTGGCGCTGTCAACCTGGGCCAACTTGCCATAGATCGCGGCAAGATGGCGTCTCTTACCGCTCTAATGGCCGTGAAAAAGGAATGACGCCGGAGTTTGCCGAAAATCCACGGGGATGTCCAGTCGCGGGGAGAACGCCGTTCGAAGCGCGGATTTAAACGACTGTTTGACGACGTTCGCGACCGAGCCGCGGCCTGCCGGGTCAGCTCGTCTGGCCGTTCAGCCAGTCGAGCACCCCCTCGAGATGGGTGGCCAGCCCCGGGGCGCGCATCTCGCCCTGGATGCGCGCCTCGCGCAGCTCCTCCTCGCCGTGGAAGAAGAGCAGGCTGGGCGGCCCGAACAGGCCGAAGTGGTCGAGCAGCTCGCGGGTGGCGCTGCCCGAGTCGGTTACGTCCACGTTGATGCGGGCGAAGGCCGACAGCGGCTCGGCGACCCGGGGGTCGGGATAGACCTGGCGCTCCATCTGCTTGCAGGAGATGCACCAGTCGGCGGTGAAGTGCACGAAGGCCGGGCGGCCGTCGTTCACCGAGGCGAGCGCCCGCTGCAGGTCGTCGAGGCCCGTCACGGTGGTGACCTCGGCGGGCTCCACCGCCGCCGCGCCGCCGCCACCGCCCAGGGTGGCCAGGGGGCGCAGCGGGTCATGGGCGCCGCTGGCGGCGCCCAGCACCAGGGCCAGGCCCCAGGCCATCAGCAGCAGGCCGGCGGCCTGGCGCACCCGGGGCCAGCCCTGGGGCAGGTTGACCGACATGGCACCCAGCGCCAGGGCGCTGCCGATGGCCAGGCCCGCCCACAGCAGCAGTGCCACCGCCGAGGGCAGCAGGCGCTCCACCAGCCAGATGGCCACGCCCAGCAGCAGGATGCCGAAGGCGATCTTGACGCCGTTCATCCAGGCGCCGCTGCGGGGCAGCAGGGTGGTGCCGAAGGTGCCTACCAGCAGCAGGGGCACCCCCATGCCGAGCCCCAGGGCGAGCAGCGCCAGCCCGCCCATCATGGCGTCGCCGGTGGTGGAGATGAACACCAGGGCGCCGGCCAGGGGGGCGGAGACGCAGGGGGAGACCACCAGCACCGACAGCGCCCCGGCCAGGGCCAGCCCGGCGGGGCCGCTCTGCTGGGCGCGGGCCTGCCAGGCGTCGATGCGCCCGGAGAGCCGAGGCGAGGTGCGCAGCTCGAAGGCGCCGAACATGGCCAGGGCGAAGAGGGCGAAGAGCACCGCGAAGGTGATCAGCACCGGGGCGGACTGCAGGCGGGCCTGGAGGTTGAGGCCGGCGCCGAACAGGCCCATCAGCACCCCCACGGCGGCGTAGGTGAGCGCCATGCCGGCCACGTAGCTGGCGGAGAGCACGAAGGCCCGGGGGCGGCCGGGGTTCTGGCCGACGATGATCGAGGAGAGGATCGGCACCATGGGCAGCACGCAGGGGGTGAAGGTCAGCCCCAGGCCGGCCAGGAAGAAGAGCCCCAGGGCCAGCGGCAGGCTGGCATCCGCCATCAGGCGCTGGAAGCGTCCGTCATCGCTCTGGGGGGCGGCAGGGGCCGCGCCGGTGGCGCTGTCACCCGAGCCGGAGCCTTCGCCGCCGCTGCCCGGGGCGCTGCCGTTGCCGCCCACCAGGGCGGCGAAGGCCGCCGGGGCGGCGCGCTCCGGCGCCTCCAGGGAGACCCGCTCCGGGGGGTAGCAGAGGCCGGCATCGGCACAGCCCTGGAAGGTAAAGGTGAGCGGGAAGGGGCCGCTGACCCCCTCCTCGAGGGGCACCTCGAGCAGCATAGTCTCGCGGAAGACGTAGACGTCGCCCATGAACTCGTCGCTGGTGAACTCGCCCTGGGGGATCTCGGGGTCGCCCAGGCTCACGGCGTCGGAGGTCACCGCCAGCTGGTGGCGATAGAGGTAGTGCTCGGGGGTGACCTCGACCCCCACGTAGAGGGTCTCGCCGTCGTGCCAGGCCTGGGGCTGGAATGCCTCCAGCACCGGCAGGAACGGCTGGGAGCTTGAGGAGGAGAACCACTGGGCCTGGGCCGCCAGGGGCAGCAGCATCAGGAGGAGCGTCAGGGCGAGGCGTCGTGCAGCGATCAAGAGGGCGTTCCTTTCCTGGCGGATGGTGTCGGGACGGGGCTCGGCCATCAGACCGGCGGGCGGCGGGGCGGTTCCCCCGTCGGCTGCGGCTTGCGCCGGAGCCCCGCTGTGAGTGCTAGGATAACCCAGTAGACACGGTGCGTTGACCGTGTCGCGTCCGTTATCGTTGCGCCTGATTGTCGCATTGTCGCGGGCTCTCGTTCATTAGCCAGGAATTACCGAGATGGGCTTGAAAAGCTGGCGCGCCGCACGGCGCCGCAGGAAGGAGGAGGCGCTGGAGCGCCCCCGCTACGGATGGATCTGGAAGCCGCTGGTGGCCCTGCTGGGGCTCTACCTGCTGGTCAGCGTGGCACTGGGCATCTGGTGGAGCCAGCCGCCAACCGCCTTCGACGTGGAGCAGGCGACCCTGGAGCGCCGCGGCGAGGCCGCCTATGCGCCCGGCGCCAGAGGGACGGTGAGCGTGGCGACCCTGGCCGAGAGCGTTGCCACCCTGCTGGAGAAGCCCGGCGGCTACCTGCGCAACGATATCGCCCCGCCGGGGGTCTGGCTCGACAATATGCCCAACTGGGAGCTCGGCGTGCTGGAGGAGTCGCGGCGCCTTGCCCTGGCCCTGCCGCAGATGGCCGGCGGCGACTCGGCGGCGCTCGTCGAGGCCCGGGAGGCGCTGCTGGGCGATGATCGCGACTGGCTCCACCCCTCCACCGAGCGCCGCCTGGAGGAGGCGGTGGCCGCCCTGGAGCGCAAGCTCGCCACCCTCGATGACCCGGAGGCGGGCTTCTCGCCCGGCGCCGGCCTGGGAGAGTGGCTGGCAGCGGTGGCCGAGGGGCTCGACGGCCTGGCCCTGCGGCTGGCGGCCAGCGTCGGCGGGCACGAGGCGCTGACCGAGCTCGCCGTGGATACCGCGTCGCTGCCGCCGCCCACGCCCTGGTATCGGGTCGACGACATCTTCTTCGAGGCCCGGGGCAGCGGCTGGGCTCTGGCGCAGCTGCTGGAGGGCGTGCAGCGGGATCAGGCTGACGTGCTGGAGACGGCGGGTGCCCGGGGCGAGTGGGAGCGCCTGCTGGCCGAGCTGGAGATGACCCAGCGGCGGCTGTGGAGCCCGGTGGTGCTCAACGGCTCAGGTTTCGGGCTCTTCGCCAATCACTCCCTGGTGATGGCGCTGCACATGACGCGGGCGCGGGATCTCGCCGCCCAGCTGGCCGAGCGCCTGGCCGAGCCGCCGGCGTCCCTGGCCGCGCCGGCAGAGGTCGCCGAGACGCCGCCCACCGAGACGCTGCCCGAGGAGAGCGAGGAGGCGGAGCCCGTCGAGCCGCCGGTGGTGGAGGTGGAGCGCTTCGAGGAGGAGGTCGTCGAGCCGCCCCGCGAGGGGCTGGCCGCGCCGGAAGAGTGAGCCGCTCGCGCCCCTGAATGCAGCAGGGCCGCCCTATCGGGCGGCCCTGCTGGGTCTGGCCGGGTGCCAGTTGGAAGGATCAGGCCTTCTCGTAGGCGGCCACGGCCTTCTCGATGGCCTTGCGGGCGGCCTCGGCGCCTTCCCAGGACTCCACCTTGACCCACTTGCCTTTCTCGAGATCCTTGTAGTTCTCGAAGAAGTGGGCGATCTGCTGGCGCAGCAGCTCGGGCAGGTCGGTCACTTCCTGGACCTCATCGTAGAGGCTGGAGAGCTTGGCGTGGGGCACGCAGACCAGCTTGGCGTCCTCGCCGGCCTCGTCGGTCATGTTGAGCACGCCCACCGGGCGGGCGCGGATGATGGCGCCGGGCTGAACCGGGTAGGGGGTGACCACCAGGGCGTCCAGCGCATCGCCGTCGTCGGCGAGAGTGTGCGGGATGAAACCGTAGTTGGCCGGGTAGAACATCGGGGTGGCCATGAAGCGGTCGACCAGCAGGGCGCCCATGTCCTTGTCGATCTCGTACTTGATTGGCGCATGGTTGGCCGGGATCTCGATCGCCACGTAGACGTCGTTAGGGAGGTCCTTGCCGGCAGGGATGTTGTCGAAGTTCATCGTCGCTTCCTTGGGTTGGAGATCAGCCTGGTCAATCGCTGAGCGAAAAATCCGCGAAATTATACGGAGCGAGCACCGGGATTACCAATGCGACATAGGTGCCGAGCTTGTCCGGGGAGGCAGCGGCCTGGGTCGATGCTGCTTAGGTTGACACCACGCGGGGGCGCCGGGAGTGTATCATGGGCGCCGGCGGGGTTCGCCGGCTGCCGATCCGGGCGGCGCGGGTCCCTTGGGAAGATCGACTCGGCGCTCAAGGAGAAGCCTCTTGGGATCTGCGCAGCTGTCATTGAGTTACGGCCAGGCCTACGTGGCGCCGGATCGGCGCCATCACCGCAGCTCCATGTCGGTGTGCTTTCCGCAGCCCGGGCAGCTCAATGCCAAGGGCGCCTGCGCGGTGATCAGCGACTCCATCCGGCGCAACTCCATGGCCAAGCAGGCCGGCGACCTCAGCGTGCGCGGCTTCCTGGCCGATTACTACTCCACCCCCGACCACTGGGACGTCAAGACCTCGGCGACCCGGGTGCTGCGCGCCCTCAACGGCTGGTGCTACAGCCAGAGCCAGTGCGTGGCCGAGGGCAGCTATGTCTCCTCGCTGTCGGCCATGGTCTATCGTGGCCGCACCGCCCACCTGTTCCACCTGGGCGATACCCTGGTGTTTCGCCTGCGCGGCGCCGAGTTCGAACAGCTCAGCCGCGACCATGTCACCGACCTCGGCGGCTATCGCTACCCTTCCCGGGCGCTGGGCATGGATAACAGCATCGATATCGACTACGCCCAGTTTCCCATCAAGCAGGGCGACATCTTCCTGTTCACCACCCAGGCGGTGCTGGGCACCCTGATGCCCTCTGAGTATGTGCAGCTGATCCGCCAGGATGTCAGCGACCTCAACGCCGCCTGCGACCGGCTGGCCGAGGCAGCGGTGCAGCGGGCCCAGGCCCGCGGCTATGGCGCCGAGCAGTTCTGCTTCCAGCTGGTCCGCATCGACGAGCTGCCCGACGAGCAGCCCGACCACCCCGGTCGCGCCTATGGCGAGCTGCCGATTCCGCCGGAGCTCGCGCCGGGGGATCGCCTGGACGGCCTGCAGGTCGAGGCGGTGCTCTCGCGCACCGCCCAGTCGCGGGTCTATCGGGTGCGGGACGTGCACACCGAGCGGGAGATGGTGATGAAGGCGCCGAGCCCGGAGCTCTCCCACCGCAACGCCTACCTGGAGCACTTCCTGCTGCAGCAGTGGGTGGTGGAGCGGGTCAAGTCACCCTTCGTGGTGAGGATCATGGAGTCCTCCCGGCCGCGCCGCTACCTCTATTACCTGATGGCCTACGTGGAGGGCGAGACCCTCACCGAGTGGGCCAGGCGGCACCCCCAGGCGAGCCTGGTGCAGCGCCTGGACATCGCCAATCAGCTCGGCAAGGCGATCCAGGCGCTGCATCACCGCGACATCCTGCACCAGCAGATCTATCCGGGGAACGTGCTGATCGACGCCCACGGCCAGGTGGTGCTCACCGACTTCAGCGCCTGTCGGGCCCGGGAGGGAGGGGGGCATCGCGATGCCCGGGAGCTGCTGCGTCAGGTAGGTCTGACCGAGCACAGCGCCCCCGAGTACGCCCTGGATGATTCGGTGGGCCGGCGCAGCGACCAGTACTCCTATGCGTCCACCGTCTACTGGCTGCTGACCGGCGAGCTGCCCTACGCGCTCACGCCTAACCGGCTGCGCAGCCACACCGACCTCGAACAGCTGGCCTACCGCAGCGCGCGCACCCGCAACCCCGAGGTGCCGCCGGCCCTGGACGAGGCGCTGCGCCGCGCCCTGGACCCCCAGCGCTCACTACGCTTTCGGCGCATGTCGGAGTTCCGCCGCGCGCTGCGCCAGCCCCTCGCCACCGAGCCGCATGGCGCCGCTCCCCGCGCCCGGCCGCGGCTGTTTCGGGACCCCGGCCACTTCTGGCAGGGCGTGGCCGGCATCCTGCTGCTGCTGCTGATTCTCTCCTGGCTGCTGCGATAGGCGCTTTTGGCGCTTGAGCTCTTGCTAGAGCTTGAGCTCAGGCTAGAGCTTAAACTCCGGCAGCTTGCGCTCGACTCGGTGCAGCGCCAGCTTGGCCACCTTGGGCAGGCCGTTCTCAAAGGGCGGGAAGTCCTCGCCTTGGATCAGCGGCAACAGGTACTGGCGGCACGCCTCGGTGATGCCGAAGCCATCCTCGCGGATGTACTCGCGGGGCATGAACTTCTCGCGGTTGGCGACCTCGGCCAGCGGGGCCGGCTCGATGGTCCAGCGGTAGGGGGTGTCGGAGACGCGCTTGATGGCCGGCATCATGGCGTTCTTGCCGGCGATCGCCAGCTCCACTGCCTTCTCGCCCACCGCGTAGGCCTGCTCCACGTCGGTCTTCGAGGCCAGGTGGCGGGCGGCGCGCTGCAGGTAGTCGGCCACTGCCCAGTGGTACTTGTAGCCCAGGTCCTGCTTGACCATGCCGGCAAGCGTGGGGGCCACGCCGCCGAGCTGGCGGTGGCCGAAGGCGTCAGTGTTGCCGGAGTCGGCCAGGAAGGTGCCGTCCTCGTAGCGGGCCCCCTCGGAGACCACGATTACGCAGTAGCCGTACTTCTTGACCGCCTCGTCGACCCTGGCCATGACCGCGGAGCGATCGAAGGCCACCTCGGGGAAGATCACCAGGTGGGGCGGCTCGCCTTCGCCGTTGCCGGCAAGCGCGCCGGCGGCGGCGATCCAGCCGGCGTGGCGGCCCATCACCTCGAGCACGAACACCTTGGTGGAGGTGGCGCACATGGAGGCGATATCCAGAGAGGCCTCCAGGGTGGAGGTGGCGATGTACTTGGCCACGCTGCCGAAGCCCGGGGAGTTGTCGGTGATCGGCAGATCGTTGTCCACGGTCTTGGGCACGTGGATGGCGGTGAGCGGGTAGCCGAGCTTCTCGGAGAGCTGGGAGACCTTGAGGCAGGTGTCGGCGCTGTCGCCGCCGCCGTTGTAGAAGAAGTAGCGGATATCGTGGGCGCGGAACACCTCGATCAGCCGTTCGTACTGGGCGCGGTGGCTCTCGATGTCCTTGAGCTTGTAGCGGCAGGAGCCGAAGGCGCCGCCCGGGGTGTGGCGCAGCGCGGCGATCGTCTCGTCGGACTCCCGGCTCACGTCGATCAGGTCTTCGGTGAGGGCGCCGATGATGCCGTTGTGGCCGGCATAGACCTTGCCGATCTGGTCCGGGTGGCGGCGGCAGGCCTCGATCACGCCGCAGGCGCTGGCATTGATCACGGCGGTGACGCCGCCGGACTGGGCGTAGAAGGCATTGTGGGCCATGGGGCTATCCTGCTCCTGGTCGCTGCTGGTCGGGGATGGGGGACAAAAGTCGGAGGATTCTAGCCGAAAGCGGCCGAGGCTGCATCCGGGGCCGGTCGCCGGAACAGCCTTGAGCGGTGCTGCCATCTGCGATAGCCCTGGCCGGGCGCTGGAGGGGCTCCCGGCGCCATGCTAGTCTCGCCACACCCTGCCGCGGTGGGATGCCGCGGCGCACGTCGGTAGTCAGGAGAGCGCATGCACGTCCATATCCTCGGTATCTGCGGCACCTTCATGGGCAGCCTGGCGCTGCTGGCCCGGGAGCTTGGCCATACGGTCAGCGGCTCGGATGCGGGGGTCTATCCGCCCATGAGCACCCAGCTCGAGGAGGCGGGCATCGCCCTTTGCGAGGGCTATGCCCCGGCCAACCTCGAGCCGTGCCCCGATCTGGTGGTGATCGGCAACGCGCTCTCACGGGGCAATCCCGAGGTGGAAGCGGTGCTCGACCTCGGCCTGCCCTATGTCTCCGGCCCCCAGTGGCTGGCCCAGCAGGTGCTGCCCGGGCGGCGGGTGATCGCGGTGGCCGGCACCCACGGCAAGACCACCACGGCGAGTCTCGTCGCCTGGCTGCTGGAGTCCGCGGGCCAGGCCCCCGGCTTCCTGATCGGCGGGGTGCCGCGCAACTTCGGCGTCTCCGCGCGCCTCGGGGCCCCGGGCGCCCCCTTCGTGGTGGAGGCCGACGAGTACGACACCGCCTTCTTCGACAAGCGCTCCAAGTTCGTCCACTACCGCCCCGAGATCGCGGTGCTGGGCAACCTCGAGTTCGACCATGCGGATATCTTCGAGGACCTCGCCGCCATCGAGCGGCAGTTCCACCATCTGGTGCGCACCGTCCCGGGCCGCGGGCGGCTGCTAGTGGCCGATGGCGAGCCGGCGCTCGACCGCGTGCTGGCCATGGGCGCCTGGACGCCGGTCGCTCGCTTCGGCCGGGACGCCGCGAGCGCCTGGCGCTACGAGCTCGAACGGGAGGACGCCTCGCGCTTCCGGGTGATCCATCAGCAGGGGGAGGGCGATGACAGGGTCGACGAGGATGCCGTGGTGGACTGGCCGCTGACCGGGGCCTACAACGCCCGCAACGCCCTGGCGGCGCTGGCCGCCGCCCACGCCTGCGGGGTCGATCTGGCCCGGGGCGCGGCGGCGCTGTCGCGCTTCGAGACCCCGCGGCGGCGCCAGGAGCTGCGCGGCGAGGTGGCCGGCATCCAGGTGATTGACGACTTCGCCCACCACCCCACCGCCATCGCCGCGACCCTCGCCGGCCTGCGCGCCGCCACCGCCCGCGGGCGGCTGCTGGCGGTCATCGAGCCGCGCTCCAATACCATGCGCCTGGGCAGCCTGCGCGACCGCCTGGCCGAGTGTGTGGCCGCCGCGGACATCGCCTACTGGTTCCAGCCGGCGGGGCTCGACTGGTCGCTCGCCCCGGTGATCGCGGCGAGCCCGGTGCCTGGGCATCTGGAGCAGGACCTCGACGCCCTGGTGGCGGCGCTGGTGGCCGAGGCGCGCCCCTATGACCGCATCGTGGTGATGTCCAACGGTGGCTTCGGCGGTATCCATGAGCGACTGCAGGTCGCCCTGGAGGAGGCCCATGGCTGAGCGGAGTCGCGAGAGGCCGGTGTCCCCCTTCGGCCCGCCGGTGACGGTGGCGCTCACCGGTGCCTCGGGGGCCCAGTACGGCCTGCGCCTGATCGAGGCCCTGGTGGCCGCCGAGCGCGAGGTGTGGGTGATGATCTCCAAGGCGGCGCATCTGGTGATCGCCACCGAGACCGATGTCGAGCTGCCGGCGCGCCCCGAGCGTCTGGCCGAGGCGCTGGTTGCGCGCAGCGGGGCGCGAGCGGGCCAGATCCGCTGCTTCGGGCGCGAGGACTGGATGGCGCCGGTGGCCTCGGGGTCCGGGGCGCCATCCTCCATGGTGATCTGCCCCTGTTCCACCGGCACCCTCTCGGCGGTGGCCACGGGGGCCAGCAACAACCTGATCGAGCGCGCCGCCGATGTGGCCCTCAAGGAGCGTCGCCAGCTGGTGCTGGTGCTGCGCGAGACGCCGCTCTCGGCCATCCATCTGGAGCACATGCTGAACCTCACCCGGCTGGGGGCGGTGGTGCTGCCCGCGGCCCCGGGCTTCTACCACCAGCCCGCCACCATCGATGACCTGGTCGATTTCATCGTCGCCCGCATCCTCAACCAGCTCGGCATCGAGCATCGCCTGATGCCCCGCTGGGGCGAGCCCTAGACCGGCGGCAGCCAGGCGATGCGTGCCGCCACCAGCGCCAGCGAGCCGATGCCGAGCCAGGCCCAGGGGCAGGGGGCCAGCGGGGCCCGCGGCCTGGCCTGCCAGGCGAGCTGGACCAGCGCGCAGACGACCAGACCCAGCAGGGCGCCGCCCACCAGGTCGCTGAACCAGTGCACGCCAATCACCAGTCGCGACAGCGCCATGATCACGGCGAACAGGATGGCGCCCCAGTAGACCCAGTGGCGCTGGCGGTGGGGCAGCTCCCGGGCGATGAAGGCCGCGGCGAGCCCGGCCAGCACCACCGCCGTGGAGCTGTGGGCGCTGGGGTAGGCCATGGAGCCGGTCAGGTAGTCGGGCGTGCCCGGGCGCGGGCGGTCGAAGAAGGCCTTGCCCCAGGTGTTGAGCAGGGCGATCAGGCCGAGCCCGCCACCGATATGGGCGAAGGCGTCGAGGCGCCGCCGCCACAGCAGCCAGCCCCCCCAGGGCAGCACCAGGGCGAGCACGCCATAGGTGTCGCCCACCCGCGCCAAGGCCTGGCTTGCCGTCTCCAGCCACGGGGTCGCCAGATAGCCGAAGAGGGCGTGCAGGCGCGCATCCATCACCAGCGGGCCATCGGCGCCGTGCTGCATCACCATCAGCGTCCAGCCCGAGACGCCTCCCAGCGACAGGATCAGCAGCAGCCAGCTGGCCAGGGGCAGCTCGCCGCGCCCGGTGGCGCTACCGGCCAGCCACAGGCGCCGCATCACCGGGTGGCGGCGGGCACCCAGGGCCAGCAGCCGATAGAGTCGCCCGCTGCGGCTGACCTGCTGGCGCAGCCAGGAAAACACCACCGCCAGGGCCACCAGCAGGATGGCCAGGGCGACCAGGGCCGCCTGCATTTCCGGCGGCACGTCGAAGAGCTGCTGCCAGGTGCGTCCCAGCAGGTAGCCGGGGAGCACATAGGCGGGCGCCCAGAGCAGCGCCGAGGCGAGGTTGGCCCAGGAGAAGGCCCGGGGCGACATCCGCAGCATGCCGGCGATCAGCGGCACCACCGGGCGTACAGGGCCGACGAAGCGGCCGAAGAACACCGACAGGGTGCCGTAGCGCTGGAAGAAGCGTGCCCCCCGAGCGATCCATTCGGGGTGGCGCGACAGCGGCCAGAGCCGGGTCACTCGGGCGTGCTGGGTATAGCCGAGCCAGAAGCTGATCCAGTCGCCGACCACGGCGCCAACGAAGGCCGCCAGGATGATGGCCGGCAGCGCCAGCTCCTGGTGGCCGGCCAGGGAGGCGGCCGCGGTGATCAGCACCACGCCGGGCACCAGCAGGCCGATCAGCGCCAGCGACTCCACCAGGGCGATGGCGGCGATGATCAGCAGCAGGAGCGTAGGCGAGGGCGTCAGCTGATAGAGGGCATCGGCAAGGTTCAAGGGGGACTCCGTGTCGGGGGCGGTCAGGATGTGGCGTTGCGCTGGGTCGTGGCCTGGAGGCGCTGGAGAAAGGCATCGGCCTCCTCCCCCTGGCGCAGGCAGCAGACGGTCAGGCGCGTCTCCAGCTGGCCGGTATCCAGCAGGATTCGACGCGCCAGCGCCTCCTCCAGGCGCTGGCGCACGAGCAGGGCGCCGCTCTCGCTGGTGTCGGGGAGCAGCAGCCAGAAGTCGGCATCGCCCTCGCGGCCCAGCAGGTCGTGGTCCCGGCTGCAGCGGGCCACGGTGTCGCAGAGCGCCTTGAGCAGGGCCCGGTGCGCGCCGCTGCCGAACTGCTCCCTGGCCATCTCCAGCTGGGGCAGGTGAATCAGCAGCACCGCCAGGCGCTGGTCCAGCAGGGCGGCGCGCTCGCACTCGCTGTGCAGGCGGTCATGCATGGCGCTGGGGCGCATGGCGTCGCACTCCTCATCCATGGGGTCGGTGGCCTGGAGCAGGGCGCGCTGGTGCAGGATCTCCCAGGGCGCCAGGCCGGCGACCACCACCAGGGCCAGGTAGCCCAGCGCCAGGTCGGGGGTCAGCCAGGCATCGGCCAGCAGCAGCCAGACCGGGGCCAGGGTGAGGTTGAGCAGCATGGCCGACCCCAGCGGCAGCAGCAGCAGGGTCAGCACCGGGGGCAGGCCCAGCCAGAAGGGAGTCAGCGAGGAGGGGCCCGGCAGCTCCATGGCCACCAGCAGATAGCCGGCCACCAGGACCAGGTAGGCCGAGAGCCGCGCGGTCTCGGGCTGGCCCAGGCGCATCAGGGCGGCGGTGATCAGCAGCGGGGCGAGCAGCGCGGGTAGCAGGATGCGGTCGTAGTCGCCGACCAGGTAGAACCAGGCCGCCTGGACGACCAGCAGCAGGGCGGCGAGGGCATAGAGGCCGGCGTGAAGCCGGGTGTGCTGCAGCTCAGCCATGATCCACCTCGCGCGCCGGGCCCGTTGCCTCCGTCTGGCGCTCCAGCGCCCGGCACTCGTCGGCCAGCGAGACGATCCGCGAGAGCGGTGTGGCGCGCAGCCGCTGGATGGGCCCCAGCGCGGCCAGCAGTTCGGCGCGCCGGTGTTCGGCCTGCTCGGCATCCGGAGAGAGCAGCAGGGCGGCCAGGGCGCGGCCATCGAGCCGATAGCAGTGCTCGAAGCTGCGGGTCAGGGTGCACAGCCGCTGAGCCTGGTGCCAGAAGCGTCTGCGCCCCGTGCGCAGCAGCACGAGCTCGCCATGCACCTCGTCGCGGCGGATCCGGGCGCGTTCCCGGGGCAGGTCGCGGCCCAGCTGGGCGCGCGGCCAGAGGCGCAGGCCGGGCGCCAGGTGGGCGCGGCGGCGGGCGATGCCGCGCAGCGGCGCCAGGTCGCGGGAGCGGGAGAGCCCGAGCAGCAGCAGCGCCGCCAGCACCGCGCCGGAGAAGGCCGCCTGCTCCGGCGGCATGGCGTGGGCCAGCCAGCCCCAGGAGAGTGCGGCCAGCAGCAGGTTGAGGATGGACATCCAGGCCGGCTGGGGCAGCATGACCAGGGCCGCCCAGGCCCACAGCCAGATCGGAAAGCGTTCGGGGGCGGTGAGCAGCAGGGCGGTGAGCAGCAGGCTGGGCAGCAGCTGCCAGGGCACCAGGGGGGGGCGGCGATGGCTGAACTCCACCAGCACGGCCGAGACGGCCAGCCAGCCGGCGGCCATCCACAGCAGCAGGGCCTCGGTGAGGTTCGCCGAAGCCGGGGCCATCAGCGCCGGCAGCAGGGCCGCCAGCAGCAGGTTGAGGCGCAGCAGGCCGACTTTGTACTTGCTCTGCATGGTGGCTTACTATGGCTCCCTTTCCCGAATTCGCGCGGCCAGGCTGCGCCAGTATAACGTCGTGGCCGCTCCCTCTGGCCACGCCCACAGGAGACCTCTTTCGGCATGTCAGCACAAGTCATCTCCACCGACGAGGCGATCCGGGACGTCGAGACCTACATGGCCGGGCTCGGCCAGGCGGCCCGCCAGGCCGCGGCCGCCATGCGTCGCGCCTCCAGCGGCGCCAAGAACGCCGCCCTGCTGGCCATCGCGGCGCGCCTCGAGGCGCAGCGCACGGCGATCGCCGCGGCCAACGCCGAGGACATGGCCCGCGGCCGGGACGGCGGGCTCGACGCCGCGCTGCTCGACCGCCTGGAGCTCACGGCGCCGCGCATCGACGCCATGATCGAGGGGCTCCACCAGGTGGCGGCGCTGCCCGACCCCGTCGGCGAGATCGACGGCCTGCGCTACCGGCCGAGCGGGATCCAGGTGGGGCAGATGCGCGTGCCGCTGGGAGTGATCGGCATCATCTACGAGTCGCGGCCCAACGTCACCGTCGAGGCGGCGAGCCTGTGCCTCAAGTCCGGCAATGCGGCGATCCTGCGCGGCGGCAGCGAGGCGCGCGCCTCCAATGCCGCCATCGCCGCCTGCATCCGCGATGGCCTGGCCGATGCCGGGCTCCCCGAGGGCGCCGTGCAGGTGGTGGCCACCACCGACCGCGCCGCCGTGGGTCGCCTGATCGCCATGCCCGAGTATGTCGACGTGATCATTCCCCGCGGCGGCAAGTCGCTGATCGAGCGGATCTCCCGCGAGGCCCGGGTGCCGGTGATCAAGCACCTGGACGGCGTCTGCCACGTCTACGTGGATGCCACTGCGGATCTCGACAAGGCCTTCGCCATCGCCGTCAACGCCAAGACCCACCGCTACGGCACCTGCAACACCATGGAGACCCTGCTGGTGGACGCGCCGGTGGCCGAGCACCTGCTGCCCCGGCTGGCCGCGGCCTACGCCGAGCACGGCGTAGAGCTGCGCGGCTGCGAGCGCACCCGGGCGATCCTGTCCGAGGCCGCCGCCGCCAGCGAAGCGGACTGGGGCACGGAGTACCTGGCGCCGGTGCTGGCGGTGCGCGTGGTGGAGGGCATCGAGGCCGCCATCGAGCACATCGAGCGCCACGGCTCCCACCATACCGACGCCATCGTCACCGACGACTACGGCCTGGCGCGGCGCTTCCTGGCCGAGGTGGACTCGAGCTCGGTGATGGTCAACGCCTCCACCCGCTTCGCCGACGGCTTCGAGTATGGCCTGGGCGCCGAGATCGGCATCTCCACCGACAAGCTCCACGCCCGCGGGCCGGTGGGCCTCGAGGGGCTGACCACCCGCAAGTACGTGGTGCTGGGCGACGGCCAGATCCGCCAGTGAGCCAGGGCGTGCACCTGCCGCTGCCGGCGGGGGAGGCCGACCCGCCGCGCGCGCCGCGCATCGCCATGCTCGGCGGCACCTTCGACCCGGTGCACCTGGGCCACCTGCGCAGCGCCGTGGAGCTGCGCGAGGCGCTGGCCCTGGACCGGGTCCACATGGTGCCGGCCAGCGTGCCGCCCCTGCGCGGCGAGCCTCGGGTCTCCCCGGAGCAGCGCCTCGCGCTGCTGCGCCTGGGGATCGGCGACACCCCGGGGCTGATCGCCGACCCCCGGGAGCTGCACCGGGCGGGTCCCTCCTTCAGCGCCGACACCCTGGCCTCGCTGCGCGAGGAGGTCGGCCCCGGGGCGCGCCTGGTGATGGCGCTGGGCCATGACGCCTTTCTGCGCCTGGCCGACTGGCACGAGCCCGAGCGGCTATTTGCCCTGGCCCACCTGGTGGTGATCGACCGCCCCGACTTCGAGGCGCCGCTGCCGGCGGCCCTGGACGCGCTGATCGCCGGCCGCGAGGTGGCCGGCGTGGAGGCGCTGATGGCGAGCCCCGCCGGCAGCCTGCTGCGCCTCAGCCTCCCCTCGCGCATGGCGATCTCGGCCACCGAGGTGCGCCGCCGCCTGGCCCAGGGCAGAAGCGTGCGCTACCTGCTGCCCGAGGCGGTGGAGCGCCACCTGCTCGAGCATGGCCTCTACCGCAGCTGACTTCCTGAAGCACTCCGCTGAGGAGTGCCGGGGGCAGGCCGAGCCGTGTGGTGATGGCAGAAAGGCCGGGAACGGGCGCTGCCAGCGGGCGGTCAACCCGGTACAATGGCCGATCAACGACATTCAGACAGAAGACCCTATGCAAACTGACGCACTCAAGACTCTGGTGATCGACGCGCTGGAGGACCTCAAGGCCAAGGACATCGCCCTGCTGGATGTCTCGCACCTGACCAGCGTGACCGACCTGATGGTCATCGCCAGCGGCACCTCCACCCGTCACGTGGCGGCCCTGGCCGGCAACGTGGTCCAGAAGGCCAAGGAGGCCGGCCTCCAGCCGCTGGGCGTCGAGGGCGAGAACGGCGCCGACTGGGTGCTGGTCGACCTGGGTGACGTGGTGGTGCACGTGATGCTGCCGGAAACTCGCCAGCTCTACGACCTCGAGCGCCTGTGGGCCGACCTGCACAGCGACGCCGAGCGCAGCGAGGGCGAGGCCTCCGGGGCATGAGGGTCCGCCTGCTGGCGGTGGGCACCCGCATGCCCGCCTGGGTCACGGAGGGGGTCGAGGAGTACCGCAAGCGACTCCCCCGGGACTTCGCCCTCGAGGTGGAGGAGATCGCCCCCGGCCAGCGCGGCAAGAATGCCGACATTCCCCGTGCCATCGCCCAGGAGGCCGAACGCATCCGGGCCCGCCTGCGCGGTGACGAGCATGTCGTGGCCCTGGAGGTGGGGGGCAAGCCGTGGAGCACCGAGCAGCTCGCCACCCACGCCGAGGCCTGGCGCCTCGACGGGCGCGACGTGGCGCTGCTGGTGGGCGGCCCCGACGGACTCGAGCCGGGGCTCTCCGCCGCCGCCGATCAGCGCTGGTCGCTGTCGCCGCTGACCCTGCCTCACCCGCTGGTACGGATCCTGCTCGCCGAGCAGCTTTACCGTGCCTGGACCCTGATGGTGGGTCACCCCTACCACCGCTGACCGAGCCACCGCCTGGCCGAGAGTGCGATGCGCAAGAATCGCGACAACCTCAAGAGCCCCGAGCAGGAGCTGCGCATCTTCCGGGTGCGTGCGCTGCTCGCCGCCGTGCTGGTGTTCGCCATGACCGGCCTGCTGATGGGGCGGCTGGCCTACCTGCAGGTGGTCCAGCACGAGCTCTACAGCACCCGCTCCGAGAAGAACCGCGTGCGGGTGGAGCCGCTTCCCCCCACCCGCGGCTTGATCTACGACCGTAACGGGGTGCTGCTGGCCGAGAACCGGCCCACCTACAACCTCACCCTGGTGCGTGAACGGGTCGATGACCTGGACGCGACCCTGGCGCTGCTGGTGGAGCTGCTCGAGCTCTCCGACGAGGAGGCCGAGGCGTTCCGGCTGCGCTCCCGCCAGCGCCAGCGGCCCTTCCAGCCGGCGCTGCTGATGAGCGATCTCGATGAACAGCAGATCGCCCGGGTGTCGGTCAACCGCCACCTGCTGCCCGGCGTCGAGGTGGAGGCGCAGCTGCTGCGCTACTACCCGGATGCCGAGGTGATGGCCCACGCCCTGGGCTATGTGGGCCGCATCAACGCCGAGGAGATGGCGACCCTGGATACTGGTCGCTACGCCGGCACCTACTTCATCGGCAAGACCGGCGTCGAGCGCTTTTACGAGGACGAGCTGCACGGCCAGGCGGGGCTGCGCAAGGTGGAGACCAATGCCCGCGGACGGGTGTTGCGCGAACTGGGGCGTACCGACCCGGTGCCGGGCCAGCACCTGACCCTGACCCTCGACAAGAAGATGCAGAAGCTGGCCTATGAGCTGCTCGACGGGCGCCGCGGCTCCATCGTCGCCATCGCACCGAAGACCGGCGAGATCCTGGCGATGGTCTCGGCGCCGGGGTTCGACAGCAACCAGTTCGTCACAGGCATCGACGTCGCCTCCTATCGGGCGCTGCAGGAGAACCTCGACCTGCCGCTCTACAACCGGGCCATCCGCGGCCATTATCCGCCGGGCTCCACCATCAAGCCCTTCCT
The DNA here is from genome assembly GCF_003182195.1 of Halomonas sp. A11-A. Taxonomy (GTDB): domain Bacteria; phylum Pseudomonadota; class Gammaproteobacteria; order Pseudomonadales; family Halomonadaceae; genus Halomonas; species Halomonas alkalicola. The sequence continues at coordinate 43,992 of NZ_QGTM01000011.1, forward strand.
GGCCCTGGCCGGGCTGGCCGAGGGGATCATCACGCCGGATCGGGCGATCCATGACCCCGGCTTCTACCAGCTGCCCAACGACTCCCGCCGCTACCGCAACTGGCTGCGCTGGGGGCACGGTTGGGTCGACATGGAGCGCTCCATCGCCGTCTCCAACAACACCTACTACTACTCGCTGGCCCACGATATGGGCATCGACCGGCTCCATGACAACATGAGCGCCTTCGGCTTCGGGCAGCGGGTGGGCCACGACGTGTTCGGCGAGAGCACCGCGCTGATGCCCTCCCGGGACTGGAAGCGCGGGCGCTTCAACCAGCCCTGGTACCCGGGGGAGACCCTCTCGGTGGGCATCGGCCAGGGCTACTGGCAGGTCACCCCGCTGCAGTTGGCCACCGCCACCGCGGTGCTGGCCAACCGCGGCGAGTGGGTCAAGCCGCGCCTGGCAAGCCATATCGGTGACCGGGAGGTGCCGGCCCGGGTCGCCGACACGCCCGCGGACATCGAGATCCCCAACGACGCCTGGTGGGATCGGGTCTTCTCCGGCATGGAGAAGGTGCTCACCGGTCACGAGGGCACGGCGCGGCGCACCGGGGTCGGGCTCGAGTACCGCATGGCCGGCAAGTCCGGCACCGCCCAGGTCTTCTCGCTGGGCCAGGACCAGCGCTACAACGCCGAGGAGCTGGCCGAGCGGCTGCGCGACCACGCCCTGTTCATGGCCTTCGCACCCACCGAGGACCCCCAGATCGCGGTGTCGGTAATCGTCGAGAACGCCGGGGGCGGCAGCACCCACGCCGCCCACCTTGCCCGGGCCATGACCGATGCCTGGCTGCTCAGGGATCGCGAGCTCGACGTGGAGGAGCTGCGCGAGGCGATCGAGGAAGACGATGGCCGAATCGCGGGGAACTGAGTCATGGGCATGATCGACCTCTCCCGGGTGCTGCGTCCCTACCCGGTGCGGGCGCCGGCCAGCGGGATCTCCCGGCGCCGCAGCCTGTGGGAGCGGCTCCACCTGGACCCCTGGCTGCTGGGCATGCTGCTGGTGCTGATGGCGGCGGGCCTGGTGGTGCTCTACAGCGCCAGCGGCCAGCGCCTCGACGCGGTGATCGCCCAGGGCCTGCGCTTCGGGGTGGCCCTGGTGGTGATGTTCGCCATCGCCCAGCTCACCCCGGCCACCCTGCTGCGCTGGGCGCTGCCGGTCTATCTGCTGGGGGTGCTGCTGCTGGTGGCGGTGGAGCTCGTCGGTGACGTCGGCATGGGGGCCCAGCGCTGGCTGGTGATCCCCGGCGTCATCCGCTTCCAGCCTTCGGAGATGATGAAGCTGGCGGTGCCGCTGATGGTGGCCGCCTACCTGAGCCGCCAGGAGCTTCCCCCGCGGCTGCGCGACATCGCGGTGTGCGGCGTGCTGATCGCCGTGCCGGTCGTGCTGATCGCCAAGCAGCCCGACCTCGGCACCTCGCTGCTGGTGACCTCGGCGGCGGTCTTCGTGGTGCTGCTGGCCGGGCTCTCCTGGCGTTTCATCGCTGCCCTGACGGTGATCGCCGCGGCGGCGCTGCCGCTGCTGTGGATGAACCTGCACAACTACCAGCGTCAGCGGGTGCTGACCTTCCTTGATCCCAACAGCGACCCCCTGGGGTCGGGCTGGAACATCATCCAGTCCACCACCGCCATCGGCAGCGGCGGGGTATTCGGTAAGGGCTGGCTGCAGGGCACCCAGTCCCAGCTGGAGTTCCTGCCTGAGCGCCATACCGACTTCATCGTCGCCGTGCTCGGCGAGGAATTCGGCCTGGTGGGCATCGTCGCCATCCTGCTGCTCTACCTACTGATCATCAGCCGTGGCCTGTGGCTCGCCGCCGGCGCTCAGGACACCTTCGGGCGTCTGGTCGCGGGCAGCATCACCCTTACCTTTTTCATCTACGTCTTCGTCAACGTGGGCATGGTCAGCGGCATCCTGCCGGTGGTCGGCGTGCCCCTGCCGCTGGTCAGCTACGGCGGAACCTCCAGCGTGACCTTGATGGCGGGTTTCGGTATTCTCATGGCCATTCACGCGCACCGCCGCTTGCTTCCGCGCTAGTGCCGCTGCGGGTATCCGGCTGCCGAATCAGAGAGAGAGCTGCATGTTACGGATTCGAAACCATGGCGTGAGGGCGCTGGCCGCGATGGTTGCCCTGGGCGTGTCGATGAGCCCTCTGGCGGCGGATTTCGACCCGCGCAGCCACACCGAGACGCGTCAGCTGGTCGAGGAGCTGGCCGCCAAGGGCATAGAGCGCGACTGGCTCGAGGCCGCCATGGCCTCCGCCGACTTCCAGCAGGGCGTGCTGGACGCCATGGCCGGTGCCGCCGAGCGTCGCCTGCGCTGGGACGAGTACCGCGAGATCTTCCTGCAGCCCGAGCGCATCCACCGCGGCGTCACCTTTCTCGAGGTGCATCGCGATGCCTTCGAGCGCGCCGAGGCCGAGTATGGCGTGCCTGCCGAGGTGATCGCCGCCATCATCGGCGTCGAGACCAGCTACGGCCGCTTCACCGGCCGCCACCGGGTGATCGACTCCCTGGCCACCCTGGCCTTCCACCACCCGACCCGGGGCGGCTTCTTCCGCGGCGAGCTGGCCGCCTTCCTCGAGATCACCCACGAGCAGGGCGTCGACCCCGGCGAGCTCACCGGCTCCTACGCCGGCGCCATGGGCTACCCGCAATTCATCCCGACCAGCTACCGCGCCTATGCGGTGGACTTCGACGGCGATGGCATCCGCGATCTCTGGACCAACCCGGTGGATGCCATCGGCAGCGTGGGCAACTACTTTGCCGAGCATGGCTGGCGAGCCGGCGAGGCGATCTATCACGATGCCGAGGGGCCCGCGACCCCGCCGGAGGCGATCGATTTCAACCGCGCCGCGCGCCCGCCAGCCGTGGCGGCGAGCGACGTCGCCGAGGCCGGGATCAGGGTGCCCGATGCCATCGACGCCGACCGTCCGCTGCTGCCGGTCTCTCTGGAGGATGGCGAGGACAATTGGCGCTACGTGCTCGGCGACCACAACTTCTACGTGATCACCCGCTACAACCACAGCCATCTCTATGCCATGGCGGTCACCGAGCTGGCCGAGGCCATCGAGGCGGCGCGGGCGCTGGATGCCCACTGGCTGCAGGCGGTGCAGGCCAACGGGGAGGGGCGGCCATGAGCGCGCGGCTGGGGTGGCTGGCGGCGGTCGCAGCATCCGTGCTGCTGGCAGGCTGCGCCGGCAGCGGGGGCCAGGCCCCATCGAGCTCCTCGGAGATGCGCTCGGCGGCGCCGTCCGCTGCGCCGACCAGCGGGGGGCGCTACGCCATGTCTGGGGACGCCTATCCGATGGATCCCCCCGACGTCAGCCAGATTCCCGATGCGGTGCCGCGGCTCGAGCCGCTGTCCCGGGGCGGCAACCGGCCGACCTACGAGGTGTGGGGCAAGACCTACCAGGTGCTGCCCGATGCCCGCGGCTACGCTCGCCAGGGCACGGCCTCCTGGTACGGCGAGAAGTTTCACGGCTACGCCACCTCCAACGGCGAAATCTACGACATGTACAAGATGACCGCCGCCCACCGCTCGCTGCCGCTGCCCAGCTTCGTGCGCGTCACCAGCCTGGACAACGGCCGCTCGGTAATCGTGCGGGTCAACGACCGGGGGCCCTTCCATAACGACCGCGAGATCGACCTCTCCTATGCCGCCGCCGCGCGGCTGGGCATCCTGGAGCGCGGCACCGGGCGCGTGAAGGTGGAGGCAATCGACGTGGAGCAGTGGCTCGCCGAGAATGGCGGGGGCGGCTCCCGCAGTGCGACCGCCGCGGTCGCCCCGCCGGCCCGGCAGGCGGCGAGTCAGGTGGCCTTGGCCCCTGCGCCGCAGACCACTCCCGTGGCGTCGGCCGCCGCGCCCGCCAACGGCGCTGCCGCGTCCGGCAGCCCCGCGGATGGCCGCCCCATCTACCTCCAGATCGCCGCCCTGGGCTCCGCCGAGAGCGCCCAGGCGCTGCAGGCCAGGCTCCAGGCCGAGCTCTCCCGCCCGGTGCGGGTGGCCACCTCGACCGGCGTGCACCGGGTGCAGGTCGGCCCGCTGGCCAGCGCCGATCAGGTGGAGCCCGTGCGCGGCGAGCTTCGTCGCGCCGGGTTCGAGCAGAGCTTTGTCGTCAACGGCGCCGAGTGAGCGGCGCTGGGTCCCTTTCCCCTGAGCGTTCCATGAGAGCTGTCCCCATGAGAGAGTTGTTCTTCCTTCGCCGCCTGAGGCTGATCCCGGCGCTGCTGGCCTGCCTGCTGATGGTATCGACGCTGGCTTCGGCCCAGAGTGTGCCGGTCCCCCAGCCCCAGCCGCAGATCATGATTCCCTCGCCGCCCCAGCTGGCCGCCAACTCCTGGTTCCTGATGGATGCCGACAGCGGCCGGGTGCTGGTGGAGCACAACGCCGACGAGCGCCTGCCGCCGGCGAGCCTGACCAAGCTGATGACCGCCTACCTGGTGGAGCGCGAGCTGGACCGCGGCAACATCGCCATGGACGACATGGTGCGGGTGAGCGAGAACGCCTGGCGCACCGGGGGTTCCAAGATGTTTATCGAGGTCGACACCCAGGTGTCGATCCGCGACCTGCTCTACGGGATCATCATCGCCTCCGGCAACGATGCCAGCGTGGCGGTCGCCGAGCACCTGGCCGGGGGCGAGGCGCCCTTCGCTGACCTGATGAACCAGCACGCCACCCGCCTGGGGCTGCACAATACCAACTTCGCCAACGCCACCGGGCTGCCGCACCCCGAGCAGTACTCCTCGGCTCGTGACATGGCGCTGCTCTCCCAGTACATCATCAACGACTACCCCCAGCACTATGCGATGTACGCCGAGAAGTACTTCACCTACAACGATATCCGCCAGCCCAACCGCAACCGGCTGCTGTGGCGCGACCCCACGGTGGATGGCCTGAAGACTGGCTGGACCACCGAGGCGGGCTATGGCCTGGTGGCCTCCGCCAAACGTGACGGCATGCGCCTGATCTCCGTGGTGATGGGCACCACCTCCGAGGAGTCGCGCGCCCAGGAGACCCAGAAGCTGCTGAGCTACGGCTTCCGCTACTTCGAGACCCTCAAGCTGTACGACGCCGGCTCGGTGCTCAACACCCCGCGGGTGTGGGGCGGCGAGAGCAACCAGCTGCCGGTGGGCGTCGACCGCGACGTGATGATGACGGTGCCGCGGGCCCGCAACCAGGAGCTGACCGCGCGCCTGGATATCCAGGGCGATCTGGCCGCTCCCATCGAGGCAGGCCAGCGCGTCGGCACCCTCGAGGTGCGCCTGGGCGAGGAGGTGGTCGGCGAGCAGCCCCTGGTGGCACTCGAGTCGGTGGAGGAGGGCGGCTTCGTCAAGAAGCTGCTCGACCAGGTGCGGCGCTTCTTCTCCAACCTGGTCGGCGGCTGGTTCGGCTAGGCCCTCGAGTGGTCTCTCTCCGGCGGGTTGCGTAAAATGACGCCATACACGTAACCCGCTGGACTTCCCATGAACGACAACTCCCTGCGCGATCTGCGCCAGCCGAGCCGCCCGGCCTCCGGCAAGCCGCCCACGATCACCTTTCCCTGCCGCTACAGCCTCAAGGTGGTGGGTGATGCCGCCGAAGACTTCGCCGCCATGGTCTGCCAGGTGGTGAGCCGCCACGACCCGGAGTTCGATGCGACCCGCCTGGAAGTGGTGGATAGCCGCAACGGCCGCTTCCAATCGGTGCGCCTGACCATCCGCGCCACCGGTGAGCCCCAGCTGCAGGCGCTGTTCGTGGAGCTCAAGGCCACCGGCCGCGTGCACATGGTGGTGTGATGGCCACCCCTCCCTCCGAGTTGGCCTCGGCGCCTCAGGCGCTGCCACCCATCGAGCTGCACCGCCTGGGGCGCCGCCCCTACCTGCCGGTGTGGCAGGCGATGCGGGAGCTCACCGACACCCGCGACGCCGACACCCCGGATCAGTTCTGGCTGGTGGAGCACGAGCCGGTCTTCACCCAGGGGCAGGCGGGCAAGCCCGAGCACCTGCTGATGCCCGGGGATATCCCGGTGGTGCAGACCGATCGCGGCGGCCAGGTGACCTACCATGGCCCCGGCCAGGTGGTGCTCTATCCGCTGATCGACGTGCGTCGCTCGCGCCTTGGCGTGCGTGACCTGGTGAGCGGGCTCGAGAACGCCGTGATCGCGCTGCTGGCGGAGTACGGCATCGCGGCCCGGGCGCGCCCCGATGCGCCGGGCGTCTACGTGACGACGGGCATGGGCGAGGCCAAGATCGCCTCGCTGGGGCTGCGCATCCGGCGCGGCGGCAGCTTCCACGGGGTGGCGCTCAACGTCGACGGCGACCTCACCCCCTTCCTGCGCATCAACCCCTGCGGCTATGCCGGCATGGCGATGACGCGCCTGGCGGATCTGGTCGCCGAAGATGCCGGCGTGGCGACGCCCGGCGTGGCGACGCCCGGCGTGGAGGAGATAGGCGAGCGCCTGGCCCGGTGCCTGGCGCTCGAGCTGGGCAGGGAGCTGATCAGCCGACGTTGATGGCGTCGATGCGGTCGGGGTCGGGCGCCTGGCCCGGCACCGGGGCCGGCGCGGAGAGGCCCAGGTTGTTCTTCTCGAAGACCCGGTCGGCGCGGTAGCTGGAGCGCACCAGCGGCCCTGCCGCCACCTCCATGAAGCCCTTCTCCAGGCCGATCTGGCGATAGCGCTCGAACTCCTCGGGGGAGACCCAGCGCTCCACCGCCAGGTGGTTGCGGGTGGGGCGCAGATACTGACCCAGCGTGACGATATCCACGCCGATCTCGCGCAGGTCGTCGAAGGTGGCCAGGATCTCCTCGTCGGTCTCGCCCAGGCCCAGCATCAGGCTGGTCTTGGTGAGTACCGCAGGGTTGTGGCGCTTGGCGTGGGCCAGCACGTCCAGGGTCTTGCGATAGCCGGCGCGGGGGTCACGCACCTTGTGGGTCAGGCGCTCGACGGTCTCGACGTTCTGGGCGAACACCTCGAGGCCGGAGTCGACCACCTGCTCGATGGCCGCGTGGACGCCGTCGAAGTCCGGGGTCAGCGCCTCCACCACCACCTCGGGGGTGTTGGCCTTGATGGCGCGGATGCAGGCCGCATAGTGGGCGGCGCCGCCGTCGTCGAGGTCGTCGCGGTCCACCGAGGTGAGCACCACGTAGCGCAGCCCCATCAGCTCCACCGACTTGGCGGTGTTGGCCGGCTCCTCGGCGTCCAGCCAGCCCCCGGGATTGCCGGTATCCACGGCGCAGAAGCGGCAGGCGCGAGTGCAGACCGAGCCCATCAACATGATGGTGGCGGTGCCGTTGCTCCAGCACTCGCCCATGTTGGGACAGTGGGACTCGGCGCACACGGTGCTCAGACGGTGCTCGCTGACGTTGCGCTTGACGGCCTCGAAGCGTTCGCCGCCGGGAATCTGGGCGCGCAGCCACTTGGGCTTGCGCCCCGGGTCGGCGGCCTGCTCTTCCGGCTCTCGGCGCTGCTTGATGCCGTCCTTGATGGCGGCAAAGCCGTGCTGGGTGCGGAACTTCTCGCCGCTGGGGACGTGTTTCGAGGTCTTGTCGCTCATTCGGGTGTGAGCCCCTTCGCTCGGCGGCCGCCCGGCGTGCGGGCGATGGCGGCATCGGCTGCCGGCAGGCCGCGTCGGGCGTGCTGATGGTTACTGGGTGTCGGGCCCACAATCTACCATAGTCGCAGGAGCCAGGCATCGTTCGGGCGCGTCGTCCCGCCTGGCCTTGACCTGGCTCAGGGGGGGAATCAGAGGTGGATCAGGAGCTCAGCGGCAGGCAGACCACGTCGTGATTGGGCAGCGGGCGGGGCGGCGCCTGGAAGTGGGCGTGGAACGCCGCCAGGTGCTCGCGCACGAAGCGCAGGAACAGCTCGGTGACCGGGGTGGGAAAGCGCTCCCGGGGGTAGACGGTGCACCAGGAGTGGCGCAGCGGGAAGCCGGGCAGGGCGAGCTCCTCGAGCAGGCCGGCCGCAAGCTCCAGGCGCACTGCCAGGCGCGGCAGCACGGCGACCCCCAGTTGGGTCATCACCCCCTGCTTGACGGCCTCGTTGGTGCCGAGCTCGATGCGATGGGCCAGGCTCACGTCCTGGGCGGCGGCCAGCTCCTCGAAGGCGCTGCGCACGCCGGAGCCGGGCTCGCGCATCAGCACGTAGTGGCGGGCGAAGTCCTCGAGGGTGGGCGAGCTGGCCTGGAGCAGCGGATGGCCGGGCCAGACCAGCGGGATCATCTCGTTGTCGAGGATCGGCATGATCACCAGGTCGCTGTCGTCGGGCACCCGGGCCATAATCACCAGGTCGTCGCGCTGCTCGGCCAGGCGCTCCAGGGCCTGGCTGCGGTTGCACACCTTGAGGCGAACCTGGATGTTGGGGTAGTGGGCACGAAAGCGCGCCAGCAGATGGGGCACCACGTACTGGGCGGTGGAGACCGCCGCCAGATTGAGCTCGCCGCGGATGGTGCCGGACATGTCCGAGAGCGCCATCTGCAGCCGCGAGACCTGGCCGAAGATGGCCCGCACCGAGGCCGCCAGGGCGTCGGCCGCCGGCAGCACATGGAGGGTCTTGCCGGCATACTTGAACAGCGGCTGCCCGAGCGCCTGCTCCAGTTGGCGGATCTGGGCGCTGACCGCGGGCTGCGTCAGTCCCAGCTGCTCCGCCGCTCGGGAGTAGGAGTGCTGATCGTGAACCGCCTGGAATACCTGCAGCTGGCGGAAGGTCAACTTGTTGAGCAGCTTGGGAGTGGTCATGATCGCCTGCCGGATGGACGCCGTCGGCCTCTTGTCGGTCCGTGATCCATGCTAGCACCGCCGCCCCCGCCGGGGCCACCGCCAAGGAGGCAAGTGCCACGTGAACAGCTTCACGCTTTCCGGTTCCGCGGGGAGCCCGCCCCGCCTCGCCCTGGCCGCCGTCGGGCTCGCCGGCCTGCGGGTACGCCAGGCCGCCGCCGAGCTGGGCCTGGCCTGCCTGGCGGCCATCACCCCCGACGAGCCCGCCGAGGCGCTGGTGGCGCGCGCCCTGAGTGCCGGCTGCACGGCGCTTCACCCCGGCGAGGCCGACACCCGCCGTCAGCTGGCGCTGGCCAGGGCCTGTCGGGCCGCCGGGCTCCCCTTCGTGGGGCCTCGCCTCGCGCTGATCGAGGCGATGCAGGATGGCGCGGCGGTGCGGACCCTGCTGCGCGAGGCGGGAGTCCCCCTGGCGGAGGCGGGCGCGCCGGGACGCCGGGTCGAGCTGGCGGTGCTCGGCGACCGCCTCGGCCGGGTGCGCTGGCTGGCGGTGCGGGAAGCGCTGGGGCCGGGCCTGGTGCGCGCCCCGGTGGCCTGGCTGACGCCTGAGCAGCGCACCTATCTTGGCCAGCTCGCTCTCCAGGGGCTCGCCGCCCTGGAGCTGCGGGGGCTCGTGACCCTGGGCTTTGCGCTGCAGGAGAACCGGCTGGGCTTCTGCGACATGCGCCCCGGGCTCTGTGGCCGGGAGGCGATGGACGAGGCCCTGACCGGGCTGGATCCGGTGGTGGTTCAGCTGCGCCTGGCAGCCGGCGACCGGCTACGGGACCGCCAGGCGGCCCTGGCCCCCCGCGGCCATGCCCTGCAGTGGCGCCTGGTTCCCGCAGCGGCCACCGGGATCAGCGGCGGGCCCGGCCTGCGCCTGGACCGCGCCCCCGAGACCGGGGGCGAGGGGCGTCTCACGGCCTGGGGGCGCACGCCCGAGGAGGCTCTGCGCCGCGGGCGGCGGGGCCTGGAGGAGCTGCTGGGGGTGGAGGAGGCCGCCGCGCTGATGCGCCCGCTGGGCGTCGATTAGGCGTGCCCGTCACGGAGTTTTCACTCGCCGGGGCGTCGATATTGCGTTATATTGCACTGCAACAAACGGCGTGGAATCTCCACGCTCTGTTTCTCCTCCCTCTGACCGAATTGCCAGGAGCTCGCGATGAATCTTCCGATGCCGACTCCCCCGGCCCCCGTGGTAACGCTGCTCGACCCCTTCGGGTTCGGGCGCGCCGCGGGCCGCTACTGGCTGGATGCCTTCGAGCGCAGTGTGCTCTTCATGGACGTGATGCGCCAGCGTGGCAACCAGTACCTCGAACACATCGAGCAGACCCGCCCTAGCGTGCTGGGCTTTGAGGCCGAGGTGCTGATGGACGGTCGTGACCTGCCGCGGCCGGTCAACTACGAACTGCTGCGTATCCAGCCCCCCGGGGGCTATCCCACCGACCCGCAGATGCGTCCCTTCGTGGTGGTCGACCCCCGCGCCGGTCACGGCCCGGGCATCGGCGGCTTCAAGCCCGACAGCGAGATCGGCGTGGCGCTGCGTGCTGGCCACCCCTGCTACTTCATCGGCTTTCTGCCCTACCCGGAGCCCGGCCAGACCGTGGAGGACGTGGTGGAGGCGGAGGTCGCCTTCCTGCGCCTGGTCAACCAGCGCCACAGCGAGCGCGGTGCCGAGAAGCCCATGGTGGTCGGCAACTGCCAGGCCGGCTGGCAGATCATGATGGCGGCGTCGCTGGAGCCCGACCTGTTCGGACCGATCCTGATCGCCGGCTCGCCGCTCTCCTACTGGGCCGGTACCCGCGGCAACGCGCCGATGCGCTATACCGGTGGCATGACCGGCGGCAGCTGGATGACCTCGCTGCTCAGCGACCTGGGCGACGGCCAGTTCGATGGCGCCTGGCTGGTGCAGAACTTCGAGAACCTCAATCCGGCCAACACCTACTGGACCAAGCAGTATCGGCTCTATGCCAACATCGACACCGAGGCCGAGCGCTACCTGGAGTTCGAGCGCTGGTGGGGCGGCCACGTGGTGCTCGGCGGCGACGAGATCCAGTACATCGTCGACAACCTCTTCGTGGGGAACCGCCTCTCCACCGCTCAGCTGGTTACCTCCGACGGGCGCCGCATCGACCTGCGCAACGTGCGCTCGCCGGTGGTGGTGTTCTGCTCCTGGGGCGACGACATCACACCGCCGCCCCAGGCGCTGGGCTGGGTCCGCGACCTCTACGCGGGAGTCGATGACATCGAGGCCAGCGAGCAGACCATCGTCTACTGCGTCCATGACAGCACCGGCCACCTGGGGATCTTCGTCTCCGGCAGTGTCTCCCGCAAGGAGCATACCGAGTTCACGGCCAACATGGACTACATCGACGTGCTGCCGCCGGGCCTCTACGAGACCACCGTCTCCGAGGCCGCCCAGCGCGACGATGCCGAGCTGATCGAGCGGGACTACCTGCTGGAGTTCACCTCGCGCAGCGTCGAGGAGCTCGACCGGGTGGTGCAGCACTCCACCGAGGACGATACCCGCTTCGCCACCGTGGCGCGGATCTCGGAGATCAACCTCGGGCTCTACCGGCTCTTCGTGCAGCCCTGGGTGCGTGCCCTGGCCACGCCCGAATCGGCCCGCTGGATGCGCCGCATGCACCCCAACCGGCTGGGCTACCGCCTCTTCTCCGATCGCAACCCGCTGATGAACGCGGTGCCGGTGCTGGCCGACAAGATTCGTGCCAAGCGCCATCCGGTGGACGAGGAGAACCTCTTCCGGGTGCTGGAGTCGATCGTCTCCAGCCAGATCACCGGCAGCCTCAACGCCTGGCGGGACCTGCGCGACGGCGCCACCGAGCGCCTGTTCCTGGATGTCTATGGCCAGCCGCTGCTGCAGTCGCTGGTGGGCCTGGGCGGTGACGCCCATGTGCACCGCCGCCGCCCTGGGTCGGAGCCGGAACACCGCCGCTTCATCGCGCGCCGCCAGGCAGAGCTCACCGAGCGTGTCGTGGAAGGTGGCAGCCACGAGGCGGTGATCCGTGCGCTGATCTACGTGCTGGGGGGCGCCCCCTCCACCGACGAGCGCAACTTCAAGCGCCTGCGTGCCTCCCACGCCGAGCTGGAGCCCCAGCTCACCGTGGCGGACTTCAAGCAGCTGATGCGCGAGCAGTTCTTCATCCTCAAGCTCGATCGTGAGAGTGCCGTCGAGGCGCTGCCCGAGCTGCTCAAGGGGCAGACGGCGGAGCAGATCGCCGACCACCTGGAGCATATCGAGCACGTGCTGGCGGCCAGCGGTGAGCTCTCCGAGCGCTCCAGCGAGCGCCTGGCCCGGATCAGGGGGCTCTTCGAGCAGGCCATCGACCAGGCACCCATCCTCGAGGCCGAGGCGCGTGCCGAGGCCCAGGCGTGGGTCGGCAGCCAGGCCGAGGCCCAGCGCCTGGCCCTGAGCGACCTCGAGGGCCTGATGGAGTCCCAGCCGGCGGCGAAGGCCAAGGCCGAAGCGCCTGCCGCCAAGGCCGAGGCGCCAGCTGCCAAGGCCGAGGCGCCCGCCGCCAAGGCCGAAGCGCCTGCCGCCAAGGCCGAAGCGCCTGCCGCCAAGGCCGAGGAGCCCGATGCCAAGCCGGCCGCCTCGCGTCGCCGGACCCCGGCACCCCGTCGCAAGCCGGGTGGCAACAAGCGCTGAGCCAGGCCAGGCACGACCCCAGCAGCGCCCCTGCCACCCCGGTGGCAGGGGCGCTGTCATTGACGGAGGCTTGCCCTCGCCCGAGGGTGCGGTCTAGGGTCAGAAGGCGCCAACCGCGGGCGCCCACTGGCGCGATGCCAGGCGCTGGGTTAGGGTAGGCGCATTTTTCGCCCGCCGAATCAGGGCGGTATGGCATTGTCAGGCGAGGACTCGACGTCCACGCCATGCACTTTCAGTGGAGCACTATGGGAAAGTCACTGGTCATCGTCGAGTCGCCGGCCAAGGCCAAGACGATCAACAAGTATCTCGGCAGCGACTTCATCGTGAAGTCGAGTGTGGGTCACATCCGTGATCTGCCGACCAGCGGCTCGGGCAAGGCGGCCTCGGATCCCAAGGAGCGCGCGCGGCAGGCCGCGGCGACCCGCAAGATGTCGCCGGAGGAGAAGGCCGAGTACCGGAAGCGCAAGTCCCAGGAGCAGCTGATCCGGCGCATGGGCATCGACCCCGAGCACGGCTGGGAGGCCCACTACGAGATCCTCCCGGGCAAGGAGAAGGTGGTCGCCGAGCTCCAGAAGCTGGCCCAGAAGGCCGACACCGTCTATCTCGCCACCGATCTCGACCGCGAGGGGGAGGCCATCGCCTGGCACCTTCGCGAGACCATCGGCGGCGATGACGCGCGCTACAAGCGCGTGGTCTTCAACGAGATCACCAAGAACGCCATCCAGGAGGCGTTCAAGGACCCCGGCACCCTCAACATGCCGCGGGTCGAGGCCCAGCAGGCGCGGCGCTTCCTGGACCGTGTGGTCGGCTTCATGCTCTCGCCGCTGCTGTGGGCCAAGATCGCCCGCGGCCTCTCGGCCGGGCGGGTGCAGTCGGTGGCTATGCGCCTGATCGTCGAGCGCGAGCGCGAGATCCGCGCCTTCGTGCCCGAGGAGTTCTGGGACGTCCATGCCGATCTGGTGCCGCAGCTCGAGGGGGGCGGCGGCGAGCCGGTGCGCTTCGAGCTGGTGCGCCAGGACGGCAAGGCCTTCCGGCCCACCTCCGAGGCCGAGACCCTGGAGCGCATCGCCGCGCTCAGGAAGGCGTCGCTTGCCATTACCGCGCGGGAAGACAAGCCCACGCGGTCGAAGCCCAACGCGCCCTTCATTACCTCGACCCTGCAGCAGGCCGCCAGCGGCCGGCTGGGCTTCTCGGTGAAGAAGACCATGACCCTGGCCCAGCGCCTCTACGAGGCGGGCTATATCACCTACATGCGAACCGACTCCACCAACCTCTCGAAGGATGCCGTGGAGAGCGTGCGCGAGTTCATCGGCGACGAGTACGGCGCGCGCTACCTGCCGGCGTCCCCCAACCGCTACTCCAGCAAGGAGGGCGCCCAGGAGGCCCACGAGGCGATCCGCCCCACCGACGTGGGGCGTCGTGCCACCGACCTTGCCGGCATGGAGCGCGACGCCGAGCGGCTCTATGAGCTGATCTGGCGCCAGTTCGTGGCCTGTCAGATGACCCCGGCCGAGTACCTCTCCAGCACCCTCACCGTGGCCGCCGACGGCTACGAGCTCAAGGCCAAGGGGCGCGTGCTCAAGTTCGACGGTTACACCCGGGTGATGAAGCCAGCCGGCAAGAACGAGGATCAGTCGCTGCCGGACCTCGCCGAGGGCACCCCCATGACCCTGGCCTCCCTGGACCCGCGCCAGCACTTCACCAAGCCGCCGGCGCGCTACACCGAAGCGAGCCTGGTCAAGGAGCTAGAGAAGCGCGGCATCGGCCGGCCCTCCACCTACGCCTCGATCATCTCCACCATCCAGGATCGCGGCTACGTCAAGCTGGAGAACCGGCGTTTCTATGCCGAGAAGCTTGGCGACATCGTCACCGAGCGGCTCAAGGAGTCCTTCCCCGACCTGATGGACTACTCCTTCACCGCGCGCATGGAGGACAGCCTCGACGAGGTGGCCGAGGGCGAGCGCAACTGGCGCGAGCTGCTCGACGCCTTCTACGCCGAGTTCCGAAAGGAGCTCGCGGAGGCCGAGAGCGAGGAGGGGATGCGTCCCAACCAACCGGTGCCCACCGACATCGACTGCCCCAGCTGCGGGCGCAAGATGCAGATCCGCACCGCCTCTACCGGGGTCTTCCTGGGCTGCTCCGGCTACAACCTCCCGCCCAAGGAGCGCTGCAAGACCACCATCGACCTGCTGCCCGGCGAGGAGGCGGTGGCCGCCGACGCCGACGAGGAGGCCGAGACCGATGCCCTGCGGGCCAAGCACCGCTGCCCGAAGTGCGGCACCGCCATGGACAGCTACCTGATCGACGAGACCCGCAAGCTGCATATCTGCGGCAACAGCCCGGACTGCGACGGCTACGAGATCGAGCAGGGCAGGTTCCGCATCAAGGGCTACGACGGCCCGACCATCGAGTGCGACAAGTGCGGCAGCGAGATGCAGCTCAAGTCTGGGCGCTTCGGCAAGTACTTCGGCTGCACCAACAGCGAGTGCAAGAACACCCGCAAGCTGCTGCGCAACGGCGAGGTGGCGCCGCCCAAGATGGACCCCATCGACATGCCCGAGCTGGCCTGCCAGAAGGTCGACGACCACTACGTGCTGCGCGACGGCGCCAGCGGCCTGTTCCTGGCGGCCAGCAAGTTCCCCCGTAACCGCGAGACCCGCCCGCCGCTGGTCCGTGAGCTCAAGGCACACGCCGAGGAGCTGCCGGAGAAGTACCGCTACCTGCTCGACGCCCCCAGTGAGGACCCGGATGGCCGCCCGGCCCAGATCCGCTTCTCGCGCAAGGCCAAGGAGCAGTTCGTGATGACCGAAGAGGAGGGCAAGGCCACCGGCTGGAAGGCCACCTACGACGGCAACCGCTGGCAGGTGGAGGACAAGCGCAAGTGACCCCGCGAGCCCGCACCAACCAGCTGCTCTACCAGGCCGAGCTGCTGCTCGAGACCCCGGCCGGCGACGACGAGCACGCCGAGGCGCGGCGCATGGCGGCGGAGGAGGGTGCCCTGGCGCTTGCCGAGCTGGCCCTCGAGTCGCTGCTGCGCGAGGTGACCGAGCATGCGCGTCTCGAGCGCCATGCCTGGCGTGAGCTGCTCGGCCCCGAGGGGGCCGAGATCGCCGAGCTGCACCGCCTGCGCGAGCTGGCCGCCCAGCCCGACAGCTGGCTCGCCTGGCTGATCGGCAGGCTCGAGGCGCTGCACGCAAGCGAAGGTGTCGCCCGCCGCCGCACCGGCGCCGCCGCCGGCCTGATCGCCGTGGGCAGCGCCGCCGCCCTGGGCGACGAGCTCTACGGCTGCCTGCAGGCCGCCAAGGCCGAGATCGCCGCCCTGCGCGAAACCAGCCAGGAGTGGTAGCGCTCCCCCGATAGTAAGCCAGCAAGGCGAGGAGAGGCCTGTCGACGGACCAGCTCCGAGCCCTTAGGTCGGTGCGGCGCCTGGTAACTTTCAAACAGTCGTTTATACTCGGTGCCATCGCCCACCTACCGGCCAAGCTCCCATGAACGCCATCGCAAGGACGCGTCTGTTCATTCTCCGGTACCTCGCCGCACCGCTGCTGGCCCTGCCGCTGGCGGTGGCCTCCGCAGCGGCGGCCGACCTGACCCTCGACCCCCGGCTGCTGCCCGGCGGCGAGGGCGACCTGCCCGCGCTGCGCCAGGAGCTCGAACGCCTCTCCGCCGGGCGGCACACGCCCGAACTGGCCGCGGCGGCACCTGGCACCGGCGTTCGCCTGCCGGGGTTGGAGGTCCTGGAATCCCCCGAGTTTCTCACCACCACTGACCTCCTGGCACTCGAGCCCCTAGACGGCGCCGCCCGGGTGCTGTTGCTCGGCCCTGCCGAGGCGCTGGATGCTGCCGGCGAGGCCCTGGCCGGCCAGGCTCGCCTTCGGGGCATCGCGCTGGTGCCCCTGGCCGTGGCCCCCTCACGCTATCCCTCCGCGGCCGACCTGCAGGGCGCCGATGGCGCCCTGGTGCTGGCGCTGCCCGGCCTCGACGGAGACGCCCAGCGCCGGCTCTTCGACCGGCTGGCCGAGGCAGGGGTGCCGAGCGTGGCGCTGACCGATGCCCGTCAGGTCGAGCGCGGTGCGCTGCTCTCCTCCCCCGGCGCCCTGGATCCTGACGCCTGGCGCCGCCGGCTGGCGCTGCGCCTGGATGACGTTGCCGCCGGTCGTCCCCCCGAACCCCTGGGCGCCCGTCCCGGCCTGGGCCGCCCCTGGCTCAACCTCGAGACCGCCGCCCGGCTCGACTGGTCGCCGAGCTTTTCGCTGCTCGGCGAGGCGCGCCTGGTGGGCGAGGCCGCCGCCCCGGAGGTAGCACCCCTGGCACTTTCCCAGGCGGTGGCCCTGGCACTTTCCGCGAGCCCGGCCCTGGCCGCTGCCCGTCAGGGCGTCGAGGTGGAGGCCTTCGACCGTGACCTGGCCGCTTCCCGCTACCGTCCCAGCCTCTACCTGGAGGCCACCGGGCGGATGATTGACGAGACCCGCGCTCGAGCCGCCCTGGGCCAGGAGCCGGAGCGCCTGGTCAGCGGCGGAGCGGTGCTGGAGCAGCTGCTCTTCTCCGAACCGGCCCTGGCCGCTATCGCCGTCGCCGGCAGCCTCGACCGCGCCCGGCGCGCCGAGCTCGAGGTGGAGAGCCTCGACCTGGCGCTGGCGGTATCACGGGAGTTTCTCGACCTGCTGCGCCTCGACGCCAGCCGCAAGGTGCTCGAGGCCGACCTGGAGCTGGCCCGTGCCCAGCGTGACCAGGCGGTGCGCGGCGAGACCGCCGGCGCCGTAGGGCGCGGCGAGGTGGCCCGCTTCGAGGCGGAGCTCACCCAGGCCCGGGAGCGCCTGGAACAGGCGGTGGCGGACCGCGAGCGGCTGGCGATCGCCCTCAATCGCCGGCTGGGTCGGGCCCCGGCCGCCCCACTCGCGCCGGTCGAACCGGAGCTGGATGGCCCCGAATGGCTGGGCGGTGATGACCAGTTCCTGGCGGTCCTCGATTCCCCGGTGAGCCTCGCCGACTGGCAGGGGCGGCTGGTGACCGCGGCGCTGCGCGACTCTGCCGAGCTCGAGGCGATCGGCGAGCTGCGCCAGGCGGCACACCGGGAGCTGACTTCGCGCCGCCGGGCCTTCTGGCTGCCCGAGGTGGGTCTCGAGGCGCGCTATACCAGCGAACTCTCCCGGGCCGGTGAGGGCGAGCGGGCCCCCTGGGAGTCGTCGAACCCGGTCGTTCAGGCCGGCGTCGGGGCCCTCGAGGGGGCGGGCGTGGGGCTGCCCGATACCGGTCGCGACCAGTGGAGCGTCGGGGTCTCGGCGCGGCTGCCGCTCTATGCCGGGGGGCGGCGCAGCATCGAGCGTGACCGCAGTGCGGCGCGCCTGGAGCAGGTGGCCCTCGAGGACGCCGAGGCGCGCCTGGGACTCGAGGCCCGGCTGCGCGCGGCCAGCGTCGAGCTCGCCGCCGCCTGGCGGCGCATCGCCCTGCGTGACGAGGCACGCGAGCACGCCGAGGAGGCCCTGGCCCTGGCCGAGGAGGCCTGGCGCGAAGGGGCGCTCTCCCAGGTGGCGCTGCTCGATGCCCGTACCAGCGCACGCCAGGCGGGCCTCGCCGCCGCCGAGGGACGCTGGCAGGCGCTGCAGGCGCTGGTGCACCTGCAGCGCGCCCTGGGGATCACCCCGGGCCCCATGGCGGCCGAGGCTCGAGATCGGCTGCTGGCGGGTGCCGGCGGCGCGCTGGGGGAAGGGCACACGACAGGAGAGGGGCGATGAGCATGCGGGGAATCCTGCTGGCGGGACTGGTACTGCTGGCCGGCTGCGCCGAGGAGCCGGTGGAGGAGGCGCCGCTGCGCCCGGTGCGCACCCTGGTCCTCGAGGCTGATGGGGCGACCGGCGAGCGCGAGCTGCCGGCGCGCCTGGAGGCGGCCGCCAACCGCCGGATGAGCTTCCGGGTGTCGGGCCAGCTCGAGGCCCTGGAGGTGGCGGTGGGGGAGCGGGTGACGGCCGGCCAGCCCCTGGCCCGGCTCGAGGCCGACGACCTGCGCCTGCAGCGTGACCGCGCCCGTTCGGCCCTGGCCGGTGCCGAGGCGGCGGCGGCCAATGCCGAAGCCGAATGGCAGCGCGCCCGGCGCCTCTATGAGGCGGGCAGCGCCCCGGCCCGAGACCTCGACGCCGCCCGGGCCCAGCGCGACGCCGCCCTGGCCCAGCGTGACGGCGCCCGGGACGCCCTGGCCCTGGCCGAGCGACAGCTCGGCTTCACGCGCCTCGCAGCGCCCGACGCCTGCCGGGTGGCGAGCCGCCTGGCGGAGGCTGGCGAGAACGTCGGTGCCGGCCAGCCGGTGCTGGTGCTCGCCTGCGGCGACGACCTGGAGGTGCGCGCGGCCCTCTCGGAGGACCTGCTCGGCGAGCTGGTCATCGGGGCGCCGCTGCGGGTGCGCCTGCCGCTCGCCGACCTCACCCTGGCCGGCGAGGTGGCCGAGATCGGCTTGCCGGTGGACCCGCGCCAGGCCACCTGGCCGGTGCGGGTGGCGCTCCCGGGCCTGACGGAGGAGCAGCGCGCGAGGCTCCAGCCGGGCATGGCGGCGGAGCTGACGCTGCCCCTGGGCGGCCCCGGCAGCGGCATCTGGGTGCCCATGGTGGCGGTGCAGCAGGACATCGACGGCCACTTTGTCTACGTGGCCGAGCCTGGGGATGACAGAGAAGAGGAGAGCGGGAGCCGCGATGGCAGCGATGCCACCGGGGACCGCGAGGCGACGGTGGTGCGCCTTACCGTGACCCTGGGCGGTCGCCACGGCGAGCGCCTCGAGGTGCTGGCAGGGCTCGAGCCGGGCCAGCACCTGATCGTGGCGGGGATGAGCCGGCTTCACGACGGTATGCGGGTGCGCCTGCTCGATGAGCGTGGCGCCGCGGAGGCCTCGCCGTGACCCTGACCGAGGCGGCGCTGCGCTACAACCGGGTGACCATCGCGGGACTGCTGGTGGTGCTGCTGGGAGCGGTGATCAGCTACCTCTCCATCTCCCGGGCAGAGGATCCGGCGGTGACGGTGCGGGTAGCTCAGGTGGTCACCTACCTGCCTGGGGCCACCCCGGAGCGGGTCGAGCAGCTGGTCACCGACCCGCTGGAGACCGCCATCATGGAAATGCCGGAGCTCGACTTCGTCGAGAGCACCTCCCGGGCCGGGGTCTCCATCATCCGGGTGGAGCTGCGTCCCGACGTCCGGGACGTCCAGGCCGGCTGGGACAAGCTGCGCCGCAAGGTGGGCGACGCCCGGGGCAGGCTGCCCGACGAGGCCCAGGCGCCCATCATCAACGACGAGTTCGGCGATGTCTTCGGCATCATGCTCTCGCTCACCGGCGAGGGGTACGAGCAGGCGGAGCTCAAGGAGGTCGCCGACGACGTCCGCGACCGGCTGCTGATGCTCGACGACGTGGCCAAGGTGAACATCCACGGCTATGCCGAGGAGCGCATCTTCCTGGAGTACAGCGAGGCGCGCCTGGCCGAGCTCGGCGTCTCCCCCCAAGGGCTCGCCCAGCTCTTGGCCGCGCGCAACATCGTGCTGCCCGGTGGGGCGATCCGCAGTGGCGACGAGCGGCTGATCCTCGAGCCCACCGGCAACTTCACGCATATCGACGACATCCGCCGGGCGCTGCTGCCGCTGCCCGACGGCACCCTGGTGCCCCTGGGCTCGCTGATGGAGGTGCGCCACGGTTACGCCGATCCGCCCATGAGCCGCTATCACGCAGGCGGCGTGCAGGGGCTGGCGATTGCCATCGCCATGCGCGAGGGGGGCAATATCCTCGACCTGGGCGAGCAGGTCCAGGGCGCCATCGAGCGCCTCGAGCGCGACCTGCCGGTGGGCCTCGAGTTCGAGGTGCTGGCCAACCAGCCCGACCGGGTCGAGGAGCGCATCAACGAGTTCCTGATCAACCTGCTGCAGGCGGTGGCGCTGGTCTGCGTGGTGATGCTGCTCTTCCTGGGGCTGCGCACCGGGCTGATCGTGGCGAGCCTGGTGCCCTCGGCGATACTCGCCTGCCTCGCCTTCATGGGGCTCTTCGACATCGGCCTCGACCAGGTCTCGCTGGGAGCGCTGATCATCGCGCTGGGCATGCTGGTGGACAACGCCATCGTCATGGTGGAGTCGATCCAGGTCTCCACCCGGGAGGGCAAGAGCGTGCGCCAGGCGGCGCTGGACTCCGCCCGCCAGCTGCGTTTTCCGCTGCTCACCGCCTCGCTGACCACGGCGGCGGCCTTTCTGCCCCAGTTCCTGGCGGTCTCGGACGTGGGGGAGTACACCCGCTCGCTGTTCCAGGTGGTCACCATCACGCTGCTCTCCTCCTGGCTGCTCTCGCTGACCATGATCCCGCTGCTCTGCGTGGCCTTTATCAAGGTCAGGCCGAAGGACGATGACGCCTCGCCCCGGGGGCAGGCGGGGGGAGAGGCGCGCGACGAGGAGAGCGATCCGGCGGACCGGGCGCGACCGCCGCTCTTGGCGCGCATCGCCGAGCGGGTCTATGCCGGCTACCGTCGGCTGCTGCTGGCCCTGCTGCACCACCGCGCCCTGACCCTGGCTGCGGTGGCCGGCCTGCTGGGGCTGGCCTGGCTCGGCTTCGGGCCGCTGCCCAAGATATTCTTTCCCCAGGCGGAGCGCACCATCGTCACCGCCGAGCTGCGCCTGCCCTTCTCGGCGCCGATCGAGCGCACCCGGGCGGTGGTGGAGGAGATCGAGACCTTCCTGGCCGAGGAGCTCGCCGCCGAGCGCGACGAGGCGGGCGAGTGGATACGTGACGGGGTGGAGCGCTGGGGCAGCTTCATCGGCTTCGGCGGCGAGCGCTACATCATCAATCACGCCCCGGAGCCGCCGAGCCCCGAGTACGCCTTCCTGCTGCTGCAGACCAATCGCTGGCAGGCGGTGGACGGGGTGATCGAGCGCCTCGATGGCTGGCTCGCCGAGCGCTTCCCCGATCTGCAGGCCACCGTGGCCGCCACCAGCTTCGGTCCGCCGGTGACGGTGCCGCTTTCGGTACGGATCTCCGGCGACGATGAGGCGACCCTCAGGCGTATCGCCGAGGAGGTGCGCCAGCGGGTGGTCGAGGCGTCGGGTACGCGCAACGTGCGCGATGACTGGGGCGAGTGGATCAAGCGGCTGCGCGTCGAGGTCGATCCGGCCCGGGCGCTGCGTGCCGGCGTCACCGAGCGCGACGTGGCGCTGAGCCTGCAGACGGCGCTCTCCGGGATGACCGTCGGCACCTTTCGCGACGGCGACACCCTGGTGCCGATCCAGCTGCGCAACGAGCGGGGCGAGGCGCGCACCCCGGATGACCTGGAGGGCGTTACCGTGCTGCCCGTCGGCGGCGGGGTAGGGGTGCCCCTGGCCCAGGTGGCCGAGGTCGAGCTCGACTGGGGACCGGCGCGCATCCTGCGCCGGGACCGTTTCCGCACCATCTCGGTGGAGGCGGAGCTGGCCCCCGGGGTCACCGCCGCCGGGGTGGCGGCCGAGCTGCGCCCCTGGCTCGAGGAGCGCCAGGCCGAGTGGCCGAGCGGGGTCTTCTACGAGTTCGGCGGCGAGGTGGAATCGTCGCGCATCGCCACCGACTCCATCGCCGAGAAGCTGCCGATCGGTGCCATGGCGATCCTGCTGCTGCTGGTGGTGCAGTTCAACTCCCTGCGCCGGCCGCTGATCATCCTGGCCACCATCCCATTGTCGCTGATCGGGGTGATCTTCGGCCTGACCATCACCGGCTCCCACTTCGGGATCATGACCTTCCTCGGGGTGGTGTCGCTGGCCGGCATCGTTATCAACAACGCCATCGTGCTGATCGATCGCATCGACCTGGAGCGCGCCAAGCTCTCGCCCCAGGAGGCGATCCTCGAGGCGGGGCGGCGGCGACTGCGCCCGGTGCTGATGTCGACCCTGACCACCAGCGGTGGCCTGCTGCCGCTGTGGCTGGGTGGGGGCCTGCTTTGGGCGCCCATGGCGATCACCATCATCTTCGGCCTGCTGGCCGCGGCGCTGATCACGCTCTGCGTGGTGCCGGTGCTCTATTCGCTGCTGATGCGGGTGCCCTTCGAGCGCCGCCGCGACGGCGAGGCGTCGACTGTGTCAGGCTGAGGGTCTCTTTCCCCATCGAGGCCAGCCCCATGGAGCGTGTCTGTCGACCACCTGGTGCTGGTTTCCGGGGACGGCGATTTCGACCTCCTGATAGACCGGCTGCGCCAGCGGTTCGGTATCTGGGTGACCGTCGTCGGGGTGGCGCCCTTCATCAGATTTTGCGCGAGATACCCCGTACTTCTAGTGCGGGGAGGGATAGCGCGTCGTCCGTAGGACGACCCTGTTCTCGCTGCCTCCTTCTCAGGTAGTTAGGTGGTTGCTATCTTACAGTTTTCGGTGTGTTATGTGAGGTATGACGAAGCGCGCCTACAAATACCGCCTCTACCCTACGCCTGAACAGGAGCAGCTCCTGACCAGGACGTTCGGCTGTGTGCGTTTCGTCTATAACGCGGTACTTCGCTACCGAACCGATGCGTTCTACGAGCGCCGAGAAAAGATTGGCTATGTAGCGGCGAACGCTGAGCTGTCGAGAATGAAGAAAGCCGAGGACACGGGGTTTCTCAATGAGGTCAGTTCGGTCCCGCTTCAGCAGTGTCTTCGCCACCAGCAGACCGCGTTCAAGAACTTTTTCGAGGGCCGCGCCAAGTACCCGACCTTCAAGAGCAAGCGACACCGCCAGTCGGCGGAGTTCACCCGCTCGGCCTTCAAATACCGGGACGGCAAGCTGTATCTGGCCAAGAGCAAAACCCCGCTGGACATTCGCTGGAGCCGTGAACTGCCCGGCGAACCCAGCACCGTCACCGTGTCCAAGGACTCGGCAGGCCGCTACTTTGTGAGCTGCCTGTGTGAGTTTGATCCCGAGACGCTGCCCGTCACCCCGAAAATGGTGGGTATCGACCTCGGCCTGAAAGACCTGTTCGTCACCAGCGACGGACATCGAATCGGCAATCCCCGCCATACCGCGAGATACGCCGCCAGACTGGCCAGGGCACAGCGTCGACTGAGTAAGAAGAAGCTCGGCTCCGCGAACCGTGCCAAGGCCCGCCAGAAGGTGGCGAAAATTCACGCCAAAATCTCCGATTGCCGACAGGACAATTTGCACAAATTGTCCCGCAGATTGATTAACGAGAACCAAGTGATCTGCGTCGAGTCCCTCAAGGTGAAGAACATGCTGCGCAACCCTACCCTGGCCAAGTCGATCAGCGATGCCGGTTGGGGCGAATTCGTGCGCCAACTGGCGTACAAGGCAGAGTGGGCCGAGCGCTCACTGGTTGCTATCGACCAGTGGTATCCCTCCAGCAAGCGCTGCTCCGGCTGCGGCCACGTCGTGGACTCGCTACCCCTGAAGGTGCGAGAGTGGGAATGCCCGGAATGCACAGTGAAACACGACCGCGACATCAACGCCGCGGTCAACATTAAAGCCGCCGGGCTGGCGGTGTTAGCCCCTGGAGAGAATGTAAGCGGCATGGAGCAAGTCTCCGTGTCCAGTTCTCGGTGAATTGGGAATCCCCTCCCTTCAGGGAGGGGAGCAGTCAACGCCTTACGTTGATACACGTCAAGCACGCCGCTCCGCCCTTGGCTAGGATGAGGACAGGAGCAGGCCGGCACAGCGGTCGCGACGACAACAAGGAGGAGGATGCGCCATGCGATTTCATCAGGTGAAGGAGCTGGTCGACTGGGCCGGCGGCAGCGACGAGAAGGCCTTCTTCGAGGCCCTGGCGGCCGGCCACGAGGCCGAGGTGCGGCGCATCGCCCGGGATATCCAGCGGCTCGAGGACTACTGAGGAGGCCACCATGAGCGAACAACTGCTTTCCCCCAAGATGCTGGGCTACTGGACCGAGGCAACCCTCCGGGAGGTCCCGGACGAATCCGGCATCTACTGCGTGTTCCGGGCGGCGAAGGACCCCGAGACCGAGGAGATGGACGTTCAGGAGCTGCTCTACGTGGGTGAGCACAGAAGCGCCCGCCATGGCCTGCAGCATGACGGCCATCGCGACAAGTGGCTCGCCTTCCCGCAGCCGGACGAGGAGGTCTGGTACGCGGTGGGGCTGTGCGGCCACGCCAACCGCGAGCGCCTGGCCGCGGCGATGATCAACGCCCACAAGCCGCGCTTCAACTCGGACAGCCCCTACCTGGACCGCTTCCCCTTCGACGACACCACGGTGCATATCTACGGCAAGAAGCACAAGCTGCAGAGCATCTTCAACGTGGAGCGTCAGGACTGAGGAGGAGAGGCAGCGCCCCGGAGGCTTATTGCCTCTGGGGCTTTCTGGTGGGAGCTGGGCTCCCACCCGTCACAACAGCCTCAGCTTGGTGTCGCGGTCGATAGTCTTCCTGGCTCAGCGGGCGGTGTGAAGGGCGGCCAGAACCGGTACAATCGCGCCCCTTCCATGCACCGACCGGACCCTCTCCTTGATCTCCACCGCCAACATCACCATGCAGTTCGGGGCCAAGCCCCTGTTCGAGAACGTCTCCATCAAGTTCGGCAACGGCCACCGCTACGGCCTGATCGGCGCCAACGGCTGCGGCAAGTCCACCTTCATGAAGATCCTCGGTGGCGACCTGGAGCCCTCCTCGGGCCAGGTGATGGTCGAATCCGGCGCTCGGCTCGGCAAGCTGCGCCAGGATCAGTTCGCCTACGAGAACGAGCGGGTCATCGACACCGTGATCATGGGCAACGCCGAGCTCGCCCAGGTAGCCGCCGAGCGGGAGCGCATCTATGCGCTGCCCGAGATGAGCGAGGAAGATGGCATGGCGGTGGCCGACCTGGAGGTGCGCTTCGCCGAGCTCGACGGCTATACCGCCGAGGCTCGCGCCGGGGAGCTGCTGCTGGGGCTCGGCATCCCGCTCGAGCAGCACAGCGGTCCCATGAGCGAGGTGGCGCCGGGCTGGAAGCTGCGCGTGCTGCTGGCCCAGGCGCTGTTCGCCGACCCCGACGTGCTGCTCCTCGACGAGCCCACCAACCACCTGGACATCAACACCATCCGCTGGCTGGAAGGGGTGCTGACCGCGCGCAACAGCACCATGATCATCATTTCCCACGACCGCCACTTCCTGAACAGCGTCTGCACCCATATGGCGGACCTGGACTACGGCGAGATCAAGCTGTTCCCGGGCAACTACGACGACTACATGACCGCGGCCACCGCCGCCCGCGAGCGCCAGCACGCCGACAACGCCAAGAAGAAGGCGCAGATCGCCGAGCTGCAGCAGTTCGTCAGTCGCTTCTCGGCCAACGCCTCCAAGGCCAAGCAGGCCACCTCCCGGGCGCGCCAGATCGACAAGATCAAGCTCGAGGAGATCAAGCCGTCGAGCCGGGTCAGCCCTTTATCCGCTTCGAGCAGGCGCGCAAGATCCACCGCAACGCGGTCAATGTGGAGGGGGTCACCCAGGGCTACCCCGGCGAGGCGCCGCTGTTCGAGCGCTTCGGCATGACCGTCGAGGCCGGCGAGCGCATCGCCATCATCGGTCCCAACGGCATCGGCAAGACCACCCTGCTCAGGACCCTGGCCGGGGAGCTGTCACCGCTCTCCGGCAGCGTGAAGTGGACCGATAGCGCCGAGCTCGGTCATTTCGCCCAGGATCACGCCGACGACTTCGCCCATGACGCCACCCTCTTCGAGTGGATGGCCCAGTGGACCGATGGCGGCGAGCAGGTGATCCGCGGGGCGTTGGGGCGCATGCTCTTCGGAAGCGACGACATCGGCAAGTCGGTCAAGGTGATCTCCGGCGGCGAGCAGGGGCGCATGCTGTTCGGCAAGCTGACCCTGACCCGCCCCAATGTGCTGCTGATGGACGAGCCCACCAACCACCTGGACATGGAGTCCATCGAGGCGCTCAACCTGGCCCTTGCGCACTACTCAGGCACCCTGATCTTCGTCAGCCACGACCGGGAGTTCGTCTCCTCCCTGGCCACCCGCATCCTCGACATGGGCGAGGAGGGCATCACCGACTTCAGCGGCAGCTACGACGACTACCTGAGAAGCCAGGGCCTCTTCGGCTGAGGCATGGGGCGTTGAGGGCTGCCTTGGCCCCCTCGCCGACGCTGGACTCGGGTGAGGGTGTTGCCGGCCGCGGGGCGGTGTCGCCGCAAGGGTGGCCATGCCCTGGATCGGCGCCGGCCGCGTTGAGGGTCGGGACCTGACAGCAGGGGAGAGGGTGCGCTATAACTCCTAGAGTTTCTTTCACCGTTCCGGCTCGAGCGTCCTACCGATGAATCCGCTATCCCGTCGCCGCTTCACCCTGCTGGCCCTGGGCGCGCCCGTGGCGCTGCTCGGCACCCAGGGGGCCTCCGCCAATCTGATCGAGACCGTGCTCTCCCGTGCCCATGTGCCTCGCCATGACGACGAGGTCTGGGTGCTGGTGGACGACCGTGAGGCGACCCTGACCGTCTACCGCGGCAACCGCCAGCTGGAGCGCTACGCCCCGATCTCGCTAGGCCGCAGCGGTGCCAGCGCGGCGCGCCGTCGCGGCAGCAACGTCACCCCCCTGGGCGAGTTCCGGGTCAATCGCTTCAACCACGAGAGCGACTGGCACATCTTCATCGGGCTGGACTACCCCACGCCGACCCATGCGCGCATGGCGCTGGAGCAGGGGGTCTTCACCCAGCAGGACTACGACCACTACTTCGACTACTACCGGCAGCACGGCTATCCACCCCAGCAGACGGCGCTCGGCGGCTTCATCGGCATCCACGGCATCGGCAAGGGCGACCCCGACGTTCACCAGCAGTTTCACTGGACCCAGGGGTGTGTGGCGGTGACCGATGAGCAGATCGAACGGCTCGCCTCGCTGATCGGCATTGGCACCCGCGTCGTGATCCGCTAGGCTGTTACTTGCGTAAGGGAAGATCAAAGCTATGGACAAGCGCCGTTGTCTATAATAAAACAGCGTTTGACTCCTGTGCTAAGTAGCACAAGTCGCTGCAAGATGGCCTGCTTGTGCAGGAAGCCTGATCTCAGGCAATCACCAACGCAGTACCCAAGGAAGACTCAAGGAGAACACCATGACTCTGAAGACCACCCTGAAGCTGACCGCCGCCGCTGCCTCCCTGGCCATTCTGGCTGGCTGTGCCTCCACCAGCGCCCTGGAAGAAGTTCGCCAGACCGCTGAATCCGCACAGGCCGACGCTGCCGAAGCTCGCAGCATCGCTACCCAGGCCCAGAACACCGCCAACCAGGCGCAGCGCGACGCTCAGGCGGCCCTGCAGATGTCCGAGCAGAACCGCGACGAAATGAACCGCATGTTCCAGCGCTCCATGCAGAAGTAATTCTGCCGGAGTGCCGGCGCTGCCCTCGGGCAGCGGTGGTTCTGCAACAAGAGAAGACCCCGCCTCGGCGGGGTCTTCTCGTGGTGGGGTGGTTGTCCCGGGCGATTACCGCGCGCCGAGCTCGAGCTCGCCGCCGAAGAGGCCATCGACCTCAAGCGGGGGGGCGGCGGGGGTGGGGGCCTCGTCCGCGGTGTGCAGCAGCGACACGATCAGGCCGTCGGGCTGCTCGACCAGCTCGCGCAGGCGAGCGTAGTCCACCGGCGGCTGCTCGTCGCCGAAGGCCCTGGCCACGGTCTCGATGGCGTTGAGCAGGGGCTCGAAGCTGGCCTCGTTCTCCTCAAGCGGCGGGAATGACTGGGCGTAGAGGGTGCCGTCCGGCGCCCAGCCGGCCTTGAAGGGCTGGTCGATGATGTTGACCCGGGTGCCACTGGGCACGCGCTCGTAGAGCGACTCGATGTCCTCCGGGAACATGCGGATGCAGCCGCGGCTGGCCCGCATGCCGACGCCATCGGGACGGTTGGTGCCATGGATCAGGTAGCTGGGGATGCCCAGCAGGATGGCATGGCGGCCCAGCGGGTTGTCCGGGCCGGGTGGCACCACGGCGGGCGGCGGCTCGCCGCGGGCGGCGGCTTCCTCGCGCATGGAGCGGGGTGGCGACCAGTGGGGATCCTTCACCTTGACGGTGGTGCGGGTCACGCCCACCGGGGTGGAGAAGCCGTCGCGGCCGACGCTGATCGGGTAGGTCTCCACGATCCCCGGGGCGGAGTAGTAGTAGAGCCGCATCTCGGAGAGGTTGATGACGATGCCCTCGCGCTCGGCATCGGGCAGGATGTGCTGGTTGGGAATCGTCACCTCGGTGCCTGCGAAGGGGGCCCAGATGCTGACGTCGGGGTTGGCCATGCGGATGGCCTCGTAGCCCACGTTGTGGGTGCGAGCCAGATCGACCAGGGTGTCCCCCTCCTGCACGGTGACCGTATAGTTCTCACCGATCACGTTGCCGGCCTCCGGCAGCGGGAAATGGCCTCGCGGCCACTCGCGCTCCTCGGCCAGGGCGCCGGTGGCGAGCAGGGCGGAGAGGCCCAGGGTGATGGCGCAGCGGGCGGTACGCCTTGCCAGTGTCGTGGTGTTCATCAACGTCGTTCTTCTCGTGTGAGGCGCCGACCCTGGGGTCGAGGCCAGCCGTTTTTACGGGCGCTTTACGGGCGCCGGGCGCTCCCTGCCCGGTGCCATCGGTTATCGGTCGCAATGAGATGCCTTGCCGACAGTATAGATTGCCCTGAGCCGCGGCGGTTCGCCACTCTTTTGGAGGCCGCTTTGGAGGCCGCTTGGGAGGCGGCGTTCAGGCCACCTCGACCTTGCGGTTGAGGGTCTCGAGCAGCTGCTCCACCGCCTGGAAGCGGGCCTCCTCCTGCTCCATGGCCGCCTCGAAGCGCAGGGTGTCGGCGCCATCGAGGCGGTAGCGCTGCGGTTCCCGCTGGATCAGCTCCACCAGGGTCAGCGGATCGACCGCGGTATGGGGGCCGAAGATCACCCGGCCCCGCTCGGGGCCCGCCTCCAGCTTGACGATGCCCAGTCTCTCGGCGCGCTGGCGCAGCCGGGTCTGGCGCAGCAGGGTCTTGACCGGCGCCGGCAGCAGGCCGAAGCGGTCGATCATCTCCACCTGCAGCTCCTTGAGCGCGGCCTCGTCGGTGGCGCTGCTGATGCGCTTGTACATCACCAGGCGCTGCTGAACATCGTGCAGGTAGTCGTCGGGGATCAGCGCCGGCAGGTTGAGGCTGACCTCGACCCCTTCATCCAGCGGGGATTCGATGTTGGGCGTCTTGCCGGCGCGGATGGCGGCCACGGCGCGGTCGAGCATCTGCATGTAGAGGCCGTAGCCGATCGCCTCCATCTGCCCGCTCTGCTCCTCACCGAGCAGCTCGCCGGCGCCGCGGATTTCCATGTCGTGGCTGGCCAGGGTGAAGCCGGCGCCAAGGTCCTCGGCGGCGCCGATCGCCTCGAGGCGCTTGATGGCGTCTTTGGTCATCGCCTTGGGCGGCGGCGTGAGCAGGTAGGCATAGGCCTGGTGGTGGCTGCGCCCGACGCGGCCGCGCAGCTGATGCAGCTGGGCCAGGCCGAACTTGTCGGCCCGCTCGATCAGGATGGTGTTGGCGCTGGGCACGTCGATGCCGGTCTCGATGATGGTGGAGCAGACCAGCACGTTGAAGCGCTTGTGGTAGAAGTCCGACATCACCCGTTCCAGGGCGCGCTCCGGCAGCTGGCCGTGGGCCACCCCGACCCGCGCCTCGGGCACCAGCTCCCGCAGCCTCTCGGCGGCGGTCTCGATGGTCTTGACCTCGTTGTGCAGGAAGTAGACCTGCCCGCCGCGCAGTATCTCGCGCAGGATCGCCTCCTTGATGAGCGGCTCCTCGCGGCGCTGCACGAAGGTCTTCACCGACAGCCTCCGCGCCGGCGGGGTGGCGATGATGGAGAGGTCGCGGATGCCGCTCATCGCCATGTTCAGGGTGCGCGGGATGGGCGTGGCGGTCATGGTGAGGATGTCCACCTCGGCGCGCAGGCTCTTGAGGCGCTCCTTCTGGGCCACCCCGAAGCGGTGCTCCTCGTCGATGATCAAAAGCCCCATCTTCGGCAGCTTCATGGACTTCGAGAGCAGCTTGTGGGTGCCGATGACGATGTCCGCCTGGCCCTCCTCGATGCGCTTGAGGGAGGCCGACTGCCCCTTGCCGGCGGTGAAGCGCGACACCAGCTCGATGTTGACCGCGGTATCGGCGAAGCGGTCGCGGAAGTTCTCGAAGTGCTGGCGGGCGAGCAGGGTGGTGGGTACCAGCACCACCACCTGGCGGCCGGAGTGGACCGCCAGGAAGGCGGCGCGCATGGCCACCTCGGTCTTGCCGAAGCCGACGTCGCCGCACACCACGCGGTCCATGGGGCGTGGGGCGGTCATGTCGTCGATCACCGCGGCGATGGCGGCGCGCTGGTCCGGGGTCTCCTCGAAGGGGAAGGCGGCGGCGAAGCGGGCGTACTCGGTGTCGGGGGCAGCGCAGGCGAAGCCCTCCCGGGCCTCGCGGCGGGCGTAGATGTCGAGCAGCTCGGCGGCGGTGTCGCGGATCTTCTCGGCGGCCTTCTTCCTGGCCTTCTCCCACTGGTCGGAGCCGAGGCGATGCAGCGGGGCCAACTCGTCGTCGGCGCCGGCATAGCGCGATATCAGGTGCAGGCTCCCCACCGGCACGTAGAGCCGCGCCCCCTCGGCGTACTCCAGGGTCACGAACTCCGCGGCCTGGCCGCCGGCTTCCAGGGTCTCGAGCCCCTTGTAGCGTCCCACGCCGTGGGACTGGTGCACCACCGGCGCGCCGGGGCGCAGCTCCGAGAGGTGGCGAATGGCCAGCTCGTCGGCGTCGGTGGCCTTCTCGCGGCGCCGGCTCTGGCGGACCACCTCGCCATAGAGCTCGGATTCGCTGATCACCGCGAGATCGGGCTCAGTGAGCCACAGGCCCGCCTCGAGCTGGCCCTCGGTGATCGCCATGGCCGCCTCGCCGGCGAGGAAGTCGGCAAAGTCGTCGACGTGGGGCAGGGCGAGGTGCAGCGGTGCCAGGGCCTCCTCCAGCGCCTCACGCCGCCCGCGGGACTCCGCCACGAAGAGCACGCGGCTGCTGGCGTGCTGGGCCAGGAAGCTCGACAGCGCCGCCAGGGGCTCCCGGGCCCGGGCGTTGATGCCCACTTCGGGCGGGGCCTGGCTGGCCGGGACCAGGGCGTGGCGATGGTCGGCCTCCTCGGTGAGCGCCACCCGAGGGTGGCGCTTGATGGCGCCGAACACCTCGGCCACCGGGACGAAGGCGCGGTGGGGGGGGAGCAGGGGACGAGTGGGGTCGACCCCGAGGTTCTCGAAGCGGCTCTCGATGGCCGCCCAGTGGCGCTCGGCGGCGGCGTGCACACCCGGCAGCAGGGCGACCCGGGTACCCTCGGCCAGGTGCTCGAAGAGCGTCGCGGTCTGTTCGAAGAAGAGCGGCAGGTACTGCTCGAGGCCCGGGGAGGGGATGCCTTTGAGGGCGTCGACGTAGAGCGGACACTGGCGCGGATCGACGTCGAACAGCGTCTCGAACCCCTCGCGGAAGCAGGCGATGGCGGAGCGCGACAGCGAGTATTCGTGGGCCGGCAGCAGGTCGACCCGCTCGGCCTTGTCCTGGCTGCGCTGGGTGTCCGGGTCGAAGCGGCGCAGGGTGTCGATCTCATCATCGAACAGATCGATGCGCAGCGGCGCCTCGGTGCCCATGGGGAAGAGGTCGATGATGGCGCCGCGCAGGGCGTACTCGCCGGGTTCAAAGACGGTCTCCACCGCCCGGTAGCCGGCCCGGGAGAGCGCTTCCCGGAAGCGCTCGCGGTCGAGTCGCTGGCCCACCTCCAGGGTGAGCACCCGCCCGGCAATGTACTCAACCGGCGGCAGCCGCTGCATCAGCGTATTGATCGGCACCAGCACGATGCCGTGCTCGCCGTCCTGCAGCCGACGCAGGGTGCGCAGCCGCGCCGAGACGATGTCCTGGTGGGGCGAGAAGCTGTCGTAGGGCAGCGTCTCCCAGTCGGGGAAGGGCAGTACCGGCACCCGGCTGTAGAAGGCCAGTTCGTTCTCCAGGCGTAGCGCCTGGGCCGTGTCGGTGGTGATCACCAACAGCGGGGCATCCTCGGCCAGGCGCGCCAGGGCCAGGGCGGCGGCGCTGCCCTGGGGGGCCTGCCAGTAGAGGGTGTCGCGCACACCCTCAGGGCGCGGCGGGTCCAGCGGCGAGAAGTTGGGCATGGTCACGTCGGTCGGCTGATGGACGGGCTTGGAAAAGGCGCATGATAGCAGATCCCGGCCGGCCGCCGGTTTGTAGTCGAGCGGGGCCTTCCTGTAATGCCGCTACAGGGGCTGCGACCATCCTGCGATTGACCCCGGGAGCGGGCTCCGGATAATGGCGGCGACCCTTTAACTCCACAGTGAGGCCGCACGTGAGTCAGCAACCCTCCGATACCGTCTTTCAGGAATGGCACGACAACCAGGCGCTTGCCGAGCAGATGATCCCGATGATCGGTAGGCTCTACCGTCACAACAACGTGGTCACCACCCTTTACGGGCGGTCGCTCTTCAACCGCAGCGTGATTCGCATCCTGAAGGACCACCGCTTCGTGCGTAAGGTCGAGGGTACCGAGCTCTCCGTAGGCGACACCTTCCCGCTGGTCCAGGCCATGGGCGAGCTCAACCTGGGCCCGGCCCACGTCGATGTCGGCAAGCTGGGCGTGGCCTTCAAGAAGCAGGGCGGCGGCGATGCCGTGGCCTTCCTGCGCAAGGAGCTGGCCGAGATCGTCGACAAGCACGACCCCGCCGGCAACAACGGCGAGCCCAAGGATGTCGTGCTCTACGGCTTCGGCCGCATCGGTCGCATCCTGGCTCGGGTGCTGGTGGAGAAGGCCGGTGGCGGCAACCTGCTGCGCCTGCGCGCCATCGTCGTGCGCGGTCGCGGCGACATCGCCAAGGATCTCGAGAAGCGCGCCAGCCTCTTGCGCCGCGACTCCGTCCACGGCCCCTTCGACGGCACCATCAGCGTCGACACCGAGGCGCGCACCATCACCGCCAACGGCAACGTCATCCAGGTGATCTACGCCGATTCGCCCCAGGAGGTCGACTACACCGCCTACGGCATCGATAACGCCGTAGTGGTCGATAACACCGGCATCTGGCGCGACGAGGCTGGCCTCGGTCAGCACCTGGCGTGCAAGGGCGCCTCCAAGGCGCTGCTCACCGCGCCGGGCAAGGGCGATATCAAGAACATCGTCTACGGCATCAACCACGATGACCTGAGCGCTGATGACCGCATCATCTCCGCGGCGTCGTGCACCACCAACGCTATCGTGCCGGTGCTCAAGGTGCTCAACGACGAGTTCGGCGTCGAGCATGGCCACGTCGAGACGGTGCACGCCTACACCAACGACCAGAACCTGATCGATAACTACCACAAGGGCGACCGTCGCGGCCGCAGCGCACCGCTCAACATGGTGCTGACCGAGACCGGCGCTGCCAAGGCGGTGGCCAAGGCGCTGCCGGAGTTGGCCGGCAAGCTGACCGGCAACGCCATCCGCGTGCCGACCCCGAACGTCTCCATGGCGATCCTCAACCTGCGCCTGGAGAAGGAGACCGACGCCGAGGCGCTGAACGACTTCCTGCGTCGCATGTCCCTGGACTCCCCGTTCCAGAAGCAGATCGACTACGTCGACTCCCCCGAGGTGGTCTCCACCGACTTCGTCGGCAACCGTCACGCCGGCATCGTCGACGCCAAGGCGACCATCGCCAATGGCAAGAATGTCGTGCTCTACGTCTGGTACGACAACGAGTTCGGCTACAGCTGCCAGGTGGTGCGCATCCTGCAGTACATGTCCAACGTGCACTTCCTCAAGCTGCCGCGCGCCGGCGCCTGAGGCGAGTCCACCGCTCGACCGACCCCCCCCGCCGGAGACGCTCCGGCGGGGGGGTCTGTTTCTGGTGGGGGTGGCGGCCTGCCAGGCTGCGGCATTTTTTCCCTTGCCTCGGGTCACGCCTTGCGACCTTCGCTCAGGTGGTCAACGCCCGGCCTTGTCTTTATAATACCGGGGATTTTTCGGGGTGGTCCGAGCCTGGCTCGGGCCCGACTGGTAACGTACTGACACGACAAGAATTCGAATCCATTCGAACCCCTTTCCTTCGTATATCCGATCCATCAACTGGGCGAGACTATGATCGAAGTCAAGAAAGGCCTGGATCTCCCCATCGCGGGGGCGCCCGAGCAGCGCATCGAGGATGCGCGCCCGGTGCGTCACGTGGCGGTCCTGGGCACCGACTACGTCGGCATGAAGCCGACCATGGAGGTCCGGGAGGGAGACAAGGTAAAGCTGGGCCAACTTCTCTTTACCGACAAGAAGATTGATGGTGTGCGCTTCACCGCGCCGGCTGGCGGCGAGGTGATCGCCATCAACCGGGGCGAGAAGCGTCGCCTGCTCTCGGTGGTGATCAAGGTCGATGAGACCGAGGAGGCCGTCGAATTCAAGGCCCACGGGCGTGATGGCCTGGAAGGCCTGGAGCGTCAGGCGGTGGTCGACCAGCTGGTCGAGTCTGGCCTGTGGACCGCGCTGCGCACCCGTCCCTACTCGCGCACCCCCGCCATCGACAGCAAGCCGTCCGACATCTTCGTCACCGCCGTCGATACCCACCCGCTGTGCCCCGATCCCGCCAAGATCATCAATGAGCAGCCCCAGGCGTTCGAGGATGGCCTCAAGGTGCTGGCTCGCCTGACCGACGGCAAGGTCTACCTGTGCACGGCGCCGGGCGCCCGGATTCCCGGTGGCGACGTCAAGGGTGTCCAGGTCGAGGAGTTCGGTGGCCCGCACCCGGCCGGTCTCGTCGGCACCCATATCCACTACCTCTCGCCCGTGGGCCTGCACAAGCGCGTGTGGCACATCGGCTACCAGGACGTGATCGCGTTCGGCAAGCTGTTCGCCGAGGGCAAGCTGGATGTCAGCCGCATCGTTGGTGTGGGCGGCCCGCGCGCCGAGAAGCCGCGCCTGCTGCGTACCCGCATCGGGGCCAGCACCGAGGAGCTGCTGGCCGGCGAGGTGGTCGAGCCGGATGATACTCGCGTGATCTCCGGTTCGGTCTTCTCTGGCTTCGCCTGCGAGGGCCGCCTGCGCTACCTGGGCCGCTTCCATAACCAGTTCAGCTTGCTCGAGGAAGGCAACAAGCGCGTCTTCATGGGCTGGTTGTCGCCGGGTGTCAACCGCCACTCGGTGCTGGGCATCTACCTGTCCAAGTTCACCGGCCTCAAGGATTACGCGCCGACCACCTCCACCAATGGCTCCGAGCGGGCCATGGTGCCGGTGGGCGTCTACGAGGAGGTGATGCCGCTGGATATCCTGCCCACGCAGCTGCTGCGCTCGCTGATCGTCGGCGACATCGAGACTGCCATGCAGCTCGGGTGTCTGGAGCTGGATGAAGAGGACCTCGCCCTTTGCACCTACGTGTGCCCGGGCAAGTACGAATACGGTCCCATCCTGCGTGATAACCTCACCCTGATCGAGAAAGAGGCCTGATCATGTCGATTCGACAGACACTCGATAATCTCGAGCCGCACTTCCACAAGGGTGGCAAGTACGAGAAGTTCTACCCCCTCTACGAGGCGGTGGACACCATCTTCTACTCCCCCCCCAGCGTGACCAAGACCACCGCCCACGTGCGTGACGGCGTCGACCTGAAGCGCATCATGATCACGGTGTGGCTGTGCACCTTCCCGGCGATGTTCTTCGGCATGTGGGCGGCGGGCTGGCAGGCCAACCTGGCCATCGCCGACGGCTACGCCTCCATGGGCGGCTGGCGCGAGGCGATCATGATGGTGCTGGCCTCCGGCCACAACCCGGACAGCCTGTGGGCCAACTTCGTGCTCGGCGCGACCTACTTCCTGCCGATCTACCTGGTGACCTTCGCCGTCGGTGGTTTCTGGGAGGTGCTGTTCGCGGTCAAGCGCGGCCACGAGGTCAACGAGGGCTTCTTCGTCACCTCCGTGCTCTATGCCCTGATCCTGCCGGCCACCATTCCGCTGTGGCAGGTGGCGCTCGGCATCACCTTCGGCGTGGTGATCGGCAAGGAGATCTTCGGCGGTACCGGCAAGAACTTCCTCAACCCGGCGCTGACCGGCCGTGCCTTCCTCTACTTCGCCTACCCGGCGCAGATCTCCGGGGATGCGGTATGGGTGGCGGCCGACGGCTTCACCGGGGCGACCGCGCTCTCCATCGCCTTCCAGGATGGCATGGCCGCCCTGACCAGCACCTACAGCTGGTGGGACGCCTTCCTCGGCTTCATGCCCGGCTCCGTGGGTGAGGTGTCGACCCTGGCGATCCTGATCGGCGCGGCGGTGCTGCTGTGGACGAAGATCGCCTCCTGGCGAATCATGCTCGGGGTCTTCCTCGGCATGGTGGCGACCAGTGCGCTGTTCAACCTGATCGGCTCCGACACCAACCCGATGTTCGCCATGCCCTGGTACTGGCACCTGGTGGTGGGCGGCTTCGCCTTCGGCATGGTGTTCATGGCCACCGACCCGGTGTCCGCCTCCATGACCAACCAGGGCCGCCTGCTGTTCGGCGTGCTGATCGGTGTGATGACCGTGCTGATCCGCGTGGTGAACCCGGCGTTCCCCGAGGGGATCATGCTGGCGATCCTGTTCGCCAACCTGTTTGCGCCGCTCATCGATCACTTCTTTGTTCAGGCCAACATCAAGCGCCGCAAGCTGCGTACCGGTGCACCGGCCGAGGAGACTGCCTGATGGCACAGAGCAACAACTCCATCAAGAAGATCCTGACGGTGGCGTTCGCACTTTGCATCGTGTGTTCGGTCATCGTCTCCACCGCCGCGGTGGCGCTGCGTCCCATGCAGCAGCTCAACCAGGAGCTGGACCGCAAGACCAATATCCTGCGCGTCGCCAATCTCTATGAGCCCGGCATGGACGTGGAAGCGGCCTTCCGCGAGATCACCCCGCGGGTCGTCGACCTGCGCACCGGCGAGTACTCCGACCAGCACGACCCGGAGACCTTCGATGGCTTCGAGGCGCGGCGTGATCCGGCGGCGTCGCGGACCCTGTCCGGCGAGCGCGATCCGGCCGGCCTGGGCCGCGTCGAGAACTTCGCCACCGTCTACCTGGTGGGCGATCCCGACCAGCCCGAGCAGATCATCCTGCCCATCCGTGGCCAGGGCCTGTGGGGTCTGATGCGCGGCTTCCTCTCGGTGGAAGGTGACGGCAACACCATCGTCGGCATCACCTACTTCGAGCACAGCGAGACCCCCGGTCTCGGCGCCGAGGTCAACAACCCGCGCTGGCAGGCTCAGTGGAAAGGCAAGCAGGTCTTCGACAGCGAAGGCGACCTGACCCCTGCCATCCGCGTGGCCAAGGGCAGCGGCAGCGGTGACCACGAGGTCGACGGCCTCTCCGGTGCCACCCTGACCGCCAATGGCGTCAACAACATGCTGCAGTTCTGGCTGGGTCCGGAAGGCTTCGGCAACTACCTGGCCAAGTTCCGCAGCGGCGTCGATCAGGAAGACGCCCAGGACGCCGACGTCGAACTCGAAGCGGAAGGAGCCTGATCATGGCGGATGCATCAACCAAGAGCGTCCTCACGGCGCCGGTCTTCAAGAACAACCCCATCGCGCTGCAGGTGCTCGGCATCTGCTCCGCGCTGGCGGTAACGACCAGCATGAGCGTGTCGCTGGTCATGACCCTTGCAGTGATCTTCGTGACGGCCTTCTCGAACCTGTTCGTGTCGCTGATCCGTCACCATATTCCCTCGTCCATCCGCATCATCGTGCAGATGACCATCATCGCCTCGCTGGTGATCGTGGTGGATCAGGTGCTCAAGGCGTACGCCTACGAGATGTCCAAGCAGCTCTCGGTGTTCGTCGGCCTGATCATCACCAACTGCATCGTCATGGGGCGTGCGGAAGGCTTCGCCATGCAGAACAGTCCGGGGCTGTCGTTCCTCGACGGCATCGGCAATGGCATTGGTTACGGCTTCATCCTGATGACCGTGGGCTTCTTCCGTGAGCTGTTCGGCTCCGGCAGCGTGTTCGGCTTCACCGTGCTCGAGACCGTGCAGAACGGTGGCTGGTACGTCCCCAATGGCCTGCTGCTGCTGCCGCCCTCCGCGTTCTTCATCATCGGTCTGATCATCTGGGTGCTGCGTGCCGTGAACCCGGAGCAGATCGAGGAGAACGAGTTCAAGATGAAGCACAACACCGAACCGAAGGAGGCGGTGTAACATGGAACACTATCTGAGCCTGTTCGTTGCCTCGGTCTTCGTCGAGAACCTGGCCCTGGCGTTCTTCCTGGGCATGTGTACCTTCCTGGCGGTGTCCAAGAAGATCTCCGCGGCCTTCGGCCTCGGTATCGCCGTGATCGTGGTGCTGACCATCGCCGTGCCGGTCAACAACCTGGTCTTCAACCTGCTGCTGGCGGAAGGGGCCCTGACCTGGACCGGCATCAGCGGCGCCGAGAACATCGACCTCTCCTTCCTGGGCCTGCTCAGCTACATCGGCGTCATCGCCGCGCTGGTGCAGATCCTCGAGATGTTCCTCGACAAGTACGTGCCCGCGCTCTACAACGCGCTGGGCGTGTTCCTGCCGCTGATCACCGTGAACTGCGCCATCCTCGGTGGCGTGCTGTTCATGGTCGAGCGTAACTACAACTTTGGCGAGTCCGTGGTCTATGGCCTCGGCTCCGGCGTTGGCTGGGCGCTGGCCATCACCGCCCTGGCCGGTATCCGCGAGAAGCTGAAGTACAGCGACGTTCCCGGCGCCCTGCAGGGCCTGGGCATCACCTTCATCACCGTGGGTCTGATGTCGCTGGGCTTCATGTCCTTCTCCGGCATCCAGCTCTGAGGCAGGTCGTGCTCTCCCGGCGGCCGGCTGTGCCGCCGGGGTCCAGACAACGTGAAGCAATAGGAAACCGACATGGTTGATACATCCGTCATCTTGCTCGGCGTGGTCATGTTCACCGTGGTCGTCATCGGCCTGGTACTGGTGATCCTGGCCGCTCGCAGCAAGCTCGTCAGCACCGGGGACGTGACCATCGAGGTCAACGGCGACCCCGAGCATACCCTGACCACCCAGGCCGGCGGCAAGCTGCTCAACACCCTGGCGGCCAACGGCATCTTCCTCTCCTCCGCCTGCGGCGGCGGCGGCTCCTGCGCCCAGTGCAAGTGCCGCGTGATAGAGGGTGGCGGCGCCATCCTGCCCACCGAGGAGTCCCACTTCACCATGCGCGAGAAGAAGGAGGGGTGGCGCCTCTCCTGCCAGGTGCCGGTGAAGCAGGACATGAAGATCGAGGTGCCCGAGGAGGTCTTCGGCGTCAAGAAGTGGGAGTGCGAGGTCATCTCCAACCCCAACGTCGCCACCTTCATCAAGGAGCTCAACCTCAGGCTCCCCGAGGGTGAGAACGTCGACTTCCGCGCCGGCGGCTACGTGCAGCTGGTGGCCCCCCCCTACGATATCTCCTTCTCCGACTTCGACATCGAGGAGGAGTACCGGAGCGACTGGGAGAAGTTCGACCTCTTCAAGATCCGCCACAAGAACAACGAGGAAGTCATCCGCGCCTACTCTATGGCGAACTACCCGGAAGAGAAGGGCATCCTCAAGTTCAACATCCGTATCGCCACGCCGCCGCCCAACACCAACCATCCGCCGGGCGTGATGTCCACCTACGTCTTCAGCCTGAAGCCGGGTGACAAGGTCACCGTGATGGGGCCCTTCGGCGAGTTCTTCGCCAAGGACACCGATGCCGAGATGGTCTTCATCGGCGGCGGTGCGGGCATGGCGCCGATGCGCAGCCACATCTTCGACCAGCTCAAGCGCCTCAAGACCAAGCGCAAGATCTCGTTCTGGTACGGCGCGCGCTCCTGGCGCGAGACCTTCTACAACGAGGAGTTCGACAAGCTGGCGGAGGAGTACGACAACTTCGAGTGGCACCTGGCGCTCTCCGACCCGCAGCCCGAGGACAACTGGGATGGCCCCACCGGCTTCATCCACAACGTCCTCTACGACATGTACCTCAAGGACCATCCGGCACCGGAGGACTGCGAGTACTACATGTGCGGGCCGCCCATGATGAACGCCTCGGTGATCAAGATGCTGCTCGATCTCGGGGTGGAGGAGGAGAACATCCTGCTGGACGACTTCGGCGGATGATCTCCCTCGCCGCGAGGCGATACCCGGGGCTGGCCATGCGGCCAGCCCTCATTCTATTCGCCCTGCTGATGCCACTGGCTCTGCTGGTGGGCTGTCGTCAGCAGGGGGAGTGGTTTCAGCTCGAGGGGGTGGCCCTCGGCACCGGCTATCACATCACGCTGAATGGCGACCTGGGCGAGGGCGAGTCCGCCCTGGTCGAGGCCGCCATCCAGGGTGAACTGGTCAGCCTCGACAGTGAGTTGGCGTTTCTACAAGGGGTTGTGACACCATCGTTACCGCCGCTTCCCGGTGCGCAGGTGCCCGACGCCGTGGGCGAGACGCTGCGCGAGCAGCTTCGGGTCCTGGCCGTGGATCGCCTGTTCCGGGTGCTCGACGAGTTCGGCATCGCCAATGCCATGGTGGAGCTTGGCGGCGTGCTGCGGGCCCGCGGCATGGCCGGGCGTCATCCCTGGCGTGTGCGTCTGCCGCGCAGCGGGGCCGGCGAGGCGGAGACGCACGTCCTGCGCCTGCAGGATGCCGCCCTGGTGCACCGCGCCGTGCCGGAGCCCGCCGCCATCGAGGCCTCGGCCGCGGGTCGCGTGCTCGCGGTCAGCGCGGTGGCGCCCAGCGCCGAGGCCGCCCATCGCCTGGCGTGGGAGCTGCTCGCCGCCGCCCAGGACGACACCCTGGAACACCCGGCGCGCCTTGTGGTCCTCACCCCACAGGGAATCGAAATCCATACCGGATCTGCCCTCGAGCCGCTGCTCGACCGCTGAGCCCGGGCGTTGAGAAAGGAGAATGTCATGACCGTCTGGATTATTGCCTTTGCCTTCATGCTGCTGATCATGGCCGCCATGGCCGTGGGGGTGATCCTCGGCCGCAAGCCCATCGCCGGCTCCTGCGGCGGCCTCAACCAGCTCGGCCTCAAGGAGGGCTGCGAGGTGTGCGGCGGCAAGGACGAGGTGTGTGAGGAGGAGAACCGCAAGCGTGGCAGCGTGCGCCGCCGCAGCGACGAGAGCCGCGGCGCCGACCTGGGCTACGACGCGACCCG
Organism: Halomonas sp. A11-A; assembly: GCF_003182195.1. Classification (GTDB taxonomy): domain Bacteria; phylum Pseudomonadota; class Gammaproteobacteria; order Pseudomonadales; family Halomonadaceae; genus Halomonas; species Halomonas alkalicola. The sequence continues at coordinate 85,461 of NZ_QGTM01000011.1, forward strand.
GCGCTGAGGCAACGGGGGGCAGCCCCCCCCATTCGGCTCGGCCTTGACCAAAAAGCGCGACAAGCCTCGGCACTTCAGGCCGAGGAAGGATAGCGCGGGCGCCTCAGGCGCCCTATACTACTGGATATAAATACAGCTTCGGGTCACTATGCAACGCCTCCAAGCCTTCAAATACGAACTGATGCCCAACGGCGAGCAGGTGCGGAAAATGCGCCAGTTTGCCGGCATGGCACGGTACGTGTTCAACCGAGGGCTGGCGTTGCAAAAGGAGCGGTATGCAGCCGGTGAGAAGAAGTTGGGGTATGCGGCCTTGTGCAAGCAACTTACCGGCTGGCGTAACAGCGACGACACGCCATGGCTCAAGGATGGGCCGACCCACCCGCTCCAGCAGTCGTTGAAGGATCTCGATCGCGCCTATGCCAACTTCTTCGCCAAGCGGGCGGACTTCCCGCGCTTCAAGAGGAAGGGTCAGCGTGACAGCTTCCGCTACCCCGATCCCAAGCAGATCCGGCTCGACCAGGGCAATCGGCGGCTCTACCTACCCAAGTTGGGTTGGCTACGTTTCCGCAAGAGCCGCGAGGTACTGGGAGCGGTCAAGAACGTCACCGTCAGCCAGTCGGCGGGGCGATGGTTCGTCTCGATCCAGACTGAGCGTGAGGTCGCGGTGCCGGCGCCGATTGGCGGGGCTGTGGGCATCGACATGGGCGTGGCGCGGTTCGCCACGCTCTCCGATGGCAGCTACCTGG
>NZ_QGTM01000012.1 GCF_003182195.1 Halomonas sp. A11-A
GGCGGCAGATGAAGTACGCATGGCTACCGTTGAGTGCCTATCTCTCATTTGACCACCTCAGCAAGGAGGTCTGTCGCCTACTCGACGGCTACGGGTCTGAGCGCACGATAAATTTTGAATAGCCACTTAGCACCCAAAATAGTCAGAAAAAGGCTAGACAGATCCCCGCAAAACCTCCGCATACCCACTTGAGCTGCTCTATTTTTTACGTGCTCACAGTTCAATCTCTCTTTACGACTAACGCCCGTATTTTTGGCTGATTAGTAGCAAAGCGAAGAACCAGCCTGACAGTATTTGTTGTTAGACCCTGATGTTTACAATCCCATACTTTCATCACCATCACTGCCGGCGCATACGGAAGTACTCATATAATCGCTGGTATTGGGCGTCTCGTGCAAGCTGTGGCCCGGCTTGAGCTATCTCGTCCAAGCATTGACCCAACTCACGGGGTGCCCATTGCTGTTCAGAAATCAGCACATTTAGCAACAGCAAGGCATCGTTGGGGAACCTGCTGCACAGACCGGATCCATGCAACTGACGAACGACATAATGAGGATGTTCTATTGGCTGTAACCAGTCAAACACTGCAGCCAAGGCCGCGGGGAACTCACCTCGAGCAGCAATCACCAAACGCGCTAGCGACTCTGCAATTCTCGGGGTGGCGAGGTCGCGAGACTTTGGCCAAATTTTCTGCCAGAAAGGTTGAGCACGATTTTTCCAATAATCCTCACGTTGCTCGCCGGCACCCTTTAACGCTTGCGATAATGCTTGGGCGCACTTTTCCAGCCCCTCTTGTGGTAATGAACCAATAGCAGCACGGAACTCATCTACAGTGTATCCCTCGGCCGGGCCTAATGCAACGTAAGTCAGGAAGGCAGCGAACTGCTGGCGATGCTCGCCAAGATCGGTGTAATGATTTGCGCTATCGAGTAACTGCTGTTTGATTTCGATCAACAAAGGTTGATACAAGCGCGGCGACCAAAGAAAACCCTCCCAAACGGCCTTTGCCTCCGTGAGATTGCCCCAACTGAAAAGAGGTAGCAAATGTTGCTCTGTCCAGATCCGATCCACGCGGAATAGTGCGATTAGTCTCGACCCAAGGAGAACACGGCCGTGGCGGAATCGGACTACCTGAATATTACAAAGAGAGGTAAAGAAGGGCTTAATATTTGCAGGAAGCAAATCGTTGTCGTTCGGATTTTGCTTGAACCACAAATTGATGATGGCTTGAGTGACATGCCCAACCGGATGATTAATGGCCTCCATAACAGGCTGATGGAACGGTTGGCCGTTGCGCCCCCCTGTGCCAGCATCAATGTCTAGCGCTAGTACACGGCCGCATAGGTTCAGTAAAATATCTTCGTGTCGATCTACGTCCTTTGATGCCTTTTCCAACCACCAGGTAATGCTGTGAGCAATTTCTTTTATTACGGCATCAGGCATAGCCTGTACCAATGGTGGAATGTATCGCCAAGCACGTGATACCAAGCTATCTTCCGCCCATACCTGAAGGGCTTCTCTCCAGCGCTCGGTTGGCCATTCTCCTCTTTGAGACAAATCATATAAGGCGCCAATGCTGTGAAAGAAGCGGGTGCGGCAAACATCACGCCACGTATCTTCGTAGAATGGTCGTCTTTCGGGAACTGGTTTTGATAGCCATTTTACCAGCTCCTTTCGTTTGCGAGGGGCAATATCTACGTCTCGTTTGTCCTCGTAGTCAGGATCACCGGTGCCACTCATCCAGTGTGAGAATTCATCACTCTCGTTAGCCGCCAATTGCCACTGCGGGAAAGCATTGGATATTTCCGCCAACCGTATTGCTGCAGCTTCGCCAAGAGCAAGCCCAGACGAATTTAGTTTGGCAAGATGCAGCCAGACGGAGTGAGCTAACAAGTCCTGCCATCGATCATGCTCTAAATCATCTCTGTACATCTCGCGAGGAGGGCCAGCCAAGATGGCTACCTCCAGACGCTCTTGGGGAGTTCCATCCAACAACCGCCCTTTCAGAACTAACAGCCGATAAACTTCTCGTCCGGTTTCAGTGGACCAGAGCCACCAAGCACCATCGGACAAAAGCCACTCCACCCATTGCCTAGGTTGTATACTGTTATCCTGGCTGGCTGCAAATAGTGCCAGACGCTTGAAAGTAGGGTACGGAAAATCGAACCAAGCTTGTGCGATACGTGTACTACGAGCATTGTCACTTGCATGCAGAGCCAGCCACGAATCACGGAGCAATTCAATCAAGCTTACCCAATCATGGTACCCACGGTTTTGCCAGTGAGGCGATATAGATGGTAAATCCCAGTGCGATCTGTCGCTCTGATCGTTGGCTTCTCCCACCTCCCGTAACACATCCAGCGCATCACGCAGTAGTTGCTGAAAATCCTCCAACAAGAGTGGTAGAGCTGATGTCCACTGCGGGTCGGCCATGTCCTGCAATGCTGAATGCACATGGTCAGCGGCCAAAACAAGCTCCCAGTCTACTAATTGCCTAATATGAGAGGGTTCATCATCTATGCTCGAGTCATTGCCATTCCAGCGAAACGGTTTTTTAAACGCCACTTTGGGACTTAATAACTCGCGAAGTTCCAGACGCAGCGTGGTAGTGAGACCCTCTCTCTTTAATCGGCTTTGCCAGTGATACAGGTCAGAATTGTGCCATGGCGATTTCACTCGGCTACTCAGCAAAAGCCTCCAAAACGTCTTCATCAACGGACTGGGAATAGCCATTGGGGCTTGTGATCGTATTTCGTCAAGCTCGGACGTGTTACCCTCCTGTTCCAATTTGAAGAAACGATCTAACTCATTCTCGATCAGCCACGACCAACGATCGTGCAACTGTCCACCTCGCTCCGCAATCCATATAACAAGTCTTGGATCATTTAGGTGGCGCGTAAGCCAGCGAGCCAGTTGAAACATGACCTCATCCCATTGGCTACCGGAAACACCACCAGAAACTAACAGCATCGGCGGTGCACGATCATAGGGAGCAGGACGGCGAACTAAGCTAAAGCATAATTTGGCGTCAACTTCGTCACGCGGAGGCACACCAAGGCGAGCCAAATCGCTGTGCTCGAAATTCTCATGAGCAAATGATTCTAATAACCAATCTAATGAGGGAGCGGGATTGAAGTCAGCGAAGCGTTTTGCGGGCAATCCGGACTTATCTGACAAAGCCCACAGCATTCGGCCGACAAAATCGTCCTGCTGGGTGCTTGCCTGAGGCTGAGTTAAGGCATGTTTGACGACTATAGCCTCTTTACCCTGTACTCCATCGCGATAAGTTTCTGCCCAAGCATGCAGAGTTTTGTGCAACCCAGAGTGATCATGAGTGCCAGTAGGCACTTCATAGAGAATTGGCCTAACACCTTTAGCTCCCCACTCAATGCTCTTCCGGTGTTCCTCACCAGGCTCGCAGTCGCCCAATGCCCAGGCTTGTGGTGTCACCTCGCCTAGCATACGGTCCGCCGCCAACGCATCCATCATATAGCGAAGAACCGGGTCATTGATGCTGTAGCCCACGAAGCAGACCACATAGTTGCGAAACAACTCACTGACAAAACGTGCCGCCCAGCGTTCTGTGAGATAGGCCAAACCAAAATCACCGCTGGTGACAACTAAGCGGTTCAGCGAAGTGTCATCTTCCTTATTAGGTAGCAGACCATGAAGATACACCAGTCCGTTCCAGCGACTGTTTTTAGGAATTGGCAACATCGGGGCAGCATAGGATTGCAATGTCTGCCCCGTACGTTTTGCCGCCACATTAAAGATACTATCGAAGTTAGTTGTCACCATCCGCAATGCGCCATCTCGACTACCGGCAAGGCACAATAATGCCGCTTGCGTATCGATGGCTCCTTTACGTCGGAGCTTTGGTTTCAGGGCCTTTGCTAAGGCACGGCGAACTGTTAACCGCTGGCCAGGTAGACGATGCTCTAGTAGATCAAGCGTTGCGTCAAACTGACCACGATCAAAAGCCTCTTTTTCAATCTCAGAAAAAGTAGTTCCGCATTCGCGATAGATTTTCTCTACCAAGCCTTTAAAACCAGGAAGCCCGGCGGGGTAAGATATTCCGGCTCCACAGAAAAACACCACTCGACCTTCCTCGTGCGCTTGCACGAGTGCATCTGGTATGTCAGGGCCGTTGGTGATGAACTGCATACCTTCTGTTCCCTACCCAATGTCCAAGCGTGTTTAAATTGTTGAGACCCTATACCTAACCCACTAAAACACTGATTATAGCGCGGTAGTATAACACCAATAATTGTGCGTGCTAAACATCCCTAATGAACGTGCTTGCTGCATTTTCCGACATGTCCGCTCAGGGTCGAAAGCGGCCACAGAAAAACCGGTATGGCTGCGGGAAACGGCGTTCTGCCATTTCCCGCAGCCATGCCGGACGGTCGATGAAAAGTCAGTGGGTGTCGCTGCCATGTCGCCTTCCCTGCTCCCTGGGTCAGCCCTGTTGCCGAGCTGTTTCCGTTTGTAATGCACCCAGCCTAGCTCAGTGAGCTTCGGTTGGCCAACGGCGCGTTGGGAGTATGCTGGTGGCTCACTCGGAAACCCAAGGAGCCCGGACGATGATCGACGAGAAGGATATGGCCTACCTGGAACGCTGCGTGGCGCTGGCGGAGCAGGCGCTGGAGGCGGGGGATGAGCCGTTCGGCTCGGTACTGGTGAGCGGGGATGGCGAGGTGCTGGCGGAAGACCATAACCACGTGGCCGGCGGCGACGCTACCCAGCACCCGGAGTTCTTCCTGGCACGCTGGGCCGCGGAGCACCTGACGCCCGAGCAGCGGGCGCGGGCCACCGTCTATACCTCCGGCGAGCACTGCCCCATGTGCGCGGCGGCCCACGGCTGGGTGGGTCTGGGGCGGATCGTCTATGCCAGCTCGTCGGAGCAGCTCATCGGTTGGCTTGGGGAGATCGGCGCTTCGCCGGCGCCGGTGGCGCCGCTGCCGATCCGGCAGGTGGTGCCCGATGCCGTGGTCGAGGGGCCGGTGCCGGCCTTCGCCGAGCGAATCCGCGACCTGCATAGGCGCCTGCACGGCGCTTGACTGGCCTGGCCGCTCGTCACCGAGCGGCCGAGCGGTGCCTCTTGATCCGGTACATGTCGCCATCCGCATGGCTCAGCAGGGTGTCGGCATCCTCCCCGTCGTAGGGATAACAGGCCACGCCGATACTGCAAGAGGGCGCGATCCCGTCCAGTTCACCGCCCAGGGGCTGGGAAAGGACCGCGAGAATCTGCTCCACCTTCCTGGAGACGGCATCCGTCGAGTGGATGTCCGTCAACAGGACGGTGAATTCATCGCCGCCCATCCGCGCCACCGTGTCCGTCTCTCGCACGCAGCCTTCCAGCCGTCGTGCCACCGAGCAGATCACACGATCCCCCACCGCATGGCCGTGGGCATCATTGATGCGCTTGAAGTCATCGAGATCCAGAAACAGCAGCGCCAGGCCGCTTTGATGGCGGTGGGCCGCATGCAGCGCCGATTCCAGCCGATCATAGAACAGCGAGCGGTTGGTCAGCCCCGTGAGCGCATCATGATGGGCGAGGTAGCGCAATTCGTCCTCGGCCTGCCTCAGGGCCGTCACATCCCGGGCGACACCGATCCGCACCCCCTCCTCCTCGTACCAGCGGGCAGACCACAGGATATGAACGATACCGCCATCCTTGCGGATATAGCGGTTACGGAAATCGATGTGGGACTGTCCCTTCATGACCCGGGTGATGGAGGCCAGAGAGGCCGCCAGATCGTCCGGATGCATGTAGTTCGTGATCGTCGTCCCCGTCAGCTCGTCGGCACGGTAACCGAGCAGTGCCTCACAGGCATCGCTCACGAACACGATCTGGTTGTCCCTGTCGACCACGAAGACCGTGTCCAGCATCAGGTGGACCAGCTTGGGATAGAGGGCTTGAAGATCAACGGGCATGAGTCAGGGCGTCCGGTTCGCGAACATCGAGTGTATCCCGACCTTGGCGGGAGACGGTAGGCATCCTGGGGCCGTTACGCCCCACCTGCCAAGGATACGGTAGGCCTCGGGCGTCGCCTCGTTGCCCACCTCTTCCGTCGCACCATCCGGCGAAACTACGCGATTCACCCGCGCCTCCATGTCGCGGGCCATGGCAACGGTGGCGGCCTCGAGGCTCAGGGCCAGAGCCGCACGGGCCTCGTCGAGGGCCTCCTGCAGCTGCGCCTCCATGGCCGGGCGATAGCGTGCCTCCTGCCCCTTGAGCAAGGCGTATTCGCTGCCGGCGATGCCGGCCAGGGTCGCGGCCGTGGTCAGCGTGCCCACCACCACGGCCCCCGGGCCGGTTGGCGAGATGGCTACCGCCGCCGCCCCGCCGCTGGCCAGGGAGCGCGGCGCCGGTCCCAAGACGCAGCGCGAGGCTGCGCAGCGCCATGCGGCTGCCCTGCACGGCTGCGCCGGCTCCCAGCCGCCCGGCCAGGGCGCGGCCCGCCACCAACCCCACGCCGCTTCCCCCCACCGCCGCTGCACTCCATCGCGAACGATCCAGGCCCTCATCGAGGGCGTGCTGCAGCACGGCGTCCAGATCGAGGGCGGGGCTCTCGCCCTCCCCCGGCTCGGCGGCCACCTGGCGCGGGGCATAGCGCTCGTGAAGCGTGGCGGCCAGGCCCTCGGCCATCGCCTGCTGCTCGCGGGCCAGGCGTTCCGGGTAGTCCGCCTGGAGCTGGACCAGCGCCGCCTCCAGGCCGCTGGGAACCACCAGCCGCTCGTGGAGCTGTTCGTCCAGCCACCCGTCCAGGTCGCCGACCAGGGCCACGGCGAGCCGCTGGTAGCTGCCCGGCGCGGAGAAGTACCAGTCCAGATAGCCGGGCACCGCCGCGGCCAACGGGTCGAAGGCCGCCTCGAGGCGCGTCTCCCACCAGGGCGTCATGCGCGCCGCGAGCCGCGCCTGGGCCTCGCCGGTGAGCGTCGCCAGGTCCCGGGTGAAGTCGGCATGGGCCTGCGCATCCAGGGTCAGCGACTCCCCCGCCACGATCACCCGGAACAGCGGCGCCTGGCTGCGCGACTCCAGCCAGCGGTGGCCACCCTCGAACAGCACCAGCAGCAGCAGGACCACCAGCAGCGAGAGCCCCCAGCGGTGCCAGCCGCGCGTGGGGGCTTGCCCCTCTCGACGAGGCAGGGTCACGTCGCTCACGGGGTCTCCTCCTGGCGTCGATTCACTATCCCCTCGCCGCGCAGCACATCGGCACCGACCAGCAGGCGCACGAAGGCCCAGGCAAGGGCGCCCTGGGTCAGCAGCATCAGCAGCCAGCCCAGCAGCGCCAGCGGCGCCCCCAACGACAGCTGCGCCTCGGCGTTCTGCATCGCCCAGGCCCGGATGATCTCGGCGGCGGCCGCCAAGCGTTCGAAGAAGGCGAGCAGCGATCCGCCCTCGCCGGCCGGCAGGTGGCGCAGGAGCGCCGCCTCCCAGCCCAGGTCGACGAGCCATGGCTGGGGCAGCCACAGGGCCAGCCCGACCAGCGCCAGGGCCAGCAGGCCGGCGGCCGGCCCCACCAGCAGGCGCCGGGTGACCGCCGGCAGCCGCGCCTCGATCACGTGCGGGGCCAGGCGCTGGTGCAGCCAGCCGCGGGCCAGCGCGACGCCGAATGCCCCCGCCAGCAGCAGCGGCCAGGCGGCCAGGGGCAACCCCCGCAGCTTCACCAGCAGCACCAGCGCCAGCAGGGCGCCAAGGAACTGGTGGCGAGCCACCATCAGGGCGCCGCCGCGCAGCCGATGATGCCAGGGGGAGCCGTCACGCAGGTACTGCCCCAGCCAGGCACGGCGCCGCAGGCGGGCCGCCTCCAGGCTGCCTGCGGCGATCAGCTGGGTGGCCAGCACCCAGGCGGGCAGGAAGAGCCAGCGGGCCCAGGCACTGCCCGCAAGCGACCAGAGCAGCAGCGCCAGCACCGGCAGGACGAGGTGCCACGAGAGGCTCGAAAGATGACCGGCTGGGCGTCCCATGGCCATGATCCCTACCGGGCCAGCACCTGCTCGATATGGGCCTCGCAGCGCCGGTGGGCCGGCCGCTCGCGCAGCCCGGCCCAGTAGGCTTCGAACTCCGGGCGGCGCGGCAGGGTGCCGAACTGCATGCCCCAACCGATATGGGAGCCGACGTAGACATCCGCGGCGCTGAAGGCATCGCCGGCGATATAGGGCCTGCCCGCCACGGCTGCGGCCAGGGTCTCGACCAGGGTCCAGTAGTCGCCAGAGCCCAAGCGCATCGCCTGCTCCGCCGTGGGCGCAACGCCGAGGTCGTTCAGGGCGATGGCGCTCTCCAGGGGGCCGGCGGCGAAGAACAGCCAGCGGTAGTAGTCGCCCCGGGCGGCGGGCGGCGGTGCCAGGCCGGCCTCGGAGAAGGCATCGGCCAGGTAGGCGCAGATGGCGGCGGCCTCGGTCACCACCGTCTCGCCGTGGCGGATCGCCGGCACCTTGCCCAGCGGGTTGATGGCGAGGTACTCCGGCGTCTTCATGGCGGCGCCGTACTCGAGGGTCACCATGCGATAGGTGGCGCCGAGCTCCTCGAGCATCCAGTGGACGATGCCGCCCCGGGAGAGCGGGTTGGTGTAGAAGATAAGCGGGGCGGGCTCATCCTGAGCGCCAGCGGCCGGGGCTGGCTCGGCCAGCGCCGCCGGCGGCAGCTTGACCTCCGGCGGCAGCACATAGCCGCGGCCCGGCTCGTTGACCACCTCGACCCCCACCGCGCGCAGCACGGCGATGTCCTGGTAGAGGTGGCGCAGGGTCACGCCAAGCGCCCTGGCGAGTTCGGGCCCGCCTATCGGGCCCTGGTGGTGGCGCAGCACCCGGAGCAGCTCCTGCAGGTGAGTCGTTCGAGTCATGGGCGTTTCCTCGGGCAGGTAGCGGGTGAACGCGTTCCCGCCGGCGAGGCGGAGACGAGAGCATCATCATGGCCCTGCCCGGGCCCGCTGGCCAGTCACCCCCGCCATGCCGACAGGCGCCACACCCGAGGGGCGTCAGCCGGCGGCCTTGGGGTCGGTGATCAGGCCGTAGGTCTCCGGGCGGCGGTGGCGGCCGAAGTTGAAGATGTGCTCGCGGATCTCGCGGGTGCGATCGAGGTCGCAGGCGTAGGTGATCAGCTCGTCCTCGACGCTTCCCGCCATGGCGACGATCTCGCCGGTCGGGGCGATGATGCAGCTCTGGCCGAGCAGCTCGCAGCCCTCCTCGCGGCCCGCCTTGGCCACCCCGACGACCCACATGCCGTTCTGGTAGGCCCCGGCCTGCATGCAGAGATGGTTGTGAAACCCCTGCAGGTGGTCATGGGTCGGCACCGGCGGGTAGTGCATCGGCGTGTTGTAACCCAGCATCATCAGCTCGGCACCCTGCAGGGCCAGCATGCGGTAGGTTTCCGGCCAGCGCCGGTCGTTGCACAGCGCCATGCCCATGGTGCCGCCGAACGCCTGCCAGGTGCCGAAACCCATGTCGCCGGGCTCGAAGTAGCGCTTCTCCAGGTGCTGAAAGGGGCGCCAGGGCTCGTGCTCGTGATGCCCCGGCAGGTGCATCTTGCGGTACTTCCCGACGATCTCGCCGTGGTCATCGACCAGGATGGAGGTGTTGAAGTGGCGCACCCGCCCCGCCTCCCGGGCCAGCTCCGCGTAGCCCAGGTAGAAGCCCACCCCCAGCTCCCGCGCCGTCTCGAACAGCGGCCGGGTCTCGGGGCCGGGCATCTCCTGCTCGAAGAAGGCATCGACCTCGGCCGGGTCCTCGAAGTACCAGCGCGGGAAGAAGGTGGTCAGCGCCAGCTCCGGGAAGACGACCAGCTGCACGCCGCGGGCGTGTGCCTCGCGCATCAGCTCGATCATGCGGGAGACGGCCTGGCGGCGGGTCTCGTGGCGGCCGATGGGGCCGAGCTGGGCGGCGCCTACGATCAGTTGACGGCTCATGGGGACTCCTTTCGGTGAGCGAATGGGGGACAGGCGTGCTGACGGGGCGTCATTCGCTCAGGCCCAGCAGGACCTGCAGCAGCACGTTGGCACCGGCCTCGAGGTCGTCGGGCGCCGTGTACTCCTTGATGTTGTGGCTGATGCCCCCGACGCTCGGCACGAAGATCATGCTGGTGGGGCAGACCCTGGCCAGCATCTGGGCATCGTGGCCGGCCCCGCTGGGCATGCGCATCACCGAATGACCGAGGGCCCTGGCGCTGGCCTCCACGCGGTCCACCATGGCGGGGTCGAAGGGCACGGGATCGAAACGTGCCAGGGTGCGGCGCTCCACCTCGATCCCCTCCTCCTCGGCCAGCTGCGTCACGAAGTCGGCCAGGGATCGCTCGGCCTGCTTGAGGAGCTCGTTGTCGGTGTTGCGCAGATCCACGGTGAAGCGCGCCTGGTTGGCCACAACATTCACCAGGTTGGGAGAGAGCGTCAGGGCGCCCACGGTGCCGACCTGGTCCCCGCCGAGGCGGGTCGCTAGCTCGCGCACGAAGGTGGCGGTGGCCATGGCCGCGTAGCCCGCATCGTGGCGCAGCCGCATGGGGGTGGTGCCGGCGTGGTTGGAGGTCCCGGTGAAGGTGAACTCGGTCCAGGAGATGCCCTGCACCTTTTCCACGGCGCCGATCGTCACGCCGGACTCCTCCAGCACCGGCCCCTGCTCGATGTGCAGCTCCACGAAGGCGTGTACGTCCGGTGCGCCCACCGGCGCCTCGCCCCGGGCGCCGATGGCGTCCAGGCAGTCGCCGACCCGCGCGCCGTCGATGCCCCGGGTTTCGAGCGCCTCCTCCAGGGGCATGCCACCCACGTAGACCAGGCTGCCCATCATGTCCGGGGCGAAGCGGGCGCCCTCCTCGTTGGTGAACGCCGCCACGCAGAGCGGGCGACGGGTGGTGATGCCGGCGTCGTTGAGGGTCTCGATCACCTCGAGGCCGGCCAACACGCCCAGGTTGCCGTCGTAGAGGCCGCCAGTGCGCACGGTGTCGATGTGGGAGCCGGTCATCACCGGCGGCCCCTCCTCGCGCCCGGGACGCAGGCCGAAGAGGTTGCCCATGGCATCCACGCTGACGCTGAGGCCGAGCTCCCGCATCCAGTCGATGACGCGCTCCCGCCCCTGGCGGTCCTCGTCGCTGAGCGCCAGCCGGCAGACGCCGCCACCCTCCAGGGCACCGATCTCGCCCAGGGCGGCCAGGCGGGCCACCAGGCGTTGGCCGTTGATTCGCAGGGCATCACGCATGGGTCGCCACCTCCGCCATCACCTCGGCCGAGGAGCGGCCGACCAGTTCCCGATAGACCGCCTCGTCGGTGGCCCCCTCGCTGCCGATCAGCAGAACGCGGCTCTGGGCATCCAGGCCGAGAGCACTGCGCAGCGCCGGCTCCTGGCTCGCGATCAACAGTCCCGCCAGGCCCGCCACCGCACTCTCACCGGCCACCAGCGGGGCGTCGCCGTCCACGCCATCGGCCAGCAGCCGCATGGCGTCTACGGCGGCGGCGTCGCTCACGGTCATGAAGTCGTCGATGCCCTCGTCCAGCACCTCCCAGGCGAGCAGGGAGACCTCCCCGCAGGCCAGGCCCGCCATCAGGGTCTCGAGCTCGCCCTCCACGGCGGTGGGCGCGCCGGCCCGGGCGCTGGCGTAGAGGCAGGCGGCCTGCTCGGGCTCCACCACCACGACCCGCGGCCGATCGGCCCCGTAGGCCTCCCAGAGCTGGGCCAGAGTCGCCGCGGCAAGCCCGCCCACGCCACCCTGGATGAAGCAGTGGGTCGGCGGCGCGTCGAGCTGCTGGATGGCCTCGTCGACCATCACCGTGTAGCCCTGCATGACATCCCGCGGCACCGTCATGTAGCCGGGGTAGGAGGTGTCGGAGACCACGAACCAGCCGTTCGCCTCGGCGTCGCGCGCCGCCTGGCGCACCGAGTCGTCATAGTTGCCGCCTACCCGGCGTACCTCGGCACCGAAGCGGGCGATGGCCTCCTCCCGGCCCCGGGAGACGGTGGCATGCAGATAGATCACGCAGCGTGCGCCGAACTGCTGCGCCCCCCAGGCCACGGAGCGGCCATGGTTACCGTCGGTGGCGCAGCACACCGTGATCTCGCCGACGGCCTCGCGGTGCTCCCCCGCCAGCAGCGCCTCGGTGGTGACCCCCGCCGGCAGCCGCGACTTGAGCAGGCGCAGCACGGCGTAGGCGCCGCCGAGGGCCTTGAAGCTGTTCAGCGAGAAGCGGTGGGCCTCGTCCTTGTAGAACACCTGGCCGACCCCTGCCGCCGCCGCCAGCCCCTCCAGCGCCAGCAGCGGGGTGGGCCGGTAGCCCGGCCAGGCGCGAATCTCCTCGCGGGCCTCGCGCATGGCCTCCTGGGTCAGCACGGCGCGAGGCCGCGGGCCGATCGGCTCCCCGCGCCGGGCGCGCGGATTGGCATGGTGATGCAGGGTGTCGTGGGGGATCAGGGGTTTCATGGGCATCCTTGGGCTGGCCCCGGGCCTGGCGCTGGGCAGGCTCACGCCGGCTGGCTGGGGGCATAACGAAAATGGGGGTGTGAACGGGCGTGATCGAATGCCATCCAATCTGAAATACAATTTTCAATCTGTCAATGATTGAAAATCTGTTTCCAATCGCGACCGAGAATGGCATCATCGCCCCATGACCCAACGCCAAGACCCCCACTCGCTCGAAGCGCGGATCCATGAGCACTACGACGCCCTGCCCCCGGCGGAGAAGCGGCTAGGCGACCTGCTGCTCAGCTTTCCCGGCGACATCGCCACCTACAGCGCCGGAGAACTGGCACAGGCGGCGGGCACGTCCCGCGCCGCGGCCTCGCGCTTCTTCCAGCGCCTGGGGTATCGGGACTTCAACGAGGCGCGCCAGCAGGCCCGAGAGGCCAAGCGCTGGGGCTCACCGGTCTATCTCTCCTCCGCGTCGCCCTCCGGCGGCCAGCCGGGCTCGACCCAGGCGAGCCAGCCCATTGCCGACCACCTGGCCCAGGAGCGCGACAACCTGACCCTGACGCTGGAGTCGATCCGCCCCGACCGGCTGCGGGACGCCGTGGATGCCCTCGCCCACGCCAGGCGCGTGCACGTTGCGGGGTTTCGCAACAGCCACATGCTGGCCAGCTACCTGCAGCGGCAGCTGCAGATCGTGCGGCCCGACGTGGCGCTGCTGCCCCGGGCGGGCCAGACCCTGGCGGAAGACCTCGTCGATATCGCCGAGGGCGATGTGCTGGTCATGGTGGGCATGCGCCGCCGCGTGGCCCTGGTCTCGCGCATCCTGGAGATCGCGCGCCGGCAGGGGGCCCGCACCCTGCTGCTGACCGACCCCTCGGCGGCGGAGCCGACCCAGAACGCCACCTGGGCCTTCGTCTGCGAGGTGCGCTCGCAGTCACTCTTCGACAGCTATTCCGCCGCCATGAGCGTGATGAACCTGCTGTGCAGCTCGCTGTTCCACCATGAGCTTCACCAGGGACAGGAGCGCCTGAAGCGGATCGAAACCCTGCATGACGACCTGGAGGAGCTCGATGCCTTGAGCTGGCTTACCCAGCGCAACAGCGGCACCACCACGAGCTGAGGAGCCCCTGACCGACCGCATCACGCGCCTGACAATTCCCACCCACTCCCCAGTAACCCCTCCCCCCATTCCCCGGAGATTCCCCACGAATCGCCCGGTGATTCTGCGTATTTATTCCCTTTCTATTTGTGGAAAGTGATCGCCATCATTACCGAACTTATCGGTCTATATTCCCCCAGGCCATAACACCGCCCCACTCCCGCCTTTCCCAACGCCTTGTTGCGGTGCATCGATGCACCATCATGATGAAGCGCCTCGCAAGCACCCCGTACCTTTCCACAGGTAACGAGGACTTATATCTTTGTTTTTATTAGACTTATCAAGAGGTGGAACGCTTATTGAATGGTGACAGCTAGCCGAATGACTCAAGAGCCAACGCCACCATGACAACGCTGCACCATCGCCTCACCCTCATCAGCGAAACCCTCAACCTCTGGGTGGAACGCCTGGCCGTGACCATGCTGACGATCCTGGTCGTCACCGTATGGATCGGCATCCTGTCACGCTATGTACTGCCCTGGAACCTGACCTTTACCGAGGAGCTGGCTCGCTACCTGATGATCTGGGTGGCCCTGCTCGCGGTCTCGCTCGGCATCTGCAAGCGCCAGCATGTCGGCATGCTGGTCATCTTTGACCGCCTGCCGCGCCTGATGCGCAAGACGCTGGCCTTCTCCTTCGACCTGATCGGCTTCGCCTTCTTCGCCATCATGTTCTACCACGGGCTGACCTACGTGGAGCGGGGCTTCAACCAGTCCACCATGATCTTCGGGATTCCCCGCGGCTATCCCTACCTGATCATCCCCATCGCCTCGGGCCTGGCGTGCCTGCAGCTCGCCCTCGGCGCCGCCCGAGACCTCCTCGAAAGAGCCCCCCAGCCCGCCCAGGTCCGCGCCTGAAGGATACGCCCCATGGCCATCGTCGCTTCCGCTTTCTTCCTTCTGCTCTTCCTCGGCATGCCGGTCGGCATCGTGCTGGGAGTCGCCGGCATGATCGGCATCTTCGACATGGGCGGGGGACGCTTCCTCGCCATGGTGCCCGACCGCTTCTTCTCCGGGCTGAACCTCTTCCCCTTCCTGGCGATGCCCTTCTTCATCCTGGCCGGGGAGATCATGAACCGCTCCGGGCTGACCATGAGCCTGGTCAACTTCGCCCAGGCCCTGGTGGGCTGGCTGCGCGGGGGGATGGCGCACTCCAACATGCTGGCCTCGGTGATGTTTGCCGGGCTCACCGGCTCCGCCACCGCGGATGCAGCGGCCTTCGGCAACACCCTGGTGCCGGCCATGAAGAAGGCGGGCTACTCCGGCCCCTATGCCTGTGCGGTGACCGCCGCGGGCTCGATCATCGGGCCGATCATCCCGCCCTCCACGCTGGCGATCATCTATGGCTCCCTGATGGGGGTGTCGATCGCCGGACTCTTCGCCGCCGGCATCATCCCGGGGCTGCTGCTCTGCCTGGTCTGCATGTGCCTGATCGCCGCCACGGCGCGCCGCCTCAACCTCCCCAAGGATGATCGCGGCCCGAGCCTGATGCGCATCCTCCGGGAGTTTCGCTACAGCCTGCTGGCCCTGATCCTGCCGGTCTTCATCCTGGCGGCGATCCTGACGGGCATCACCACTCCCACCGAGGCCGCCGCCCTGGCCGTCTTCTATGCGCTGTTCGTGGGCTGCGTCATCTACCGCAACGTCGGGCTGCGCGACCTCTACCAGATGCTCGCCCGCACCGCCCTGATCACCGGGGTGATCTTCCTGATCATCGCCTCGGCCTCGATCCTCGGGTGGTGGATGACCTTCAACCAGATTCCCCAGCTCATTGCCTCTGGCTTCCTGTCGATCTCCGAGAACCCGGCCGTGGTGGTGGGCATGATCATCGCCCTGCTGCTCTTCATCGGGCTGTTCATGGACATCAACGCCGCGCTGATCATCCTGGCGCCGGTGCTGGCGCCGCTGACCCTGGCCATCGGCCTCGAGCCGGTGCATGCCGGGATGATCATCATCCTCTCGCTGACCATCTCGCTGATGACACCACCGGTGGGGGCCTGTCTCTTCGTGCTGGCCTCCGTCACCGGCGAGCGCATTGAGGCGATCACCCGCTCGCTGTGGCCCTTCATCGTGGCCCAGCTGCTGGTGCTGATCGTGGCGGCCTACTGGCAGCCGATCACCCTCTTCGTTCCCCGCCTGCTCGGGCTGGCCGGCTGATGCCGGCCGCTGGCAGATCCTTCGCTCACGCGAGCGTCATCACACCCGACCACCCGACCGTCGTCACACCCAAGGAGCCACCCATGACCCCTACCCTTCGCACCCTGCCCTTCTCTCGCCGGGCCCTGGCCAGCGCCACCCTGTCGCTGGCCATGCTGGCCAGCGCCTCGGCCCATGCCGCCACCACCATGCGCATCGCCCACCTCAACCCGGCCGAGGCCACGGCAAGCAACTCCGGTGCCATGACCGCGGTCTTCAAGCAGCTGGTGGAAACCGCCACTGACGGCGAGCTCAAGGTGGAGATCTACCCGGCCGGCCAGCTGGGCGATGACGCCAACGTCATCAACCAGGTCAGCCAGGGCATCGTCGAGTCGTCGATCTCCTCGGCGGGCGGCATCGCCGAGCACTACCCGCGCATCGGCATCTTCGACATCCCCTTCGCCTTCCCGAACATCGGCGTCGCCACCGAGGTGATCGACCTCTCCAGCGACTTCGGCCAGATGCTGGCGGAGGACCTGGAAGGGCACACCGACGGGCTCAAGCTGCTGGGCCTGCTCGACAGCGGCGGCTTCTTCCATTTCACCAACTCCGAGCGCCCGATCACCGCGCCGGCGGACATGGAAGGGATGCGCATCCGCACCATGACGCTGCCCACCCACGAGGCCATGATCAACGCGCTGGGCGCCCGCGCCACGCCGCTGGCCTGGTCCGAGGTCTATACCGCGCTGCAGACCGGCGTGGCCGACGGGCAGATGAACCCGATCCAGCAGACCGCCTTCGCCAACTTCGATGAGGTGCAGGACTACCTGACCATCAGCAACCACCTGATCACCCCCTACCTGTGGCTGATCAATGACGAGTTCTACGCCAGCCTCTCCGAGGAGCACCAGCGGGTGGTCGACTGGGCCTCCAAGGTAGCGGTGGATGCCGGCCGCGCCATGTCGCGGATCATCGAGGCCTCGGAGGGCGGGCTGCCGAAGCTCTCGCGCGGCATGGAGGTCAACACCATCACGCCGGAGGCCCGCGAGGCGTTCGTCGCGGCCACCCAGCCTGCCGTGCGGGAGGTGATCGAGCGGCGCTATGGGGACGAGGGCGTGACCCTGCTCGACGCCATGCTCGCCGCCATTGAGGAGACGAGCCGCTGATCGAAGCGGCAGCAGGCGCCCGCGGCCGACGCGGCCCGGGCGCCACTCCCCTTCCTGTTCCTTCCTGTCCCTCCTGAACGAGGTGAACCGCGATGCACAAGGTCCTGGAACACCCCCGCGAACCGCTCAGCGAGAGCGAGATCGCCTTTCTGACGCAGCTGGCCCGGGGCAATGCCCTGACCGGCACCCTCCAAAAGCCTGAACGGCCCGCTTCCCTGAATACTTCCCCAACCCCTTCCCCGGCCGACGTCTCGGGCCCCCTCCAGGCGCTGCTGTCGCTGCTGCGACGACGGCTCGGCTGGTAGCTCGACTCCCCGGGCCACCGCCGGCCCTGCCCGGCTGGCCTTGGCCCAACATGCCGGGGGCCTGGATGCCGGCTCCCTTCGGGGGGCCTGCGCCTAACCGCTCTTCCTGCCGGAAAGCACCGCCGGCAGGAAGAGGCGCAGCGGCTCGCGGCGGATCTCCTCCCAGACCCCGGCCAGCAGAACGCCCGGCTCGATCCGGCAGGCGCGCGAGCGCAGCGCCACCATCAGCGCCAGGGAGAAGCTGACCCAGAGATTGACGAAGCCGATCATCATCACGAACAGCAGGCCGATCAGGAAAGGCCCCACGCCCTGGAAGTCGCTGAAGCTGGCGTAGCCCAGGTTCGCAGAGGAGAAGGCCACGTGGCGGATATCCAGTGGCAGGCCCAGCAGATGGCCCAGGTAGCCGGTCATGCCCAGCAACACGCCGAACAGGAAGTTGCCGGCAAGTGCCCCGTAGTTCTCGTGCAGATAGTGGGCGAGGCGCTGGCGTCGCGCCGGTGAGAGGCGCTGCAGGGCGGGATGGCCCATGAGCCGTCGCGCCAGCTGGATATGGTCGGCGCGGTTGTCGAAGAAGCCGGCGATGATCCCGGAGCAGAACAGCCAGATGCCGGCGATGGCCGCGTAGAGCAGGGCCAGGCTCTGGACCGGCGAGATGGCCCTGAGCTGGTAGGCGATCTGGTCGCTGGCCAAAAGGGCGCTGCCGCTCACCGCCATGGCCGCCGAGGTGATCACCAGGGCGGTGGCCAGCGCCGCGCAGACGTTGCCCCACACGGCCGCCCACTGGGAGCGGTTCACCTCCAGCAGCAGCCTGCCCAGCTTGCGGCTGACGGCTCGGCCGCGGCGGTTGCGCTCCACCTCGGCGGCGAAGCTCGCCGCCGTCATGGCGGGCTGCTTGGTGGCGATGGTGAAGTGCAGCAGGTGGACCAGCACGAAGCCCAGGCCGTAGTTGAGGCTCACCAGCAGGGCCTGGGGCAGCGGCGAGAGCCCCCAGGATTCAATGGTGATCTTGAGCAGCGCCATCACGGCGATGATCACCCCGGCCCCGGCGGCGGTGGCCACCAGGCCCAGGTAGCTGCGCATGTCCCGGGAGATATAGCGCTCGCCGTGGTCGCTCTTGTTCTGGGTGATGCTGCGCGACATCATCCGGGTGCTCTTCTTCCACACCGCGCGCAGGCTGCCCTTCTCCGCGGTCGCCAGCAGCAGCTCCTGCCACAGCGCGAGACCGCTTCGGGTGCAGGCGATCCGCGGCTGCGGGCTGGTCAGCAGGATCAGCCGCTCGATGCGCTTCAGGGTGTCCTCGAGCCGCTCGATCAGGTAGGAGGCGTTGACCGAGGAGCCGAGGCTGCCGGCCCCGCGCCGCCGGAAGCGGGCCACTTGGTCGTTGCACTGCGCGAGCATCACCCAGAGGTGGTCGATGGCCGGATAGTCGTCCCTGCACGTCTCCCCCGCCGCCGTGTCCCGGAACTTCACGAAGGCGTGGATCTCCCGCTGCAGGGCGATGAAGGGGGAGTCGATGCGGGTCAGCCGCTCGTCGATGCGCATCAGTTCGGGGTCGAGCTCCTCCGCCGCCACCCAGATGGCCAGCATCTCCAAGGCATAGAGGCACTCCTCCTGCAGGTGCACGCGGACCCGGCGGCGGGTCTCGGCATCCAGGGCGGCCAGCAGCACGCGGCCGAGGCGCAGCCAGCCATGGGCCGGCAGGGCCTCGAGCCAGGGCTTGTCATGGCGGGTGATCAGGCTTGCCAGCAGATCACTGGAGTCGTCCAGGTCCACCGGCGGCGGGTTCAGCCGATCATAGAGCCGGGTGGACATCTCGCTGAACAGCCCTTCCCGCGAGAGGATCCCCAGCCGCACCAGCGACGGATAGATCTCGAGCTCGGAGAACCGCCCGAGGATGCCCTCGGCCAGGGTACGGGCCCGCTCCGGGTCGTCGGCCAGCGCCCGCACCAGCGCCTCGAGGCGCTCGCCAACCCGCTCGGGCGCACCGGCACGCAGCCAGCCGAATAGGGCGGCCAGGCAGGCCTCCAGGGGGTTCTCCCCTGCCAGGGAGGCCAGGGCGTTATCCAGGTGGGAAGTCGCGGTCATGCTGGCGGGAATCCTTGTGGGTCAGGACCGGGGCGACACATGATGCCTCGCCCACGCCCCCTGAACCAGCGCGACGACAGGAAAGTCGAGCGTAAAAAAGCGGCGGGGAGCCCCGCCGCCAAGCCACCGATCGTCCTGGAAGTCGAACTTCCTTGCGACCGAGAGAGTGCTAGATCTCGAAGCCCAGGCCGAAGTCCTCGGCGCTGATCGCCATCAGCGACTCGGCGCCGGCCTCGATGGCCTGCTTGTGGGCGCGGGTGCGCGGCACCAGGCGCTGGAAGAAGAAGCGGGCGGTGTCGAGCTTGGCGCGGTAGAAGGCGGCCTCATCGCTGCCCTCGGCGAGTGCCAGGCGGGCCTGCTTCGCGGCGCGGGCGAAGAGGTAGGCCAGGGTCACGTAGCCCGAGTACATCAGGTAGTCGACGCTGGCCGCGCCCACCTCCTCGCGATCGGCCATGGCCTTCATACCGATGCTCATGGTCAGCTCGCCCCACTCGGCGTTGAGCTTGGCCAGAGGGCGCACGAACTCGGCAAGGGCGGTGTTGCCCTCCTCGGCCTGGCAGAACTTGTGAATCTCCTTGGTGAAGACCTTGAGGTTCTCGCCCTGGCTCATCAGCACCTTGCGGCCGAGCAGGTCGAGGGCCTGGATGCCGGTGGTGCCCTCGTAGAGGCGGGTGATGCGCGCATCACGCACCAGCTGCTCCATGCCCCACTCCTGGATAAAGCCGTGGCCGCCGAAGACTTGCACGCCCTCGTTGGTGGCCTCGAAGCCCACCTCGGTGAGGAACGCCTTGACGATGGGGGTCAGCAGACCCAGCAGGGTCTCGGCGCGCTCGCGCTCGGCGGCATCGCTGCCGTGCTCGACGATATCGATCATCTGGGCGGTGTAGAGCACCAGCATCCGGCCGCCCTCGGCGAAGGCCTTCTGGGTCAGCAGCATGCGCCGCACGTCCGGGTGGACGATGATCGGGTCGGCGGCCTTCTCCGGCGCCTTGGGCCCGGAGAGCGCGCGCATCTGCAGGCGGTCGCGGGCGTAGGCCAGGGCGTTCTGGAAGCTCGCCTCGGTGAGGCCGAGGCCCTGGATGCCGACGCCGATGCGGGCCGCGTTCATCATGGTGAACATGCAGGCCAGGCCCTTGTTGGGCGCGCCCACCAGGAAGCCTTTTGCCGCATCGAAGTTCATCACGCAGGTGGCGTTGCCGTGGATGCCCATCTTGTGCTCCAGCGAGCCGCACACCACACCGTTGCGCTCCCCCGGATTGCCCCCGGCATCGGGAAGGAACTTGGGCACCACGAAGAGCGAGATGCCCTTGGAGCCCTCCGGGGCGTCGGGCAGCTTGGCCAGCACCAGGTGAACGATGTTCTCGGCCAGGTCGTGCTCCCCGGCGGAGATAAAGATCTTGGTGCCGGTGATCTCAAAGGCGCCGTCATCGGTGGGCACCGCACGGGTCTTGATCAGGCCAAGATCGGTGCCGCAGTGCGGCTCGGTCAAGCACATGGTGCCGGTCCAGGTGCCCTCCACCAGCTTGGTCAGGTAGGTGGCCTGCTGCTCCTCGGTGCCGTGGTGGCGCAGGGCGTCGGCAGCGCCGTGGGAGAGCCCCGGGTACATGCCCCAGGCCAGGTTGGTGGAGCAGATCATCTCCGAGAGGACCATGGCAAGCGATGGCGGCAGGCCCTGGCCGCCGTGCTCGGGATCGGCGGCGAGGCTCGGCCAGCCGCCCTCCACGTACTGGGCGTAGGCTTCCTTGAAGCCCTTGGGCGCCTTCACCTCGCCGCCCTCCAGCCGGCAGCCCTCGCGATCGCCGCTCTGGTTTAGCGGCAGCAGCACCTCGCGGGCGAAGCGAGCGCCCTCCTCGAGGATCGCCGCCACCACGTCGGAGCTGGCCTCCTCGCCGCCGGGCAGGCGGGCGTAATGGGCCGGGTAGTCCAGCATCTCGTCCATCACGAAGCGGATATCGCGCAGGGGGGCCTGATAGTCGGGCATCTCGATCTCTCCAGTTCCACGGCCGGGCCACGTGGGGCACCGAGTCATAGGGACGCGAAGGCGGCGGCGGCCGCTTTCAAACATACGTTTGAAATTAGCCGCCGCCGCCTCGAGAGTCAAGCGCTCGTTTGATTTCACTGCTACTGCATGCGGATACCGCCGTCGAGGCGGATCACCTCACCGTTGAGCATCACGTTGGTGATGATCTGCTCGGCCAGGCGGGCGAACTCCTCGGGCCGGCCAAGCCGCTTGGGGAAGGGCACGGCGGCGGCCAGGGCCTGGGCCGCCTCGTCGGGGATCTCGCTCATCATCGGGGTCTCGAAGACCCCTGGGGCGATGGCCATCACCCGCACGCCGTGGCGCGAGAGCTCCCGAGCCGCGGGCAGGCTCATGCCCACTACGCCGGCCTTGGAGGCGCTGTAGGCGCACTGCCCCACCTGGCCGTCCATGGCGGCGATGGAGGCGGTGTTGATGATCACCCCGCGCTCGCCGTCCTCGCCCGGGGCGTTCTTCGCCATGGCGGCGGCGGCCAGACGCATCACGTTGAAGGTGCCCACCAGGTTGATGTTGATGGTGCGGGCGTAGGCATCCAGATCGGCGGGGTTGCCCTCGCGGTCGACCAGCTTGGCCACGCTGACCACGCCGGCGCAGTGCACCACACCGGCGAGGCCGCGGCCACCGCTGAGTTCGACGGCGGCGTCCACGGCGGCCTGGATGTCGTCACCGGAGGTGACGTCGCCGCGCACCGCCCGGGCGGCGCCGCCCAGCCGCTCGGCGTGGGCCTCCACGGCGTCGGAGAGGTCGCAGAGCACCACCCGGCCGCCCGCGGCGACCAGGCGTTCGGCGGTGGCCGCCCCCAGACCGGAGGCGGCACCGGTGATCAGAAAGGTATTGTCCTTGACGTGCATATCAGGTTCCTGGAATTGAAAGGCAACGATAGAGAGCGCTCGAGGCTGATCCGGCGCCAGGGCTGCGAGGGGGCGCTGTGAACCCCTCCGTGGGCGCTACCGATGCCATCCCTGGCATAGGACCCCCCTCTTCGCCCTGACCCCGGCGCCTCTCGCTTCAGAGACTTGCAGTTATCATTGCTCGGCGCCCGTCTCGGCCTTCTCGACGGCATCGGCACGCAGCTTGAAGCGCTGGATCTTGCCGCTCGGGGTCTTGGGCAGCTCATCGACGAACTCGATCACCCGCGGGAAGGCGTGGGTGGAGAGTCGCTCGCGCACCTGCTGGCGGATCTCGTCGGCCAACTGCTCGCTTGCCTCGAAGCCCTCGCGCAGCACCACGTAGGACTTGATGATCTCGCCGCGGATCTCGTCGGGCTGGCCCACGGCGGCGGACTCGGCCACCGCCGGGTGGGTCATCACGCTGTTCTCCACGTCGGTGGGGCCCACCCGGTAGCCGGCGGTGGTGATGATGTCGTCGTCGCGGCCGGCGAACTGGAAGGTGCCGTCCTCGTTTCTGATCACCACGTCACCGGTCAGGTAGTAGCCCTCGGCAAAGGGGTGCTTCTCCTGCCAGGTGTAGCCGGCGAAGAAGTGCGCCGGGGAGTTCTTGATGTCCACCGCCAGCACGCCCGGCTCGCCCGGGGGCAGCTCGTTGTACTCGGCGTCGAGGATCGCCAGGCGATAGCCCGGCATCGGCACGCCCATGGCGCCGACGTGCTTGGGATGGCCCAGGGCGTGGTGGTTGTTGCAGGTCATGCCGGTCTCGGTCTGGCCGTAGTGATCCATGACCGGGCAGCCCAGGGAGCGCTCCACCCAGGTCACCACCTCGGTGTTGAGCGGCTCGCCGGCGGAGCTCGCCGCGCGCAGCGACAGCGTCTCGTGGGCGTTGTCGAAGAGCCCCGAGGCCTTCATCAAGCGATAGGCGGTGGGCGCGGCGGCGAAGTTGGTGATGCGGTGGCGCTTCATGAAGGCGAGTGCCCCCTCGGCGCTGAAGCCCGCCTCGCAGAAGTGGGTGGTCACCCCCAGCAGCAGCGGCCCGGTGATGGCGTAGTAGAGGCCGTAGGCCCAGCCCGGGTCGGCCATGTTCCAGAAACGGTCGCTCTCGCGCAGGTCCACGGCCAGCTCCATATAGAGGGCGAAGGCGGTCATGGCGGCCAGCGGCACCGCCACGCCCTTGGGCTTGCCCACGGTGCCGGAGGTGAACATCTGCAGGAAGGGGGCGTCGCGACCCAGGCGCGGCGGGTTGGCCGCGATCGGCGAGTGGGCCAGCGCATCGGCCCAGTCCAGGTCGCCCGGGTGGTCGGCGTCCGGGCCACCCACCGCCAGCACCGGCGGGCACTGGGTCAGGCCGTCGAACTTGAAGCGGTTGGCGTGATCGGTGATCACCAGCTTGGTGTCGGCGCGCCCCAGGCGGTAGTCCACGGCATCCGGGCCGAAGGCGGTGAACAGCGGCTGGTAGACGGCGCCGATGCGCCAGGTGGCCAGCACCGCCACCAGCAGCTGCGGGGAGCGCGGCAGCATGCAGGCGATGCGGTCGCCCACCCCCAGCCCCTGCTCGGCGAACCAGCCGGCGAGCCGGGCGCTCTCGGCCTCGAGTTCGGCGTAGGTCAGGGTGTTGACGTTGCCCTGGGTGTCCTCCTGGACCAGCGCCAGCACCCCGCCGCGGCCGGCGCGCAGGTGGCGCCCGCAGCAGGATTCGAAGGCGTTGGCCTTGCCGTCACGGTGATCGTCCAGGCGGGCGATCATCTCATCGACGGAGAAGGTCTCGAGATAGGCGCGATAGTCGGGCAGGCTCGCTTGCGGGCTCATGACGGTCCTCATCTGGCGGTTTGTGGTTGTTGTAGGCTCTCTGGATAGATTCAGTTAACGTAAGCGTCAACCTATCAAGCGCTAGGTCCAAGCTAGCGACTCCTCGCGAACAGGGCAAGAGCGGGCGTTCGTGAAGCGACTAGACCATGGTCGAGCGAGCCGCCGGAGGGCAGCTCGGGGACGGGCAGCGGCGGGCAGGAAAGGGCGGAGCGGAAGCGTGGAGAGAGGCTCAGGCGGGACGACGGGTGATCATGGCCACCAGCTCGTCGGCCAGGTCGTCGGGGGTGCGGGGCCCTGCGGGGTCGTACCAGCGCACCGTCCAGTTGAGCGCGCCCATCACGAAACGCGACACCAGGAAGCGGTCGCCGTAGATCAGCCCCTCGGCCAGGGCCTCGTCGATCACCTGCTCCCAGAGCTCCTCGTAGGCGTCGCGCAGGTGGCTCAGGTGGGCGCGGGCGTCGGGGTCGAGGCGGCGCCACTCGTAGAGCGCCACCACGTGGGCGTTGCGGTCGGTGAGCAGGGTCTCCAGGTGGGCGCGGGCCATGGCGTGCAGCCGGGCGTCGGCGCTGGCGCCGCAGCGGGCCAGGGCCTCGCGGGCGATGACCAGGGCATTCTGGGTCCCCTCCTCGATCACCGCCGCGAGGATCTCCTGCTTGTCACGGAAATGATGGAAGAGGCTGCCGGACTTGATGCCCATCTCCTGGGCCAGCATGCGCACCGTGGTACGGTCGAAGCCCTCCTGGACGAACAGCTGGGCGGCCTGGCGGGTCAGTTCCTTGCGGCGCGGTGACTCATTCACTACATTCATCGACGTTTACACTAGCGCTTGCTTGGTTGACCCTGAGAAAAGCACAGCCCCGCCAGCGGGTCAACGCAGCGCGGGCCAACCCGCGATCTCGACTTACCATCACAAGGCGGCTCCACCGGGAACCGCACGCCACACCGGGAGAACCACCATGAGCCACTCCAGCGATATCGTCTTCCTCTCCGCCGCCCGCACCCCCATGGGGGGCATGCTCGGCAGCCTGTCGACCATGACCGCGCCGGAGCTGGCCGCCGTCGCCATCCGCGCCGCCATCGAGCGCGCCGGCATCGAGGCCTCCGCCATCGACGAGGGCATCCTGGGCTGCGTGCTGCCCGGCGGCGTCAAGCAGGGCCCGGCCCGCCAGGCCATGCGCCAGGCCGGCATCCCCGATGCCATCGGCGCCACCACCATCAACAAGCTGTGCGGTTCCGGCATGAAGGCCACCATGCTGGCCCACGACCTGATCCGTGCCGGCAGCGGCGAGGTGATGCTGGCCGGCGGCATGGAGTCCATGTCCAACGCTCCCCACGTGCTGACCAAGGCACGTACCGGCTACCGCCTGGGCCACGGCGAGCTCAAGGACCACATGTTCCTGGATGGCCTGGAGGATGCCGAGACCGGCAAGCTGATGGGAGTGTTCGCCCAGGACGTCGCCACCGCCCGCGACTACAGCCGCGAGCGCCTGGACGACTTCGCCATCGCTTCGCTCGAGCGCGCCATGGCGGCCACCAATGCCGGCCACCTGGACGCCGAGATGGCCCCGGTCACCGTCACCACCCGCCAGGGCGAGAGCGTGGTGAACCACGACGAGCAGCCCTTCCAGGCCAAGCTGGACAAGATCCGCACGCTGCGTCCCGCCTTCGCCAAGGAGGGCACCATCACCGCGGCCAACTCCAGCTCCATCTCCGACGGCGCCTCGGCACTGATCCTGGCCAGTGCCACCGCCGCCGAACGCCTGGGCGCCAGGCCGCTGGCCCGGATGCTCGGCCACAGCACCCACTCCCAGCACCCCAGCGAGTTCACCATCGCCCCGGTGGGCGCCATCGACAAGCTGATGAAGAAGCTCGACTGGACGGTGGACGACGTCGATCTGTTCGAGATCAACGAGGCCTTCGCAGTGGTCACCCTGCTGGCCATGGACGGGCTCGACATCCCCCACGACAAGGTCAACGTCTTCGGCGGCGCCTGCGCCCAGGGCCACCCCATCGGCTCCACCGGCTCGCGCATCATCGCCACCCTGATCCACGCCCTGCGCACCCGCGGCGGCAAGCGCGGCATCGCCAGCCTGTGCATCGGCGGCGGCGAGGCCACCGCGGTGGCGGTCGAGCTGATCGACTGATGGAGGCCTTCACCCTCGAGACCCCGGCGGGCGGCATTCATGCCGCCCGCTGGCGTCCAGATACGCCTGACGCGGCGCGCAGCCCCATCGTGCTACTGCATGATTCGCTGGGCTGCGTGGCGCTGTGGCGTGCCTTTCCTGCCCTGCTGGCCGACACCACCGGCCGCGAGGTGATCGCCTACGACCGCCTGGGCTATGGACGCTCGGCGCCGTTTCCGGGTCAGCAGCCCTCGAGCTTTATCACCGACGAGGCCTCGGGTGCCTTCGCCGCCCTGCGCGAGGGGCTCGCGCTCGACCGCTTCGTGCTGCTCGGCCATAGCGTCGGCGGCGGCATGGCAGTCGAGATCGCCGGCCGGCACGCCGACCGCTGCGAGACACTGGTCACGGTAGCGGCCCAAGCCTTCATCGAGCCCCGCACCCTGGCCGGCATCCGCGAAGCCGAGGCGACCTTTACCGAACCGGATGCCATGGCCCGTCTGGCCAGGTACCACGGCGACAAGGCCGAGTGGGTGCTGCGCGCCTGGGTGGACACCTGGCACTCCGAGGCCTTCCGCCACTGGTGCCTGGATGATGCCCTGGCGCGGGTGCGCTGCCCCACGCTGGCCATCCACGGCCAACACGACGAGTACGGTTCCCTGGACCAGCCTCGACGAATCGCCGCCCTGACCCCGGGCCCTGCCGAACCGTCGATCCTGCCCTGCGGGCATGTGCCTCACCGGGAGTGCCCGGAGACACTCGCCGCCATCGTGGCGGAGTTCCTCTCCGCTCGCTGATCAGCGGCGCGGCGCCACCAGGCGGTCGAGGCGCAGCCGCTCCCGGCCGTCGAAGAGCCGCCGGCTGCCCGCGGCCACCGCCGCCAGGGTGCCGAAACCGGTGCCCAGGGTGATCGCGAACATGATCAGGATCTGGTACTTCACCGCCAGCCCCGGGGCGGTGCCGGCCAGGATCTGGCCGGTCATCATGCCGGGCAGGCTGACCACCCCGGCGGCGGCCATGGCGTTGATCATCGGCATCAGGCCGCTGCGCATCGCCTCGCGGCGGATGTCCCCGATCGCCACCTGCCAGGGCTGGCCGAGCATCAGCCGGTTCTCGATCACCGCCCGCTGGCGCCAGGCCCCGTCGGTGAGGCGATCCAGCGCCAGAGCCACGCCGGTCATGGTATTGCCGAGCAGCATCCCCAGCAGCGGGATGGCGTACTGGGGGCGGTACCAGGGGTCAGGCCCGATGATCACGGTCAGGGCCAGCACGGTCACCGTGAACGAGGAGAGGAACATCGCCAGGGTGCCGATGCCGAAGGCCCAGCCACCGCTCAGGCGCCGCTTCTGACGCGCCATCACCTCCCGGCCGGCAATCAGCAGCATGGCCAGCGCCATCAGCACCACCCACAGCAGCCGTTCGGCGGCAAACAGCGCCTCCAGCACCAGGCCGATCAGCCCCAGCTGGATCACCGTGCGCAGCGCGGCGATCAGCAGGCTGCGGCTCATCCCCAGGCGCAGGGCCGCGGTACAGCCGGCAAGCCCCACCACCATCAGGGCGGCCAGCGCCAGCTGCCACCAGGTCAGTGGTATCACTTCCATGGCGCCATCTCCTCGGCCTGGAGCTCGGTCCCGTGGATGTGCCAGTGGCAATCCGCCACCCGGGCGATCTGGTTGCGGTCGTGGGCCACCCAGATCACCGGCCAGCCACGCTGCCGGATTCGCCCCACCAGCCACTCTTCAACCCGGCGAGTGGTGGCGTCGTCGAGGTTGGCCGTGGGTTCATCGAGCAGCAGCGCCGAGGGCGCCTGGCCGAGGGCCCGCAGGAGCGCCAGGCGCTGCTTCTCGCCCGAGGAGAGCCGGGCCACCTGCCAGCCCAGCACGGCAGCCTCGAAACCGAGCGCCGCCAGGTCCTCTGCATCGGGCGGCGCGGGGAGATGCTCGCCAACGCTGTCCGCCCACCACTGGCTCTCCGCCGGTACCAGCATCACCCGGGCGCGCCAGGCGTGGGCGGGCAACGACGACTGGGCGACCTCCCCCAGCCACACCTCGCCGGCATGGGGCTCGAGGTCGGCCACGGCACGCAGCAGCCGGCTCTTGCCGGAACCGCTGGGGCCGGAGAGGCAGTGGATTTCGCCGGGGCAGACGGCCAGCGACACGTCCGAGAGCGTGCCGATGGCCACACCCTCGAGTCGCAGGGTCGGGCTGGTGATCACGGGGCATCCTCAACGTCAGGAGGCTGCATGATAGCAGGCGCACAATCCGCCGGTCGGGACTATACATATATGGAATAACATATATATTGACGCCAGATTCCCGATCCGAGGAGTACCCGATGTCTGATACCGCCACCGATTCCCCCAGCGTCGCCGAGGGCATGGGGCGCTTCGAGCGCTATCTCTCGGTATGGGTCGCCCTGGCCATCGTCGCCGGGGTACTGCTCGGCCAGTTCGCCCCAGCGGTGCCCGAGACGCTGTCGCGCTTCGAGGTGGCCCAGGTGTCGATCCCGGTGGCAATCCTGATCTGGGCGATGATCTTCCCGATGATGGCGCAGATCGACTTCTCCGCGGTGCTCGGCGTGCGTCGCCAGCCGAAGGGACTGGTCATCACCACCACGGTGAACTGGCTGATCAAGCCCTTCACCATGTTCGCCATCGCCTGGTTCTTCCTGATGGTGGTGTTTCGGCCGTTGATTCCAGAGGAGCTGGCCAGTCAGTACCTGGCCGGTGCCATCCTGCTGGGGGCCGCGCCCTGCACCGCCATGGTCTTCGTGTGGAGCTACCTGACCCGGGGCGACGCCGCCTACACCCTGGTGCAGGTGTCGCTCAACGACCTGATCATGCTCTTCGCCTTCGCGCCCATCGTGGTTCTCCTGCTCGGCATCTCCAACATTCAGGTGCCCTGGGACACGGTGGCGCTGTCGGTCTTTCTCTATATCGTGATTCCGCTCGCCGCCGGCGTCCTGACCCGGCGCGCCTTGATCGCCCGCCGCGGCGCCGAATGGTACGACAACGTCTTCATGAAGCGTATCGGCCCGGTGACGCCCATCGGGCTGATCGTGACCCTGGTGCTGCTGTTCGCCTTCCAGGGCGACGTGATACTGGCCAACCCGTTGCATATCCTGCTGATCGCCATCCCCCTGATCATCCAGACGGTGCTGATCTTCTTCATCGCCTACGGCTGGGCCAAGGCCTGGAAGGTGCCCCACAGCGTGGCGGCCCCCGGCGCGATGATCGGCGCCAGCAACTTCTTCGAGCTGGCCGTCGCCGCCGCCATCGCCCTGTTCGGCCTGCAGTCCGGCGCAGCGCTCGCCACGGTGGTGGGGGTACTCGTCGAGGTGCCGCTGATGCTGGCGCTGGTGCGCATCGCCAACCGGACCCGCCATCACTTCCCGGCCGCCGCCTCGCCTGCCGTCGAGTCGGCGCGCTGAACACCGGCAAGGAGGAGAGCATGGCCATCGCCATCAGCCGCAGGGCAAGGGAGTTCATCCAGCGCAAGGGGGGCGCGGTGACGGTGCGTCTCGCCCCCCGCCACGGCTGCTGCGGCGGCATAGCGAGCCTCGCCGTGGCGGATGCCGTCGCGCCCGACGATGCGAGCCGCTACCGGCGCATCGAGCAGGACGGCATGAGGCTCCATATCGCCCCGGAGCTGGTCGACGAGGGGCTGATCATCGACCTGGAGGGCTGGGGGATCTTCCGCCATCTCTACGTGGACGGCGCGCCGTTGAAGGGTTGAACTGATCGGCGCTTGCCCCGCCGGGGGCCGCCGGCGACTATCACGACATGACCTCCTCCTTATGGCAGCGCCATCCCCTGGCCATCATCGTGCTCGCCCAGCTGTTCGGCACCTCGCTGTGGTTCTCGGTCAACGGCGTGGGCCTCTCGCTCTCCCGGGACCTGGGCCTCTCCGAGGCGGACCTGGGCCGCCTGACCCTGACCGTCCAGGCGGGCTTTATCGTCGGCACCCTGACCCTGGCCGCCACCGGCCTGGCCGATCGCTTTCGGGCCAGCCGGATCTTCGCCCTCTCCTGCCTGCTCGGCGCGCTGACCAATGCGGGCTTCGTGATCGCCGCCCCCCATCCGCCCCTGGACCTGCTGCTGCGCTTCGCCACCGGGCTCTGCCTGGCCGGCATCTACCCGCTGGGCATGAAGCTGGTGATCGGCTGGACGCCCAGGCACACCGGGGCGGCGCTGGCATGGCTCGTCGGCATGCTGACCCTGGGCACCGCCCTGCCCCACCTGCTGCGCGGTTCCACCCTGGGCCTGCCCTGGGAGTGGCCCCTGCTGGGCGCCTCGGCCCTGGCGCTGGCGGGCGGCGCCATGATCCTCGCCCTTGGGGACGGCCCCCACCTGCCACCGCCCGGCGGCAAGGCGCGCCTGCTGGACGGCCTGGCCGCCCTGGGCGAACGGCGCTTTCGCGCCGTGGCGGGTGGCTACTTCGGCCACTGCTGGGAGCTCTATGCGCTCTGGACCCTGACGCCCTTCCTGGTGGCGCGGGAGGTGGCGAGGCTCGGCGCCCCGGAGGCCTGGATTCCCTGGCTATCATTCGCGGTGATCGCACTTGGCCTCGCGGGCTGTGTCGGCGGCGGCGCCCTGAGCCGTCGGCTCGGCAGCCTGTGGGTGGCGCGCCGGGCCCTGGCGGCCTCCGGGCTGGTCTGCCTGGCCTATCCGCTGCTGCCCTGGGCGCCGCCCGGGCTGCTGCTGGGACTGCTGGCCCTGTGGGGGCTGACGGTGATCGCCGACTCACCGCAGTTCTCGGCCCTGGCGGCGGCCAGCGCCCCGCGCGAGCGGGTGGGTTCCACCCTGGCCGTCATGAACGCCGTGGGCTTCGCCCTGACCATCCCCGCCATCTCCCTCACCACAGCGCTGTGGGGGCTGCAGGGGAGCTGGGTGCTGTGGTGGCTGCTGCCGGGTCCGCTGCTCGGGCTCTGGGCCATGCGCGGCCTGCGCGAGCTCCCGGACACGCCGGCGGGCGATGATGGGGCCAGCCGGCAGCGGACTTGACCGGGGTCATCCCAGCGGCAAGCGGGACCTGCAAGACATATGGATTTCCGCATACACTGGGCGTGACACCTCCCCCTGGCCAGGAACCGCACCATGTCAGAGCCTGCTACACCCTCCCCGTCCCGCCGCCTGCTGGCCATGGCCAGGGAGAACCCCGAGCAGGTCCGCTGGCTGGGGGCCGTGGTGGGGATCTTCCTGCTGATCTACTTCCTGCCCGCCGGCACGGCGCGCTTCGACAACGCCGTGCTGGAAGGCATCCGCCTGACCCACTGGTACGCCCGGGAGCACGTGATCCTCTGCCTGCTCCCGGCCTTCGTGATCGCCGGCGCCATGGCCACCTACCTGAGTCAGGGCGCGGTGATGCGCTACCTGGGGCCCAGTGCTCCCAAGCCGGTGGCCTTCGGCATGGCCTCGGTCTCCGGCACCCTGCTGGCGGTCTGCTCCTGCACCGTGCTGCCGCTGTTCGGCGGCATCTACCGGCGCGGAGCGGGCCTGGGCCCCGCGGTGGCCTTCCTCTACTCGGGGCCGGCCATCAACATCATGGCCATCGTGGTCACCGCCAAGGTGCTGGGGCTGGAGCTGGGGCTGGCGCGGGCCGTCGGCGCCATCATCTTCGCCGTGGTGATCGGGGTGATCATGCACCTGATCTATCGCCGGGAGGAGCAGGCCCGGGCGGCGGCCAACGGCCGCGGCTTCGAGGGCGAGCTCTCCCGCCCCCTGGGCCAGGTGGCCGCCTTCTTCGGGCTGATGGTGGGCATCCTGGTGTTCGCCAACTGGGCCGTCGCCGACAGCCCCGCCTGGATGGCCATCCACGGCTGGAAGTGGCAGATCACCGCCGTGCTCGCCGGCCTCTTCGCCCTGCTGCTGATGCGCCGCTGGGGCTGGCCGCTGCACCAGGTGGCGGCGCTGGCCGGCGCCGTGGTGCTCGCCGCCCTGCTGGCGCCCGGCGTGCCGGAGCTGGCCTTCGCCGTGGGCATCATCGGCCTGATGCTGATCGCCACCCTGCGCGACGAGGACCGCGAGTGGGCCGAGCAGAGCTGGGACTTCACCAAGCAGATCATGCCGCTGCTGCTGGTCGGGGTCTTCGTGGCCGGGCTGCTGCTGGGCCGACCCGGGGAGGAGGGGCTGATCCCCTCCGAGTGGGTGGTGCTGGCGGTGGGCGACAACAGCTTTCGCTCCACCTTCCTCGCCTCGCTGCTGGGCGGCTTCATGTACTTCTCGACGCTGACCGAGGTGCCCATCGTCCAGGGCCTGATCGGCAACGGCATGGGCAAGGGCCCGGCGCTGGCGCTGCTGCTGGCGGGCCCCGCCCTGTCGCTGCCCAACATGCTGGTGATCCGCACCATCATGGGCACACAGAAGACCCTGGTCTACTGTGCCCTGGTGGTGGTCATGGCGACCTTCACCGGCTATCTCTACGGCCAGCTGTGGCCGTGATACCGACACACTTCACAAGGAGACTCCCATGAAACTGAGCATCTACGGCAAGGGCTGCAAGAAGTGCGACCAGCTCACCGCCAACGCCCAGGAAGCCGCCGAGGCCCTGGGCATGACGGTGGAGATCGAGAAGGTCACCGACATGAACGCCATCATCGATGCCGGCGTGATGAATACGCCGGCCCTCGCCATCGACGGCGAGCTGGTCACCGAGGGCAAGGTGGCCAGCGCCGAGGAGCTGGAGACGCTCCTCAAGGGGTGATCAGCAGAGCGCGGCACACCGCTCCGGACGGTTGCCCATGCCCGCCAGGCGCTGCTGCAGCAGGGCGAGCCGCCCGGCCTCGCCCTGCTCCGCGGCGGCGAGCACCGCCTCGACCCAGGCCGGCAGCCCCTCGCCCAGGCGATAGTAGACCCACTGCCCCTCGCGGCGATCGTTGAGCAGGCCGCA
The DNA here is from genome assembly GCF_003182195.1 of Halomonas sp. A11-A. GTDB lineage: Bacteria > Pseudomonadota > Gammaproteobacteria > Pseudomonadales > Halomonadaceae > Halomonas > Halomonas alkalicola. Next base: position 32,986 of record NZ_QGTM01000012.1, read on the forward strand.
GGCGCGCAGCTGGGCCAGGTGGCGCGATACCTTGGGCTGCGACTCCTCCAGGGCGTGGGTCATCTCGCAGACGCAGAGCTCACCCTCCCGGCGGATCAGCAGGGTCACCAGCAGGCGGGTGTCGTCACCGAGGCACTTGAACAGGCGAGAAGGTGCAATCATCGAGGGCTCACCATATCGGGCAGGGGATGCCCGCTATGGTACCCCAGGCATTCCGCCGTCGCTCACCCCGCCGCCCTCGGCGCGCCGCTGCTGGCGGCGCTTGACCGCCACCCAGAGCTCCAGCCGGCCGCGAATGTCGCGCAGCGCCCGGGTATAGGCCGTTGGTCCCTCGTGCAGGCGCGGATCGGGGATATCCCAGTAGATCAGCTCGTCCGTCCTGCCCTGCCAGTCGCGACAGCGCTGCTGAGCCTTTTCGCAGAGGATCATCACGGCATCGAAGTGGCGGTCGGCATAGCGCTCGATGGGCTCGCTGGCCAAGCCCTCCGTCGGGATACCGAACTCGCGCAGCGCCGCCAGGGTGTGCTCGTGGGGCGCATCGGGCTCCACCCCGGCGCTGAAGGCCTCGCAGAGATCCCCGGCCATGTGGTTGAGCAGCGCCTCCCCCATCAGCGAGCGCGCCGAGTTGGCGTTGCACAGAAACAGCACCTGAAGCTTCCTGCCCATCACGTTCTCCTCAGCCGAAGCGCCCGGTGATGTAGTCATGGGTGCGCTGGTTGCTGGGGTTGGTGAAGATCCTGTCGGTCTTGTCGACCTCCACCAGGTCGCCCATGTGGAAGAAGGCGGTGCGGTCGGCGACGCGCGCGGCCTGCTGCATGTTGTGGGTCACCATGACGATGGTGTAGCTGTCGGAGAGCTCGTCGATGAGCTGCTCGATCTTCGCCGTGGCGATGGGGTCCAGGGCCGAGCAGGGCTCGTCCATCAGGATCACCTCGGGGCTGATCGCGATGGTCCGGGCAATGCAGAGGCGCTGCTGCTGGCCGCCGGAGAGGCCGGTGCCGGGCTGGTCGAGGCGGTCCTTGACCTCCTCCCAGAGCCCCGCCTTGCGCAGGCTGCTCTCGACGATGTCGTCGAGCTCCGCCTTGCGCCGGGCGAGGCCGTGCAGACGCGGCCCGTAGGCGATGTTTTCGTAGATCGACTTGGGGAAGGGGTTGGGTTTCTGGAAGACGATCCCCACCTGAGCCCGCAGCAGCACCACATCGAGGTTGGGGGCGTAGATGTCCTGGCCCTCCAGGGTCACCTCGCCCTCCACCCGGCAGCCCGGGATGGTGTCATTCATGCGGTTGAGGCAGCGTAGGAAGGTCGACTTGCCGCAGCCCGAGGGGCCGATGAAGGCCACCACCTCGTTCTCGAAGATGTCTACGTCGATGCCGTGGAGCGCCTCGGTCTCGCCGTAGTGCACCTTGACGCCGCGGGCGCGCATCTTGATGCGATCGGAGGCCTTGCTGGTCCGACTGTCTCCGAGGCCGGTGGGTACCGGGGTGTTGGTTACCATGTTCATTTACCACCTCGTCTCGAATCGCTTGCGCAGCCAGATGGCCAGCGCATTGAGGCTCAGCATCAGGCCCAGCAGCACGATGATGGCTGCCGAGGTGCGCGCCTCGAAGAAGTTGCGCAGTTCGTTGCCCTGCCACAGGTAGATCTGCACCGGCAGGGCCGTGGACTGCTCCAGGGGGGTGCCCGGCACGTTGGCGACGAAAGCGTTCATGCCGATCAGAAGCAGCGGCGCCGTCTCGCCCAGGGCCTGGGCGACACCGAGGATGGAGCCGGTCAGGATCCCCGGCAGCGCCAGCGGCAGCACGTGATGAAAGACCGTCTGCACCTTCGAGGCGCCGATGCCGAGCGCCGCCTGGCGGATCGAGCCGGGAATGGAGCGCAGCGAGGCCCGGGTGGCGATGATGATGGTGGGCAGGGTCATCAGGGTCAGCACCAAGCCACCCACCAGAGGCGCGGAGAGCGGCAGCCCCAGGTAGCCGATGAAGATCGCCGCCCCCAGCAGGCCGAAGACGATGGAGGGCACCGCCGCCAGGTTGTTGATATTGATCTCGATCAGGTCGGTCAGGCGGTTCTTCGGTGCGAACTCCTCCAGGTAGATGGCGCTGGCCACGCCGATCGGCACCGAGAGCACGATCACTACCAGCATCATGAACAGCGAGCCCATGAAGGCGCCGGCCAGGCCCGCCGAGGCCGGCGAGCTGCGCGAGTCGGTGTTGAGGAAGAGCGCGGTGCTAAAGGCGTTGGTGATCACCCCGCGGTCGAAGAGCTCGTCGGCCCACTCCCGGGTCTGGGGGCTGAGCTGCTGCTGATGATCCGGCAGGCTGCGGTCGATGTTGCCCTTCAGCCACACATCCACGTTGGCCGAGGCCAGCATCTTGACGGTGATCGTCTGCCCCAGCAACGAGGGGTCCTCGATGAAGCGGTCGCGCAGGGCAAAGCGCTCACCGGAGGTGATCAGGGCACGCAGGTCACGGGTCTGGCTCGCCTCGATCTCGCCGAGCTCGGTCTTGAGCGCCTCATCGATGATCTGCTGCCAGTTGACCAGGCCCACCTGGCTCATCCAGGCCAGCTCGCGCTCGCGGAAGGCACTGGCGCTCTCGCCGGAGGCGCGCACCGGCTTCTCCTCGACCCGAATCAGCTCGGGGTCGAAGTGGACATCCAGATGGAAGGTGGCCTGCCAGAAGGCCGGCACCCCGCGGGAGAGGATGCTGGCGAACAGGATCAGCACCAGGCCCATGCCGGTGACCACCGCCGCCAGCCCCAGACGACGGAAGCGTCGCTCGCGGGCGTGGCGCCCCGCCAGGGAGGCCTCGATGGTTGCCAGCCGCTGGCGGCTGCGTTCTTCGATGGAGAGGGTGTCAGTGGTCACGGGCGGTTACTCATATTGCTGCCGGTAGCGGCGCACCACCACCAGGGCGATGACGTTCAGCCCCAGGGTGATGGCGAATAGCGTCAGGCCCAGGGCGAAGGCCACCAGCGACTGGGGGCTGGCGAAGTCCATGTCGCCGGTCAGCTGATTGACGATGGTCACCGTAATGGTGGAGACCGCCTCGAAGGGGTTGGCGTGCAGCACCGGGTTGTTGCCCGCCGCCAGCACCACGATCATGGTCTCGCCGATGGCGCGGCTGGCGGCCAGCAGGAAGGCGCCGACAATGCCCGGGAGCGCCGCCGGCAGCACCACCTGCCGAATGGTCTCCGACTTGGTGGCGCCGAGACCCAGCGCCCCGTCGCGCAGGGCCTTGGGCACCTGGGTGATGATGTCGTCGGAGAGCGAGGAGACGAACGGAATGATCATGATCCCCATCACCAGGCCCGCGGTGAGCGCGCTGGTGGCGCGGATGCTGATGCCCACCATGTCACCGAGCCCGGAGAGGAAGGGGCCGATCACGATCAGGGCGAAGAAGCCGTAGACGATGGTGGGGATGCCAGCGAGCACCTCGATCACCGGCTTGGCGACGTTGCGCAGCCAGGGCGGCGCATATTCGGCCATGTAGATCGCGGTCATCAGCCCCAGCGGCACCGCCACCAGCAGGGCGATGGCACTGACCATCAGGGTACCCCACAGCAGCGGCAGCAGGCCGAACTCCCCTTGGCCCGTATCTCCGGAGGTGCTGAAGCGCGGATTCCAGGTGGTGCCGAAGAAGAACTCCGCCGGGCTGATAAAGCGAAAGAAGTTCATCGCCTCGCCCACCATGGAGAGCACGATGCCCACCGTGGTGAGGATGGCCACCCCGGAACAGAGCGCCAGTGCGATGGTGATCACCCGCTCCACCTGGTTGCGGGCGCGCAGCTGTGGCGAGATGCGGCCCCGGGCCAGCACCAGGCCGGCAACGGCGGCCACGGCCATGGCGGCGATGGTGATCATGCGCCCCAGCGTCTGCAGGCTCGCCATATGGGCGGCAGCGGCCAGTTCCGTCTCACTGGGCGTGCCGGAGACGGCGCGATCGGCGGCCAGCGCCGAGACGCGGCGCAGAAAGGTGGAGAGCTCCCGCTCGCCTAGCGTGGCGATCTCGGGGGGCAGCTGGCGCACCACCAGCAGCTCCACCAGCGAGGTGCCCGCCAGACTCCAGAGCAGGAAGAGGGCAAAGGCCGGCAGGCCGCACCAGAGGGCCACCAGCATGCCGTAGTATCCGGGACGCGAGTGCAGCCGCACTCCGTCGGTTGCCACCGTGCGACTGCGCGTCAGGCCGACCTGATAGGCCAGGGCCATGACGATCAGCAGGATGGCGATCAGTACGAGATTATTCATCCTCTCTCCGCATCACTGCGCCGGGGCCCCGTGACGGGACCCCGGCGGACGTGAGTCATCGGGCGACCCGGGCGTCACTCGGCGGTAACGTGGGTGCGCGCCTGGAACTGGGCCAGGGCCTCGGCCCGCTCGTCGTCATCCAGCGGGATCAGGCCGGCATCCTCCAGCGGGCTGCCGTAGCCGGAGATCATCTCGTTGAGGAAGAACTCGGTGTACTCGGCCAGGCCCGGGATCACGTCCAGGTGCTCGCCCTTCACGTAGAAGAACAGCGGGCGGGAGACCGGGTACTCGCCGGAGCCGATGGTCTCGAGGCTCGGGGTCACGCCGTCCACGGTGGCCACCTGCAGCCGGTCGCGGTTCTGGTCGTAGAAGCTCAGGCCGAAGACGCCCACCGCATCGGCCTCGGCGTCCAGGCGCGCCAGGGTCTCGGTGTAGTCGCCGGCGATCTCGATGATGCGGCCGTCGCCACGCAGGGCGTCGCAGGCGTCGCCTTCCATCTCGTAGCTGTCGCAACCGATGTGCAGCACCTTCTCCTCGAACACCTCGCGGGTGCCGTGGTTGGAGGCCGGGATGACCAGCACGATCTCCTGGTCCGGCAGGTCGGCATCGATCTCGGACCAGCGGGTATAGGGGTTGTCGACCAGCTCACCGTCGACACGCACCTGCTGGGCGGCGGCGGCGAAGACATGGGCCGGGGTCAGGGCGAATGCGCCGCGGTCGGCGCGAGAGGCGAAGACGATGCCGTCGTAGCCGAACATCACCTCGAGCACCTCGTTGACGCCGTTGGACTGGCAGTTCTCGAGCTCGCCGCTGCGAATGGCCCGTGAGGAGTTGGCAATGTCGATGGTGTTCTCGCCGACGCCCTGGCAGAACTGACGCAGGCCGCCGCCGGAGCCGCCGGAACCCACCACCGGGGTATTGAACTGCGGGAAGTTGTTGCCGAACTCCTCGGCCACGATGCTGGCGAAGGGCAGGACGGTGGATGAGCCGGCGATCTGGATGGTGTCACGCGCCATGGCGGCGGTGGAGAAGCCGACGGCCAGACCGGTGGCCAGGGCGAAGCCCAGGGTACGCTTGCTGACGTTCATCTTGAGGATCCTCTCTGCATGGGGCCCCGGGACGGTAGGTCCAGGGGCTCTGGTTCGGCACTAACGGCCGTTTGCAGGGAGGAGTTTGCGCGTCATGGATTGCAGTTCTGTGACGGCAAGATGTCGGTTGCGTGTCATCCGGGGCTCAGACCAGCAGCCCCAGCGCCGCCAGGGTGCAGAGGGCAAGCGACGCCCCCTGGAGCAGGCGGCGGTCGAGGCGGTGAGCGACGCGCCCGGCCAGCCAGCTGCCGGCCAGCACCCCCGGCGCGAAGGTCAGCGCCAGGCCGAAGTGCCAGGCGCGGAGCAGCCCGCCAAGGCCCAGGGTGACGAGCGTCATCAGGGCGGTGACCACGAAGAAGGCCGAGAGGGTGCCGCGCAGGCGGTCCGGGGAGAAGCCGTGGAGCAGCAGCACCAGGGGCGGGCCGCTCAGCGCGGCGATGGTGCCGAAGATGCCCGAGAAGACCCCGGCGCCGAACAGGGTGGCGCGATTGACCGGCAGCCGGAAGCGGAACAGGGTCACCGCCACCGCGAAGAGCACGCTGCCGGCGATGAGCTTTTCCAGCACCGCCATGGGCGCGGCCAGCAGCAGCCAGAGTCCCAGGGCGTTGCCGGGAATCCGCCCCACCAGGGCCGTGGCGATCTCGCCCGGCTGCACCTCGCGCCAGTAGTGGCGCAGGGTGGTAAGCGCCACCGTGAAACCGAACAGCACCAGCACCACCGGCACCAGGCGCGGCTCCAGCAACAGCAGCAGCGGCGCCCCCACCACCGCCAGGCCGAAGCCGGTGGCCCGCTGCACAAAGGCCCCCAGCGCCAGCGTTGCCGCGCAGCCCAGCCAGACGGCAAGGCTCATGTCGAACCAGACCAGCAGCGCCTCAGGCATGACAGGCCCCCAGCGCTAAGGTGACGGCGCAGCCGAGCCAGGTGCCGAGGCCCATATCGAGCCAAGCCAGCAGCGCCTCAGGCATGGCCGGCCCGCCCCGCCAGCAGGCGCAGCCCCAGGTTGCCGACCAGGGCCGCCCCCAGCATGGTGCCTACCATGGGCCAGGGGCTGTCCACCTCGAAGGCGCCCACCAGCACCCCGGCCAGCGCCCCGCAGGAGAACTGGATGCTGCCCTGCAGGGCCGCCGCGGTGGCGCTCATGTGCTGGAAGTGGTCGAGCAGCGAGGAGATAGCGTTGGGGGCCACCAGGCCGATGGTGCCGGTGAATACCATGATCAGCGGCACCATGGTCCACAACGACGCCAGACCGCTGGCCGCCACCAGCACCAGCCCCAACGCCGCGCCCAGTTGGATGGCCAGCCCCAGGCGCAGGTTCTGCTGGGGGCTTCGCGATCTGAGCAGGCGAATATTGAGCCGGTTGGAGGCCGCCATGGCGATCACGTTGACCCCGAACACCAGCGGATAGAGCTCGGGGCCCAGCCCGAAGTGCTCGAGATAGAGGAAGGGCGAGGCGGTGATGAAGGCAAAGAGCCCCGCAAACGACATCGAGGCGGCGCACACATAGCCCATCGCCTCGCGGTGGCACAGCACGCTCGCGTAGTTGGCCAGTACCTGGCGCGGCGAGGCGACGGGCGACCCCGGGGCCCGGGTCTCCGGCAAGCGGGTACCCAGCAACCACATCAGGAAGGCGGCATAGACCGCCAGGAAGACGAAGATCAGCCACCACTCGCCCAGATAGAGCAGGCCGCTGCCCACCAGCGGGGCCACCAGCGGGGCCAGCAGCATGATGATCGCCATGGTGGACATCACCTTGGCCGCTTCGCGGCCGCTGAAGCAGTCGCGCACGATGGCCGCCGAGTTGACCACCGTGGCCCCACCGCCCAGGGCCTGGACGAAGCGCCAGGCGAGCAGCTCGGACAGCGAGCCCACCGTGGTGATGGCCAGGCTCGCCAGCAGGAAGACCACCAGGCCGCCGAGCAGGACGGGCTTGCGGCCGATGCGATCGGAGAGCGGCCCGAACAGCAGCTGGCCGAGGGCGAAACCGGCCAGGAAGGCGGAGAGCGAGAGCTCGGTATGGTGGATGCTGGCGCCCACGGCATCGGCCAGGGCCGCCATGGCGGGCAGGTAGGCGTCGATGGCAAAGGGCGCCAGAGCGGTGTTGGCGGCCACCAGCAGCGCCACGCGTCGGGCGTCGAGGGTCAAGGAGACTCCTTGGCATGTCTTGGCATGCATAGATAGGCCGCTAATCATAGCCTATCGTCGCCTTCCCTGCCGGTCCCTGTTCCCTGTCATACTGGCTTGATAGAGTGATCTTCCCCTTTCCCCAGGAGCCCTACCCCATGGCCGACGACCTGCTCTCGCAACTCCGGCAGATGACCACCGTGGTCGCCGATACCGGCGACATCGACGCCATCCGCCGGTTCGAACCCACCGATGCCACCACCAACCCCTCGCTGATCCTGCAGGCCGCCCAGCTGGAGGGGCGCCGCGAGCGCCTGGCCGAGATCGCCCGCCGCGCGACGGACCTCGATGACGCCCTGGACGCGGTGGCGGTGGAGATCGGCAGCGAGATCAGCTCCCTGGTGCCGGGCTATGTCTCGACCGAGGTGAGCGCCAGGCTCTCCTTCGACACCGACGCCACCCTGGCCCGGGCCCGCTCGCTGATCGAGCGCTACGCCCGCCACGGCATCGGGCCGGAGCGCATCCTGATCAAGGTCGCCGCCACCTGGGAGGGCATCCGCGCCGCCCAGCAGCTCGAGCGCGAGGGCATCCACACCAACCTGACCCTGCTGTTCAGCTTCGCCCAGGCCCAGGCCTGCGCCGACGCCGGGGTGACGCTGATCTCCCCCTTCGTGGGGCGCATCCTGGACTGGCACAGGGCCCAGTCGCCGGACGCCGACTTCAGCGGCGACTGCGATCCCGGCGTGCAGTCGGTCAAGCGCATCTACGAGCACTACAAGGGGCACGGCTACCACACCATCGTGATGGGGGCGAGCTTTCGCAACGCCGGGGAGATCCTGGCGCTGGCCGGCTGCGACCGCCTGACCATCTCCCCTGCCCTGCTCGGCGAGCTGGCCGAGAGCCGTGGCGCCCTCGAACGCCGCCTGGTCCCGGAGGACGCCGAGACCGGCGCCCTCGAGCCTCTCGACGAAGCCGAGTATCGCTGGCAGATGAACGAGGACGCCATGGCCACCGAGAAGCTGGCCGAGGGCATCCGCAAGTTCATGGAGGACCAGCGCAAGCTGGAGGCGCTGCTGGGCGAGCTGCGCCGGGCGTAGCGACGCGGGGGAAAAGTAGCGCGACGCGGGAGGAGAAGGCCGGGGTCAGTGGGGGTGGGAGGCGGCCTCCTGGGCCTCGAGCATCTCCACCAGTGGCTGGAACTCCTCCCGGTTGTGCTCGTTCATGCGCATCAGGATGCGGTGGGCCTCGAGGATGCGCTGGCGGGTCTCCTCCACGTCACAGGGGATCTCCGGCAGGTCGCATAGCTCGCAGACCTCGGTGATGGGCGCCTCCACCTGGGTGAAGTAGCGGGCGAAGCCCATCACGTCCAGCATGCGCTGGATGTCGGGGTTGTCGGCGACGATGGTGGGACGCTCGGCCAGGCGGCCATCCACCGCCATGGCCACCTTGGCCAGGAAGCCCAGTGCAGTGGAGTCCACGTTGGTGGCGTCGCGCAGATCGATGATCAGCGTCTTGAGCCCCGGCGTCTCGGCGAGCTGCTGGGCCTGACGGTCCAGGGTCGCACAGAGGGTCAGGCGCACATCGCCGCACAGCTTGAGGACGAAGACACCGGCGTCGAATGCCGCCTTGACGCGTCCTTCAGGAATCAACATTGCCAAATCCGCTCAACATCATGATGGTCAGGTCGTCGGGCAGTGCCTCGATGGCCGTATCCGTACCGACATCGTCACCGCTGGCCAGATGGCCGAGGGCCAGACTGGCCCGCAGGTCCTCCAGCGTCTCGCTGGCCAGCACCCGCTGCTCGAGCTCCCTGAGCCGCATGTCGAGCGTTTCGCCCGGCAGGCATTCCAATACTCCATCCGAACACAGCCACAGGCGGAAGTTCTCGGGCAGCGAACACCCCAGGGTGGGGTAGTCGGCACCGGGAAACAGCCCTACCGGCATGCCCTCGCCGGGCAGTGGCCTGACCTCGCCATCCGCCACCAGCAGGGGCATCGGCAGCTGTGCGCCCAGCGAATAGTGCAGATAGCGGCGCTCGAGGTCAATGACCCCGACGAACAGGGTGGCATGCTTGCCGATCCCGGTGTCCAGCAGTTCACGGTTCAGGTCGTTCAGCCAGCGCGGTGGCAGGGCCTCGGGCGCGGTGCCGTCCCACTCGCCCTGCCAGCGGTTGGCCAGGTACTTGAGCAGCACGGTGACGAAGGCCGAGGAGGTACCATGGCCAGAGACATCGGCAAAATAGAACAGCAGATGGCGCTCGTCCAGGCGCTGGAAATCCAGGAAATCGCCGGAAAGATAGAGCCAGGGGGCGAACCAGTAGTCGCAGGTGACCCCTCCCGAGGTCTGGGGACGCGGCGGCAGCAGCTTGCGCTGGATCTGGCCGCCGGCCTGCTGGTCGAGGCGCAGCATCGCCAGGTGGGTCTCCAGGCTCTCGTTGAGCTCCTCGAGGCGCGCCTGATCCTCGCGCCGCGCCTCTTCCAGGCGGCGCAGCTCGATCACCTTGCGGATCATCCGCCGCAGCAGCTGACCGTGGCGCAGCGGCTCGACGATGTAATCCACCAGGCCCGCATCCACCGCGGAGAGCAGCCCGGGGAACTCGCGGCTGTCGCTGACCACCAGGGTCGGCAGGCGCTCGCAGAGCGGCGCCCACTGCTCCTCGGAGAGCGCCCGCGCATGGGCCACCACCAGCGAGACCTCCGGGGGCAGCTCATCGGGGCTGTCGGCGGCGATCACCGCCAGGCCGTCACGGGCGATGGTCTCGGCCAGGGCGTTGCGCGCCGGGCCGGGGGCATCGATCACACCGATCAGCTGCTTGGGACGATCCATGGTAGGGGGCCTCAGTCGGAGAAGGCGTCGTCGACGTCGGCGTCGTCGAAGTCGGCGTCGTCGAAATCGAAGTCATCCATGGCGAAGGGGTCATCGCCCATCTCGCCATCGCTGATCTCGAAGCGGCGCCGCTGCAGCCAGGCGTCGCGGATGAAGCTGTAGCGGTCACCGCGGATCAGCTCCTCCTGGTCGAGCAGCCCCGCCCGGGTATCGATGATGCGCAGCGCAGTAAGGCCGAGGCGCGTCTCGTCATCCTCGATGTAGGTGGTCGGATAGCTGTACATGTCGGCGGGCAGGCCACCGGTATCGCGCACCGTGCTCGGTCCCAGGAGGGGCAGCACCAGGTAGCGTGACTCCTCCCACCCCCACACGGCCAGGGTCTGGCCGAAGTCCTCATCGCGGCCGGTGATCTCCATATGGGTGGCGAAGTCCCATAGGCCGCCGATGCCGACGGTGGTGTTGATCAGGAAGCGCGACATGGCGATGCCCGCGTTGCCCGGCTTGCCCTGCAGCAGGCTGTTGATCGCCGTGCGCGGCTCGCCCAGGTTGGAGAAGAAGTTGCCCACCCCGGTCTGCACCGGCTGGGGCGTCACCGCCCGATAGCCCCGAGCGGTGGGCTTCAGCACGGCGCGATCCACCGCATCGTTGAAGGCGAACACCCGCCGGTTGAAGCCCTCCCAGGGGTCATCGGGATGGCGCTCCTCGATGGTCGCGGTGCTGGCGCAGCCGGCCAGCATCGCCACGGCCAGCAGACCCGCCGCCGCCCTGCCCCGCCTTCCTGTCGTAGTGGCTGTCATCCTGCTCTCCTTGCGGCTCGTTTCGCGAATGGTTGGCTGGGCGTCAGACACGTTTCACCACCACGCTGCCGGCGCTGTAGCCCGCCCCGAAGGAGCAGATCACCCCCAGCGCTCCGGCGGTAAGGTCATCATGGTGCAGGTGGAAGGCGATGATCGAGCCCGCCGAGCTGGTGTTGGCGTAGCGGTCGAGGATGATCGGCGCCTCCTGCTCGCTGGGCTCGCGGCCCAACACCCGGCGGGCGATCAGGTCGTTCATGTGGCGGTTGGCCTGGTGCAGCCACATCCGCGCCAGGTCGTCGCCGGAGAAGCCCAGCGCCTGCAGGTGCGCCCCGATCAGCGCCGCCACCAGGGGGCAGACCTCCTTGAAGACCCGGCGCCCCTCCTGGACGAAGAGCTTGTCCAGCGCCTGGGGGTCCGCGTCGGTGACCCGGTTGAGAAAGCCGGCGTTGTTGCGGATGGCATTGGAGAAGCGCGTCACCAGGCGCGTGCCGAGGATCTCGAAGCGCGCCTCACTGGTGGCCAGGTCGTCGCGCTCCAGCACGATGGCGGTGCAGGCGTCGCCGAAGATGAAGTGGCTGTCGCGGTCGCGGAAGTTGAGGTGCGCCGAGCAGATCTCCGGGTTGACCACCAGCGCCCGGCGGGCGCTGCCGGCGCGGATGGCGTTGGCCGCAGTCTCGATGGCGAAGGTAGCCGAGCTACAGGCCACGTTCATGTCGAAGGCGTAGCCGCCGGCGCCCAGCGCGGCTTGCAGCTCCACCGCCACCGCCGGATAGGGGCGCTCCAGGTTGGAGCAGCCGACGATGACGAGATCGATATCGGCGGCCTCCACCCCGGCACGGGCCAGGGCCTGGCGGGCCGCCACGGCCCCCATCTCGCACTGGATGGAGGGCTCGTCGTTGCTGCGCTCGCGCAGCCGAGGGCGCATGCGCTCGGGGTCGAGGATGCCCTCGGCATCGAGCACATGGCGGCTGCGGATGCCCGAGGCCTTGACGATGAACTCGCTGCTCGAGTGCGCCAGGCGCTCCTCGATGCCGGCTTCGGCACGGCGTGCGTTCTCGGCGTCCACCCAGGCATTGAACGAGGCCACCAGGGCATCGTTGTCGATGGTGTGCTCCGGCGTGAAGAGTCCTGTGCCGGTGATCACGACGTTGGTCATACGCTCTCCCTTTCGCGGCCCAAGCCGCCAAGGCCGCTCGTCGCGGCCGCTGTGCATGCGGGCGCTCAGGGGCGCCCGGTGATCTCCGCCCAGCGCTTCTCGAGGCGCTTGGCGGAGACCGCAAATCTGGTCCCCAGCTGCTGAGCGAAGAGCGAGACGCGCAGCTCCTCGATCCACCAGCGGAACTCGGCCAGCGCCGGGGGCGCCATGCCGCCACGGCGTTCACTCTGCAGACGAGCCTCGAGGCGCGACTCCAGGGCGTGGATCTCCTGCATGTGCATCTGGTCGCGCATGCGCTCGAGGGGGGCCTTCTCCAGGCGGATCAGCGCCGCCTCCATGTAGCGCGGGTACTCCTCGAGCCACTCCCCCGCCTCGCTGATGAAGCCGGGGTGGACCAGCCGTGCCATCTGCGCCTTGAGGTCACTGTATACCAGGGCCAGGGCCAGGTTCAGGTTGCCCTTCAACGCCTTGGTCACCGCCAGGTGGCCCTTGAGGGCGGCCTCCAGGGTCACGACCAGGGCCTCGGCTCGGGGCAGCAGCTCAGCACGGGTCGCCGCCAGGCGCGCCTCGAGCTCAGCCGCCGAGCGCGGCAACGGGTCCTGCGCCACTCCCCGGGTGAACACTGCCCGCACCACGTCGTCGATCAGCTGGCGCTTGCTGCCCACCTTGGCGAACAGCAGGGCGCAGGTCTCGAGCCCCTTGAGGCGCTCGATGGCCCGAACCGCCTCGGGCAGGCGCTGCATGGCCAGGCTGACCACGCCATCGCGGTGGGCCTCCCGGGCCTTGTCGGGATGGTCGAAGAGTTCCACCCGGAAGGTTCCGCCGTCGGCAACCAGGGCCGGGTAGGCCTCGACGCGGATACCCGCCTGGGAGGTGACCCGCGACTCGGGCAGCGGCGCCTCGGGCAGCCCCGCCACCGGCGCCTCCATCCGCACCTCCTCGGCCAGCGCCCGGGCGCCCTGCCCCGCCGCTTCCTCGAAGCGCCGCTCCAGCGCCCGGGCGTCGCGCCCCTGGCCGATCACTCGGCCCTCATGGTCCACCACCCTGAGGTTCATCACCAGGTGGGGCTCGAGCTGGTCCCGCTGCCAGTCGTCGGGGTGGACGCGCACGCCGGTGCGCCGGCGCAGGAACTCGCCCAGCGCCTCGGTGAGGGGCACGTCGTCGGGCACCAGCGCCTCCAGGGCGGCGTCCACCCAGTCGGGAATCGGCACCACCTGGCGGCGCACCGCCTTGGGTAGCGATTTCATCAGGGCGATGCATTTCTCGCGCAGCAGCCCCGGCACCAGCCACTCGAGCCGCGCCAGCGGCAGCTGGGGCAGCATGGCCGCCGGCACGGTAAGGGTCACGCCATCGTCGGGCGCGCCGGGCGCAAAGTGATAGGCCAGCGGGTAGCGCACTCCGCCGAGCACCAGTTCGTCCGGGTAGTCCCGCTCGGTGACCTCGCTGGCCTCCCGGGCCAGCAGCGCGGCGCGGTCGAACTTGAGCACGTCCGGGTCCTGGGCCTCGGCCTGCTTGCGCCACGCCTCGAAGCCCTTGCCGTTGTGGATGCCCTCGGGAAGGCGCTCGTCGTAGAAGGCGAACAGCGTCTCCTCGTCCACCAGGATGTCGCGGCGCCGGGCACGATCCTCCAGGTCCTCGACCTCCTCCACCAGCGCCCGGTTGTGGGCAAAGAACTCGCCGCGGGTGCGGAACTCCCCCTCCACCAGGGCGCGGCGGATAAAGAGCTCGCGGGCCTCGGCGGGCGCGATAGGGCCGTAGTGGACCCGCCGCCCGGCCACGATGGGCAGGCCGAACAGGGTCACCTGCTCCTTGGCCACCACCTGGGCACGCTTCATTTCCCAGTGGGGCTCGGCGTAGCTGCGCTTGACCAGGTGGCCGGCCACCGGCTCGATCCACTGGGGGTCGATCTTCGCCACGGTGCGAGCGAAGAGTTTCGTCGTCTCGACCAGCTCGAAGGCCATCAGCCACTTGGGCGACTTCTTGGCCAGCCCGGAGCCGGGGTGGATGACGAACTTGCGGTTGCGCGCCCCCAGGTACTCGCGGTTCTCGGTGGCAAGCCCCAGGTGCGACAGCAGCCCCGGCAGCAGCGCCCGGTGCAGGGTGGCGGCATGGCGGCGGCGGGCCTCCTGGCGTGCCTGCTCGGCATCACCCTCCTCGGGGGCGGGCCGCGGCGCCGGCGGCGGCACCTCGATCTCCATGTCGCGCAGCAGCTGGCGCAGTTGGCGGAAGGTGTCGTGCCACTCGCGCAGGCGCAGGTAGTTCAGGTAGTGGTCCTTGCACCAGCGGCGCAGTCGGTTGCCGGAGAGCGACTCCCGGGCCGCCTCGAAGCCGTCCCACAGGTTGAGCAGGGCCATGAAGTCGGAGTCCGGGTCCTGCCAGCGCCGGTGGGCCTGGTCGGCCGCCTGGCGCTTCTCCGCCGGGCGGTCGCGGGGGTCCTGGACCGCCAGGCCGGCGACCACGATCAGCACCTCGCGCAGTCCGCCCTGCTCGGCGCCAGCCAGCACCATGCGGGCCAGACGCGGGTCGATGGGCAGCCGCGCCAGCTTGCGCCCGATGGGCGTCAGCCGATTGCCGGCATCCACCGCACCCAGCTCGAAGAGCAGTCGGAAACCGTCGCTGACGAAGCGCGAGTCGGGCGGGTCGACGAAGGGGAAATCCTCGATGTCACCGAGCTTCAGCGACAGCATCGAGAGGATCACCGAAGCCAGGTTGGTGCGCCGGATCTCCGGGTCGGTGAACGCCGGACGGGAGAGGAAGTCCTCCTCGTCGTAGAGGCGGATGCAGACCCCCTCGGCCACCCGGCCGCAGCGACCCTTGCGCTGGTCGGCGCTGGCCTGGCTGATCGGCTCCACCGGCAGGCGCTGGATCTTGGCCCGGTAGCTGTAGCGGCTGATGCGCACCAGGCCCGGGTCGATCACGTAGCGGATCCCTGGCACGGTCAGGGAGGTCTCGGCGACGTTGGTGGCCAACACGATGCGCCGCCCGGCGTGGGGAGCGAAGACGCGATTCTGCTCGGCATTGGAGAGGCGAGCGTAGAGCGGCAGGATCTCGGTGCCGCGCAGGTCGGCCCGGCGCAGGGTGTCGGCGGTCTCGCGGATCTCCCGCTCCCCGGGCAGGAACACCAGGATGTCGCGGGGGCCATGGAGCCAGCGCTTGTCGCGCTCGATGCGCTCGATCTCCTCCACCGCCTGCAGGATGCCCTCCTGCAGGGTGCGATCCTCCTCGTCGTCGGCCTCGCGCGCCAGCGGCCGGTAGCGCACCTCCACCGGGTAGGTGCGCCCGGAGACCTCCACCACGGGGGCCGGCGTGACCTCGCCATCCTGGCCCGGCAGCGCGAAATGCTCGGCGAAGCGGGTCACGTCGATGGTGGCCGAGGTGATGATCACCTTGAGGTCGGGGCGACGGGGCAACAGACGCTTCAGGTAGCCGAGCAGGAAGTCGATGTTGAGGCTGCGCTCGTGGGCCTCGTCGATGATGATCGCCTCATAGCGGGTGAGGTCGGGATCGTGGCGGGTCTCCGCCAGCAGGATGCCGTCGGTCATCAACTTGACCAGGGTGTCGTCGCTGCTCTGGTCGGTGAAGCGCACCTGGTAGCCCACCTGCTCGCCCAGCGGGGTCTCGAGCTCCTCGGCCAGCCGCGCGGCCACCGAGCGCGCCGCCAGCCGCCGCGGCTGGGTGTGGCCGATCAAGCCGCGGCGCCCCAGCCCCAGCTCCAGGCAGATCTTGGGCAGCTGGGTGGTCTTGCCGGAGCCGGTCTCGCCGGCCACCACCACCACCTGGTGGTCGCGCAGGGCGTCGAGGATCTCCTCGCGGCGCTCCACCACCGGCAGCTCGGGGGGATAGTTGAGCGTCACCGGGCGGGCCGCACGTCGCGCCACCGCCTCCCGGGAGCGCGCCACGGCCTGCTCCACCTCGCCCAGGCCGCGATCCACCGGCTTGCCCTTCTTCAGCCGCCGCGCCAGGCCGTGCAGGCGCTTGTCGAGCGACGCGCGGTCGCGCAGCAGCACGCCGTCGAGGGCCTGGCGCAGGGCGCGCAGGCGGTCGGCATCGGTCAGGGCATCGGTGGCGAGAGAAGGGTCGATGGTCACGTCGGACACGGCGGCTCCGGGGGTGGAGGGCAATAAGGAAAACTGCCCGCACCGGCAAGCCGGAACGGGCAGATCATTGTAACGCCGCCGCCAGGGCAGCGCCTAATCCGAGCCATTGAGGCTGACTATGGCCTTGCCAGGCAGCGGCTATCGACGATTCAGGAGGCGGCTTTGGCCTTCTCGCGCTCCTCATCGCGCAGCTGACGGCGCAGCACCTTGCCGACATTCGTTTTCGGGAGCTCGTCGCGCAGCTCCACGTACTTGGGCACCTTGTAGCCGGTCAGCTCCTTCTTGCACCAGGCGCGCAGCTCGTCGGGGTCGAGGTCATCCGTGCGTGGCACCACGAAGAGCTTGATCGCCTCGCCGCTGCTCTCGTCCTCCACGCCGACCGCCGCGGACTCCAGCACGCCCGGATGGGTGGCGACGACATCCTCCACCTCGTTGGGGTACACGTTGAAGCCCGAGACCAGGATCATGTCCTTCTTGCGGTCGACGATGCGGATGTAGCCATCCTCCTGGAGCACCGCGATGTCGCCGGTGTGGAACCAGCCGTCGTCGTCGATCACCTTGATGGTCTCGTCGTCGCGGTTCCAGTAGCCCTTCATCACCTGGGGCCCCTGCACGCAGAGCTCGCCCGGCTCGCCGAAGGGCAGGTCGTTGCCGTCGGCATCCACCACCTTGACCCGGGTACCGGCCACCGGCTTGCCGATGGTGCCGAGCTGGATGGCGTCGACCGGGTTGAAGCTGACCACCGGCGAGGTCTCGGTGAGCCCGTAGCCCTCGGCGATGTCGCAGCCGGTGACCTCCTTCCAGCGCTCCGCCGCCGCCTTGGTCAGCGCCATGCCGCCGGAGATGGTCAGGTGCAGCTTAGAGAAGTCCAGGGCGCGGAAGTCCTCGCGGTTGCACAGGGCGTTGAACAGGGTATTCAGGCCAATGAAGGCGGTGAACTGGAGCCCCTTGAGCTCCTTGACGAAGTTGGGCAGATCGCGCGGATTGGTGATCAGGATCGAGTGGTTGCCGGTCTCCATCAGGAACAGGCAGTTCACCGTGAAGGTGTAGATGTGGTAGACCGGCAGCGGCGCGATCACCACCTCCTCGCCGTTGTTGAGCCCCTTGCCGATCGCCTCCCCGGCCTGGAGCATGTTGGCGACCAGGTTGCGGTGGGTCAGCATGGTGCCCTTGGCCAGGCCCGTGGTGCCCCCGGTGTACTGCAGGGCCGCGATGTCATCCAGCTCGCGCTTGACGTCGCGGTGCTGGCGGGCGGCCCCCTCCTTCAGCGTCTGCCGGAACGGCGTGTGGCCGGGCAGCCGATAGGCGGGCACCATCTTCTTGACGTGCTTGACCACCAGGTTGATCAGCGGACGCTTGGGGAAGCCGTGCAGGTCACCGAGCTGGGTCACCACCACGTGCTGGATATCGGTGCGGTCGAGGATCTTCTCGAGCTTGTCGGCCATGTTGGCCAGGATCACGATTGCCTTGGCGCCGGAATCCTTGAACTGGTGGGCCATCTCCCGCTCGGTATAGAGCGGGTTGGTGTTGACCACCACCATGCCCGCCCGCATGGCGCCGAACACCGCCACCGGGAACTGCAGCACGTTGGGCAGCTGGATAGCGATGCGGTCGCCGGGCTGCAGGGTCGTCTCGTGCTGCAGCCAGGCGGCGAAATCGCCGGAGAGGCGATCCAGGTCGGCGAAGCTCAGGGTCTGTCCCATGCAGCTGAAGGCCGGCTTGTCGGCATAGCGCTTGACCGCTGCCTGGAAGACATCGTTGACCGAACCGTACTCTTCCATCCCCTTGAGCTCGGGGCCGGACAGGATCGGGGCGTTGGCATGCTCACTCATCACGTCTCTCCGCTGAGTCGCCGATGGACCACCGGCGCTTGTTGTTGTCCCGGGGCCCTACCTTAAACCGGCCAACTCGGAGTGTAAAACGATCGATTGAAACAATGGATTGAAACCGCTCCCTCCGGCCCCCTCACCGCTAGCCTGTGCCCTGGCCGCCGAAAAGGCCAGCCGGCCGATCTCCCGCATCTCGGCGGCCGTAGCACGCCTGGATCACGCCATCCCGCCATACCAGCAGCTCCCCCGGGACCATGCGCTCCCAGGCCTCGTTGTCGGTGAGCGGCTCGGTGGCAATCACCGAGACGATGTCGTGGGTCGTGGTGTGCTCGGCGAAGTTCACGGTGAGCTCGGCGTCCGAGAGGCTGGCGCGGCCGAACGGGGCCCGCCGGGTGGTATGCGCCAGCTTGGTGGAGCAGAAGGTGTAAAGGTAGTCGCCGTCGGCCAGCAGCAGGTTGAACACCCCGAGGCCGCGCAGGCGCTCGCAGAGCTGGTGGAGCAGCCGCCACAGCCCCTCGCGTTCGGCGTCGCTCTGCGGGCGCTCCGGGAAGCAGCGGCGCAGCTCGCCCAGCAGCCAGCAGAAGGCGTGCTCGCTGTCGGTATCCCCGACGGGGCGGTAGAAGCTGAGCGGCAGGCCCCGCCAACCCTCGAGCTGGCCGTTGTGGGCATAGCACCAGGGGCTGCCCCACATCTCGCGCACGAAGGGGTGGGTGTTGGCCAGGCGGACATGGCCGACGTTGGCCTGGCGAATATGGCTGATGACGATGTTCGACTTGATCGGGTAGTCGGTGATCAGCCGGGCGATCGGCGAATGCACCGAGGGGTGGGGGTCGCGGAAGTCGCGGTAGCCGCCCTCCTCGTAGAAGGCGATGCCCCAGCCATCGCGGTGGGGGCCGGTGCCGCCCCCGCGATGCAGGAAGCCGGTGAAGCTGAAGCAGATATCGGTGGGCACGTTGGCGCTCATGCCCAAAAGCTCACACATACGGATCCTCCCGGTGGACGACCCGGCGACGCCGCCGGGTCCGGCGCAGGGCCAAAAGGGTCAGCAGCAGCACGACCACCAGGCCCGCCACCGCCCACTGGCGCGGGTCGCCGGCGAAGGCCGCGCCACGGCGCTCGAGCCAGGGCCGGCCTTCGCGCCACAGGGTGGCGGCATGGGCCGGCAGATCGTGGATGAAATCGATGAAGCGGTCGGCGGCGCTGTCGGGCACCGCCTCGCCCTCGCGGCCGGTGGCAAGATCCTCGTGGAAGCGCTCGCCCAGGGGAGCCGGGCGCGAATCGCCAACCCCGAGGCCCTCCTCGGCCTCGTCCAGCAGACTCAGCAGCGGCTGCACGTTCACCGCCAGGTCGCGCAGGCGGTCGATCCCCTCCCCCTGGGCTTGAAAGCGCAGGCGGGCGGCTCCGGAGAGCTCCGGTACCGTCAGCTCGCCGAGGAAGCGCTCCCCCTGGCGGGCCAGCCAGACCTCCGCCTGCGGCGCCTCTTTGGCATCGAGCAGGGTCGCGCTGATGGCGAGATCCTCCGGGGCCTCCTGCCAGGGCTCCCCGCCGCGGGCCAGCCAGGCCTCCAGCGGCAGCGTTTGCCCCGGGGTCAGGACGGCCGGCAGCGGCGCCAGCTGCAGGCTCACGGCACCGCTTACCCCGATGCGGCTGTCGTCGGCGATCTCCCCCTCTACGCGCCACTCGCCGGGGACGGGGTCCGGCACCCGCAGCAGGTCGAAGCGGGGCTCCACCTGCCAGCGGGCGCCGGGCGGCGGCGAATCGGGCGTGAAGCGCGTACCGTCCGGGGCCACCAGGGTCAGGGGATCGCCGTTCGGAGCGTGGAAGAGCAGCGCCGAGAAGGCCTCGACGCCGGGCTCGATGGCGAAGCGCCCCTCGGCAAGGGGCACCTGGTCGGCGGGGAAGATGCGCTCGACGATGTCCACGAAGGCACCCAGCAGGCTCTCCGGTGACTGCACCAGGGCCGGCAGGCCACCGGTGGTGCGGGAGAGGCGCTCCACCAGGCGGAGGTCGGCCTCGTCGGAGAAGGCGATGGCGTGCACCACCACCCCGCGCTGCGCCAGCGCCGGGGCAAGCTCATCGAGCAGGGCACGCCGCGAGGCGAGGTCGATCTCCGGCTTGGCTCCCCGTGCCGGCGCCAGGTCGATCATGCCGTCGGTGAGCAGCACCAGGTGGCGCCAGCCGTTGGCCGGGCTCTCGGCAGCACTGCGCACGGCGGCCTCGATGTCGGTGTGCTGCTGGTACTCCACCAGGGCGGGACGCAGGGCCATGGCACGCTCGCGCCACTCGTCGTCGACCTCGCCGAGCGGGAGCGGGTTGTCGACGCGCTCGCCGAAGGTCCAGACGCCGGCCGGGGTGCCGTCCGGCAGCAGCGCGGACAGCAGCTCCAGGGCGCTGGCCGCGAGCTGGTCGGGATCGTTGCTGCGCATGCTGCCCGAGACATCGATGATCACCCGCACGTCCGGGCTCTCCTCAACCGGCTGCGCCAGCCCGACCCCGGCCGCGAGCCACAGCAGGCCCGCCAGCAGCAGGCCGGCGAGGCCACGCCCCGCCCGACGGCTCCTCCACGACGTCATCATCCACGCCCCGGCCATGCCCGGCTCCTTAGCCGCTGATCGGCTCCTGTTGGGCCGATGCTCGGCGTGCGATCAGCCGATCACCGGCTCGCGACGCCCGCCACCGCCACGCTGGGCGGGAGGGGCATCGTCCTCGTTGTCATCCATGTCGACATAGTGGTCGCGGTCGCCGCCACGCCAGGCCAGCAGCAGCCCGAAGGCCACGCCCGCCGCCGCACCGGCCGCGGTCAGCATCAGGGCCGGCAGCATCAGGCCGCTGTCGCGCTCGAGGAGGCCCACCAGGGCCACCACCACCGCCGGCGCCAGACCGGTGTAGAATTCCCCCGCTTCCAGCAGCGGCATTTGGAAGCGCGTCGGCACCCACATCACGCCGGCCACCAGCCAGGTGATCGGCAACCGCAGCAGCCGCGGCAGGAAGGCCAGGCCCAGGTAGCCGGTCAACAGCACCACCAGCGACAGGACGGCGTAGACCAGCCATAGTAGGGTCATCGAATCGGTAATTGGCATTGCCACCTCTCTATTCACAGTCTTGAGTATGGTACATCTCCCACCATGAAAGCACAGCCGCCGCATCGCCCCGACAGCCCGGCCGCCGACTCCCCGGTGGCCCGCTTCCGTCGCCCGGAGGACCCCGAGTGGCACTGGCTGGAGAACCGCGAGGATCCGGCGGTCGCCGATTTCCTCGAGGCGGCCAACGCCGAGTGTGCCGCCTGGTTTGCCCCCCTGGATAGCCTGGTGGAGCGGCTCTACCACGGCCACCTGGCCCGCCGCGAGCTGGCCGTGCACGGCCTGCGCTCCCCGCTGGACCACTACACCTACTGGAGCGAGACCGCCGCCGAGGCCGACTACCCGGTATGGTGGCGCCACCCCAACGGCAAGCCGGACCGTGCCGCACCCTTCCTGGATCTCGAGGCCCGCGCCGCCGACCACGACTTCCTGGAGCTCGGCGACATGGCCCTCTCTCCCGACGAGCGCTGGCTCGCCTGGACCGAGGACACCACCGGGGACGAGATGTTCGACCTCTTCCTGGCTCGGCTCCCCGATGGCGAGCCGGTGCGCCTGCTGGAGGGCATCGGCCCCGAGCTCACCTGGGCCGAGGACAACGCCACCCTGTTCTTCACCCGCTACGATGCCACCCAGCGCCCCGAGAGCGTCTGGCGCCTGGCGCTGGCCGAGGGCGTGGCGAGTGAGCCTGCGCTGGTGCTGCGCGAGGAGGATCCGGAGTTCTGGCTGGGGCTCGGCAAGACCCGCTCACGGGAGTGGCTGGTGCTGGAAAGCGCCTCCAAGGACACCAGCGAGTGCCACCTGATCCCGGCCCGGGCACCGGCCACGCCGCCCCGCTGCTTCCGTCCCCGGGAGAGCGGCGTGGAGCTCGCCCTGGACCATCGCCCCGGCCACTTCTACCTGCTCCACAACCGCGGCGCGACCCACTTTTGCCTCGATGTGATCGAGGAGGCACGGCTTGAGCGGAGCGCGGATGCCGACGCCTGGCAGCCGCTGGTGCCCCACCGGGACAACGATACCCTGGAGGGGGTCGACGCCTTCGCCTGGGGGCTGGTGCTCACCGAGCGCGACCATGAGGAGGCCCAGGTCAGGCTCAGGGTCCTGGAGCTCGATGCCGAGCATGGCGTCACCCGGGACGAGCGCCTGCCGCTGCCGGAGACGCCCTGCAGCCTGGCCCTGGGCGATGCACCCCACTTTGACCAGCGCCGCCTGCGCCTGCGCGAGGAGTCCTTCGTGCTGCCGGTGAGCTGGATCGAGCACGACCTGGACAGCGGCGAGCGCACCCTGATCAAGCAGCAGCCGATCCATGGCGACCTCAGGCCCGAGCAGCTCGCCTGCGAGCGGCTCTGGGCCACCGCCCACGACGGCGAGCGCATCCCGGTCTCGGTCGTGATGCGAGCCGATCTCGTCGGCCATCCCCTGCCCACCCTGCTCTACGGCTACGGTGCCTACGGCGAGGTGCTCGACCCCTGGTTCTCGGTGGCGCGCCTGGAGCTGCTGGCCCGGGGCGCGGCCTTCGCCGTGGCCCACGTGCGCGGCGGCGGCGACCGCGGCGAGCCCTGGTACCTGGCCGGCAAGCTGGAGCACAAGGCCAACAGCTTCCGCGACTTCCTGGCCGCCCGGGAGTGTCTGGTGGAGCACGGCATCAGCGACGGCGAGCGCATCGCCGCCTATGGCGCCAGCGCCGGCGGGCTGCTGGTGGGCGCCAGCCTCAATCTGGACCCGGAGGCCTTCTGCGCCGCAGTGCTCGACGTCCCCTTCGTGGACGTGCTGCGCACCATGGAGAACCCCGACCTGCCGCTGACCACCGCCGAATACACCGAGTGGGGCAATCCCGACGAGCCCGACGCCCGCAAGCGCATCCGCGCCTACTCGCCCCTGGACAACCTGGCCAAGGCCCCCTACCCGACCCTGTTCCTGCAGGGCAGCTGGCACGACACCCGGGTCCCCTACTGGGAGCCCGCCAAGCTCTACGCCCGGCTGACCGAGCTCGACTCGGCCCGGGGGCCGCTGCTGCTGCGCACCGACATGGCCGCCGGCCACGGCGGCGCCTCGGGGCGTTTCAAGGCGTGGCACGACGGCGCCCGCCAGGACGCCTTTATCCTCTGGGCACTGGGGGTGGAAAACCGCGAGGCCTAGCCCTTCCCCCGGGGAGGGCCCCGTCAATCGATGGGAATCACCGCGATGATATGGTCCTCGTACTGCTCCTCGGGGACCCCGCGGCTGGTGACCGCGAAGCTGCGCACGCTGACTCCCTTGCGGTGGACCCGCTCCGGGTCCCCGGAGAGCAGCGGGTGCCAGCGGGCCAGCTTGCGCCCTTCTGCCACCCGGCGGTAGGCGCAGGAGTGGGGCAGCCAGCGGAACTGGTCGATCAGTTCCGGTGTGAGCCGGGTGCACTCCGGCACACGCTGAAGGCGGTTCTCGTAGTCGCTGCAGCGACAGCTGTGGAGATCCAGGAGCTCGCAGGCCAGATTGAGCACCGCCAGCTCGCCGCTCTCGTCATCCTGGAACTTCAGCAGGCAGCACTGGCCGCAGCCGTCGCACAGCGCCTCCCACTCCTCGGCGGTGAGCTCCTCGAGGGGGTACTGCTCCCAGAAACGCTCACGCATCAATAACGCGCCTCGGTGGGGGTGCGGTAGAGATCGAGGAGGTACTCCTCCTTGGCGGGGGGCATCTGAAGGTAGAAGCCCTTCTCGCGGATCGCTGCCATCACGTCGGCGGCCTGGGCGCGGCCCAGGCGCTTGTCGGCGGTGAGGATCAGGGTCATCGACGGCACCGGCTTGCCGAAGCGTTCGAGCAGCGGCTCGGGCACCCGGGACACCCCCTCGCGCTTGTCTACGTAGAGATACATCTCGTCAATGCGGGGGCTCTTGAAGACCTCGCATAGCAGCTTGTCGCCGCGCATCCGATCGTCATTCATCGGGGCTGTTCCTCCAGGGCCCGGATCAGGCCCGCGTTGAGTCGCTCGCCGCGCCAGCCCGAGGGCAGCGGCAACGGTTCATGTTCCAGATGGGCGATAACCAGGGCCTCCAGGTCCCGGCGGCGCAGCAGCACCTCCGGCGCCAGGCCTTGGGCCTCGGCCTCGGCGTTGACCACCTTCTTGAGCGCCTTGAGCACCCGCTTGAACTCCGGCGCCATGGGGGACGGCTGTGCCGGCGGCAGCGCAGCGGCGTCCAGGTGACGCGCCTCGGCCACCAGCGCCAGCAAGGTATCGCCGTCACGCTTGATCAGGCTCGGCTTGACGCCCTCGATGCGGGCCAGCTCGAAGCGGTTCTCGGGCAGCGCCTCGGCGATGGCATAGAGCACCCGGTCGTGGACCAGCCAGCCCCGCGGCAGGTTGCGCTCACGGGTCTCCCCTTCCCGCCAGGTGGTCAGGCGGCGGTAGGCCTCGACCTGGCGCGGGGTCAGGCGCCACAGCTGGCGCTGGCGCAGGTACCACTGGGCGTCGGACTCGCCGTTGCGCCCCGCCTGCTCCACCAGTTCGGCGCAGTCCGCCATGAGCCAGGCCAGGCGGCCGTGGCGCTCCAGCGACTCGCGCTGCTGGTGCCACACCTCGACCAGGTAGATCACGTCCAGGGCCGCGTAGGCCTGCTGGGTCTCGGAGAGCGGGCGCTTGAGCCAGTCGGAGCGGGTCTCGTCCTTGGGCAGGGTGTGGCCGGTCCAGTGCTCGACGAGCTTCTGGTAGCCCATGCCCGGGTTCTCGCCCAGCAGGCCCTGGGCCAGCTGGGTGTCGACCAGCGGCGAGGGCGTGACGCCGGCCCAGCCGGCGAAGACCTCGAGGTCCTCGCTGGCGGCGTGGAGCAGCTTCAGCGGCCCCTCGGCCAGCAGCCGGCGGAAGGCGTCGGTGCAGGCCACCGCCTGGGGATCGACCAGCCAGGCCGGGCCGCCGGTGGAGAACTGGATCAGCGCCGGCACCGGATAAAAGGTGTTCTCGCGGAAGAACTCGGTGTCCAGCGCGATCACATCGGCGTCGGCCACCTCGGCGCAGGCGGCGTCCAGGGCCTCGGGGGTATCGATCCAGCGTATTTCGGGGGTCAGGGGCATGGGGGTTCCGGCAGGTCGGGAAGCATCAGGGTCGGGAAACGTCGGGCAACGGGGTCAGTCGCCCGAGAACGGCAGGCGGCCGTTGAAGGCGCGGCTCAGGGTGCCGCCATCCACGTATTCGAGCTCACCGCCCATGGGCACGCCATAGGCGAGGCGCGACAGGCGGATGCCGTGGGGCGCGAGCTGGGCGGCGATGTAATGGGCGGTGGCCTCGCCCTCTACGGTGGGGTTGGTGGCGAGAATCATCTCCTCGATGCCTCCCTCGGCCACCAGCGCCTCGAGCTGGTCGAGGCCGATGTCATCGGGGCCGATGCCGTCCAGCGGGGAGAGGTGGCCGTGCAGCACGAAGTAGCGCCCGCGATAGCCCCCCGCCTCCTCGATGGCGAGCTGGTCGGCGGGGGACTCCACGACGCAGAGCAGGGTGTCGTCGCGCCGCGCGCTCTCGCACAGCGCACAGATCTCCTCCTCGGTGAGGGTGCGGCAGCGCCGGCAGTAGCCGACTCGCTCCAGCGCCTCATCGAGCACGCCGACCAGGCGACGGCCGCCATCGCGGTCGCGCTCGAGCAGGTGCATGGCCATGCGCTGGGCGGTCTTGGGCCCGACGCCGGGCAGCACCCGCAGCGACTCCATCAATTTCTCGACGAGGGGGGAGAAGCTCATAAAAGGTCTCTCACTGGCACGAGCTGAAACGAGGCGAGCGAAGATCAGGCAAGGCAAAAGTCCCCGAGAGCGCGGAGTTTACACGGAGTAAATGAGCACTCGAGAGGACTTTTAACGCAGCATGATCGAGCGCAGGCCGTTTAAGCCGTGTCAGAACGGCATCTTGAAGCCCGGCGGCAAGTTCATGCCCGAGGTGATCTCTTCCATCCTGGCCTTGGAGTTGGCCTCGACCTTGCGCACGGCGTCGTTGACCGCGGCGGCCAGCAGATCCTCGAGCAGTTCCTTGTCCTCCTCCATGACGCTGGGGTCGATGTCGACCTTGCTGACGTCATGGCGGCCGTTCATGGTGATCTTGACCATGCCCGCGCCCGCCTCGCCCTGCACCTCGGCACGGGCGATCTCCTCCTGGACGCGCTGCATCTTCTCCTGCATCTCCTGGGCCTGCTTCATGATGTTGCCCATTCCACCCTTGAACATGGTGAGTCCTCTCTGTGGTGATGTGATGGATCGTGGTGATGTGATGGATCGTGGTGATGTGATGGATCGTGGTGATGTGATGGATCGTGGTTATGACGCCGCGTCGAACGCGGCGTTCATGAGCCGGCCCGCGCTTCGGCCGGCTTGACCGTGGATTCGATCAGGCGGGCCCCGAAGGCCTGCTCGAGCTTCTGCACGTTGGGGTCGCGCCTGAGCGCGGCCACCGCCTCGGCGTGGCGTTCGGCGGCCAGGCGCTCGGCCTGCAGGCGGGGCGTCTCGATCTGCTCGGGCAGCACCCCTTCCTCGACCACCAGGCGCCGCACCACGCCGTGCTCGGCCAGAGCCTGCTGCGTGCGCTCGATATGGATGTCGGCCCGCATGGCGGAGAGCGCCGGGTCGAGGCGCAGCCGGAGCACCTGGCCGTCATCGTGTTCCACCACGCAGTTGGCCACCAGGTTGCGGGTCAAGCCGACCAGCCCCAGGGACTCGAAGCAGGCCAGCCAGTCGGCGTGGCCGAAGAGGCCGGCCATGGCCGGTGCCGGCTCGGCGCGCGGGGGCTCTGGTTGAGGCTCTGGCTGGCGCTCGACCGCAGCCGGCTCGGCGGGGGGCGCCGGCGCCGGTTCGGGCGCCACGGCCTCCCGGGGCGGCTCGGGAGCGGGCCCCGCCGCTTGCTCGGCGGCGGGGGCAGGGGGCGCAGGGGCGGCCTCCTCCCAGGGCGGGGGCTCCGGGGTCGGCGGGGGCTCCGGGGTCGGCGCCGCCGCGGGGGCAGCCGGCGCCACCGGGGGCGGAGGCGCCGGTTCCGGCGGCTCTGCGGCAGCGGGCGCTTCACGCCTCTCTTCGGGCCGAACGCTCGCCTGGGCAGGAGAGGCCGGCGGCGGCGAAGGGGGCATGGCCGCGCCGGCCCCGGGACCCGCGGCTCCGCTGCCGCCCTCCCCCGCGCCGCGCAGCGGCAGCGGCGTCTTCGCCGGCGCCGGCACCCCCTGGGGGCGGAAGGCCAGCATGCGCAGCAGGGTCATCTCAAGCGCGGTGCGCAGATCCGGGGCGTGCTCCATGTCGCCTCGCCCCTGGATGCCGATCTGGTAGTAGAGCTGCACATCCTCGGCGGTGAAACGTGCGGCGAGGGCGAGCAGCGCCTCGCGGTCGCCGTGGGCGTTGTCCAGAGCGTCGGGCACCATCTGGGCGATGGCCAGCCGATGCAGCACCGCGGTGAGCTCGTCGAGCACGGCGGCGAAATCGGGGGCACGCTCGGCCAGCGCCGCCACCTCGGCCAGCACCCTGGCGGCATCCACCTCGGCCAGGGCCTCGACCAGCGCCAGCACATGGCGCTGGTCGAGGGTGCCGAGCATGGCCGCGACGTCGGCATGCTGCACTCGCCCCTGACCGAAGGCGATGGCCTGATCGGTGAGGCTCATGGCGTCGCGCATGGAGCCCTCGGCGGCGCGGCCCAATAGCCACAGGGCGCTCTCCTCGAAGGGCACCGACTCGGCCTCGAGCACCTTGGCCAGGTGGCCGACGATGCGCTCGGGGGGCATGTGCTTGAGGGTGAACTGCAGGCAGCGCGACAGCACCGTGGCGGGCAGCTTCTGCGGGTCGGTGGTGGCCAGCAGGAACTTCACGTGGGGCGGCGGCTCTTCCAGGGTCTTGAGCAGCGCGTTGAAGCTGCTGGTGGAGAGCATGTGCACCTCATCGATGAGGTAGACCTTGTAGCGCCCCTGGGTCGGTGCGTACTGCACGTTGTCGAGCAGCTCGCGGGTGTCCTCCACCTTGGTGCGCGAGGCGGCGTCCACCTCGATCAGGTCGACGAAGCGCCCCTCGTCGATGGCCACGCAGCTGGCGCACTCGCCACAGGGGGTCGAGGTGATGCCCTCGTCGCCGTGCCCCCCGGCCGTGCAGTTGAGGCACTTGGCCAGGATTCTCGCCAGGGTGGTCTTGCCGACCCCACGGGTGCCGGTGAACAGGTAGGCGTGATGCAGCCGCCCCTGGTCGAGGGCGTTGACCAGCGCACGCTGCACGTGCTCCTGGCCCACCAGTTCGTGAAAGGTACGCGGCCGCCACTTGCGGGCCAGAACCTGATAGCTCATGCAGCGCGGAATCCTTGCGGTGGTCGGATGTCGGCGAGGTGCCGGCGCCCGGAACATTGATCGGCGCCCGAAGCCCGACGGGAGCGTCCATTCTAGCGACTGGGGCCGGCCGCGGAAAGCAAGGCGACCCGTCTATCCCGGGAAGCGGACTGAGGCCTCTGCGCCGACCTCCGGCTGTGGTAGGCTCGGCCGGAATGACACCTAAGCGCGCCTCGAACAGGGATGAGACCATGAGCCGACAGCCTTCCGCACCGCCCCCGGTGGAGATTTCCTTCGAGCAGGTCGCCGCCGCCGCCGAGAACCTCGAGGGGCGCGGGGCAGAACCCACCCTGCAGCGGGTCTGGGAACACCTGGGCGCCGGCTCCCCCAACCGCATCCAGCGCCACCTGACCGCCTGGCGCGCCGCACGCCCGGCGCCGACGCCCCCCGCTGCCCGGCTGCCGGAGGCATTGATCGCGGCGCTGGAGGAGGAGCTCGCCCGCCACGCCGGCGACGCCCTCTCCCGGGGCGAGCAGCTAGCCGAGGAGGCCCGCGACGATGCCGCCACCCTGGCCAAGCTCGGCGAGGCCATGGAACGCCGCCTGGCCGAGATGGAAGCACGCATGGCCAGCGCCGAGAGCGCCGCGGAGCAGGCGCTCTCCCGTCGCAACGAGCTCCAGGCGGCGCTCGAGGAGCTGCGCGAGAACCTGGAGATCGAACAGCGCGAGGCCCGCACCCATCGCGAGGCACTGCTGCAGGCCCAACAGCAGGTGGAGATGCTGCGCGAACAGCTCGAGGAGGCCATCCAGGCCCGACTCGCCGCCGAGCGCCAGGCCCGCGACGCCGATGCCGAGCGCATCAAGGCGGAGCGCAGCCAGGCCGTGGCCGAGGCCCAGCGCGACAGCGCCCTAGCCCAGGTTCGCGAGAAGACCGAACAGCTCGCCGATCTCGCCAAGGAGCTGCAGGCCGAGCGCAGCCGCCAGCGCCAGGAGGTCGCCGAGATGCGCAATGAACAGAAGCAGCGCCTGGATGCCCTGGAGCGGGCCCGGCACGAGGCCCAGAAGCAGGCCCAGGAGGCGGCCCAGCGGGCCGCCAAGGCCGAGATCCGCGCCGAGGCACTGCAGGCCACCCAGGCCGCCCTCAAGTCACGCATGGATGCCATGCAGGTACAGCAGCGTCAGCGCAGCCTGCGCCCCCAGGGCGAGCGGGAGCGGGACTAGCCGCGCTCGAATCCGCTCAGCACCTTGGCGACATTGACGCCGATCTCCTCCACCGCATAGCCGCCCTCCAGCAGGAACACCGTCGGCAGTCCGAGACCGCCCAGCCGACGTCCGACCTCGAGGAAGTCATCGCTTTCCAGACGGAAGGCGCTGATCGGGTCGCCGGCGAAGGTATCCACCCCCAGCGAGACCACCAGGAGCTCGCAGCTCCCCTCTCGGATCCAGGCCAGGGCCTCGTCCAGCGCCGCCACCCAGCGCGTCAAGGTCGTGCCGGGCGGCAGGGGCAGGTTGAGGTTGCAGCCCTCCCCGGCCCCTTCCCCGCGCTCGTCGGCGTAGCCCAGGAAGTAGGGAAAGGTCACCGCCGGGTCGCCGTGGATCGAGGCCACCAGCACATCGTCCCGGGCGTAGAAGATCTGCTGGGTACCGTTACCGTGGTGGAAATCCACGTCGAGCACCGCCACTCGCCGGCGGCCGGCATCCAGCGCCCGCTGGGCGGCGATGGCGGCATTGTTGAAGAAGCAGTAGCCGCCGAACTGGTCGCTGGCGGCGTGGTGGCCCGGCGGGCGGCACAGCCCGAAGGCCGGCCTACCGGTTTCCAGCACGTGATCCACCGCCGAGACCGCGACGTCCTTGCTGGCCATGGCGGCCTCGAAGGTGCCGGCGCAGATCGAGGTCTCGCAGGCCAGGGCGTAGTAGCCCAGCCGGCCGGCCACGCTGTCGGGGATCCGGTCGCCGCGCAGGCTGCGCGCCGGCCAGATATTGGGAATCGCCTCGCCCGCGTGGCCAGCCGCCTGCCACTCTGTCCAGCAGTGCTCCAGGAAGGCGACATAGTCGCGATCATGCACCGCCAGCACCGGCGCCAGGCCATGGTCGTCCGGCGCGCACACCTCGCCGAGACCCCGCGCCTCGAGCCCCGCCAGCACCAGATCGACCCGCTCGGGGCATTCGAAGGGGGGCACCAGGGCGCCGTCGTGGAGCTCGGTCTGCGCCCGGCGCACCTTGGTGGTCTCGGAGTGATAGAGTCGCATGGGATCCTCCCGGAAACAGGGGGCAATGCCACCGCCAGGCGCGACGATGCCGCGCCCGGGCGGGACGCCCACAGTATCCGGAAAGCGCACTGCAGAAGGAAGGCAGAACAGGAGAGACAGGCCAGAAATGGAGGCGGCCCCGACAGCCACATCCCGGCACACGCGACCACCACTACCGTTGCTCCCTTCCGGGCCTGGCGGGGTTTGCGGCTTAGCGTTGCGGGAGGACCGACGGGGCCACCACAGCGCGACGTCATGCTGTTTCAACGTCGATGACTCGGCGCCTGGAGCGTTGGCAATCAACACCTTGCCGAGTGCGAGCGCACTATAACAATGCCGGGGCCTGCCGGCAAGGGGCGCGCTCCCGGCAGGCCGGGATGAACCTCGCCTAGCAAGGCGCTCAGCCGGGAGCACCCCTTGAACAGCGCCTGAGCCACAGCGCCCCGAGCCCGCTACTCCCGGGCCTCGGGGGGCTCGCCGCCGGTCAGCCGGCGCTCCACCTTCTCGAGGTTGTCCCGGGTGCCGAGCAGCACCAGCACATCGTCGGCCTGCACCTCGGTATCCGCCGCTGGGTAGCGCCGGCGCTGCTCGTCGCGCACCAGCGCCGTCACCGACACCTGGTCGCTCTCCGTGTCCAGCTGCGCCAGACGCTGGCCGATGGCCGGACTCCCCTCGCTCAGCACCACCGAGTGCAGCCGCTCCTGCTCCCCTGCCGGGCGCGGGTCCTGAATGCTGTCCAGGCTGCCCCGGAACAGCTCGCGCAGCATCCGGTAGTGGCCGGCGCGCTGCTCCTGCAGGTACCGGGTCACGCGATGCAGCGGCACCCCCAGCGCCTGCAGCGCGTGGGACGTGAGAATCATGCTCGCCTCCAGGGTCTCGGGAATCACCTCGCTGGCCCCGGCGGCAACCAGCTCGGCTACGGAACCCTCGTCCCGGGTGCGGACCACGGCGGGAATCCCCGCCTTCAGCTGAGCGGCCTGGCGCAGGGTCTTGAGCGCGGCCGGCCGGTCGTCGTGGCTGATGATCAGCAGCCTGGCTCTCTCCAGCCCCACGTTCTCCAGCATGGCGGCATCCGAGGAGTCGCCGAAGTAGACCGGCTGCCCCGCCAGGCGGGCCTCGCGCACGATCAAGGGGTCGATGTCGAGGGCCACATAGCTCACCCCCTCGCTCTCCAGGAAGCGCGCCACCGTCTGGCCGGTGCGTCCGAACCCGCAGATCACCACGTGGTCCTGCTCCTCCAGCCCCTGGGGCGTCGGGACCGACTCGTCCGGCCGCCGCTTCACGCGCCCGAACAGCCAGCCCGCCAGCGGCTGGTTGAAGCGGATCAGGAAGGGCGCCAGGATCATCGAGAAGAGCACCGAGGTGAGTACCACCTGGGCGTGATAGCTGCCGATCACGCCGCCCTCCAGGCCGATGGCCAGCAGGGCGAAGCCGAACTCGCCGCCCACCGCCAGCAGCAGGCCGGTACGAAACGCCGTCTGCAGCTCCACCCCGGAGAGGCGCACGATCAGGGTCACCAGGGCCAGCTTGATGCCCAGCAGCGCCGCGGCGCCCAGCAGCGCCTCCCACCAGACCTCCGGCAGCAGCGCCGGCTCCACCAACATGCCGATGCTGACGAAGAAGAGCCCCAGCAGCACGTCCCGGAAGGGCCGGATGGTCGACTCCACCTGGTGGCGAAACTCGGTGTCGCCCAGCACCATGCCGGCCAGGAAGGCGCCGAAGGCCATGGAGAGCCCCAGGGTCTTGGTGGCCCAGGCCGCTACCAGCGACACGAAGAGCACCGTCAGGGTGAAGAGCTCCGCGGAGCGCCGCTCAGCCACCAGATGGAAGAGCGGGCGCAGCAGCAGCCGCCCCGAGACCAGCACGATCACGAAGGCAAGCAGCGCCTTGGCCAGCGCCAGCCCCAGCGCCCCGGCCACCTCCTGGGCCGCCGCCACGCCCAGCACCGGAATCACCACCACGAAGGGCACCGCGGTGATGTCCTGGAACACCGACATGGTGGTGCCCAGCCGCCCGTGGCGAGTCTGGCTCTCGCCCTGCTCCATCAGCTGCTTGGTGATGACGGTGGTAGAGGACTGGGCAAACACCGCCCCCACCACGAAGGCCGCCGGACCGGGCAGCCCCATGGCCCAGGCCAGGCCGCCCACCACTGCCGTGGTCAGGGCCACCTGGGCGGTGCCCAGGCCGAGAATGGTGTGGCGCAGCGCATAGATCTGGGGCATCGAGAAGCTGAGCCCGATGGTGAAGAGCAGAAAGACGATGCCGAACTCGGCGATCACCCGGATAGTCTCATCGGCCACCACGGGCCCCGCGGTATGGGCGCCCAGCAGCACCCCCACCAGCAGATAGCCCAGGCTCGGGGGAATTCGCAGGCGCTGGAAGACCAGCACCACGGCCACCGTGGCCCCCAACAGCAGCAGCATCTGTACCAGTGCCTGTTCCAGCATCACCGTTATCCCTGGTCGTCCGAGGAGCGCGCGGCATCCCTCAAGGTCATGCCCGTAAAGGGTTATCTCGCCCGATATCCTAACAGGCCGAGCGCTGCACGAGGCGATTCCCGGCGCTATACTGCTCGCCCGTGCGACGCCCCCCTGCTTTCCCAATCCCGTCCCCGACCCGGTAACCGCCATGACGCGTCTCGACCAGCTTCTCGTCACCCAGGGCCTGGCCCGCTCCCGGACCCGCGCCCAGCGGCTGATCCGTCATGGGCGGGTCGCCCTGGCCGATAGCGGCCGGGTGCTCACCAAGCCCGGCGAGAAGCTGCCGGACGATACCCGGCTGACGGTGGCGGAGGACCCCGAGGAGCGCTATGTCTCCCGGGCGGGGCTCAAGCTCGAGGCGCTGATCGAGGCGCTGGGCCTTGAACTCACCGGTAAGCTGGTGCTCGACGTGGGGCAGTCCACCGGCGGCTTCACCGACTGCGCCCTGCGCTGCGGGGCCCGCCATGTGATCGGCGTGGAGGTGGGCCACGGCCAGCTCGACCCGAGCCTACGCGACGACCCGCGGGTCAGCTGCCTGGAGGGGCTCAACGCCCGGGCCATGGCCGATGAACCCCGCCTGCGGGAGGCCCTGGCCGCCCAGGGCGCCGCGGGGCCGGATGTCGCGGTGATGGACGTCTCCTTTATCTCCCAGCGCCTGATCCTGCCCGAGATTACCGCCCTGCTGGCGCCGGGGGCCGAGCTCGCCAGCCTGGTCAAGCCGCAGTTCGAGGTGGGCCCCGGCGGCGTCAACGCCCGGGGGCTGGTCACCGACCCCGCCCGCTACCGCGAGGTGGAGGCGAAGATCCGCGCCTGCTGCGCCGAGCACGGGCTCGCGGTGCGCCACTGGCAGGAGAGCCCGCTGCTGGGCGGTGACGGCAACCGCGAGTTTCTGCTTCACGCCCTGCGCGAGGCGTAACTCGCCCCCGCCGCCGGTATTGCCCGCTCAGCGGCCGCTATCGCCGTCCCCGCCGTCACCGACGTCGATCTCCCCCGGGTCGCCGTGGCTGCCCGGCGGCGGATGCTGGCGCAGCCTGCCCTCCCCGCCTGTCTCCACCACCTTGCGGGTCTCGCCCGGGCGCTTGAGCCAGACCTCCAGCTGGTTGAAGGCGATATTGATGTCGTGCTCGGCGAACAGCTCCCCCACCCGGCAGTTGAGCTCGTCGGTGGCGAAGAGGCGATCCCCCAGGGCGTTGACGAAGACCCGCAGCTCGAAGTCCAGGGTGCTCTCCCCGTAGGCCATGAAGAAGACCTGGGGCTCGGGGTCGGCCAGCACGCGAGGATTCTCATGGGCGGCCTGGTAGAGCAGCCGATGCACCAGGGCCTGGTCGGAGCCGTAGGCGACCCGGTAGTTGAGCACCACCCGGGTGACCGTGTCGGAGAGCGACCAGTTGATCAGCTGGTCGGTGATGAAGGTCTGGTTGGGGATGATGATCTCCTTGCGGTCGAAGTCGGTCACCGTGGTGGCCCGGATACGGATCTTGCTCACCGTGCCGGTCAGGGCGCCCAGGGTGATGGTGTCGCCGATGCGCACCGGCCGCTCGAAGAGGATGATCAGCCCCGAGACGAAGTTGGCGAAGATCGCCTGGAGGCCGAAGCCCAGGCCCACGCCCAGCGCCGCCACCAGCCACTGCAGCTGACTCCAGGCCACGCCCAGGGTGGCCAGGGAGGCCACCAGGCCGCTGCCCACGATGGCATAGGAGAGCAGCGAGGTGATGGCATAGGCGCTGCCCTGCTTGAGCTCGAGCCGCGACAGTACCATCACCTCCAGCAGGCCAGGCAGGTTGCGGGCCATCATCAGGGTGAAGCCGAAGATCAACAGCGCCGTGAAGATATCGGCCACCGACAGCGTGCTGGTCACCAGCTCGCTGCCCACATCGCCCTCGGCCTCCCAGACCGGCACCCGTTCCAGGTAGCTGAGCACGACGAGCAGGTCGGCCCACACCAGGTAGAGCAGCAGCACGAAGCCCACCATCAGGATCAGCTTGGAGAGGCGCAGCGACTGCTGGTTGATCTGCTCCATGTCCAGGGGCGGCTCCTCGACCACTTCGACGCCCCCCTCGGCGCCCTCCTTGACCTCGGCTCGGCGCCTCGCCAGGGCACGCCTGAAGGCCAGCCGCCTGGCCGCCACCGCCAGGCCGCGCACCACCGCCGCCTCCACCAGGATCCACAGCCCCAGCAGGTAGAGGGTGATGGCGAAGCGCCCGACCAGGCTCAGGGCAGTATATTCATAGCCCGCCGCGATCAGCCCAAGCAGCACCAGCGGCACCGCGGCCATGGAGAGCCCCAGTACCAGGCGGAACAGGCGCACGCCGAAGAAGGGGGTGTGAGCCAGGATCAGCCGCGCCAGGGTCACGCTCATGGCGATCAGGCCCGCCACCAGCAGGCCCAGTGCCACCGGGCGCTGAGCGAGGCCGATCTCGGCGTCCCGCGCCAGGGTGGCGATCATGAGCACCGGCACCAGGGCGACACCCAGCCAGCCCACCAGGCGCCGCAGCCTGGCCACGTAGTCCGGCGACCAGTAGAAGTGCTTGGTGGCGACCCCGTCGCGCACCAGCAGGCGTCGCGCCCAGGCGATCACGCCCCAGGCCAGGGAGAGCTGCAGGACGGCCAGGCCCAGCGCGTGGGCGATGCCCTCCCCGCCCGCCGTCAGCGCAGTCCCCAGGGCCGCCAGGGTCAGCGGCCCCGGCAGCGCCAGCAGGGCGTTGAGCAGCACCGCCTGGGGAGTGTGCAGCTGGGTATCGCTGCGCAGCCGCCCGATCTGCTCATGAATCAGCGCCAGCCGCGCCTTGATGCGCCGGCGACACCACAGCAGGGCAACGGCCAGCAGCAGCAGCGGCAGGCCCGCCAGCGCCCCCGCCGACGGAAGGCGCCAGTGCACCGGCAGCACCTGGCGCCACTCGCCCTCCTGCCACTCCACGATGAGATTGGCCGGCAGCTGGCGGACCCAGGCCAGGTCCAGCGGGCGGGTGTTGGCGACCCAGAAGAGCTGCTCGTCGATGGTGTCACGCAGCTCCCGGGAGATCTCCAGCAGCTGCTGCTGGTTGAGCTGCAGCTCCACCGCCGTGCTCAGCAGACTGCCATAGCTCTGCTCCAGGCGGTCCACCAGTTCGCGGCGCGACTGATAGAGACGCTGCAGCGACTCCACCAGGGCCTCGCTGACCTCGACGCCGGCCTCCTGCAGGCGCTGGTGGGCCAGGCGCTCGCTCTGGCGAAGGGTATCCCGCTGGCGCACCAGGTCGAACTGGCGCAGGCGCAGGTCAGCGATCTCGTCCTGGAGGTCGCGCCGCGGTGCCACCTGGGGCAGCGAACGGCGCTGCTCGCGCAGGATGCGCGACAGCAGGATGGAGCCGCGGATCGCATCGATCTGCTCGTTGAGGCTACGCTGCAGCTGACGCACGTGATCGAGCTGGCTGCGCACCATCAGGCTCTCGCGCACCAGGGCATTGGTGCGGTCGTTGGCACGCAGCAGCTCCAGGCTGAGATCGCGGTTGACCTGCTGGGCGCGCTCCAGCACCGGGTGCCCGGCCTCCAGCAGCGGGTCGTCCCGGGCCGCATCGGCGATGGCCTGCTCGGAGGCCAGCCGCCGCTTGCGGTCGATGACGCTCTGCAGCAGCGTGAGTTCCGCCTCCTTGCGGGACTGGCGCTGAGTCAGCAGATCACGTCGCTGCTGGTCCAGCTCGCGCAGCCGGGTGTTGGTGCTCAGCTCGCGCTGGTGGAACAGCAGGCTGACCTCGGCCAGGCGGCGCTCCACCTGGCGCTGCCAGACCTGGGCATCATCGCCGGCGAGCCCCCGCCCCTCGAGTTCCTCCTGAGCGCGACGCGCCCGCTCCACCGCTTGCATCGCCTCGGAGATCGCCTGCTGGGAGCGCTCGGGCAGGGTCTGGGAAGCCAGCAGCTGGGCGTTGACCTCGGCGAGGCGGTCCTGCAGCCGCTGCAGTTCGATCACCACCTCCTGCTGGCGCTGCTCGAGCTCGTCCAGCGCCAGGTCGTCCAGCTCCGCTGCGGAGAGTTCCAGCGCGGCCTCCTCCTCGGCGGCAAGCTCGCGCTCCAGACGCAGCAGCTCGGCGGGCGCCTGCTCCACCCGCGCCTCCAGGGCCTCCAGGCGCTCCTCCAGCGCCTGCAGCGCTTCCAGGGCGGCGAGGGTCTCCTCCAGGGCCTCGAGCTCCCGCCGCTGGGCGGCGCTGGGGTTCTCCCCCTCCGCCGGCCTTACGGCCTCGAGACGCGCCTCCACCTCGTCGCGCTGCGGCAGATCGGCCTGGGCCCTGGCCGACTGCAGCGCGACCAGCAGCAGGGCCACAAACGCCAGCACCAGCCACCCCCACCGGCCCGCAATCCCCCTCTTCACGGGGCTTGCGCCCGCACCTCTCTCCACAGGCCACCTCATTGCCGGACGTATCTGCCAGGTTCGATTCTCTGCCCCTGGGGCAAGCATGGCAATCCTGCGGAACCAAGGTCGTGCGCTGTTGACTTGACCACCGGGCGTGGTAGAACGGCGGTCTGCATCTCTCTTCTCCCGGATCGTCCCATGACCTCGCTGACCCGCTCTGCCACCTTCGCCGGCGCCACCCTGGCCCTACTGCTGCATGCCGGCGCGCTGCAGGCGGCCGACGCCCCGGGAACGGCGCCCAGGCCCGCCAGTGCCGCCGAGCGCGTCGCCCTGGAAGCGCGCATCCAGGCGCTCAACGAGGAGCTCGAGGCGCTGCAGAGTACGCTGGCCGAGCTGCCCGCCGACGAGGAGGTAGAGCCGATCGCCCCGGACCTGCAGGCCGCCCTGGAGGCCACCGAGCGCCGTCAGCTCGAGCTCGAGTCGAGCCGCAACCCCTTTGCCATCACCACCTATCGGCGCAACTACCTCTTCCCGGCCAGCTACACGACCAACCCCAACAAGGAAGCGTTCCGCGAGATCTCCGACATCAACGGGCCCAACGATGTGGAGGTGAAGTTCCAGTTCAGTGCCAAGGTCAACCTGGCCGAGGGGCTGTTCGGCGATACCGGGGATCTCTACTTCGCCTACACCCAGCGCAGCTGGTGGCAGGCCTACAACACCGACTCCTCCTCGCCCTTCCGGGAGACCAACTACGAGCCGGAAGTCTTCATGAACTTCGACAACGCCTGGCGGGGCCTGGGCTGGACCAACGTGCGCAACCGCCTGGCGCTGAACCATCTCTCCAACGGCCGCTCCGACCCGCTCTCGCGCAGCTGGAACCGGGTCTACGTGGAGAGCATCTTCCAGCGCGGTGACTGGGCCTTCAGCCTGGCCCCCCACTGGCGCATCCCGGAGTCCAAGAGCGAGGACGACAACCCCGACATCGAGCGCTACATGGGCTACGGCGACGTCACCCTGGCCCGACGCCTGGGCGACAGCGAGCTCAGCCTGCTGTGGCGCGGCAACCCCAGCGCCGGCAACATGGGCACCCAGGTCGACTACTCCTGGCCGCTGTTCAACGGCAACATCCGCGGCCATGTGCAGTACTACTACGGCTACGGCGAGAGCATGATCGACTACGATCACCGCAATCATCGCCTCAGCCTGGGCTTCAGCCTCAATCCGTTGTTCAGCGGCGGCAGCATGACCCGCTGACCCTGACCGTACCCCTGACTCGGGACAAGCCGCCGGCGGCGTGACGGCCGGCCCCGTGACAAGCAGGCCCCTGGCTGCTATGCTGGGGCTGTCATTCACCGTCAGAGGAAGACCCGATGGCAAACCGTGCCCCCCATACCCACGAGACCACCCAGCAGCTCAAGGAGGACCTGCACCACCTCACCCAGACCATCGAGGAGCTGGTCAGCGCCACCGCCGACGACTCCCGCAGCAATATCAAGGAGCTGCGCGAGAAGGCCGAGAAGCGCCTGAAGGAGACCCGCGACCGCCTCGAGAGCCGCGGTGAGCGCCTCTACGGCGAGGCCCGCGACTCCATAGAGCATCAGATCAATGCCTGCGATCGCTACGTGCACGAGAACCCCTGGACCAGCATCGGTATCGGCGCCGCCGTGGGCGTGGTGGTCGGCATGCTGATCGGGCGTCGCTGATGCCGGAAAGCCAGGGACCGGCACAGCGACTGTTCACCGCCGCCCGGCGCCTGCTGGGCAGCCTGCTGGCCACCGGCGAGACGCGCCTGCGTCTCGCCGTCCTCGAGCTGGAGGAGGAGCGGGTACGGCTGGTGGGCCTGCTGCTAATCGTGGGACTCAGCCTCATCCTGCTGATGCTCGGCATCGGGGTGCTGACCACCCTGGTGATCGTGGCCTTCTGGGACAGCTACCGGCTCACCGCCATCGCCGCAAGCGCCTTGGTGTTGTTGGGCGGCGGCGCGCTGCTCGCCCTGCGCGCCCTGCAGCTGGCCAGGCGGCGCACCCTGCTGGTCAGCACCCTGAAGCATCTGGCCACCGACCGCGACCTGGTGGAGCGGGAGTGCCGGGAGGGACGCCATGAGCGCTGATTCCCGCAGCCGCCTGCCGGCCCGCCGCAACGTGACTGAGCCCAGCCGCGCCGCGCCCTCCCGCACCGAGCGCAAGGCGCAGCTGGAGAAGAGGATCGAGCAGCAGCGCATCGACATCCTGGTCGAGGCCAGCCGCTACCGCGAGGCGAGCCGCCCGATCGACGAGGGGTGGCAGGCGCTGATGCGCTTCAAGGCGCCGCTCTACGCCCTGGGCGGCGTGCTGCTGCTGAAGAGTGCCCGACACCCCAACTCCCTGCTGCGAGTCGCCAAGCGGCTGGCTACCGGCGCCCTGCTGCTGCGCCGGGCCCGCCGTCTGCTGCGCTGACCTTTTCCCGACGCGAGCCCCCCATCGCCATTACCCTACACGTGATCGCCGCCGCTACCCCCGCGGCACATGCCTACCGGGCGCTGTGGGAGGAGATCGCCCGGCGCCCGGCCTAGCCCTCCTGGACCTGTCGGCCGACGCCACCCTCAGAGGGCGCCGCCGCAGGCCACCCCGCTGGCCCAGGCCCACTGGAAGTTATGCCCACCCAGCTCGCCTGTCACATCGAGCACCTCGCCGATGAAGCGCAGCTGGGGCAGCCCCTCCACCGCGAAGGTCTTCGACGACACCGAGCGAGTGTCGACGCCGCCCAGGGTCACCTCGGCGGTGCGCCAGCCCTCGGTGTCGGCGGGCTTGAGTCGCCAGTCGCCGAGATGGGCCGCCCAGGCGGAAAGCTCGGCGTTGCTGCGCTCCGCCAGCACGCCGTCGCCGCCGTGCCACTCGACCAGCGCCTGCGCCAGCCGCCTCGGCAGCTGCTCGGCGAGCCAGGAGGAGAGTTGGCGCCGGGGGGTCTCCCGACGGGCGGTGCAGAGCGCCTCAAAGGCCTCCACCCCGGGCAGCAGGTCGATGGCCAGCTCGTCGCCGGGCTCCCAGTAGCTCGAGATCTGAAGCATCGCCGGCCCCGAGAGGCCGCGGTGGGTGAAGAGCATGGGCTCGCGGTAGTGACCGCGGGGCTCGCCGGCCCGCAGGGAGCGAACGGCCACCTCACAGGCGACCCCGGCCAGGGCCTCGGCCCGCGCCTTCCACTGTGAGGTCAGGGTGAAGGGTACCAGCGCCGGGCGAGTCTCGGTGACGGCGAGCCCGAACTGGCGGGCGAGGTCGAAGCCGAAGCCGGTGGCCCCCATGGTGGGAATGGAGAGCCCGCCGGTGGCCACCACCAGGGCCCCGCAGTCGATGGTCCCTGCCGAGGTCACCAGCCGCATGCCCTCGCCGTGACGTTCAACGCGCTCCACCGAGGTCTTGAGACGCAGCGCCACCCCGGCCCACTCGCACTCGGTGAGCAGCACCCGCACGATCTCCTTGGCGGAGTCGGCACAGAACAGCTGGCCCGGCGCCTTCTCCACGTACTCCACGCCGTGGCGCTCCACCAGCTCGACGAAGTGTTCCGGGCGGTAGCGCTTCAGCGCCGAGATGCAGAAATGCGGGTTGGCGGAGAAGAAGTTGGCCGGCGTGGAGGCCAGGTTGGTGAAGTTGCAGCGTCCGCCGCCGGACATCAGGATCTTGCTGCCGGCCCGCTTGGCGTGGTCGATGACCAGCACCCGCCGCCCGGCGTAGCCCGCCGTCAGTGCGCACATCAGGCCGGCGGCACCGGCACCGATAATCACCGCGTCATAGGTCATGGTCACTCTCGGCCACCTCTCAAGGGACGCGCATTCTAGCAGCCCGGCAGCGTCCTGTTGATCGACGCTACCGAGGCTGGCCATGACATGCCCGTGGCGACAGGTCCGCGTTGACCGGCCCGGGTAGACGGCCATGAATAATATGTACAATCCTTGTACACTATAGCGATGACTGTGCGTTGCGTAT
This sequence comes from Halomonas sp. A11-A, assembly GCF_003182195.1. Lineage (GTDB taxonomy): Bacteria > Pseudomonadota > Gammaproteobacteria > Pseudomonadales > Halomonadaceae > Halomonas > Halomonas alkalicola. The sequence continues at coordinate 74,478 of NZ_QGTM01000012.1, forward strand.
TGTTGCCACATTTTCCGATACGATCATTGATAGCTTGTTAAGAATTGCCAAGGAATGGCAATCGTCTCTTGCCACCCCATGAAAAGAGTCCCATGACAACAACGCCCTCCCCTCGCCTCTTTCGCACGGGCCGTCTGCTGGCGGCCGTCCTGAGCCTGGCCCTGGCCATGCCCCTTGCCGCCCAGGAGGCGACGCCAGTAATCGGCGCCCGGGTCAGCCTGGAGCCCTGGTCCGACCCGCTGGAGGCGCTGGGGACCCTGCGCGCCGACGAGAGCGTGACGCTCTCGGCCACGGTCACTGACATCGTCGCCGAGGTGAACTTCCGCGACGGCCAGGTGGTGGAGGCCGGCCAGCTGCTGATTCGCCTGGAGGATGCCGAGCAGCAGGCGCAGCTGCGCGCCGCCCAGGCCCTGCGCGACGAGCGCCGTGCCACGGTGGATCGCCTGGCCCAGTTGCAGAGCCGCAATCTGGCCCCGCGGGCCGACGTTGAGGACGCCCGGGCCAGGCTTCGCCAGGTGGAGGCGGAAATCCAGGGGCTGGAGGCGCGGCTGCGCAACTACCGGCTGCGCGCTCCCTTCGACGGCGTGGTGGGCTTTCGCAATATCAGCCTCGGCAGCCTGGTCACCCCGGGCACCGAGCTTGTGACCCTGGACAAGGTCGACGTGATGAAGCTCGACTTCAGCGTGCCCGAGGTGTTCCTGGCCCTGCTCGAGCCCGGCCTGCCCCTGACGGCGCGCAGCGTGGCCTTCCCCGACGAGCGCTTCGAGGGCCATGTGGAGAGCGTCGGCTCCCGGGTCGACCCGGTAAGCCGCAGCGTCAGCGTGCGCGCCAGGCTAGAGAACCCCGAACGGCGCCTGCGCCCCGGCATGCTGATGGAGGTCATCGTCCAGCGCAGCCCGCGGGAGGCCGTGGTGGTGCCGGAGAGCGTGCTGGTTCCCAGTGGCGATCGCCAGTACGTCCTGGTGATCGACGAGGATGACCAGAATCGCGTCGAGCGCCGGGAGGTGAAGGTGGGCGAGCGGCGCACCGGTCAAGTGGAGATCCTCGAGGGCATCGAGGCGGAAGAGCTGCTGGTGGCCCATGGCGTCCAGCGCGTGCAGGCGGGGGATCGCGTGAGCCTGCTGGGCATCGCCGACGACACCACCACGGTGCGCGAGATCCTCGAGGCGAACCGCAGGAAGCGTGACTGATGCGTCTCTCCGATCTTTCCGTCCAGCGCCCGGTGCTGGCCACGGTGCTGGCGCTGCTGATCGTGGCCTTCGGCCTGCTGGCCATGCAGCGCCTGCCGCTGCAGGAGTACCCCTCCATCGATCCGCCGGTGGTCAGCATCGATACCCGCTATCCCGGAGCCTCGGCCAGCGTGGTGGAGACCCGCATCACCCAGCCCCTGGAGGATCGCATCGCCGGGGTCGAGGGCATCGAGCTGATCACCTCCTCAAGCGAGGATGGCCGCTCGCGGATCAACATCGAATTCCGCCTCGACATGGACATCGATGCCGCGGCCAACGACATCCGCGACCGCATCTCCGGGGCCTTGCGCAACCTGCCCGACGAGGCCGACCCGCCCGAGGTGCAGAAGGCCGACTCGAGCGAGGAGGTGATCCTGTGGCTCTCCTTGACCGGCGACGGCTACACCATTCCGGAGCTGACCGACTATGCCGACCGCTACCTGGTAGACGGCTTCTCGGTGCAGCCCGGGGTGGCCCGGGTGCGCATCGGCGGCGGTCGCGAGTACGCCATGCGGGTGTGGATCGACCGCAACGCCCTGGCCGCTCGCAACCTCACGGTGAGCGATGTGGAGAGCGCCCTGCGCGCCGAGAACGTCGAGCTCCCGGCCGGCTCCATCGAGTCCCGAGAGCGTCAGTTCATCGTGCGTTTGCCGCGCAGCTTCAACCAGCCGGATGACTTCGAGCGCCTGGCGCTGACCCAGGGCGCCGACGGCTACCTGGTGCGGCTGGGCGACGTCGCTCGGGTGGAGATCGGCTCGGTGGAGGACCGCTCGGTGTTCCGCGCCAACGGCGTGCCCATGGTGGGCCTGGGGATCCTCAAGCAGTCCACCGCCAACGTGCTGGAGGTCTCCCAGGGCGTGCAGGCGGAGCTCGAGCGGGTTCAGGCGAGCCTGCCGGTAGGCATGTCGCTCTCCCTTAACTACGACGCCTCGGTGTTCGTGGCCGGCGCCATCGAGCAGGTGGTGATGACCCTGTTCATCGCCATGGGGCTGGTAGTGGTGGTGATCTTTCTGTTCCTCGGCAACGTGCGCACCACCCTGATCCCGGCGGTCACGGTGCCGGTGGCGATCATCGGGGCCTTCATGGCCCTGGCCCTGATGGGCTTCTCCATCAACCTGCTGACCCTGCTGGCGCTGGTGCTGGCCATCGGGCTGATCGTCGACGACGCCATCGTGGTGCTGGAGAACATCCACCGCCGCATGCACGACTACGGGGAGTCGCCGCTGGTGGCCGCCTTCAAGGGCACCCGGCAGATCGCCTTCGCGGTGATCGCCACCACCCTGGTGCTGATCGCGGTGTTCGTGCCCCTGGCCTTCCTGCAGGGCAACGTGGGCCGCCTCTTCTCCGAGTTCGCCCTGACCATGGCCGCAGCGGTGGCCATCTCCAGCGTGCTGGCGCTATCGCTGACCCCGATGATGGCCTCCAAGATCCTCAAACCGGCCCAGGATGACAGCCGTGTCGCCCGGGCCGTGCAGTGGCTGCTGGAGCTGACCCAGCGCCTCTACCGCACCCTGCTGGAGTGGGTGCTCAAGGCGCGCCTGGCGGTGCTGGCGGTCTTCGTGGGGCTGATCGCCGCCACCGTGTGGCTGGCCGACCTGCTGCCCAGCGAGTACACCCCTCAGGAGGATCGCGGCAGCTTCATCATCCTGGTCAACGGCCCCGAGGGCGCCACCTTCGACTACATCATGGACTACATGAACGAGATCGAGGCGCGCCTGGAGCCCATGGTGGAGAGCGGCGACATGGAGCGGGTGGTGATCCGTGCGCCACGCGGCTTCGGTAATATCGAGAACTTCAACAACGGCTTCGGCATCATCGGCCTGGCCGACTGGGGTAGCCGCCGCGACGCCTGGGCAATCATGGACGACGTGCGTCGAGAACTCGCCGGGCTGCCGGGCGTCCAGGCCTTTCCGGTGATGCGCCAGGGCTTCGGCCAGCGCATCGCCAAGCCGGTGGAGTTCGTGCTGGGCGGCGGCACCTACGAGGAGCTTGCCGAGTGGCGCGACACCCTGATGGCCCATATCCGCGAGGACAACCCGCGGCTGATCGGCCTGGACAGCAACTACCGGGAGACTCAGCCCCAGCTGCGGGTGGACATCGACTACGAGCGGGCCGCCTCGCTCGGGGTCACGGTCACCGAGATCGGCCGCACCCTGGAGGTGCTGCTCGGCGGGCGCAACGTCACCCGCTACCTGGACAACGGCCAGGAGTATGACGTCATCGTCGAGGGCGACCGCGCCAGCCAGGCGAGCCCGCGGGCGCTGGACAACATCCAGGTGCGCTCGGCGCGCACCGGTGAGCTGATCCCCCTGGCCAGCCTGGTGACCCTCACCGACTTCGCCGGCGCCAGCACCCTCAACCGCTTCAACCGCATTCGCTCGATCACCATCGAGGCCAACCTGGCCGACGGCTACTCCCTGGGCGAGGCGCTGGAGTACCTGGAGGCGGCCGCGGCCGAGCTGCTGCCGCCCCAGGCCCAGAGCGACGTCAGCGGCGCCTCCCGGGACTTCCAGCAGGCCAGCGGCGCCACCACTTTCCTGCTGATCCTTGGCGCCCTGGTGGTGTTCCTGGTGCTGGCGGCGCAGTTCGAGAGCTTCGTGCACCCCTTCGTGATCATGCTCACCGTGCCCCTGGCCATGAGCGGCGCCATGCTGGGGCTCTATGTCACCGGCCAGTCGCTCAACATCTACAGCCAGGTGGGGCTGGTGATGCTGATCGGACTCGCCGCCAAGAACGGCATCCTGATCGTGGAGTTCGCCAACCAGCTGCGCGACCAGGGGCTGGCCTTCCGCGACGCCCTGGTGGATGCCGCCGTCACCCGCCTGCGGCCGATCCTGATGACCGCGGTGACCACCATGGCCGGCTCCATCCCGCTGATCGTGGGCAGCGGTGCCGGCTCCGAGTCGCGCATGGTGATCGGCACGGTGATCCTCTCCGGGGTCGCCGCCGCCACCCTCTTCACCCTCTTCGTGGTGCCGGTGGCCTACGACCTGCTAGCCCGTCATACCGGCTCCCCGGGCGACGTCAAGCGACGCCTGGAGGAGGAGATGGAGGCCAGCCGGTCCCAGCCGTAGGCCGCGGAACCGAGGGCCAGACGCGAACAGGGCCACCCCACGGGGTGGCCCTGTTCGTTCGAGGCGAGGCGGGTTCAGCAGTCGCCGAGACGCTCGCCCTCGACCACGGTGTTCATCTGCATCTCGCCCATGGAGGAGTGCACCGTCACGTTGACGTTGCCCTCGACGCGTTCGCCGAGGAAATCCATGCGGCCGTCGATCTGCGCCTCGCCCTCGTCGGCGTGGCAGACCATGCGGTAGTCGATACCATCCGCGGAGACATTGTGCTCGACGAGTTCGCAGCCCTCCTCCACCTCGAGGAACTGGAAGTCGGAATCGGTCAGATCGCCCTGGGCGATGCACTCCTGATGGGTCTCGGTCTGGTCGGGAATCGGCACCTCGCCGGTCACCGAAGTGGTGTTGGTGAACTCCCAGAGCCCCGGGGCGATGTTGGGGGTCTCGGCCACGGCGGCCAGCGGCAGGGCCAGCAGGGCGGCGGCAAGCAGGGAACGTAACGGCATGGGGTCTCTCCCGGTCTGTGAATGGCATGCCTCTCCTTCGGCATGCCGCCAGCTTACCCCGATCGACCGAGCATGCCCAATGCCGGCTAGCGCAAGGCGTTGCCGCGTCACTGCCCCTCGAGCCGGGAGGCCGACAGGTGTCGCGCCCCTACAGCCTCTCCGACAGGGTCGATGGCTCCCGTTTCCCCGTAGGGAAGGCCTGATCATGAACCTGACTCAGGAACTCCACCTGCGTACGCGGCCCCGCCTACGCCAGGAACCGCTACGACGAGAAGATGGCTCAGGTCCGCATGGCGCGCTGCAGCTCGCGCAGGTGTGGCGCCAGGTCTTCTGCCAGGGCGGCGACCGCGGGCCGGGCATGGAAGAAGCCCTGCTGGCGGGTGATCCCGGCGCGGGCCAGCCATAGCGACTCCTCCCGGGTCTCCACCCCTTCGGCGATCACCTCGAGGCTCAGCTCCCTGGCCAGGCCGTGCACCGCCCGCAGCAGCGCCTGACGGCGACGGTCCTGGTCGCAGCCCATCACCAGCTGACGATCGATCTTGAGCTTGTCCGGCTCGAGTTCGGTGAGCAGGTCCAGGTTGGCGTAGCCGTTGCCGAAGTCATCCAGCGCCGTGGTGAAGCCCATCTCGCGATAGCTGTCGATGATCCGCTTGAGATGGCCCTGGTCGGTCACCCGCTCGGTCTCGGTGAACTCGAAGACGAGCCTGTCGGTGGGCCAGCCCACCCGACGGGAGACATCCAGCGTCGCCTGGATGCACGCCTCGGGCTCATAGACGGCGTTGGGCAGGAAGTTGATGGAGAGCCGCTCCTGCATGCCGAGGGCGCTGGCCATCTCGATCGCCCTGACCCGGCAGGCCTGGTCGAAGCGGTAGAGCAGCTCGTCGGTGACCTGGGAGAGCACGCTCCAGGCCGATTCGCCATTCGGCCCGCGCACCAGGGCCTCGTAGGTGGTGATCCGGGCGGAGGCCAGGTCAACGATGGGCTGGAAGGCCATGGTGAACTCGAAGGGCAGCTCGCCCTCACAGCGACCGCAGTGGTCCGCTACCCGCGCACAGTGCGTCATCTTTCCCCCGCTGGAATCTTGTCCCTCGGCGCCTGGTGTCCTCTCGGCCCGAGTGGTCGTTGTGTCGTCATCATTCAACCCTGCCACGCTCGATGATGAAACGCGACAGGGCCTCCAGCGGCATCGGCTTGGCCAGCAGGTACCCCTGGAAGAGATCGCAGCCCCAGGCCTCCAGCTGACGCTGCTGGTCCTCGGTCTCGACCCCCTCGGCCACCACGCGAAGCCCCAGGTGGCCGGCCATCGAGATCATGCCCTGCACGATGGCGGCATCATGGGGGTTGGTGGTGACCTCGTGGATGAAGCTGCGATCGATCTTGACCTTGCTGATCGGCAGGTGCCGGAGATAGCTGAGGCTGGAGTAGCCGGTACCGAAGTCGTCGATGGAGACATCGATATGCATGCCGCGCAGCGCATGCAGGATATCGATGGCCGACTCGGTGTTGTCCATGAGGATGCCCTCGGTCAGCTCCAGCTCGAGCTGCTCCGCGGGCAGCCCCGTCTGCTGAAGCACCTGGCGCAGATTGGCCAGGAAGCTGGGGCGATGGAACTGCAGCGGCGACAGGTTGACCGACACCTTCACCCTGCCGACGCCCTGCTGCCCCAGGGCGACCATGTCCGCACAGGCGCGCTCCAGCACCCAGCGACTGAGCGGCATGATCTGTCCGGTGGATTCCGCCAGCGGGATGAACACCTCGGGGGAGACATAGCCGCGTTCCGGGTGGGGCCAGCGCAGCAGCGCCTCGACGCCGGCCAGGGTCCCATCGCGAGCGATCAGCGGTTGGTAGTGCAGCTCCATCCTGCCGGAGACGATGGCCTCCTGCAGGTCGTTGCGCAGCCGGACCCGCTCGCCCAACTGCTCGGTGATCTCGCCGGTGTGCCAGTGGTAGGCGTTGCGCCCCTGCTGCTTGGCCTTGTACATGGCCATGTCGGCCTGCTGGATCAGCTCGCGCGGCTCCGTCATGGCGGGGTCGCTCAGGGCGATGCCGATGCTGCAGGTCAGGTAGAGCTCATGGCCGTCGATCAGGTAGGGGCGCGCGATCTCCATCATCAGGCGTTCCACCAGGGCCAGCACCTGCTCCTCCCGGAGGATGTCGGTCATCAGCAGCACGAACTCGTCACCGCCCAGGCGCGCCAGGGTATCGCCGGGCCGCACCGAGGCCTGCAGACGCCGGGCCACCTCGCGCAGGACATCGTCGCCCACCGCGTGGCCCAGGGTGTCGTTGATCGGCTTGAAGTCGTCGAGGTCCACGAACAGCACCGCCAGACGCTCCTGGCGACGGATCGCGAGCGCCACATCGTGCTCGAGGCGGTCCTCGAAGAGGCTGCGATTGGCCAGCCCCGTCAGGGCATCGTGGCTCGCATGGTGGGCCAGCCGGGATTCATAGGTCTTCTGCGCAGAGACATCGTTCTGCATCCCCACGTAGTGGGTGATGCTCCCCTGGGCATCGCGCACCGGGGCGACGTAGAGATCGTTCCAGAACGGCGTGCCGTCCTTGCGATAGTTGAGCAGGGTGACGTGCACCTCCTCTCCCCGCGCCAGCTGCTGCCGAATGGACGCCGCCGCGGCGGGATCGGTCTCGGCCCCCTGCAGGAAGCGGCAGTTGCGTCCCAGCACCTCCTCCTTGGCGTAGCCGGTCATGCGCACGAAGGCCGGGTTGACGTAGATGATGGGCACATCGGGCCGACTGGCGTCGGCGATCACCACCCCGTTGATGCTGCCTTCGACGCTGCGCTCCAGCAGCCGCAGGGTGCGCCGGCTCTGGTGGCGCTCCACCGCCAGGGCGGCCAGGTCGGCGGCCTTGTCGAGCAGCAGGCGGGCCGCGGCGTCGGGCGCCTGGGGCCGCGGCAGGTAGGTCCCGAAGGTACCGAGCACCCGGCCATCGCTGCCCAGGATGGGGACCGACCAGCAGGCAAGCAGGCCATGGGCCAGCGCCACCTCCCGGTAGCCGCGCCAGCGGGGGTCTTCGGCCAGGTCCTCGCAGATCACGGTATCGCCGAGATAGGCGGCACTGCCGCAGGCGCCGACGCCCGCCTCGATCCCGAGGGTCATCACCGCGTCCCGGTAGGCAGGGGGCAGGCGCTCACCGCCCGCGAGCTCCAGGGCCGTGCCCTCCTCGTTGACCAGCATGATCGAGCAGAGCGCCCCCGGCACCTGCTGCTCCAGCATGCGGCAGATGGCTTCCAGGGTCTCCTCCAGCGGCTCCTCCCGGACGATGCGGGCCTGCACGGCCTGCTGTGCCTCGAGCTGCTGGCGCACCTCGCCCAGGGCTCGGGTGCGGCCGAGCAGCTGGCCGGCCAGCGCCAGGCTGAACACCAGCATGCCGCTCAGCACCAGTCCACCGCCGGCGACCCCAACCGGCATCAGGGCGGTGAGCAGCCAGTCGTGCTGGGCACCCGGGTAGGCCTCGAGGGTCAGCTTGGCGCCTCCGGGAAGGCCGATATGGCGCCGGTGCAGCAGATGGTTGACGAAGACGCCCTCGGGATCACTGGCGATGCCCGGCCGGCGCAGCTCCAGCAGCGTGGCCCCATGGCGCTGGATCACGACGCGGTAGAGCCCGAGCTGCTGGCGCAGCTCATCGGCCAGCAGCTCAGGGAGATCGAACAGGCTCAGCAGCAGCCGCTCACCGGCGGGCACGTCGATAGCCATCAGCGCCAGCCCCGGCTGCTCGGGCTCGGAGAGCATCAGGCGCGGCTGGCCAAGGTCGACGCCCAGCCAGTCCCGCACCGGGGCCAGCGCCAGCGTTGCGGCCAGCCGCTCCTCGCTGACGGGGTCGTCCCCGCCAAGCCACTCCCAGCCGGACTCCGGGTGATAGAGGCCGACCGCCTTGAGGCTCGAGGCATCCTGCAGGTAGCTCTGCAGGTCACTCGCGAGCACCGCCGCGTCGAGCTCTCCCTCCGCGGCATCCAGGCGGTCGGCCATGCGCCGCATCAGGGTCAAGCGAGACACCATCACCTGCTCGGCATTGAGCTGGATGTTGTCCAGCAGGTAGTCGGCCTGGCGGTGGAGGGTCTCCTCCTGCTGCCAGCTCAGCATGAACCAGGCCAGGCTGCTGAGGAGGATCCCCGCCAGCCCGGTCGTCACCGCCAGGCGCCCCAGCTGCAGCGGGCGATCGCCGCGCAGCCCGGCCAGCCCCATCCCCAGGCCGAGCAGCCCCGTCACCGCCAGCGCCGAGAGCAGCTGGGCACTGAAGCGAGACAGTAGCCAGGGGCGCAACGAGGGAACGATCGCCAGCAGGGCAACCACTCCGCCCCCCGCCAGGAGCCCTCCCCAGGCGATCCAGACCCAGCGGCAGCGCCCGCCAGGCCTGCCCACCAGCAGGCAGAGCGCCACCGGCAGCAGCAGCAGGGCCGGCAGCAGCTCCAGGCGCGGCCCGATGCCGGCCGGCATGAACCCCCGCGGAACCAGCAGCGCCTGGGCGAGGGTATGCAGCAGCAGGACCCCCAGCAGCCCACCGGCCAGCAGGCGAGCGCCAGCCCAGCCGGCCAACAGGGCCAGCAGGCCCACGCCCCCCAGCACCAGCACCAAGAAGGCATCCGCCACCAGCAGCAGATGCAGCGGGGAGTAGACCAGCTCCAGCCAGGCCAGCAGCAGCCCGTTGATGCCGACGATGATGAAGGTGGCCGCCATCAGCAGGAGCAGGCTGTCCATCATCAGCTGGCGGGTGGTCGTGGGCATGAACCCTCCTTGGATTCGCGAACAACGCGCCGGCAACTCCACCGCGCGGTCAACCAGGGAAATCAGGTGATCATTCTGGCGAATATGCGCCTAACAGGGTAGCCCACTTCGCGCAGTGACGTATCCTGGATCAAGCCGCCTTTCGCGTTCGAGCGCGCGGCGGACCAGACTGGCAGGGTGGTGGCAGGAGGCCCCAGGGAGAGCTCAGGGAGGGAACAGGGGGGCCTCGCGCCCCGGCGCGGCGTCAGCCAGCGCGTCCGGACACCAGGGCCAGAAATGGAAGAAGCCGCTGATGGCTCAGCGGCTTCTTCGATATTCTGTGGCGGAGGAGGAGTCCGTATACTACTGATCCCGTGAAATGCAGAGAAGGTTAGCATCTCACTGATATTTTATTGCCGGATTAATAACGCTATGCATTAAAGCGAGAGCTGTCATTAGCTGTATAGATATTTTACATTTGATCCCGCTAGCGCACGTTTCCCCACTCACCAGGCCTTCAGGCGGTAAAATCGTCATGATACAGCGTAAAACAGTGTATGTAACCGGCGGTGCCCAAGGGATTGGTTTGGGCATCGCGGACGACCTACTCTCCCACGGTCACCAGGTGGCCATCGTCGATATCGATGCAGAAGCGCTGCGCGCTGCGGCGCAGCGGTTGAAACAGTACGACCAGTTATTGGTTCTGGAAGCTGACGTCAGCCAAGAGGAACACATTGCCCGCACGCTTGAACGTACCATGCAACACTTTGGCAGGCTGGATGGCATCGTCCATAACGCAGGCATCGCCGACCCGTTTCATGGCACGATCGAACAGCTGCCACTGGAAACCTGGCAAGCCTACTTGAATACCAACCTCACCGGCGCGTTCCTGTGCGCCAAGCATGGGGCGGCGCATTTGCGGCCTCATGGAGGCAGTATCGTGCTGATGGCCTCGTCCCGGGCCCTGCAATCCGAGCCCGACACCGAAGCGTATGCGGCCAGCAAAGGCGGCATCGTGGCCCTCACCCATGCGCTTGCCGTGAGCCTTGGCCCGGACATCCGCGTCAACGCCATCAGCCCAGGCTGGATCGAAGTAGGCGACTGGCAAAAGCCCAGCCGCCAGCAGCCGGTGGAGCACCGCGCCATCGATCGTGACCAGCATCCGGTGGGACGCGTGGGCACGCCCCAAGACATCTCTGCCCTGACGCGCTTTCTGCTGTCCGACGAGGCCGGGTTCATCACCGGTCAGAATATCGTGGCCGACGGCGGCATGACCCGTAAAATGATCTACGCCGAGTAGCGACCCGCTCATACCAAAAAAGGCCATCCGAAGATGGCCTTTGCGGGTGACGAAAGGCGGCCCCAGAATACCATCCGCTATCTTCGTTTTCAGGCCGGCCTCATGAATAAGCCGGGTTTAGGGAAAGCTAGGGAGCAGGTGTGGGTCAAAGTGTGGATCAAAAATATTCAAGATCGGGTAGGGGCCGGGGTCACCCCCGGCGCCCTCCCACACCACCGTACGTACGGTTCCGTATACGGCGGTTCCTGTCATCCACTATTGGACTGA
>NZ_QGTM01000013.1:0-25622 GCF_003182195.1 Halomonas sp. A11-A
TCGCCGCTGCCCACCCGGGCCGAGGTGTTCGACGTGGCCAACGCCGTGCTCGACGGCACCGACGCGGTGATGCTCTCCGCCGAGACCGCCGCCGGGCGCTTCCCGGTGGAGACCATCGAGGCGATGGACCGGGTCTGCCTGGGCGCCGAGCGGGAGAAGGTCGCCCAGGAATCCGGCCACCGCATCCACGAGGGTTTCTCGCGCATCGACGAGACCATCGCGCTCTCCGCCATGTACGCCGCCAACCACCTCTCGGGCGTGGCGGCCATCGCCTGCATGACCTCCACCGGCTACACGCCGCTGATTGCCTCGCGGATCCGCTCGGGGCTGCCCATCGTCGGGCTCGCCCACAGCCCAGTGGCGCAGCGGCGCATGGCGCTCTACCGTGGGGTGGTGTCGCTGCCCTTCGATACCCGTGACATGGCCCCCACCGAACTCAACGACCGGGCGCTGGCGCTGCTGGTGGAGAAGGGCATCGCCGCCCCCGGCGATCATGTAATCCTGACCCGGGGCGATCACATGAACGCCCACGGCGGCACCAATACCCTGAAGATCCTTGACGTGAACGAGCGCCACCGGAGCTGACGGCGGCCTGCGGGTCGTCTCGGGTCAGGCTGTATACAGGAAGGCTCGGGAGTGTGGCCAGTCGGCGCAAAAAGTGCGAAGGTGCCATCAGGATCATCATCGTCGAGACACGCCATGAGCCACTCCTGGAGGGAAGACGTCGAGGCCGCCGTAAAGGCGGGCGAGCGGATCAGCGACCGGCATATTGTCGACCAGGTGCGCCAGGCGGTGCTGACCCAGCGGCTGCCCCCCGGCACGCGCCTGCCCGAGGTGGTGCTGGGCGAGATCTTCGGAGTGAGTCGGTCGGTGGTGCGTCGCGCCCTGACCCGGCTGGCCGCCGACCACGTGGTCGACCAGCGCCCTAACCAGGTCTCCCGGGTGCGCGCCCCCAGCGTCGAGGAGACCCGCGAGACCTTCCACGCCCGTCGCCTGGTGGAGGGGGAGGTCGCCGCCCTGCTCGCCGGGCGCCTCAAGACCGATGCCCTCGACGCGCTTGCGACCGAGGCCGAGGCGGAGGCCGCGGCCCATGCGCGGGGCGATGAGCCGGCGCGCATCGGCCACTCCCTGGCGATCCACCACCGCCTCGCCGAGCTCTCTCCCAACCGGGTGCTGGGCGCCATGCTCACCGACCTGGTGCTGCGCACCTCCATCGTCATCGCCCTCTACAAGCGCGGCTCGCTGGCCTCCTGCTACCTGGCCGGAGACCACCCGCGCCTGCTCGATGCGCTGCGCAGCGGCGACGCCGAGGGCGCCCGCCAGGCGGTGGTCCAGCACCTGGAGAGCCTCGAGAGGCTGCTCGACCTCGGTCCCCGCGACAGCGGCACCGATCTCAAGGCGATCTTCGGCGCCGCCGCGGCGGAGGCCTGACCAGGCCCTTTCCCGGCCGGACCCCTGTGCCAGCGTTGGCGTAACGCCTTGTCGTGCCTCGGCCCCTGGCCGACAATGCGCGCATCGCGATTCCTCCGGAGACACCCATGCGCTCACGATGCGCGGCCTGGCTGCTTGGCCTGGCGCTGTTCTTCCCAGCAACGCTGCTCAAGGCCGACGTGCCGACCGTGGCGGCGGCCTCGGACCTTCAGTTCGCCCTCACCGAGGCGGCCGAACGCTTCCGCGCCGAGAGCGGCCGGGACCTGCGGCTGAATTTCGGCTCCTCCGGCAACTTCCGTCGCCAGATCCGCCAGGGGGCGCCCTTCGAGCTCTACCTCTCCGCCGACGAGGCCTATGTGCTGGCCCTCCACGAGGAGGGGCGCACCGAGGATGAGGGGGTGGTCTACGCCATCGGCCGGCTGGCCTGGCTGCAGCGCCCCGGCCGCGGCGATCTGCCGAAGGAGGGCGACCCCCTGGCCGGGGTGCGCGAGGCGATCAGCGCCCACGGCGCCGGGCAGGGCAGGCCACGCCTGGCGCTGGCCAACCCCGAGCACGCCCCCTACGGGGTGGCGGCCAGGCAGGTGCTGGAACATGCCGGGCTCTGGGAGGCGACGGCGCCGCTGAGGGTGCTGGGTGAGAACGTCTCCCAGGCCGCCCAGTTCGCGCTGACCAGCGACGCCCGGGGCGGCCTGGTGGCCTGGTCCCTGGCGCTGGCCCCGGCGATGGCCGAGCGCAGCGACCATGTGCTGATTCCCGAGGCCTGGCATGCCCCCCTGGTGCAGCGCATGGCGCTGGTCAAGGGGGCCGGCGAGACCGCGCGGGCCTTCTACGCCTGGCTGCAGGAGGAGGAGGGGCGGAGGATCCTGGCCGACTACGGCTTCCGTCTGCCGGATGAGTCCGGCGGACCCGACCACGCAGACGCGAGCCGCTGATGGACTGGACGGCCCTCACGGTCTCGCTGCGTCTGGCTGCCTTCACCTGCCTGCTGCTGCTGCCGGTAGGGCTGTGGCTGGGGCGCACCCTGGCCACCGCCCGCTTTCGCGCCAAGCCGCTGTGCGAGGCGCTCGTCGCCCTGCCGCTGGTGATGCCGCCCACGGTGCTGGGCTTCTACCTGATGCAGGCCTTCGGCGTCGAGGCGCCCTTCGGCGGGCTCTGGGCCCGGCTGTTCGGCTCGGGACTCAATTTCACCTTCACCGGCATCCTGATCGCCTCCCTGGTGGCCAACCTGCCCTTCGCGGTGCAGCCGATCCAGCGCGCCTTCGAGACGGTGCCGCCCAACCTGCGCGAGGCGGCCTGGTGCAGCGGGCTCTCGCCCTGGCAGACCCTGTGGCGTATCGAGCTGCCCCTGGTATGGCCGGGCATCGTCTCGGCCCTGGCGCTCACCTTCGCCCACACCCTCGGCGAGTTCGGGGTGATCCTGATGGTGGGCGGCGCCATCGACGGTGAGACGCGCACTCTGGCGATCGCCATCTACGACCGGGTGCAGGCCTTCGATGAGGCCGGGGCGGGCATCATGTCGGCGATGCTGCTGCTGGTCTCCTTCCTGACCATCGGCGTGGTCTACGGCCTGGCGGGCCGGCGGAGGTGGCGACGTGCCTGAGCGCCCTGGACCCCCGGCCTCGCTCTCGGTGAGCCTGCACCAGCCCGGCCCCATTCCTCTGGCGGCGGACTTCCATTGCGACGCCGGTGAGCTGCTCGCCCTGGTGGGGCCGTCGGGCAGCGGCAAGACTACCCTGCTGCGCGCCATCGCCGGGCTCTACCGCCCCTCGGCCGGGCATATCGCCTGCGGCGGCGAGGCCTGGTTCGACGCCGAGCGCCGGCTCTCCCTGCCGCCCCAGCGGCGCCGGGTGGGGCTGGTCTTCCAGGACTATGCGCTCTTTCCCCATCTGACTGCCCTGGGCAACGTCATGGTGGCGCTAGATCATCTGCCGCCCGGGGAGCGTCGCGAGCAGGCCATGGCCTGGCTCGCCCGAGTGCGCCTCGAGGGGCTGGCCAGCCGGCATCCGGCCGAGCTCTCCGGCGGCCAGCGCCAGCGGGTGGCGCTGGCCCGGGCCCTGGCGCGCAGCCCCCGGGTGCTGCTGCTCGACGAGCCCTTCTCGGCGGTGGATCAGGTCACCCGCCGTCGCCTGCAGCGCGAGCTGGCCATGCTGCGCGAGCAGATCCGCATCCCCATCGTGCTGGTGACCCACGACCTGGACGAGGCGGCGGCCCTGGCCGACCGGCTCTGCGTGCTGCACGGCGGCCGCAGCCTGCAGGCGGGACCGCCGGAGGCGCTGTTTCGCCGTCCGTCCTCGGCGGAGGTAGCCCGGGTGCTGGACCGCCACAACCTCTTCGAGGGCGAGGTGGTGGAGGAGGGCGGCGAGCGACGCCTCGCCTGGGGCCCCTGGCGGCTGGAAGTGGCAGAGGGGCTTGCGGCACTGCCCCTCGGCGGGCGGGTGAGCTGGTACCTGCCGCCCTCCGACGTGGTGCTGCACCGCCGTGATCGACCCTCCCAGGGCGAGCGCGAGAACCCGGTGGCGGCGCGGGTCGAATCGCTGGTGGTGCTGGGGGGGATCACCGAGGTGTCGCTGGCCTTCGACCATACTGAACGCACCCTGGGCTTCGAGATCGCCACCCATGCGGCGCGGCGCAATGGCCTGGCCAGGGGCGAGGCCGTCCAGGTCTCGCTGCTGGCGGCGGGAATCCACCTGATGCCGGGGCAGGACGTGCCGGACGAGACGAGGACGATGAGATGAGGCGAGCGTGGCAGTGGATCGGCGCCCTGGCGCTGTTGTCGAGTGTGCCCGTGGCAGGGGCGGCCGAGGAGCTAGACTCCGAGCGCCTGCGGACGCTGCCGCTGGTGGTGCATGCCGCCGAGGGACCGCAGCGTTTCGCGGTGGAGGTGGCGCGCACCATCCCCGAACGCAGCCGCGGCCTGATGGAGCGCGACCATCTCGACGAGGACGCCGGCATGCTGTTCCTCTACCGGGACCTCCAGTCGCCGCGCAACGGCTTCTGGATGTACCGCACCCGGATTCCGCTGGATATCGCCTTCATCGGCGAGGACGAGCGCATCGCCGCCGTGTTCACCATGTGGCCCTGCGGTTCGGCCAACCCCGCCGAGTGCCCGGTGACCTATCCCGGGGTGCCCTACCGCGCGGCGCTGGAGGTCAACGCCGGCCTGCTCGAGGCGCTGGGCATCGCCGAGGGCGACTGCGTCAGCTGGCCCGGCAGCGCCGGCTACTGCCTGCCCGAACCAGAGCCAGAACCAGAGTCGCGCGCCGAGAATGCGCCTCTCGACGGCGCCCCCCTCGACGAATAGGGGAGAGCCGCCGGGCTATCATTCAACGCAGCGCCTCGTAGAATATTTCTTTCCCATAACAACCATGCCGTCCGGCCTTCTGCCGGCTGGCCGCAGCAAGGACACGCCATGACCGCCACACGCACTCTCACCAAGCTGGCCGCCGCCCTGGCCGGTGCCGCCGTGCTCTCCGCCTCGCTCTCCGCCCAGGCCCGCGAGCTCTCCGTCTCCACCGTGCTCTCCGACGCCTTCCCCTGGGGCCAGGCCGCCGAGAAGTGGGCCGAACTCGTCGAGGAGCGCACCGAAGGCCGCCTCACCCTGCGCGTCTATCCCAACTCCCAGCTGGTGGCCGGCGACCAGACCCGCGAGTTCTCCGCCATGCGCTCCGGGCTGATCGACGCCGCCGTGGGCTCCACCATCAACTGGTCGCCCCAGGTGCCGGAGCTGAACCTCTTCTCGCTGCCCTTCTTCCTGCCCGACGAGGCGGCGGTGGACGCGGTGACCGGCGGCGCCGCCGGCGAGATGGTCTTCGAGGCGATCGAGTCCCGCGACGTCATCCCGCTGGCCTGGGGCGAGAACGGCTTCCGCCAGCTCTCCAACTCCCGCGGCCCGATCAGCGAGCCTGGCGACCTCGATGGCCTGAAGATCCGCGTGGTGGGCTCGCCGCTCTTCCAGGACACCTTCAACGCCCTGGGCGCCGACCCCACCCAGATGAGCTGGACCGACGCCCAGCCGGCGCTGACCACCGGCGCGGTGGACGGCCAGGAGAACCCGCTCTCGGTGTTCGACGTGGCGCGCATCGATCAGGTGGGCCAGCAGCACCTGACCCTGTGGAACTACATGAACGACCCGCTGATCTTCGCCGTGAACCGCCAGGTGTGGGACTCCCTGGACGAGGGCGACCGCGAGATCCTGCGCGAGGCGGCCATCGAGGCCGGCCAGTGGGAGATCGCCATGACCCGGGAGGAGGAGGGCGAGCGGCTGGCCGCCATCCAGGAGCGCGGCGTCACCGTCACCGAGCTGACTGACGAGCAGTACCAGGCCTTCGTCGAGGCCACCGCCGAGGTTCACGACAAGTGGGTGCCGCGCATCGGCGAGGCCCTGGTGGAAGCGGCCCGCGAGGCCGTCGAAGCACGCTGAGCCCCCGCCACACGCCACACTCGTCGCCCCCGGAAACGGGGGCGACGTCATTCATGAGGTCCCTATGACACCCTCTCCTGATGCCCGGCCGGAGCGCTGGCTCGCCTCCCTGGCGCTGATCATCATCGCGGTGATCAGCCTCGGCAACGTGGTCACCCGCTATATCACCGGGGGCTCGCTGGCCTTTACCGAGGAGTTCTCGGTCTTCCTGCTGGTGGTGCTCACCTTCGCCGGCGCCGCGGTGGCCCTGCGCCGCAACGGCCATATCCGCGTGGGCCTGCTGGAGCGGGCGCTGCCCGCCGCGCCGCGCCGTGCACTGATCCTCTTCCAGTGGAGCTGCGGCATGGCGGTGCTGGGGCTGATCACCTGGTTCGGCGGCAAGCTCGCCTGGCAGGAGTACCAGTGGGAGTCGCTCTCGCCGGGGCTGGGGCTGCCGCAGTGGTGGTACATCGTCTGGCTGCCGCTGCTCTCGGGCGTGATGATGATCCGCCAGACCCAGCAGACCCGGGACCGCCTGCGCGGGAGGCTCGATGATGAGCCCTGATCTGTGGATGCTACTGGCCTTCGCGGGCCTCTTGATCGCCGGGGTACCGGTGGCCTTCTCCCTAGGCCTGGCCGGCGCCGTGGGCATCCTGGCCGGGCTGCCGCCGGCCATGCTGGCCACCCTGGGCACCAACACCTACAACAGCATCGCCAAGTACCCGCTGATTGCCATCCCGCTGTTCATCCTCACCGGGCTGATCTTCGAGCGCTCGGGGGTGGCGCTGCGCCTGGTGCGCTTCGCCCAGGCGCTGATCGGCCCGCGCCACGGCGGGCTCGCCCTGGTGGCGGTGCTGGTGTGCATGATCATGGGCGGCATGAGCGGCTCGGGGCCGGCAGACGCCGCGGCGGTGGCCATGGTGATGCTGCCGAGCATGACCAAGGCGGGCTACCCCAAGCCCTTCTCGGCGACCCTGATCGCTGCCTCGGCCTCCACGGCGATCCTGATCCCGCCCTCGGTGGCGCTGATCCTCTACTCCATCGTGGTGCCGGGAGTCGACCTGCGCGCGCTTTTCGCCGCGGGGCTCTTTCCCGGGATCCTGGCCGGCCTGGCACTGCTGGTGCCGGCGCTGCTGGTGTCGAAGCGCTCTGGTTGGGAAGGTCGGGGCTGGGAAGGCGACACCCCGGTGGAAGGCGCCGAGCGCCTCAAGGTGGGGGAAACCTTCAAGCAGGCGCTGCCGGCGCTCTTCGCCCCGGTGCTGATCCTCGGCGGGCTGCGCTCCGGGCTCTTCACCCCCACCGAGGCGGCGGTGGTGGCGGTGGCCTACGGGGTGGCGATCGGTCTCTTCGTGACCCGCGAGATCGGCGTGCGCGACCTGTGGCGGCTGTTCGGCGAGGCGGCGGTGATCTCCGGCGTGGTGATGCTGATCATCGCGCTGGCCGGCATCTTCGCCTGGGCCGGCACCATGCTCGGCACCTTCCGTGACATGGCCCAGTGGATCATCGCGCTGACCGACAATGGGGTGCTGCTGCTGATCCTGATTATGTTGGCGGTGCTGGCCGCCGGCATGCTGCTCGACGCCATCTCCATCTACTTGATCCTGATGCCGATCCTGATCCCGGTGATGCAGCACTTCGAGTGGAACCCGGTGTGGTTCGGCATCCTGCTGGCCATGAACATCGCCATCGGCCAGTTCACGCCACCGGTGGCGGTGAACCTGATGGTGACCACCGAGGTGGCGAAGATCCGCCTGGAGCAGACGGTGGGCTGGGCGCTGCTCTTCGTGGTGGCCATGGGCGGTGCCCTGGCGCTGGTGGCGATCTTTCCCGAGATCGCCCTCTGGCTGCCGCGGACGCTGGGCTATAACGTGGGGTAGGGCGCTTGTGGCGCTCTTCACGCTGCCCCGAGATCGCCCTCTGGCTGCCGCGGACGCTGGGCTACAACGTGGGGTAGGGCGCTAGTCGCGTGCTTCGGGCTGCCCGGAGCTCGCACTGATCCTGGTCGGGGCCCCGCGTCTTCAGCGCCTCGCGGCGAAGCTGATCCGCCAGCCCGCCCGGTGAGCCGGGAGCGAACGAACTGTTGCGCCTTGTGCGTCGTTTCGCGACATTCGTTGCAAATCGGCGCATAAATTTGCACTTTTCTCACCGACTCTGTACCAATGGCCTCCCCCGATGAGAAGACGGCGGCGCTGCCTCCCTGGCCGGCGCCCCGGACAACGAAGAGGAGGCGAGATGAACCAGCGCGTCAATATCGAGCTCGGCAGCCCCGAGGCCGAGGCCTTCGAGGCCCGACAGTTCAAGGTCTACACCCACCGCCAGCTCGACAAGATCGAGGCGATACAGAACCTGCCTGACGACCTGCGCTTCGACATGCGGGTCGTCAGCCAGGTGCTGCCGTTTCGCGTCAACGAGTACGTGATCGATGAGCTGATCGACTGGAACAATATTCCCGCCGACCCGATCTTCCAGCTCACCTTTCCCCAGCGCGGCATGCTGCGCCCCGAGCACTTCGACGAGGTGGCCGAGCTAGTGCGCCGCGACGCCGATGCCGCCGAGATGAAGCCGGTGATCGAACGGGTTCGCAGCGAGCTCAACCCGCACCCGGCGGGGCAGATGGATCTCAACCTGCCGATGCTCGACGGTGAGCCGCTGCCCGGCATGCAGCACAAGTACCGCGAGACGGTGCTCTTCTTCCCGAGCCAGGGGCAGGTGTGTCACAGCTACTGCACCTTCTGCTTCCGCTGGGCGCAGTTCGTGGGCGACAAGGACCTCAAGTTCGCCTCCAGCGAAGCGGATTCCCTGCACCGCTATCTGGCCGAGCACACCGAAGTCACCGATCTGCTGATGACCGGCGGCGACCCCATGGTGATGAAGGCCAAGCATCTGAGGATGTACCTGGAGGGCCTGATGAAGCCCGAGCTGGATCACGTCCAGGATATCCGCATCGGCTCCAAGAGCCTCACCTTCTGGCCCTACCGCTTCGTCACCGACCCGGACGCCGAGGATCTCCTCGAGCTCTTCCGGGAGCTGACCGCGGCCGGCAAGCACGTCGCCTTCATGGCGCACTTCAACCACTGGAAGGAGATGGACACCCCCATCTGCCGCGAGGCGATCCGCCGTATCCGTGCCACCGGGGCCGAGATCCGCACCCAGGCGCCGCTGCTCAAGCACATCAACGACGACGCCGACCAGTGGGCGAAGATGTGGACCCAGCAGGTGCGCCTGGGCATGATCCCGTATTACCTGTTCGTAGAGCGCGACACCGGCGCCCGCCACTACTTCGAGGTGCCGCTGGTGCGCGCCTGGGAGATCTACCGCGAGGCGATGAAGCAGGTGCCGGGCCTGGCGCGGACGGCGCGTGGCCCGTCGATGTCCGCCGATCCCGGCAAGGTGGAGATCCAGGGCGTCACCGAGATCAACGGCGAGAAGGTCTTCGTGCTGCGCTTCATCCAGGGCCGCGACCGCGACTGGGTGCAGCGTCCCTTCTTTGCCAAGTACGACGAAGCGGCCACCTGGCTCAACCATCTGGAACCGGCGCTGGGGGAGAGCGAGTTCTTCTTCGAGGCCGAGTTCGCCGCCATGAAGGACGAGAAGCAGGCGCTGATCATGAAGGCGTCCTGAGCCGGTCCCTCCCCTGCATATCGAAAACCGCGCTTCGGCGCGGTTTCCTGTTTCTGCGCGTGAGAGAGCAAACGCCTCATAAACGTTGGGGACTCCTAGACTGAGGGGTACAATGCCCCCCGCGTTGACCGAGGTCGTTACCCGCTAGGGTTTTTTTCCGCTAAAGTAGTATGGAGTGGTGGATCGACGGATGCATGCCGTCTCTGCCTGATGTTTGCCTACAATGAATGCAATAAGAGGTGTCTTCATGAAACGCCATGCTTTCTCGGCTGCTGCCTTCTCCGGCGCCCTGCTCGGTGCTGCGATGTTCTCGGCCCCGGCCGTGGCCCAGGATCGCTTCATCACCATCGGCACCGGCGGTCAGACCGGCGTCTACTACGTGGTCGGCCAGTCGGTGTGCCGCATGGTCAACCGCGGCAGCGACGAGCACAACATCCGCTGCAACGCTCCCTCCACCGGCGGTTCCGTGGCCAACGTCAACGGCATGAAGAGCGGCGAGCTGGACATGGGCGTGGTGCAGTCCGACGTCCAGTATCGCGCCTACCACGGCGAGGACAGTTTCGCCGAGGATGGCGCCTGGGAAGAGATGCGGGCCGTCTTCACCATGCACGGTGAGCCGCTGACCGTGGTGGCTCGCGCCGACTCCGGCATCGAGCACATCAGCGACTTCCCGGGCAAGCGCGTCAACATCGGCAACCCGGGTTCCGGCCAGCGCAACACCATGAACGTCGTCATGGAGGCCATGGGCTGGGATACCAGCGTCTTCTCCCTGGCCTCCGAGCTGGATGCCGCCGAGCAGGCCGCGGCCCTCTCCGACAACAACATCGATGCCATGGTCTATGTGGTGGGCCACCCCAACGGCTCCATCCAGGAGGCGACCACCACTATCGATGCCCGCCTGATTCCGGTGACCGGCCCGGAGATCGAGGGGATAATCGAGGCCAACCCCTACTACACCCATGCGGTGATTCCGGGCGGCATGTATCGCGGCAACGACGAGGACGTCGAGACCTTCGGCGTGGCGGCGACCTTCGTCTCCTCCACGGCGGTGGATGAGGAGATTGTCTACGAGACCGTCAAGGCGGTATTCGAGAACTTCGATCGCTTCAAGCGTCTGCACCCGGCCTTCGAGAACCTGGACGAGGAGAGCATGATCTCCGACGGTCTCACTGCGCCGCTGCACGACGGGGCCGCCCGCTACTATCGTGAGCGTGGCTGGATCGAGTGATCCCGGCCCGATAACGGGGAAGGTTTCCCTTCCGCTACTGGATGCGCGGCTTCCTCCCGGGAGTCGCGCATTCGGGTTTTTACTACCCATTCTTCTCCAGGGGAAAGGCAAGACACCATGGCAGGACCCTTGACTCGGTGGCTGGATCACACAGGCAGGAACCGCTTATGACAAACGACAAGCAGAGACCGCAGGGCTCGGAGGTCGATCTCGAGGAGATGGTGGCCTCTACCGACTCCGGGGCACGCAAGCCGCTGGGGGCCCCCGGCAAGCTGTTGGTGGGCATCGCCGCGGCCTGGTCGCTGTTCCAGTTGTGGATCGCCTCGCCCTTGCCCTTTCTCTTCCGGTTCGGGGTCTTCAACGCCACCGAGGCGCGCTCCATCCACCTAGCCTTCGCGCTCTTCCTGGCCTTCATGGCCTATCCGGCGCTGAAGCGCTCGCCCCGCGACCGCATCCCGATCCAGGACTGGCTCTTCGCGGCGGTGGCGGCCTTCTGCGGCGCCTACATCTTCCTCTTCTACGACCAGCTCTCGAACCGGCCGGGGGCGCCGATCACCCAGGACGTGATCGTCGGCATCGTCGGTATCGTGATGCTGCTGGAGGCGACCCGGCGGGCCCTGGGGCCGCCGCTGATGATCGTCGCCTCGGTGTTCATCCTCTACTCGCTGTTCGGCCCCTACATGCCGGGCATCCTGGCCCACCGTGGGGTCAGCTTCAACGGCCTGGTCAACCACCAGTGGCTGACCACCCAGGGGGTGTTCGGCATTGCGCTCGGGGTCTCGACCAGCTTCGTGTTCCTGTTCGTGCTGTTCGGCGCGCTGCTCGACAAGGCCGGGGCCGGCAACTACTTCATCAAGGTGGCCTTCTCGCTGCTGGGCCACTACCGGGGCGGCCCGGCCAAGGCGGCGGTGGTGGCCTCCGGCATGACCGGCCTGATCTCCGGCTCCTCCATCGCCAATACCGTGACCACCGGCACCTTCACCATCCCGATGATGAAACGCGTCGGCTTCTCGGCGGAGAAGGCCGGCGCCGTGGAGGTCTCCTCCTCGGTGAACGGCCAGATCATGCCGCCGGTGATGGGTGCCGCGGCCTTCCTGATGGTGGAGTACGTCGGCATCCCCTACGTGGAGGTGATCAAGCACGCCTTCCTGCCGGCGTTGATCTCCTATATCGCGCTGATCTACATCGTCCATCTGGAGGCGCTCAAGGCCAACATGCAGGGGCTGCCGTCGAGCAACCCGGCGCGCCCCTTCCTCAACAAGGTGATCGGCTTCCTGACCGGGCTGCTGCTGCTGATGGCGCTCTCCTTTGCCGTGTACTACGGGCTTGGCTGGCTCAAGCCGGTGCTCGGCGATGCCACCCCCTGGGTGGTGGCCGTGGCGCTGACGGCGGCCTACGTCGGCCTGCTCAAGGTGGGCGCCAACTACCCGGAGCTCGAGCTCGACGACCCGAGCTCCAAGGTGGTCAAGCTGCCCCAGACCCGCCCCACGGTGATGGTGGGCCTGCACTACATCCTGCCGGTGATCGTGCTGGTGTGGTGCCTGATGGTGGAGCGTCTCTCGCCGGGCCTCTCCGCCTTCTGGGCGACGGTGTTCATGATCTTCATCATGATCACCCAGCGGCCCCTGATCGCGCTCTTCCGTGGTCGCAGCAAGGTCGCCGCGGACATCAAGGAGGGCTTCAAGGACCTGTGGGACGGCCTGGTGGCCGGCGCGCGCAACATGATCGGCATCGGCATCGCCACCGCGGCGGCGGGCATCATCGTCGGCGCGGTCTCCCAGACCGGCGTCGGCCTGGTGCTGGCCGACGTGGTGGAGATCCTCTCCATGGGCAACCTGATGCTGATCCTGCTGCTCACCGCGCTGCTCAGCCTGATCCTCGGCATGGGCCTGCCCACCACCGCCAACTATATCGTGGTCTCCGCGCTGATGGCGCCGGTGATCGTGATGCTGGGGCAGCAGAACGGCCTGATCGTGCCGCTGATCGCGGTGCACCTGTTCGTCTTCTACTTCGGCATCATGGCCGACGTGACGCCCCCGGTGGGCCTGGCCTCCTTCGCGGCGGCGGCGGTCTCCGGCGGTGACCCGCTGCGCACCGGCTTCCAGGCCTTCTACTACAGCCTGCGCACCGCGGCACTGCCCTTCCTGTTCATCTTCAATACCGACCTGCTGCTGATCGACGTGACCTTCCTGCAGGGGATCGTGATCTTCATCATTGCCACCATCGCCATGCTGATCTTCGCGGCGGGCACCCAGGGCTTCATGATCGTGCGCAACCGCTGGTACGAGTCGGTGCTGCTGCTGCTGGTGGCCTTCACCCTGTTCCGCCCCGGCTTCTGGATGGACAAGATCCATGACCCCTACGAGTCGGTGCCCCCCAGCCAGTTCGTCCAGGCCCTGGGTGATGTGGAGGACGGCAGCAACCTGCGGGTGCAGATCGCCGGCGAGGATGCCTTCGGCGATCCCATGACTATCTATGTGCTGGTGCCGGTGCCCCGCGGCGATACCGGCGAGGAGCGCATGGAGCGTCTCGGCATGGAGCTCTGGGTCGATGGCGATCAGGCCACGGTGGACTTCGTGGAGTTCGGCAGCCTGGCGGCCGACCTGGGATTCGACTTCGACCAGGAGATCCTCGAGGTGCTGGCCCCGGTGGATCGCTGGGCCAAGGAGTGGATGTGGATACCGGGCTTCCTGGTGTTCGGCCTTGTCGTGCTGCTGCAGCGTCGCCGGCGTGAGCCCGGCGCTACCGCCGCCACCGCCTGAGGAGGGAGAAGACCATGTACCACAAGATCCTGATGCCGGTGGACCTCAACGAGGAGAGCTCCTGGAAGAAGGCGCTGCCCACGGCGGTGACCCTGTGCCGTACCTTCGGGGCGTCCCTGCACGTGCTGACGGTGTTGCCGGACTATCGAATGCCGCTGGTGGGCTCCTTCTTTCCGAAGGACTTCGCGAAGAAGGCGCATCAGGCGGTGTCCGAGGCCCAGCGCCAGTTCATCCAAGAGCATGTCCCGGATGATATCAAGGTGCAGAGCGTGATCGTGGATGGTTCGCCCTGGGAGGCGATCATCAAGGCGGCCAAGAAGCTTGAGGTCGACCTGATCGTGATGGCCTCCCACAACAAGCGCAAGTTCGCCGACTACGTGCTGGGTCCCAACGCCGAACACGTGGTGCACCACTCCAAGATATCGGTGATGATCGTGCGGTAAGCGGCCGCTCTCCACGGGCGCCCCCGGTGCCCCCTTGCAGCGCAGGCGCCCCGGCCAACTGGCTGGGGCGCCTGCGTTCGGGTGGGTGAAGTCGCCGATCAGCCGACGCTGAGTCTCGCCTCGTAGCGGGCGCTCTCGCCGCTGTCGTCCTGCCATTCGATGACCAGCTCGGCGTCCTCCTGCGGCGCCAGGTAGAAGCGCAGGTAGGGGTTGGCCGATATTGACTGGTGGAGGTCGGCGGCGAAGACGGTCTCGCCGTCGAGGGTCACGGTGAAGCGCTCGATGATGTGGCGCGGCAGCGTCTCGCCGTCGCTGCCCTCGCGCAGCCCGGTCTCCATGGGGTGGCTGATCAGGGTGCGAACCTCGCCGGGCACGCCGGCGGTGAAGCGCTCGGGCAGGCTGACCCGCGGGTTGGTCAGCGGCTCGGGGCCCTGGTCGTCACCGCGCATCAGGCAGCCGCTGACGGTGATGCGTACCTCTCGGGCGGTGGCGAAGGTCTCGCCCTGCTGGGTGCGTGCGATGGCGATCACCTGCTGGGTCTCGTTGAGGCGCACCCGAGTGGAGATCTCCGGCAGGCCGGCCGCGGGGCTGAGCGAGAAGCTGGCGATCTCGGGAGAGGGGTTGCCGGTGGCGAAGAGGTGGATCTCGGTCAGGTAATCGTCGTCGGCGAGGCTGCCGTCGAAGCTGATGGTGAGGGGGACGGCCGAGCCGTCTTCCGACACGAGGGGCAGATCGAGGACCAGCCCTTCGGTAGCCGGGGTGGTGCCCCCGAGCAGCTCGCTGGCGGCCTCCAGGCGCTGCCAGGGGCCATCGGCCAGCGCCATTGGCGAGAGGAGCATCAGGCCGGCACCGATCAGCAGGCGGCGTCGTGAGAGCAGGCGTCGGGTCAGGGGCATGAGCAATTTCCTGGAAGGTGATTCAGGTTGTCGAATTGGACAGCGAAAGCGTTCCCTTGATCCCCAGCCAGGCGCCGATGAGGATCCCGGCCAGGGCGGCGAAGGTGGGCAGCGCCAGGGTCGAGAAGCCCGACAGCCCCTGGCCGATGGAGCAGCCCAGGGCCAGTACGCCGCCGATGCCCATCAGGGCGCCGCCGGCCATGCTGCGCCCCATATGGCCGGGACCACTGAAGCCCTGCCAGCGGAAGTCGCGACGGGCGAGTGCCATCACCAGGGCGCCCGCCAGCACTCCGGCCACCACGCTGACGCCGAAGCCGAGCCGGCTGCCGGTGGAGAGCATGGCGTACTGCAGGCTGTCGGCGATGGGGGCGATGAAGGTGAGGGTAGCCAGACGCACCGGCTCGAAGTCGTCGCTGCCCAGCACGCCGGTAGCGTACCAGCCGGCCGGCACCAGGGCGCCGATGGCAAGCCCGCCCAGCCACTCCCGGGGGCTTTCGCGGAAGTCGCGGCTGGAGAGTGCCCAGGCGCTGAGCGCGCCGCCCAGTACCAGGGCCACCAGCCAGGCGGGCACGCCGAGCAGACCGGGCAGATCTCGGGCGGGGAGGGCGAGGGTGGTGGTGCCCTCGAGCCAGACGCGCAGCGGGGCGAGCAGGCCGGAGAGCGTCATGGCGGCCGCGAGGCCCAGGCACATCAGCACCACGAAGCTTCTCAGATTGCCGCTGCCCAGCAGCACCAGTGAGCGGGCGCCGCAGCCGTTGGCCAGCACCATGCCGTAGCCGAACAGCGCGCCGCCCAGCGGCACCGCCAGCCAGGAGGCGCTGGTCGGCAGGTAGAGGGCGCTCCCCAGCGACAGGACGCCCATGGCCACGAGCGCCTGGCTGCCCAGCAGCGCCACGGCCATGGCCAGGGCGAAGGCGCGCAGCTTGAGAGTGTCGCCTCGCGTCCAGGCGTTGGCCAGGCTGCGCATCAGGCAGAAGCCCGTAGCCTGGGCGGTGGCGCCGAAGGCCAGGCCGATCACCAGGCCCGACCAGGCCACCAGCTCGGTATGGCTCATGGGAAACTCCTCGATCCATCAACGAAACGGGGCCACCCGGAGGTGGCCCTTGGCATCATACCATTGCCGCTCCCGGGTCAGGCGCTGGTGCCCCAGGTGTCCTGGCAGATGGCGTTGTACCAGCCCACGGCGTACTCGGCTTCCAGGGCGCGGATATGGTCCGGAGCGTCGGCCAGACTGAGCCCGCCGGCGCCCTCCACCTCGGCGATGACGCCTTCCTGGACCCGATAGACCCCGGCCACCGAGATGCCGTACTCGGGGCCGATCAGGCTGTAGCAGGTGTTGGTCCAGTAGGGCTCCGGGGCGGTGCGCCCCGAGAGGTCCGCGGCGATGGCGGCGGCCACCACCTTGGCCTGGTTGTTGGCGCAGAAGCCCGACTTGGGCATCGGCGCGGCTACCGTGGCATCGCCCACCACATAGATGTCGCGGACCCGCTGCGACTCGAAGGTCTCGGCCTTGACCGGCACCCAGCCGGACTCATCGGTGACGCCGGCGCGCTCGGCGATCCAGCCCGCCTTCTGGGGCGGGATCACGTTGAGCACATCGGCCCGGTGGCGGGTGCCGAACTCGGTCTCCACCTCGAGGTTCTCGGCATCCACCCGGGTCACGCGGCCGTCGCCGGAGAGGCCCACCCACTCGATGCGGTCGCCGTAGAGGCGCTCCCAGCCGGCGGTGAACAGCCCCTGCTTGGAGAAGTTGTCCTTGGCGTCGAGGATCAGCACCTTCGAGTTGGGCTTATGCTGGCTGAAGTAGTGGGCCACCATGCTGGCGCGCTCGTAGGGTCCCGGCGGGCAGCGGAAGGGGTTCTCGGGGGCCACCATCACGAAGGTACCGCCGTCGTCCATCTCCTCGAGCTGGCGGCGCAGCAGCTCGGACTGGGCGCCGGCCTTCCAGGCGTGGGGCGCGAGCTCGGCGGCCGCCTCGTCGTACCCCTCGAGGGCGTTCCAGCGGAAGTCGATGCCCGGCGAGAGCACCAGGCGATCGTAGGCCAGGGTCTCGCCGTTGGAGAGGCGCACGCGGTGCCCGTCGGGGTCGACGTCCTCGGCCAGGGCATGCACCACCCGCACGCCGTAGCGATCGCGCAGTTCGTCATAGCCGTGGGCGATGGAGCGCATGTCGCGCAGGCCGCCCAGGAAGAGGTTGCTGAACGGGCAGGTGTAGAAGACCTCCGCGGGCTCCACCAGGGTGACCTCGATGGCCGGGTTGGCCCGCTTGAGGTATTTGGCGGCGGTGGCGCCGCCGAAGCCGCCACCGATCACCACCACGCGGCCGGCGGAGCCATTGGCGATGGCGAAGGGGGCAATACCGCCCAGCAGGGGCAGGGCCGAGGCGGCGCCGATGCCCTGCAGGAAGCGACGCCGGGAAACGCCCTGGCGTTGGGAATCATGACTCATGGGGCCTCCTCAGGGCGCGTCGATGGTGGCGAAGTGGCCGGCCAGCGCCGAGAGTTCCTCGTCGCTGAAGCCGCGGGCGATACGGTTCATCACCGTGGTGTCCGGAATCTCATCGCGCTTGAAGGCGAGCAGGCGCGACTCCAGCACGGCCTGGGGCCGGCCGGCGATGGCGGGCACCGGACCGGAGAGGCGGCCATCGGTGCCGTGGCAACTGGCGCAGCCCCCGGCCATCACCTCGAGCTGCTCGCGGGAGAATTCATCATCGGCATGGGCGGCCAGGGCCAGGCCGCCAAGTAGCAGGGCCCCCAGCAGGGAGACCGCCATGGGTCGTGGCAGGGTCATCGTCAGGTTCCTTGGGCTGGGCCCCGAGGGGGCTTTTCTTCTGGTTCTGGTCTGGAGTTATGGCAGAACGCCATGCTAGGGCAGCCATGGCCAGTCTGACAAAGAACCAATCGTGATCAGCTTATGTATCTCACGCCGGAAAGCGTGGAATTCGCGAGGGTGGCCAGGCGGCAGGATTGACTCCGGTCAACTACATTAATTCTGAGTTAACTGGTTAAGGCGGCATTAGGTCGCAGGCCGGTGCCGGAACCGTCCCGCGGGAAGCGGGAATTACATGGCGCAACAGGGGTGACACCATGAACGCGGCAACAACAAAAGCGGATCACAAGGCTGCAGCGCCCAGGGTCAAGATCACCATCAACCCGGTGGGCATGGATCGGCCGAGGGCCTGGCTGGCGGCCGGCATCGAGGATTTCCGCCAGGCCACGGCGGTGAGCCTCGCCTACGGCATGTTCTGGGTGGGCCTGAGCATCGCCATCACCGCCGGGGCCATCACCCTGGGGCTTTGGCACTGGCTGCTGCCCATGGTGGCAGGCTTCATGTTCATCGGCCCGCTGGTGGCGGTGGGTTCCTACGGCGTCAGTCGCGCCCTGGAGGCGAATCGGGCTCCCCACCTGGGAGATGCCTTCGGGGCCTGGCGGCCTCACGCCGGCCAGCTCGCAATGATGGGCGTGATGATGATGATCTTCTTCCTGGCCTGGATTCGGCTGGCGACCCTGCTCTTCGCCCTCTTCTTCGGTTTCGAGGTGCCGAGCCCGGCCACCCTCTACTCCGCCCTGCTGACTACCCCCGAGGGCCTCGGGATGATCGCCGTGGGCAGCGTGCTGGGGGGCATCCTCGCCTTCGGCGCCTTCGCCATCAGCGTGGTGGCCATTCCGACCCTGATGCACCACGACCTCACCTTCATGGAGGGCATCGAGGCCAGCGTGCGTTCCGTGGGGCGCAACTTCCGCCCGATGCTGCTGTGGGCGGCGATCCTGACCGGCTGTGTGCTTGTCGGTGTGCTGACCTTCTACATCGGCCTGGCGCTGATCCTGCCGGTGCTGGGCTTCGCCAGCTGGCACGCCTACGAGGATCTGGTGCGTGTCGACGTGATCGAGGAGGACGGCGAACTGCACGGCTGAGCCCGCTCGCCCTGCCGGGGCCAGGGCACTATGCTGGGGGCGTTGACGCCCCCCTTTTCGTTGCTGGCGCCATCCCGGCCCCCACAAGGTGATGCCATGCCGATACTTCGCCCGCTTGCCTGCCTCCTGCTCCTGTTTCCCCTGGTGCCGCTGCATGCCCAGACGCTGTCGCCCGCGGGCGGAGGCCAGACCATTGCCCATGAGCTCGATGCCTGCCTGGCGGAGGCCCAGTGGCTGTCCGAACCCGCCCTGGCGTGTGCCCGGGAGGCCGGGATACGCTGGGAGGAGGAGGTGGAGCGCCTCGGTGCACGGCTCGACAAGGTGCTCGGGCGGGAGGCGCGCCTGGCCCTGGAGGCCTCTCGGGCGGCCTGGGAAGAGGGGCGAGAGGCCGACCTGGCTCTGGTCGAGGCCTATCATGGTCAGCTCGCCGAGGCGCGGCTGGGCGACCCGGACCTGCTGCCGCTGTCCCGGCAGCTGCACCGTAACGCCGTGTGGGAGCAGCGTGCCCGCTATCTGCAGCGGCTGCTGGAGGGCCTCGAGGAGCAGCGGCCTGACCCGGTCCGGGAGAGCCCCTGACGGCAACGGGCAGATCATCCCTTTTCCTAACTGATCTTTGTCTTCTGATCGGGTAGGCTTGTGCCACTCCCGGATCTCTCCACAGGATTGCCCTCCATGCGCCAACGCATCCTGCCCCTGCTGCTTGCCCTGGTGTCACTCTCGTGCCTGGCGCCGTCCGCCGTCGCCGAGGAGACGCTGCCGGCGCCGAGCGGCGAGGTGCTGCTCACCATCAGCGGCAACCTCGACTTCCCCAATGGGGAGGACGAGGCCCGCTTCGATCGCGAGATGCTGATGGCCATCGCGCCCACCGTAATCGAGACCCGCACCCCCTGGCACGCCGACCGCGGCCGCTACGAGGGCCCGCTGCTGCGGGAGGTGCTGGCGGCCGCCGGCGTGCGCAGCGATCGTGTCCTGGTGCGGGCGCTCAACGACTTCGAGGCGGAGATCCCGCTCGCCGACCTCCACGACTATGACGTCATCCTGGCCATGAGTCGCAACGGCTCGCCGATGCAGATCCGCGAGTTCGGCCCGCTGTTCGTGCTCTATCCCTTCGACGACCACCCGGAGCTGCACAACGAGTCCGTGCGCTTTCGTTCGGTGTGGCAGGTCGTGCACATTCACGCCCCCTGAGGGCCCGCTATCGGGAGCGTCCCATGCTGCGCCTGCCCCTGCGCGTCAAGCTCGGCGCCATCAGCGCGCTGCTGCTGCTGGCGGCGGCGCTGGTGGTGGTAGGCCTGGTCTCCTGGCGCCAGGACAGCCTGGCCCAGAGCGTGGGCGGGGATGCCTCCTGGCACGCCTACAAGCTCGACCGCGACGTGGTGCAGCTGCGCAACTACCTGGCGCAGCCGGACGCCGACCATGCGGGCCTGGCGCTGCGCTTCGAGCTCTTCTACAGCCGGCTCTTCCTGATGCGAGGGGGGGGCGATATCACCGAGCTGCTGGCCACGATTCCCGCGGCCAGCGCTCTGCTGGACGAGATCGAGCAGCGCATCGATGCCCTCGACCTCATGATCGATGCGCTCGAGGCGCTGCACGAGAGCGACCGCCTTGCCCTGGACCAGCACCTCGATACCCTGGGCAATCGTACCGAGCGGCTGGTGATCGCCATCAATGGCCACCTGGCCGAGACCGCCACCCGTGAGCGTGGCCAGCTGCAGCGGCTCTATGCCCTGCTGCTGGTGCTGATCCTGGCGATGAGCCTCTCGGCCATGCTGGTGGCGATGATGCTGTTCCGCGAGGCCCGTGACAACGCGGCGGCGCGTCGCGACCTGGAGGTGCTGAGCCGTGAGCTGGAGGCGACCGCTCGGCGGGCGGAGTCGGCCAACGAGGCCAAGTCGGACTTCCTGGCCACCGTCAGCCACGAGATCCGCACCCCGCTCAACGGGGTCATCGGCATGAGTGATGTGCTGCTGGAGCATCGGCTCGAGGGGGAGGCGCGCCAGTGCGTGACCACCATCCGCGACAGCGCCGGGTTGCTGCTGGAGCTGATCAACGACCTGCTGGATTTCTCCAAGATCGAGGCGGGGCGCCTGGAGCTGGAGCAGCGCGCCCTGGCGCTGGATGAGCTTGTCGATGGCGTGGTGGCGCTGCTGGCGCCGCGCGCCGAGGCTCGCGGCGTGGCATTGCGGAGGCGGCTGGACCCGCAGCTGCCGGCACGGGTACTGGCCGATCCGGGGCGACTGCGCCAGGTGTTGATCAACCTGGTCTCCAACGCGGTGAAGTTCACCGAGCAGGGCGACATTCGCCTGGAGGTGAGCGCCGAAGGAGGCGGGCGACTCCGCTTCGAGGTGGTGGATACCGGCTGCGGTATCGCCCCCGAACAGCTCTCGCGGATCTTCGAGCCGTTCCGGCAGGGCGATGCCTCCACCGCTCGACGCTTCGGTGGCACCGGACTGGGCCTGGCGATCTGTCGCCGGCTGGTGGATGCCATGGGAGGGCGCATCGAGGTCGCCAGCGAGCCCGGGGTGGGCAGCCGCTTCTGGTTCGTACTGTCGCTGGCGACCGCCGAGGCGCCTGACCCGGACGTGCTGCCGGTGGCAGGGCGTTCTCGCCATCTGGACCTTCATAGCACCCGCCTGCTGGTAGTGGAGGACAATCCCGTCAATCAGCAGGTGGCCAGGGCCATGCTGGAGCGCCTTGGCTGTTCGGTCACCATGGCTGACTCCGGTGCGGCCGCCCTGCAGCTGGCAGCGGCAGGCCGCTTCGACCTGATCTTCATGGATATCCAGATGCCGGATATGGACGGCCTGGAGGTGACGCGTCGGCTGCGCGCCCGTGATGGCTGGACGGGCCAGGTGCCGATCGTGGCGATGACGGCCGGTGGTCCCGGGGGCGAGCAGGGCCGCTGCCTGGCCACCGGTATGAACGGCTACCTCACCAAGCCGCTGCGCCAGGAAGAGCTGCTGGAGGCGCTGTTCCGCCACCTGGGCGGAGGGGGCGCGCAGGAGCACGGGCGCGCCGCGATGCCCGCCTCCGGGCGCGACAGCCTGATCGATCCGCTGACGCTGCAGGCGCTGCGTGACTCCCTGGGCGAGGAGGGGCTGGCGTCGCTGGTGGCGCTCTTCGGCGATCAGGTCGAGGCGCGCCTGGCGACCCTCGTGCGAGCCCTCGGCGAGGGCGATCTGGAGGAGGCGCAACATGCGGCTCACCAGCTCAAGGGAGAGTCGGCGAGCCTGGGGGCCGTCAAGGTGGCCGGCCTCGCCACGCGCCTCGAGCGCCTGGCCCAGTCCGATGACCGGCAGGCGGCCCGGGGGCTGCTGGGCGAGCTGAGGCGCTGCCTGGAGGCCACCATGGCGGCACTGGAGGCCTGGCGGGTGCCGCCGAACCGCTGAATCTGGCGTTTGTGGGGCGGATGCCGGGGCGCCTACACTGGGGCGAGCGTCGACACCGGAGTTCGCCATGCCAGATGCCACGCGCCTCTCCCCCGCTGTTGCACAGGCCGGCGCGTCCCCACTGCGCACCGCGGTCAGCCACCGCTCCGACCCGGCCGAGGCCGTGGCGGAGCTCGCCGCCGAGCTGCGACACGGGTCGCTGGGCTTCGTGCTCTTCTTCTGCAGCGTCGAGTATCCGCTCGAGGCCCTCTCCCATGCCCTCCGGAACGCCTTCGAAGGGCTGCCCATGGCCGGCTGCACCACGGCAGGCGAGATCACCCCCGCGGGCTACGCCCGGGGCGGGATCGTGGCGATCGGCTTCGATCGGCGCCACTTCGTGCCGGCGACGGCCCTGGTGGAGCGGCTGGATGCCTTCGACCTGCCCCGCGCCCAGCGGCTGGTGGATGATCTCCTCGGGCGATGTCGCGAGCGGGCCCTGGCGCCCCTGGCCGGCAACAGCTTCGTGGTGACCCTGCTCGATGGCCTCTCGAGCAGCGAGGAGAGCGTGATCGCGACCCTCGATGCCGCCCTCGGCAGCATTCCCAGCTTCGGCGGCTCGGCAGGCGACGACAACCGGCTCGCCCGCACCCACGTCTTCTGTGACGGGCGGTTTCACGCCGAGGCGGCCGTGGTGTTGCTGGTCAACACCCCGCTGCCCTTCGAGGTCTTCTCCACCCACCACCTGAGGCCCCGGCACGAGAAGCTGGTGGTCACCGGCGTCGACCGGGAGTCGCGGCGGGTGCTGGAGCTTAATGCGGCCCCCGCCGTGGCGGCCTATGCCCAGCTGGTGGGGCAGCCTGTGTCACGGCTCGGCCCGGAACTGTTCGCCCGGCATCCGCTGGCGGTGCGCATCGGCGACCACTACTACGTGCGCTCCATCCAGCGGGTCAACGAGGACGGCAGCCTGAGCTTCTACTGTGCGGTGGAGAACGGTATCGTGCTCACGGCCATGGCCTGTGCCCCGATCCATGACGATCTGGCCCAGACCCTCGAGGGCCTCGAGAGCCGCCTGGGCGCCACCGAGCTGGTGATCGGCTGCGACTGCTTCCTGAGGCGCCTGGAGCTCGAGGTGCTGGGCCAGGAGGCCGAGGTCTCGGGCCTGCTGAGCCGGTGCCGGGTGATCGGCTTCAACACCTACGGGGAGCAGTACCATGGCATGCACATCAACCAGACCTTCACCGGGGTGGCCATTGGCACCGCTCGACCCGACGACGCTGCCTGAGGCGCCCGCGGCTCGGGCGGCCCTGCTGGCCGAGGAGAACGCCCGCCTGCGGCGCATCTGTGCGGCACTGATCGAGCGGGTGGAGTCCAGCGGTGTGCCCGGCGGGGCACCCTATGCGGCCTTCGAGCACTCGGTGCTGCTGGCCGAGCAGGTCCGCGAGCGCACCGAGACCCTGCAGCGCACCCTGGGAGAGCTGCACCGGGCCAAGGCGGAGGCCGAGGCGGCCAACCTCTCCAAGACCAAGTTTCTCGCCGCGGTGAGTCATGACCTGCTGCAGCCGCTCAACGCCGCGCGGCTCTTCGCCAGCGCCCTGGAGGGGCAGCCGCTGCCGCCGGGCTCCCGCCGGCTGGTCGGCAACATCGGGCGCTCGCTCAAGGACGTCGAGTCGCTGATCGGCAGCCTGGTGGACATATCGCGGCTCGATGCCGGGGTGCTCAGGCCGGACGTGGCCAGCTTCCCCGCCGAGGAGCTGCTCGGGGTGCTGGCCGAGGAGTATCGCCAGCTGGCCGCCAGCCGCGGCCTCGAGCTGCGCTATGTGCCGACCCGGGCGGTGATCGCCTCCGACCTGGCGCTGCTGGCGCGGGTGGTCCGCAACTTCCTGAGCAATGCCGTGCGCTATACCCGCCAGGGGCGCATCCTGCTCGGCTGCCGCCGTCGTCCCGAGGGGCTTGAGATCCTGGTCGGCGATACCGGGCCGGGCATCGCCCCGGCCCAGCAGCGGCTGATCTTCGAGGAGTTCCGTCGCCTCGGGGCGGCCGAGGAGGGCGACGACCGCGGCCTGGGCCTGGGGCTGGCCATCGTCGAGCGCATCGGCGGCATGCTCGGCCACCCGCTCGGGCTGGTCTCGCGGCCGGGGCACGGCGCGCTGTTCTCGGTCACCGTACCCTACGGCGAGCGCGCCGCCCCCGGGGTGGCGGTGCGCGATGAGGCGCCGGCGCCCCTGGCGGGGGCGCGGGTCTGGGTGATCGACAACGACGCCGATATCCGCGACGGCATGGCGGCGCTGCTCGGCGGCTGGGGCTGCCGGGTGGCGTGTGTTGCCTCCCCGGAGGCGCTCTCGGGGCCGGCGCCGGCGGCGCTGCTGGTGGACTACCATCTCGGCGAACGGCGCCCCGACGGGCTTTCGGTGGCCCGGCGGCTGCGCGAGCGCCATCCGGGGCTGCCGGTGGTGGTGATCACCGCCAACCACGACGCCGCCCTCAAGGCCCACATCCGCGAGGCCGGCTTCGAGTGCCTGCTCAAGCCGCTCAAGCCGTTGCGGCTGCGCCTGCTGCTGGGGGCGCTGCTGGAGGCTCAGCGACCGCGGCGTTCGGCCCGGTAGGCGGCGAGGTCCAGCTGGCCGGCGAGCAGCACCGCCTGCACCCGACTCTTCACTCCCAGGCGACGCAGGATCGCCGAGACATGGGTCTTCACCGTGGTCTCGGCGATGTCGAGCTCGCGGGCGATGCCCTTGTTGGAGTCGCCACGGTGCAGGCGCTCGAGCACCTCCAGCTGCTTGTCGGTGAGGCGTGCCAGGCGCGTCTCCAGGGTGGCGGACAGCGAGCGGTCGGCTGGAGGGGGCGTGGCGGGCGGGCGGCGCATCACCTGGGGCGGCAGGTAGAGGTCGCCCTCCAGGATGCGTTCGAGGGCCGCCAGCAGGTCCTCCCGGGGCGTCGACTTGGGGATATAGCCCACCGCGCCGAGCTCGATCGCCTCGAGCACGGTGCGCCGGTCCTGCTCGGCGGAGAGGATCGCCACCGGCAGCCCCGGCAGCACCTCCCGCAGGCGACACAGTCCGTCGAGCCCCTCGGCGTCGGGCAGGTTCAGGTCCAGCAGCAGCAGGTCGAGATCGGCCTCGAGCCGTTCGGCCTGCTGCATGGCCTGGGCCAGGCTGTCGGCCTCCAGCAGGCGGCTCTCCGGTAGGCCGGCGGCGATCACCGCGGCGATCGCCTCGCGGAATAGCGGGTGGTCGTCGGCGACCATCAGGGTGGTCATAGGGCACTCCTTTCCTGGCCCTCCTACCAAGGGAGGAGGGCGTCTCATGCCACCGGAGTATGTCCCAGATCGGGGTGGCGACCAAGACTGGAGAGGCATAGCGATCATAACCACAACACTCAGGAGCCATGCCATGATCTACGCCAATCCCGGCGAGTCCGGTGCCGTCGTCACCTTTGAGCAGCGCTACGGCAACTACATCGGCGGGGAGTTCGTGCCCCCGGTGAAGGGCCAGTACTTCGACAACATCAGCCCGGTCAATGGCCAGGTGTTCTGCCAGGTCCCGCGCTCGAGTGCCGAGGAC
>NZ_QGTM01000013.1:25719-72808 GCF_003182195.1 Halomonas sp. A11-A
GGGAGTTCGTGCCCCCGGTGAAGGGCCAGTACTTCGACAACATCAGCCCGGTCAATGGCCAGGTGTTCTGCCAGGTCCCGCGCTCGAGTGCCGAGGACATCGACAAGGCGCTGGACGCCGCCCACGCCGCCGCCCCCGCCTGGGGCAAGACCTCCGCCACCGAGCGCTCCAACATCCTGCTCAGGATCGCCGACCGCATCGAGCAGAACCTCGAGATGCTGGCCGTGGCGGAGACCTGGGACAACGGCAAGGCGGTGCGCGAGACCCTCAACGCCGACCTGCCGCTGGCCGTCGACCACTTCCGCTACTTCGCCGGCTGCATCCGCGCCCAGGAGGGCACCGCCGCCGACATCGATGCCAACACCGTGGCCTACCACTTCCACGAGCCGCTGGGCGTGGTGGGGCAGATCATCCCCTGGAACTTCCCGCTGCTGATGGCCACCTGGAAGCTGGCCCCGGCGCTGGCCGCCGGCAACTGCGTCGTGCTCAAGCCCGCCGAGCAGACCCCGGCCTCGATACTGGAGCTGATGAAGCTGGTCGGCGACCTGCTGCCGCCGGGGGTGGTCAACATCGTCAACGGCTACGGCGCCGAGGCGGGCCAGGCGCTGGCCACCAGCAAGCGCATCGCCAAGATCGCCTTCACCGGCTCCACTCCGGTGGGCGCGCATATCCTCAAGTGTGCCGCCGACAACATCATCCCCTCCACCGTGGAGCTGGGCGGCAAGTCGCCCAACATCTACTTCGCCGACATCATGAACGCCGAGCCGGAGTTCATCGACAAGGCCGCCGAGGGCCTGGTGCTGGCCTTCTTCAACCAGGGCGAGGTGTGTACCTGCCCGTCCCGGGCGCTGATCCAGGAGTCGATGTACGACGCCTTCATGGCCAGGGTCATGGAGAAGGTTGGCAGGATCAAGCGCGGCAACCCGCTCGATACCGACGTCCAGGTGGGCGCTCAGGCCTCCCAGGAGCAGTTCGACAAGATCATGTCCTACATGGAGATCGCCCGCGAAGAGGGCGCCGAGTTCCTCGCCGGCGGCGACAAGGAGAGCCTGGACCCGAGCATCGACAAGGGCTTCTACATCCAGCCGACCCTGGTGAAAGGCCACAACAAGATGCGGGTCTTCCAGGAGGAGATCTTCGGGCCGGTGGTGGCCGTGACCACCTTCAAGGACGAGGCCGAGGCGCTGGCCATCGCCAACGACACCGAGTTCGGCCTCGGCGCCGGGGTGTGGAGCCGCGACATCAACGTCGCCTTCCGCATGGGCCGCGGCATCCAGGCCGGCCGGGTGTGGACCAACTGCTACCACCAGTACCCGGCCCACGCCGCCTTCGGTGGCTACAAGAAGTCCGGCATCGGCCGCGAGAACCACAAGGTGGCCCTCGAGCACTACCAGCAGACCAAGAACCTGCTGGTGAGCTATGACACCAACCCGCTGGGCTTCTTCTGATCCTTGCGCCGTCCGGATTCGCCGGGCGGCGCTCCTTTCCCAGCAGAGGGTGGGCCACCACCTCGTTCCCCGGGCGATGCCCCGAGCCCGACAGGGGCTCTCCACTCGAGCAACAGCAGGAGTAAGATAATGGACAAGACGATGAAGGCCGCTGTGGTACGCAAGTTCGGTGAGCCCTTGGCTATCGAGGAGGTAGAGACGCCTCGGCCCCAGAAGGGCGAGATCCTGGTCAAGGTGGCCGCTTCGGGCGTCTGCCATACCGATCTGCATGCCGCTCACGGTGACTGGCCGGTGAAGCCCAATCCGCCGTTCATTCCCGGCCACGAGGGCGTCGGGCATATTGTCGCCATCGGCGAGGGCGTGAAACACGTCAAGGAGGGCGATCGTGTTGGCGTTCCCTGGCTCTATTCGGCCTGTGGCCACTGTGAGCACTGCCTGGGCGGCTGGGAGACGCTGTGCGAGTCGCAGCAAAATACCGGCTACTCGGTGAACGGAGGCTTCGCCGATTACACATTGGCCGATGCGGGATTCGTCGGCCTCCTGCCCGATAATGTCGACTTTCTAGAGATCGCTCCGGTGCTGTGTGCCGGCGTGACCGTCTACAAGGGGCTCAAGATGACCGACACTCGCCCAGGGCAGTGGGTGGTGGTTTCGGGCATCGGCGGGCTTGGCCACATGGCCGTGCAGTACGCTCGTGCCATGGGGCTCAACGTGGCGGCGGTGGACATCGATGACGGCAAGCTGGCGTTGGCCGAAAGGCTTGGGGCGACGGTCACTGTCAATGCCATGAAGACCGATCCGGTCGACTACCTGAAGCGCGAGATCGGCGGCGCTCATGGGGCGCTGGTCACGGCGGTATCGCCCAAAGCCTTCGATCAGGGCCAGCGCATGCTGCGTCGCGGCGGCACCCTGGTGCTCAACGGCCTGCCGCCGGGCGACTTCCCGCTGCCGATCTTCGATACCGTGCTCAACGGCATCACCGTGCGGGGCTCCATCGTCGGCACCCGTCAGGATCTGCAGGAGGCGCTGGACTTTGCCGGCGAGGGCAAGGTAAAGGCCACCGTCGCCACCGACAGGCTGGAGAACATCAACGATGTCTTCCAGCGCATGATCGATGGCAAGATCGAAGGGCGCGTGGTGCTCGACATGACGTCGTGAGGTGCCACCGGAGAGGCCCCGGGGCGCTTGCTCCCTACCGTGCCTCGCCGGTCATGACACCTTCTCCCGACAAGGGCGCCCGGCCCGGCCACCGGCGGATGCCGTCCTGGACCGGGCTCCCCAGCCCACCACGCTGTAACGCCATCACCACATCATAACGACAACGCTCAGGAGTCACGCCATGATCTACGCCAATCCCGGCAGCCCGGATGCCGTCATCAGCTTCGAGCAGCGCTACGGCAACTACATCGGCGGCGAGTTCGTGCCCCCGGTGAAGGGCCAGTACTTCGACAACATCAGCCCGGTCAATGGCCAGGTGTTCTGCCAGGTCCCGCGCTCGAGTGCCGAGGACATCGACAAGGCGCTGGACGCCGCCCACGCCGCCGCCCCCGCCTGGGGCAAGACCTCCGCCACCGAGCGCTCCAACATCCTGCTCAGGATCGCCGACCGCATCGAGCAGAACCTCGAGATGCTGGCCGTGGCGGAGACCTGGGACAACGGCAAGGCGGTGCGCGAGACCCTCAACGCCGACCTGCCGCTGGCCGTCGACCACTTCCGCTACTTCGCCGGCTGCATCCGCGCCCAGGAGGGCACCGCCGCCGACATCGATGCCAACACCGTGGCCTACCACTTCCACGAGCCGCTGGGCGTCGTGGGGCAGATCATCCCCTGGAACTTTCCGCTGTTGATGGCCACCTGGAAGCTGGCACCGGCGCTGGCCGCGGGCAACTGCGTCGTGCTCAAGCCCGCCGAGCAGACCCCGGCCTCGATCCTGGAGCTGATGAAGCTGGTCGGCGACCTGCTGCCGCCGGGGGTGGTCAACATCGTCAACGGCTGCGGCGCCGAGGCGGGCCAGGCGCTGGCCACCAGCAAGCGCATCGCCAAGATCGCCTTCACCGGCTCCACTCCGGTGGGCGCGCATATCCTCAAGTGTGCCGCCGACAACATCATCCCCTCCACCGTGGAGCTGGGCGGCAAGTCGCCCAACATCTACTTCGCCGACATCATGAACGCCGAGCCGGAGTTCATCGACAAGGCCGCCGAGGGCCTGGTGCTGGCCTTCTTCAACCAGGGCGAGGTGTGTACCTGCCCGTCCCGGGCGCTGATCCAGGAGTCGATGTACGACGCCTTCATGGCCAGGGTCATGGAGAAGGTTGGCAGGATCAAGCGCGGCAACCCGCTCGATACCGACGTCCAGGTGGGCGCTCAGGCCTCCCAGGAGCAGTTCGACAAGATCATGTCCTACATGGAGATCGCCCGCGAAGAGGGCGCCGAGTTCCTCACCGGCGGCGACAAGGAGAGCCTGGACCCGAGCATCGACAAGGGCTTCTACATCCAGCCGACCCTGGTGAAAGGCCACAACAAGATGCGGGTCTTCCAGGAGGAGATCTTCGGGCCGGTGGTGGCCGTGACCACCTTCAAGGACGAGGCCGAGGCGCTGGCCATCGCCAATGACACCGAGTTCGGCCTCGGCGCCGGGGTGTGGAGCCGCGACATCAACGTCGCCTTCCGCATGGGCCGCGGCATCCAGGCCGGCCGGGTGTGGACCAACTGCTACCACCAGTACCCGGCCCACGCCGCCTTCGGCGGCTACAAGAAGTCCGGCATCGGCCGCGAGAACCACAAGATGGCCCTCGAGCACTACCAACAGACCAAGAACCTGCTGGTGAGCTACGACACCAACCCGCTGGGCTTCTTCTGAGCCCGATCACGCCACGTCGGTAACGGCCGGGGGCGCGACGCGAGTCGCGCCCCCGCTGACGTTTCAGGCCTGCCTCGGGGGCGCTTCGCGTTCGCCACCCAGTAGCCGCCGCGCCTCGGTGAGGCTGGCCATGCGGCGGATGAACAACGCCGCGGCCACCGGCGAAACCGCGCCGCTGCGGATGTTGGTGGCAGTGCGCGCCAGGGCGGCGGTGGCTCAGTTGCCGCGCATCTCGTCATGGCCGCGGTAGGCCTTGCCATGACCGTTGCCATAGCTGCGCTGCATCATGGTCTCGCGCAGCTCCTCGAGCTGCTCTTCGCTGAGGAGCTCGGCCAGGGCCTCCTGGTGGCGGTCGCGCATCTCGCGCATGGCATCGCGGCGCTCCTCGCGGGAGTCGAAGTCGCGGCCGCGCAGCTCGGCCATGTCGGCGTAGATCGCCTCGCGGGTCTCACGCAGGGCCTCGCGCTCCTCGTCGGAGAGGCCCCACTCATCGACCAGCGCCTCGAGGCGCTCCTGCATGCTGGCGCGGCGCTGCTCCATCATCTCGGCGCGACGCTCCTCGCGCATCTCCCGGCTGGCCTCCTCCAGGGCGGCGCGCTGCTCATCATCGAGGATCTCGGCCAGGCGCTCCTGATGCTGCTCGTGGAGCTGACGCATCGCCTCGCGGTGCTCGGTGCGGGCCTCGTCCAGGGCTTCGCGGGTCGCCTCGTCGATGCCGGCGCGCTCGAAGAGCGCCTGGCGCTGTTCGGCCCGGTACTCGGCGCGGGCCTCCTTCCACTGCTCGCGCTGCTCCTGAGACTGCTCGGCCCCCTTGCCGTGGTGGGCGGCGGTGGCGGAGAGCGCCAGGGGGGCGATGGCGATGGCCAGCAGGGCCGGCGCCAGCAGCTTGCGGGAAACAGTTATCTTCATGGGGTCACTCCTTCGTGCCTCGGGTTGATGGTTCCAGTCTCACCCGGCGCGGTGCAAGGTCGGTGCAGCGAGCGTGCAAAGGTGGTGCATGCTCACTCCTCGGGCTGGTACTTGTAGCCCACCCCGTAGACCGAGCGGATCACCTCGCGTTCCGGCCACACCTCGCTGATCTTGCGGCGCAGCTTCTTGACGTGGCTGTCCACGGTGCGCTCGGAGACGATGCGGTGGTCACGGTACATGTGGTCCATCAGCTGGCCCCGGGAGAAGATCCGTCCCGGGGCGTGCATCATCACCTTGAGCAGCTGGAACTCCACGGCGGTGAGGGCCAGGTCCTGGCCGTCGGCCAGCGCCCGCCAGCCCTCCTCGTCGAGGAGCAGGTCGCTGCCCGCGGCCTGCTCGGCGCCGTCGTTGCCCTGGCTGCGGCGCAGCACCGCCTTGACCCGGGCCACCACCTCCCGGGGGCTGAAGGGTTTGCAGATATAGTCGTCGGCGCCCAGCTCGAGCCCCAGCAGGCGGTCCACCTCCTCGACCCGGGCGGTGAGCATGATCACCGGCAGCGCAGGCCAGCGCTGGCGGATCTCGCGGCACAGGGTCAGGCCATCGGTGCCGGGCAGCATCAGGTCGAGCAGCACCAGCGCGGGCCCCTGCCCCCCCTGACGCGCCTCGGCCAGCCACGGCAGCACGGCGTCGCCGTGATCCAGGTGGTGGGTGGCGAAGCCGCTGCCGGCCAGGTAATCGGCCACCAGCCGAGCGATCTTGGGTTCATCCTCGACGATCAGGACCTGCTGTCCCTCGTGTTCCCTTGATGTCATGCGATCTCCTCCCTGATGCGGTCGTCATCGAGCGGTGGAAAGGTGAGCGTCCAGCATAACCCACCCAGCGGCGAGGACGAGGGGTGCATCTCGCCGCCGTGGGCCTTGACCAGGGCCGCGGCGATGGAGAGCCCCAGGCCGCTGCCGCCGCTGGCGCGATTGCGCGAGCCCTCCACCCGGTAGAGGCGCTCGGTGAGCCGGGCAAGCTCGCCCTCGGGCACCCCGGGGGCGCTGTCCTCCCAGGTGAGCCGGATGCCCCGGGGGGTGGCGTCGAGGGTGACCCGCAGCCGGCCCGGGGCCCGGGTATAGGCGCAGGTGTTGTCGAGCAGGTTGTTCCACAGCTGGCGCAGGCGCTGGACGTCGCCGCGCATCCAGGCCTCGGCCTGGATGCGGGTCTCCAGGGTGATGCCGCTGTCGGTGAGCCAGCCCTCGGCCTCGTCGAGTCGGTCGGCGAGGCTCTCGCCGAGGTCCAGCGGCGCGAGCAGCACCTCCAGGGCGCCGGCGTCGCTCTGGGAGAGCAGCCGCAGGTCGGCCACCAGCCGTTCGAGCTGGCCCACCTCCTGGGCCAGGGAGTGCAGGCTGTCCTGGTCGAGGCGAC
This sequence comes from Halomonas sp. A11-A, assembly GCF_003182195.1. Lineage (GTDB taxonomy): Bacteria > Pseudomonadota > Gammaproteobacteria > Pseudomonadales > Halomonadaceae > Halomonas > Halomonas alkalicola. Next base: position 32,347 of record NZ_QGTM01000013.1, read on the forward strand.
GGATGCCGTCCTGCATCGCCTCGATCTCGCCGCGCAGCACGGCGAGTGGCGTGCGCAGCTCGTGGGCGATGTCGGAGACCCAGCGGCTGCGCGCCTCGCGGCTCGCCTCCAGGGTGGCGGCCAGCACGTTGAAGTCCCGTGAGAGCCGCGACAGCTCGTCCTGGCCGCTCTCCGGCAGGCGGATGCTGTAGTCGCCCTCGGTGAGGCGGCGGGTGGCGAGTGCCATGCTGCGGGTGCGCCGCCCCAGCCACCAGGAGAGTCCGCCGGCCAGCAGCAGCGAGGCGACCCCCAGGGAGCCGATGATGATCGCCAGGTTGCGCTGCTGGCGGGAGAGGAAGATATGGTCCATGCGCGCCATCAGCTGCTCCGGGGGGCGATAGCCCAGGGTGCCGACCCGCTCCCCCTCGTGGAGGATCGGCAGCCAGCGCAGGGTGGCGGCCTCCTCCTCGTCGTCAGGCGGCAGGCCGATCACCGGCAGGCCGCCGGCGTCGTGGAGCACGAAGTCCTTGGGGTCGCCCAGGCGGCGCTCGATGCCCTGGGGCGGCATGCCGGCCCCGGGCCACAGCTGCTGGCGCACCAGGCGGTGCCAGGCCGACGGCGATGCGCGCAGCCACTGCCAGTCGCCGCCGCGATTCGCCCACTCCTCACCGAGCCCCTCGGCCAGGGTCTCGGCGCGGTTGGCCTGGGTGGTGTCCAGGTACTCGATGAAACCGCGGTCGAGGCTGCGCGAGATGCCCAGGAACACCAGGGCCGAGATGGCCACATTGACCGACAGGATCACCACGAACAGCTTGACGCCCAGCCGGGAGACGGCGGGCCGGGGCAGACGCAGGCTCATGGAGAGGCCTCCTCGACTTGGGGGCTGCGGCCCTGAAGGCGCTCGCGCACCCCCTCCAGCATCAGGTAGAGGCAGGGTACCAGCAGCAGCAGGATGACGGTGGCGAAGAGCATGCCGAAGCCCAGCGAGATCGCCATGGGAATGATGAAGCGGGCCTGGCGCGAGCTCTCGAAGATCATCGGCGCGAGCCCCAGGAAGGTGGTCAGGGTGGTCATCATGATCGGGCGCAGGCGCCGGGTGGCGGCGGCGACGATCGCCTCCCGGGGCGCCATGCCCTCGCGGCGCCGACGGTTGGCGTAGTCGATCAGTACCAGGGCGTCGTTGATCACCACCCCGGAGAGCGCCAGCATGCCCATCAGGCTGACCACCGAGAGGCCGAAGCCCATGATCATATGGCCGGCCACCGCGCCGATGATGCCGAAGGGGATGGCGGCCAGTACCAGCAGCGGCTGCAGGTAGCTGCGGAAGGGAATCGCCAGCAGGGCATAGAGGGCGATCAGGGTCAGCCAGGAGGCCTTGGTGAGTGCCGAGACGTTGTCGGCGGTCTCCTGCTGGCGCCCGCCCGGGGAGATCTCGAGCCCCGGCCAGCCGGCCCTCAGGGCGGGGAAGACGTCGGCCTCCAGGGTGCCCAGCACCTGATTGATGCGCTCGTCGCCGGCGGCATCGGCGGTGACGTTGATGATGCGCCGGCCGTCGATGCGCTGCAGGGTGGTGGCGGCCCGGCCCAGCTCGATCTCGGCGACCCGGGCCAGCGGCACCTGGCGCCCGTCCGGGGTGCGGATCGGCAGCCGGTAGAGGTCGGCGAGGCTCTGGCGCGCCTCCGCGGGCAGGCGCACCTCGACGCTGATCTCGTGGCGGCCGATGAACTGCTCGAGCGCCGTGATGCCCTGCAGGGGCGCGCGCAGCTGGCCGGCCAGGTCGCCGCCGGTAAGGCCCAGGGCGCGCCCCTCCGGCGAGAGGCGAATCTCCAGCTGGGGCTTGCCGTCGGCCAGGCCGCTGTCGATGTCGGTGATCCCCTCGAACTCACCCAGGGCCTCGGCGAGCCGCGTGGCGGCACCCTCCAGCGCACGGCTGTCGGGGTGCGAGAGGCGCAGGGTCAGGCCGGCCCCGGCGCCGGGGCCGCCCACGTCGGACTCGAAGCGCACCGCCTGGGCGCCGCTGAACTCGCCGGCCAGCTCGCGCCACTCCCGGGCGACCCGGGAGGGGGGCCAGGCGTCGAGGCTCGCGCGCTCCAGGGTCAGCTGCACGCTGAGCCGGTCACCGTCGATCTGGGCGCGGTTGGCGGTAAAGGCGGGGCCGTCGTCGCGAGCGGCCAAGGCCTCTGCGGCGGCCAGCAGGCGGTCGCGGATGGCGCGGTCGTCGGCGATGGGGCTGCCCACCGGCAGGGTCACCGTGGCCTGGACCCGGTCAGATTCCACCCGGGGCATCAGCGAGAAGCCGAGCCGCCCGCTCATGGCCCAGGCCAGGGCCACCGCCAGCAACGCCACGGCGAGGCTCACGGTCAGCAGCCGCTGGTCCAGGCAGCGCTCGAGGAAGGGGGCAAAACGCTGCTGGGTGACGCGAGACAGCCAGGCCTGCAGGGCCTTGCGCACCCGGTCGAGGGGACGCCGCCAAGCCGGCGCCTCGCGGCCGCCGGCGCGGTGGGCCAGGTGGGCCGGCAGGATGAACAGCGCCTCCAGCCAGGAGGCCAGGAACACCGTGATCACCACCAGCGGCACCACGGCGAAGATCATGCCCAGGAAGCCGGGCAGGAAGAGTAGCGGCAGGAAGGCGACGATGTTGGAGAGGATGGCGAAGCTGATCGGCACCGCCATCTCCCGGGCGCCGCGCACCGCCGCCTCGCGCAGGGAGTGGCCCTGCTCCCGGTAGCTGTGGATGTTCTCGCCCACCATGATGGCGTCGTCCACCACGATGCCCAGCGCGATGATGAAGGCAAACATCGACATCATGTTCAGCGACACCCCGAACCAGGGCAGGAAGAGCAGGGCGCCGAGGAAGGCGGTGGGAATGCCGAGGGTGACCCAGAAGGCGAGTCGCGCCTCCAGGAACAGGCCCAGCAGCACCAGCACCAGCGCCAGGCCCAGGAAGGCGTTCTTGAGCAGCAGGTCGAGGCGGTCGCGATAGACCTCGGAGCTGTCCCGGGAGATGGTGAGGCTCACCCCCTCCGGCAGGTCCGCCTGAAGCCGCTCGAGCTGGGCATGCACGGCGTCGGAGATGCCGATGGGGGTCTGGTTGCCGATCTGGTAGACCTCCAGGGTCATGCTCGGTGCGCCGTTGAAGAGCACCTCGCGATCGGTCTCGGCGAAGCCGCGTTCGACCCGGGCGATCTCGCCCAGGCGCAGCTGGCCGCCGTCGGGGGTGCCGAGGATCGGCAGCTCGGCGAACTCCCGGGCCTCGTCGCGGCGTCCCTGGTAGCGGATCAGCCACTCTCCCTCGCCGGTGGTCAGGCGGCCGCCGGCCAGGTCCAGGGCTTCGTCGCCGATGCGGTTGGCCAGCTGGCGGTGGTCGAGGCCGTGGCGCTGCATCGCTTCCTCGTCGAGCAGTACCTGGATCTCACGCTCACGGTTGCCGGAGAGCTCCACTCGGGCGATGCCCGGCGACCCCTGCAGTTCGGCGCGCACCTCCTCGGCCAGGTCGTGGAGCAGCTGGTCGTCGACCGGGCCGTGGAGCTGCAGGCTCATCACACTGCGCGAGCGCCCGGCCAGGCCGAGGCGGGGCGGGTCAGCGGCGGCCGGCAGGCTGGTGATGGCGCCTACCGCCTGCTGGATCTCCTGGTAGACCCGCATTACCTCCACCCCCTCCACCAGGCTGGCGGAGACGCGGCCGGCGCCCTCGCTGGCGGTGGCGGTGAGCTCGTCGATGCCGTCCACGTTGGCCAGTGCCGCCTCCAGAGGCAGCAGCAGGCTGCGCTCCACCTCCTCGGGGGTGGCGCCGGGATAGCCGATGGCGACGGTGATGATCTCCAGCTCGAAGTCGGGGAAGACCTCCTTCTTGATGGTGGTGGAAGCCATCAGCCCGCCGATGATCAGCAGCAGCATCAGCAGATTGGGGGCCACCCCATGGTGGACCATCCAGGCGATGGGGCCGCGACGCATCATGGGCGGGGCTCCGCCGGCGCGGCGCCGGCCGGTCGGTCGGCGCTGCTGGCGGCGGTGCGCAGCGCCATGCCCTCCCGGGGCTGGCCCAGCGGCGAGGTGATCACCCGCTCGCCTGTCTCGAGGCCCTCGGCCACCAGCACCTGATGGTCATCGCGATGCAGCACGCTCACTGGGCGGCGGCGCAGGCGCTCCTCCTCGTCCAGCACCCACACCTCCTCGCCGGGGCGCAGGGCCGCGGCGGGAAGTGCGATCAGGTCGTCGCGCTCGCTTGCCTGGAACGCCAGGCGTACCACGTCGCCGAGGCGCAGCGCCGGCGCGCCGCGCTGCGCCTCGGTCAGCGCCAGGGGGTCCTCCACGGCGACCAGCAGTTGGACCTGCAGGCCGTTCTCCTCCAGGGCAGGCAGCACCGTGAGCAGCTCGCCCTCGCGCTCGCTGCCGGCGGGCCAGCCGCGGCTGGTCAGGGTCACGGCGCTGCCCGAGGCCTCCTCGGAGGCAGGCAGCAGCCAGGCCAGCGCCTCACCCGGCAAGGACGCCTGCACCCAGAAGCGCGACACGTCCACCAGGTGGAGCAGTTCGGTGCCGCTGGTGACCTCGCTGCCCTCGCCGAGCAGGCGCGCCTGGACCATGCCGGTCCAGGGGGCGGTAAGGGTGGCGCGCGCGAGATCCAGCCGGGCCCGGTCGCGGGCCGCCCGGGCGCGCTCTACCTCGGCCTGGGCGCTTCTCAGCTGGGGCTCGCGCAGCACCAGGGCGCGCCGCTCCGCGGGCAGCTCGCGGCCGAAGCTCTGGTACTCGGCCCGGGCGCGCTGCTGCTCCCCCTGCTCCATGGCCAGTGCCGCCTCGGCCTGGGCCAGGGCCGCCTCGGCCTCGCGCAGCGCCAGGGAGAGGTCGGCGTCATCCAGGTGGGCGAGGGGGGCGCCGGCCTCCACCAGGCGGCCCGGCACCACCCCCGGGGCGAAGGCCTCCAGGCGGCCGGCGACCCGGCTCGCCAGCCGCGCCTCACGCTCGGCCACGACCCGGCCGAAGCCGTGCAGCGCCGGCGCGGCGGCGCGTGGCACCACGCTGACGGCCTCCACCAGCGGCGGGGCGGGCGCCGCGGCGGGGCGCCGCTCCACCCGTGGCGGCTGGCTCATCAGCCACCAGGCCAGGGCGAGCCCACCGGCCAGCACCAGCAGGGCGACCAGGGCGACGCGCCCGCGCTGGCGGTGGGGAGGCGTCATGGAGGGGTAGGACGGGCGATTCATGGGCGACTCGGGCAGGGAAGGGGAGCGTAGAGCATGGCGCGCGGCGATGCAGCCAATGGTCAGAAAATGTGCAAGCGGTATGCAAGGCGATGGTGGCGGGAGCGCCTCAGAGGGAGAGGAAGAACAGCAGCAGCGGCGGCGAGAGCAGCGAGAGGAGAAAGCCCGAGACCACCGCCACCGGCACGCAGGTGACCCCGCCATGCTGCTGGATCACCGGCAGGGTGAAGTCCATGGAGGTGGCGCCGCCATAGCCGATGGCCAGTGCCGTATGACGGCGGATCACCAGGGGAATCAGCACGAAGGCGGCAAGCTCCCGGGCTAGGTCGTTGAAGAAGGCCACGCCGCCCATGGCCGGGCCCAGGGCATCGCCCACCAGGATGCCGGAGAGGGAGTACCAGCCGAAGCCGGCGGCCAGCGCCAGGCCTTCGCTGGCGCGCAGGCCCAGCAGCGGGGCGGCGAGCAGGCCGCCGGCCAGCGAGGTGGCCGCCAGCACCAGGGCAATGGCCAGGCCGTAACGGTTGAGCAGGATCTGGCGCAGCGGCATGCCGGAGTTGCGCAGCTGGCAGCCGATCAGCGCCAGCAGCCCATAGAGCACCCACTCGGCGAGGGTCTCGGCGCTGTCGTGGAGCCCGGGGAGGGCGCGGCCCGCCAGCCCCAGCCCGACGCCGAGCACCACCACGCCCACCAGGGTCAGGGAGCCGGCCATGGCGGCGAGCTTGCTCAGCGGGGCGCCGGGCACCACCCGGGAGGGGTCGGCGGTGAGGCCGAGGCGCCCGGAGAGCCACCAGAGCCCCGCCAGGTTGCAGGCGCTGATCACGGCGAACAGGGCCAGCGCCTGGCCCCCCATGCGCGAGAGCTGGCCGGCGAGGTCGTCGAGGCCGGCCAGGCTCACCCCCATCAGTAGCAGGATCACGTAGACCGAGGCGCTCACCCCGCGGTTGATCAGCGCCATCAGGGCGGCACGGCGAACCGGTACCAGATAGCCCAGCACCAGCGGCAGCAGTACGATCACCAGACCTGTCAGCATCGAGAGTCCCTTCCCTGTGCTGTCGCCGGGGCGGCGACGGAAAACCCGCTACTCTAGCAGGCTCTTGCGGGGCTGGGCATTACTCGCCGAGGGAGAGGCGGGTGAGGGAGAGGCGGCTCCGGCGCTCGCCGTCGCGGTGGTACTCCACGGCGAGCATCAGGCCTGGGACCTCGGGGTGGAAGTGGAACACCAGGTGGCGTTCGGGCTTGTCGGGTTCGGTGACCTCGACCGCCACGGCCTCGAACTCCCCGGCGGGCAGGCTCAGGCTCTCGGGGCCCAGCACCTGGTACGCCATGCGCTCCTCCCGACCGCGATGGTTCTGGTAGCGGATGTCGCAGCTCTCCTGGCAGGTGCCGTCGATCACCCGGCGGGAGAGCTCGAAGAGGGCGGCCTGGCGGTCGGGAAGCACGGCCAGGTCATCCGGGGCGAGACGATAGTCGCCGCCCAGCCCCAGCAGGGAGTAGCCGCTGATGTACTGGAGCGACCGCACTCCCTGGTCCTTGATCAGGAAACGGCTGCGCTCCTCCCCCCGGGCCACGGCGATGGCGGCGCTCATCTCGCTGTGCCAGGAGCCACCGTCCTGGGTGAGCCGGTGCTCGACGCTGGTGCTGGGCCAGCCGCTCACCTCGAGGCGGTAGCGGGCGGCGAAGGGCTGGGGGACCGCCTTGGTGGCATTCTCGACAGCCGGCTCCGTCTGCCGGTAGGCAGGCGCCGGGGCAGCCGGTGTCTGTGCCGCCGCGGTGGCAAGGGGCAGGCAGAGGAGCAGGGCGGGCAGCAGGCGTCTCAGGTGCATCAAAGGGTCTCGCTGGGCGAAGGCAAAGCAGTGGACCCCCGCGGCGGGCTCGGGTTCCGGCATGCGGGGTTCTTGCATATTCAGGCCGTGGCTTTCATCTTGGCGCCTCGCCCGGCCTCACAGCCGGCGGCTGAGCGCCGCGAGCCCCGGGCTCAGCGTCACCGGGTAGTCGCTCCCGCCTGGGGCGAGCTCGAGGAGGGAGACGGGCAGCGCCGTGAGGGTCTCCTCGGCGGCCTGTGGGGTCACCGCGGCGCCGGGGCCGTACTCCATGCTCATGCTCATCATCTGCCCTCCCGGGATGGTGGCACCTTTCACCTCAGGGTAGGGCCTTCACCGCCCTTCGTGTAGCGGCGTCAGTAGCCGGCCGCGGGATCCACCGTCGCCTGGGGCGTGCCGGCCTCGAAGGCGCGCAGCGCCTCGGCCACCTGATCCAGCGCCGCGCCCAGCGGCGTGGGGCCGGCCATGTGCGGAGTGACCCAGATCCGCGGGTGGGCCCAGAGCGGGCTCGCCTCGGGCAGGGGCTCCTCGGGGAAGGTGTCGAGAATGGCCCCGCGCAGCCGCCCCACGCTTGCGGGGTCGTCGCGCGGCCCCAGGGCGGCGAGCAGCGCGGCCTCGTCGATCAGGGTGCCGCGTCCGGGGTTGATCAGGCTGGCCCCCTCGGGCAGCCGGGCGAGGGCGCGAGCGTCGATGATATGGCGCGTCGCGGGGGTGTCCGGCAGCAGCAGCACCAGGGTGTTGACCCGGCCGAGCAGCTCGTCGAGACCGGCATCGCCGTGGTGGCAGGTGATGCCCGCCAGGGATTTCGGCGAGCGGCTCCAGCCGTGCACCGGGAAACCATCGGCGGCCACCATGGCGGCCACCTTCGCGCCGATGGCGCCGAGTCCGAGCACCCCCACCGGCCAGTCGGCCTTGTCCACGACTGGGTGCTTGCGCCACGCCCGGGCGTGCTGCTGGCGGCGGTAGCGGTCGAAGTCGCGCTGGAAGTGGAGGGTCCCGTAGCGTACGTAGTCGCCGATCAGCTCCGCCATGCCGGCGTCGCGCAGCTTGACGATCGGGACCCCCTCCGGCAGCCCGGGGTTGCCCAGCAGCGCGTCTACCCCGGCCCCCAGGTTGACGATGCCCCTGAGGGCCTCGGGCTCGCGCAGCAGTGCCTCCGGCGGCTTCCACACCGCCAGGTAGTCGGCCTGGCGGCGCTGCGCCAGCGGCGCCGCGCTGGTGATCACCTCGGCCTCGGGCAAACGCTCGGCCAGGGCGTCTCGCCACTGCTCGGCATCGTCGATATGCACCAGTACTTTCATGGTCTCTCCTTGTGCAGGGGTTAGGCTCATCATGGGAGCCGGCGAGGCTGTGAACAAGCGTATTGGATGACAAGGAAATGCTTGACCGCCTACCGTGGGTTGGCAGTAACCTCCATCCATAGGGGTCAACCCCACTGCCTCGTGCCATCGACCGGTTCGCGACCCGTTCAGGCATCCGTCGGTGACCGTGACCCTGGCCGGCCTTCTCCTCATCGAGAGGGCCGATTTTCTTGATGTTGCTTTGGCGAGTGGCCTAATGACCCAGGTAAACCTGCCCTTCACCCGCGAGGAGTACGCCAGCCGGCTATGGAAGGTGCGTGCCGAGATGGCCAGCCGCGGCATCGACGTGCTGATCATCAGCGACCCCTCCAACATGGCCTGGCTTACCGGCTATGACGGTTGGTCGTTCTATGTGCACCAGTGCGTGCTGCTGGGGCTGGAGGGCGAGCCGGTCTGGTACGGCCGGCGCATGGACGCCAACGGGGCGCTGCGCACCTGCTGGATCGATCCGGATAACATCACCTACTACCCGGACTACTACGTCCAGAACCCCGACATGCACCCCATGGACTACCTGGCCCAGTCGATCATGCCCGATCGCGGCTGGCACCAGGGGGTGGTCGGCATGGAGATGGACAACTACTACTTCTCCGCCAAGGCCTACCAGAGCCTGCTGCGGGAGCTGCCCCACGCCCGCTTCATGGACGCCAACTCCCTGGTCAACTGGTGCCGTGCCATCAAGTCGCCCCAGGAGATCGAGTACATGCGCATCGCGGCGAAGATCGTCGAGGGCATGCACTCGCGCATCCTCGAGGTGATCGAGCCCGGCCTGCCCAAGAGTAAGCTGGTCTCGGAGATCTACCGGGTCGGCATCGAGGGCTGGCGCGACGAGCAGGGCCGGGTCTTCGGCGGTGACTATCCGGCCATCGTGCCTATGCTGCCCACCGGCAAGGATGCCGCCGCCCCGCACCTGACGTGGGACGACACGCCGTTTCGCAAGGGGGAGGGCACCTTCTTCGAGATCGCCGGGGTCTACAAGCGCTACCACGCGCCCATGTCGCGCACGGTGTTCCTGGGCCGCCCGCCGGCGGAGTTCGTGCGTGCCGAGTCGGCGCTGCTCGAGGGCATCGAGAACGGCCTCGCGGTGGCCAAGCCCGGCAACCGCACCGCGGACATCGCCATGGCGCTGGGCGCGGCCATGGACAAGTACGGCTTCGACCGCGGCGGCGCCCGCTGCGGCTACCCCATCGGTATCAGCTATCCCCCGGACTGGGGCGAGCGCACCATGAGCCTGCGCCCCTCGGACGAGACCATCCTGCAGCCGGGCATGACCTTCCACTTCATGCCGGGCCTGTGGGAGGACGAGTGGGGTCTGGAGATCACCGAGAGCATCCTGATCACCGAGACCGGCTGCGAGACCCTGGCCGATTTCCCGCGCCAGCTGTTCGTGCGCTGAACGGGTTCAAGCTGAGTTAACGACATCAAATCGCGAGGGGCGCTGGGGGCAGATCATAGAGGGGGTCCTATGCCAGGGATGGCATCGGTAGCGCCCAGGGATGGGTTCACAGCGCCCCCTCGTAGATCTGCCGCCAGATCAGCCCCGAGTGGCACGAGGCCATGGCGCCCATGTCACATCAGAACAAGGAGTATCAACAATGACCAAGCGTCCCAGCCCGATCAGCGCCACCGTCGACTTCGACGCTGACGGCGTCCAGCACGGCTTTCTCAAGCTGCCCATCTCGGTGGACGACTCCGCCTGGGGGGCGGTGATGATCCCGGTCACCGTGGTCAAGAACGGCGAGGGCCCCACGGCGCTGCTCACCGGCGGCAACCACGGCGACGAGTACGAGGGCATCACCTCGCTGCTCAAGCTCTCGAGCCAGCTCAAGGCCGAGGAGGTCACCGGCCGGGTGATCATCGTGCCCTGCATGAACACCCCGGCGGTGATGGCCGGCAAGCGCACCTCCGGGCTCGACGGCGGCAACCTCAACCGCAGCTTCCCCGGCGACCCCGACGGCAGCGTGACCGAGAAGATCGCCGACTATTTCACCCGGGTGATGGTGCCGATGTGCGACGTGGTGCTCGACCTGCACTCCGGTGGGCGCACCCTGGACATCATCCCTTTCGGCGCCTCCCACGTGCTCGACGACCCCGAGCAGCAGCGCCAGGCGCTGGAGGGCGCCAAGGCCTTCGGCGCCCCCTACGCCATGATGATGTTCGAGCTCGACGCCGCGGCCCTCTTCGACACCGTGGTGGAGAGCCAGGGCAAGATCTTCGTGGCCACCGAGCTCGGCGGCGGCGGCACCTCCACCCCCGAGAGCATGGCCATCACCGAGCGCGGCGTGCGCAACTTCCTGATCCACTACGGCCTGCTGGAAGGCGAGGTGGAGATGCCCGCCGAGCCCCAGGTCTATCTCGACATGCCCGATGCCAGCTGCTACGTGCAGAGCGAGCACTCCGGCGTGTTGGAGCTCTGCTTCGCCCTGGGCGAGCGGGTCGAGAAGGGCGAGGTGGTGGCTCGGGTCTATGACATGACCCGCAGCGGCACCGCCCCGATGGAGTACCGCGCCGGGCGCAGCGGGGTGCTGGCGGCACGCCGTCATCCGGCGCTGGTCAACATGGGCGACACCATCGCGGTGATCGCCGATGTCGTCGACTCGCTGGGTTGAGGGTGCCGGAATCACGATGAAACTGGACCGCTACGACCTGAAGATCCTCGAGATCCTCTCCCAGGACGGCCGCATCACCAAGTCCAAGCTGGCCGAGGCGATCAACCTCTCGGTCAGCCCCTGCTGGGAGCGGGTGCGCCGGCTGGAGAAGGCCGGCATCATCGAGGGCTACAGCGCCCGCATAAATGGTGCCGTGCTGGTCAAGCGCACTCCGGTGTGGGTGCAGATCGAGCTCAAGGCCCACAACGCCGAGAGCTTTGCCCGCTTCGAGGCGCTGGTGCAGGCCACCCCCGAGGTCACCGAGTGCGTGGCGGTGGGGGGCGGCGTCGACTATCTGATCAAGGTCGAGGCCGATTCCATCGACGCCTACCAGCGCCTGATCGATGCCTGGCTGACCGGCGAGGCCGGCATCGAGCGCTATTTCACCTATATCGTCACCAAGACGGTCAAGCGCCCCGAACCGGGCTTCTCCCGCGACGACTTCTGCCCCTGACCCCCGACTTTCCCGCTGACAGGCCCGCCCTGCGCGAGTCCAGCGTTGATTCTCCGGCGAAGCCTGTGGCATAGGCTTGTGAAAGTGTGTGAGCATGGGCTTACCCACGCCGAGCGGCCCTTCCGGCACGACTATCGCCGCGGGCTGGGCACCATCTATTCGGCCTTCTACCGCCCCGGGGAGGGACGGGTGCGCTACCGCTGACCCGCCTCGAGATCATCGAGGACTACCATGCCTTCCCTTCCAAGGAGGACTTCCGCCACCTCCCTCGAGGAAGGCTGATGCCGCCTCTTCGGTCCGGCGCAGAAAAAAACGCAACTTTGCCGGCAACGACGAAAAATAGCGCATTCGCCTTGCCGGCTAACGAAAACTCCCCACCCGCCAAACCCCTTACCCTGAACCTATCGAGCCGCCCGGGAAGCTGACGAACAGGCGGCTCGGCCGTTTTTCCAATACCGGTGATAGCGATACCGACGCCGGTGTGTCAGGGGAGGTGACCCATGAAGCTCAACGATCCGCGCCTACTGCGCCAGCATGCCTACGTGAACGGCAAGTGGACCCAGGGCGATGGCGGCCGCGAGGAGGCCGTGGTGGATCCCGCCACCGGCGAGACCCTGGGGCATATTCCCTGGCTGGAAGCCGAGCAGATCCGCGGCGCCGTGGATGCCGCCGAGGCCGCCTTCGTGCACTGGCGGGCGCTGCGCGCCGATGAGCGTTGCGAGCGCCTGCTGGCCTGGTACGACCTGATTCAGGCCAACCGCGAGGACCTGGCCACCATCATAACCATGGAGCAGGGCAAGCCGCTGCCGGACGCCCGCGGCGAGGTGGAGTATGGCGCAAGCTTCGTGCGCTGGTTCGCTGAGGAGGGCAAGCGCACCTATGGCGAGACCATCCCGAGCCATATTCCCAATGCCGCCCTGGGCACCCTCAAGGAGCCGGTGGGCATCGCCGCCCTGATCACGCCCTGGAACTTCCCGCTGGCGATGATCACCCGCAAGGCCGCCGCGGCCCTGGCCGCCGGCTGCCCGGTGATCGTCAAGCCCGCCGGCGAGACGCCCTTCTCGGCGCTGGCCCTGGCCGAGCTCGCCGAGCGCGCCGGGATCCCCGCCGGCATCTTCAATGTGGTGCTGGGGGAGCCCGCCGAGGTGTCGCAGCTGCTCTGCGCCGAGCCGCGGGTCAAGGCGCTGTCGTTCACCGGCTCCACCCGGGTCGGCCGCCTGTTGCTGGAACAGAGCGCTCCTACCGTCAAGCGGGTCTCCATGGAGCTGGGCGGCAACGCGCCCTTTATCGTCGGCCCGGACATGGACCCAAGAGAGGCGGCCTTCGCCGCCGTGGCGGCCAAGTTCCAGACCGCGGGGCAAGACTGCCTGGCGGCCAATCGTATCCTGGTCCACGAGTCGATCCATGACGACTTCGTGGCCCACTTCGCCAGTCGCATGGCGGCCCTGACCCTGGGCAACGGCCTGGAGCCGGAGGTGGACCTGGGCCCGCTGATCCACCGCCAGGCGGTGGACAAGGCCTCGGCCATCGTCGACGACGCCCTCTCGAAGGGCGCCACCTTGGTGGCCGGCGACCAGTCTCGGGCCCCGGGCCCCAACTTCTTCGTGCCCACCCTGCTCACCGGGGTGACGCCGAAGATGAAGGTGTGGCGCGAGGAGAACTTCGCTCCGGTGGCCGGCGTGACCGCCTATGGCGATGACGACGAGGTGATCGAGCTGGCCAACGATACCGAGTATGGTCTGGCGGCCTATGTCTACACCCATGACATTCGCCGTATCTGGAAGCTGCTGCGGGCCCTCGAGTACGGCATGGTCAGCGTCAACTCGGCGAAGATGACCGGCCCTCCCGTGCCCTTCGGCGGCGTCAAGCAGTCCGGCCTCGGCCGCGAGGGCGGCACCACCGGCATCGACGAGTATCTCGAGACCAAGTATTACTGCCTCGGCGCCTTGGTGTCCGTCTCTGGTAGTTGAGCTTGCTGCGCTCGGCCATACTGTGTTGGATCTTGACTCGAACATGCTCATTTACAGAACGTAAACTCCGCGTTCTCGTCAAGATCCGCCTTGTCTGGCCTTCGCTCGCAGAGCTCTCGCGCTTAACGGTTTTGGTTAATTAATTTTACATCCTCCCCGGCGGGACGCCGGGGAGCCTGATATGAGCAGAGGAAAGACATGAGCCAGCAGCACCAGGATCTGATCGACCGCGACCGCAAGGTGACCTTCCACGCCTCTACCCACCTGCGCGACTTCGCCCAGGGCGACGCGCCGGGCCGCGTGATCACCGGCGGCAAGGGCATCCATATCCGCGACAAGGATGGCCGCGAGTTCATCGATGCCTTCGCCGGCCTCTACTGCGTCAACATCGGCTATGGCCGCACCGAGGTGGCCGAGGCGATCTATCAGCAGGCCCTGGAGCTCTCCTACTACCACACCTATGTGGGCCATTCCAACGAGCCGCAGATCGCCCTCTCCGAGAAGATCATCGCCCTCGCCGGCCCCGGCATGTCCAAGGTCTACTACGGCCTCGGCGGCAGTGATGCCAACGAGACCCAGCTCAAGATCGTGCGCTACTACAACAACGTGCTGGGTCGCCCGCTGAAGAAAAAGGTGATCTCGCGCATGCGCGGCTACCACGGCTCGGGCCTGGCCACCGGCTCGCTGACCGGCCTCAAGGCGTTCCACGACCAGTTCGACCTGCCCTTCGAGGGCATCCTGCACACCGAGGCGCCCTACTACTACCACCGCGCCGCCGAGCAGCAGGGCATGACTGAGCGCGAGTTCTCGCACTATTGCGCCCAGAAGCTCGAGGCGATGATCCTGGCCGAGGGCCCCGAGACCGTGGCCGCCTTCATCGGCGAGCCGGTGCTCGGCACCGGCGGCATCGTACCGCCGCCCGAGGGCTACTGGGAGGCGATCCAGGCGGTGCTGGCCAAGTACGATGTGCTGCTGATCGCCGACGAGGTGGTGTGCGGCTTCGGGCGCATCGGCGCCGACTTCGGCAGCCACTTCTACGGCATCAAGCCGGATCTGATCACCGTCGCCAAGGGCCTGACCAGCGCCTACCAGCCGCTCTCCGGCGTCATCGTCGGTGACCGCGTCTGGCAGGTCCTCGAGCAGGGCACCGGCCAGTACGGCCCCATCGGCCACGGCTGGACCTACTCCGGCCACGCCCTGGGCTGTGCCGCCGCCCTGGCCAACCTGGCGATCATCGAGCGCGAGGATCTGACCGGGAACGCCCGTGATACCGGCGCCTACCTGCAGCAGGCCATGGCCACCGCCTTCGGCGACCACCCGATCGTCGGCAACGTGCGCGGCGTGGGCATGCTGGCCGCGCTGGAGTTCTCCGTGGACCCCGAGCAGCGCAAGCACTTCGACCCGGCCCTCAAGGTGGGCCCGCGCATCGCCGCCGCGGCCCTGGAGGAGAATCTGATCGCCCGCGCCATGCCCCAGGGCGACATCCTGGGCTTCGCGCCGCCGCTGGTCACCACCCGCGACGAGGTTGACGAGATCGTCACCCGCGCCCGCCGCGCGGTGGACAAGGTCACCGACGAGCTGGTGCGCGAGGGCGCCGTCCAGGCCGTCCGCGTCTGACAGCAAGCGGCAGCTGCCAATCACGGGCGCTGACAGGAAGAGCGCCCCGTTCCGTCGGACAAGGCCGGTGATCCTTACCGTCGGGCCCAACAGCATCTACGCTGAGGGAGTCAGAGTGACGTGTCGAATGCCCAGGCCCATTTCCGTGCGTCTTGGCTGAGCCATGTTGGTGGAATCATTTTGCTGAACTACGGATGGCATCCACACTCACACTCACTGTACGGGTCGCGCAGGGAAGATCACCATGAGCCGAGTTCATGTTGCCCTGGCTGGGCGCCGCTTCCTCCTGTTCAGCCTTTTCTGCCTGGCGCTGGGCGCCTCCCTGGCGCTCTTCCAGTCAGTGGTCCAGGCACAGCAGAGCGAGCGCACGGCGCTAGTGATGACCGTGGAGGGCGCCATCGGCCCCGCCACCAGCGACTACTTCCAGCGCGGCCTGCGCCGGGCCGCCGAGGGCAATGCTGAGATCGTGGTGGTGCAGATGGACACCCCCGGTGGCCTGGACGCCGCCATGCGCGACATGATCCGCGCCATGCTCACCTCGCCGGTGCCGGTGGCCATCTATGTATCGCCGAGCGGCGCCCGGGCGGCCAGCGCCGGTACCTACCTGCTCTACGGCAGCCACGTGGCGGCCATGGCGCCCTCCACCCACCTGGGCTCGGCCACGCCGGTGCAGATGGGCGGCGGATTTCCGGGAATCGGCGGCGACGATGACGGCGAGCGCAGCGGCACCCGCAGCGGGGCGCGTGCCGAGGAGCCCGGGCAGCAGGCCGAGGCCAACGGCGATGACGCCGCCGAGGGGGATGCCGTGCCCGATGCGGCGGCCACCGACGAGCAGGTTGAGGAGCGCAGCCGCGCCGCCGATGGCCCGCGCCGCGGCGAGACCGCCATGGAGCGCAAGGTGCTCGAGGACGCCGTCTACTACATCCGCGGCCTGGCCGAGCGCCACGGCCGCAACGCTGACTGGGCCGAGGAGGCGGTGCGCGAGGCGGTCAACCTCACCTCTCGGGAGGCGCTGGAGAAGAATGTCATCGACGTGGTGGCCAGCGACATCGAGGACCTGCTCGCACAGATCGACGGTCGCACGGTGGTGATGGAGCGTGGCGAACTGACCCTTGCGACCGCGGAACTCGTCATCGAGCGCTTCGATCCCGACTGGCGCACCCAGCTGCTCTCGGTGATCACCAACCCCAACGTCGCCTACTTCCTGATGATCATCGGCTTCTACGGGCTGATCTTCGAGCTCTCCAATCCGGGCAGCCTGGTGCCGGGCACCATCGGCATCATCTGCCTGCTGCTGGCGCTCTTTGCCTTCCAGGTGCTGCCGGTCAACTACGCCGGCCTGGCGCTGATCCTGGTCGGCCTGGCGCTGATGGTGGGCGAGGCGCTGATGCCCAGCTTCGGCATATTGGGAATGGGCGGCATCGTCGCCTTCGTGATCGGATCGGTGATTCTGATGGACGCAGACAACCTGAGTATCTCGCTGCCGATGATCGGTGGCATCGCCCTGCTGGCCGCGGTCCTGATGCTGTGGGTGATGATCCGCTTCGTCAGCCTGCGCCGGCGCCCGGCCAAGGGCGGGCAGGAGGAGCTGGTCGGCAGCGAGGCCCGGGTCCTCGAGGACTTCGACGGTAGCGGGCATGTGCGCCTGATGGGCGAGCGCTGGAATGCCCGCAGCACCAGCCCCTTGGTCAAGGGCCAGAGGGTTCGGGTGGTAAGCATTGACGGCCTGACCGTCGAGGTCGAGCCCCTGGAGGAACACCACTGAGGCGACGCGCTCGGCGCGTCCACGGTTTCACCCTGAGCAAGGAGAAGCACCATGTTGATTCCCTATCTCGTACCGGTCGTGCTGCTGTTCATGCTGGTCGCGGCCTCGATCCGCATCCTGCCGGAGTACATGCGCGGCGTGGTGTTCTTCCTGGGGCGCTTCCAGGGGGTCAAGGGGCCGGGGTTGATCATCGTCATTCCCGGCATCCAGAAGATGGAGGTGGTCGACCTGCGGGTGATCACCATGGACGTGCCGGAGCAGGACGTGATCTCCCAGGACAACGTCACGGTGAAGGTCAACGCGGTGATCTACTTCCGGGTGGTCGACCCGGAGAAGGCGATCATCCAGGTGGAGAACTTCACCATGGCCACCAGCCAGCTGGCTCAGACCACCCTGCGTTCGGTGCTCGGCAAGCATGACCTGGACGAGATGCTCTCCGAGCGCGACAAGCTCAACGACGACATCCAGGAGATCATCGATGCCTCCGCCGAGGGGTGGGGCATCAAGGTCTCCAACGTGGAGATCAAGCATGTCGATCTCAACGAGAGCATGATCCGCGCCATCGCCCGCCAGGCCGAGGCGGAGCGCGAGCGCCGCGCCAAGGTGATCCACGCCGAGGGTGAGCTGCAGGCCTCGCGCAAGCTGGTCGAGGCCGCCAACGTCATGGCCGAGAACTCGGCGGCCCTGCAGCTGCGCTACCTGCAGACCATGAGCGACATGAGCAACAAGAACGCCTCGACCATCGTCTTCCCGCTGCCCATGGACATCATGGAGGCCTTCAAGCACATGAAGGCCTCGCCGGCGGCCCAGGCGCGCAGCGCCGGACAGTCGTCCAACGGCAGTCACGACCCCTCCTGATTCCGCCATTACGACCACCCGGTCGTGGCGGCCCTGCGCCCCGGGTGCAGGGCCGCGGCGTTACTGCTAGAATTCGCGGCTCGATTTCCTGGCGACCCTGACCCCGGCTCATGCCGTGGCTCGGAGCCGTGACGGAGACCAGGGCGCCCCGCAAGCGCTCCTCCAAGACCAGAGACCGCACCCCGTGATGACTCCCCCGGCAGGGCTGGCGACTCCGCCCTAGCGCACCTCTCCTTCCCCCCGGCGGCGCCTCGTCATCGAGGCGCCGCCGCGTGGCATCCCCCTGTGGATGCCCGGGCGCCCCTGCGCCCCGGCGATGGGCCCCGCAAACGGCGGCGGCACCGCGCAGCACAAGACAAGACCCTCAAGAGGCAACGCCTGGCGCTGGCCGCCCGGCCGGCACCCTGCGGTGCGGCCAGCGGCGTAGTCCGTACCGCTCGATGCCTTGCGGCATGACACTCACTCCTGACTGGAACACAGCATGTTCGAATCGCTACGACAGACCTGGTTCTCCAACGTGAAGGGAGACACCCTCGCCGGTATCGTGGTGGCCCTCGCCCTGATACCCGAGGCGATCGCCTTCTCCATCATTGCCGGCGTGGACCCCAAGGTGGGCCTCTACGCCTCCTTCTGCATCGCGGTGATCATCGCCTTCACCGGCGGCCGGCCGGGCATGATCTCGGCGGCCACCGGCGCCATGGCGCTCTTGATGGTCACCCTGGTGCGCGACCACGGCCTCGAGTACCTGCTCGCCGCCACCCTGCTCACCGGGGTGCTGCAGATCATGGCCGGCTATCTCAGGCTTGCCGAGCTGATGCGCTTCGTCTCACGCTCGGTGGTGACGGGCTTCGTCAACGCTCTGGCCATCCTGATCTTCATGGCCCAGCTGCCGGAGCTGACTGGGGTGACCTGGCACGTCTATGCCATGACCATTGCCGGCCTGGCCATCATCTACGGCTTCCCCTACCTGCCGAGGATCGGCAGGTCGATCCCCTCGCCGCTGGTTTGCATCGTGGTGCTCACCGCGGTCTATCTGTTCTCCGGCATGGAGATCCGCACCGTGGGCGACATGGGCGAGCTGCCCGACACCCTGCCGGTCTTCCTGTGGCCTGACGTGCCGCTCAACCTCGAGACCCTGTGGATCATCCTGCCCTACTCGCTGATGCTCACCGTGGTGGGCTTGCTGGAGTCGATGATGACCGCCACCATCGTCGACGATCTCACCGATACCCCGAGCGACAAGAACCGCGAGTGCAAGGGGCAGGGCATCGCCAATATCGGCGCCGGCCTGCTGGGCGGCATGGCGGGCTGCGCCATGATCGGCCAGTCGGTGATCAACGTGAAATCCGGCGGCCGCGGGCGCCTCTCCACCCTGGTGGCCGGGGTGGTGCTGCTGATTCTGGTGGTGTTCCTCTCCGACTGGGTCTCGCAGATTCCCATGGCCGCGCTGGTCGCGGTGATGATCATGGTCTCCATCGGCACCTTCAGCTGGGCCTCGATACGCGATCTCCGGCAGCACCCCATGAGCACCAACGTCGTCATGTTGGCCACCGTGGCGGTCACCGTGGCCACCCACAATCTGGCTATCGGCGTCTTCGTCGGCGTGCTGATCGCCGCCATAAACTTCGCCAACAAGGTGGGAAACATCCTCTACATCGGCTCCGAGAAGACCGGCGAGGGCCGCCGCTACACGGTGGTCGGGCAGGTCTTCTTCGCCTCCTCCGAGCGCTTCGGCAACGCCTTCGACTTCAAGGAGAGCGTCGAGAAGGTCACCATCGACCTCACGCGTGCCCACTTCTGGGACATCACCGCCGTGCAGGCCCTGGACCGGGTGGTGATCAAGTTCCGCCGCGAGGGCACCGAGGTCGAGCTGGTGGGCCTCAACGAAGCGACGGCCACCATCGTGGATCGCTATGCTGTGCACAATGATCCTGCCGCCGTCGTCAAGCTGATGGGCGGCCACTGAGGATCACGATGACCATGACAGATCAGGTGATGGCCGCCATCGACGGTTCGACGTTCTCGGAAGGGGTGTGCGGCTACGCCGCCTGGGCCAGCCTCGCCCTGGGCGCGCCGCTGACTTTCCTGCACGTGAACGATAACCACGCGCCCCCCGAGGAGCGCAACCTCTCCGGCAACCTGCTGGCCGGTGGGCGTGAGCGCCTGCTCGAGGAGCTTGCCCGGCTCGACGAGCAGCGCGCCAAGGTGGCCCAGGAGCAGGGCCGGCTGATGCTGCAGGCCGCCAGGGAGCGGGCCATCCAGGATGGCGTGGCGGAGCCCGGCACCCGCCAGCGCAACGGTACCCTGGTGGAGGACCCTGGAAGAACTGCAGGGCGACATGCGCCTGCTGGTGATCGGCAAGCGCGGCGAGGGCGCCGAGCAGGCCAGCGGCCACCTGGGGTCCAACCTGGAGCGGGTGGTGCGCACCCTGCATCGGCCGATCCTGATGGTGCCGGCGTCCTTCGAGGCCCCGAAGAAGGTGATGCTCGCCTTCGACGGCAGCAAGACCACCCGCAAGGGGGTGGAGATGCTGGCGAAGAGCCCGCTGTTCGCGGGCATTCCGGTGCATGTGGTGATCATCGGCGCCG
The DNA here is from genome assembly GCF_003182195.1 of Halomonas sp. A11-A. Taxonomy (GTDB): domain Bacteria; phylum Pseudomonadota; class Gammaproteobacteria; order Pseudomonadales; family Halomonadaceae; genus Halomonas; species Halomonas alkalicola. The sequence continues at coordinate 52,602 of NZ_QGTM01000013.1, forward strand.
AGACCGGCGACAACCGCTCCCAGCTCGACTGGGCGCTCAAGACGCTGCGCGACGCGGGTCATGAGGCCGAGGGCGCTATTCGCGCCAGCGAGGTGGAGGCGACCCTGCGCGCCTACCAGGAGGAGCAGGGCATCGACCTGCTGGTGATGGGCGCCTACGGCCACTCGCGCATCCGCCACCTGCTGGTGGGCAGCACTACCACCGAGATGCTGCGCCGTGCGAAGGTGCCCGTGCTGCTGCTGCGCTGAGCGCCGAGGCCGACCGGCCCATGACGCCCCGGGCTCCCGAGTGAATCACGGGAGCCCGGGGCGTCATGCTGTCAGGGGCAGCTGTCGCCGACCATCAGCTCGGTGGCCAGCAGGCTCGAGGTGGGCGGGGTCAGGCCGAGGATCATGCGGGCCGCCATGCGCCCCTTCTCGGTGCTGTCCTGGCGCACCGTGGTGAGACGCGGTGCCCGGTACTGCCCCTCGGCGATGCCGTCGAAGCCGGTGATGCGCAGGTCCTCGGGGACTCGCAGGCCCCGCTGCTCGGCCAGGGTCAGCGCGGTCAGCGCGATGCGGTCGGACATGCACAGGAGCAGGTCGGGACGCTCGTCGCCCGGCAGGTCGAGGATCGGTGCGAGCACCGGGGCACACACCTCGAAGGTGTTCTCCTCGATGTTCCACATCGGCACCCCGGCCGGGTCGATCCCGTGCTCTGCCAGGGCGCGGTGGAAGCCGGTCAGGCGCGAGCGGGTGATGGTCTGCTCGGCCCCCAGCAGCCGATGTGATGCGGTGATGGGGCCGTTGCAGGGCTCGGCGGTCAGGCGCAGGTTGACGATCGCCGGGCGCCGGGGAGGCGTCGCCAGGGCGTGCCGGGCGATGGCCTGGCAGGCCGCCTCGTTGTCCACGTGGATCGCCGGGCGCCCCTCGATATCGAAGTCCGCCGCTACCAGGGCCGCCTGGCTCGGCAGGCTCTCCAGCAGCGTGGGCGACGGCATCAGGCCGTAGACGATGAAGCCGTCGGCCATGCTGGCCGAGCCCGGGAACTGAGCCTGGGTCTGCCGCGAGGAGAGCAGCAGCAGGGTGTGCCCCTGGGCGTCGAGCACCTCGGCCACCCCCGAGAGGAACTCGCTGGCCACGGCATCGTTCAGGCTGTAGGTGAGGCTCTCGGCGAGGATCACCGCGATGATCCGCGAGCGCCCGGTGCGCAGGCTGCGCGCCTTGGCGTCCGGCCCTCGGTAGCCCAGGCGCTTGGCCTCGCCGAGGATGCGCTCGCGCAGGGCGGGCGAGAGCTGGTCCGGCCGGTTGAAGGCGTTGGAGACGGTGGCCGTGGAGACACCGAGCTCCCTTGCCAGATCCTTCAGCGTGATACGACGGGGGGTAGACACAAGCGCGGTTCCTTCGCCATCTGGATCGATTCAGTCAGCTCGCTATCCTAGTGGTCCGCGCGCCATTTGGCCACTGTGCGAGCGGCACGGCTCCGCAAGCGGGCCGTGCCGTGAGCCTCAGGCCACCGCCCGGGCCGGGGCGACGCCCAGTGCCCGGTCCTGCCCGTCGAACAGGTGGACGTGATCGGGGTCCGGGACCAGCGCCACCCGCTGGCCGACCCGCCACTGGCTCGGGGCCTCGCTGCGGTGGATCAGCAGGGTCTCGCCGGCCTTGGGCGCCAGGTAGACGTAGACCTCGTTACCCAGGTACTCCACGTTGACGATCTCGAAGGCGTTGTCGCCCTTGGCCTCGTCCAGGCGCAGGTGCTCGGGGCGCACGCCCAGGGTCAGCGCCTCGCCGGCGGCATGCTGGCGGGTGTCCTGGGGCAGGGCCAGCTCATTGAGGCCGGCGGTACGTACCCGGCAGCCGCGCGAGTCGCCGCTCACCAGGGCGGCCGGCAGGAAGTTCATGGTGGGGGAGCCGATGAAGCCGGCGACGAACTTCGTTGCCGGGCGCTGATAGAGCTCATGGGGGCTGCCCACCTGTTCCACGCGGCCGGCGTTGAGCACCACGATCTTGTCGGCCAGCGTTATGGCCTCCACCTGATCGTGGGTGACGTAGATCATGGTGGATTCGAGGCGCTGGTGCAGGCGGGCGATCTCGTTGCGCATCTGCACCCGCAGTGAGGCGTCGAGATTGGAGAGCGGCTCGTCGAACAGCAGGATGCGCGGCTCCCGGGCCATGGCGCGGCCCATGGCCACCCGCTGGCGCTGGCCGCCGGAGAGCGCCTTGGGCTTGCGCTCGAGCAGCTCCTCGAGCTGCAGGATGCGGGCGGTGGCCATCACCCGCTCGTGGATGGTCTCCCTGGCGGTCTTGGCCAGCTTGAGGCCGAAGGCCATGTTTTCGTAGACCGTCATGTGCGGGTAGAGGGCGTAGGACTGGAAGACCATGCCCACGCCGCGATCCCGGGGCGGCAGCTCGTTGACCACGGTCTCGCCGATGGAGAGCTCGCCGTCGCTGATCGACTCGAGCCCGGCGATCAGCCGCAGCAGGGTCGACTTGCCGCAGCCCGAAGGGCCGACGAAGACCACGAATTCGCCATCGCCGATGTCGAGATCCACGTCCTTGATGATATGGGTGCTGCCGAAGACCTTGTTGACCCGGTCGAGTTTGACGCTTGCCATCTGTTGACTCCTTGCCGGCCCCTTCCGTTGAGCGTTCCTGGCGGGGCCGGCGTCTTGTTATGGGGGCGGCGGCCCGCTCAGGATACCGCGAACCAGGCCGCCTGGTAGGGCGGCAGGTGAAGGGTGTCGCCGTCGAGGCGGGCCCTGAAGCCGTGCCCCTCGAGGGCGTGGTCGACCGCCAGCGGCAGCCGGGTCTCGTGGGGCTCGGCGGTGAGGTTGAAGAGACACAGGATCCGCTCGCCCGCACCTTCGCGCACGAAACCGAGCAGGTCCTCGCCGACGTCGACCAGGGTGAGGTCACCATCGACCAGGGCCGGATGCGCGGCGCGGAAGGCCAGCAGGCGGCGGGTGGCGCTGAGCACCGAGGCCGGGTCGTCCTGCTGGGCGGCCACGGCCAGAGGCAGCTGGCGCGCCTCCACCGGCAGCCAGGGTTCGACGCCTGCGGGGCTGAAGCCGCCGTTCTCGACGTTCTCCCAGGGCATGGGGGTACGACAGCCGTCGCGTCCCTTGAACTCCGGCCACAGCACCTTGCCGTAGGGGTCCTGGATGCGCTCGAAGGGGACGTCCGCCTCCATCAGGCCCAGCTCCTCGCCCTGATAGAGGCAGACGCTGCCGCGCAGCGAGAAGAGCATCGCCAGCGCCACCTTGGGGTAGGCAACGGGATCCTCGTCCGCGCCCCAGCGGGTGGCGCTTCTCACCACGTCGTGGTTCGAGGTGGCCCAGCAGGGCCAGGCGTCGCCGGCCAGGCGCTGGAAGCGCTCGATGACCTCGCGCAGATAGGCCGCCGAGTGCGGGGCGTTGAGCAGGTCGAAAGTGTAGGCCATGTGCAGCTTGTCGCCGCCGGCGGTGTACTCGGCCATGCGCGCAAGCGGGTTGTCATCGCCGATCTCGCCCACCGTGGTGGTGCCGGGGAACTCATCCATCAGCGCGCGCAGCTCGCGCAGGAAGTCCAGGTTCTCCGGGCGGCTCAGGTCATAGACGTGGCGCTGCCAGGTGTAGGGGTTGGCGTCCGGGGCGCCCAGGGTCTTGGCCTCGCCCGCCGGCACCGGCGGGTTGTCGCGAAGCGCCTGGTCGTGGAAGTAGAAGTTGACGGTGTCCAGGCGGAAGCCGTCGACCCCGAGTTCCAGCCAGAAGCGCATGTTATCGAGCTGGGCGGCCCGCACCTCCGGGTGGTGGAAGTTGAGGTCCGGCTGGCTGGTCAGGAAGTTGTGCAGGTAGTACTGGCGCCGGCGCGAGTCGAAGGTCCAGGCCGCGCCGCCGAAGATCGACAGCCAGTTGTTGGGCGGGGTGCCGTCGGGCCTGGGATCGGCCCAGACGTACCAGTCCGCCCGGGGATTGGTGCGGTCGACGCGGCTCTCCTGGAACCAGGGATGCTGGTCGGAGGTGTGGCTGATCACCTGGTCGATCATCACCTTGAGGCCCAGCGCGTGCGCCCTGGCCAGCAGCGTCTTGAAGTCCTCCAGGGTGCCGAACATCGGGTCCACGTCGCGGTAGTCGCTGACGTCGTAGCCGAAGTCGAGCATCGGCGAGGTGAAGAAGGGCGACAGCCAGATGCCGTCGACGCCCAGGCTTGCCACGTAGTCGAGCTTCTCGGCGATGCCCTTGAGGTCGCCGATGCCGTCGCAGTTGGCGTCCATGAAGCTGCGCGGGTAGATCTGGTAGATGACGCCGCCGCGCCACCAGAAGGTGTTGTCCTGCATGGGGGATTCCATATTTGACAGGGTGAATGGGGGCCTCAGCCCTTGACGGCGCCGGCAGTCAGCCCCGAGACGATGCGCCGCTGGAAGATGATCACCAGCACCACCAGGGGCACGGTGACGATCACCGAGGCGGCCATGATCGGGCCCCAGGGCAGCTCGTAGGCGCTGCCGCCGGAGAGCAGGGCGATGGCCACCGGCACGGTGCGCTGGCTGTCGGTGAGGGTGAAGGTCAGGGCGAAGAGGAACTCGTTCCAGGCGGCGATAAAGGCTAACAACCCTGTCGTCGCCATGGCCGGCCACATCAGCGGCAGGAACACTCGTGTGATGGTCACCCAGGGGGTGGCGCCGTCCATGATCGCCGCCTCCTCGAGCTCCATGGGCAGCTGGCGCATGAAGGTGGTCAGCACCCAGACGGTGAAGGGCAGGGTGAAGATGGTGTAGCTCAGGATCAGGCCGCCCGGGTTGTTGTAGAGGTTGAGCGCCCGGATCACCTCGAACAGGCCCGAGAGCACCGCTACCTGGGGGAACATGGAGACGCCGAGGATCACCAGCAGCACCGTGGAGCGGCCGCGAAAGCGCACCCGGCCCAGGGCGTAGGAGGCGGTGAGGCCGAGCAGCAGGGCGATGGCCACCACGCTGGTGGCGACCAGGAGGGAGTTGAAGATCGCCTGGAGGAAGCTTCGCTGGGTGAACACCTGGGCATAGTTGGCCAGGCTCCAGGTGCTGGGCCACAGCTCGACTCGGAAGAGGTCGCTCGAGGGCTTGAAGGAGGTGATCACGGCGTAATAGAAGGGGAACACCGCGACGACCACCACGAAGGCCACCAGGACCCAGAAGCCGATGCGAGTGGCGAGCTTGTTGAACTGGCGCGAGGTCATGCGTCACCTCCCAGGTTGAGGCGCTTACGGCCCAGGTAGAGGTAGGCGATGGTGGCCAGCGCGATGATCAGGAACAGCAGGGTGGAGGCGGCGCTGCCGTAGCCCACGTCCTGGAACTCGACGAGCTGCTGGCGGGCGTAGATGGACATCGACATGGTGCTGGTGGAGTTGGAGGTCAGTACGTAGATGACGTCGAACACCCGCAGGGCGTCGAGCAGGCGGAAGATCACCGCCACCATCAGCGCCGGGGTGATCAGCGGCAGGGTCACCCTGAAGAACACCCGGACCGGGTGGATGCCGTCCACCTCGGCCGCCTCGTAGCAGTCCTTGGGCAGCATCTGCATGGCGGCCAGCGCCAGCAGGGCGACGAAGGGGGTGGTCTTCCACACGTCGACCATGATCACCGCCCACATGGAGTAGCGGGCATCCGCCGTCCAGGCGATGGGCTCGCCGATGATGCCAAGCGTCATCAGCAGCTGGTTGACGATCCCGAACTGGTCGTTGAGCATCCAGGCCCACATCTGGGCCGAGACGATGGTGGGGATCGCCCAGGGGATCAGCACCGCGGCGCGCACCAGGGTGCGCCCCTTGAACTCGGCGTTGAGGATCAGGGCCACGATCACCCCGAACACCACCTCCAGCGACACCGAGACGATGGCGAAGAAGAAGGTGTTCCACACCGCGCGCCACCAGATCGGGTCGGCGAGCACGCCGTACCACTGGCCGTCGTCGAGGACCAGGTAGTTCTCCAGGCCGACGAAGAGGACGTCGCCGAGATCGGAAAGCGAGGCGTCGGTGAAGCTGAAGTAGAAGGTGCGCACCAGCGGCCAGCCGGCCACCAGGGTGAGCACCACCAGCATCGGGGCGAGGAACAGCCAGGCGGCCTTGACCCGCTGGCGGCGCACCTTGGTGCTGCGATACTGCGCGGCGGTCAGGCGCGCCTGGTCAGGCGCGCCGTGGTTGACAGTTGCGGTCATGGGGAAGGGCTCCCGGGTTACCAGTTGCGGCGCTTGAGGCGCGACAGTTCACGCTCGAGGTCGGCCACGGCCTCCTCGCCGCTGCGGCTGCCGGAGAGCACGTCGTGGGTGGCGCTGAAGAAGGCGTTGCTGACCCGGCCGTAGGCATCGCCGGTGACCGCCGAGGGGCGCGCCACGGCGTTGACGAAGGTGTCGTAGAGCTCGCCGAAGAAGGGCACGGCCTCCAGCACTTCCTCGTCCTCGTAGAGGGCCTCCAGGGTCGGGTTGTAGGCGCCGGCGATGGCGCGCCGCTTCTGCTCCTCGTGGCCGGTGAGGAAGGCCACCAGGTCGGCGGCGAGCTCGGGGTCCTCGCTGTAGCGGGAGACCGCCAGGTTCCAGCCGCCGAGGCCCGCCGCGTTTCTGCTCTCGCCGCCATCGCCGCCCGCCGGCAGCTGGGTCACGCCTACCTTGCCACGCACCTCGCTGCCCTCGCTCTGGGCCAGTGACCAGGCGTAGGGCCAGTTGCGCATAAAGACCGCATTGCCGCCCTGGAAGACGCCGCGCGCCTCCTCCTCGGTGTAGTTGAGCACGCCGCTCGGGGCGATATCGCCGATCCAGCTGGCGGCCAGGTCCAGGGCGGCCGCAGCGCGGGGGTTGTTGATGCTGATCTCGCCGTCGGGCTCCACCACGCTGCCGCCGCCGTGGCTGGCCACCCACTCCAGGGCGTTGACGGTCAGGCCCTCGTAGGCCCGGCCCTGGAACACGAAGCCGTGCATGCGCTCGTTGTCGGCCTCGCGCTCGGCCGCCTTGATCTCGCGGGCGATCTCGGTGAGCTCTGCCCAGGTCGCGGGTGCCTCGAAGCCGTACTTCTCGAGCAGGTCCTTGCGGTAGTAGAGCACCCCGGCGTCGGTGAACCAGGGCATCGCCACCAGGCGGCCGTCCACGGTGTTGTTCTCGACGATGGCCGGGAAGTGGCCCTCGCCGGCCTCCTCGCCCAGCGCCTCGCGCAGGTCGAGCAGGTGGTTGGCGAGCAGGCCGGGCCAGATCACGTCGATCTGGAAGACGTCGATATCCCGGGAGTTGGCGGAGAGGATCTGCTGGTAGAGCGACAGCCGCTCGGTGGAGGAGTTGGGCGTGGAGACGATGTCGACGCGGTGGCCGGTCGCCTCCTCCCAGGCGCGCACGCCCTCCTCGCAGAGGGTCAGCTCGGCGCCGACCGCGCCGCAGGAGATGGTCAGATCCGCCGCCTGGGCCTGGCCGGTGGTGGCAAGCGTCGCGGTGCCCAGGGCGAGGGCGGTGATGAGAGGTGTCTTGAGCATGGGAGTCCTCGTCGGTTGTTATTGTCGGTTGGCGATGGTCTTAAACGATTAAGTACGTCGGCACAGTTAAGAGCATGGGCCGGGCCCCATCAATCTAGACTTTTGTCGAAGGGGCGGTGGCGTGGCCGGCAACGAGGGAGTGAGCGGCGACTTACCTTGCAAGCTAATGATTACGCCGCTCTCGCCGGCGCGGGCGGGTGTCAGGGAGCGGGCATTAGACATTGGTCGCGTTCTTGCCGGGCGACGTTGAGGAGGTCGACTTAAACGATTAAGTTTTGGTGGGCTTGCCCAGCCCGCCCTCCGGGGTGCCCCGACGGTCGGGTTACGCTGCCGGACTGAATCGTTACAGATCACAACAACAAGGGATGACATCACCATGAACGCCGTCATGTTCAAGACCCCTCTGGCCATTGGCATCGCCGTCGCCGGCCTGGCGCTGAGCGGCGCCGCCAGCGCCGATACCCATGGCATGGAGCAGCGTCTGGCCGAGCTGGAGGCGCGGATCGCCGCCGCCGAGCAGCGCGCCGCCGATGCCGAACAGCGCGCCACGCTTGCCGAGACCCGGGCCGAGAGTGGGGCCCGGCCGGATGCCGACGAGGTGGAGGAGCGCCTGGCCCGCGTCGAGCGCCAGGCCAGCGGCGAGGAGGGCTTCTCCTTCAACGCCTATGCCCGCTCCGGCCTGCTGCTGGGCGAGGATCGCAAGAGCATTCCCGGTGGGCCCTACGTGACGCCCGCCGGCCCCCTGGGTGGCGCCGTGGGGCGCCTGGGCAACGAGGGGGATACCTACGTGGAGGGCATCTTCAACTACCGGATGCGCTACGACAACGGCGCCCGGGCCCACTACCGCATGATGCTGGCCGACTCCGTCAGCACCAGCAACGACTGGACCGCCGACGAGTCGAACCTCAACGTTCGCCAGGTCTATGCGGAGTTCAGTGAGCTGCCGAGCTTCACCGGCGTCTTCGAGAATGCCTCGATCTGGGCCGGCAAGCGCTTCGACCGCGACAACTTCGACATCCACTGGATCGACAGCGACTTCGTCTTCCTGGCCGGCACCGGCGCGGGGATCTACGACATGCAGCTGGCCGACGACTGGACCTCCAACCTGTCGCTCTATGGCCGCAGCTTCAGCGGCTTCGACCTGATCGGCAGCGATGATCCGAACGCGGGCAGCACCGACAGCCTGATCCTCACCAGCAACAACTACGTCGGCAACTGGCAGTTCATGGTCAGCGGCCTCTCCGCCGCGGACAACGACGAGCGCGATATCGGGGCGGGCCAGACCGCCGCCGACAGCGGCTTCCACACCATGGTGGCCTACCACGGCGACAGCTTCTTCGGCCTGGGGGAGGGTAACTTCAAGGCGGCCCTGATTCACGGCCAGGGCCTGGGCGCGGAGGCCAAGGTGCTGGGCGCCGACGGCGCGCTGACCGATGACGCCCAGGCGACCCGCCTCGCCCTCGGCCACGGCATTATCCTCGGCAGTCGCCTCGGCGCTCACGCCGGCAGAGCCGGCCTCCTCTGACCCTTTCGCCCTGGCCCCGCCGCTCTCTTCGTCATCGCCGCCGCCCAGCCCCGGCAGGCCGCCCCCGCCCATCTGTACCGGCGTGGCCGAACCCAGATGGGTGGAGGGGGCCATCGCCGCCACATGGCTGGCGTAGAGCAGGTAGGTGCCGGCGCTGGCCGCCCGGGCGCCTGCCGGCGAGACGTAGATGGCCACCGGCACCGGCGAGGTGAGCATGGCGCGGATCATCGAGCGCATCGAGGCGTCGAGGCCGCCGGGGGTGTCCAGCTGCACCACCACGATCTCGGTATTGCCCTCGGCGGCCCGGCGCAGGCCGCGCTGGAAGTAGTCGCTGGTGGCCGGCCCGATGGCTCCCTCAACGGTCATCACCAGCGCGGTGCGTTCCTTCTGCTGGGCCTGGACCACCGACTGGAAGAGCGCCAGCAGTGCCCCCAGCGCCAGGCAGAAGAGGCTAAACAGAAGGAAGTGGCGCCCAGTCAGGGCGGCATGAACTCGGCTCATGGTGATCTTCCCTGTGCGACCCGTGTCGTGGGTGTGAGTGTCGGCACGGCGCTTGGTTCGATAACATCTCAACAAAGGGGCAAATTCGACCAGCCAGGCCAGGGAGGTGAGACCACCACCGCCGTTACCCCACTTGACGGAACACTACCACAGCTCTCGCAACACATCTGAGCGTTGTGGGTAAGTTCAGAAGCATCTGCTCAAGATGGATGCCACTATGCCGATGTAATGGGTGATTATGTGCTGTGTTCATCACCCCTCGATAAGGAAGGCCTCAGCCAATGACCCTACACCTAACGATCAAGTCACGCCTGATTCTGCTGGTATCGCTGATGCTTCTGCTGCTGGCCGGTGTCGGCCTGCTGGGCATCAGCGGAATGAATACGGCCAACCGCACCGCCGACAGCCTCTATCAGGATAACCTGCGCGAAGCGCAACAGCTGGCGAACCTCAACGAGCTGTTGCGTGAAACCATGATAGAGCTCTCGCTCTCGGCACAGCATGACCCGCACCTTCCTGTCAGCCAGCTCCACGACCACCCCACCACGATGCATCTAGACAATGTACGCCGCAACATGGAGCAGATCGATGCCCTGTGGGCCATCCACAGGGATGAGGACCACTCTTCCGGCGCCACCGAATTGACCCGCCGCTTCGACCAGCAGTATCAGCGCCTGGTCGTCGACGGGATTGAACCGGCGCTGCAGCTCTACGCCGCCAATGACTTCAATCGCGCCAACGAGATCGTCTTCGTGGAGGCAATGCCGCCCTTCCGTGAGCTGGTAGATACTCTTCATGCGCTGATCCGCTACGAGAACGAGCAGGCCTCAGCCAGCTACCAAGCGGCGGTGGATCGCGCCAAGCGCCTGCGTGCCGTCGTCGTCGGTGTGTTGATCGCCGGCATCCTGCTCGGCTCTATCCTCGGCTGGCTGCTGATGCAGCGCATTCTGCAGCCGCTCTCGCGTGCCCGCCACCACCTGCAGCAGATGGCCGATGGCAACCTGACCGATACCATCGAGGCACACAGCCGCGATGAGGTGGGTCAGATGATGCTGGTCCTCGCCGACACCCAGGAGAAGATCCGCGACCTGATCATTGACATTCAGCACTCTGCAGAGTCGATCTCCACTGCCTCGACTCAGATCGCTAGTGGCAATACCGACCTCTCCCAGCGCACTGAGGAGCAGGCCTCCAGTCTTCAGGAGACGGCAGCCAGTATGGAGGAGGTGGCCACCACGGTGAAGAACAACACCGAGCATACCAAACAAGCCAACCGGCTCTCCCACGAGGCGAGTCAGTCAGCCAGTGTCGGCGGTGAACGCGCCCAGCAGGCGGTGAAGAAGATGTACGAGATGGCGAAGAGCTCCGAGGAGATTAGCAGCATCATTTCACTGATTGACGGCATCGCCTTCCAGACCAATATCCTGGCACTGAACGCCTCGGTGGAGGCGGCGCGTGCCGGTGATCAGGGCCGCGGCTTTGCGGTGGTGGCCGGTGAAGTGCGCAACTTGGCCCAGCGCTCGGCGGAGGCTGCCAAGCAGATTCAAGCCCTGATCCCGTCTAATTCATGACGAGGGGCTGAAAAACAAGGTAGCGGCTGGTAATCTCTTGTGGAATCAATGCGTTCCTGCAAGAACACGATACCATGAGGCCAGCCGCTATGGGTGAAACGATAACGACCTCCACTCCCGACTTCAATGGCTCTATCCGCATCGAATTGAGTGGTCACCACACGACCAGTGATGCCGGCGTGCTGGCCCTGCGCGAGGCGCTCGACGGTAGTGGGGTGGTGGCGGCACTGGAAGACCACCTGGTCGATACCCGTGATCCCACCCGGATCCGTCATTCGCTGGCCAGCCAGATCCGCACCGTGGTGCTCCAGCGGGCGATGGGATGGATCGATTTGCGTGATACCACCACGCTGAATCAGGATCCGCTCTGGCACTTGGCGTGTAGCGATGCGCGTGGCTTGACGCCATTGGTCGAGGCACGTCCCTCCCCGTCGACCCTGTCACGGCTGCTCAATTGCCTGGGCACGGATGACAATATCGATACGCTCCACGAGGGCTTGCTGCGCCTGGCCATCTGGCGGCTGCGCTCGCTACACGGCGGTGAACGACCCAAGCACTTGACCCTGGATATCGACGGCCTGCCCATCGAGGTCTTCGGCCAGCAGGGCGGCTCCGCCTTCAACGGCTACGCCGGCGCCCGCATCTACTCGCCGCTGGTCGCCTCCATCGCCGAAACCGGCGACATGCTGGGCGGCCTGTTGCGCGAAGGCAATGTCGGACCGGCCGAGGATGCCGACACCTGGATTCCCCACCTGGTGCAGCGTGTTGCCGAGGGCATGGATCTTGAGGTCGATCAGATTCGAGTTCGCCTGGATGCCGGCTTCACCGATGGCGAGACGCTGAGGGCCATGGATTCTCGGGACATCGCCTATCTGGGGAGGCTGAAGAGCAACTCGGTATTACAGGCCAAGGCAGAGCCTTACCTGGTCCGACCGCCTGGGCGGCCGCCCGAGACACCCCGCGAGTGGTGCCATGATCTGGAATACCAGGCGGGGAGCTGGGAGTCACCGCGCCGCGTGGTGCTGGTCGTGCAGGAGAACCCCGACGATCTGCTGTTTCATGCGTTCTTCCTGGTCACCAACCTCAACAAGCTCGACTACCCGCCGGAGAAGGTGTTGGCGCTGTACCGCAAGCGTGGCAAGGCCGAGGCCCACATGGGCGAGGTAAAATCGGCGCTCAATGTCCATTTGTCCTCGACCGACCGTGGCGCGTCGACGGTGCAGCAGGTCATGGCCCGCAATCAGGTCAACCTGTTGCTGAGCCTTTATGCCTACGAGGTCCTGCACGGACTGCGTTGTCTGCTGGAGAAGGAAACACGCCATGGCTGGAGCCTGATGCGGGTCCGCGAACAGGTACTCAAGGTGGCGGCCACGATCACCGTGCATGCGCGACGCATCACCTTTCACCTGGGGGCCGCCGCCGACAAGTGGTGGCCGGCCTTGCTACGCGGCCTACCGCGATTGACGCCCTTGGTCTAGCCCCAAGACCCAGAGGGGGAGAACAAACCAGCCAGAGCCGGCGGCGAACGGACCCGCCGACAGACACGGCTGTCTGTCAGGTTGGAATTGATAGATTTCGGACATAAAGCCCGATCCAACTATAAGTTTTCGTTATTGAAACGCCAGCCACTCGGCCATATGCCCTCACACGGCGCTCGCTAACGAGGCCATTTCGGGGTTGAAGCGTTCCCAGCAGCGCCTTGGTGAATTAGGCGGGCTGATTGACCGCAATGGTGAAGTCGTCAAGGAGGGTAGCACCCTGGTGGAGAGCGTCGGCCTCGCCATGCAGGATATCGTCGATAACATCGGGCGCGTCTCGGCCCTTATGGATGAGGTGAGCCACGCCTCTGAGGAGCAGACCCTGGCCATCGATCAGGTCAGTGTGGCCCTCGGCCAGATGGATGAGGTCACCCAGCAGAACGCGGCGCTGGTGGAGCAGATCGCCACCGCCTCAGCCTCTCTCAAAGATCAGGCCCGCGATCTGGCCACCTCTGTTCGCTTCTTCAAGGTCGGAAAGGGCGCGTCACTGTCACCCGACGCCTCGCAGCCACCGCTGGTCTCCGCCCCGCGGGCGCTCGACCATACCCCGGCGGAGCAGCCCGAGGCCGGCTCACCCCACCGGCTGGACGCACCCAAGCGCAAGCCGAAGAGCGCCGGCGACGAAGATAACTGGGAAAGTTTCTGAGACAGGCGGCAGATTCGCTGCCCTGATCCACTGCCTGGGAGCCAGGTGGCGAGCGGCGCGGGTAGCGTTGCCGGTGGGGCTCAGCGTCGGCCGGCGGGGTAGCGGGTATCCTTCAGGCTGTCCTTGATCTTCTTCAGGTGGCCGAGGAAGTCCTCGCCGCGCCGCAGGGTCACGCCGGTGGCCAGCACGTCGATCAGCGCCAGCTGGATCATCCGCGAGGTCATCGGCATGTAGTGGTCGGTGTCCTCGGGGGTGGCGACCTCCAGGGTCTCGGTGCACTCTCGAGCCAGTGGCGAGTCGGGGGCGGTGATGCCCAGCACCACGGCGCCGCTCTCCCGGGCCAGGCGGGCGATGTCGACCAGCTCCCGGGTGCGCCCGGTCCAGGAGATCACCACCACCACGTCGCCGGTATGGCAGCTCGAGGCCACCATGCGCTGCATCAGCACGTCCACATAGGCGGTGACCGGGATATTGAAGCGGAAGAACTTGTGCTGGGCATCCTGGGCCACGGCGCCCGAGGCGCCCAGGCCGAAGAAGTGCAGCTGTCGCGCCTGGATCAGGTAGTCCACCACCCGCTCGATGCGCAGCGGGTCGGTCTGGCGGCGGGCGTTGTCCAGCGCGGCAATGGTGGCACCGAAGATCTTCTCGGTGTAGTCGGCGGCCGTGTCGTCGGGTTCCACCGCCTGGCTGACGTAGGGGGTGCCGCCGGCCAGGCTCTGGGCCAGCTTGATCTTGAAGTCCGGGTAGCCCTTGGCATCGAAGCTGCGACAGAAGCGGTTGACGGTCGGTTCGCTCACCGAGGCCGCCTGGGCCAGGGTGGCAATGCTCATGCCAGTGGCGGTTGCCGGGTCGGCGAGGATGACATCGGCAACCTTGCGCTCGGAGCGGTTGAGCTCCTCGAGGCGCTGACGAATGCGATCGATCAGGTCGTGATGGGCCATGGCGCGTTGGCGCTCTCCATGCTGAGCGGCACGGTGCCGCGGGGTGAAGCCGGAACGGGTGATGTAGTGATTTAACTACATTATGCTGACTATCCTAGCCCGAGGAGGTTGGCCACGGCCAATCGTCCTCGGTGGCTGATAATTTATTGCGTAATATTACAACAAAAGATTGCCTTGATCCCTGCTTCCAGGTATTTTTTTGGTAATCCAACGAAAAGAGAGGCGGACATGAGTCACTTCAGCCGGTCCAGCCAGGCGGCCAGTACCGACATCGACCTGGCGCTGTTCGGCGCCCTCGGCGACCTGGCGCAGCGCAAGCTCTTTCCGGCGCTGTTCCAGCTCGACCGCGAGGGGCTGCTCGACCCGGGCACGCGCCTGCTGGGCCTGGCGCGCCAGGAGCTCGATGTCGACGGCTTCAAGGGGCGCGTCGAGAAGGCGCTCACGACCTACGTCAAGGCCGAGGAGCTTGACCGCAAGGCGCTCTCGCGCTTCCTTGCGCGCCTCGACTACCGCCAGCTCGATTTCACCAGGGTCGAGGGCTACACGGCGATCCAGGAGTGGCGCAAGGCGGGGCGCGAGGCGGGGCAGGAGCGCCCCATGGTGGTCTACCTCTCGGTGGCGGCGAGGATCTACGGCGACATCTGTCGGCACCTCGAGGCCAGCGGCAGCCTGGACGATCAGAGCCGGGTGGTGGTCGAGAAGCCGATCGGCTACGACCTGGCCTCCTCGGCGGAGATCAACGACGCCATCGGTGCCGTCTTCCCCGAGTCGCGTATCTACCGCATCGATCACTATCTGGGCAAGGAGACGGTGCAGAACCTGATCGCGCTGCGCTTCGCCAATCCGCTGTTCGGCACCCAGTGGAACCAGAACCATATCTCCCATGTGGAAATCACCGTGGCCGAGCAGGTCGGCATCGAGGGGCGCTGGGGCTACTTCGACGACGCCGGCCAGCTGCGCGACATGGTGCAGAACCACTTGCTGCAGCTGGTCTGTCTGATTGCCATGGACCCGCCGGCCAACCTTGACGCCGATGCCATCCGCGACGAGAAGGTCAAGGTGCTCAAGGCGCTCAGGCCCTTCACCGACGACATGCTGGGGCGTGACGTGGTACGCGGCCAGTACACGGCGGGCACCATCAACGGCAAGTCGGTGCCCGGCTACCTCGAGGAGGAGGGGGCCAATACCGAGAGCCACACCGAGACCTTCGTGGCCATGAAAACCGGCGTGGAGAACTGGCGCTGGGCTGGTGTGCCCTTCTACCTGCGCACCGGCAAGCGCATGCCCGAGAAGCTCTCGCAGATCATCATCCACTTCCGCCAGCAGCCCCACTACATCTTCGACCCGGACCAGCGGGGGCTCGCCGCCAACAAGCTGGTGATCCGCCTGCAGCCGGAGGAGGGCATCGCCCTGGAGGTGCTGACCAAGGACAGCGGCCTGGACAAGGGCATGCGCCTGCGCCGCGGCCCGCTGCACCTGGACTTCAACAGCGCCTTCCCCAAGACCCGCATCCCCGATGCCTACGAGCGCCTGCTGCTGGAGGTGATGAAGGGGCAGCAGTACCTCTTCGTGCGCCGCGACGAGGTCGAGCACGCCTGGCAGTGGTGCGATAGCCTGATTGCCGCCTGGGCCGATCGCGATGAGCCACCGCGCCGCTATCCGGCCGGCTCCTGGGGGCCCGTCGCATCGATAGCCATGATCACTCAGGATGGCCGCAGCTGGTATGAGGATTACTGAGGAACTCCAAGATGAGTGAGCTTTGCCGAGAACGCCTGGCCACCCAGCTGGCCGAGGCCGTGGCCGAGGCGCTGCGACAGGACCTGGCGAGCCAGGAGCGTGCCCTGCTGGTGGTCTCCGGTGGCTCCACGCCGGTGCCCTTCTTCCAGGCGCTGGCCGCCTGCGAGCTGCCCTGGTCGCGGGTCGAGGTGACCCTCGCCGACGAGCGCTGGGTGGCCGAGGACGCCGCCGACAGCAATGCCCGCCTGGTGGGCGAGCACCTGCTCAAGGGCCCGGCGGCGGCGGCCAGCTTCGTGCCGCTGACCACTGATGACGCCACCCCCGAGCAGGGCGCCGCAGCGGTGGCCGAGCGTGTTGCCGGCCTGGCCTGGCCGGCCAGCGCGGTGATTCTGGGCATGGGCGGCGACGGCCACACCGCCTCGCTCTTCCCCGACAGCCGCGAGCTCGCCCTGGCCCTGACCACCGAGGCCGCGGCGGTGGCGGTGCGCACGCCGAGCCAGTCCCAGCCGCGCATCACCCTCTCCGCCGAGCGCCTGCACCAGGCGCGGCGGCACTTCCTGCACATTACCGGCGGCGACAAGCGTGACATGCTGGTTCGGGCCCTGGCGGGCGATGACGTCCGCGAGCTGCCGATCCGCGCCTTTCTTTCCTGCCCGCTGGCCATCTACTGGGCCCCCTGATCTCATGGAGAGACATCAATGACCTTCGACAAGAGCATCGACAAGCAGCTGCCCTCCACCCGCACCACCGAGCTCGACAGCATCTGCCTGAAGGCTGAGGTGATCCCGGTGCTCGCCATCCAGCGCGTGGAAGATGCCGTGCCCCTGGCCACCGCCCTGGTCGAGGGGGGGCTGACCGTGCTTGAGGTGACCCTGCGCACCGACTGCGCCCTGGAAGCGGTGCGTCGCATCAAGGCGGCGCTGCCCCAGGCCAGCATCGGGGTGGGCACCGTGCTGACCCCGGCCCAGTACCGCCAGGCCGAGCAGGCCGGCGCCGACTTCGTGGTCACCCCGGGTACCACCGAGGCGCTCTATCGCTATGGAGTGACCAGCCCGGTGCCGATGCTGCCGGGCGTGGCCACCGTCTCCGAGCTGATGACCGGCTGGCAGTACGGCTACCGCCGCTTCAAGTTCTTCCCCGCCGAGGCCAGCGGCGGCGTCAAGGCGCTCAAGGCCTTCGCCGGCCCGATCCCCGAGGCGCGCTTCTGCCCCACCGGCGGCATCAACCTCGACAACGCCGAGGACTACCTGGCGCTCAAGAACGTGATGTGCGTGGGCGGCTCCTGGCTGACCCCGAACTCCCTGGTGGAGGCCGAAGACTGGAACGGCATCCGCCAGCTGGCCCGGGAGGTGGCCGAGCGCTTCCACCACTGACTCCCTCCCCAGGTTCCCTGCGAAAGAAGTTCCCTGCGAACGACGTTCCCGTGTGCTCTCTCGACAGCCTGTTGCTGTCCTTCTCCCGGCCCTCGTGGCCGGGTTTTTTTGACTCCCGAAACGAGCGGGGGCCGGCAGCTGCCGACCCCCGCGCTGCACGCTGACTCAGCGCCGGCGGCGCTTGCCGCCCTTGTCGGAGGGCGTCGTCGCGGACTCGGTGGCGTCCGTCGATGATCTGGCCGTGAAGTGCTCGCGCACCAGCGCCAGCAGCCCCTGGGTGGAGGCGTCGAAGTCCTGGCTCTGCTCGTCGATGCGCTCGCTGATCTCGCCGGCGATACGCTTGCCGAGCTGCACGCCCCACTGGTCGAAGGAGTTGATGTTCCAGATCACCCCCTGGACGAACACCTTGTGCTCGTACAGCGCGATCAGGGCCCCGAGGTTCTTGGGTGTCAGCTCGTCGAGCAGCAGCACGCTGGAGGGGCGGTTGCCGGGGCAGCTGTAGGGATCGAGCCGGCTGCCGCTCTGGCTGCCCTCCATGAAGGCGTTGGCCTGGGCCAGCATATTGGTGAGTAGGGCGAAGTGATGCTCCTCGAAGCCCGGCTCCGGTTTCAGCGAGGCGATGAAATCGATGGGTACGTAGCGGGTGCCCTGGTGGAGCAGCTGGAAGAAGGCGTGCTGGCCGTTGGAGCCGGTCTGCCCCCAGACGATGGGCCCGGTCTTGTAGTCCACCGGGTGGCCGAAGATGTCCACCGACTTGCCGTTGGACTCCATGTCGAGCTGCTGCAGGAAGGCCGGCAGCTGATGCAGCGCCTGGTCGTAGGGCACGATGGCCTGGGTCTCGGCGCCCACGAAGTTGATGTACCAGATGCCGATCAGCGCCATCAGCACCGGCATGTTCTCGCGGAAGGGCGCCTTCAGGAAGTGCTGGTCCATCTCGTAGGCACCTTCCAGCATGGCGATGAAGCCGTCGTAGCCGATGGAGAGCGCGATGGGCAGGCCGATGGAGGACCACATCGAGTAGCGCCCGCCCACCCAGGCCCAGAACTCGAAGACGTTCTCCTCGCGGATGCCGAACTCCATGGCCGCGCGGCGGTTGGTGGAGGCGGCGACGAAGTGGGCGCCCACGTCGGCGTCCGGCCCGGCGGTCTCCAGGAACCAGCGCCGGGCGGTCTTGGCGTTGAGCAGGGTCTCCTGGGTGGAGAAGGTCTTGGTGGAGACGATGAACAGGGTGGTGGCCGGGTCAAGGCGCGACAGCACCTTCTGGATATGGGTGCCGTCGACGTTGGAGACGAAGTGGAAGTTCAGCTCCGGGTGGCGGTACTTGAGCAGCGCCCGGCAAGCCATGTTGGGCCCCAGGTCCGACCCGCCGATGCCGATGTTGACCACGTCCCGGATGCGCTCCCCGCTGTAGCCCTTCCACTCGCCACTGCGTACCGCCTCGGAGAACTGCTTGATCTGCTCGCGGGTGCGCTGGATCTCCGGCATCACGTCCTTGCCGTCGACCATCAGCGGCCCCTCTCCTAGGTTGCGCAGGGCGGTGTGCAGCACCGGGCGGTCCTCGGTGACGTTGATGATGTCCCCGGAGAACATCTGGGCGCGACGCTGCACCAGCGCCGAGTGGTTGGCCAGCTCGATCAGCCGGTCGAGCACCGCGTCGGAGACCTGGTGCTTGGAGTAGTCGAGGAAGAGGCCGCCGACGCGCAGGCTCATCTTCTCGAAGCGCTGCGGGTCGTTGGCGAAGTAGTCGCGGATCCGGTCGTTGGCGGTCTGCTCATACAGGCGCTTGAGGGCCTGCCAGGTCACGCTGCGGGTCAGCTGGAACATCGGAAGCCTCGCCTTTTGTCATTGATGGGGTCGATGGGAGCCGGGTCGGGAGTGTCAGTCGGCGTTGCGGGTCGAGACCCAGGCGCCGGCGTCGGGAATGGTCATCTCGTAGGCCGATTCCAGCCAGGGCGAGCTGATCAGGAAATCGGCGCTGGCGGCGTTGCAGGCCACCGGGATGTTCCACAGGGCGGCGAGTCGCAGCAGCGCCTTGACGTCCGGGTCGTGGGGTTGGGGGGCGAAGGGGTCCCAGAAGAAGATCAGCAGGTCGAGCCGCTGCTCAGCGATCAGGGCGCCGATCTGCTGGTCGCCGCCCAGCGGTCCGCTCAGCAGTCCCTTCACGGGGAGCCCCAGCGCCTTGGCCACCCGACCTGCGGTGGTGCCGGTGCCGGTGAGCTCGTGGCGGGCCAGGGTCGCCTGCCAGCGTGCCGCCCATGCCAGCAGCTCCTCCTTCTTGCCGTCGTGGGCGATCAGCGCAATGCGCTTGCGGGCGGGCAGGGTGCGGGTCACGGTGTGCTGCGGACGTGGGTCGCTCATGGTGTTACGCCTCGAGGATCTTCAGGGTGTTGGTGCCGCCGTGGGCGTTCATGTGATCGCCCCGGGTCAGGATCACGTGGTCGCCGGGCGCCGCGATGCCCTTCTCCACCAGCAGCGCCAGCGCCCGGTCGTTGAGTTCGGTGGGGGCCATGTCACGGGTATCGAAGGGCAGCGACACCACCCCACGGTAGAGCGCCATGCGCCGCTGGGCCACCGGGCTGTGGGCCAGCCCGACGATGGGCAGCCCCGAGCGGATGCGCGAGGCGATCAGCGGCGTGTAGCCGGTGGAGGTCATGCAGGCGATGGCCGCCACGCCGGAGAGGTGGTTGGCGGCGTACATGGCGGAGAGCGCGATGGTCTCGTCGATGCGCGAGAAACCCTCGTGGATGCGGTGGCCGGACTCCTGGGCGACCTTCTCCCGCTCGGCGCCCAGGCAGACCCGGTCCATCGCCTCGATGGTCTCCACCGGGAAGTCGCCGGCGGCGGTCTCGGCGGAGAGCATCACCGCGTCGGTGCCGTCGAGCACGGCGTTGGCCACGTCGAACACCTCGGCCCGGGTGGGCAGCGGCGA
>NZ_QGTM01000014.1 GCF_003182195.1 Halomonas sp. A11-A
GGCGGCAGATGAAGTACGCATGGCTACCGTTGAGTGCCTATCTCTCATTTGACCACCTCAGCAAGGAGGTCTGTCGCCTACTCGACGGCTACGGGTCTGAGCGCACGATAAATTTTGAATAGCCACTTACCCACGCTTTACCACCCCAGCTTCACCCTCCTGCTTGCTTGACTCTTTCCACCGTCGCAGAACCTGCCGCTTTCCCGGCAAAATGCGATGAACCGATTATTTTAGTGTCTTCTTACAACGCTTCAGGCGAGAGGTCCACCACCACCGGGTCATGGTCCGAGGAGCGGAAGGGATCGGGGCGGATGAGCTCCGCGGCGCTCTCCGGGCCGTCGTAGCCGAGGAAGGGGGGCTCGTCGGCGTTGATGGGCCAGGGGTGTACCGCCGCCACGGCCGCGGCCAGGGCGGGGCTCGCCAGGGCGTGGTCCAGGTAGCCCGACTCGCCGTGGAACACATAGGTGTAGCGTTGCTCCGGCGGCAGCTCCCTGGCGATCAGGTCGACCAGGCCGGTGTCGGTCAGGGTGCGGATCGGCTCCTCGGCACCATAGGCGTTGAGGTCGCCGACCAGCAGCAGCCGCTCGCTTCCCTCGGTAGCGAGGCGCTCGAGGAAGGCCGCCATCGCTTTCGCCTGGGCCACCCGGCGCTCGTTCCAGCAGCCTTGGCCCTGATCGATATCGCCCCGGGCGGGGCAGCCGCTCTTGGCCTTGAAGTGAGCGGTCACCACCCCGAAGGCCTCACCGCCCTCCCGGGGTTGGAAGAAGGCCGCCAGCGGCGGGCGATGGTGCACCGGGTCGTTGTCGGCATGGAGCTCGCTGATCGCCTCCACCCGGTCCGGCCGGTAGAGCAGGGCGAGCTTGATGGCATCGGAGCCGCGGTCGGCGCGGCCGCCCACCGCCCGGTAGGTCACGCCGGTGCGAAGGCTAAGCTGCTCGACCAGGTCGGCCAGCGCCCCCGGGGTGTTCTGAACCTCCACCAGCGCCAGGATATCGGCCTTCAGCCCCGCCACCGTGGCGGCGAGCTTGGCCCGCTGGCGCTCCAGCTCCTCGGCGTTGGCCGCACCGCGCTGGCCGAGGGTGGTGAAGTAGTTCTCGACGTTGAAGGCTGCCACCCGCAGGCGCTCCCCCGGCTCGTCCAGCGGCGCCGGGCGCGGGTTGGCATCCAAGAAGCGTGGCGTCTCGGTGGGGTGCAGGCGCCAGGCATCGAAGGCGTGGGTCAGCACCCCGGTCAGCCCCGCGACCCGGCTGCCCACGCGGCGGGTGCCGTCATCGTTCAGGTAGGGAATGGGGCTCGGGAAAGCGCGGTAGCTGCCGTCGTCGAGCATCAGCACGGCGCGCTCCTGCGCATCGTCCGGGGCGTTGGTGGGGCGAAAGAGGCGCTCGTTGGCGAGCCTCAGGGAGCCATAGCGCCCAAGCTCGTAGTTGCCGGTGACGGTAAGGGGCTCGGCGAAGGTGACCAGCCGCCCCTCCAGCGTTTCCAGCTCTGATTCATCGAGCGGCCAGGCCAGCGCCTCGGGCTCCGGCAGCCGGTCGCGGGCGCAGATCTCGACGCGTTCGACCCGCTGCAGCTGCACCCGGCCGCGGTACGCACCGGTGCGGGCGTGGAGCTGCACGTGCTTGCCTGGCACGAGGCGCTCGGCGTCGCGCTCGGTGGCCCCGGGCATGTAGACGAAGAGCCCCACCGGGCCCTGCTCGGTGGCCTGCTGCAGGTAGAAGCCGTTGAGGCTGTCGCGGCCCAGGAAGGCACCGGTGACCACGCCCTCGGTCACCACCGCCTGGCCTTCGGGCAGGGCCGGCGCAGCGTCGGTTCCCTTGATGGCGGCGAGGTCGGCGGTGGAGGGTTCGGGGCAGCTGGCTGGGGCCTGCGCGGCCACCAGCAGCAGGGCCAGCAGCAGATAGCGCCCGATGCGCCGGGTGCCCAGCAGGCGGGGGGCGCCGTCGGAGGCGGCACTCAGCCGTGCAAACAGGGCGAGATTTTGCCTGGGTTTCATGGGGATGATGTCGCTGCCCTGAAGATTGCCAAGTCCAAGATAGTGTCATGAAGACGAGCCGTGACTCTAGCGAGGTTTGTCGTGCACTCCAAGGACGAGCGCAGGGCAGGGGGCCTCTGGCCGGTAGGTCAAGCACTGCGCCACCCTTCGTCAGGGGGATCGGGTAGACTCGTGCTGCACGAGGACCATTGAGACGCGACCGAGGGGGGAGCATGGGGATCGGAGCATCCGGCCTGTTGCTGGTAGCACTGGGCGGCGCGCTGGGCGGCATGGGCCGCCTGGCGGTGACCAACCTGTTCAGCCACTGGCTGGGGGCGCGCTTTCCCTGGGGCACCCTGGCAGTCAATCTAAGCGGTGCGCTGGTGGCGGGCTGGTGGGCCGCACGGCTGGGGATTCCCACCACCCTGGATCTCTCCTCGGCGTGGCTGGCGCTGGTGGTGGGGCTGCTGGGCGGCTACACCACGGTCTCCTCCTTCAGCCTGCAGACCCTCACCCTCTGGCAGAGCGGCCACCCGCGCCGCGCCGTGGCCAACGTGCTGGCTACCTGCCTGGCGGGCCTCGCCCTGGCGTCGCTTGGCTGGTGGCTGGCGGGAGGTGGCGCATGAGCCGCGGATATTCCCCTCTGTTCCCCTATGCCGCGGTGGGGCTCGGCAGTGCCCTGGGCAGCCTGCTGCGCTATCTGGTCTCCATGGGGTCGCTGGCGCTCTTCGGCCCGCTCTTCCCCTGGGGGACCCTGGCGGTCAATGTTGTCGGCTCCTGGCTGATCGCCTGGCTGGCCACCCTGGGGGGGCGCTACACCCACGGCCGCGTGGCGCGCTGGCAGCCCTTCCTGGTGGCCGGCTTCTGCGGCGGCTTCACTACCTTCTCGCTGTTCAGCCTCGAGACCCTTCATCTGATCACACTCGGCCGCCCCTGGCTGGCCGTGGCCTATGTGGCTGCCAGCCTGCCGCTCTGGTTCGCCGCGGCCTGGCACGGGCAGCGGGTCGCCAGGACGATGCGCCAGGCGCGGGGGCGGCGTTGAGCATGATCAGCACCGCCACGACGGTGGCCAGCACGGCCGAGAGGCCCAAGCCGATCAGCCAGATCCTGGATCCCTTTGTCATTCACTCTCCCCGGTCGCTGGCGTCATGGGCCGCTGCATTCTGCCAAGCGTGACACCCTAGCATGATGCCATCGCCGGGTGGACGGGAACCGGGGTATCGCTTCTGCGCGTCAGTCGCTATGGGCCGGACGGAAGCCACTTCAGGTGGCCATCGAGACGGGGTAGGCTGTAGGCCGACAGGATGAGTCGAGAGGTGTACGGCGTGAGCCAGGGAGTGGTGACCTATCAGGTGAGAGAGGAGGCGCTGGCGCGGCCCGAGGAGGTTCGGCTGGGGTCGAGTTCGCCGTCGTTCCTGCGGCCGCTGCTGGGCCGGGCACATCGGCGGCGGAGCCTGCTGGCGAGCGGGGTGAACTGGGAGCGCATCCTGTTCATCGAGGTCGACGGCGAGGTGGCCGGCTATCTCCAGTTCTATCTGGGTGGCGAGGGCCCGCATCGTCTCGGCCATGAGGACCTGCGGCCGCTGACCGGGCCGGCGCGGGTGAGTTCGCCAAGCTCCTTCACGCTGACCAGGATGTCGATCATCACCTCTCGACCCTGGTCATCGAAGGCCATGATGGTGCGTTCGTGTTCGCTCATGGAGTGACTCCGGGGGCTGATGGGGCTGCCTCCAGTATCGGCGCTTGAGCCGGGAGTGGCGAGTGCCGGAATGCCGCGGGACGGACAGGGTGGCAGCGCTCAGCGCTCGACCCAGCCTCGGCTGATCAATGGCGCGAACAGCAGGTGATAGAGCCGCCTCGCCACGTGGTGATAGAAGGGCAGGATCAGCCAGCTGCGACTGACGCCGACCAGCGCGGCCACGCCGGCGGCCAGCAGCAGGGCGCCCAGCATGTCCTGGGGGAAGTGCACGCCGAGAAAGACCCGCGCCCAGGCGACCGGCACGGCCAGCAGCAGCAGGTAGCGGCCGATGCGACGGGTGCCGGCATGCAGCAGCAGGCTGAAGCCCATGGTCAGCATGATGGTGGCATGGTTGCTGGGGAAAGCGGGCGTCGCCGCATGCTCGAGGAAGGTCTGCCCCACCGGCATCATGAAGGGGCGCGGCGTGGGCCACCAGTACCCGATCAGCCAGCTCGCGGCCAGGGCGAGCAGGGTGGCGATGAACGCCTCGAGCAGCGGACGCTTCAGGCGGTCGCTGCCGCGCAGCCAGCCGATGACCAGCAGGGCCGGCACCAGCCAGATCAGATAGACCGCGGCGAGCTCGGCCAGCAGCAGCAGGCGAGGATCGCTGTCCGGTGCGGCATTCAGCTGGGCGAACAGGGCGAGATTGAGCGTCTTTTCCGTGAGCATGAGGTGTCGGGGCGTCGTCCTTGAGGGGTGGCACAGGTCCGCACCGGCGGGTGATCCGGTGCGCGGCCTTTCTGCAGTGTGTGACAGGAGTATGACGATGCGCCCGGGCGGGGACAATGGGGCGACCATGAGGTCGCCCCTTGCCCGGGCGTCAGGCGGGCAGGCCGAGTACCGCGGTGGCGATGGCGAAGTAGATCAGCACGCCCACGGCGTCGGCGATGGAGGTCACCAGCGGCGCGGAGGCGGTGGCCGGGTCCCAGCCCAGGCGATTGAGCAGGAAGGGCAGGATCATGCCGATCAGGCTGCCCATGATCACGATCAGCACCATGCTCATCGCGACCACCATGGCGATCTCGGTGCCGGCGCGGAAGATCCCCACCACCGAGACGGCGAGTGCCATGGTCAGGCCCAGGGCGATGGCCACGCTGACCTCGCGGCCGAGCAGTCGCGCCCAGTCCCGAGTGTGCACATCGCCGGTGGCCATGCCGCGCACCATCAGGGTCGCCGCCTGGGAGCCGGCGTTGCCGCCGCTGTCCACCAGCAGGGGCAGGAAGAAGACCAGGGCGATATAGGCCTCGATGGTCTCCTCGAAGTAGGCGATGCCGGCGCCGGAGAAGATGTTGGCGAACACCAGCAGCACCAGCCAGACGATGCGCTTGCGGTAGAGGTCGAAGAGGCTGGCGCTGCGCAGGCCGCCCTGCAGCTTGCCCACCGAAACGCTCTTGTGCATGTCCTCGGTGGCCTCCTCCTCGGCCACGTCCATGGCGTCGTCATAGGTCACGATGCCCACCAGGCGCTCGCCGCCGTTGGTCACCGGCAGGGCCATCAGGTCGTAGCGCGAGATCAGCCTGGCCACCTCTTCCTGAGGGGTGTCCACCTTGGCGACCACCAGCTCCTCGACCATCAGGCTGGCCAGGGTAGCGTGGGGATTGGCCAGGATCATCTCGCGCAGCGACAGGGTGCCGGTCAGGCGGCCTTCGTCGTCGACACAGTAGATCTGGTAGATGGTCTCGGCGTTGGGGCCGGTGCGGCGCACCTTCTCCAGGGCGGTGGCCACGTCCATCTCGGCCGGCACGGCCACGTACTCGGAGGTCATCAGGGCTCCGGCGGTGCCTTCCTCGTAGCTGGCCAGCTTGCGGATGTCCTCGCGCTCGGCGTGGGCCAGGCGGCGCAGCAGCCCCTGCTGGCGGGCCTCGTCGAGCAGCTTGAAGAGGTCGGCACGCTCGTCGGCGCTCATGTGGTGCAGCAGCTCGGCGAGGGTGGCGTCGTCCATCTCGGCGGCAAGCGCGCTCTGGGTCTCCTCCTCCAGGTAGCCGAAGGCGCTGGCGCGTTCGTCCAGGGGCAGGTAGTCCAGCAGGGAGAGGGTGGTGTCCTCCTGCTCGTGCTGGATGAACTCGGCGAGGTCGGCCAGCTGCATCTCGGCGACCAGATGGCGGATGGCAGCGGTGTCCTGCTGCTCGATGGCGCTGCGCAGGTCGGCAGCGAGCTCGATGTAGCTCATGGTGTGGCTCCTTGGCGCGCGTCAGGCGGGCGCGCAAGAACCGGGGCCTAGGGGGTAGGCGCGGGCGGGCTCCGGCGCACCACGACGTTTGACGCGGCGCGGTCAATCAAGTTGTCGGTCGTGTCGTAGCGACTCGGAGGTTCCATTGATTCCTCAAGGGGGTTTCGCTGCCATGCAGCAGCGCCGGCATATTAGCCGCGAGTCAGATGAGGGTCAATTAAGATCGATTGGCAATTGCCTTGAGCGGCCAGGTGCGCTCATGCGGGGTCGATGGTCAGCGGCAGGCGCTTCTGGCACACGAGTTGAAGCCAAGAACGCAATCGGTTTGCAGCAGATACCGAAGCGCCCGCCATGCAGGGCATGGCGGGCGCTCGGAAAGGCCGCTTGGCGGGTTACGCCGTCAGCCGGCTGGCCACGGCGTCGAGGAAGCCGTTCATGTCGACCAGGGTCTCGCTGGCCGGGTCGCGGGTCTTGCCCTTGAGGTCGCCGGTGATGATGCCGGCATCCACGGTGTCGATCAGCGCCGCCTTGAGGGCATGGGCGTAGTCGATCAGGGCGTTGTTCTCGTCGCGCTCGCCCAGGGTCTCCAGGGCGTTGGCCACGGCGAAGAGCAGGGCGGAGGAGTTGAAGTGCGCCTCCCGGCCGTCGGTCTCCAGGTACTTCAGGTAGAGGTCGTGGGCGGTGCCGTGGGGCGCCTCGAACAGCATGGTGCCGTCCTTGCTCTCGATGATCGAGCTGGCGGTGGCCAGGCTGCCGCCCAGGGCGGCGGAGATGTCGGAGAAGATGTCGCCGTCCAGGTTCTGCGCCGGGTAGAGGGCGTTGCGGGGCGGGTCGGTGATCATCTTGATGAGCTGGCTGGAGGGCCGCATGATCATGAACGACGGCGGTGGGGTGCCGGTCTCGGCGAGCTCGCGACGCACGTCGGTGATCGCCGTGCTGAACACCTCGTCGTACTCCATGTACTCGCGCTTGAGGCCGAAGTAGACCTCCTTGCCCTTGCGCGAGGCGTCGCGGAAGACCTGCAGGACCCAGTCCTTGATCGCCGCCTGGTCGTTGGACATCAGCAGGATGGCGTCGCCCTTCCTGACCCGGCGCGCGTGCTTCTCCTCGCCGTCGACGATCACCTTGAGGATGCCGTCTTCCGAAGCGGGGGCGTTGAAGCTGCCGTACTGGTCGCCGCCGCCGGCGCTCATGCGCGAGATGGAGACCTGGGCCTTGCGGTCGGGAATGCCGAAGCGCTTGAGCTCCTCCACCAGCTTGTAGAGCTTGCGGCCGGTGGTGTTGTCCGGCACCCCCCACAGGGCGCGCTCCGGCGGATTGGCCACCAGGCGGGCGGCCTGGGCGTCGATCAGTTCGTAGTGATAGGAGAGCCCCAGCGCTTCGACCTGCTCGCGGTAGTCGCGATCAAAGATCTCCTCGATGGCGGCCCGCATCACGCCGTCGTAGCCGGCGATGACGGTATCCTTGAGGCCCAGGTAGATGTCGCGTTTCTCGCCGATGGCGCGCTGGAAGAAGCGGTGGGCCCAGGCCTTCACGTCTTCCACATCGTTGGTGGCCAGCAGCCAGGGGTCGCCCTTGTTGACCTCGCGGCGGTGCAGTTCGACCGGGTCGCCGCTGGCTCCCACGAACATCAGCTTGACCACGCCGGTGGCCCGGGAGAGCTCGTTGAAGCTGTCCTTGATGCCGCCGGTCTCCATGGTGTCGACCTCGATGTCGCGGCCGATCCATTCGGGGCGCGAGAACTTGAGGTTGCGAAACTCGATGTCCTCGCGGGTGATGTTGCCGCCGATGCCCTTGCGGATGGCGCCGTTGGGCGATCTGGTGGCCAGCGGGTGGAGCTTGGTGCCGTCGATCTCGGGGTGCTTGGCGAGCAGCTCGCCGAGCTGGGTGCGGTTGACCGTCATGCCGGCGTTCTTGATCCCCACGCCGTGTTCCCTGAGCGCCTCGACCGCATCGACAATCACCTGACCGTTGGTGACCAGGCGATTCTCGGCCGAGAGGTCGATCTCCACCAGCGGCATCTCCAGCCGGGAGGTCACGAAGGTGTCGAGGATTCTCTCGAAGGCCACCTGGGCCATCTCGTCGCCGTGCAGGATGACGAGGGGGGCGTCGACGCGGATCTTTTTGCTCATCACGGTTCCCTGTTTGTAGTGTTCGATCGATGAGGATCGTCACGATGTGCGGTGAGCCACAGGGTACGCCTGGCATGGCCAGGGCGCTACGCGCAGAAAGCAGTAGGGCATAGGGGCGCGCCGCTGCGCTAACCCTCGGCGCGGGCGGACCAGCGCTCGTCGGGATGCACCTCGTTGGCGGGCAGCACCGGGTCGTAGCCCTCGGCGCGCAGCGCCTCGATCACCTCCCGGGTGTGCTCGCTGCCCAGGGTCTCGAGCGTCGCCTCCACCTCGGTGGCGCGCAGCGAGAGGTCGGTGAAGGTGCGCTGGTGGGCGATCTGGATCACGTTGGCGCGCTGGTCGGCCAAGAGCCGGGTGAGCTCCGCCAGTGCCCCCGGCACATCGGGGATCGCCACGCGCACCCGCACGATGCGCCCGGTGCGCACCAGGCCACGCTGGATCACCGAGGAGAGCGCCAGCATGTCGATGTTGCCGCCGCACAGGATCAGCCCCACCTTGCGGCCTCGGTAGCGCTCCGGCTCGGCCAGCACGGCGGCCAGCCCTGCGGCGCCGGCGCCCTCGGCCACGCTCTTCTCGATCTCCAGCAGCAGCAGGATGGCGCGCTCGATCTCGGCCTCGTCCACCAGGCGGATATCGCTGACCAGCTCGCGGACGATGGGCAGGGTCAGCCGTCCCGGCTGCTTGACGGCGATGCCCTCGGCCAGGGTGGCCAGGCCGCAGTGGATCGGCTCTCCGGCCAGCGCCTGCTTCATGGCCGGGAAGCGCGACGTCTGCACGCCGATCACCTCGATGGCGGGGTTGAGCGCCTTGGCGGCCACCGCGTTGCCGCCGATCAGCCCGCCGCCGCCGATGGGGATCACCAGGCACTCCAGGTCGGGCACCTCGTCGAGCATCTCCAGGGCGATGGTCCCCTGCCCGGCGATGATCCGTTCGTCGTCGTAGGGGTGCACGAAGACCAGGTCGCGCTCCTCGGCCAGGCGCCGGGCATAGTCGCCGGCCTCGGCGACCCCGTTGCCCTCCAGGTGTACCTCGGCGCCGAAGCTGCGGGTATTGCGCACCTTGAGGTTGGGCGTGTGGCGCGGCATGACGATGGTGGCGTGAATCCCCAGACGGGAGGCGTGGTAGGCCACCGCCTGGGCGTGGTTGCCGGCGGACATCGCGATCACCCCGCGGGCACGCTCCGCGTCGCTGAGGCTCAGCAGGTGGTTCAGCGCCCCGCGCTCCTTGAAGGCGGCGGTGAACTGGTGGTTCTCGAACTTGATGTAGAGCTCGCAGCCGGTGAGCTGGGAGAGGGTGTGCGAGTGCAGGCAGGGGGTGCGCTCCACGCTGCCCCGGATGCGGGCGGCGGCCTGTCGGACGTCGTCGAGGGTCACGGTCATGGTGGGCGGCTCCGGGTTGGCTGAGCCCCCCATGATGCGTCGCCGTGAGACGCTTGTCGAAGCCGTCGCCGACCCCGCGAGGGAAACGCTTACCGAACCCCGGCGGCTGGGATAGAGTCCATCCAGGCACCCCTTCCAGGGTGATACTGACGAGGAGCATGCGATGAATGCCAGCAGGATACTGGAACAGCTGATGCAGCAGGCCGGTGGCCAGTCGGGCCGTCAGGGCGGCAGCGGGAGCCAGGGCGGTTCGGGCCTGGATATCAAGGGCATGCTGGATGGGCTCTCGCGCCAGCTGGGCGGTGGCGGCGAGGGGGGCGCAGCCGGGCAGGGCGGTGGCTCGGGGCTGGACGTCAAGAGCCTGCTGGGCGGCGGCGCCCTGGGGCTGCTGGTCGGCTCCAAGCGTGGCCGCAAGCTGGGCGGCAAGGCGCTCAAGTACGGCGCCATCGCCGGAGTGGGCGCGCTGGCCTGGAAGGCCTGGCAGAACTCGCGCGGGCCGGGCGGCGAGTCGCCCGCCGAGGGCGAGCCGGTGGAGCGCCTGGGCGGTGAGGCCCGCGAGCGGCGCAGCCTGGAGCTGCTGCAGGCGATGATCATGGCGGCCCGTGCCGATGGCCATATCGACGACCAGGAGCGAGCCCTGATCACCCAGCAGATCGATGCCCTGGGCGCGGACCAGGAGCTGCACGCCTGGGTGGAGCGCCAGCTGGCGGCACCGCTGGACGCCGAGGCCCTGGCTCGCCAGGTCGACTCGCCCCAGGCGGCCCGCGAGATGTACCTGATCAGCGTGGCGGTGGTCGACGAGCAGAATGCCATGGAGCGCGCCTGGCTCGACCAGCTCGGCCAGGCCCTGGCGCTGCCGGGCGAGGTCACCGCGGCGCTGGAGCACCAGGCGCGCGAGGCCGGCTGATGGACGCGGCACTGATGACCCTGGCCACCGGCTTCGGCCTGGGGTTCTCGCCCTGGGCCTCGGGCACGGTGGGCTCACTGCTCGGCCTGCCGCTGGCCTGGTGGCTGCTGGGGCGCACCCGCCGCGTGCAGGCGGGCGTTACCCTGGCGCTGCTGCTGGCGGCGGTGCCGGTCTGCCACCTGGCCGAGCAGGCGCTTGCCGCCAAGGATGACGGGCGCATCGTGCTCGACGAGATCGTCGCCTTCCCGGTGGCGGTACTGGGCCAGGCAGGGGCGCGAGCGCCCTGGGCGATGGCCTCCGCCTTCGTGGTCTATCGGGTTTTCGACAGCATCAAGCCGCCACCGGTGACTCTGGCCGAGGCGGTGCCCGGGGGTGCCGGCATCGTGCTCGATGACGTCGTGGCCGCCGCCATGACCTGGCTGGTGATGGCGGGCGGCCTCGCGCTGTGGCGGCGGCGTCAGGCGTCGCCTTGAGTCGTCGGCGGGAAGCGCACGTCGAAGCCGCGGGCGTCGCGCAGGCGCCTCGCTAGAGCGAAGACGTGGGGGTCCTCCACCTCCAGCTCATGCAGCGCCTCGGCGAGGTTGAGCAGGTAGTCGCGGTTGGGGCCGCTGGGGCCGTGGGCACGGGCGATCTGAGCGGCGATGGCGTCGAGCGGGGCGTCGCCGAGGAAGGCGGCATTCTCCTCGGTGGCGAGATAGATCAGCCCCTCGGCGCTGTCGCCATCGGTGAAGTGCAGCGGGACGACCTCGCGCAGGTAGCCGTTCTTCTCGCGCACATCCAGGGGGGCGAGCACCTCCGGGGTGATGCGGTAGGCCATGCCGTGGCACACCGCGCCCGGGTCGCGCACCAGGGTGGCGACGCGGCCAGGCGCCTCCGGGGTGCCGCGATGGTCGTGGGAGCCCTGCCAGAAACGCCGCGACCAGCCGTGGATGAACGCGGGGCGCCGCTCCAGGTAGGCGAAGTCGACCTTCCAGATCAGCGAGCCGTAGCCGAACAGCCAGATCTCGGCGTGGCCGTCGAAGTGGGTCATCTGGCGGTTGAGGGCGGTGGTGTCCAGGGCCATGGTGGTCGTGCAGCCGGTGGTGGAGAAGGAAGCCCCCATGATGCGTCGGAAGGCGGCGAAAGTCTAAGGGGGGAAGGGGCGCGACGCGGTCATGTGGGTGCGGTAGTCTGGCGGCCTGTTCACTTTCTGCTGATGGAGTCTCTGCCATGACCGTGATGATACTCGGCCTCTTGATCTTTCTGGGGGTTCACTCGGTGCGCATCGTCGCCGACGACTGGCGCAGCGCCCGGATCGCCCAGATGGGCGAGCTGCCCTGGAAGGCCGCCTACTCGGTGGTCTCGATCGTCGGCCTGGCGCTGGCGATCTGGGGCTATGGCCAGATGCGCCTGTCGCCCACCTGGGTGTGGTTTCCGCCGGTGGGGCTGCGCCACGCCGTGTCGCTGCTGATGATTCCCGCCTTCATCCTGCTGGTGGCGGCCTATGTGCCGGGCAACCACCTCAAGGCGAAGCTGGGCCACCCGATGATCATCGCGGTGAAGCTGTGGGCTTTCTCCCACCTGCTGGCCAACGGCCGGCTCGGCGACATCGTTTTCTTCGGCGCCTTCCTGCTCTGGGCGGTGTTCGACTTCCGCTCTGCCCGCCGTCGCCCCGCACCGCCGGCTCAGGCGGCGAGCGCGGCGCGGACGGCCATCACCGTGGTGGCGGGCCTGGTCGCCTACTATCTGTTCGCCTTCCATCTGCATGTCTGGGTCACCGGCGTGCCGGTGATGTGAGCGCCTCGGCTCACCTCGCGGTGAGCCGAGGGAGGCCAGCGGCACCCCAGTATCCCGCCCACATACATGGTTCATGCCCTTGACCGCGGTCAAGTGACGGTTTGGCTCAGGGGCTCCCCCCAGACGCGCTCCAGCACCGCCAGGGCCTCACTGATCACCGCCTCCTCGCCGCGGTCGCGCCGCCAGATGAAGCAGAGCGCGCAGGGCAGGCGGATCCCCTCGGCCACGGCGAGGCCGCGCTCCTGACGCTCGGTCATGGCCAGGGCGTCCCGGGCGAGGCTCAGGCCCACCCCGGCGCGCACCAGGTCGAGCATGCAGGCCTCCTGATCCACCTGGGCGACGCCATTGGGGGCGAGGCCCAGCGGGTCGAGCACGCCGTGCAGCAGGCGGTGGTGGACGGAGTCTTGCGGGGTGACGATCCACGGCAGCCGGGCGAGCCGCTCCCAGTCGGCAACGGCCAGGCGGCTGCCCCAGCCGGCCGGGGCGATCACGTGGTAGTGGAATTGGGTGAGCTCGCGGTGGACGATCTCCGCGGAGCCCTCGCCGGGGCCCTCACCCGGCGGGGCGAGATAGAAGCCCACGTCGAGTTCGCCGCGGCGGACCCGCTCCAGCACGCTGCCGCTCATGCCATGGGAGAGCTCGGTCTCGAGCTGTGGGGAGCGCTCCACCAGGCGGTGCAGGAAGGCGCCCAGGCGGATGAACTCGGGGTCGACGATGGTGCCGATCTTCAGCCGGCCGCGCAGGGTGCTGTGCAGGGCACGGGCGCTCTGGTCGAAGGCGGACACCGCGGCCAGCGCCTTCTCGGCGGCGGGTAGCAGCGCCTGGCCATCCTCGGTGAGCGTGAGCCCCTTGGGCCGTCGCCGGAACAGGGTGAGGCCCAGTCCCGCCTGGAACTGCTTGAGCTTGAGGCTCACCGCCGGCTGGGTCAGGTTCAGCCGCTCGGCAGCGCGGGAGACGCTGCCCTCCCGGGCCACGCTGACGAAGGCGCGCAGGGCCTGGAGATCCTGCATGGAAGCCTCCTCGGTATCCGGTGTGATATCAGCTGAACTTATACGCTGGTTTTGAATTACTCAATTGATCCTGGCGGTGATCGCGCTAGTCTGGGCAGTCACAGACGTGCGCCTGCCCTGACGAGGCCGACGAAAGGCGCGCTCCCGAGGCACATAGAGCGATAACAGACGAGGCCACCATGAGCACAGCGACCATCCTGCATTATATCAATGGGCAAATGAACGCCGGTGAGTCCGGCCAGAGCAAGGAGGTCTTCAACCCGGCCACCGGCCAGGTGACCGGCCGAGTGGCCCTGGCCTCCCGCGCCGATGTGGACACCGCCGTGGCCGCCGCCGCGGCGGCCTTCCCGGCCTGGGCCGATACCCCGCCGATCCGCCGCGCCCGGGTGATGTTCAAGTTTCTGGAGCTGCTCAACGCCCACAAGGATGAACTCGCGGAGGCGATCACCCGGGAGCATGGCAAGGTCTTCACCGACGCCCAGGGCGAGGTGGCCCGTGGCATCGATATCGTCGAGTTCGCCTGCGGTATTCCGCAGCTGCTCAAGGGCGACTACACCGAGCAGGTGAGCACCGGCATCGACAACTGGACGGTGCGCCAGCCGCTCGGCGTGGTGGCCGGCATCACCCCCTTCAACTTCCCGGCCATGGTGCCGATGTGGATGTTCCCGGTGGCCATCGCCGCCGGCAACAGCTTCATCCTCAAGCCGAGCCCGCTGGATCCCAGCGCCTCGCTGCTGATCGCCGACCTGCTCAAGCAGGCCGGGCTGCCGGACGGCGTCTTCAACGTGGTGCAGGGCGACAAGGAGAGCGTCGAGGCGCTGATCGACCACCCCGAGGTGCGCGCGCTCTCCTTCGTCGGCTCCACGCCCATCGCCAACCTGATCTACGAGCGTGGCGCCCGCCATGGCAAGCGCGTGCAGGCCCTGGGCGGAGCCAAGAACCATATGGTGGTGATGCCCGATGCCGACCTCGACAAGGCGGTGGATGCCCTGGTCGGCGCCGCCTACGGCTCCGCCGGCGAGCGCTGCATGGCGATCAGCGTGGCGGTGCTGGTGGGCGACGTGGCCGACCAGGTGGTGCCGCGCCTGGCCGAGCGGGCGCGCGCCCTCAAGGTCAAGGACGGCATGCAGCTCGACGCCGAGATGGGGCCCATCGTCACCCGCCAGGCCCACGAGCGCATCACCGGCTACATCGCCAAGGGCGTGGAGGAGGGCGCTGAGCTGGTGGTCGACGGCCGCGACTTCGATGCCTCCACTACCGGCGAGGGCTGCGAGCAGGGTTTCTGGATGGGCGGCACCCTGTTCGATCATGTCACCCCGGAGATGACCATCTACCGGGAGGAGATCTTCGGTCCGGTGCTGGCCTGCGTTCGGGTCCCCGACATCGCCACCGCCATCCAGCTGATCAACGACCACGAGTTCGGCAACGGCGTGAGCTGCTTCACCGAGAGCGGCAGCGTGGCCCGTGAGTTCGGCCGTCGCATCCAGGTGGGCATGGTGGGCATCAACGTGCCGATCCCGGTGCCCATGGCCTGGCACGGCTTCGGCGGCTGGAAGCGCTCGCTGTTCGGCGACACCCACGCCTACGGCGAGGAGGGGGTGCGCTTCTACACCAAGCAGAAGTCGATCATGCAGCGCTGGTCCGACTCCATCCGCGGCGGCGCCGAGTTCGCCATGCCGACGCATAAATAAGGTTTTTCGCAGGCTGGCGTGAAACTGCCCTGTGGGAGCCCGGGTCCCCCGGGCGAATGGCGCCGTAGGCGCCCCGGCGGTGTTGGTGAGGTTGGCATCTTCCGCCAGGAGTCCTTCGGCCTCCATTCGCCGGGCAAAGCCCAGCTCCCACAAGAAGTTCTCAGCCTCAACCAAGGCTCATGCCAGTTTGCGAAATAAGCAGCACGAGCCACCATTTGCCGCAGTGAGATCACGCCATGGCTGACCAGGAATTCGACTATATCGTGGTGGGGGCCGGCACTGCCGGCTGCCTGCTGGCCAACCGCCTGAGCGCCGACCCGGCCAACCGGGTGCTGCTGATCGAGGCGGGCGGCCGCGACAACTACCACTGGATCCATATCCCGGTGGGCTATCTCTACTGCATCGACAACCCCCGCACCGACTGGCGCTTTCGTACCGAGCCCGACCCGGGGCTCAACGGCCGCTCGCTGATCTACCCGCGAGGCAAGACTCTGGGCGGCTGCTCGAGCATCAACGGCATGCTCTATATCCGCGGCCAGGCGTGCGACTACGACGGCTGGGCCGAGCTCACCGGCGATGACGCCTGGCGCTGGGAGAACTGCCTGGCGGACTTCATGAAGCACGAGGACCATCACCGCCTGGATGCCGGGGGCGACGCCGACGCCGCCCATCGTGACTTCCACGGCCACGGCGGTGAGTGGCGGGTCGAGAAGCAGCGCCTCAGCTGGCAGGTGCTCGATGACTTCGCCACCGCGGCGGTGGAGGCGGGCATCCCCCGCACCCGGGACTTCAATCGTGGCGACAACGAAGGGGTCGACTACTTCGAGGTCAACCAGCGCAAGGGGTGGCGCTGGAATACCTCTAAGGCCTTCCTGCGCGGCGTCGAGACCCGCGGCAACCTGACCCTCTGGCACTCCAGTCAGGTGCTGGGGCTCGAGCTCCAGAGTGGAGAGAGCGGCGAGCCGCGCTGCCGCGGCGTGCGCGTCGAGCGCAACGGCGCCGAGGTCGTGGCCCGCGCGGCCCGCGAGGTGATCCTCGCCGCCGGAGCGATCGGCTCGCCCCAGCTGCTGCAGCTCTCGGGCATCGGCCCGGCGGCGCTGCTCGCCGAGCACGACATCCCGGTGGTGGTAGACCTGCCCGGGGTGGGGGAGAACCTGCAGGACCACCTGCAGATCCGTTCGGTCTATCGCGTCACGGGGGCGAAGACCCTCAATACCATGGCCAACTCCCTGGTGGGCAAGGCGAAGATCGGCCTGGAGTATGTCCTCAAGCGCACCGGGCCCATGAGCATGGCGCCGTCGCAGCTGTGCGCCTTCACCCGCAGCTCCGAGGCCTATGAGCATCCCAATATCGAGTACCACGTCCAGCCGCTGAGCCTGCCGGCCTTCGGGCAGCCCCTGCACGACTTCCCGGCGATCACGGCGAGCGTGTGCAACCTCAACCCCACCAGCCGCGGCACGGTGCGCATCCGAAGCCGCGACCCGCGCCAGGCGCCGGCCATCGCGCCCAACTACCTGAGCACGCCGGAGGATCGCAAGGTGGCGGCGGATTCGCTGCGGGTCACCCGGCGCATCGCCGCCCAGCCCGCCTTCGCGAAGTACCAGCCGGAGGAGGTGAAACCCGGCGTCGAGTTCCAGAGCGACGAGGACCTGGTGCGGCTCGCCGGGGATATCGGCACCACTATCTTCCATCCGGTGGGCACCACCAAGATGGGGCGCGACGACGATCCCATGGCGGTGGTCGACCCGCACCTGCGGGTGCGCGGTGTGGCGGGGCTGCGCGTGGTGGATGCCGGGGTGATGCCCACCATCACCAGCGGCAATACCAACTCGCCGACGCTGATGATCGCCGAGAAGGCCGCGGCCTGGATCCTGGCCGGGGAGTAACTTTCTCGTCATC
This sequence comes from Halomonas sp. A11-A, assembly GCF_003182195.1. Taxonomy (GTDB): domain Bacteria; phylum Pseudomonadota; class Gammaproteobacteria; order Pseudomonadales; family Halomonadaceae; genus Halomonas; species Halomonas alkalicola. The sequence continues at coordinate 16,675 of NZ_QGTM01000014.1, forward strand.
GAAGGCAAATAGTGTTTGACCTGCGCCCGAGAAGGGCGCAAGCTGTGCGCAGTTGGTTAGCAAGTCGAACATCGCAAGTGGTTATCGAAGGCTCATGGCATCGATTTCCCGGTGAAAAGTTTCTTGTTCTACCCACTGCAACTCGGGTATTTCCCGGAAAATCAAACGCTATTAGAGGAATTCGATAATGGCTACCGGTACTGTCAAGTGGTTCAACGACACCAAGGGCTTCGGCTTCATCTCTCCGGACGACAACGGTGACGACCTGTTCGCTCACTTCTCCGAGATCCAGGCTGACGGCTTCAAGACCCTGCAAGACGGCCAGAAGGTTTCCTTCGACGTCACCCAGGGCAAGAAAGGCCTCCAGGCTTCCAACATCAAGGTCATCGGCTAATCGCCAGCTGACACTGATGTGACTCCTTCGGGAGTCGAGAAAGGGCCCGCCACGTGCGGGCCCTTTCGCGTGTGCGCCAGTTGGCCGAGAGGGGGCGCCGGGGTGCCAGCTCAGGCAGGAAGGTAGGATCGATATGGCTATTTGTGGAATAAGGGAGTTTCTACAAAGAATTTTTTAGAATAATCGGCGAGCGGCAGAATAGGGGCACTCTCGTTGACCGGATGCCTGCCATGCCCCTGGATGCCTGGATCTCCCTCGCCGTCGTGATCGTCGTCTTTCCGCTGATGGCCTTCTCGCGGCTGGGGCCGGATATCGTCCTGCTGGGCGCGGTGATCCTGCTGCTGACGCTCGGCATCCTCGAACCGTCCCAGGCGCTGGGCGGCTTCGCCAGCACCGGCCTGTTCACCGTGGCCTTCATGTATGTGCTGGTCACCGCCATCCGCCAGACCGGCGGCATCGACCTGATCATTCGCCATGTGCTCGGCCGGCCGCGCCGCGAGAGCGGGGCGCTGCTGCGCTTGCTGCTGTCGGTGGCCTTCCTGAGCGGCTTCCTCAACAACACCCCGGTGGTGGCCACCTACATTCCCGCGGTGCTGAGCTGGAGTCGCCGAGTGTGTGTGCCGGCCCACCGCCTGCTGATGCCGCTCAGCTTCGCCTCTATCCTCGGCGGCACCATCACCCTGTTCGGCACCAGTACCAACCTGGTGGTGCATGGCCTGCTGGTGGACCGTTCACCCGAGCTTGCCATGGGGCTCTTCGATCTCGCCTGGGTGGGCGTGCCGGTGGCGGTGGTCGGCCTCGCCTACCTGATCCTGCTGGGGCCGCGGCTGCTGCCGGCGCGGCGCGGCGCCGCGGCGGCCTTCGAGAACCCCCGTGAATTCACCATCGAGATGGAGGTCGACCCGGAGGGCCCTCTGGTCAATCGCACGGTGGAGGAGGCGGGGCTGCGCCACCTCCAGGAGCTGTTCCTGGTGGAGATCGAGCGCGACGGCAACGTGGTCAGCGTGGTGGGGCCCGGTGAGCGGCTCAAGGGCGGCGACCGGCTGGTGTTCGCCGGCACCAGCGAGGCGGCGGTGGAGCTGCAGCAGGTGCGCGGCCTGATGCCGTCGCGCCACGGTGAGTCGAGCCTGGAGAAGGACTTCAAGGAGCGGCGCCTGGTCGAGGCGGTGGTCTCCAGCCAGTGCCAGTTCGTCGGTCAGCGCATCCGCGACGGCCACTTCCGCACCCTCTACGGTGCCGCCGTGCTGGCGGTGTGCCGCGGCGGCGAGCGGGTCGCCGGCAACCTCGGCCAGGTACGCCTGCAGCCCGCCGACGTGCTGCTGCTGGAGGCGCGCCCGCCCTTCATCGAGCGCCATCGCCAGTCGCGGGACTTCCTGCTGATCAGCCAGCTCAACGGGGCGGCACGCCCCGTTCACGAGAAGGCCTGGCTGGCCTGGAGCATCCTGGCCGGCGTGGTGGCCCTGGCCAGCCTCGGGGTGATGAGCATGATGAATGCGGCCATGCTGGGGGCGGCGCTGGTGCTGCTGACCGGCTGCTGCTCGGTGGGGGCCGCCAAGCGCGGGCTGGATACCCAGGTGCTGCTGACCATCGCCGCCTCCTTCGGCCTGGGCGCGGCGCTGGAGAGCTCCGGGGCCGCGGCGGCTCTTGCCGGAGGGGCCCTGGCGCTGGCGGATGGCAACCCACTGCTGCTGCTGGTCGGGACCTACCTGCTGGTGGCGCTGCTGACCGAGCTGGTCACCAACAACGCCGCCGCGGTGATCACCTTCCCGGTGGTGATGGCCAGCGCCGAGAGCCTGGGGGTGAACCCGATGCCCTTCGTGGTGGCGGTGATGTTCGCCGCCTCGGCGAGCTTCCTCACGCCTATCGGCTACCAGACCAACCTGATGGTGCACGGGCCCGGAGGCTACCGCTTCGGCGACTTCCTGCGGGTGGGCGGGCTGCTCAACCTGATCACCGCCGCGGTGGCCCTGACGCTGATTCCGCTTATCTGGCCCTTCTGACGGACCCGGCGTCTCGCCGCCGCCATGGCTTTGCGGTAGGGTGTCGGGTCTGATTTCCCCGACCAATGGAAGCCCTCCCCATGAGCCAACCCGGTGAGCTGATCATCGAGCCGAAGGGCGGCAAGCCCGCCGATGCCTGTGTCTTCATCCTGCACGGCCTGGGGGCCGACGGCAGCGACTTCGAGCCGCTGGTGCCGGCCCTCTCGCTGCCGGCCGACGCCAGCGTGCGCTTCATCCTGCCCCATGCGCCGCGCCTGCCGGTGACCATCAACGGCGGCATGGTGATGCCGGCCTGGTACGACATCCTCGAGATGAACCTGGGGCGGCGCGTCGACGAGCGCCAGCTAAAGGCCTCCGCCGAGCGCATCCAGGGCCTGGTGCGCGAGCAGATCGGCCACGGCATCGACAGCCGTCGGATCATCCTGGCCGGCTTCTCCCAGGGCGGGGCGGTGGCCTACCAGGCGGCGCTCTCCTTCGAGCAGCCGCTGGGCGGCCTGCTGGCGCTCTCCACCTACTTCGCCACCGCGGAGAGCATCGCCCTGGCCGAGGCCAACCGCGAACTGCCCGTCGAGGTGCACCACGGCAGCTTCGACCCGGTGGTGCCCGAGGCGCTCGGCCGCGCGGGCTTCGAGCGGGTCAAGTCGCTGGGCTATCCGGCCCACTATCGCCAGTACCCCATGGCCCATGCGGTCTGCCCCCAGCAGGTCGCTGATATCGGCCACTGGCTGAGCCAGCGCCTGGCCCGCTGAGCCCTGGCCGAGCGCCATCGGCCATGCGTACAGGTGCCAGGCCACGCATTTTGGGCTAGGGTGGAGGGTGGACGCGGAGAGGTCCCTTCACTTGACGCAGGGAGTGTCGTGGCTTGGGCATGGAGATAGTCAGGCGGACATGGCAGCGCTGGCGGGCCGGAGGCGAGCAGAGCGCCCCCGGTCTCGATGCGCTGCTGCTCGCGCACTATCCCGGGGCGGTCATGCTGCTCGACGAGCAGGGCGTGGTGCTGCGCGTCAATCCCGACTTCGAGCGCCATGCCGGCTACCCTCCCGACCAGCTCCTCGGTCGTCGGGCGGTGACGCTGGATGCCGACCCCCTGCATGGCGGTTTCGCCCTCGCTCTCGATCACTGCTTCACCACGCGGCAGGCATGGCGTGGCGTGCTCCTCTGCCGGCGAGCCGATGGTGCCCTGCGCCACCAGACCACCATGATCCAGCCCTTGGAGGAGCGCCCGGGTGGCCCGCTGCGGCTGCTGGTGATCCAGTATGACGTCACCGGCATGCGCGAGCGGGAACTCCACGATCGGCAGCTGCTGGCGCGGCTCGAGGGCACCGTCTCGCACCTACCCGGGGCGGTGTTCCGCCTGCGCCAGGATGCGGCCGGCCATCTGGAGCTGCTCTATGCCAGCGAAGGACTGGTAGCGCTGATCGGGCAGACGCCCGAGCGGGTGATGGTCGATATCGAGCGCCTGCGCCGGGCGGTGGAGGAGATCGTCCTGGAGGTCGAGGGGGCGACCATCCGCTTCACGGTCAGCCTGGGCCTGGCGATCCTGCTCCCCAACGGCAGCCTGGAGGGCGCCCTGGGCGATGCCGACCGGGCCCTCTACCGGGCCAAGCACGAGGGGCGCAACCGGATCTGCGGGTCCGGCGGCGCCTCGCCGCTTCCCCGCGACGCTGATCCAGCGTGAGGGGGCGCCCTGGCATTCACCCCGCGAAGTGGTCAGGATCTTCGTCATGATATCGACTGCCCTGATTCTCCTGGCGCTGCTCTGCCTGCTGGACCGGCAGCTGGCCCGCGCCTGCCTGGCCTTCATCGCCTTCGCCCTGGTGATGGCGCTCGCCTGGTGGCGGCTGGGGGCTCCCTGGCTGGCCGCTGCCGAGGCGCTGCTGGGCGCGCTGCTGTCCGGCGCTGCCCTCTTCCATGCGCTGGGTTGCGCCGGCGACGTGCCACGCCTGCCCCAGCGGGACACCACGCCGCGCTCCGGCCTCCGGGCGGCAGTGCGTTGGCTCGCCGTCCTGGCCTGGCTCCTGCTTGTCGGCCTGGCGCTGGTGGGACTGCTCGCCAGCGAGCGGCTCTCCCTGCGCGGGACCGCCATGCCGGCCCTGGTGCCGACGGGGCTCGGGGTGATGGCGCTGGGGCTGTGGGCCTTCGCCCACCATCGCCACCTGCTGCGCCGGCTGCTGGCCTTCAACGTGCTCGGCTCCGGCGTCTTCCTGCTGCTGGCGGGGCTCGCGGGCACTGCTCCCGAGGTGCAGGGGCTGATCCTGGTGGGGCTGACGGTGGCGCTGGTCGGCTCGGTGCTGGGCGCTCTGCTGCTGCGCCGCCTGCATGCCCTGGAGGGCAGCGTGATCCTCGAGCCCGAGGCCGCCCATGAGTGAAGCCGCAAGCCTGCTGCTGTGGCTGACGCTGGCGGCGCCGCTGCCACTGGGCCTGCTGGCCCTCTGGAAACCGCCGTGCCAGATGCGCACGGTGGTGCTGGCCACCGGGGCGCTGCCGCTGGCGACGCTGTGGCTGCTGCCCAGAGCGGGGGAGGGCGCGCTGCACGGCAGCCTGGCGCTGGGTGGGCTCTCGCTGCACTGGCGGCTGGATGCCCTGGCGGCGCTGCTCCTGCTGCTGACCCAACTGGTGCTGCTGGCCAGCGCCGCCTACGGCGTGGGTCACCGCCGCGCGGCGCTGGCCGCCGACGCGCCCCATGCGCGCTTCTGGCCGCTGCTGGGCGGCCTGGCGTTCGCCCTGGGGGTGATCTGGGTGGCCGCCGACCTGCTGCTGCTCTATGCCGGCCTGGAGCTGATGGGGCTGTGTGCAGTGGGCATGATGCTGCTGCCCGGCAAGGCCGAGGCGATCCGCGCCGGCCTGCGCTACCTGCTCTACGCCCTGGTGGGATCGCTGGCCTGGCTGCTGGGGGTGGCGCTGCTGCTGGGTGCCTGGGGCACCCTGGAGCTGAGCGGCCTGGCCGCGGTGGCCGAGCCCGATGCCACCACCCGCATCGCCATGGCGCTGCTGGCCGGCGGCCTGCTGCTCAAGGCGGCGATCTTCCCGCTGCACGGCTGGCTGGCCCCGGTGCATGCCAGCGCCTGGACCCCGGTCAGCGCCGTGCATGGCGCCCTGGTGGTCAAGGCCTCCTTCTTCATCCTGATCACCCTGTGGCGGCGGCTGCTGCCGGAGGCCGAGGGGGCGGCCTGGGCGCTGGGCCTGCTGGGGGCGGCGGCGGTGCTGTGGGGCGGGCTCAAGGCGTGGCGGGCCGACTCCCTCAAGCAGGTGGTGGCCTGGTCCACGGTGGGTCAGCTCGGCTACCTGATGCTGGCCTTTCCGCTGCTGGCCGGCGCCGCCGCCTCGGTGGCGTCGCTGGCCTGGCAGGCCACCTGGCTGCAGCTGGCCGGCCACGCCCTGGCCAAGGCGGCGATGTTCATGGCCGCCGGCAACCTTCTGTTCTCCACCGGTGCCAGCCGCCTGGTCGACCTGGCCGGCACCAGCCGCCGGCTGCCGCTGTCGCTGATGACCTTCGGGGTGGCCGCGGTGACCCTGATGGGGCTGCCGCCCAGCGCCGGCTTCACCGCCAAGTGGCTGCTGCTGCAGGCCTCGCTGGAGTCGGGCCAGTGGCCCTGGGCGGTGGTGCTGGTGCTCGGCACCCTGCTGACCGCCGCCTATGTGTTCCGGGTACTGCGCTGCTCCTTCGTGGAGGAGGCGCCGCGCCATGAGTTCCACCCCCTGCCGCGGGGCACCGACCTCACGCCGCTGCTGCTAGCCCTGGCAGCGGTGGGGCTCGGCCTGGTGGCGGAGTGGCCGCTGTCGCTGCTGCGCCAGGGAGGGGTGCCATGAGCGGGGCCTTCTTCCCGGTCGCCACCCTGGCCACGTCGCTCGCGGCGGCGGCGATCATCTTCCTGCTGCCGGAGGGTGCCTTCCGCGCCCGGACCGGGCTCAACCTGGCCGCCGCCGTGCTCAAGATCGGCCTGGTGGCCTGGATGGTGCGTGGCCTCAGCCAGGGGCATGCCTACGCTGTGGAGTTCCCGGTGCTGGAGGGGCTCGCCTTCGTGCTGCGCGCCGACCCCCTGGGCATCATGTTCGCCGGGCTCTCCTCGCTGCTGTGGCTGTTCACCACCATCTATGCTATCGGCTACCTGGAGGGCTCGCCCAACCGGCGGCGCTTCTTCGGTTTCTTCAGCCTCTGCGTGGCCAGCACCCTGGGCATCAGCCTGGCCGGCAACCTCTTCACCTTCCTGATCTTCTACGAGCTGCTGACCCTCTCCACCTACCCGCTGGTGGCTCATCGCGGCACCCCCAAGGCGCTGGCCGCGGCCACCCTCTACCTGCGCTTCACCCTGACCGCGGGGCTGGTGCTGATGATCGGCATGGTGGCGCTGCACGCCCTGGCCGGCGATATCCGCTTCGGCCAGCGGGAGATCCTCGCCGAGTTCGGCCCCGAGCAGCGCGGCGTGCTGATCGCCATCTTCTGGGTGCTGATCGCCGGCTTCGGGGTCAAGGCGGGCCTGGTGCCGCTGCACGGCTGGCTGCCCCGGGCCATGGTGGCGCCGGCGCCGGTCAGCGCCCTGCTGCACGCGGTGGCGGTGGTCAAGGCCGGCGCCTTTGGCATCGTGCGCTTGGTCTATGACGTCTATGGCGCCGAGCTCAGCCACGCCCTGGGGCTGCTCACCGGGCTCGCCGTCATCGCCACCGTCACCATCCTCTATGGCTCCGTGCGCGCCCTGGCCCAGGTGGAGCTCAAGCCGCGGCTGGCCTTCTCCACGGTGAGCCAGGTGAGCTACATCGTGCTCGGGATCGGGCTGTTCGGGCCCCTGGGCACCATCGCTGCGCTCTCCCACCTGCTGCACCAGGGGCTGATGAAGATCACGCTGTTCTTCTGCGCCGGCAACTATGCCGAGGAGCTCGGTATCCACCGCATCGATGAGCTCGATGGCGCGGGACGACGCATGCCGCTGACCAGCCTGGCCTTTACCGTCGGCGCCCTGGGGATGATCGGCCTGCCGCCGCTGGTGGGCTTTCTCAGCAAGTGGTACCTGGGCACCGGGGCGGTGGAGGCCGGGATGTCCTGGGTGATCGCCGTGCTGGTGGCCAGCAGCCTGCTCAACGCGGCCTACTTCCTGCCGATCCTCTACCGGCTGTGGTTCCGGCCCGGCCCGGCCCATGGCGTGGGGGCCTGGCCCGAGGAGCGCCACCTGGGCCGCCTCGAGACGAATGCCTGGCTGCTGCTGCCGGTCATCGCCACGGCGCTGTTCAGCGTGATGGCGGGACTCTTCGCCGGGCTGCCCTACAGCCCGCTGGAGTGGGCGACCCGGGTGGCCAGTCTGGAGTACCTGCCATGAGCCAGGAGATCTTCGCCGTGCTGATGATCGCCGCGCTGCTCTGGCCGCTGCTGCTGGGGTTGCGCCAGCCGCTGATGGCGGCCCTGGCCGGGCGCGACGAGGTGCGTTTCCCGCTCGACCCGCTGTGGGCCACGGCGCCGCTGCCGGCGCTGGCCCTGGCGCTGCTGGGCGGCGACGGTGAGCTGTCGATGGCAGCCTGGCTGCTGGGCGGGGTCTGGGTGCTGGACGAGCCGCGTCGCGTGCTGCTGGCGTTCACGGCGCTGCTGTGGCTGCTCGCCGGCTGGTATGCCCGCGGCTATCTGGCCGGGGACGGCGAGCGGGCCACCGCCGGGGACGGCGCGGCGGCCACGCGCCTTGCCCGCTTCGCCGTGCTCTGGCCGCTGACCCTCTCCGGCAACCTGCTGCTGCTGGTGGCCGAGGACATCGCCAGCTTCTACCTGGGCTTCGCGGTGATGACCTTCGCCGCCTACGGCCTGGTGATCCACTCCGGCACCCGGGATGCCCTGACCGGCGGGCGCGCCTACCTGATCATGGCGGTGCTCGGCGAGGGGCTGATCCTGGGCGGCCTGCTGTGGGGCGCCGGCAGCCTGGGAGTGCTGACCCTGGGCGAGCTGCGCGAGGGGCTCGCCACGCTGGAGCAGGGCGCCTGGATCGGCGTGCTGCTGTGGCTCGGTTTCGGGGTCAAGGCCGGCGTGGCGGGCCTGCACCTGTGGCTGCCCCTGGCCCACCCGGTGGCGCCGACGCCGGCCAGCGCCGTACTCAGCGGGGCCATGGTCAAGGCCGGGGTGGTGGGCTGGATGGCGACCCTGCCGCTGGGCGAAACCGCCACCGCGGAGGGCATCGCCTGGCTGGGCCGCGCCATGCTGGCGGTGGGCCTGGTGGGGGCTATCGGCGCTGCCCTGGTGGGCGTCTGCCAGCGCCACCCCAAGGCGGTGCTGGCCTACTCCAGCGTCAGCCAGCTCGGCATGCTGGCCGCCCTGGTGGGGGCGGGGCTCACCGCCCCCGCGCTGTGGCCGGCGCTGGTCCCTGCCGTGGTGCTCTTCGCTGCCCACCACGGGCTCACCAAGGGGGCGCTGTTCCTGGGCGTGGGCATCGCCGAGCATCCGCCGCGGCTGCCGTCCTGGGCGCTGACGCTGCTGCTGGCCGCCCCGGCGCTCTCCCTGGCCGGCGTGCTGGGTTCCGGGCTTGCCACCAAATGGGCCTTCAAGGAGGCGCTCTACGACGGTGGCTACGCGGGCCTGGTGACCTGGCTCTCCCTGGCGGCGGTGGGCACCACGGCGCTGATGGCGCGCACCCTGTGGTGCCAGTGGCCGGGCGAACGGCAGGCTCGGCGGGACCGGCTGATGTCGCTGGCCGCTCCCATGCCGCTGGCCTGGCTGCTGCTGCTGGCAAGCGCCCTGGCCCTGCCGCTGTGGCTGCCGGCGCTGGGCATGGCGCCGGCCTGGCCGCCGGCGGCAGAGCTCGTGGGCCTCGGATGGCCGGCCCTGCTGGGGCTTGCGCTGTCGCTGCTGGTGGGGTGGCTGGTACATCGTGGGGTGCTGCGGGCGGCCTGGCGGCGCCCGCCCCCGGGGGATCTCTGGTGGCCGCTGGCCCATGGCCTCGGCCGGCTGTGGACGGCCACCCGGCCCTCTCTCGAGCGGCTGGCCGCGGCAAAGGCGGCTTGGGTGGCCTGGTGGGTGGGCCTGGAGCGGTCGGGCACCGCGGCGCTGGAAGCGTTGGGCGAGGGGGAGGCGTGGCTGCGTCGCCACGCCGCGCTGCTGATGGTGGTCGTCGCCGTGGGGCTCGCCCTGGTGCTGCTGTTCAGCGCCGCCTGAGGCCGGTAGGGGCCTCAGGCGGGAGCGGGCGGCGGCGTGTCAGAGCAGCTCCTCGCCGGCCAGGGCCAGTCGCGAGCGCTCGACGCTCTTCAGGGTGATATGTCCGGCATGGGGCCAGTCGCGGAAGCGCTGCACCACCGCCGCCATCCCGCAGCTGTTGGCGGTGAGGTAGGGGGTGTCGATCTGGCCGACGTTGCCCAGGCAGACGATCTTGGTGTTGCGCCCGGCCCGGGTGACCAGCGACTTGAGCTGCTTGGGCGTGAAGTTCTGCGCCTCGTCGATGATCAAGAAGGTGTCGTTGAGGGTGCGCCCGCGCATGAAGCCCGGCGAGCGGATCTGCACCCGGGCGCCGAGCAGCTGGCGGGTGGCGCCGTTATCCCAGCTCGATTCCCCGTTCTCGTCGCGCAGCAGGTTGTCCATGTTGTCGTGGAAGGCGCCCATCCAGGGCGACATCTTCTCCTCCTCGGTGCCGGGCAGGAAGCCGATATCCTCGCTCATGGAGATCGGCGCCCGGGTGAAGACGATGCGCTCGAAGCGCTTGGTGTCCAGGGTCTGCTGGAAGGCGGCGGCCAGGGTCATGAAGGTCTTGCCGGTGCCGGCGCTGCCGGCGATGGTCACCAGGTCGACCTCGTCGTCCATCAGCAGGTTGAGGGTGAAGTTCTGCCGGCAGTCGTGGGCGTGCACGCCCCAGACGCTGGCGCCGTGGCGATAGTTGGTGAGCAGGTCGAGGCGGGCCCGGCCTCCGCTCACCTCGCGCACGATGGCCTCGAAGCCGCCCTCGTCGTCGCTGTCCGCCACCAGCATGCCCGGGTGCCACTCGGGGGGGATCTCGCCGTTGAGGTGGTAGGTCACCCGCTGGCCCTCGCGCTCGACGCTGACGTCGAGTGACAGGCCGTTCCACAGCTCGCTGCCGGCGTCCGGATAGACCCTCACCCCCTCCAGCATGGCGTCGCTGTCGTCGAAGGCGCGATCGTTGAGGTAGTCCTCCACCGGCACGCCCAGGGCGGCGGCCTTGACCCTGAGGTTGATGTCCTTGGTGATCAGGATCACCGAGGCGTCCGGGCGCTCCTGACGCAGCCGGCAGGTCTCGGCGAGGATGCGGTTGTCGGGGTTCTCCTCGAGGGGCTCCAGGGGCCTCAGGTCGGTGTAGCAGAGCAGGCGCAGGCGCCCCTCGGGGCCGTTCAGGCGCGGGATGGGAATGCCGTCGCGGATCTGCTCGAGGCCGACATTGGCGGTTAGGTCTGACAGGGTACGGCTGACCTGGCGGGCGGTGCGGGCAATCTCGCGGACGCCGTTCTTGTGCTTGTCCAGCTCCTCGAGCACGGTCATGGGGATGACCACCTCGTGCTCGTCGAACTGGTAGAGGGAGACGGGGTCGTGCAGCAGGACGTTGGTGTCCAGCACGTAGAGGCGGGTGGCCTTCTTGTCGATGCGTACCATCGGCGCAGCTCTCCTGATTGTCGCGAGCGGGCGTCGTTTATGACGTCCCGATGTCGACACTGTCAGCGCGCCATGTCAGGGAAGTGACAGACGCCGACGGTGCCGTACAGCGCTTCTGCTCCCTCCTGTGACTCCTTCCTGTAGCCTTCGACAGCGGGCGGGGCGCGGGGTGCGCTCCCGCCTCATGCTGAGCATGGTGCCGCCCGCGTCATGCTGCTGTGCAAAATCAGCCGCTCTTTCAACGTTATCTCAGCGTCACCGTTCCGTATCCTGATAGACGCTCTCCACCTCGAGGGTGGAGCGCTTGCCGAGGTCGGCGAAATTCTCGGTAAGCCACCCTTCGGCGGTGCGGCGCCCCTCGTCGCGCAGGTGGCAGAGGAACGACCACTCGGCGTTCATCTTGCTCGAGACCGAGAGCTTGCCCAGGGTGTCGTCCCCGGCGATGCGGTGGAAGAGGGTGCCGGCGTAGCAGCCGATGTCCACGCCATGGTCGCCCAGCAGGCGCTGGAGCATGGCGATCATGCGCACCTCCTTGATCAGCGAGGCGTTGAAGGTGATCTCGTTCAAGCGGTTCATGATCGCCGCGGCGCTGGTGGGCAGCTCCTCGCGGTAGATGGGGTTGATCTGCACGATCACGATGTCCCGGGAGCCGCAGTGCTCCATCAGCGGCATCAGCGAGGGGTTGCCCATGTAGCCGCCATCCCAGTAGGCCTCGCCGTCGATCTCCACCGCCTGGAACACCGTGGGCAGGCAGGCCGAGGCCATCACCGCATCCACGCTCATCTCCTCGCGGGTAAAGATGCGCTGCTTGCCGCTGCGCACGTTGGTGGCGGTGACAAACAGCTTGAGGTCGGGGCAGCGACGCACCCGCTCGAAGTCGACCCGCTCCTCCAGGATGTCGCGCAGCGGATTGAGATTGAAGGGGTTGAACTGATAGGGGGAGACCAGCCGGCTCATCAGGTCCATGGCGATGTAGCCCGGCGAGTGGTCGAGGCTCCAGTTGCCGGTGAGCACGTCCAGCGGGGTGCGCCGGATGGGGCTCGTCATGCCGGCGCGGCTCACCGCGGCCCAGAAGTCGTGCAGCGCCTGGCGGGCGGTGTCGCGGTCGCCGCGGGTCAGGGCGTCGGCCATCACCACGCCGTTCATGGCCCCGGCGCTGGTGCCGCTGATGCCCTCGATCTCGATACGGGGATCCTCCAGCAGGCGGTCCATCACGCCCCAGGTGAAGGCGCCGTGGGCGCCGCCGCCCTGCAGGGCCAGGTCGATCCGTTTGGTCTCGCTCATCGGCTTGCCTCTCATGTCGGTTACGCTGTGCTGCATTGCATCACGAACAGCATAGAGAGTTCACCTCGGGGCGGCCAGCCCTACTGTCATGCCTCGACCCACACCTCTTCGCCCTTGAAGCTCACCTTCCAGGTGCGCAGCTGAACGCTGTCGTCCTCCAGGCACCGGCCGTCGGCGAGGCGGAAGTGCTGCTTGTAGAGCGGCGAGGCGACCACCGGTTCGCCCTTTAGATCGCCGACGATGCCGCGGGCGATGACGTTGGCCCCTGAGAAGGGGTCGCGGTGGTCGATGGCGTAGAGTTCCTGCGCGTGGCCGGCCAGCGACGGTGGGTTCTGGGCGGCTGACTGCGGCGGGTTCGCGCCGCCAGGTAGATAGAAGAGCGCGACCTGAACCGGGCCCTCGTCGGTTTCGAGCCAGGCGGCCACGCCGGAGTGGGGCACCAGGTCGGCGCGGGTGCATAGACGTTGCCAGGTCTGGGTCATGGTGTTGGCTGCTGCAGAGGCGATAGTCATGGGGAAAGACTCCTTCAGGCGGGACGTAACTGGCCGCGCTCGCTGGTATAGATGATGTCCGGGTCGGGGCGGCTGTCGTTGACGAAGCTTCTGAAGCGCTTGAGCTTCTCCGGGTCGCTGATGGCGTTGGCCCACTCGCACTGGTAGGTGTCGACCACGGCCTGCATCTGGCGCTCCAGCTCATCATTGATGCCGAGGCTGTCTTCGAGGATCACTTCCTTGAGGTAGTCCAGGCCGCCTTCCAGGTTCTCGCGCCATACCGAGGTGCGCTGCAGGCGGTCGGCGGTGCGGATGTAGAACATCAGGAAGCGGTCGATGTAGCGGAACAGCTCTTCGTCGCTGAGGTCGGTGGCAAACAGCTCGGCGTGGCGCGGGCGCATGCCGCCGTTGCCCGATACGTAAAGGTTCCAGCCGTTCTCGGTGGCGATCACACCGATGTCCTTGCTCTGGGCTTCGGCGCACTCGCGGGTACAGCCGGAAACCCCGAATTTGATCTTGTGCGGCGCGCGCAGCCCCTTGTAGCGGTGCTCCAGCCGGATCGCCATGCCCACGCTGTCCTGCACGCCGTAGCGGCACCAGGTGCTGCCGACGCAGGATTTCACCGTGCGTAGAGACTTGCCGTAGGCGTGACCGGTCTCGAAGCCGGCTTCGATCAGCTCGCCCCAGATCGCCGGCAGGTCCTCCAGGAGGGCGCCGAACAGGTCGATGCGCTGGCCGCCGGTGACCTTGGTGTAGAGACCGTACTTCTGCGCCACCTGGCCCAGCACTACCAGCTTGTCGGGGGTGATCTCCCCGCTGGCGATGCGCGGCACCACCGAGTAGGTGCCGTTCTTCTGCATGTTGGCCATGAAGGTGTCGTTGGTGTCCTGCAGCGGGATATGGGCCGCGTCGGTGATCGGCTCGTTGAAGCAGGAGGCCAGGATCGAGGCCACCGCCGGCTTGCAGATATCGCAGCCGAGGCCGTGGCCCACCTTGGAGCCATGCTTCTCCATCAGCTCGCTGAAGATCTTGATGCCCTCCACCCGGACGATGTCGTAGAGCTCCTGGCGGGTGTAGTGGAAGTGTTCGCAGATCGACTTGTCGACCTCCACGCCGCGGCTTTCGAGTTCGTGATCCACCAGGGTCTTGAGCAGGGCGGCACAGCCGCCGCAGCCGGTGCTGGCGCGGGTCTCGCCTTTCACCGCGCCCAGATCAACCGCGCCGCCGTCGATGGAGGCGCATACATCCGCCTTGGTGACGTTGTGACACGAACAGATCATGGCGGTGTCCGGCAGGGCGTCCGGCCCCAGCGCGGGGGCGGCGCTGCTGCCGGCCGGCAGAATCAGGGTGGCAGGGTCCTCGGGCAGTTCGATGCGGTTGGCGTAGTACTGCAGCAGGGTGTCGTAGACGCTGTTGTCGCCCACCAGCATGGCGCCGACCAGGCGCTTGCCGTCGCTGGAGACCACCAGCTTGCGGTACTGCTGCTTGAGCGGGTCGAGAAAACGGAACTGGCGCGCTCCGGGTGTACGGTCGCCGTGGGCATCGCCGATGGAACCCACGTCGACGCCCATCAGCTTGAGCTTGGTGCTCATGTCGGCGCCCTTGAAGGGCTCATTGCCTTCGAGCAGCGTGACGGCAGCGGCCTTGGCCATCTGGTAGCCGGGGGCGACCAGGCCGAAGATGCTGTTGTTCCACAGTGCTACCTCGCCGACGGCGAGGATGGCCGGGTCGCTGGTCAGGCAGCTGTCGTCGATCACCACACCGCCGCGCTCGCCGAGCTCCAGGCCGCAGTCGCGGGCCAGCTCGTCGCGGGGACGAATGCCGGCGGAGAAGACGATCAGGTCGGTTTCCAGCACTTTTTCGTCCTGGAACACCATGCGGTGGCGGCTGCGCTCGCCGTCGACGATCTCCTGGGTCGCGCGGCCGGTGAGCACCTGCACGCCCAGCGATTCGATCTTCTCGCGCAAGAGCTCGCCGCCTTCGGTGTCCACCTGCATCGGCATCAGCCGCGGGGCGAACTCCACCACGGCGGTGTCCAGATTCAGGCCGCGCAGGGCATTGGCTGCCTCCAGGCCGAGCAGCCCGCCGCCCACCACCACCCCGGTGGCGGCATTCTCGGCCGCGGCGCGGATGGCATCGAGATCGTCCAGGGTGCGGTAGACCAGGCAGCCCTCGCGGTCATTGCCGGGAATCGGCGGCACGAAGGGAAAGGAGCCGGTGGCCAGCACCACTCGGTCGTAGGGGGTGCGGCCCTCGGCGGTGACCACCTCGCTCGCCTCGCGGTCGATGGCGGTGACCGCCTCATCGAGGCGCAGGGTGATGCCGTGCTCGGCGTAGTAGTCGGCGGTGGAGAGGGCCAGCGACTCGGCGTCCTGGCCGTTGAAGACCTCGGAGAGGTGGACCCGGTCGTAGGCCAGGTGGCGTTCCTCGCCGAACACCGTGATGGCATAGCGCTCGGTGGCGCCGCGTTCTACCAGCTGTTCGACCAGGTGGTGGCCGACCATGCCGTTGCCGATGATGATCAGGTGCGGTTGGGTAGACATGTCAGGCGGCCTCCTTCTCGGGGCGGGTCTGAGTGGGGGAATCCTCGGGCTTGGGTGAGGCGTCGAGTGAGGCGTCGAGTGAGGCGTCGAGCAGGGCGTCGGCGTCGGCCGCGCCCAGCAGCAGGGCGGGTCGGCAGGGGGTGAGATCGCGTCCGGCCAGGGCCTGGGCGAAGTACCAGGGACCCGGGGCGGTATCGCCGTAGAGCACCGCTCCCTCCAGGCGGCCCTCGCGCAGCAGGAGTCGGCGGTAGTCGCCCTGATCGGGGTCGTGGTAGGCGAGCACCTCGTGCTCCTCGCTCGGCTCGGTGGGGCCGAAGGCATAGAGGGAAACGCCGCTGACCTTGAGCCGGGTGGCGCTGGGGCGCTCCGCGTAGCCGCCGACCGCTTCACCGGCGAGGTGGGCGGCGAGCACCTCGACCTGGCGCCAGATCGGCTCCACCAGGCCATAGGTGTGCTGTTCGAACTGGCAGCATTCGCCGAGGGCGAAGATCGCCGGGTCGGAGGTGGTCAGGTACCCATCCACCCGGATGGCGCGGTCCACCGCCAGGCCGGCGGCTCGCCCCGGCTCGACGTTGGGCGCGATGCCGATGGCCACCACCACGCAGTCGGTGGGCAGGCGGCGCCCCCCCTCGAGGCAGACGGCGGCGACACGGCCCTGGCCATCGTCCTCGAGGGCGGCCAGCCGGGCCCCGGTGATGACCGCAAGCCCGCGGCCGACGAGCTCCTGCTCGAGCAGGCCCGCAGCGGTGGCATCGAGCTGGCGGTTCATCAGGTGCTCCGCCCGCTGCAGCAGGGTGACCGCCATGCCGCGCTTGCGCAGCCCCTCGGCGGCCTCCAGGCCCAGCAGGCCGCCACCGATCACCACGGCGCTGCCGCCGCGGCTGGCGCAGTCGGAAAGGGTGGCGGCATCGTTCAGGTCGCGGAAGGTATGGACGCCCGCGAGCCGGATGCCGGGCAGCGGCGGCAGCGCCGGGCGCGAGCCGGTGGCCAGCACCAGGCGGCCATAGGCCAGGTGGCGTCCGGCATCGGTGGTCAGGCGTTGCGCCTGACGATCGATCTCGGTGACGCGCTCGCCGAGGATCAGCTCGATGCCCTGCTCGGCATACCACTCGGCCGAGCGCAGGGTCAGGGTGTCGCGCTCCAGTTCGCCGGCCAGCAGCGGCGAGAGCAGTATGCGGTTGTAGGCGGGAGAGGGCTCCTCGCCGATCACCGTGATGCGGGCAGGCCTGGCCGGCTGCCTGAGTAACGCTTCCAGCAGCCGGTGGCTGGCCATGCCGTTGCCGACGATGACCAGTGGGTCCTGGGGTGCCTGGGTGCTGTGCGGAGGCATGGAGCTCCTCCTCTGCCTGTGGGTGAACGCAAAAGGGCGCCTCGACCCCGTCTCGTGGAGAGACGGGTGCGAGGCGCCCTTGCCTGATGTTCGTTGACGGGCGATCGCCGTTGATCGCCGTCTGAGCAGACCCATCAAGAATCTCGCCAGCAGGCGGTTGTCGCGCCATACATTTCGTTTAATCAATGGGTTGCCGAGGCCTGGCGGCGGCGTGGCGGGAGAGGGCGGGTGCCGGGGGAGCGCCTCGCTGGTGCAGCAAAAGGGGGGGGGTGCACCGCGATGAGGCAGGTTTCGGCGGCGTCGACCCGGCGCGAGGTGGCACCCCGTGGCGGGCACGGCGCGAAATGCCAGGCGTCAGGCATGGGGTAGGGCGGGTTGGCACCCCGCTTGCATCGCCCTGGGTATCCATAAGGCGCCATGTCGGTGCCTCTCGGGGCAACGACGCCCGCCGCTTCCTGGCCAGACCGGGACGCGGCGGGCGTCTGCGTTCATGGGCCCTGGAAACGACAACAGCAGGAGACTGCCATGCGGCACATCAGCACCACCTGTCCCTACTGCGGCGTCGGCTGTGGGGTCCGGGCGACCCTGGCGGACGGGCAGCTGACCGCGGTGGCCGGCGATGCCGACCATCCGGCCAACTACGGACGCCTCTGCGTCAAGGGCTCGGCGCTGCACGAGACCCTGGGCGAGCAGGGCCGGCTGATGCGGCCGCGGGTGGACGGCCGCGAGGTGACGTGGGCCACGGCCCTGGATGCCGTGGCCGAGCGGCTGGCGGCCACCCGTCGCGAGCATGGCAAGGAGGCGGTGGCCGCCTACCTCTCGGGCCAGCTGCTCACCGAGGATTACTATGTCGCCAACAAGCTCTTCAAGGGTTTCATTGGCACCCCGCACCTGGATACCAACTCGCGGCTCTGCATGGCCTCGGCGGTGGCCGCCCACCGGCGCGCCTTCGGCGCCGATGCGGTGCCCTGCAGCTACGAGGACCTGGAGGAGGCCGAGCTGGTGGTGCTGGTGGGGTCCAACCTGGCCTGGAACCACCCGGTGCTCTACCAGCGCCTCAAGGTGGCCAAGACCCGCAACCCGCTGATGCGAGTGGTGGTGATTGACCCCCGGGTCACCGACAGCTGCGAGATCGCCGATCTCTACCTGGGCCTTCGCCCCGGCAGCGATGCTCGGCTGTTCAACGGCCTGCTGGCCTGGATGGCCGACCGGGGCAGGCTCGATGCTCTCTATCTGGCGCGCCATACCCGGGGGCTGGACGCGGCCCTGGCGGCGGCCCGGGAGGATGACGTTTCGCTGGCGGCCGTGGCCGCCGACTGCGACCTGGACCCGGAGCGCCTGGAGACCTTCTACTACTGGTTCGCCAGCCAGCTCCACGTGGTGACCCTCTTCTCCCAGGGGATCAACCAGTCCAGCAGCGGCACCGACAAGGGTAATGCGATCATCAACTGCCACCTGGCCGGCGGCAAGCTGGGCCTGCCCGGGGCCGGCCCCTTCTCGATCACCGGCCAGCCCAACGCCATGGGCGGCCGCGAGGTGGGGGGCCTGGCCAACCAGCTGGCCGCCCATATGGACTACGACAGCCCCGGCGCCATCGATCGGGTCACCCGCTTCTGGTCGACGCCCTCGCTCACGCCGAGCCTCCCCGAGGCCCCCGGCCACAAGGCGGTAGACCTGTTCGAGGCGATCGAGCGCGGCGAGATTCACGCCCTGTGGATCATGGCCACCAACCCGGCGGTGAGCCTGCCCCGTGCCGACCGGGTACGGGCAGCGCTCGAGCAGTGCCCGCTGGTGATCGTCTCCGAGTGCGTCGCCGACACCGACCTGCTGGCGTACGCCGACATCGTGCTGCCGGCATCCTCCTGGTCGGAGAAGGACGGCACCGTGACCAACTCCGAGCGGCGCATCTCCCGCCAGCGCGGCCTGCTGCCGCCGCCGGGGGAGGCGCGCCACGACTGGTGGATCATCTGCGAGGTGGCCCGTCGGCTGGGCTACGGTGAGGCCTTCGCCTACGCGCACCCGGCGGAGATCTTCGACGAGCACGCCCGGCTCTCCGGCTTCGAGAACCTTCCCGGCACTCCGGGCGAGCGGCTGTTCGATATCTCCGGGCTGGCCGGGCTCGACCGCGACGCCTACGACGCCCTCGCACCCATCCAGTGGCCGGTCACGGCCGCCGCGCCCCGCGGCACCGCGCGGCTGTTCGAGGAGGGCCGCTTCGCCACCCCCGACGGCCTGGCCCGCCTGGTGCCGGTGCGCCCCCGCGGGCCCGAGCAGGCGCTCTGCGCGGCGCGACCGCTGCGCCTCAACACCGGGCGCATCCGCGACCAGTGGCACACCATGACCCGCACCGCCCGCTCGCCGCGGCTGATGAACCACCGCCCCGAGCCCTTTATCGAGGTGGCCCCGGCCGATGCCGCAGCCTGGGGGGTGTCCGACCAGCAGCTGGCGCGACTGCGTGGCGCCGGCGGCGACTATGTCGGACGAGTGCGGCTCGCCAAGGGCCAGCGGCGCGGCGAGGTGTTCGTGCCGATGCACTGGAGCGACCGCTTCAGCGGTGTGGCCCTGGCCGGCCGTCTGCTCGCCGCCCACCTCGATCCGCTCTCCGGCCAGCCCGAGGCCAAGCAGGGCGCCGTGGCGCTGGCCCCGCTGGCGATCGCCTGGGAGGCCACCCTGCTGGTGGCGCCGGATCTGGCCGGTGAGGCCGACTGGCGCGAAGAGGCCGCCTACTGGGCCCGAATTCCCCTGGCCCACTGCCAGCGCTGGCAGCTGGCCGGCACCCCCGAGAGCGCCGACCGCGACTGGCTGGCCTGGGTAACGCGCCATTTGCCGGCGGCGACCCTGTGGCTCGAGGACCCATCCGGTGGGCGCCTGCGTGCCGCCGGCATCGAAGCGGGGCGCCTGCGCTGGTGGCTGATGGTGGGGCCGCCCGGCGAACTGCCGGGGCTGGCCTGGCTCGACGAGCGCTTCGCCGAGGCCGCCCGGGACGAGGCCCTGGACGGCGCGCGTCGTCGTCGGCTGCTGGCCGGCGGTGACGCCGGTGCCGCCGACAGCGGCCCGGTGGTCTGCAGCTGCCATCAGGTGGGAAGGCGCACCATCGTGACCGCCATCCGCGACGGGGATGCCAGCATCGAGGCGCTGGGGGCGCGGCTGGCCTGCGGCACCCAGTGCGGCAGCTGCGTTCCCGAGCTCAAGGCCCTGATCGAGGAGAGCTCCGCCGCCTGATAGGCTAGCCGCCCGGAAGCGGCGAGGGTCTGGTCAGTCGCCGGGCCCATGCCGGGCCGGCTGGCGGCTCGGCAGCAGGTCGGCGAGGTCGAGGATGGCGCGAGAGAGGTCGGCCATGCTGCGGCTCTGGTCCATGGCCGTCTTGCGCATGTAGCGGTAGGCCTGCTCCTCGCTCATGGCCTGGTTGGCCATGATGACCCCCTTGGCGCGTTCGACCAGCTTGCGCTCGCGCAGCGCCTTGCGGGTGTTCGCCAGTTCGTTGCCGAGCCCCTGCAGCCGGTCGGTCTGGCTGCGCACGAGCTCTAGCAGCGAGCGATTGAGGGGCGAGGCGAGGGCCTCGGCCGTCGCCTGCCCGTCGATGCCGCCGGGCGTGGCCGCGACGGTATCGCCCAGCAGCGGGTCGAGCGCCGAGGGGCCGGTGTCACACGGCGGCGCGGCCAGCGCCTGGCGCGCGGCGGCCAGGCGCTCGGCACATAGTGAAGCCAGCTCCTCGCCCAGGAAGGCCTCGACCCGGTGCATGGCATCGATGCGTCGGGTGGTCAGGGCGAACCAGAGCTCCCCCAGCTGCGCGGGGTCGCTCACGCCGGCCGCGGCGGCATCCACCGGCGCTGCCCCGGCGATCTCGCGCAGGCGCTGGATCGGTGCCAGGTCGCTCTCCGGCAGGGCGGCCTCCCAGCAGGTTCGGGCCTCGGGGCTGGCGAACTCCAGGAAGGTCGCGAAGCAGCGCGTCTGGGCCTCGAGCAGCCGCCCCAGCAGCCGGCGATGGGTGGCGTTGAAGCCGCCGGCGGTGAAGCCGTGGGCGCCGCAGGCGCGCTCCTGTCCGGCCAGCTCCTTGCCCTTCAGCAGGTGAAAGAGGGCCACCAGGGCCAGGGTGATGCGGGTGTCACCGCCGCCATCGGCGGCCTCGAACACCAGGCCCAGCAGGCCGCCGATCAGGCTGTTGTAGTCGCGCGTGGCGTCGTCCGGTGTCATCCGTCGGGTGGCCACGGCGCCACGCACCGTCTCCAGGGCGTCCAGGGCTTGCCACACCTCCGCGCCGCGGCGCAGCAGCCGGGCCCCCTGGGCCGTCTGCTCCGGGAGCTCGGCAAGCTCCGTGAGACGCCGCCGGACGGCCAGCTCGGCCGACTGGCTGTCGGCGATCCGCTCGCTGCGGTCGGCAGCGAAGCGCCGCCCCTCCGAGGCCAGGTAGATGGCGCTGCAGCCGCGCTCCTTCTGCAGCGCGTGGATCAGGCGACCGGTGTCGATGACGATGCCGCAGGCCGCGGAGAGCTGCTCGAGGGCGCCGAGCTCGCAGCGCCTGGCGGCCTGTCGCAGGCGTGATGCCGATGTCATGGGATAACCTCCCTTGCCAGGACGACCGCCGCCCCGGGCGGGCGGCGGTCGGTAATGGGGGCGAGGCGGCCACGTCGGCCGCCAGGCTCAGCGCAGCGAGAGGGCGCCGGCACCGGCGTCCTCGCCCAGCGCATCCCGGTACGCCTTGGCCTCCTCGGCCTCGGTCTCGTCCGAGAAGCGTACCAGCAGCGCGCAGGAGGCCAGCACCAGTACGGTCAGGCCCAGGTAGAAGAGCCCCTGCTGGTAGGTGATCGCCTCGGAGCGGAACAGGAAGGCGGCGGCCACCGCCCCCACGTTGCCGCCGGCGCCGACGATGCCGGCCACCGCGCCCAGCGCCTTCTTGTTGATGAAGGGCACCACGCCATAGGTGGCCCCTTCCGCCATCTGCACGAACAGGCTGAACACCAGCATGATACCGATGGCGTAGGAGAGCACGTGCATCTGGGAGAAGGCGACCAGGGCGATGCCCTCGCAGATCAGGGCGATGAACAGCCAGCGCACGCGGCCCTTGAGGCCACCATTCCTGGCGAACAGGTCGGAGAAGATACCGCCCAGGGTGCGGGCGAAGACGTTCATCAGCCCGAACAGGCCGGCGAGCATCCCGGCCATGGCCAGGGTCAGGTCGAAGTGGTCGAAGAAGTAGATGGCGGCGATGTTGTTGATGGTCAGCTCGACGCCGAAGCAGATCGCATAGACCACGAACAGCGCCCAGACGCGGATGTCCTTGGCGGCGGCCATGAAGCTGCTGCCGGCACCGTGTTCGCCCGTGGCCTCGGGCAGCTCGCCGCGTGCGCGCAGCTCGGCGAAGTTGCCGTTGGGGGCGTCCTGGGTGAACAGCCAGTAGCCGATGCCGGTGGCGAACATCACCACGCCCGGCACCACCATGGCCAGGCGCCAGCCCAGGGTCTCGCTGACGCCGAGCATCAGCAGCCCGGAGAAGATCAGCGGCATCAGGATCTGGGTGGTGCCGCCGCCCAGGTTGCCCCAGCCGGCGCTGGTGGCGTTGGCGGTGCCCACCACGTTGGGGGCGAACATCATGGTGGTGTGGTACTGGGTGATCACGAAGGCCGCGCCGATGGCACCGATGGCCAGGCGCGCCAGCAGGAAGGTCTCGAAGCTGTTGGCGAAGCCGATGCTCATCACCGGAATGGAGCCCAGCAGCAGCAGGCCGGTGTAGGTCTTGCGCGGCCCGATGCGATCGCACAGCACGCCGATCAGCAGCCTCACGATCACCGTGATCAGGACCGAGGCGATGATGGTGTTGCCGATCTGGGTTTGGGTCAGGTTCAGGTCTTCGCGCACCACCGCCATCAGCGGGGCGATGCCGAACCAGCCGAAGAAGCAGATGTGAAAGGCGAACCAGGAGAAGTGGAAGGCGCGCATCTGTGGCGTGCGCAGGCTCAAGAGACGAATTCGGTTCGCCTTGTTGAGAATTTCCATGGGCTATGACCTCGTACGGATTGTCGATACATGAGTTCGCCCTTCTCCGTTGAAGGTCAGGTCTGACGCACTCGTACTTCCCCTGGAAGCCTGGTCCACGCCTACCCGGCAATTTGATTCATATCAAGCAATCCGTTTGCCATATTCTCTTGTTGTTCAGTTAAAACATCGGGTTATGGTTTGATGGGTGGATCGAAGCTCGTACGATCCTGGAAGAGAATGGCAAGAGAGCGGCAGGAGAGTCGCCGCAGGGTGGCAAGAATGGTGCAGTGCCGCACGAAAATGCCCCCTGCTGGTGCTAGGGGGCGAGATCAGATCGGCAGGTTTTCAGCTCGTGTCAGTACATGGCCAGTTGGGTGGCGTCACGCTCGCAGCTGAGGAAGGCGGAGTTTTCCAGCCATTCGGGATCGGGGTAATAGGCGAACAGGTAGTGGTCTTCCTTGATACTGTCGATCAGCGGATAGGTCACTTCCTGGCGTACCGCCGGGCAGCCGTGGCTGCGCCCCAGTCGGCCGGTCTGGCGGATGAAGGCCTCGCTGACGTAATCGGCGCCGTGGATCACGATGGCACGCTGATAGGCCAGGTCGTTGACGCCTGGCTCCAGCCCCTCGAGACGCAGGGAGTAGCCGTTGCGTCCGTAGTAGCTGTTCATGGTGCGAAACAGGCCGAGGCTCGACTGATAGCTCTCGGGGATGTTGGAGAACACCGTGGCCTCGGCATCGCCCGAGCCGCGGCCGTGAGAGACCAGCTCCTCGAACATCAGCTCGTTACGGGGCAGGTCGAAGACCCACAGGCGCGGCTCGGTGGAGGGCAGCGAGTAGTCGATCACCGCCAGCCGCCTGGCGTCCGGGTCGGCACAGGCCAGGGCATTGGCGGCCAGCGACAGCACCTGAGGGTCGGCGCCGGGGGCCAGGCGTGTCAGCCGCTGGTCCAGGGTCTGGCCCGGGAGGGCGTCGGGATGCAGGGCCTGGGCGAGGAAGGTATCGGCATGAACCTGGCCGGCAGCGAACAGCGCGCAGCCGGCGAGTAGGGGGAGCGGAAGCAGGGGTCGAGTCATGAAAACACTACCTCGAGAATCGGTAACGGGCTGAGGGCCAGGCAAGACGAAGCGGGGCCCGCTTCCCTGTGGCCCCGCACCTGGGACTATTATGGAGAGAGAGGCAGGGAAAGCCAATTTAGCCTTAAACGATAAAAGGAAGTGAACATGCGGCCATTTGTCACCATCCTCGCGGTAGTGGCGGTGATGCTCCTCCCGCCGGCCTTTGCCGAGGAGCCCGAGGCGGTCCGGCAGGACCCCCTGGAGGCCGAGATCGCCCGGCAGGTGGTCGACGCCCCGGAGGGGCTGCGTCGTTTCTATGCGGCTCGGGAGTCTCGCCCCGCCTGGGGGGAGCGCCAGCAGGTGGCCGCTTTTGCCGAGGCCCTGGAGACCCTGGAGAGCGACGGGCTGGACCCGCGGGACTACCGGGCCGACCGCCTGGTGGCCGAGCATCGCCGCCTCCAGGAGGCCAATGCCGGCCCGGCCGAGCAGGCGCGCTTCGAGCTGGCGACCTCGACGCTGCTGCTGACCGCCCTGCGCCACCTTCAGCGCGGCCGCCTGGATCCGCGCACGGTGGACCCCCAGTGGGAGATCCCCGTGGAGCCGGCGCGACTCGACTTCGAGGCGATCTCCCGCGCCGTGGACGGCCAGCGCTTCGAACAGGCCTTCGGCGAGGCGCGTCCCGCCTATGCCCCCTACGAGCGCCTGCGCAGCGGCCTGGCCCGCTATCGCAACATCGAACGGGTCGGGGGGTGGGCGCCGCTTCCCGGAGAGCCGCGGGTGCTGCGGCGGGGCGATGTGGATGACGTCGTGGCGCTGCTGCGCAGCCGCCTGGCCATGGAGGGGGAGCTCGAGGTGATGGCCGCCGACCCGGGCGCCTTCCCGGGGGCCGAGCTCGACACCCCCGATCCGCGGCGCTTCGATGCCGCCCTGGAGGCGGCGGTGAAGCGCTTCCAGCGGCGCCACCTGCTGGAGGCGGATGGCATCGTCGGCCCCCAGACCCGGGCGGCGCTGAACGTGCCGGTGGCGGTGCGCATCGACCAGATCCGCCTCAACCTGGAGCGCGCCCGCTGGCTGCTGCACGGGCTGCCCGAGGCCTTCGTGCTGGTGGACATCGCCGGCTACCAGCTCAGCTATTTCCGGCCCAACGGGGAGCTCTGGCGCACCCGCATCGTGGTGGGGCGCCCCTACCGGCGCACGCCGTCGCTGCGCTCCGAGATCACCCACATGACGGTCAATCCCACCTGGACGATCCCGCCCACCATCCTGCGCGAGGACGTGCTGCCCCAGGTGCGCCGCGACCTCGGCTACCTCTGGCGCGAGCGGCTGCAGGTGCTGAGCCCCTCAGGTGCGCCGCTGGACCCCTGGCAGGTGGACTGGAACAACCCCGGCAATATCATGCTGCGCCAGGCGCCGGGGCCCCAGAACGCCCTGGGGCAGGTGGCGATCCGCTTCCCCAATGACCACCTGGTCTACCTCCACGACACCCCGGCCCAGGGGCTCTTCGCCCGGGAGCAGCGCGCCTTCAGCTCCGGCTGCATCCGCGTGCAGGGGGTGCTGGAGTTCGCCCAGCTGCTGTTCGACGACACCGGCTCGAACCAGAACCTTGGCGCCCTGATCGAGTCGGGCCAGACCCGCAACGTCTCGCTGGCCCGGCGCATGCCGGTGATCCTGCACTACTGGACGGTGCACCCGGGCGAGGAGGGGCAGCTGGTGTTCCGCCCGGACATCTACGAGCGCGATGACGCCCTGCTGCGGGCGCTCAACCGCCCGCTGGCGCTCTAGCGGCCGGCGACGCGCGTCACTCGTAGCCCTTGGCCTGCAGCCGGAACAGCATGGCATAGCGGCCGTTGGCGGCCATCAGGCTCGCGTGGTCGCCCTGCTCGAGGATCTCGCCGCCGTCGATGACGAGTATCTGGTCGGCGGCGCGCACCGTGGAGAAGCGGTGGGAGATCAGGATGGTCATCTTGTCGTGGCTGTGCTCGCGGAAGTCGGCGAAGACCGCCGCCTCGGCGGCGGCGTCCATGGCCGCGGTGGGCTCGTCGAGCACCAGGATGTCGGCGCTCTCGCGCATGTAGGCCCGGGAGAGGGCGATCTTCTGCCACTGGCCGCCGGAGAGCTCCTGACCCCCCTTGAACCAGCGTCCCAGCTGGGTGTGGTAGCCCTCGGGCATCTCGGCGATGAAGTCGTCGGCCAGGCCGCGTCGCGCCGCCTCCTGCCAGCGCGCCTCGTCCTCGAAGGCCGCCACATCGCCGGCGCCCAGATTCTCGCCCACCTTGAGCTGGTAGCGCACGAAGTCCTGGAAGATCACCCCGATGCGCCGCCGCAGGGCCCGGATGTCCCACTCGGCGAGGTCGCTGCCGTCGAGCAGGATGCGCCCCTCGCTTGGGGCGTAGAGGCGGGTGAGCAGTTTGAACAGGGTGGTCTTGCCCGAGCCGTTGGCGCCCACCAGGGCCAGGCTCTGGCCCGGGCGGAGGTGCAGCGAGATCCCCGTGAGCGCGGGGCGCTCGGCGCCGGGGTAGGTGAAGCCGACGTTCTCGAAGCGGATGCCGTCGCCGGGGTGGGCGCCCGCCGTCAGCGAGCCGGCATCGGGGGGAGTGGGCTGCTCCAGGTACTCGTAGAGGTTGGAGAGGTAGAGGTTGTCCTCGTACATGCCGCCGATCGCGGTGAGGCTCGCCGAGAGCGCCCCCTGGCCCTGCTTGAAGACCATCAGGTACATGGTCATCTCGCCCAGGGTCAGGCGCCCGGTGACGGTCTCCGCCACCACCCAGGCGTAGGCGCCGTAGAAGGCCAGAGTGCCCAGCAGGCCGAGGGCGAAGCCCCAGCTCTCGCGGCGAATCGTCAGCCGGCGATCCTCGCCGTAGAGGGTGTCGAAGATCCTGCGGTAGCGGTCGAGCAGCAGCGGCTCCAGGCCGAACAGCTTGACCTCCTTGATGCTGTCCTCCCGGGCCAGCACCGTCTCCAGGTACATCTGCATGCGGGTCTGGGGCGAGCGCCAGCGGAACAGCCGGAAGGCGTCGCCGGAGAACTTGGCTTCGGAGAGGAACACCGGCAGCGCCCCCAGGGCCAGGATCAGCAGCGCCCAGGGGGAGAACTGCACCAGCAGCACCCCGAAGCTGATCAGCGAGATGCTGTTCTGGGCGAGGCCGAAGGTCTTGTTGACCAGCCCCAGCGGGCGGATCGAGGCCTCGCGGCGGGCCCGGGTCAGCTTGTCGTAGAACTCCGAATCCTCAAACTGAGCCAGCGACAGGGTGCCGGCTTTCTCGAGGATCATCACGTTGACCTTCTGGCCGAGCAGGGCGCGCAGCAGCGACTGCTGGGCCGAGAGGCCGCGCTGGGCCATGGCGATGGCGGCGATCACCCCGGCCTCTGCCAGCACGTAGCGCAGCACCGGCCAGGCGCTCTCGAGGGTGAGGGGAGCGCCGGACTCGCGGTGGTAGGCCATGGCCTCCACCACCGAGTCGACGATCAACTGGCCGATCCAGGCCGCCACCGCGGGCAGCACGCCGGCCACCAGGGTGCACAGCGCCAGGCCCACGGTGAGTGGCCGCGAGGTCTGCCAGACCAGTACCAGCGCACGGCGGCTGTAGCGGAAGACCCCGAAGAAGGCCGCCAGGCGGTTCGCGGGGGGCGGGGCGGGTTGGGTGCGGCGCATATGGGGCGAGGACAAGCGGTGACTCTGTACCTGGAGAGGAGCGGCAGGGGCGATTCAGCCGGCGCGTGCCGCGGCCCCGGGGTCAGACACTAACCACAGCGCCCCGCGGGGGAGCGGGGCGCTGTGGGATATCAGGCGAGGGTTCAGCCCTCGTCGTCGCCGCTGCCGCGACGGCTTGCCACCACCGTGTCGGTCTCGCCGCTCTGCAGGGCGGCCAGCAGGGGTTCGGCCTGGCGCTTGAAGGCCACCAGCTGCTCGCCGGAGAGGCTCTTGTTCTCCGGCAGCTCCACGGTCATCGCATTGACCTGGGTGTTGTTCACCAGCACCTCGTAGTGCAGGTGCGGTCCGGTGCTGCGGCCGGTGTTACCGGAGAGCGCGATGCGATCGCCCATGGTCACGCGGTCGCCGCGGCTGACCAGCGGGCGGGAGAGGTGCAGGTAGCGGGTCTGGTAGCCGTTGTCGTGGCGGATGACGACATAGCGCCCCGCCACCGGGTGATTGGCGACCTTCTCCACGCGGCCGTCCGCCGGTGCGATGATCGGCGTGCCGATGGGCATGGCGAAGTCGGTGCCGCGGTGAGGGCTCACGCGGCCGGTGACCGGGTGGCGGCGACTCGGGTTGAAGCCGGAGCTGAGGCGGTAGCTGCCCTCGAAGGGATAGCGATTGAAGGCGGGATCGAGGCTCTCGCCGTCCGGGGTGTAGAACTTGCTGTCGGCGCTGTTGCGCACCAGGGTCATATCGAAGCGCTCGCCCTCGTACTGCACCGCCAGCACCCGTGGGTCGAAGCTCGAGCCGTCGATGACGTCGGACTCCACCAGCACCTGGAAACGATCGCCGCGACGGGTGTCGCGGCGGAAGTCGAGTCGCTGGCCCAGCACGCGGGTCAGCTCGCTGATCTCGGCGCTGGAGAGGCCGGTGGCCTGGGCCGAGCGGGCAAAGCTGCCGCTGACGGTGCCGGCGAACAGGCGCTGGGAGGCCTCGCCGGTGCGCTCGATGGTGGCAACCTCGAAGCCGCTGTCATCGCGCTCTACCATGAAGCCGCTGCGGGCGTTGCGCATCATGCGCAGGGCGAGCAGCTTGCCCTCCTCGTCGAGCTGGTACTCGAAGGTGTTCCCGGCGCGCCAGCGGGTCAGGGCGTTCTTGTCGGGCAGCTCGTCGAGCAGGCGCAGCACCTCGCTGTAGCCGAGCCCCAGCTGGTTCTGGGCCATCACCGCGAAGGTATCGCCCTGCTTGACGGTATAGGTCTGCCACTCCGGCACGAAGGGCTCGGTGGCGGCGATCTCCTTCTCGAGGATCACGGGGCCATCGTCGAACAGCCCGAGCTCCTCGTCCGGCACCGACTCATAGGAGGTGGCGTCGGCCATCAGGGTGCCATCGTGGTCGAGCATGCCGCTGCCGATGGTGCCCACTACCACTGCCATGTGCACCGCGCCCTGATCGAGCTTGGACTGTGCCTGGGAGGCGTCGGAAGCGCCGCTTTGGGCCGGGCGAGTGAGGGCCAGCGGCAGGCCGCCATCGCCGGAGGCGCTGGCGGTGTTGATCAGCTCGAGGTCGAGCGGCTCGCCGTCGACGAGCTTGGCCAGGGGCAGGCGATGCCGGGTGGCGTCCAGCGCCTGGCTCGCCATCTCGATGGCGTCGCTGACGGGGCTGCGTTCGAAGCTGAGGGTGGGAAGGCCGGGTCTGGCATCGACCTCGAGGGGAACGATCACGGTGTCGAGCGTACGGTGTTCGCGCTGGACATCCTGGTAGGTGGTGACAATCTTCTGTGCGCCCAGCACGGTGACCATGGTGGCGACCGGCAACAGTAACAGCTTGTGCGTGCGGGGCAGCGAATGGAGGATTCGCAACATGGGTTAAAGGCCAGTGAATAATGAAAATGAAATAGAGAGGAAAAAAGGCCTGAGAACCATAACCCATGACGTATGGTGTGCCTAGGCTGTACGTATGCACAGTAGGATTAGCCGCGCTCCGGTGCAGCGCGGCCAGCCGGTTCAGAAACGGTGTTTGCTAACTATCCATTGGGCCCGTGCGAGAGTGAAAAATCAACCCCTGTTCGTCCGGAGCGGTGCCAATCAGCCGGTGAGGGTGCCGTCGCGATAGTCGCGCAGCGCCTGCTGGAGCTCGGTCTGGCTGTTCATCACGAAGGGGCCATAGTGGGCGACGGGCTCCCGGTGGGGGGTGCCCGCCAGCAGCAGGGCCTGGCCGCCCGTGGCGCTGGCCAGTGCCAGGTGGTCGCCGGTGGAGAGTCGCGCCAGATGGCCCGCCGGCACCCGGGTATCGCCCACCTGAAACTCGCCCTCGAACACGTAGGCCAGCAGGGTAGGGGCGTCGGCCTGCAGGGTCAGCTCGCCCCCCGCCGCCAGGCGCAGGTGGGCCACGCCCCCGTTGCCGGCCAGAGCGTCCAGGGGGCCCGTCACCGCCTCGCCGTCATCTCGGGCCCAGCGGCCGCCCAGGGCGATCAGTTCGGCCTCGGCGCCGGCCAGTCGTGGCATCTCGTCGCCGCGCACGTCGCGGTATGCCGCCGGGCTCATCTTCTCGCTGGCGGCCAGGTTCAACCACAGCTGGAAGGCGTGCAGGCCATGGTGGTCGGTGAGCGGCATCTCGGAGTGGATGATGCCGCGCCCGGTGTGCATCCACTGGGCGTCGCCGGCGTGAATGGTGCTGGAGTGGCCCATATGGTCCTCGTGGGTCAGGCCACCGTGGATCACGTAGGTGAGGGTCTGGATGCCACGGTGAGGGTGGGGTGGGAAGCCGCCGATATAGTCGTCGGGACGATCCGAACCCAGTTCGTCGAGCATCAGGAAGGGGTCCAGCCCGCCGCCGAAATCGTGGATCCGCTTGATCTTGACGCCGTCACCGTCCTGGCTCGGCTGGCTGGGGTGGAGGCGATCGACCTGGCGAAGGAGGGGAGCTGTCATGATAGGGGTCTCTGGCTGTCGTGAGGGCTTCTTTATGAAGCGATATCTGGCATTCTAGGCCGATTTTTTCGAAGCTTAAGCGCATTACTTCGCTTTGTTTATTCGAGGGTATCGAAATGTCACGCGTCACCCTGGCCCAGTGGCAGATGCTGGCCGCGGTCGTCGACCACGGCGGCTTCGCCCGCGCCGCCGAGGCGATCCACAAGAGCCCCTCCACCCTCAACCATGCGGTGCACAAGCTCGAGGAGCTGCTCGGCGTCCAGGTGCTGGAGCCGGTCGGCCGCCAGGTGCGCCTGACCGAGGCCGGCGAGCTGCTGCTGCGCCGCGCCCGCCAGCTGATCGAGAGCGCCACGGCCCTGGAGGACGTGGCCGGGCGCCTGGCGGAGGGGCTGGAGGCGGAGGTGGTGCTGGCCGTGGATCAGGTGTTCCCCTCGGACGCCCTGGCCCGCGCCCTGAATGCCTTCTCCGAGGCCTACCCCTATGTGCGGGTCCAGCTGCACGAAACGGTGCTCAACGGCGGCATCGAGAAGCTCTACGACGGCAGCGCGGATCTCGTGATCTCCGGCCTCTCGGCCCAGGGCTTCCTGGGTGAGCCGCTGGTCACCGTGCGCTTCCTGGCGGTGGCCCACCCCGACCACCCCCTGCACCATCTGGAACGCTCGCTAGACCTGCGCGACCTGGTGCAGCACCGCCAGCTGGTGGTGCGCGACTCGGCGCAGCGTCAGTCCCTGGATTCGGGCTGGCTCAAGGCCGAGCAGCGCTGGACGGTGAGCCACCTGGAGACCTCCATCGACATGGTGCAGCGAGGCCTGGGCTTCGCCTGGCTGCCGGAGACGCGCATTCAGGGCCCCCTTGCGGCGGGGCGGCTGAAGCCGCTGCCGCTCTCCGTCGGCGGCGTGCGTGAGATCCCGGTCCAGCTGATCCACCGCGACCGCGACCGCGCCGGCCCGGCCACCCGGGCCCTGGCCGAGGCGCTGGCCCTGGGGGCGAGGGGCTGCCTGGTCAAGAATGATTCAATTTTATCGAATGACTGAGCCCAGAATATGCGCTGAAGAGTCGATGGTTTCGCAATAGGATGGTGGCATCACGATCCATCGGCGGCCAGGGGTCGCCCTCAGAGGAGGCGCTTTATGGGCCTTCTGGTCAACGGCAAGTGGCACGACCAGTGGTATGACACCGACAAGCACGGCGGCGAGTTCGTGCGCGAATCCGCCAAGCTGCGTGACTGGGTGACCCCCGGTGGCGAGAAGGGGCCCGACGGCCAGCCGGGCCTGCCCGCCGAGGCCGGGCGCTACCACCTCTATGTCTCGCTGGCCTGTCCCTGGGCGCACCGGGTGATGATCCTGCGCAAGCTCAAGGGGCTGGAGGCGCTGATCGGCCTCTCCCACGTCAGCCCGCTGATGCTCAACGAGGGCTGGACCTACAACGTGGCCGAGGGCTCCAGCGGCGACCCGGTCAACGGCGTGACCTACCACCGCGAGCTCTACACCCTCACCGACCCGCACTACACCGGCCGGGTGACGGTGCCGGCGCTGTGGGACAAGCAGCAGCGGCGCATCGTCAACAACGAGTCCTCGGAGCTGCTGCGCATGTTCAACGACGCCTTCGATGAGCTGACCGGCAACCGCCTCGACTTCTATCCCGAGGACCTGCGCGAGACCATCGATGAGGTCAACGCCGACGTCTACGACCACATCAACAACGGCGTCTACAAGTCGGGTTTCGCCACCGAGCAGAAGGTCTACGAGAAGCACGTGGTGGCGCTGTTCGAGGCGCTCGACCGCATGGAGGCGCGCCTGGCCGAGCACCGTTACCTGGCTGGCGAGTGGTTCACCGAGGCCGATATCCGCCTCTTCACTACCCTGATCCGCTTCGATGCCGTCTACCGCGGCCACTTCAAGTGCAACCTGCGCCGCATCGAGGACTACCCGAACCTCTCGAACTACGTGCGCGAGCTCTACCAGTGGCCGGGCATCCGGGAGACGGTCGACTTCGACCATATCAAGCGCCACTACTATTACAGCCACGGCACCATCAATCCCACCCGCATCGTGCCCCTCGGCCCGCTGCTGGAGCTCGACCGCCCCCACGACCGCGAGCGCCTACCGGGCCAGGGCATCCGCGAGAAGTCGTAGGCGCGCTCAACCTCAGGCGTTCTTCGCCAGCCAGCGATCCAGGGCATTGGCGAACTCGCGGCGGTCTCCGTCTGAGTAGCCCCTCGGCCCGCCGGTGTGCTCGCCGCTGGCTCTCATGGTTTCCATGAAGTCCCTCATCTGGACCCGGGCGCGGATATTGTTCTCGTTCAAGGCCTCGCCGCGAGTGGTCATCACCTTCGCGCCGCGCTCGATGGCCGCCATGGCCAGCGGCAGGTCGGAGGTGATCAGCAGGTCCCCCGACTGGAGGCGCTCGACGATCTCGTCATCGGCGGCATCGAAGCCCTGGCTTACCGCCAGTGCCTTGACCCACGGCGAGCGGGGCAGCGGTACCGCGTGGTTGGCCACGAACCAGGCGGCGGTCGAGGTGCGTTCGGCGGCGCGCACGATGATCTCGCGCGCCACCTTGGGGCAGGCGTCGGCGTCGACCCACAGTGTCGGCATGGCGTGTCTCCCTGAGCAGAAAGAGCGGTGGGCCCGGCGAAAAGGCTGGCCAGGTCGGGGTGGCGATGGTAGCATGCGACCTTCCTCGCATGTGCTGACCCCACCATCATGTACGACGCCACCGCCGCCGGTCCTCGACCGAGCACAGGATGCGCGCCGCAACGCCAGGCCCAGTGACACTCGCTGGCCGCAAGCGTTCGAATTGTGTAGATGGAGCGCCACCGAGATCCCGCCACCCTGGCGAGATCGGCGCAAATGGTCGCCACAGGGTTCCTGATCGCCATCCTCGATGGCATGGGCCCGATGCCTGGTGCGACCGGCGTCCCCGACTCCGATGTCCCGTGCTGCTGCCCCTGAAGGGCGCCGCACGCCTGACCGTATTGTTCGCGTCAGGGACGCCAATGAATTTTTGCCGGCAACCCCGGCCTACCAAGGTGTGATTGATGACCCCGACTTCTGTCGCCTCGCCGAGCTTCGGTGACCTCGCTCTGCTGCCCGCCGTTCTGTCTGCTGTCGAGACCCTGGGCTACGAGACCCCCTCGCCGATCCAGATTCAGACCATTCCGGCCCTGCTGGAAGGGCGTGACATGCTGGGCCAGGCCCAGACCGGCACCGGCAAGACCGCTGCCTTCGCCCTGCCGCTACTCTCCCGGCTCGAGCTGACCCGTCGCGAACCCCAGGTGCTGGTGATGGCGCCGACCCGCGAGCTGGCCCAGCAGGTGGCCGTCTCCTTTAGCCGTTATGGCCAGAACCTCCAGGGCCTGGAAGTGGCGGTCCTGTGCGGCGGCCAGGAGTATCGCGAGCAGTTGGGTGCCCTGAAGCGTGGCGCCCAGGTCGTGGTCGGTACCCCCGGCCGGATCATCGATCACCTCGATCGCGGCAGCCTCAAGCTCGACGGGCTCTCCGCCCTGGTGCTGGACGAGGCCGACGAGATGCTGCGCATGGGCTTCATCGACGACGTCAAGCGCGTGGTCGCCGACACCCCGAAGGAAGCCCAGCGGGTCTTCTTCTCCGCGACCCTGCCGACCGAGATCGAGCGCATCGTCAACCGTTACCTGGTAGACCCGGTGAAGGTGGCCATCGAGTCGCGCACTACCACCGGCGAGAACATCGAGCAGCGCCTGGTGCGCGTCGATGGCGGTGCCAAGCTGGAGGCGCTGTCGCGCATCTTGGAAGTCGAGCCGGTGGATGCCGCCATCGTCTTCGTGCGCACCCGGGCCGCCTGTACCACCCTGATGGAGCAGCTCTCCGCCCGCGGCGTCAACGTGGCCAGCCTCTCCGGTGACCTGGACCAGAGCCTGCGCGAGCGCACCATCCAGCGTCTCAAGCGCGGCAAGGTCGACGTACTGATCGCCACCGACGTGGCCGCTCGCGGCCTCGACGTGCCGCGCATCACCCACGTCTTCAACTACGATCTGCCCCAGGACTCCGAGGCCTACACCCATCGCATCGGCCGCACCGGCCGTGCCGGGCGTACCGGCATCTCGATCACCTTCGTGGGCTTCCGCGAAGGCCGCAAGGTGGGCTGGATCGAGCAGGCCACCGGCCAGAAGATGACCGAGATGGAGGTACCCGACGAGGCCGCCATCCGCTCCCATCGCGACGAGGTCTTCCACCAGAAGGTGATCGCCGCGCTGACCGCCGGTGCCGAGGAGCAGCGCGCCCTGGTGGGCCGCCTGGTCGAGGAGGGCTACGACCCCATCGAGCTGGCCTGCGCCTTCGCCCGCCTGGCCCGTGCCGACGAGGCCCCCATCGGCCGCATGCAGGCGCCGCGCAAGGAAGCCCGCAACGATCGACCCACCCGCGATGGCAAGCCGCCGCGCCGTGAGAGCCGCGGCCCGAGCGAAGGCATGACCCGCTACCGCGTCTCCGTGGGCCACAAGGACGGCGTCAAGCCAGGCCAGCTGGTCGGGGCGCTGGCCAACGAGGGCGGCATCGAGGGCTCGCGTATCGGCCGCATCGATATCCGCACCTCCTTCTCCGTGGTGGAGCTGCCGAGCTCGCTGCCGGCCAGCATCCTGGCCAAGATGGCCCGCGCCCGCGTCGCCGGCCGCGCACTCGAGATCAGCGAGGACAGCGGCGCCCCCGAGCGGGCCCCGCGCCGTCGTCGCGAGGATGGTGACGCGCCGATTCGTCGCCCGTCACGCGCCTGAGGTAACGGTTGCCGCCCAGCGGGCGGCACCACCCCCCCCCCCCCCGACAGGTCGGAGCTCAGCTCCGGCCTGTTGTCGTTGTGAGCCCTGAATCGTCTGCCAGCAAGGAGTAAGAGTCATGTGGGAGCGGGGCCTCGAGCGGGCCTCGAGCGGGCCCCGTGCTCGGCCCGGCCGCATGGCGGGGCGCGCCGCTCAGGCGATGCCGGGCTCCCCTGCCACCGCCTTGGCGAAGCGCACCAGCAGCGAACGTGCCTCGGGGGTGTCGGTGACGCGGCGCATCAGGTCGTGGGCGTCCTGGCCCTGGTCGCGTAGCGCCGCCACCTGGCGGGCCAGGTAGGCGCGCATCACCTCGGGGGTGAACTCGGGGTGGAACTGCACGCTCCACTGGCGCGGCCCGTAGCGCAGCGCCTGGTGGGCGTCGTGGGCGTTGCGGGCCAGCACCACGGCGTCTTCCGGCGCCTCGAGCACCGCCTGGGCGTGGGTCAGCTGGGCTGGGAAGCGCTCGGGCAGCTGGCCGAGCAGGGCGTCCGCGCGTCCCGCCTCGGTGAGTGTGACCTCATGGGTGCCGGACTCGCGCCCCGCCGGATGGTAGTCGCTCACCCCGCCGAACGCCGCGGCCATCAGCTGGTGGCCGTAGCAGACGCCGAGCATGGCCGTATTGCGCTCGCGCGCCTCCACCAGCCAGGGCTTCAGCGCCTCGCTCCAGGGCTCGGCGTCGCTGACCATGGCGTGGGAGCCGGTGATATAGAGGCCGTCGATCTCCTCGAGGGCGGGCAGCGGCTCGTGGCGGGCATCGAACACCTCAGCGTCGAAGCCGGCGGCGGCCAGCGCCTGCTGGAACAGCGCCTCGAAGTCGCCGTGGGCCTCCACCACCTCGGGGAAGGCGTCACCGGTCTTGACGATCAGCAGTCGGGGCATAGGGGGTATCCTCTTCCTGGATCAGGGGGCCTGTGTCGGGATGCGCGTCTTCGGCGGTGAGAGTCAGGCGCGGCGCAGCCGCTCGCCCAGGGCGGTCATGAACGCCGCGCCGGCCTCGAGCTGCTCGATGTCGATATATTCGTCGGGCTGATGGGCCTGGCCGATGCTGCCCGGGCCGCAGATCACCGTGGGCAGGCCCTGGCGCTGGAACTGGCCCGCCTCGGTGGCGTAGGCCACCGCGCCGGCGGGGCGCTCGCCCAGCAGCGCATGGCACAGCGCCAGCACCTCGGCGTTGTTGTCGTCGGCCAGCGCCGGCACCGTCTCGTTGAGGGCCTCGGTGACGATGGACGCCTGGGGCGCACGCTGACGCATCTCCGCCTCGAGCTCGGCGGCCCGGGCGTTGACCCGACCCAGCAGCTCCTCGAAGCGGTCCGAGGGCAGGTGGCGAATCTCCCACTCGAAGACGCACTCCCGGGCCATGATGTTGATCGCCGTGCCGCCGGCGATCTTGCCCACGTGCAGGCTCGAGTGCACCACGTTGAAGGCCTCGTCCACGCGCCCCTCGGCGCGCAGCTCCGCCATCACCTCTTCGATATAGGTGACCAGCCGCGCCGCCACATGGATCGCCGAGACCCCCTGGTTGACCTGGCTGGAGTGGCTGGCGCGCCCGGTCACCGTAGTGCGCAGGTTGGTGGCCCCCTTGTGGGCCACCACCGGGTGCATCAGGGTCGGCTCGCCGACGATCACCGCGGCGGGTCGCGGGTGCTCGGCCATCAGCCGCTCGATCATGCGCGGCGCGCCGATGCAGCCCACCTCCTCGTCGTAGGAGAGCGCCAGCCAGATGGGCGTCTCGAGCTCGAGGGTCACCCAGCGCGGCACCTCGGCCAGGGCGCAGGCGATGAAGCCCTTCATGTCGCAGGTGCCGCGGCCGTAGAGGCGGCCGTCGCCCTTGTCGACCAGGGTGAAGGGATCGGTGGACCAGGGCTGGCCGTCCACCGGCACCACGTCGGTGTGACCTGAGAGCACCACGCCCCCGGCCACCTCCGGCCCGATGCGCGCCAGCAGGTTGGCCTTCTTGCCATCGTCGCTCTCCACCCGCCAGTGGGGTACGTCATGCTCGTCGAGGTAGTCCTCCACGAAAGCGATCAGGTCGAGGTTGGAATCCCGGGAAACGGTAGGAAAGCCCACCAGGCGTTCAAGCATCTCGGCGGCGGTCATGGCGCGCTCCTTGGTATCGGTGAGGGAAATCCTATCACGACCGCGGGGTGGCCGGAGGCGGGCTGGGGGCAGCTTATGGGGACTCTCCGCCACGTCTTCTTACACCGGCCTCGGTAAAGTCGCTGAGCGCCAGGTATTCACGGCTGGGACCTGCTCCTGTTTCGCCATCGGCCTTGAAAAAGGTCTTCTCCAGCAGTGCCTCGCGCTCCTCCATCAGCGCCTGGGCCGCCTGCATGTGGTCGCTGACGATCCGGCGTGCGGCCTCGGTGTCCCGCCGCCGCAGCGCCTCGATCAGATGCCGCTGGTAGTGGTAGCCCCGCTGGCGAAGCTCGGGGTAGGGCTGCGCGTAGATCCGCTGGCAGACCGTCATGCTCATCAGCAGGCGGATGGGAAAGCGGCACATCAGGGCCAGCAGCGGGTTGGGACAGTAGTCCACCAGCACCAGGTGGAACTCCAGCTCCTTGATGCGCTGGAGGCGCTCCTCCTCGAGCGACGCCGGCGGGTGATCGTAGTAGGTCGTCACCGCCTCGAGGCGAGCGAAGGCCTCGTCATCCAGCACGCCGTCGAGGCTGGTCACCAGCGCGGGCCACAGCGCCTTGCGAACCTCGTAGATGTCATGGATGGTCGGCGGCTTGAAGAAGAAGTAGTTGCCCAGCAGCTCCATGGCGCGGTCATCGCTCACCTCGCTGATGAAGGCACCGCCGCCGGGGCCGGTGCGGGTCTGGATCAGGCCCTGGGCCTCCAGCCCCCGCAGCGCCTCGCGGATGGTGCCCTTGGAGGCGTCCAGCGCGGCGATCAGCTCCGGCTCCTGGGGAAGGCGGTCGCCCGGGCTCAGGCCGTGGCGCGCGATGTACTCCTTCACGGCGTCGCCGATCACCTCGGTGCGCTTGCGACGGCCTGGCTGTCGTGCTCGATTCATGAGACTCCCTGCAACGGTTCATCCTGCGCCTGTGGCATCCGTCCCGGTGCCTATTGGGACCTGCGGCCGATCATCCACGGGGCCGGTGGGGATGTCCACTGCCTGCCGGGGGTTGACGACCCTGGTGTTCTATCATGATAAATAACGCTCTCGCCCCTTTCACCCCCGACCACCACCAGCGAGGATGCCCATGACCTTCAGCCTGATTGCCTTGGCGCGCGATTCCCGGACCTTGGGGGTGGCCTGCGCCACCGGCGGGCCCGCCCTCGGCGGCTTCGTGCCCCATCTGATGCCCGGGGTCGGCGCGGCCATCACCCAGGGCTTCAGCACCAGCGTGATGGCCGCCGAGGAGGGGCTGGCGCGACTGGCCCGCGGTGAGCCGGTGGTGGCGGCGGTGGACGCGCTGCGCCGCCGCGACCACGGCGAGGCGTGGCGGCAGGTCGCCCTGATGGATGCCAGCGGCCAGGCGGCCGGCTGGACCGGAGACGAGAACGTCCCGGTCACCGGCCTGCACCTCGCCCCAGGGCTGGTGGCGGCGGGAAACATGCTGGCCAGCGACGAGGTGGTGCCGGCAATGGTGGCCGCCTACCGGCAGGCCCTGGAGGAGCAGGGGCTGGCCCATGCCCTGCTGGCGGCCCTGCTCGCTGCCCAGCGCCACGGGGGCGACCATCGCGGTACCCGTTCGGCGGCGCTCAAGGTGCGTGCGCCGGGGGGGCTGCCGCTGGACCTGCGCATCGACGACGCCCCTGACGCGGTGGCCGACCTCTGTGCGCTCCACCAACGTCTTGAGCAGGACGCCGATCATCAGGCCTTCCTGGAGCGGTTGCCTACTCTGGATGACCCTCACCGCCACTAGGCCATGTGCCCGCGAAGACGCCTGCTATTTATTGCTGTGAAGGGTTAGACAAAGGTATAACCCTTTCTGCGTTGGGCGGCCTGCAACTGCCTGACGCGCCGGGCCTTCCCCGTCGATTGCCCCTTTCCGATCGCCCCGGATGGCCGGGCGAGCGGTTGACATGCCGGAAAGCGGTCACCTAGCCTAATTTATCATTATAAATTGGCGGGCTGCCGGAGAGGCACCCGCCCCCAAGGCGAGGTGACCATGACGTTTACCTTGGAACAGGCAGGCCGCCAGGCTTGGGAGTGGCTGGAAGCTGCCTCCCGCTTCACCGAGACCCACGACGTCGAGCGTGAGGGTGTGACCCGGCTGTGCGCTTCGCGGGAACACCGCGCGGTGCTGGACGCCCTGACCCACTGGATGAGCGAGCTGGGCATGTCGGTGCGGATGGACAGCGCCGCCAACCTGATCGGCCGATACGCCAGCGCTGACCCCTCTGCCCGGACGCTGCTGATCGGCTCGCATCAGGACACCGTGCCGAGCGGGGGCAAGTACGACGGCATGATGGGCGTGATCCTGCCCCTGGCCCTGGTGAAGTACCTGCGGGAGAACGCGATCGCGCTGCCGTTCCACATCGACGTGGTGGCCTTCAGCGACGAGGAAGGGACTCGCTTCAGCTCCACGCTGCTGGGCTCCAAGGTGCTGGCGGGCCGCTTCGACCCGGAGATGCTCGAGGCCACCGACGACCAGGGGGTGACCCTCGAGGCGGCGCTGCAGGCCTTCGGCTGCGACCCCGCCCGCATCCCTGAGGACCGCTATCGCTCCGAAGAGGTCATCGCCTTCCTGGAGGCCCATATCGAGCAGGGGCCGCAGCTGGAGCAGGCCGGGCTGCCGGTCGGCGTGGTCAGCGCTATCACCGGTATCGAGCGCCATCGGATAGAGGTGCAAGGCATGGCAGGCCATGCCGGCACGGTGCCCATGGCGCTACGCCGGGATGCCCTGGTGGGCGCCGCCGAGGTGATCCGCCATGTCGATGCCTTGTGCAAGGAGACCGATGATCTGGTCGGCGTGGTGGGCAAGATCGAGAACGCCCCTAACGGCGTCAACGTCATCCCCCAGACCGCCACCCTGAGCATCGAGCTGCGCTCCCCGGACGACGACATTCGACGGCACGCCCGGCGCCAGCTCTTCGAGCGCATCGACGCCTCGCTCGAGGCCCTCGGCCTCACCTATGACCACGCCCAGACCTACGAGCAGGGGGCCGTTCCGTGCTCCCCCGGGCTGATCGCGACCCTGGAGGCCGCCGTGAGGGAGAGCGGCATCGAGCCGCGGGTGCTCTTCAGCGGCGCCGGCCATGACGGCCTGGCCATGGCCGACCTCTGCGAGATCGGCATGCTCTTCGTGCGCTGCCGAGCGGGCATCAGCCATCACCCCAGCGAAGCCATCGAACCCGAGGACCTGACCGTTGCCGTCGAGGTGCTCGCCCATGCATGCCAGCGACTGGCGGACCGTCAGCCGTCGGCATGACCTTCCCTGTCCACCATTCCGACAAGACCTCCAAGAGACTCGAGGGTTGATCATGAGCCAACAACAGCAACAGAGCAGCACCGCCCCCGCGACGACGGAGCGCAAGTGGTACAGGCAGGTTCCGGACCCCATGGTCCTGATCTTCCTGATTCTCGTCGCCGCCTACCTGATGACCTTCATCGTGCCCGCCGGCGAGTTCGAGCGGGAGACGGTGGACGGCCAGACCACCGTGATACCCGGGTCCTTCGACTACCTGGCCGACGTGGCCAACCTGCATATCTTCCGGATCTTCGTGGCCATCCCCGAGGGGCTGGTCAACGCTTCCCAGTTCCTGTTCATCGTCTTCATCGCCGGCGGGCTCTTCCATATCCTGCAGCGCACCGGCGCCCTGGAGAACGCGATCGGCGTGGCTGTGCACAAGGTGGGCGCGGAAGACAGCGTGAAGAGCCGCAACCTGATCATCGCGGCCGGCACCTTCATCTATGGCTTCTTCGGCGTCGCCGTGGGCTTCGAGAACAACATTGCCCTGGTGCCGATCGGGGTGCTGATCGCCACCGCCATCGGCTGCTCGCGCCTGGTGGGCGTGGTGATGGCCGTGGGCGGCATCGGCATCGGCTTCGCGCTGTCGCCCATCAACCCCTACACCGTGGGCGTGGCCCAGGGTATCGGCGAGCTGCCGACCTTTTCCGGCTGGTGGCTGCGCACCCTGATGGTGGTGGCCTGCCTGGCCACGCTGACCGTGTTCATTTGCCGCTATGTGGTCAACGTCGACTATCACGACAACCAGCCGGCGGAGCTGACCAAGCAGCTCAAGGACTACCGCCTGACCCGGACCAACATCATCACGCTGGGCATCTTCGTGACCGGCCTGCTGATCATGCTGGTGGGCGTCTTCACCCGCGGCTGGTACATCAATGAGATTGCCGCCATGTTCCTGCTCATGGCGATCGTCATCGGCTTCGCCAACGGCCTCGGGGCCAACGAGCTGGTGAAGCAGATGATGGAAGGGGCGGCCTCGGTGACCGCCGGCGCCCTGGTGATCGGGGTGGCCGCCTCGATCCAGGTGATCCTTCAGGACGCCCAGATCATCGACACCATCGTCAACTCGCTGAGCACTCTAGTAGGCGACATGCCCATTGCCCTGGCCGCGGTGGTCTCAAGCGTCATCCAGGGGATCATCAACCTGTTCATTCCCGGCGGCTCTGGCCAGGCGCTGGTGACCATGCCGATCCTGATCCCGCTGGCCGATCTTATCGGCATGAGCCGCCAGCTGATGATCACCTCCTTCCAAGTGGGTGATGGCCTGACCAACCTGATCGTGCCCACTTCGGGCGGCACCCTCGCCATGCTGGCCCTCGGCAAGGTCTCCTACGCCCAGTGGCTGCGCGTCATCACGCCGTTGCTGGTGCTAATCTACGGCATGTGCTGGATCGCCCTGGTGGTTGGCCACTACCTGGGCTACTGATCCCCGGCAAGGCCAAGGGCCCGGACACGATGCCGGGCAGGCGAGACCGCGGCGGGCTTCGAGGAAGCCCGCCGCTTTTCTCTGCATCATGGGTGCCGCTCAGGCAGGTACCTGACACCTGACACTTGAATGAGGAGCAATGACATGACGGCATTTCCCGGGGCGGGGGCGCCCCTGGGGCAGGCCCTGGAGGAGATTCACGCGGCCGCGGTGTCGAGTCCCGGTGTGGGCCGGGTTGCTGACTATATCCCGGCGCTGGCCAGCGTGGAGGCCAGCCGCTGCGGCATCGCCTTCGCCAACCTGGATGGCGAGGTCCATGCCGCCGGCGACGCCGGAGTGCCGTTTTCGATCCAGAGCATCTCCAAGGTGTTTGGCCTGGTGCTGGCCATGCAGCGCATGGGCGACGAGCTCTGGCAGCGGGTGGGCATGGAGCCCTCCGGTCAGCCGTTCAACTCCATCGTTCAGTTGGAGTGGGAGCACGGCATCCCGCGCAACCCCTTCATCAATGCCGGCGCTATCCTGGTGGCCGATATCCTGGTGTCGCACTTCTCCGCCAGCCGCCAGGCCTTCCTTAGCTTCGTGCGCCGCCTGGCCGGCAGCGAGCGCTGCGATATCAACGAGTCGGTACTGGCCTCGGAGACGCGCCACGGCAGCCGCAATGCCGCCCTGGCCCACCTGATGAAGAGCTTCGGCAACCTCGAGGCCGAGGTGGAGGAGGTGCTGGCCCACTACTTCTTCCAGTGCTCGCTGGAGATGAGCTGCGAGGAACTGGCGCGCAGCCTGCTGTTCCTGGCCAACCGGGGGGTGCACCCACCGAGCGGTGAGGTCATCACCACGCCCCGGGACGCGCACCGGGTCAACGCCATCCTCTCCACCAGCGGGATGTACGACCAGTCCGGTCAGTTTGCCTTTACCGTGGGGCTCCCGGCCAAGAGCGGCGTGGGGGGCGGCATCATCGCCATCGTGCCGGGGCAGGGGGTGATCACTGCCTGGAGTCCGCCGCTCAACCGCCATGGCAACTCCAGCCGCGCGCTCGCGATGATCTCCGAGCTGGCCGGGCGACTGGGGCTGTCGATCTATTAGATGGCCTGGGCGTCATAGTCCCAGGCTATCCGGTCGATGTTGTCACTGTTTCTGACAGCAGCCATTAACCGGCTTACGATGTCGGGCTACGATGGATATACGTCCATTCATTTTCAGCAGGAGGCTTCGATGCCGGATACATCTCTCTTCACCCCGCTCAAGCTCGGCAGCCTGAGCCTGCCCAATCGCGTGATCATGGCGCCGCTGACCCGTTCGCGCACCCCGGACAGCGTCCCCGGCACCCTGCAGCAGATCTACTACGGCCAGCGCGCCAGCGCCGGGCTGATCATCAGCGAGGCCACCAATATCTCGCCCACCGCCCGCGGCTACGTCTACACGCCGGGGATCTGGACCGACGCGCAGGAAGCCGGCTGGAAGGGCGTCGTTGAGGCCGTTCACGCCAAGGGCGGGCGCATCG
Source organism: Halomonas sp. A11-A (assembly GCF_003182195.1). Lineage (GTDB taxonomy): Bacteria > Pseudomonadota > Gammaproteobacteria > Pseudomonadales > Halomonadaceae > Halomonas > Halomonas alkalicola. Next base: position 60,022 of record NZ_QGTM01000014.1, read on the forward strand.
CCCTGCAGCTGTGGCACGTGGGGCGTGTCTCCCACGAGATGGTCCAGCCCGACGGCCAGCAGCCCGTGGCACCGAGCGCCCTCAAGGCCGAGGGGGCGGAATGCTTCGTCGAGTTCGAGGACGGCACAGCGGGGCCGCACCCCACCAGCACGCCGCGGGCGCTCGAGACCGAAGAGATCCCCGGCATCGTCGAGGACTACCGCCAGGCCGCCGTGCGCGCCAAGCGGGCGGGCTTCGACATGGTCGAGGTGCATGCGGCCAACGCCTACCTGCTCAACCAGTTCCTCGCCACCGGCACTAACCGGCGCACCGACCGGTACGGCGGCTCCATCGAGAACCGGGCGCGCTTCCCGCTGGAGGTGGTCGATGCCGTGGTCGAGGTGTTCGGGCCCGAGCGGGTCGGCATCCGCCTGACCCCCTTCATCGAGTTGTTCGGCCTCACCGACGAGGAGCCCGAGGCGATGGCCCTGTACCTCGCCGACGAGCTCAACCGTCGCGGCCTGGCCTACCTCCACTTCAACGAGCCCAACTGGGCCGGTGGTGACATTACCTTCCCCGAGGGCTTCCGTGAGCAGATGCGCGAGCGCTTCAAGGGCGGGCTGATCTACTGCGGCAACTACGACGCCGAACGCGCCCAGGCCCGCCTGGATGACAACACCGCCGATGCCGTGGCCTTCGGCCGCCCCTTCATCGCCAACCCCGACCTGCCCGAGCGCTTCCGGGTCGGCGCCGCGCTCAACGAGCCCGACCCCAGCACCTTCTACGGCGGCGACGCGACGGGATACACCGACTACCCCTTCCTCGATAACGGCCACGATCGCCTCGGCTGAGGCGATGCCAGCCAGCCGCTGAACGCCACAAGCCCGGCCCGTGTGCCGGGCTTGTTGTCGGTAGGGGGGTGGTGCGGGGCACCGTCGGTGATTCGCGCACATCAACGCCACGGCGTAGCATCCACAGAGCGCATTGCCAGGGACCGCCAGCCGGGACTGCCATCGGCAAGTTCAGGCAGGGGTAGGCCGCAGCATCAGGGAGCAGGATATGAACACCAGTAGCCAGGCACCCATCGTCATCTATCAAGAGGCCGATCAGCAGGTCGAGGTGCGGCTGGACGTGGAGCAGGACACCGTCTGGCTAACGCAAAGGCAGATGGCTGTGCTATTCGGCAAGGATGTCCGCACCGTTAATGAGCATCTGCTGAACGTCTATTCCGAAGGTGAGCTGGAGCGTGATTCAACTATCCGGAAATTCCGGATAGTTCGACAGGAGGGCGCGCGAAAGGTCTCTCGGAACATTGAGCACTACAATCTGGATGTCATCATTTCGGTGGGGTATCGGGTCAAGTCTCCACAAGGCACCCGCTTCCGCCAGTGGGCCACCCGCGTGCTGCGCGAGCACCTCACCCAGGGCTGGACGCTGAGCCGGCAGCGCTTCGAGGAGAACGCCCGCGAGCTGGAGGCCGCCATGGCTCTGGTGCGCAAGACGGCCGGCAGCCCGACGCTGGCCCCCTCCCCGAATTAGTGGCAGGCTAAGGATATGTCGGACCCACCCTGCCGGGAGAGCGGGGGAGTCACGCTCAGGCAAACCGGGAACGGGTACCACCTATGCAGGGACCACCAGGCCGCGGGGATGGCGGCAGCGCCGGGCAGGATGCCGGCGGCAACTTCACATTTCTAACCGGCCATGACCCGGTCTTTCTCGAGCTCGCCGCCAGCGCCGAGCGCGCCTTCAGCCACGACCCCAACACCACCCTGATCAAGCTGCGCCAGCTTGGCGAGGCCATGGCCCAGGACATCGCCGTGCGCCTGGGCATCGAAGTGGACGAGCGTACCGGCCAGCGTGACCTTCTCTATCGTATCGATAGCGCCCTGGGGCTCGACCCCACCGTGCGCGAGCTGTTTCATACGCTGCGTATCGAAGGCAACAGGGCTACCCACCAGTTCCGCACCCAGCACCGTGAGGCGATCCAGGGGCTCAAGGTCGCCCGCAGCCTGGCGGTGTGGTTCCATCGCGCCTTCGCCGACCCCGACTTCAAGCCCGGCGCCTTTCGTCCACCGGAAGACCCCAGCCGCGAGCTGCGCGAGCTCCAGGCCCAGATGGCGCGCCTGCAGGGCGAGCTGGTCACTGCCACCGAGCAGGCCGATGCCCAGCGCCAGCTGGCCGAGCTGGAAGCCCGCGAGAAGCAGGAGTACGCCGAGCTTGCCGAGGCCATGGACGAGGAGGCCCGCGCCCTGGCCGAGCAGTCGCGGGCCCAGCAGGCGGAACTCGAACGCCGCGAGCGGGAGTTCCAGCGGCGCCTGGCCGAGCAGGCTCGCACGGGGGCCGAAGGCGAGCCGCCCCGGGCGCTGCGCCAGCGGGTCGGTCAGGCCGACCGCGCGCTCAACGCCCAACTGGGTCTGGATGAAGAGCTCACCCGCCTGCTGATCGACCAGCAGCTCCAGGAGGCCGGCTGGGAGGCCGATACCCTGGAGCTCACCTGGCAGAAGGGCGTGCGACCCGAGGCCGGCCGGACCCTCGCCATCGCCGAGTGGGAGCTGCCCAACGGCCAGCGCGCCGACTACGTGCTGTTCCATGGGCTGGTTCCCATCGGCGTGGTGGAGGCCAAGCGCCAGAATATCGACGTGGCCGGCAAGCTCGCCCAGGCGGAGCGTTACGCCCGCGGCTTCGATCGGCGCGGCTTTGCCGGCGGCATCACCCCGGCGTGGGAGGAGGAGGGGCGCACCGTCGCCTGGCCCGACGACGCCGAGGGCCATTTTCATGTGCCCTTCGTCTTCTCGTGCAACGGCCGGCCCTATCTGCCGCAGCTGGCCGAGAAGTCCGGCATCTGGTTCCGCGACGTGCGCGAACCCGGCAACCTGGCCCGGGCGCTGCCGCACTTCCACAGCCCCGAGGGCCTGCTCGACCGCCTCAAGCGCAGCCGTGCCCTTGCCGAGCAGCGCCTGCGCGAGGAGGGCTTCGGCTACCTGCGCCTGCGCGACTATCAGGAGAACGCCATCCGCGCCGTGGAGGCCGCCCTGGAAGACGGCGCGCCCCGTGCGCTGCTGGCCATGGCCACCGGCACCGGCAAGACTCGCACCATCATCGGCCTGATCTACCGCTTCCTGAAGGCCGAGCGCTTTCGTCGCGTGCTCTTCCTGGTGGATCGCACCGCCCTGGGCCAGCAGGCCCAGGACGCCTTCGACGAGGCGCCGCTGGAGCAGAACCACACCCTCTCGCAGATCTACAACGTCGCCACCCTGGGCGACATGGCCGCCGAGGCCGAGACCCGGGTGCAGGTCGCCACAGTGCAGGCCATGGCACGGCGGCTCTTCATGGCCGACGACCCGCCGCCGGTGGACGCCTACGACTGCCTCATCGTGGACGAGGCCCACCGCGGCTACACCCTGGATCAGGAGATGACCGAGGGGGAGCTGGCCACCCGCGACGCCGGCCAGTATCTCTCCCGCTACCGCCGCGTGCTCGACCACTTCGACGCCGTGCGCATCGGGCTCACCGCCACCCCGGCCAAACACACCAGCGAGATCTTCGGCCGTCCGGTGTTCACCTACTCCTACCGGGAGGCGGTGGCCGATGACTGGCTGATCGACCACGAGCCGCCGATCCGCTACGAGACCCTGCTCAGCCAGAAGGGCATCCACTTCGCGAAGGGCGAGACGGTCAGCCTGATCGATTCGCGCACCGGCGAGGTGGAGAGCGCCGAGCTGGAGGACGAGCTCGACTTCGAGATCGAGGCCTTCAACCGGCGGGTGATCGCGCCGGAGTTCAACCGCGTGATCTGCGAACAGCTGGCCCGGGAGCTCGACCCCTTCGGCGAGGAGAAGACGCTGATCTTCTGCGCCACCGACCTGCACGCCGACATGGTCAAGCGGCTGCTCGACGAGGCCTTCCATGCCCACTACGGCGACGCCTACCGGCAAGCCGCGGTGGCCAAGATCACCGGCAAGTCGGACAAGGTCGACGACCTGATCCGCCGCTACAAGAACGACAAGTACCCCAATATCGCCATTACCGTGGACCTGCTCACCACCGGCATCGACGTGCCGCGCATCTGCCACCTGGTGTTCCTGCGCCGGGTGAAGTCGCGCATCCTCTATGAGCAGATGATCGGCCGCGCCACCCGCCGCTGCGACGAGATCGGCAAGACGGTGTTCACCATCTACGATCCGGTGGACCTCTATGCGGCGCTCGCCGAGGTCAACACCATGCAGCCGCTGGTCAAGGACCCCGGCGTGACCCTGGAGCAGCTGCACGAGGAGCTCAGCGACCCGGAGCAGCTGGCGCGGGCCCTGGCGGCCCCCGGCCAGGCGGCCGGGGAGAGCCACGCCGATGACGTCCTCGACCAGTACAGCCAGATGCTGATGCGGGTGATGCGCAAGGCCACCAAGCGCGCCGAAGGGCGCGACGACCTGCGCCAGCAGTTGGAGGCGCTGGAGCAGAGCTGGGGCGTGGCGCCTGATCAACTTCACAAGCACCTGCGCGAGCTGGGCCCCCAGGCCGCGGCCGGCTTCCTGCACCAGCATGCCGGCTTGCTCAGCCAGGTAGCCGAGGTGAAGGCGCTGCTCGGCAGCGAGCGCCTGCCGCTGATCTATGAAGGCAGCGACGAGCTGCTGGGCCGCACCCAGAGCTACGGGGTGCACGAGAAGCCCGCCGACTACCTGGAGAGCTTCGAGGCCTTCATTCGCGAGCGGCTCAACGACTCCGTGGCGCTGGGCGTGGTGGTCAACCGCCCCCGAGACCTCACCCGCGGGACCTTGAAGGAGGTGCGCCTGCTGCTCGACGGCGCCGGCTATAGCGAGGCCCGGCTGGAGAGCGCCTGGCGCAACGCCACCAACCAGGAGATCGCCGCCAGCATCGTCGGCCATATCCGTCGCGCCGCCCTGGGCGAGGCGCTGGTGCCCTTCGAGCAGCGGGTGCGCGACGCCATGCAGCGCATCTACGCCCTGCACGGCTGGACTCCCGCCCAGCGCAAGTGGCTCGACCGCCTGGCCAAGCAGCTCACCCACGAGGTGGTGCTCGACCGCGACTTCATTCACCAGCGCTTTGCCGAGCAGGGAGGAATCAAGCGCCTGGATGCCGTGCTCGACCATCACCTCGACGAGGTGCTCGAGGCCCTCAACGAGGCCCTGTGGGAGGCGAGCTGATATGTTCAAGAAACACGATTTTTTCGACACGTTGCGCGGACATATCGATGGCGTCGACATGTCTCGAGGACATGTTTAAGAAAGCCGCTTTTTTCGACACGTCCCCTGGATATGTCGATGCCATCGACATAAGCTGACGACGTGTCGATTTTTCAGGAAAAAATGAACATGAGCTGGCGCCCCGACCAACCCTACAACGGCCTGCCGCCGCTGCCGCCCGCTGAAGAGCTCGAGACGCCGGCCGTGCTCAAGGCCTGTATTCCGGCTCGCGCGGCCCTGGCGGAGCTGAAGCAGGCCGGTGAGCTTCTGCCCAACCAAGGGTTGCTCATCAACCTGCTGCCCCTGCTGGAAGCCCGCGACAGCTCCGAGATCGAGAACATCGTCACCACCACCGACAGGCTCTTCCAGTTTGCCCAGGAAGATGCTCACGCCGATCCTGCCACCAAGGAGGCGCTGCGCTATCGCACCGCGCTGAGCCGTGGTTACCGAGAGCTGGCTAGGCGGCCTCTGTGCACCAATACCGCCGTGGAGATCTGCAGCACCATCAAGGGCGTCGATATGGAGATTCGTCGGGTGCCGGGCACCACCCTGGCCAACCAGGCCACCGGCGAGGTCATCTATACCCCGCCCATGGGGGAGGGGGCGCTGCGTGAGCTGCTGGCGAATTGGGAGCGCTATCTACACGAGGAGGATGGCGTCGACCCTCTGATCAAGATGGCCGTGGCCCATTACCAGTTCGAGGCGATCCACCCCTTCACGGACGGCAACGGACGCACGGGCCGGGTGCTGAACATTCTCTACCTGATCGAACAGCGGCTGCTGTCGCTGCCGATCCTCTACCTCAGTCGCTATATCGTGCTTCACAAGGCCGACTACTACCGCCTGCTGCTGGCCGTGACCCGTGAAGGCCGGTGGCAGGAGTGGCTGCTCTACATGCTCAAGGCGGTGGAGTACACCGCCCGCTGGACCACCGACAAGATCGCGGCGACCCGCACGCTGATCGAGGATACGACCCGCTATATCCAGCAGCGGTTGCCCAGGGTCTACAGCCATGAGCTGGTGCAGGTGATCTTCGAGCAGCCCTACTGCCGCATCAACAACCTGGTGGAGTGCGATATCGCCAAGCGCCAGACTGCCTCCAGCTATCTGCAGCAGCTGTGCGAGATCGGTGTGCTCGAGGAGATCCGCGCCGGGCGCGAAAAGCTCTTCGTGCACCCCAAGCTGGTTCGCCTGATGACTGAGGACAGCAACGAGGTGGTGTCGTACCCGGCGTCATGATGACGCTGGTGAAAATAGTGACGCGGCTTATTTTAATTTCAGCCTCAACTTCAAATAAGGCCGGCTCTGCCGGCCTCGACCGGAACCCGATATGACCCAGAACGACATCGTCCAGAAGCTGTGGAACCTCTGCGACGTGCTGCGCGACGACGGCATCAACTACTCCGACTACGTCACCGAGCTGGTGCTGCTGCTGTTTATCAAGATGGAGTACGAGAACACCCAGGCCGGGCTGCTCAGCGCCCACGCCCTGCCCGAGGGCGCCCGCTGGCCGGACCTCACCGGGCGCTCGGGGCTTTCCCTGCTCAACTACTACAAGCAGATGCTGCTCGACCTCTCGAAGAGCAGCGACCGGCTGATCGCCGCCATCTACGCCGACGCCCAGACCCGCCTGCGCGAGCCGCGCCACCTGGAGCAGCTGATCCGCGACCTGGACCGCATCGACTGGTTCAGCGCCCAGAAGGATGGCCTGGGCGACCTCTACGAGGGGCTGCTGGAGAAGAACGCCAACGAGACCAAGTCCGGCGCCGGCCAGTACTTCACGCCCCGCGCCCTGATCAACGCCATGGTGCGCTGCCTGCGCCCCAAGCCCGGCGAAACCATTCAAGATCCAGCTGCCGGCACCGCGGGCTTTCTGATCGCCGCCGATGCCTACATCAAGCAGCAGACCGATGATCACTTCGATCTCGACGCCAAGGCCCAGGGCTTTCAGAAGCTCAAGGCCTTCACCGGCATCGAACTGGTGCCCGGCACCCGTCGCCTGGCGCTGATGAACTGCCTGCTGCACGGTATGGAGGGCGACGACGAGGGCGTGGTGCACCTGGGCAACGCCTTGGGCGAGGCCGGCAAGGCGCTGCCCCGTGCTGATGTGATCCTCGCCAATCCCCCCTTCGGCACCGCCAAGGGCGGCGAGGCCAGCATCACCCGCGACGACCTCACCTTCCGCACCAGCAACAAGCAGCTCGCCTTCCTGCAGCATATCTACCGCGGGCTCAAGCCCGGCGGCCGCGCCGCCGTGGTGCTGCCCGACAACGTGCTGTTCGAGGCGGGGCAGGGCACCGAGATCCGCCGCGACCTGATGGAGAAGTGCCACCTGCACACCCTGCTGCGGCTGCCCACCGGCATCTTCTACGCCCAGGGCGTGAAGACCAACGTGCTGTTCTTCACCCGCGGCACCGCCGAGAACCCCCACCAGGACGAGGGCTGCACCGACGAGGTATGGGTCTATGACCTGCGCACCAATATGCCGAGCTTCGGCAAGCGCACCCCCTTCACCGAGGCGCACCTAGCGCCCTTCGAGCAGTGCTACAACCCGACGGGCAGCGACGCCCTGGCCGAGCAGCTGGCCGCCCGGAAGGAGGGCGACTGGAGCTTTGGCGCCGAGGACGTGGATGCCGAGAAACAGGCCGACCCCGAGGCCAATGCCGGAGTGGAGGAGCGCCTGCAGACCTCACGCTGGCGCCGCTTTAGCCGCGAATGGATTCGCGACACCAAGGGCGATTCCCTGGATATCAGCTGGCTCAAGGATGCCGACAGCCTCGCCGCCGAGAACCTGCCCGAACCCGACGTGCTCGCCGCCGAGGCGATGAGCGAGCTCACCGAGGCCCTGCGCGAACTCGACGGCCTGATGGCCGCCCTCGGCAGCCAGGACGAAGCCGCCGCCCAGAAGCGGCTGCTGGCCGACGCGCTGGGGCTTGGGGATGACGCCGCAAGCGATGAGGTAAAGGCATGAGCGAGCGGGTATTGCCGGAGGAGTGGGTGAGCACGACTCTGGGTGAGCTGTGCGAACTCAATCCCAAGCAAAAGCTGGATGATGAGCTTGAAGTCGGGTTCATGCCCATGTCGGGTGTGCCGACCATTTTTCACGAAAAACCAGAGTTCGAGACTCGAAAGTGGGAAGCCGTGAAGAAGGGGTATACCCAATTCAAGGATGGCGATGTGCTATTCGCTAAGATTACCCCCTGCTTCGAGAACGGTAAGGCTACCGTTGTCGAAGGATTCCCTTGCGGTTGGGGAGCTGGTAGCACCGAGTATCATGTGCTCAGACCCCGCGCAGAGGCTGTAGATCCTCGGCTGCTGTTGGCATTAGTTAGAACGAAAGATTTTCTGAATAGTGGTGAACTTAATATGTCCGGGTCTGTCGGGCATAAGCGCGTGCCGAAGGAGTTTGTTGCCGATTATACTTTCCCCTTGATGTCGGCAGAAGAGCAGAAGGTCATCGCCGATAAGCTGGATGAGCTGCTGGCTCAGGTCAATAACCTGAAAGCCCGCCTGGATGCCATTCCCGCTATCCTCAAGCGGTTTCGTAAGTCTGTGCTGGCGGCTGCGGTAAGTGGGAGGTTGATAGAAGGGCAATCACCATATGAAGTAATTGCGATTGGAGAAATTAGTGAGCTGGTTACAAAAGGAGCCTCTCCCAAATGGCAGGGAGTAAGCTATACGGACGATCCTACTCAGACAATGTTCGTTACAAGTGAGAATGTTGGCAGCATGGAGCTTCTTCTCTCTAGCCCTAAATATGTTGAGGATGAGTTCAATAAAAAGCAAGCAAGGTCATTGCTCGCCGAAAATGACGTTCTGACAAATATTGTCGGGGCGTCAATTGGGCGTAGTGCGGTATGGAGGAAGCAGGAGAAAGCCAATATAAATCAGGCGGTTTGTCTGATTAGGCTTGATAGCAAAAGATGTCTGCCAAGATTTTTGGAAATTTTCCTAAATAGTCCGCATGGAGTGGAGGCACTGGTTGGTAACAGAGTTGATGTTGCTCGTGCGAACATTAGCCTTGCAGCCGTCAAAGAAATAAAGATCAATTTACCAAGTGTCAATGCACAGCATGGAATTGTCCGCCGCGTCGACCAGCTCTTCGCCTTCGCCGATCAGATCGAGCAGCAGGTCGCGAACGCCCAGGCCCGCGTCGATAAGCTGACTCAGTCCATTCTCGCCAAGGCCTTCCGCGGCGAGCTCACCGCTGAGTGGCGCGCGGCCCACCCCGAATTGATCAGCGGCGAGCACTCCGCCGCGGCGCTGCTGGAACGGATCAAGGCGGAGAAGGCGAAGCAGACGCCGGCGGGCAGGGGCCGCAAGAAGGCCGCAACGGAAACCACAGGCTCGTCGTCATTTTCATAGAGCCAGATATAGCATCAGCGAGGGTAGGGAAACCATGATGAAACGTCTTTTTGCAGTGGCTGTATGCCTGGCAATCGCCTCGTCGGCATCGGCAGATGAGCTCTATACCGGGCGGTACGGCAGCTGCATGAATGCTTCGGGCGGTGTCACCGTCAATATGATGAACTGCATCAGTGAGGAGATCCGGACGCAGGACGCGCGCCTGAACGGTGCCTACCAGAAGCTGCGTAGCGAAATCTCGGAAGAACGCCGTCAGGAGCTTCTCGCTGCCCAGCGCCTGTGGATCCAGTACCGGGACGCCAACTGTCAGTTCTATGCCACCGCCGGCGGGACGCTGGCGATGGTCGCCGCAAAAGAGTGCGTGCTTCGGGAGACGGCAGGGCGTGCCCATGAGCTTGAAAATTTACGGGCATGGTGAGGAGACACCAATGCTGAATCGATCAGCGCTATTACTGCGCTACAAGGCCCCGGCCGTGCAGTGGATCAACGACGCCGACCCCTCTCCGGGTGGCACGCCGATCACCGAGGAGGAGGTCAACCGCGACCGCACCGTCTATCTGGTCAGCGATGCAGTCACGGAGTCGCCTTCGGAGGTGAGGCGGTGGGTCAAGGCCAACTGGCGCACCTTGTTCGAGTCGGAACTGGAGGAGTGGTACACCGACCCGACGCTGTGGCCTCAGCGTACCCTGAAGCGCTTCGATGAGTGGTTCGAGGTGGAGTGCCACAGCGTGATGATCGATACGCTGGGGACGCCCATCGTGGACGATGAGCCACCAGCATAGCCGGGAGCCCCCATGAAGCCTTTCTCCATCCTGCTGATCCGCCTGCTGGGGCTGTATCTCTTCGGCTCTTCGTCGTTGGGTGTGGAATTCGCCCCCTGAGCTGGGCCAGGATATGGCCTCCACGACGACAGGAGGCATGGCATGGACGGCACCCAGA